>JBLZZJ010000031.1:0-9905 GCA_050282285.1 Pseudomonas sp.
GTGTTTGCGATAGGCTTCAAGCACAGTTATTACCCTCATCAGTGGTCCCAAAGGGTTGTCCGGGACGCGATCCAGAGACGAGCGAACCAGGCGCATCGAAACTTTATGAGTTCCTCAGCCGAGGTTTCGCAGGTCGCTTACAGAAGCTGCTTTCAAAGTTTTACGCCGGCAGGACGGGCTTGATGAGGGCTGACGCAGGCTCCTGTATGGGACTCAGGAGCCGGCGCCAACTATCGTACCTGCAGGATCGACTGTGCTCGTGACGCTTTGAAAACAGCTTCCAACGGACATTGGCGCCTATAAAAGGCGGGCCGATTCTACTGCAACGCGGCGAGGAAGTTAAGCTAAACCCCCAGTTAAGGCAGGGGTGAACTGACTTAGACAAAGGGCTAAGATGCCAGCCTGTCGCTTGCCCGTGTTTGTTCTGCCATGCCCAATCAACGCATCAAAACCCCTTGTGTCGGTCTCTGCTCCACTGTTTACGGTGATCAGGTGTGCCGTGGCTGCAAGCGGTTCCACCACGAAGTGATCAACTGGAACAGCTACAACGACGAGGAAAAACGCGCCGTCTGGCTGCGCCTGGAGATGTTGCTGGTCCAGGTCATGGCGGCCAAGGTGGAAGTGTTCGATGCCGATTGCCTCCGTATGCAGCTGGAACAACGGCAGATCCGTTTCGTGCCGCAGCAGTCGCCGTATTGCTGGGCATACCAGCTGATCGCCCGCGGTGCGCGGGTCATCAACCAGCTGGAAGCCTACGGCATGACCCTGATGCCGGAATTCCGCGACTGGCCGCTACCCGACGTGCGCGACGCCATCGACCGGGAATTCTTCCTGCTTTCCGAAGCCCACTACGAACGCTACATCGCCCCCCGATTCCTGCGCGAAGGCCTGGATTCGAGGGTGTAGGAGCGGGCTTGCCCGCGAGCTCTTCATGCTTCCCACTGGACCATAGGGTGGATGATGCTTCACCCATCCACCGTGCATTTCCAACCCATGGTGGATGAAAAAAGCGTCATCCACCCTACGTACGGCCTGTATTCGTAGGATTGTTGAGCAGAGCGATACCCATCGTCGCGTCTTCCCGGGTATCGCTGCGCTCCACCCAGGCTACGGTCTGCAATTCCGTAGGAGCGGGCTTGCCCGCGAGCTCTTCATGCTTCCCGCTGGGCCGTAGGGTGGATGACGCTTCATCCATCCACCGTGCATGACAACCGGTGGTGGATGAAAAAAGCGTCATCCACCCTACGTACTGACCGTATTCGTAGGATGGGTTGAGCAGAGCGATACCCATCAGCGACCTGACCGTCACGAGCTTGCGGGCAAGCCCGCTCCTACAGGTTGGGCGCTGCGCAGATACACGCGCACAAAAAAAGCCGCCCACCGGGGCGGCTTTTCAATGGGAGCACCAGTCAGCGCTGGGCCACCAGCTCTTCCAGGTGGGCGATGATGTCATCGGGCTTGAGCACCAGGATGTCGCTTTCCAGCGAATCGAGCACCACCTCGGCGGTGTTGCCGATCAGGGCGCCGGAGAACCCGGTGCGGGCCACGGTGCCCAGTACCGTCACGGCAGCGTTCAACTGGTGGGCCACCTGCGGGATACGGATGTCGGCCGGGCCTTCGATCACATGCAGGCGGTTGTCCTCGATTTCGTACTCGGCCTGGAATGCCCGGCACTGCTCGCGGTAGCGAGCTTCGATGGTTTCCTTGAGCTGGAAGGTCGGGTCGGCGGCCGACAGCATCGGCGCCGGGTGGGCGTTGACCACGTGCAGCGTGGCCCTGGCCAGGGCGGCGATCTCATGGCTGTGGCTGATGATGCTGGAGTGTAGGCTACGGTGCTCGCCATCAGAGTTGCCGACATCCACTGCGGCCAGAACGACGCCGCCGGTCCAGGGCTTGTCGCTTTTCACCATCAGCACCGGGCTGGGGCAGTAGCGCAGCAACTTCCAGTCGTCCGGGGTGAGGATGGCTTTTTTCAGCGGATTGTCCGGCGTGTGCTGCTTGATCACCAGGCCACAGCCCTCGGCTTGCTGCACGGCGATGATGGTGGTGTGCAGGTTTTCGTTCCAGGCTTGCTGGCCGGAGGTGCTGTAGCCTTCCTGGCCGAGCAGGGTGGTCAGGTCTCTCAGGTAGGCACTGTGGTCGCCTTTCTTGTCGCAAACCAGCAGATGCAGGTGCGAGCCGGTTACCCCCGCGATGAGTTTTGCGCGCTTGAGCGCCAGACCTTCGGACCGTTCGGGGTCCATGACTACCAAGAGGCTGCGGATAGCTTGCATGATCGTCTCCCTTTGATATCAATCGCGTGTAGTACAACTATAGATCGTCGATTTGCTGTTGGTTCTTGATCGGTATCAATGCTTGATGGCTGGTCGTTCACGCCACCACTCGTATAATGGCGCGCCCCGGCAAACCGCCAGGACGCTCATTTACCTGCTCGAGCCTATGTACGTGCTGCCTGAAATCGACGTAATCCTCGCCATGCCCCTGTCTTGCCCGCTGCTGCAGGGGCGCCGTCCATGATCCTTCCGGAAATCCACGCGTTCCTTGGCTGCCGCACGCCCGACGCCTGGGTACAGGCCGCCCTGGCCAACCCGGAAATCATGCTGATCGACCACAAGAACTGCGAATTCAAGGCCGCCAGCACAGCTCTGAGCCTGATGGCCAAGTACGCCTGCCACGTCGACCTGATCAACATGATGTCGCGCCTGGCTCGCGAAGAACTGGTGCACCACGAGCAGGTGCTGCGCATCATGAAGCGCCGCAAGGTACCGCTGCGCCCGGTGTCGGCGGCACGCTACGCCTCGGGCCTGCGCAAGATCGTGCGTCCCCACGAGCCGCACCGCCTGGTCGATACCCTGGTGGTGGGGGCATTTATCGAGGCGCGCAGCTGTGAGCGTTTCGAAGCCTTGGTGCCGCACCTGGACGAGGAACTGGGCAAGTTCTATTACGGCTTGCTGAAGAGCGAGGCGCGTCACTTCCAGGGCTACCTGAAGCTGGCGTACCAGTACGGCGACGCCCAGGACGTGGAACAGGCGATCGAGCGCGTGCGGGCAGTGGAGCAGGGACTGATCGAATCGCCGGACGAAGAGTTTCGCTTTCACAGCGGTGTGCCGGTGGTCTGATTTGATAGCAGCGTCACCGACCAAAAAACGCCCTGATGGGCGTTTTTTATTGCTATAAACATTATAAAACAATCAGTTAGATGGTTTTATTGATAATTAACTGTAGGTTAATTCCTGTCGGAGCGGGCTTGCCCGTGAGCTTTCCACCCGTTCAGCCACGCAAAAACTCTACCTGGCTAAATACCTCCATCAGATCTGACATACCGAGCGGTAACGGACGGACGAATGAGCCCTGGCAAGGCTTGGGGCTGAAGAACATCAAGAGCTCGCGGGCAAGCCCGCTCCTACAGGGAGTGTTTCGTCGCCCACGGTAGTTGGCCAGCCGTGGGTTGGGCTGCAGCGACACCGGGGACTGTTCTGATGGGTATCGCTGCGCTCAACCCATCCTACGAATGCGGCAACCTGTAGGGTGGATGACGCTCTTTTCATCCACCATCGGTTGGTATTCCACGGTGGATGGATGAAGCGTCATCCACCCTACGGAAAGCCTCAAGAGGTGGGGGTAACCCGTTCCTACAGGGACGTGACGGCATTCCCGCCCCTGATCGTTCCCACGCTCTGCGTGGGCACGCATCCCGTGACGCTCCGCGTCACTCGCGGTAATTCGGCGAGCAGTAGCCTGGGTCGAGCACAGCGACATCCGGGAGCGCGCTGCACATGACAGCCCAATACCTCGAAACTACATTAAGTAATAAGAATTCATATAAATCAGTAACTTATCGATTTATTTGAATGTCATTTAGTCGATATGGCCGTGCGGGCAATCCACTCTTTGGCGGATGGCGGGCGACTAGGCGGATGGTTGCCGCATGCGGTTGTCCCTTTCCCGGGACAACCTCAAACGAGGGCTAAGCGCAGATCAGCGCTATCAACGGTCATGCATTCAGTGCAAACGGCGCCAGTTGGTAACCCTGTTCATCAATCTGCAGCGCCCAGGCCTGGGCGTCCCAGTCGCCGAGGACGATGCGTTGCGCCGGTTCGCCGCCGACTTCCAGCTTGTGTACAGCCGGGCGGTGGGTGTGGCCGTGGATGAGGGTGCGCACGCTGTGTTCGGTCATCACCCGGGGGACTTCGCTGGGGGTGACGTCAACGATGGCGCTGGCCTTCATGCGGGTCTGCTCGCGGCTTTCGTTGCGCAGCTTGCGCGCCAGCTTGTGGCGGGTGCCCAGGGGCAGGTTGCGCAGGATGAACAGAACCAGAGGATTACGCAGCCAGCGGCGCATGCGCATGTACTGCTCGTCCAGGGTGCACAGGCTGTCGCCGTGCATCAGCAGCACGCGCTCACCGCCCAGTTCGACCAGGCTCGGGTCGCGCAGCAGGGTGCAGCCGGCGTCGCGGCAGAACGCCTTGCCGATCAGGAAATCGCGGTTGCCATGCATCAGGAACACCTGGGTGCCGCTGTCAGCGAGCTGGCGCAGGGCCTGGGCGATGGAGCGCTGGAAGGGTGTGATGGCGTCGTCGCCGATCCACACTTCGAAAAAGTCGCCAAGGATGTACAGCGCCTTGGCCTGGGTGGCGCGTGTCTCCAGGAAATGCAGGAACGCCCGGGTAATGTCCGGGCGCTCCTCTTCAAGATGCAGATCGGAGATCAGCAGGATCACTCGACGATCTCGGCCTTCTCGATGATCACGTCATCGACGGGTACGTCCTGGTGGCCGGACTTCATGGTGGTGGCGACGCCCTTGATAGCGGTGACCACGTCCAGACCTTCAACCACTTCACCGAATACCGCATAGCCCCAGCCTTGAACGGTCGGTGCAGTGTGGTCGAGGAAGGTGTTGTCGGAGACGTTGATGAAGAACTGCGCGGAAGCCGAGTGCGGCTCCATGGTGCGGGCCATGGCCACGGTGCCAACCTTGTTGGAAACGCCGTTGTTGGCTTCGTTCTTGATGGTGGCGCGGGTGGATTTCTGCTTCATGCCTGGCTCGAAACCGCCGCCCTGGATCATGAAGTTGCTGATCACGCGGTGGAAAACGGTGCCATCGTAGTGACCGCTCTTCACGTATTCCTTGAAGTTGGCCACGGTTTCCGGGGCTTTGTCTTCGAACAGCTTGAGGGTGATGACGCCGTGGTTGGTGTGCAGCTTGATCATGGTGAGTAATCGCTCTGTCGGAAAATCGAAGTCTGGGCGGGCGGGGCAGCAGGTGTTGAGCCGGGCCCGGGCCGTCAGGGAGACGCAGTTTACGCGAGTCCGCGCGTAATTCGAGCCGCTTTGGCGTGAACGCCTGGCAGGAGTTTTGCCGCAGCCCGCTGTCAGGGGCTTGACAGCTTCGGCTATGATAAGCGCTTTGTAAAAGTCGGCCTACCCTGAGAGCTCGTCCACATCGGAGTGAACGGGCTCTGCGCCGCTCCCAGCACATGTTTTAAGGACCCCATGAGCAAGCCAGAAGCTGTCGCCGCCACGAACTTCCTTCGTCCCATCGTCCAGGCTGACCTGGACGCCGGCAAACACGCGAAGATCATCACTCGCTTCCCGCCGGAGCCCAACGGCTACCTGCACATCGGTCACGCCAAGTCGATCTGCCTGAATTTCGGCCTGGCCAAGGAATTCGGTGGCGAGTGCAACCTGCGTTTCGATGACACCAACCCGGCCAAGGAAGACCAGGAATACATCGACGCCATCAAGAGCGACGTGCAATGGCTGGGCTTTCAGTGGGCAGGCGAGGAGCGCTACGCCTCCAACTACTTCGACCAGTTGCACGACTGGGCCGTCGAGCTGATCAAAGGCGGCAAGGCCTTCGTCTGCGACCTCAATGCCGAAGAAATGCGCGCCTACCGTGGCAGCCTCACCGAGCCGGGCAAGAACAGCCCGTTCCGCGAGCGCTCGGTGGAAGAGAACCTGGACCTGTTCGCCCGCATGAAAGCCGGTGAATTCCCGGACGGCGCCCGTTCGCTGCGCGCCAAGATCGACATGGCCTCGCCGAACATCAACCTGCGCGACCCGATCCTGTACCGCATTCGCCATGCCCATCACCACCAGACCGGTGACAAGTGGTGCATCTACCCGAGCTACGACTTCACCCACGGCCAGTCGGACGCCCTCGAAGGCATCACGCACTCCATCTGCACCCTGGAGTTCGAAGACCACCGCCCGCTGTACGAGTGGTTCCTGGCCAACCTGCCGGTCCCGGCCCAGCCGCGCCAGTACGAATTCGCCCGCCTGAACCTGAACTACACCATCACCAGCAAGCGCAAGCTCAAGCAGCTGGTCGATGAAAAGCACGTCAATGGCTGGGACGACCCGCGCATGTCGACCCTGTCCGGCTACCGCCGCCGCGGCTACACCCCGGGCTCGATCCGTACCTTCTGCGACATGATCGGCGTCAACCGCGCCGGCGGCGTGGTGGATATCGGCATGCTGGAGTTCGCCATCCGTGACGACCTCGACGCCAACGCCGCCCGCGCCATGTGCGTGCTCAAGCCGCTCAAGGTAGTCATCACCAACTACCTGGAAGGCAAGGTCGAGAACCTCGAACTGCCGCGCCACCCCAAGCAGGACATGGGCGTACGCGTACTGCCGTTCAGCCGCGAGATCTACATTGACGCCAGCGACTTCGAAGAAACCCCGCCGGACGGCTTCAAGCGCCTGATCCCGGGCGGTGAAGTGCGCCTGCGCGGCAGCTACGTGATCCGCGCCGACGAGGCCATCAAGGACGCCGCCGGCAATGTCGTCGAGCTGCGCTGCTCCTACGACGAAAACACCCTGGGCAAGAACCCCGAAGGCCGCAAGGTCAAGGGCGTGATCCACTGGGTGCCGGCTGCCGAAAGCGTCGAGTGCGAAGTGCGCTTGTACGACCGCCTGTTCCGCTCCGCCAACCCGGAGAAGGACGAAGACGGCGGCAGCTTCCTCGACAACATAAACCCGCAGTCGCTGGTGGTGCTCACCGGTTGCCGCGCCGAGCCATCCCTGGCCAATGCCGCACCGGAAGAACGCTTCCAGTTCGAGCGTGAAGGCTACTTCTGCGCGGACGTCAAAGACAGCAAGCCAGGTGCGCCGGTGTTCAACCGCACCGTGACGCTGCGCGACTCCTGGACCTGAGGCCTGCTTCGGAGCTGCCGCGCACACGCCAGGTCCGAAGCCGCCGCTGAATCGCCAGTCGCTCTGATTAGAACCGGGCCAGCCTTCTGGCCCGTGGTTTTTCAAGGAATCTCGATGCTCTCGATCTACAACACGCTGACCAAAAGCAAAGACGTCTTCAAACCGCTGGTGGACAACCAGGTGCGCATGTACGTGTGCGGCATGACGGTCTACGACTTCTGCCACATTGGCCATGCGCGGGTGATGGTGGCGTTCGACGTGGTCACCCGCTGGCTGCGTCAGCGCGGCTATGACGTGACCTACGTGCGCAACATCACCGACATCGACGACAAGATCATCCGCCGCGCCAACGAGAACGGCGAGCCGTTCGAGGCGCTGGTCGAGCGCATGATCGCCGCCATGCACGAGGACGAAGCGCGCCTGTCCGTGCTGCGTCCGGACATCGAACCGCGTGCCACCGGCCATATCGCCGGCATGCATGAGATGATCCAGACCCTGATCGACAAGGGCTTCGCCTACGCGCCGGGCAACGGCGACGTGTACTACCGCGTCGGCAAATTCGTCGGCTACGGCAAGCTGTCGCGCAAGAAGATCGAAGACCTGAAGATCGGTGCGCGCATCGAGGTCGACGAAGCCAAGGAAGACCCGCTGGACTTCGTGCTGTGGAAGGGCGTCAAGCCCGGCGAGCCGAGCTGGGAGTCGCCTTGGGGCGCGGGCCGGCCGGGCTGGCACATCGAGTGCTCGGTGATGTCCACCTGCTGCCTGGGCGAGACCTTCGACATCCACGGCGGTGGCCCGGATCTGGTGTTCCCACACCACGAGAACGAAATCGCCCAGAGCGAGGCCGCTACCGGCAAACTCTACGCCAATGCCTGGATGCACGCCGGCGCGGTACGCGTGGACGGCGAGAAGATGTCCAAGAGCCTGGGCAACTTCTTCACCATCCGTGAAGTGCTGGAGAAGTACCACCCCGAGGTGGTGCGCTACCTGCTGGTGTCCAGCCACTACCGCAGCCCGATCAACTACTCCGAAGAAAGCCTCAAGGAAGCCAAGGGCGCCCTGGAGCGCTTCTACAACGGCCTCAAGGGCTTGCCGGAAGCGGCACCTGCCGGTGGCGAGGCGTTCGTCGAGCGTTTCGGCGCGGCGATGGACGACGACTTCAAAACGCCGGAAGCCTGCGCCGGACTGTTCGAGATGATCCGCGAGGTTAACCGCCTGCGCGAATCGGACGTCCAGGCCGCTGCCGGCCTGGCGGCCCAGCTCAAATCGCTGGCCGGCGTGCTCGGCGTGCTGCAACTGGAGCCGGATGCCTTCCTGCAAGCCGGCGCCGCCGGCAAGGTCGATGCAGCCGAAGTCGACGCCCTGATCGCCGCGCGCCTGCAAGCCCGTGCCGACAAGAACTGGGCGGAATCCGACCGCATCCGCGACCAGCTCACCGCCATGGGCGTGGTGCTGGAAGACGGCAAGGGCGGCACTACCTGGCGACTGGCCGAGTAGGGCGCACGCCCGACGAGGGCAGGTGTTGAACGAAAAAGCCCGCTGCCAAACAGCGGGCTTTTTTGTGGGCGAGTGGCTGGGGAGAGGCTCCCGGGTATCGCTGCGCTCAACCCAGGCTACGAAACGCAGACATACCCTGTAGGAGCGGGCTTGCCCGCGAGCTTCAGCGGTTGTTGGGTTATGGCGAGAGTTCGCGGCTGAAGCCCCTCCTACGGACGGCGGCGTGTTTGCGGATCGGGGGCGATCTGTGGTTCGCAGGGGGGACGTTGGTATTTGCATCCAGCGTTGCGGTGGCCTGCCAAGATCGCTGGGCTGCGCGCTCCTTGTAGAAGCGGCTTTAGCCGCGAACTGGGGGCTTCAGATTGGGAAGAGCTCGCGGGCAAGCCCGCTCCTACAAGGGCACCGCAGCGCGTAGCCTGGGTCGAGCGTAGCGACACCCGGGGCAACCACCACACCTACTGGCCAACTCGCCAAGCCTGCAGCCACCACCCCAACGCCCGGCATTTGGCCCATCTCACCATCAGTCCGCTGTATCCCTCTGTATCCAGGGCCGGGTTTCGACGGGCTGGCATACAAATGCGCCCGCCGCCCGACACGTCGCGGATACATCGCAAAGGCCCAATGAGCCCACTCCGACACACAACGCAATCGCCGCTCGACACGGCGGCGCCAGGGTCGGGGTTGACCCTCATCGACAAGCAAGCGCGACCTCGCGCAGCCAATGGAGAACACCATGTCCCACGTATCGAATAAAACCCGTATCGGACTGATCGCCATGACCCTGGTCGGCGGCCTGAACATGGCCAGCACCGCCTTCGCCATGCAAGACCTGCCGCAAGGCTACCAACTGGCGTCGGCAGACAAGGCCGGTGAAGGCAAATGCGGCGAAGGTAAATGTGGTGAAGGCAAGTGCGGTGCCGATGAAGCCGGCACCAAAGCGGGCGAGGGCAAGTGCGGAGAAGGTAAATGCGGCGCCGACGAAGCCAGCGCCAAGGCCGGTGAGGGCAAATGCGGGGAGGGCAAGTGTGGCGACGCTTCCTTCGCCCGTACCGACACCGACCACGACGGCCGCGTCTCGCTCAAGGAATTCCTGGCCGTGGCGCCGACCCAGGTCAAGGAATTCGAAGCCATCGACAGCAACCACGACGGCTACCTGTCCGAGGCCGAGGTCTACACCTACCGCACCAACCAGTTCACCACCAACGGCAAGAAAGTCCCCACCGAGCTCTTCACCAAAATGAGCAAGGCCA
>JBLZZJ010000032.1:0-17169 GCA_050282285.1 Pseudomonas sp.
CGGTCCTTGATGATCTTGAACACCGTGTTGAAGCCCGGCAGGGTGAACACGCTCATCACCATGCCGCGCACGCCGGGGGCCATGGTGAACTTGTCGTCGGTGGTCGCCAGGTGGTTGATCAGCGCCCGGTAGAACTCCGACTTGCCGTGCTTGTAGAAGCCGATCGAGGTGTACAGCTCGGCGATGTGCTTGCCCGGCAGGATGCGCTTGAGAAAGCCCACGAATTCCGCCGGGATCGCCACATCGACCATGAAGTACGAGCGGGTGAAGGAGAAGATGATCGACACCTCGGCCTCGTCGGTTATCGCTGCATCGACCTGGATTCCCTGACCCTCGGGATGCAACAGCGGAATGACCAGGGGCCATTGTTCGTCCTGGGTGAAAATGCGCCCCACCAGGTAAGCGCCCTTGTTGCGATACAGCACCGAGGAAAAAAGTTCCACCGTTAGCACGGGGTCCTTGCACACCCAGTCCGGCAGGCTGGCACGCAGCTGCCGCTCCAGGCGCTGCAGGTCGTGGGGCAGATCGGCGAACGGCACGCTGAAGCGGTAGTCGGCGAAGATCGCCTGCAGCATGTTGGCGAGCTCACGCTCGCAGCGGTAACTGCGTGTCTGCGCCGCGCGCTGGCGGTCATGCAGCGACGGCCGGGTGGTGTGAATGAACATGCAGCCGTCGCTGATCAGGTCGTGGCTGAACAGGCTGCAGAAGATCGAGTTGAACCAGGTTTCCGCCAGCTCGTCGTCGAAGCGCACATCGATCAGGCCGATGTAGGCGCTCTTCACCAGGGGCCATTGGGTGGCATCGAACAACTGCCCGTCGAAACGCTCGCGCAGCCCAGCGCTGACCTCCTCGACCTTTTCTTCATACAGGTTGATCCGCGCCGCCGAGGCCTGCTGCGCCTCCTGCCACTGCGCCTGCTCGAAGCGCGCCTGGGCGCCGTCGGTGATCTGGCGGAAATGCTCACGGTAGTCGTCGAAACCCGCGAGTATCTGCTGAGCGATATCCGTAACCGGCCATTGCTGCGCCATGGGCGAACCCCTGAAGAGTGGGACTGGAGAGCCGAGCTTAGCCAGAGCCTGCAACCAGGAAAAGGCGCCGGCCCGCCGCGCGGGGTTTATCTGTTACGAAATCCTGCGAATGGCCGATTCGCCCGCAAAGGCGTGATTGCCCATGGACGAAGGATTCAAAAGTCGAATTCGAATTGCCTTGCCGATGCCGCCCGGCAACACTGCGTGTCTCTGTACCCCACGTGGAGGTCACTGTGCGTCTTGTCGATCTGTTGCGCCTGCTTTCCCTGGCCGCCATCTGGGGTGCGAGCTTTCTGTTCATGCGCATCGTGGCGCCGGTGCTGGGCAGCGTGCCGACCGCGTTCTTCCGCGCCAGCCTGGGCATGCTCGGCCTGCTGGCGGTGTTGCTGCTGATGCGGGTGAGCTGGGACTTTCGCGGCAAGCTCAGGCATTGCCTGGTGCTCGGGGTGATCAATGCCGGCCTGCCGTCGGTGATGTACTGCATGGCGGCGCTGGTGTTGCCGGCCGGTTATTCGGCGATCTTCAATGCCACTATGCCGATGATGGGTGTGCTGATCGGCATGCTGTTCTTCTCTGAAGCGATCACGCCCAGCAAGGCGGCGGGCGTGGCGCTGGGGCTGTTCGGCGTGGGCGTACTGACCCAGACCGGCCCGGTAGACTTCGACCTGTCGCTGCTGCTCGGTGCCGGCGCCTGCCTGATCGCCACGGCGTGCTACGGCTTCGCCGGCTTCCTGACCCGACGCTGGATCGGCCAGCAAGGCGGCCTGGACAACCGCCTCACCGCATTCGCCAGCCTGTGCGGGGCCAGCCTGTTCATGCTGCCGCTGTTCGGCGGCGCGCTGGCGGTGCAACCGCCGGCCAGCTGGGGTGGCCTGGAGGTCTGGCTGTCGCTGGCGGGCCTGGGGTTCGTCTGCACCGCGTTCGCCTACATCCTGTACTTCCGCCTGCTGAGCGACGTCGGCCCGATCAAGGCCTCGACCACCACCTTCCTGATCCCGCCGTTCGGCGTACTGTGGGGCGCCCTGCTGCTAGACGAGCCGCTGTCATGGAGCTACCTGTACGGCGGCGTACTGATCGCCCTTGCCTTGTGGCTGGTGGTGCGCACGCCGGCGCTGCCGGCCGCGGTGCCCGCCGCGCCGAAGCAGAGCTGACGGCGACCCGGCTCAGGTCTCGTTCAATTGGGTCTTGAGCAGGTCGCGGAAGGTTTGGATCAGCGGTTCGCGGGAGCGCCCGCGACGCAGGATCAGGGAGAACGGTGCCTGGTAGCCGAAGGTTGCCGGCGACAGTACCCGCAGCTTCCCCGACTCGACCCAGTGCTGCGCGTAGTGCTCGGGCAGGTAGCCGACGTAGGCGCCGGACAGCACCAGAATCAGCTGCGCTTCCATCGACTCCACCGTCGCCGCGCTGTGCTTGAAGCCGTGCCGCGCCAGCTCCGCCTGGCTCCAGTAACCGCGCCCGACCATGCGTTGCTGGGTGATCAGCTCGATGGGAATGCGCCGTTGCTCGAACAGCGGGTGGCGTTCGCTGCAGTACAGCCAGTGCTGCTCACGGTACAGCGGCTGGTAGATCAGGCCGTTCATCCGCGTGGAGAACGCGCCAATCGCCAGTTCCAGGCGATTGTCCAGCACCGCCAGCTGCAATTCGTAGGGGCTCATCACCGACAGGTGCAAATGCACCCCGGGGTATTCCTGGCTGTAGGCGCCGATCACCTCGGCCAGCGGCAAGGCCGGGTCGCTGACGGTGGAGTCCAGCACGCCAAGATTGAGGGTGCCGCGCAGCTCGCCCTTGAGCGCTGCCGAATAACGCTCGAAGCCTTCCAGCTCGCCGAGCAGGCGCAGGGTTTCCTGGTGGAACAACTCGCCCTTGCTGGTCAGGCTGAAGCCGCCCCGCCCGCGGTGGCACAGCACGATGCCGAGCTGGCTCTCCAACTGGCTCATGTAGGTGCTGATCGCCGAGGTGGACAGGTTCAGCTCCTGCTGCGCCGCGGCAAAGCCCTGGTGACGGACGATGGCGGCGAAGATGCGCAGCAGTTTCAGGTCAGGCAAGGTAAAGGACATGGCAGGCCGCACAGCGTGAACGGGAGGCCAGTGTAGCGCTGCCGCCGCAGCGACTGCACCCTGCCCCGGCCCTTTAGTTCAGGATTTACTGAACTAAGTATTTGCAGAAGGCGATTTATCCCAACCGTCCAACCCGCCAAGAATGGCCCCATAACGAGGTACCGGCTCAGCCGGATACCACCGGGCGCCATGCCGTGCCCCTTGCCAAGCTGCCGCAGACCCTCGCCCTCTTCAGGAGATGGCCATGCGACTGGAACTCTTCCGCACCCTCTGGGGTTATCGCGGCAGTTGGCAGCATGCACTCGACGAACTGCTCGGTGCCGGTTTCGACGGCCTCGAAGCACGCGTCCCCGAAACCGCCGCGCAGCGCAGCAGCAATGCCCGCCTGCTGCGCGAGCAGCACATCCCCTATATCGCCACCCTGTTCACCTCCACCCCGGTGCTGCCGCGCCAGAGCGATTCGCCCGAGGTGCACCTGCAGGACCTGGCCGACAAGCTCGGCTGGGCGGCGGAACTGTCGCCGCGCCTGGTCAATATCCTCGCTGGCAACGACCGCTGGTCATTGGCTGAACAGGTCGACTTCTTCGGCCGCGCCGTCGAACTGGGCCGCAGCAGCGGCCTGCACTGCTGCTTCGAGATCCACCGTGGCCGCTCGCTGTACAGCCCCTGGGTGACCCTCGACGTGATCCGCCAGGTGCCCGAGCTGCGCTTCACCAGCGACATCAGCCACTGGGTGGTGACCTGCGAGCGCCTGCTGGACGACGCCATCGACGACCTTAGCCCGTTCACCGAGCGGGTCGACCACATCCAGGCCCGGGTCGGCTATGACCAGGGGCCGCAGGTGCCGCACCCCGGCGCGCCGGAATACGCTGACACCCTCGCCTTCCACCAGCGCCACTGGGAAACCATCTGGACCAGCCAGCAGCGTCGGGGCCAGGCCGTCACCAGCATGACCCCCGAGTTCGGCCCGGACGGCTACCTGCACCACCTGCCCTTCACCGATGTGCCAGTCGCCGACCTGTGGCAACTGAACCAGTGGATGGCGCGCAACGAACGCCAGCACTTCCATCGTTTCACCAGCCGCTGAGAACCCGTGATGACGCACACCGCCAAGCATTTCACCGAAATCCCCGTGGTCGATATCGCAGGCCTGTTCAGCGACGACCTCGCCGACCGCCAGGCCGTGGCCGACGCCCTGGGCCGCGCCGCCCGCGAGGTCGGCTTCCTCTATATCAGCGGCCACGGCATCGACCCGGCGCTCATCGACGGCCTGCACCGGGCGGCCGAGCGCTACTTTGCCCAGTCGCTGGACACCAAGATGCAGCACTACATCGGCACCTCGGAAAGCCACAAGGGCTTCGTGCCCGAAGGCGAGGAGCGCTATTCCCTGGGCAAGCCGGACCACAAGGAAGCCTTCGACGTCGGCTTCGAAGTGCCCGCCGACAACCCGCTGTTCCTGGCCGGCACCCCGCTGCTGGGGCCGAACCACTGGCCGAGCGTGCCGGACTTCAAGGAGGCCGTACAGGCCTACTACGCGCAGATCTTCCAGCTCGGCCGGGTGCTGTTCCGTGGTTTTGCCCTGGCGCTGAACGTGCCCGAGCACACCTTCGACGACATGGCCCAGTTCCCGCCGTCCAAGCTGCGCCTGATCCACTATCCCTACGACGGCGATGCCCACGACGCCCCCGGCATCGGCGCCCACACCGACTACGAGTGCTTCACCATCCTGCTCGCCGACCGCCCGGGCCTGGAGGTGATGAACGACCTCGGCCAGTGGATCGACGCGCCGCCGCGCGACGGCGCCTTCGTCGTCAACATCGGCGACATGCTCGAAGTGATGAGCGCCGGCACCTTCGTCGCCACCTCGCACCGCGTGCGCAAGGTCAGCGAAGAGCGCTACTCCTTCCCGTTCTTCTACGCCTGCGACTACCACACGCAGATCCGCCCGCTGCCGCAGTTCGAAGCCGAAGGCCAGCCCTACGAGGCGATCAGCATCGGCGAGCACATGTGGAGCCAGGCCTTGCAGACCTACCAATACCTGAAGAAGCGCGTCGAGGACGGCCACTTGCAGCTGCCCGAACGCGCGCGCCGGCCTTCCAGCTTCGGCCACCTGAAGCACCAGCCCGACGCCCTGTGATTTCCACCTGCCAATACAACACCCTGATCCGGAGATAACGACAATGGCAATCCGCACCTCGATCCGCACCACCACCCTGGCCAACTGCGTACTGGCCGGCCTGTTCCAGTTCGGCGCCGCCCAGGCCGCCGACACACCGAAGACCATCGCCAGCGGGGAGCTGAAGGTGGGCATGGAAATCTCTTACCCGCCGTTCGAGTACTACGAAGGCGACAAGGTGATGGGCTTCGACCCCGAAGTTTCCACCGAACTGGCAAAGCGCCTGGGCCTGAGCGCCAGCTTCGA
Organism: Pseudomonas sp.; assembly: GCA_050282285.1. Lineage (GTDB taxonomy): Bacteria > Pseudomonadota > Gammaproteobacteria > Pseudomonadales > Pseudomonadaceae > Aquipseudomonas. Next base: position 5,508 of record JBLZZJ010000032.1, read on the forward strand.
TGACACACGCTTTCCCAACCTGATCCTGGGTCTCAACGCCGGGCGCTTCGACGCCATCATCTCCGGCATGTACATCCTGCCGGAGCGCCTGGAACAGGCCGACGCCATTCCCTACGCCAAGACCGGCGCGGCGATCATGGTGCGCAGCAATGCCGAGAAGAAACCGGCCACTCCGGAAGACCTCTGCGGCCTGACCGTCGGCCTGCAGCAAGGCACCTCCTGGATTCCGGCCCTGCAAAAAGTCTCCGACGGCTACTGCAAGGAACAGGGCGCTGGCGCGATTACCATCAACCAGTACCCGACCACCTCGGAAACCTCGCAAGCCCTGCTCTCCGGCCATATCCAGGCGCACCTGGAAATCGACGCCGCCTCGCTGCTGATCGTCGAGAAGGCCAAGGGCCGCATCGCCATCAGCTCGAAGAACGCCATCTACCCGCAGGTGCTGGGCATCTACGTGAAGAAAGGCAACGCCCCGCTGCTCGACTCGCTGAAAACCGCGCTGGACGAATTCAAGGCCAGCGGCGACTACGCCGAGCTGCTGAAGAAATACAACCTGGAAGAGGCCTGAGCCGAACCTGTGGGAGGGGCTTCAGCGGCAAGCAGTCGCGGCTGAAGCCCCTCCCACATCTCCCAGGCAACACACTGGCGGCCGGCACCTGATCCGGCCGCCAACCCTTTTTTCGGTTTGAGCCACGGGTGCACTGCATGCAATTCGAATGGAGCTACTTCTTCTCCCTGTTCTCCATGCCGGCCTTCTGGCTGGCCTGCTGGACGGTGATCAAGCTCAGCGCCCTGGCCTGGCTGATCGGACTGGTACTGGGCTTCGGCCTGGCCAGCGCCAAACAGGCCGGCAGCCGCTGGGTGCGCATGCCGGCCTCGACCTACGTGTGGTTCTTCCGCAGCGTGCCGCTGCTGGTCCTGCTGATCTTTGTCTACAACCTGCCGCAACTGCTGCCCGTCAGCGGCGGGCTGTTGTCGCAACCCTTCTACGCCGGCCTGATCGCCCTGGTACTGACCGAAGCGGCGTACATGGCCGAGATTCACCGTGGCGGCCTGCTGTCCGTGGCCAAGGGGCAGCGTGAAGCCGCCCGCGCCCTGGGCATCAGCAGCCTCGGCACCCAGCGTCTGATCGTGGTGCCGCAGGCCTTTCGCATCGCCCTGCCGACCCTGACCAACGAATACGTCACCATCGTCAAGCTGACTTCACTGGTCTCGGTGATCTCCCTGACCGAATTGTTGCTGGTCGGCCAGCGTCTCTACGCGCAGAACTTTCTGGTGCTGGAAACCCTCGGCGCCGTGGCCGTCTACTACGTGCTGATCGTCACCCTGTTCGGCTGGGGCCTGCAGTACCTGGAGCGTCACCTCGACCTGAGCCGGCGCAAACCGGACACCCTGGACGAACCCGCCGTCGCCGAGCTGCGCAGCGACCTGCCGCCCCTGGCCAGCCGCGCCGCCCAGGTACTACCCGCCGGCACGCCCGATGCCCTGCGCCTGAGCAACCTGCACAAGCACTACGGCAATCACCATGTGCTCAAGGGCATCGACCTGACCGTGCGCCCAGGCGAAGTGCTGTCGATCATCGGCCCCTCCGGCTCCGGCAAGACCTCGCTGATCCGCACCATCAACGGCCTGGAAAGCATCGACCAGGGCGAAATCGTGCTGTTCGGCGAACACTTCATCCAGGCCGGCGACCGCCCGGACAACCGTCGCCAGCGCGAAGGCGTGCGGCGCATCGGCATGGTGTTCCAGAGTTTCAACCTGTTCCCGCACCGCACCATTCTCGACAACGTGCAACTGGCGCCGCGCTACCACCGCCTGGACAGCCGCGAGACGCTGCGCGGCGAAGCCCTGGCCCTGCTCGACAAGGTCGGCCTGCTGGCCCACGCCGACAAATACCCGCACCAGCTCTCCGGCGGCCAGCAACAGCGGGTGGCGATTGCCCGCGCCCTGGCCATGAAGCCGGACATCATGCTGTTCGACGAACCCACCTCGGCCCTCGACCCGGAGCTGGTCGGCGACGTGCTGGCAGTGATCCGCGCCCTGGCACGCGAAGGCATGACCATGCTGATCGTCACCCACGAGATGGACTTCGCCATGTCCATCTCCGACCGCGTGCTGTTCATGGAGGACGGCCATGTGCAACTGGATGCCGCGCCAGAGGCCATTCGCCACGGCGAACACGAGCGCGTGCGCCGCTTCATCGGCCTGGAGATTCCGGCATGAACGACCTCGACACCCTGCGCCGCGACCTTGCCGCCGCCTATCGCCTGGCCGCCCTGTTCGGCTGGGACGACACCCTGTACACCCACTTCTCGGTGCGCCTGCCCGGGGACGAGCCGCTTTTTCTGATCAACCCATTCGGCCTGTTCTTCGAGGAAATCCGCGCCAGCGACCTGATCGTGGTGGACATGCACGGCAAGGTGGTGGAAGGCCGGGCCGACTACAACGTCGCCGGCTTCACCATCCACAGCGCAGTGCACATGGCCCGCGACGACGCCCATTGCGTGATTCACACCCACACCCTGGCCGGCATGGCGGTAGCAGCCCAGGACGACGGCCTGCTGCAGCTCAACCAGATCAGCACAGAATTCCACCAGAGGGTCGGCTACCACGCCTACGAGGGCGTGGCCCTGGACCTGGACGAACGCCAGCGCATCCAGGCGTCGCTGGGTGACAACATCGCCCTGATCTTGCGTCACCACGGCCTGCTCAGCGTCGGCGCCAGCGTGGCCGATGCCTTCGCCATCATGTTCTACCTGAACCGTGCCTGTGAGATTCAACTGGCCGCCACGGCGGGCAACGCACCGGTCACGGCGATCCCCGAGCCGCTCAGCCGGCATGCCTGCGAACAGCTGCAAGGCGCCGAATGGCAGCGACAACTGCTGTGGCAGGCCTGGTTGCGCAAGCTGGATCGCCTCGACCCGAGCTATCGAGATTAGCGCCAAGCCCACTGGCACAGGGCTTTGCGGCTCAGTTCAGGAATCCCTGAACTGATTTTTTGCCCCTAAGGATTTTTCCCAACGCGTGGCTGACCAAGAATCCGGCCACAACCATAACGAGCCTGAGGCCTTCCCATGGACAAGACCCTGCACCAACCCCTGGGTGGCAACGAGATGCCCCGTTTCGGTGGCATCGCCACCATGATGCGCCTGCCGCATATCCAGACCGTCGAGGAAAAACGCCAGCTCGACGCGGCCTTCGTCGGCATCCCGCTGGACATCGGCACCTCGCTGCGCTCCGGGACCCGCTTCGGCCCCCGCGAAATCCGCGCCCAGTCGGTAATGATCCGCCCCTACAACATGGCCACCGGCGCCGCTCCCTTCGACTCGATTAACGTGGCCGACATCGGTGACGTGGCGATCAACACCTTCAACCTGCTCGACGCCGTGCGCATCATCGAAGAGGCCTACGACGAGATCGTCGAATACGGCATCAAGCCACTGACCCTGGGCGGCGACCACACCATCACCCTGCCGATCCTGCGGGCCCTGCACAAGAAGTACGGCAAGATCGGCCTGGTCCACGTTGACGCCCACGCCGACGTCAACGATCACATGTTCGGCGAGAAGATCGCCCACGGCACCACCTTCCGCCGCGCCCAGGAAGAAGGCCTGCTCGACAGCGAGCGCGTGGTGCAGATCGGCCTGCGCGCCCAGGGCTACACCGCCGAGGACTTCAACTGGAGCCGCAAGCAGGGCTTCCGCGTGGTGCAGGCCGAAGAGTGCTGGCACCAGTCGCTGACGCCGCTGATGGCCGAAGTGCGCGAGAAGGTCGGCGGCGGCCCGGTGTACCTGTCCTTCGACATCGACGGCATCGACCCGGCCTGGGCACCCGGCACCGGCACCCCGGAAATCGGCGGGCTGACCACCATCCAGGCCATGGAGATCATCCGCGGCTGCCAGGGTTTGGACCTGATCGGCGGCGACCTGGTGGAGGTTTCGCCGCCCTACGACACCACCGGCAACACTTCGCTGCTCGGCGCCAACCTGCTCTACGAAATGCTTTGTGTACTACCCGGTGTCCAGCGCCGCTGACACCCGCTCGCCATAACAAAAACAAGACGGCCGCCCACGGGCGGCTCAGGAGACGTGACATGTGTAATCCTTCCCTGCCCCTGCCTGCCCTTTTCGAAGCCAGCCCGCCTGCCGGGCTGTCCGGGCCCGTGAACCCACCGACGGACCTGCCCCGTCCACACGGATTGCGCTACTGAAGCGCACGCCCACCGAACGCTTCGAACCGCGGGCGCGCTGCGCTCGACTTCATGCCAGCAAAATGAGAACAAGAACATGATCCTGGATATTTCCGTTGTCGTCATATACGCCGCCGCCATGCTGCTGCTCGGCTGGTACGGCATGCGCCGCGCGCGCAATCAGGAAGACTACCTGGTGGCCGGCCGCAACCTCGGCCCCGCCTTCTACATGGGCACCATGGCCGCCACCGTGCTCGGCGGCGCGGCCACTGTCGGCACCGTGCGCCTGGGCTACGTGCACGGCATTTCCGGCTTCTGGCTGTGCGCCGCACTGGGTACCGGCATCATCGTGCTCAACCTGTTCCTGGCCAAGCCGCTGCTCAAGCTGCGGATCTACACCGTCACCCAGATCCTAGAACGCCGCTACACGCCGATGGCGCGCCAGGCCAGCGCAGTGGTGATGTTCGTCTATGCACTGATGATCGCAGTGGTCTCCACCCTGGCCAGCGGCACCGTGCTGCAGGTTCTGTTCGACCTACCCTTCTGGGCGGCCATCCTGCTCGCCGGGGGTGTGGTGGTGGTGTACTCGAGCATCGGCGGCATGTGGTCGCTGACCCTGACCGACATCGTGCAGTTCGTGATCAAGACCGTCGGCCTGATGTTCGTGCTGCTGCCGATCTGCCTGTACCGCGTCGGCGGCTGGGACGAGCTGGTGGCCAAGCTGCCGGAAACGGCCTTCAGCTTCACCACCATCGGCTACGACACCATACTCACCTACTTCCTGATCTACTTCTTCGGCATTCTGATCGGCCAGGACATCTGGCAGCGGGTGTTCACCGCCCGCAGCGAAGGCGTGGCCCGTGTGGCCGGCAGCCTGGCCGGCGTGTACTGCGTGATCTACGGCCTGGTCGGCGCACTGATCGGCATGTGCGCCAAGGTGCTGCTGCCGGAGCTGGAAAACGCCAACAACGCCTTCGCCGCCGTGGTGCAGAACGCGCTGCCCGATGGCATTCGTGGCCTGGTGATCGCCGCGGCCCTGGCCGCCATGATGTCCACCGCCAGCGCCGGCCTGCTCGCTGCCTCGACCACGGTGACCGAAGACCTGCTGCCGAAGCTGCGTGGCGGACGCCCTTCCACCCTATCCCTGGCCCGCCTGTTCACCCTGCTCACCGGGTTGGTGGTGCTCGCCATCGCCCTGGTGGTCAGCGACGTGATCGGCGCCCTGACCCTGGCCTACAACCTGCTGGTCGGCGGCATCCTGATCCCGATGCTCGGCGCCATCTACTGGAAACGTGCCACCACCACCGGCGCAGTCGCCAGCATGGCCCTGGGTTGCGGCACCGCCCTGGTATTCATGTTCCGCGATGGCCTGGAGGCCAACACGCCGATCTACTACAGCCTGTCCGTCGGCCTGCTGGCCTTCGTCATCGGCAGCCTGCTGACCCGGCCCCAGGTCCGGGCCAGCAGCCTCGCCTGACAGAAACCGCTACCCTCAACCCTCGGTGCCGGCCCTGAGCCGGCACCTCGATGTCCAGCACAAGGAACCGATCATGACCACCTGCGGAGAATTCCTCGTCAAACAACTGCAGGCCTGGGGCGTCGACACCGTCTTCGGTATCCCCGGCGTGCACACGGTCGAGCTGTACCGCGGCCTGCCCGCCAGCAGCATCCGCCACATCACCCCGCGCCACGAACAGGGCGCCGGCTTCATGGCCGACGGCTATGCCCGGGTGACCGGTCAACCGGGGGTGTGTTTCATCATCACCGGGCCGGGGATGACCAACATCCTCACCGCCATGGGCCAGGCCTATGCCGACTCGATCCCGATGCTGGTGATTTCCAGCGTCAACGAGCGCGAGCGCCTCGGCCTGGGCAAGGGCTACCTGCACGAGTTGCCCAATCAGCGCGCCATGACGGCCGGCGTGACCGCCTTCAGCCACACCGTCATGAGCGTCGAGCAGCTGCCCGAAGTGCTGGCCAGAGCCTTCGCCGTGTTCGAAGGCGAACGGCCGCGCCCGGTGCACATCGAATTGCCGCTGGACATCATCACCGCCGACGCGTCGCACATGCCGCTGGCCGCCCGCCCTGAGGTGCGCCGCCCGGCGCCCAACCGCACGCTGATCCGCCAGGCCGCCGACCTGCTGAAACAGGCCCGCCAGCCTCTGTTGCTGCTCGGTGGAGGCTGCGTCAGCGCACAGGCCGAAGCCCGCGCCCTGGCCGCTGCGCTCGACATCCCTACCGCCCTGACCATCAACGCCAAGGGGCTGCTGCCGCCGGGCCACCCGCTGCTGCTCGGCAGCAATCAGTCACTGGTGCCGGTGCGCGAGCTGGCGCTGGAGGCCGATGTGGTGCTGGCCATCGGCACCGAGCTGGGGGAAACCGATTACGACGTGGTGTTCGACGGCAACTTCAAGCTGCCGGGCCGGCTGATCCGCATTGATATCGATGCCCAGCAGTTGCAACGCAATTTCACCCCGCACCTGGCGATCCAGGGCGACGCCCGCCTGGCCATGCGCATGCTGCTGGCCGAATTCGGCCCCCAGGAGCTGAACCCCAACAGCCCCGGCGCGCAGCGAACAGCCGCCGTGCAGGCACGCTTGGACGAAGATTTCAGCGGCTGGGCGCACTACCGCCAGCTGTTCGACACGATTCTGGACGTTCTGCCAGAGGCGCGTTTCGTCGGCGACTCGACGCAGACCGTCTACAGCGGCAACCACCTGGTGGAGCTGGACGGCGCGCGGCGCTGGTTCAATTCCTCCACCGGCTACGGCACCCTGGGCTACGGCCTGCCGGCGGCGATCGGTGCCAAGCTGGCCGAGCCGGAGCGCCCGGTGATCAGCCTGATGGGTGACGGCGGCCTGCAGTTCTCCCTGCCCGAGCTGGCCAGCGCAGTGGAAGCACAGGTGGGCATCATCGTGCTGCTGTGGAACAACAGCGGCTATGGCGAGATCAAGCGCTACATGCAGCGCCGCGACATCACACCGATTGCCGTCGACATCTACACCCCGGACCTGCTGGCCATCGCCCGTGGCTTTGGCTGCGTCGCCGAACGCGCCCGCGACCACGCGCACCTGCGCGAGCTGCTGCAAGGCGCTCCCGCAGACCGGCCACTGGTCATCGAGGTTCTTGAAGAAGCGCCCTTCCACCCCTGATCACCGCCGCTCGCGCACAGCGCTGCCACCGGTCAAGGTCCTGTCAGGAGAAGGCGTATAAAAGAAGGGAGCGTGCCGGGCTCGAACGAGCCCGGCACAGAGGGCGTTACTGGACCAGTTCCTGGTCGCTGAACAGGTCGCTGAACAGCATGCTCGACAGGTAACGCTCGCCGGAGTCCGGCAGGATCACCACGATGGTCTTGCCCTGCATTGCCGGCTCTTGTGCCAGGCGCACCGCCGCCGCCATCGCCGCACCGCAGGAAATCCCGCAGAGAATGCCTTCTTCGCGCATCAGGCGCAGGGCCATGGCCTTGGCGTCGTCGTCATTCACCAGTTCCACACGGTCGACGATCGACAGATCAAGGTTCTTCGGCACGAAACCGGCGCCGATGCCCTGGATCTTGTGCGGGCTGGGTTTGACCTCGTCACCGGCGATGGTCTGGGTGATCACCGGCGAACCGATGGGTTCGACCGCCACCGACAGGATCGCCTTGCCCTGGGTCTGCTTGATGTAGCGCGACACGCCAGTGATGGTGCCGCCGGTGCCGACGCCGGCGACCAGCACGTCCACAGCGCCGTCGGTGTCGTTCCAGATTTCCGGGCCGGTGGTCTTTTCATGGATCGCCGGGTTGGCCGGGTTGTTGAACTGTTGCGGCAGGAAGTAGGTGGACGGATCGGAGTCGGCGATTTCCGACGCTTTCTCGATAGCGCCCTTCATGCCCTTGGCCGGCTCGGTCAGCACCAGCTCGGCGCCCAGGGCCTTGAGCACCTTGCGGCGTTCCAGGCTCATGGAAGCCGGCATGGTCAGCAGCAGCTTGTAGCCGCGGGCGGCGGCGACGAATGCCAGGCCGATGCCGGTGTTGCCCGACGTCGGCTCGACGATGGTCATGCCCGGCTTGAGCACGCCGCGCTCCTCGGCGTCCCAGACCATGCTCGCGCCGATCCGGCACTTGACCGAGTACGCCGGGTTGCGCCCCTCGATCTTGGCCAGGATGGTGACGCCGGCTGGGCCAAGGCGGTTGATCTTGACCAGGGGCGTGTTGCCGATGGCCTGGGCGTTGTCTGCAAAAATGCGGCTCATGGTGCTGAATCCTTGTCGATACACGAGCCAATCAGCCTATGCCGTCGGGCCGGGATCGTCCAGACGCAGACAGGTCGAACTCTGCGCACCGCCTCGCAGTCCACAGACAAGTCGCGAATCAAAACGGACTCCCCCATGAAACGTCGTTACAGCCTGCCCCTGTGGATTCTGCTCGGTCTCGCCGGCCTTGTGCTGGCGATTCATATCGCCCTGCCCTACGTCATTCGGGACTACCTGAACGAAAAACTGGCAGACATGGGCGACTACCGCGGACACATCGTCGATGTCGACCTGGAGTGGTGGCGCGGTGCTTACCGGATCAACGGCCTGAAGATCGTCAAGGCCGACGGTGAAGTGCCGGTCCCGCTGCTGCTGGCACCCGGCATCGATCTCTCGGTGAGCTGGCAGGCGCTTTGGCAGGACCAGGCGATTGTCGCCCGGGTGCTGTTCGAGCGGCCCGAACTGAACTTCGTCGACGGCGGCCCCCAGGAAAAAAACACCCAGAGCGGTGCCGGCGTGGACTGGCGCGAGCAGCTCGGCAAGCTGCTGCCAATCACCCTCGACGAAGTGCGGGTGGCCGACGGCAAGGTGGCGTTCCACAACTACACGTCCACGCCGCCGGTGGAAGTTGCCGCCACCGACGTCAATGCCAGCCTCTACAACCTGACCAACGTGGCCGATGTCAGCGGCGAACGGGTCGCCACCTTCGACGGCCAGGCGCTGCTGCTCGGCCACGCCCCGCTGGAAGCCAAGGCGGCGTTCGATCCTTTTGAAAATTTCGAGGATTTCGAATTCCGGGTACGAGCGACGGATATCGAGCTGCGCCAGCTCAACGATTTCTCCTCGGCCTACGGCAAGTTCGATTTCAACGCCGGTACCGGCGACCTGGTGGTCGAGGCCAACGCGGAAAACGGCCAGCTCAGCGGCTACATCAAACCGCTGCTGCGCGATGTCGACGTGTTCAATTGGCAGCAGGACGTGGAGGACGATGACAAGGGCTTCTTCCGCTCGATCTGGGAGGCCCTGGTTGGCGGCGGCGAAACCGTGCTGAAGAACCAGCAGAAGAATCAGTTCGCCAGTCGCGTGGAGCTATCCGGCAATGTCAGGGACCAGAATGTCAGCGCCTTCCAGGCGTTTCTGGCGATCCTGCGCAACGGCTTCGTCCAGGCCTTCAACGCCCGCTATGAGAACGCTCCGCCGGAGGGTTGATCACAGGGAGTGAAGCGGAAAGAGTACCCGTCGGGGCTCGCTCACGAGCCCTGGATAACGCCCCAGGGCCAGTGAGCGGCTGGATCTTACTGACCCGCTACCGCACCGATGACGTTGCAGAACTCATCACGCACAGCCTCTGCAGGGGACGTGACCCCGCCGGACAGCACATAGGTCGTGGTGACGCGCAGCGCCTTGCCCTGCTGTTCCATGGTCACGTTGAACGGCACGGTCTTGCCCTGGCCGTAGCTGACCGTCTGCGTGGCACTGATGATGCCGAGGTCTTTGTCCGTGTTGGTGATGTTCCAGCCATTGGTGGTCAGGTAGCGAGCGGCACGCTGCATGCCCGTGGCTTGCGGTACGCCTTGAGCCGTTGCATGGCTCTTGAATGTGCGGCCTGCCCAGAAGCTGCCATCGAAGGTGAAGTTTTGCGCGCACTCGCGCGTGTCGGCTGGCAGGGCTGCCTTGGCCTGCTCGTTTTTTACGCCTGGTGTAACGCAACCGCCGAGTACGATGCCGCTCAGGGCAATCAGAATGATTTTTTTCATTTTTCTACTATCCAAGAGGTAGAGGTACGCAGCTAGGTGGACGTTTCAGTCCATTGGCCACCGTTGTCAGGTCGTTGGGTAGTAATTGCTGGCAGTGCCAGGACGACGTACTTGTGCCGCAGACCCGCGCGCAGTTTATCGGGCGGAAGACCGCCAATACCTGACAGCCGTCTCACTGTCGAACGTCTACAGGCCTTGCAGCACTATGTTCTGCAGAGAACCACGACGCTCAACCCTGCGACTCGTCGCTGAAGATCGCCTCGATCGGCAGGTCGAACAGGCGGGCAATACGAAAGGCCAGTGGCAGGCTGGGGTCGAACTTGCCAGTCTCGATGGCATTCACGCTCTGCCGCGACACCTCCAGGTGCTGGGCCAGGTCACCCTGGCTCCAGCCGCGTTCGGCGCGCAGTTCACGCAGACGGTTATGCATCGCGACTCCTCAGGCGAAACGTCGTTGCAGCACCCCGACGGCGACCGCATAAGCCCCCCAGAACGCGGGGAACGCCATGGTAAGCGGAAACCGTGGCAGAGCGGCGTACTGTTCGAGGAATCCCCAAGTGCTGATCAGGCAGATCATCGCGCCACCGGCCAGCAGCGCCGCACGCGATTGCAGAAAGCGCAGGAACTCGTCCGGCTCTTGGCCCAGGTAACGGTCGTACAGGTACAGCGTGGCAAACAGCGGCAGGCCCGGCGACGCCGCCGCGATCACCCGCAGCACATAGGGCAGGTCCTCCAGGTTGATGCCCCAACTGATCACCGCGACCAGCGCGACGTACAGCAGCATCATCAAGGTAGAAAGAACGAGGTAACGACGAAGCGCGCGGCTCATGACAGACTCCAGCAGTAAGGTGTCAAGCAAACTTAACAGCCTGCTTGCTCACATGTAAAGCAAACTTGTCACTTTTCCAGATTCAAGGAGCGTTCACGGCGTGACTCGCCATTCAGTGACTGAATGCTGCGTCTGCGTTCACAGTCGCCGGGGCTGCGCGTTATAGTCGCGCTTTACCTTATTGAACCCGCGGGTATCGCCCCGGGCGTTACCGTTCGAGGATTTACCGATGAAGTTCGAAGGCACTCAGTCCTACGTCGCCACCGACGACCTCAAGCTCGCGGTCAACGCCGCCATCACCCTGCAGCGCCCATTGCTGGTCAAGGGTGAGCCAGGCACCGGCAAGACCATGCTCGCCGAGCAGCTGGCCGAGTCCTTCGGCGCCCGGCTGATCACCTGGCACATCAAGTCCACCACCAAGGCCCACCAGGGCCTGTATGAGTACGACGCGGTCAGCCGCCTGCGCGACTCCCAGCTGGATTCCGACAAGGTCCACGACGTTCGCAACTACATCAAGAAAGGCAAGCTGTGGGAGGCCTTCGAGTCCGAAGACCGGGTCATCCTGCTGATCGACGAAATCGACAAGGCCGACATCGAGTTCCCCAACGACCTGTTGCAGGAACTCGACAAGATGGAGTTCTACGTTTACGAGAC
>JBLZZJ010000033.1:0-67646 GCA_050282285.1 Pseudomonas sp.
CAGAAAGCTCAGCAAACTGCTGACGAAGCTAACGAGCGCGCTCTGCGTATGCTGGAAAAAGCCAGCCGCAAGTAATAGCCCGCAACGGCTAGTACTAAAGCCGACCCACTTAGTGGGTCGGCTTTTTTATTGCCTGCAGAAAGTTGCAAACAATAAAAAACCCGCCTGACGTATACGTCAGGCGGGTTGTAGTCAATAACTCCAGGTGATGATCAGAGTGCCTGTTCATCCACGTGTGCGATTGTCGCTGTTTCGTTTGCAATCTCGACCGGCAAGCCATCTTCTGACGCCACGATTTCGCGAACCATTTCCCAGTCCAGGCGCAACTCGCCCAACTCGTCACGCTTGAGCAGTGCATTGATCACCGCAGTGTGCTTGTCCACCACGGACGAATCGGCCTCTTCGTCCTGGAGCGGCGCATGCGCTTCAAGGTAGACCTTGCCGCCACTGCGACCGAACTTGTATGGCTCGTTGATGATGCGCACCGACGTACCCACCGGCGCCATGTCGGCCAACTGCAGAACGTTGTGGTTGAGCATGCGGAAACAGCCATGGCTGACGCGCATACCGATGCCGAATTTCTTGTTCGAACCGTGAATCAGGTAGCCCGGCACCGACAGCGCCATCTTGTAGGGGCCCAGCGGGTTGTCCGGACCTGGCGGCACGTAGCTCGGCAGCGGGTCACCGTCAGCAGCGTGCTCTTCGCGAATGGACTTGGGCGGGTACCAGCCCGGATTCGGCGTCTTGGCGGTGATACGCGCGTTGGCCACCGGCGAGCTCCAGCCTTCGCGACCGATCCCCAGCGGATAGGTGTGCACTACGTTCTGCCCTTTCGGGTAGTAATACAGACGGTACTCGGCGAGGTTGATCACGATGCCCTCGCGTGGGCCCGGCGGCAGGATAAAGCGCGTCGGCAGAATGATCTCGGCGCCCTCGCCCGGCAGCCACGGATCGATGCCCGGGTTGGCCACGACCATTTCCAGGTAGCCCAGGTCATTGGCCACGCCGATATCGGCAAAGGTGTCTTCGTATTTGGCCTTGATGACCTGAACCTGCCCAACAATATCCTCGCCGGGTGGCGGCAACGGCAGCTCCATGGCCAAAGCAGGACTGGCAAGCGCCATCAGCGAGGCAAGAGACAGGCAACGGGCGACGGCGGGAGTGCGCGACAACATCCGGAAATCCTTGGTAAGAATGGCTGGTGAACTCAGATCGCGATTGTACACCCGCGCCCCGCGCTACGGGAGGGCCGGACAATTCGCTGTTACGTTTGAAGGGCTAGTCGTACTCGACCCAGTGGGCGCGTTCCCCACGTCGCTGCGCATCGAATACCGCCTTGCAGTTCGGGCACAGACGCCGGTCACGCAGCCAGGTGCTGTCCAGCGCCTGCCAGCGAGGCTGTGCGGGCAACAAACCACCACACAGGGTGCGGTCGGCATAGCCCGCCAACTCCAGTTGTCGCTCGACCAGGTGCACGCGAACTTCACGGCAGGCGAACAGGTCGAGCTGTTCGTCTGGTTCGATCAGTTGATAGGCATGCACAGACCAGGCAGGACGCGGCATCTAGGGCTCCATGGCAGGGCCGCCACATTAGCCGAAACACTGTACGCAGGAAAGCCCGCAAGAGCGCAGCTAAAAGGTGAGCCAGGCATTATCGAAAGAGGGTCATTTGCCGGCGAATACGGCCTGTCGATATCAACGTCCCCGCGCTCAGCCTTTCGCTCGGAACGCAGATCGGTTCAGTCCAGCAAGGCAACCACTATGCGGGCTGCCTCCTGACCTTCAGCAGGGATACTTCAGAGCATCGGCTCGAGTGCAGGCCAGACATTGTCGAGCAGCACCGATTGGGCCTCGACGGAGGGGTGAATACCGTCGTCCTGCATCATCCCCGGCACGCCGCCAATGCCTTCCAGCACAAACGGCACCAGGGCCGAGCCGGAGGCTTCAGCCACCTTCGGGAACACCTCGGCGAACGCCGTGGTATAGCGCTGGCCATAGTTCGGCGGCAGACGCATTCCAAGAATGAGCACCTTGGCCCCAGCCTTTTGCGACTGATCGACCATGGACGCAAGATTCTGTTGCAATTGGGCAGGCGGCTGTCCGCGCAGGCCATCGTTGCCACCCAGCTCGAGTATGACCAGCTCTGGCTGATGCTCTGCAAGCAGCGCCGGGAGCCGCGCCAGGCCACCTGCGGTGGTGTCGCCACTGATCGAAGCATTCACCACGCGGTGCTCGAAACCCTGCTCCTGCAGGCGTTTTTCCAGCATCGCGACCCACCCCTGGCGGGTATCCAGGCCAAAAGCGGCGCTGATACTATCGCCGACGACCAGCACGGTACCCGCGCAAGCAGCCGGCCCCCACAGAAACAGGGCAACGGCGGTACTGATCAACCATGCACGCATCGGACTCTCCATGAGCTCAAGCATTCTTACGGCGCGCAACCTTAGCAAAGTGGTTCCCAGCGCGGAAGGCGAGTTAACCATACTTCACGACCTTTCCCTCGACTTGCTCAAAGGCGACAGCCTGGCGATTGTCGGCAGCTCGGGCTCGGGTAAATCCACCCTGCTCGGCCTGCTCGCCGGCCTGGATCTGCCCAGCGCCGGCGGCGTTTCCCTGGCCGGGCACAACCTCGAAAAGCTCGACGAAGACCAACGGGCCCGGGTACGCGCCGAGCACGTGGGGTTCGTCTTTCAATCGTTCCAGCTACTCGACAGCCTCAACGCGCTCGAGAACGTCATGCTGCCGCTCGAACTGGAGGGCCGCGACGATGCCCGGGAGCGGGCTCGCGGGCTGCTCGAGCGTGTCGGCCTGGGCCAGCGCCTGTCGCACTACCCTCGCCAACTGTCGGGCGGTGAGCAACAGCGCGTGGCGATTGCCCGTGCGTTCGCTGCCGAACCCGATGTGCTGTTCGCCGACGAACCCACCGGCAACCTCGACAGCCACACCGGCGAGCGCATCAGCGACTTGCTGTTCGAGTTGAACAAGGAACGCGGCGCCACCCTGGTCCTGGTTACCCACGACGAACGCCTGGCGCATCGCTGTCATCGTCTGATCCGCCTCGAAGCGGGCCACCTCGTCGACCACGTGGAACCCTGATGACCCGACTCCCTTTCTCCCGGCTGTTTTCGCTGGCAAGCCGCCAGTTGCTGCGTGACGCTCGTTCGGGCGAATTGCGCGTGCTGTTCTTCGCCCTGCTGGTGGCTGTCGCTGCCAGTACAGCCATCGGCTATTTCAGCGCCCGTCTGAATGACGGCATGATGCTGCGCGCCAGCGAGTTCCTCGGCGCCGACCTGTTGCTGAGCGGCTCGGCGCATGCGCGCCAGGAGCAGATAGACAGCGGCAAGCAGGCGGGCCTGGAGCACGCCAGGGTGATCGAGTTCTCCAGCGTGATCGCCGGCGACGAAGGCATCCAGCTCGCCAGCGTCAAGGCCGGCGACGACGCCTACCCGCTACGCGGGCAACTCAAGAGCGCCGCCGAGCCCTACGGCCCCGAGGAAGTGGGCGATGGCCCGAAACCGGGTGAGGCCTGGGCCGAGGCCCGCCTGTTCGCCGCGCTCGACCTGAAACCCGGCGACAGCATCGAAGTCGGCGCCAAGACCCTGCGCCTGAGCCGGGTGCTGACGTATCTGCCGGATGAAGCCGGGGACTTCTACAGCCTCAACCCCCACGTGCTGATCCACCTGGATGACCTGGACGCCACCGGCGTGGTGCAACCCGGCAGCCGCGTGCGCTACCGCGAACAATGGCGCGGCGATGCCGAAGCCCTGGCTGCTTATCGCGAAGCAGTCACGCCCGGTCTCGAACCCCACCAGCGTCTTGAAGATGCGCGCGACGGCAGCCGCCAGGTCGGCGGCGCCCTTGGGCGCGCCGAGCGCTACCTGAACCTGGCAAGCCTGGCCGCCGTGCTGCTGGCCGGCGTTGCCGTGGCACTTTCCGCCGCACGTTTCGCTGCCAGACGCTTCGATGCCAGCGCCCTGATGCGCTGCCTGGGGTTGTCGCGCAACCAGGCACTTGGCTTGTTCAGCCTGCAACTGGCCATCCTCGGGCTGGCCGCAAGCCTCACCGGCGCCCTGCTCGGCTGGTTCGGCCAATACGCCCTCTTCTATCTGTTGCAAGGCTTGCTGCCGGCCGAAGTACCGCCCGGCGATGCCTGGCCTGCACTGGCCGGCATGGCAACCGGCCTGGTCGCACTGGCCGGCTTTGCATTACCGCCACTCGCGGCCCTGGGGCGTGTACCGCCGCTGCGGGTTCTGCGTCGGGATCTGCTGCCGGTACCCGCCAGTTCCTGGCTGGTGTATGGCGCCGCCCTGTTCGCCATGGGCGTGATCATGTGGCGCATGAGCCTGGACTTGCAGCTGACGCTCGCCCTGCTCGGCGGCGGGCTGCTCGCTGCGCTGCTGCTGGGCGGCCTGTTGCTGGTCGGCCTCCAGGGGCTTCGCCGCCTGCTGGCGGGTGCCACGCTGCCCTGGCGCCTGGGGCTGGGCCAATTGCTGCGCCATCCGTTGGCGGCAGCGGGTCAATCCCTGGCCTTCGGCCTGATCATCCTGGCGATGGCCCTGATCGCCCTGCTTCGGGGTGAGCTGCTCGATACCTGGCAGGACCAGCTTCCGGAAGACGCACCCAACCACTTTGCCCTCAACATACTGCCTGCGGAAAAGGACGCCTTTGCCGCACGCCTGACCGAGCTGTCCTCGCACCCGGCGCCGCTTTACCCCGTGGTGCCAGGGCGCCTGATCATGATCAACGGCGAGCCGGTGCGGCAGTTGGTCAGCAAGGAGAGCCGTGGCGAACGGGCCATCCAGCGCGACCTCAGCCTGACCTGGGCAGCCGACCTGCCCGCCGACAACCGCCTCATCGCGGGTAACTGGTGGGACGCCCAGCCGGCCAGCGATGTGCCCGGAGTGTCGGTGGAGTCCGAACTGGCCGAGAGCCTGCAACTCAAGCTCGGTGATCGCCTGACCTTCACGGTGGGCGGGCTGAACCGCGAGGTGCAGGTGACCAACCTGCGCCAGGTGGACTGGAACAACTTCCAGCCCAACTTCTACATGATCTTCGAACCGGGCACGCTGCAGGACCTGCCGGTGACCTACCTGACCAGCTTCCACCTGCCGCCGAATCAGGAACGCGAGCTGGTTGAACTGTCCCGCGCCTTCCCCGCCGTGACCCTGCTGCAGGTCGAAGCCTTGCTCGCGCAACTGCGCAGCATCCTGGCGCAGGTGACGCTGGCCATCGAGTTCGTGTTGCTGTTCGTGCTGGCGGCGGGCCTGGCGGTGCTGTTTGCAGGTCTGCAGGCAACCCTGGACGAACGCATTCGCCAAGGCGCGCTGTTGCGTGCCCTGGGCGCAGAACGAAGTCTGATGCAGAGGGCTCGGCGTACCGAGTTCGGCCTGCTGGGCGCGGCCAGTGGTGTGTTGGCAGCCCTGGGTTGCGAACTGATCAGCTTCCTGCTGTATCGCTATGCGTTCGACCTGCAATGGAGCCCACACCCCTGGCTCCTGCTGTTGCCGCTGATCGGTGCTCTGCTGGTGGGCAGCGCGGGTGTGCTGGGGACGCGACGGGCGCTGAATGCCAGCCCGCTGACGGTACTGCGCGAGGGCTGATAGACTCGCGCTTTATCGGTCCAGCAGTCATTTCATGAGTCGTTATCGCCCCCCTCGTTCCGCCGGCACGCCCCTCATTACGCCTGAAGGCGAGGCGCGCCTGCGGGCCGAGCTGCACGAGCTCTGGCACGTGCGCCGGCCCCAGGTTACCCAGTCGGTCAGCGAAGCAGCTGCCCAGGGCGACCGCTCGGAAAACGCCGAATACACCTACGGCAAGAAGATGCTGCGCGAGATCGACAGCCGCGTGCGCTTCCTGACCAAGCGCCTGGAAAGCCTCAAGGTCGTCAGCGCCCGGCCCAGCGATCCCGACAAGGTCTACTTCGGTGCCTGGGTCACGCTGGAAGACGAGGACGGCAACGAGTCGCGCTACCGTATCGTGGGGCCGGACGAGCTGGACCTGAAACTCAACCTGATCAGTATCGACTCCCCCCTGGCCCGCGCCCTGGTGGGCAAGAGCCTGGATGCGGAAGTCCGCGTGCAGACACCTACCGGCGAGAAAACCTGGTACGTGGTCGCGATCGACTACCCCTGAGCAGTCGCTACTCCAACGACGCCTGCACGGCCTCGACCCACGCCTCCCACGACTGCGCCGGCCAGTGATTGCCCGGCTTGAGCCCGGCAGGGTCATAGGCGCGGGAGCGTCCGCCAAACCAGTTCACCCAGCCCTGTCCCGGTACATGGGCCAGGGGCACGTCGAACTCCTTGATGTACAGCAGGGTTCCTTCGGGAAAGCGTGGCAGGTTCAGGGCCATTCGCTCAGCGCCGGGTGATCAGCCCCTGACGCGCCACGCGCACCAGGTCGCCGATGGCTTCAGCCAGCCGCTCCGCCGAAGGGGCCTGCACCACCGCCAGCTCGAAGCTGTCACGGGGGAAGCGCGACAACGACTCATCGTTCTGCACGAACTGAATACGGAATGCACGCGGCCCGGCCCAGCGCTTGGGCCAGCCTTCGAGGTAACGCAGCAACGTGGGTTGGTGACTACCACCGAGGAGAATGCGCGGGTTGCGTAGAACCAGGCCCGAGGTGATCGGGGCCAGACGAATTTGCGGTTGGGGACGAGTCATTGCTCGAATCTCCGCCTCAGAAATCCCGCTGGGCAGCGGTGGGAGGCGACACCGAACCAGCGCTTTAGCGGTATTTCGAAGCCTCCGTGGTGGAAGTCTTCTCAGAGTCTTGCCTTAAGCAAGTTACTCGGCGCCCCGCAAGTAGCTGTTTAAATCGGCGCAATGCGGCTGCATCCTAGAGAAATACGCCTGACGCTGTCAAGGCGGCGCCTGACCAGTGAGTCGGCAATCCCCAACCTTCGATTGGTGCCCCGCCCGACCCGCCTCCCCACCGCTCCACAAGGCCTCCAGCCCTGCCCGCCTGGGCCTGCGCACGAACCGAAGGCGTGTCCCCACGTAACACCGACGCCGACACTCCCGTGCGCCGAAATTCGCCGAAAACGCCTGTCACAGAGCGCCTCATGGCGTGTTTCAGCCAACTGGCACGCTTCATGCGATAAGCGCTTCGCCGTCGTACACCCCGGGATGGGGTCAGTTGGCAGCATGGACGACCTTCACTGCCCGTCACACCACTATCGAGAGCGCCAATGAACAATAACAAGACTCTGCTCGCCCTCTGCCTCGGGGCAGGCCTGTTGGCATCAGGCCAGACCCAGGCATCCTGGTTCGGATCCTCAGGCTATACACAAACCAAATACCCAGTGGTCCTCTCCCACGGCATGCTGGGATTCGACAGCATCCTCGGGATCGATTACTGGTACGGCATCCCGGCGGCCCTGCGCCGCGACGGTGCCACGGTCTACATCACGGAAGTCAGCCAACTGGACACCTCCGAAGCCCGCGGCGAGCAACTGCTCGACCAGGTCGAGGAGATCGTCGCGATCAGCGGCAAGCCCAAGGTCAACCTGATCGGCCACAGCCACGGCGGCCCGACCATCCGCTACGTCGCAGCCGTACGCCCGCAGCTCGTGGCCTCGGTGACCAGCGTCGGCGCGCCTCACAAGGGTTCGGCCACTGCTGACTTCATCCGCAACGTGCCGCCAGGCTCCGCTGGCGAAACCTTGCTGGCGGGCATCGTCAACGGCCTCGGCGGGCTGATCAACTTCCTCTCCGGCAGCTCCAGCACCACACCACAGAACGCCCTGGGTGCGCTGGCCTCGCTGAACAGCCAGGGCGCAGCCAAATTCAACGCCAAGTACCCACAAGGCTTGCCGACCACTGCCTGCGGCGAAGGCGCCTACAGCGTGGGCGGCGTGCGCTATTACTCCTGGAGTGGCACGAGCCCCCTGACCAACCTGCTCGACCCGAGCGACGTGCTGATGGGGGCCAGTTCCCTGACCTTCAAAGGCGAGGCCAACGATGGCCTGGTCGGGCGTTGCAGTTCGCGCCTGGGCAAGGTCGTTCGTGACAACTACCGCATGAACCACCTCGACGAGGTCAACCAGACCCTGGGCCTGACCAGCCTGTTCGAAACCGACCCGGTGACGGTGTACCGTCAGCATGCCAACCGGTTGAAGAACGACGGGTTGTAACGCGCTGTCAGCGGGGCCGCTGCGGCCCCGCTGCTCCATTTTTGCCTGGCTGGTGATGTGCCTGTGAAAAAGCTTCTGCTCCTGCTGCCCGTCCTGTTCATCGCATGCCTTGCCGGCCTGCTCTACCTGCAACCGCTCGAACAACCACTGCCGCCCGCCGCCGACAAGGCCCCTCCAGTCGAGCCCGTGGCGCCTGGCCCCATGGTCGACCTTCAGCCACTGCGCCAGGAAAGCACCGCCACGACCGCGCAGCCCACCGATCTGCCCGCCTCGTTTACCGGCACCCGGATCGATGGCTCGTTCCGTGTCGACGAAAGCGGCAACCTGGTGATCAGCGAAGACATCCGGCGAATTTTCGATTACTTCCTCGCCGCCATCGGTGAGGAGCCCCTGCGCACCAGCGTGGCCCGCCTGCAAACCTACATCACCAGTCAACTGCCGTTGCCAGCCCGCGACCAGGCGCTCGCGCTGCTGGACAGCTACCTGGACTACAAGCGCGAACTGGTGCAGTTCGAGCGTGACATGCCGCAGATGGCCAACCTGGATGCCATGCGGCAACGCGAGGCTGGCGTGCAAGCGTTGCGTGCCCGTCTGTTCAGCAGCGAGGTGCACCAGGCGTTCTTCGCCCGCGAGGAAGCCTACAACCAGTTCACCCTGCAGCGCCTGGCCATCCAGCACGACGCCAGCCTGGATGATTCGGCCAAGGCCACGGCTGTCGACCGCCTTCGCGACAGTCTGCCTCCCGAGATGCAGGACGCCGTATTGCCGCAGTTGCAGAACGACCTGCGGCAGCAGACCGCCCGCCTCCGTGCCGAGGGCGCCAACCCGGCGCAGATCCGCCAGCTGCGCCAGCAACTGGTCGGCGCCGAAGCCACCCAGCGCCTGGAAACGCTGGACCAGCAGCGCCAGAGCTGGAACCGGCGCATCGCCAGCTACCTGGCGAGCAAGACCGAGATCGAAGGCAACGCCGGCCTGAGTGATGGCGACAAGAGCAGCGCCATCAAACGCCTGGCCGAAGAAGGTTTCGATGAGCAGGAGCGCTTGCGCCTGGACGCGGCCGAGCAACTGGCCAGCGCACGACGCGACAATCCTGAGCTGAAATGAAAAGACCCGCACAGGGTGCGGGTCTTCTTCAACGCGATTGCCGATCAGCGAGCAATGCTTTGATCCAGCGACAGCTTGCCAGCGCCTTCGATCAGAATCGCCACGCTTGCCGCCAGCAGCGCCAGGGCGAACTCATAGCCGTTGTTGGCCATGAAGAAGCCGTTGGCGAAATGCGCGGTGAAGATAGCCACCACCATGGTGACTGCTAGTACCGCAGCAGCCGGACGTGCCAGCAGACCGATGATCAGCGCGATGCCGCCGAAGAATTCCGCACTGCCTGCGCCCAGGGCCATCAGGTAGCCCGGCGTCAGGCCGAGGCTTTCCATGAACTGGCCAACGCCTTCCAGGCCGTAGCCACCGAACCAGCCGAACAGTTTTTGCGCGCCGTGGGCGGCAAAGGTGATGCCGACGATGATGCGCAGGATGGTCAGGCCATAGCCCGCGTGGGTCGCCGTTACAGATTTGATCAGTGTGGTCATGTCGAGCAGTCCTTGTTGTGTGTGAAGTGATGGCGCACAGATTAAATCAATTCATAGATATTTAAAGCGGAAAAAACCGGTTTAACAAATCTAATTACTTGATTAGTTTCGCGTGCTCACTGCTGCCCGTTGAGGCTCCAGCAAATATCGCTCCCGGTCATAAGCAAGGTAGTACTTATTCACACTGTTGACATAGCTGACGACGCCCATGCCCACCTGCTCCATGGCGATACGCTCGACCTGGAAGAACCACTGATTGGGGTTGAGACCCCGGCGCCGAGCTTCGGCACGCATGCTCTGCACCCGCTGCGGCCCCATGTTGTAGCCGGCGAGCACGAACGCCATGCGCTCACGTTCATTGAGCTGCGGGCTGTTGAAGTAGGAACGGCGGATCATGGCAAGGTATTTGGCGCTGGCCTGGACATTGTTTTCCAGGGTGGAAATATTGCTGACGCCGACGCTGCGTGCGGCAGCCGGCGTGATCTGCATCAGCCCTGTAGCCCCGCCCGCTCCGCGCGCGTTCGGGTTGAGGGTCGACTCCTTGAAGGCCAGGGCAGCCAGCGCCAGCCAATCGAACTCATGCTGCGCGGCGTAGCGCTGCAAGGTGGGACGCACCTTTTCCAGACGCTGGCGCTCGGTTCGCCCTAACGGGTAATGCACCTTGTACAGGCGCCGGTACACGCGCTGGAAGGCCGCGTCCTGGTCATCCGGGTGGCGGTAGCCGGCCATGAAGCGGTCGATGCTGGCACGCAGCAGAGGCGTGTCGCGGCGGATATACCAGCGCATGTCACCGTCTTTAGCCAGCACCAGGTGACGATCCAGGCGCAATTTCGGCATCACCTTCGACCAGCGCTCGGCAATCGGCTGCTCGACTGCAGTCATGCTGAACATGCCGGCCTGAACCATCTCCAGCACGTCTTCGACCGCCAGGCTGGGGTCGACCCACTCGATGATGATCGGCGGCAGCTTGCTGAGGATCAGCTTCTGATTGATCAGGCGCAGCGCCTCGCCCGCCGCGCTACCGGCGGGCAACGCCATGCTGCGGCCGGCCATCTGCTCGATGCTCTGGTAGCGACGCTCGCCCTGCCGCCCGACGATGATCAGCGGCACATTGCTGCGAATCGCCGCACTGGCGCTGACATGGCTGCCCGGCCCCACGACCAGCAGCTCGCCCGGCGCCACCAGGTCCCCTTCGCCACGCTGCAACGCGCCCAGCAACTGATCCTTGGCCTTGGGGATGATTTTCAGCTTGAGGGTGCGGCCATCCCGCGAGTTGCGGTTGAGGTACTGCTCCAGGGCACGCAGGCGTGGATACTCGACACCGATGCTCTGCCCCTTGATCTCACCGGAGCTGTTGCGGCTCTGGTTTACCAACACGCGCAATTCCCCGCTATGGCGAATGCTGGTGAGGTCACGGGCCTGGGTCGGTTGCGTCACTTCTGGCGGCCCAGCCACACGTGCAACCGCCGAGAGCGGCAGCACGAGCAGGCACAGAAGAAACAGCAATCGCGACATCAAGGCTCCGGGACAGGGTCGGTTCGCTCCAGGCGAATCAGACCGGCAGAGAGTATGGCTGCGTTCGGCAGGTTCCCGAAGCGCAAAAAGGCGCGGAGCGTCGCACAGCCACTCTCCCGGCGCCAGCCAAAGCTCCTGTCAGTTATCAATAAACAGCAGTAACTAGCTGTATTTATTGACTTTATTTTCAATGAAAAAAGCTCTGATATGCTGCACGCTCATTTGAACAGGTAGCACCATGCAGCTCATCGACATCGGCGTCAATCTGACCCACCCCAGCCTTGCCACGCAATGTGAAGCAGTGCTCCAGCGGGCCTACGCAGCAGGCGTTTGCCAGTTGGTGCTGACGGGCACCAGTCTGACCGAGAGTGAGCAGGCCCTGGCCCTGTGCCGACAACTGGACGAAAGCGGGCAACGGGTGTTCAGCACCGCTGGCATCCACCCCCATGACGCCAGCAGCTGGAGCGCTGACAGCGCACGCCAGCTCAAGGCCTTGTTGAGCGAGCCGGAAGTCCGGGCGGTGGGCGAATGCGGCCTGGATTTCAATCGCGACTTCTCCCCGCGCCCGCAACAGGAAAAGGTCCTGGAAGAACACCTGGCCCTGGCCGTGGAACTGAAGCGCCCGGTATTCCTGCATGAACGTGATGCCGACCAGCGCCTGATCGAGATTCTGCGCGACTACCGGGACCATCTGCCCGCCGCGGTGGTGCACTGCTTCACCGGCGAGAAACGCGCGCTGTTCAATTACCTCGACCTGGACCTGCACATCGGCATCACCGGCTGGATCTGCGACGAGCGCCGGGGCACTCACCTGCACCCGCTGGTGCGCGAAATCCCAGCTGGTCGCCTGATGCTGGAAAGCGACGCGCCGTTCCTGCTGCCACGCAGCCTGCGGCCCAAACCCAAGAGCGGTCGCAACGAGCCGGCGTTTCTGGGCGAGGTATTGCGCGAGGTGGCCCTGCACCGCGGCGAATCCGAGGCGGTGCTCGCAGAACACACTACTGCGTGCGCGCGGCGCTTTTTCAATCTACCGGTCATCGCCCTGCAGGATTGATGCACGCCGGGATTCTATTCCCTCGATAGCCAGTGCCAATTCGCCGGTCAGCGGCCAGGGCTTCTACACTCAGCTGTAACTCTTCAAGGATTGCAGTATGGGTAATGATCCCTCTTCACCACGCGACCCGCTTCGGGATGCGTACCGCCAGCAGCATCAGCACCCGACCAACCTGCTGTTGCACCTGCTCGCTGTGCCGTTCTTCATTCTGTCGAGCCTGGTGCTACTGACTGGCGTCTTGCAATTGAGCTTCGTGGCGCTCGTCATCGGCGTGCTCGGCCTGATCGCCAGCATCGCCCTGCAACGCCGTGGCCATCGCCATGAAGACGCGGGCACGGACGAAACAAGCGACCCGCCTGACCTGAAAACGCTGCTGATCGAACAGTTCGTGACCTTCCCGCGATTTGTTCTGAGCGGCGAGTGGTGGCGGGCCTGGCGCAACCGCAAGAAGTAGCCACGCCCGATTTATCGTCCTAGCCGAACACCGCCACGGTTTGCCGGCTGATCGCCAGCAGCTCGCCTGTGGGCGCCCACAGACCGGCCGCGATATTGCCGTAGCCATCGCGGGCATGTTCGATGTGCGCACGGTACAGGCACCAATCCGCCGTAGTCAGCGCGTGGAGCGGGTGAATGAACTCGATGGTCCAGGTCAGCGAACTGCCCGGCGCCGGCGAACTCAGGTGCGGCAACACGGCAGGGGGCCAGGCATCGACCAGCGCCAGCAGGTGGGCTTCGCTGACAGCCTGCGCCTCCTGCTCTCCGCGCAGACGCACCCAGCCACCCATGTCCCGCGAGGGGTTATTGGTGAACGGCATGCCGCCGATCGCCCAGCGCATGGCCAGAAAACGGGTGAACTCCGGGGTGACATTGGGGATATAGGGCAGCTCCTGGCAGGCCTCGACAGCCTTGATCTGCGGCGCGGGCTCAGCCGCGACATTGATCACGGACTCGCGGGAGGCGCCGAAACTGCCCTGGATGATGGTGACCACCTGCCCCTTCTGCACGGCCTTGCCCAATACCTGGCTGACCGCCTTGCCTTCGCGCAGTATCTCGGCCTCGAAACTGACCGGCACGCCGGGCTCGACCGGGCCGACGAAGGTAACCGCCAGCGAGCGAGCCGGCCTGCCATCGGCAACCTGGGCCCGCATGGCTTCGTACACCAGCGCGCCAACCAGGCCGCCAAAGCTGGCCCGGCCCTGGGCCCACGACGAAGGAATCACGACCGCTCGAGGGTCGTTACGAACCGCCTGCAGCAATTCGGTAAAGGTCATAGCCACCTCACAACATGAATGCGAGGCTGATCTTAGGGGATCAGGCAGGCCAGTCGGTAGCCAACTAACGGGTGATTCGGTCAAAAAACGAGGGATAACGGCGGACTAGAGCCATTAGCCCCGCAATTGCTC
Organism: Pseudomonas sp.; assembly: GCA_050282285.1. Lineage (GTDB taxonomy): Bacteria > Pseudomonadota > Gammaproteobacteria > Pseudomonadales > Pseudomonadaceae > Aquipseudomonas. Next base: position 13,693 of record JBLZZJ010000033.1, read on the forward strand.
ACGCAACGTCAGCAGGACTTCGTCCGCCCGCACCTGCGCACGCTCAGAAGCGGCTCGCCACTCAACGACACAAGGCGCCAGGTCCGTTTCCACCTCGGCCCGGCCTAGCCACTGAATGGTGTCATGCCATTCACCCAGAGCGGACTGGGCCTTTTTCAGCTGTGCACGGACAGGTTTGGCGAGCCCGGACTCAGCCGCATAGGCATCTTCCCCATAGCGAACACGCTTGATCAGCAACCGCAGCCGGTGACGATCATGGGCGGGATCATCGAGCGCTTCGACCAGGCGGCGCTGCTGCTTGCGCAGCCGTTTGCGCACCCGCGCTCGCAGCTTGCCCAGTTGGCCCTCGGCATCGGCCCGGAACCAGCGCGCCGGCCATTCATCCAGGGCCACGAACAGCGACCGCAGCGAAGGGTTCGCCAGCAGCCGGGCATAGCCGGCCTGCACGCGTTGCTCCCGCTCGGCAAGACCGGTGGTGACGCCCTGCTCACGCAGGTAGGCCACCAGCACTTCCTGGTCGCGCAACGGACTGCTCAGGCGCCCGACTTCAGCCGCGCTGTTTTCCAGGGCTTCGCAGGCGGCCACGCCGCGCATCGGGCGCAGCAGGCTGCGCAAGCGGCGGATGGCAATGCGCAGGTCGTGCAGGGCTTCGTCGTCGGTGCCAGCCAGCATTCGCTCGCGGCACGCCAGCAGGCTCACCTGCAACCGCACCACCTGCTCCAGCAGTTCATCAACCATTCGGGTCATGTTCTCGCCTCGTGCTCATGGAGCCACCCATGGTACTCAATCCCGGGTGGCGCGGGTCAGTCGCCAGGGCAGGCTGCGGCGTAATGCCGCCAGCAAAGCGCGCAACTGTGCCGGTGATGCCGCCCGCCCGCCGTAGCGCTGCGCCTCGAACGCGGCGACAAAGGCGCGAATCGCCCCGCCCTGCTGCGGCAACAGGCTCGCTGCCCGTGTCGCGTAGTCACGCGGCCCTTCGCCCGGTAAGCGCGGTACACCATGCCGCCCCAGCAGGTTCTCGAAGCGCAGGAATACGCGCTGCTGTACATCCCGCTCGCGCTGCCAGGGCTTGAACATCCACAACGCCACCACGCCCAGGATCAGCGCACCGCCGCCGACCAGGCCGATCGCCATCGAACGGGCGTCCACACGACCGAACCAGCGCTGCAACATCTCCAGCTGCTGGGCGCTCTGGTAACCGAGCACCCAGCGCTGCCAGCCATAATTGAGGGTGTCCCAGGCCATGCGCAGGTCGTTGAGCCAGGCCAGCTGGCGATAGCGTAGCGGGGAAAATGGCGAATCCTCGAGGAAGCTACCCTCCTCTGCCAGCGCTTCTTCCAGACCCAATTCGATACGTTCCGGCGCGACCTGGAATGTCGGGTCGACGCTGGTCCAGCCCTTGTCGGGCTGCCAGTACTCGACCCACGCGTGGGCATCGAACTGGCGAACCTGCACGTAGTTGCCATTGGGATTGAGCTCCCCGCCCTGGTAACCCGCCACGACCCGCGCGGGAATGCCGGCTGCCCGCAGCACGAAGGTCATGGCCCCGGCGTAGTGGGCACAGAAGCCACTGCGCGTCTCGAACAGGAAGTCATCGATGCTGTTGGCGCCCAGGCGCGGCGGCCGCAGCGTGTAGTGGTAAGGCTGCTGATTGAAGTGCTGCAACAACGCCGCTACCAGTTGTTCGGTTTTCGGGTGCTGGGCCTTGAGTTCCTGCGCCCAGGCTCGGCTGCGGGCGTCCCCCTGGGCCGGCAATTGCAGGGCCCTGCGCAGGCCGTTGTCGGTACCTTGCGGTTCACGCAGTGCCTGTGGCCAGGAGCTCACCTGGTAGAGCAGTGAGCGCTCCACCGGGCGCTCGCGCTGCAGGCGGAAATCGCTCATCTGGCGAGTGTTTTCCAGGGAGGTCTGCCCCACGTCCAGGGCGAACAGCCAGCGCTGGGTGCTGGGCTGCATGACGATGCTGTAATTCAGCGGTTCGCCGCGTTTTTCCCAGTCCGGTGCCTGCTCAGCCTGGCCGAACACCGATTGCGACCAGCGCCGACCATCAAAACGCTCCAGGGTCAGGGCGCGCCAGTACAGCTGGCTGCGGGGCGGCGCTTCGCCCTCGAAGCTGGCGCGAAAGGCCAGGGCTGACGAGCGGGTCAGTTCGGCGATGTCGCCAGGGGCCATGCTGTCGGCAAGCCCGGTAATGCCCCGGTCGCTCGCCACCGGCAGCGACCACAACGGCCCCAGCCGTGGGAAGAACACGAACAGCAGCAGCATCAGCGGCAATGCCTGCAGCAGCATGCCGCCAGCCAGGCGCAAGGTCGGCCATGGCCGCTCGGCGATGGTGCTCTGCTGCAGGCCGATCAGCGCCGCCAGCAGCGCCATCACCGGCAACAGGCTGAACAGCGCCACCAGGATGCTGTCGTCGAACAGATAGGCGGTGACGATGACGAAAAAGCCCAGGAAGATCAGCACCAGGGCATCGCGCCGGGTGCGCATTTCCAGCAACTTGAGGACGAACGCCGCGATCAGCAGCACCACGCCCGCGTCCAGCCCCACCAGGCTGCCCCGGCTGAGGAACACCGCCGCTGCCGCGCCGACCATCAGGCCGCCCTTGGCCCAGCCGTTGGGGTAGCGCGCACGCATGCGGAAAATCTGGATGCGCCACGCCGCGCAGCCCAGCCACAGGCCGATCACCCAGAACGGCAAATGCGCCAGATGCGGAATGATCACCAGGGCCTGGGCCACCAGCAGCCAGGTCAGGCTGATACGCGGAATCGCCGGGGCCTGGCTCATGGTTTCACCCCATACAGCGCCAGTGCCCGCAGGCAGTTCTCCCGGTGGCCATCACCACTATCAGGCGCCAGGTGCTGGCCCGGCAGGTTCAGGGCGAAGGGCTGCTGCCGTTCGGACAGTTGCAGCACCCAGTAGCAGAGCAGCGACAGGCGCATTTCCACGTCACCGGACAGCGCTTCGAAATCCAGCAGCAGGTCCCGGCCGCTGACCGAAGCGAAGTCCTTGACCAGCAGGCCCTGGCCACGGGAGTAGGCTTTCCAGTGCAAGCGGCGCTTGGAGTCGCCGGGCTGGTAGCCCTTGAGGCCCTGGAAATCGTCAGCGCCCTGCCCGTGGGCGCGGGTGCCCTGCTCTTCCGGATCGTCCGTCGCGCCGGCGCTCAGGGGCAGCTCGCCCTCCAGCGGCCGTGGGTAAACCAGCAGGGCCTGGTCCAGATCGACCCAGCTCCAGGCCACCAGGATGCCCAGCGGGAAACGGCTCTCGACCCGCAGGCGCCCCGGGCGCAGCCAGCCCCGGCGCACCGCCGGCACGCTCAACTCGCATTCGCTGACACCCTGGGCCGGCACATCCAGCGCCTGCAACGGCGCCGGTGGCCAACCAAGGGCAATGGCCTGGTGAGCACGACCGCTGCTCTCCAGCCGAACATGAAATTGCCCCTGCTCACGCACGAACACCGAACGCGCGCCGCCTGCCTTGAGCACCAGGCCACTGAGGTTGCGGTAGGTATGCAGGATGGCAACGATGAACACCGAGCCGAGCAGAAAGGTCAGGCCGTAAGCCAGGCTGTTCTGGTAGTTGATGGCGGCGAGCAGCATCAGCAGCAAGGCAACGCCGAACGCCACGCCAACCCGGGTCGGCACGATAAAGATCCGCCGCTGGGTCAGTTTTACGCTGGCTGCCGGGGGAATGCGCCGCGTCAGCCAGCGATTCCAGCGCTGCCTGAACAACCCCTTCAAAGCACCGGCACCTCGCGCAGCAACCACTGCACCAGCGCCCCGCCACCGTGACCAGTGGGGTCGGCCTGTTCACGCAGACGGTGGCCGGCCACCGACGGCAGCACCGCCTGCACGTCTTCCGGTATCACGTAGTCGCGCCCGGCCAGCAGCGCCCAGGCGCGCGCGGCGGCCAGCAGCGCCAGGCTGCCACGGGGCGACAGGCCCCAGGCGAACTGTGGCTGGGTGCGCGTGGCTTCCACCAGGCGCAGCACGTAATCCACCAGGGCATCGCTGGCGCGCACCTTGGGCACTTCGGCCTGGATCAGCGCCAGCTCGCGGTGATCGAGAATCGGCTCCATGCGTGGCAGCAGCGAACGGCGGGAGTCACCGAGCAACAGCGCCTTTTCCGCCGCCATGGCCGGATAACCGAGGGAAAGACGCATCAGGAAACGGTCGAGTTGCGATTCTGGCAAGGCAAAGGTGCCGCCCTGGCTGACCGGGTTCTGCGTAGCGATCACGAAGAACGGCTCCGGCAGCGGCCGCGTGGCGCCCTCGATGGTGACCTGCCCCTCCTCCATGGCTTCGAGCAGCGCGCTCTGGCTCTTGGGTGTGGCGCGGTTGATTTCGTCAGCCAGCACCAGTTCGGCGAAGATCGGCCCCGGGTGAAAGACGAACTGCCCGGTGTCCTTGTCGAACACCGAGGTGCCGAGGATGTCGCCGGGCAGCAGGTCGGAGGTGAACTGGATACGCTGGAAACTCAGACCCAGCACCTTGGCCAGCGCGTGGCTGAGGGTGGTCTTGCCCATGCCGGGCAGGTCTTCGATCAGCAAGTGACCACGGGCCAACAGGCAGGTCATGGCCAGACGGACCTGTGCCTCCTTGCCCAATACCACCTGATTGACGGCGTCCAGGCAGGCGTCCAGTTTCGTGCGCATCGCTCACTCCTCATGCAAGTGAGCCGATGCTACTGACCTGCATGGGGCGGGCAAAGAGCAAAGTTACCTTTGCTCACGAAACTGTGACCTTTTACAAACGAAAGTGCCCGGCCAGGCCCTGCAACTCCCGCCCCAGAGAGGCCAGTTGGCTGCTCGAACTGGCCGATTCATCCATGGCCAGGGCGGATTGGTCGGCAATGTCGCGGATGGAGGTGACGCTGCGGCTGATTTCCTCGGCCACCGCGCTCTGCTGTTCAGCGGCCGCGGCGATCTGCTGGTTCATCTCGAAGATCACCGTCACTGCTGCGGCGATCTCGGCCAGCGCGCCTTCGGTCTGGTTGGCGTCCTGCACGGCCTGGTCGACCAGGGCGCCGCTCTGGCGAATGTCCTCCACCGAACGCCGTGCGCCATCGCGCAGGGTGGCGATCAGGCCTTCGATTTCCGCAGTGGATTGCTGGGTGCGCCGCGCCAGCGCTCGTACCTCGTCGGCCACCACCGCAAACCCGCGCCCCTGCTCGCCGGCGCGGGCCGCTTCGATGGCCGCGTTCAGCGCCAGCAGGTTGGTCTGCTCGGCCACGCTCTTGATCACATCCAGCACGGAATCGATGCGCTGAGTGTCCTGGCTGAGCCGCTCGATGCTCTGGGTGGTGGTATCCATGGCCGCCGCCAGCAGGTTGATGCGACCCAGGGTCTGCTGCACCACGTCCACCCCGCTGCTCACCCGCCGATCTGCCTGCTCGGTGGAAGACGCCGCGGCTTCGGCATTGCGCGCCACCTCGTGCACGGTGGCGGTCATCTGGTTCATGGCAGTGGCGACCTGGTCAGTCTCGACCTTCTGGCCATTGACCCCGAGCCGGGTCTGCTCAGTCACGGTGGACAGCGATTGCGCCGACGCGGATATCTGCATCACCCCGCCCTGCAGCCGCCCGACCATGTCGCGCAGGTTGTTCGACATGCCCTGCATGGCGGTGAGCAACTGGCCGACCTCATCAGCACGCTGCACCTCAATGCGCGCGCTGAGGTCGCCGTCGGCAATACGCCGCGCCTGCTCGATCACCTGTTTGAGCGGCCGCACGATCAGCAGCGTGATCGCCAGGGTCGCCAGCAGACCGATCAGCAGCGCCAACCCGGTTGCCAGGACAATCAGCCAGGTGCTGGCCTGCAGTTGCCCCTGCAGGCTGCTCTTCTGCCGGTCATAGGCCTGGTTGACCAGCGTCAGGATGCGCTCGGCCTGCTGCACCAGATTCTGGTATTCGCTCTTCTGCTGCTGCAGGAGCCCGGTGTATTCGGTGAGGCGGTCGTTGAACGAGTTGACGTTGCCGATCACCTCCGCCAGCACCGCGGCGTAGCCGGGGTCATCCATGGCGTCACGCAGCTCGCCGGCCAGTGTCTGGGCATCCAGCGCTTCCTGGATGGTGGTCTGGGCCGCCTCGCCACTGCTGCGGCTTTGCTCCAGACGCACCCGCGCCTGATCGAGGGCGCGCAACAACAACTGGTGCACCTGGCTGATCTGGCTGGACTGCAGCACGGAGTCGGCGCCGTCCACGCCCTGGCTGCTCTTGAGCAGGTCGACGCCATCTTCGGCGAGGCCGTCCTTGAGCAGGTCGAGGCTGTTGGACGCGCTGACCACCAGCCAGGTGGCGGCCTCCAGCGACAAACGCATGTTGTCGCTCTGTTCGACGTAGCGGTCAAAGGCGGCGCGGTAGGCTTCCAGAGCGGACGCCACCTCATTCAGCACCTCGCGTTCGGCCTCGGGCAACGACGCCTGCAAGGCGGCGCTGGCATCAAGAATCGCCTGGGCCTGGGCGTGCAATTGCGTGGCGTGCTGTTTGTCGCCGGTCAGGGCGAAATCCTGTTCGCTGCGGCGAATCTGCATGACCTGGCTATTGATCGCGCTCATGCGTTCGAGCAGCGTCGAACGCTCACCCACGTCGCGCAACGCCAGGAAACCGGTGGCGGCCACCAGCGCCGTCAGCGCCAGCACCACGCCAAAACCCAGGGCCAGTTTTGTAGCCGTGCTCAAACTGGCAACACGTCGGTGCAGGACAGACCACATAGCTCCCCCTCGCCTGGATGACAACCAGGCAGCGGCGCTGCCTGCAGTCCATTTCGGCAACATAGGAGCACAAGGCTGCTGGCGACAAGCCATCAACCAGGTGGTTTGGTGCTAATAGCTATGTCGGTGTCGCTTTTTGACGTGTTGCCAGGCTGCGTCAGCTCGGACGCTGTAGATCGAAGGTTTCCCGGGTGCGGCTGTAGGACGATCCACCCAGGCGCCCGACCAGGTCGAGCTTGGCCGGATCGATGCGGCCGTTGTCCCTGAGCACGCCATCGTCGATATGCGCCAGCAACACCTCGGCGAAGATCAGGTGGCAGTTGGGTTCGCCCTGCGGGTACGGCTGAATCTGGGCCACCCGGCACTCGAAAGCGACTGCAGCGCCCTGCACCCGTGGCGGCGCCACCCTGAGGGACGCCTGGCTGGCGATCCCGCAGTGCTCGAATTCGCTGATGCCGTGGGGCAGCACAGCGGCGCTGGCGTTCATCGCCTCGGCCTGGGCGAAGGACACCAGCTGGATCACCAGCTCGCCGGTGGCCTGCACGTTGCGCAGGGTGTCCTTGAGGCTGCCGTCGTCACGGGTGCCGACGTTGATCATCAGCGTCGGCGGCTCGTCACTGATCACCTGGAAGAAGCTGAACGGGGCCAGGTTGCTGACCCCCTCGGCGGACAGGCTCGACACCCAGGCGATGGGCCGGGGCGTGACCGTCGAGGTCAGCCAGCGGTAGCACTCCAGAGGCGTCAGTTGCGCGAAATCAAGCTGCATCAACGACCCGCCCGGGATTCACGAATGTAGAAACGCGCTCGCTCGGACTTGCTGGTGCAGCCCTTGTAGCCTTCGAACTGTTGCTGGGTCTTGGCGGCGGTCAGCAGCGACAGCGCCTTGGAATAACTCACGGTACCGGCAAAGCCTTCGGCCTTGGCCAGGTCGAGTTCCTGCCAGGCGGCGTCCAGCTGGGTCGCACAGGTGTCGCGGTAGGCAGTCTTGGCGGCGCAACCGGCCAGCACCAGTACCATCATGGGAAGACAGATCCAGGCTTTCATTGCTCATACTCCTCGAAAAAAGCAGTTTCAACAGACCGTTGCTGGCAGCCCTGACGCACTGAAAAACCACGCTACCGGCGATTCGATATGACGCTGCCGTACGCCGAAAGTGCCCGGGGTGCGGAAGGTTTTGCGCTGTTTCAGATGGGCGAATGCGGCGGCATTCTAGCAGGCGCTGGCGGCGCTGGTGGAACAGCCGCCTTGGCGCTGCCGGCCGGCCAGCGTATGTTGACAGCCATTGTGCAAAGGGGATGTAGATGAGCAAGCGAGTGGCACTGGTACTGGGTTCGGGGGGCGCACGGGGCTACGCGCATATCGGGGTCATCGAAGAGCTGGAGGCACGGGGTTATGAAATCGCCTGCATCGCCGGCTGTTCCATGGGCGCGGTGGTCGGCGGCATCTACGCGGCCGGCAAGCTCAAGGACTACAGCGACTGGACCCAGAGCCTGGATTACCTGGATGTCCTGCGTCTGCTCGACGTGAGCTTCCGACTGGGCGCCATCCGTGGCGAGAAAGTCTTCGGGCGCATCCGCGATATCGTTGGCGAGATCAACATCGAAGACCTGTCGATCCCCTTCACCGCCGTGGCCACGGACCTCACCAACCAGCAGGAAATCTGGTTCCAGGAAGGCTGCCTGCACCAGGCCATGCGCGCCTCGGCGGCGATTCCCAGCCTGTTCACCCCGGTGATCCAGGGCAAGCGCATGCTGGTCGATGGCGGCCTGCTCAACCCGCTGCCCATCGTGCCGGTGGTCTCGGCACACTGCGACCTGATCATCGCCGTCAACCTCAACGCCACAGGCCAGGCCCATTACCAGCTGCCGGTGATCGAACGCCCGCCGGCCCTGAAAGGCCGCTTCGACCTGCTGATGAGTGGCCTGGGTGCACGCCTGCCGACCTTTCGCCGCAAGCCTGGCGATGACAGCGACATCCTGCTGCTCGAAGACCGCAGCCATGAAGTGCTGGAGGCCAACCCCTGGATCGACGAAGCGGACCCGGCCGAGCAGCAACCGGCGGCCGCACCGGAAACCTCCGGCGCACCTAAATCGGCCAGCGGCTCGCGGGTTGCCGACCTGGCCGGGCCGGCGTCGCTGCTGGAGCTGATCAACCAGAGTTTCGAGGTGATGCAGACCTCGCTGGCGCAATACAAGATCGCCGGCTACCCGCCGGACATCCTGGTCAACGTGCCCAAGCGGGTGTGCCGGTTCTTCGAGTTCTACAAGGCGCCGGAGCTGATCATGCTCGGCCGGCAGATCGCCAGCGACACCCTGGACAAGTACGAAAGCAACGAACGCTGAGGCGCCTCACGCGCCCTTCAGGCGGTAGCCAACCCCGGCTTCGGTGATGATGAAGCGGGGGTTGGCCGGATCGTCCGCCAGCTTCTGCCGCAGATGCCCCACCACCACCCGCAGGTAATGGGTGTCTTCGGTGTGGGTCGGCCCCCAGATGTCCTTGAGCAATTGCTGCTGGGTCACCACCCGCCCGGCATGCCGTGCCAGGTGTTCCAGCACCGCGTACTCCTTGCGGGTCAGGGCCACCTCGGCATCGTCCAGCAGTACTCGTCGATAAGCGAAATCCACGGTCAACGGCCCGATTGAGCGACTCGACTCCAATTGCTCGGCCACCAGCGACTGGCGCAGCAGCACCCGCACCCGCGCCAGGAATTCCTGGATGCCAAAGGGCTTGGTCACGTAATCGTTGGCGCCGCCGTCCAGGGCCAGGACTTTCTCGCCTTCACTGGCGCGCACCGACAACACCAGCACCGGCACGCTCGACCAGGCGCGCAGTTCGCGCAGCACCTGCTGCCCGTCCATGTCCGGCAAACCGAGGTCCAGCACCACCAGGTCGGGCTTGCCTAGGGCGGCCTGGGCCAGACCCTGCTCCCCATTGGCGCCTTCCAGCACCGTATAGCCCTGGGCGCTGAGGCTGATGCGCAGAAATTTCCGAATCTGCGGCTCGTCATCAATGATCAGGATGGTCGTGGGCAGGCTCATGCGGACTCCTCGTCCATCTGCGGTTGCGGGTGCACCGGCAGGTGCAAGGTCAGGGTCGTACCCTGGCCGTCCAGCCCCTCGCCCACGCTCACCCGCCCGCCATGGGCGCCCACCATGCCCTGGCAGATCGCCAGGCCCAGGCCGGTGCCCTGCCCGCCACGGTCGCCCCGGGCGACGGTGTAGAACATGTCGAAGATCCGTTCCCGCTCGGGCTCGGGAATCCCCGGCCCTTCGTCGCTGACGGCAAACTGCAGCTCACCCTCGACCGCCTCCAGGGTTATCCGCAGTCGGCCCTGGCTCGGGGAAAACCGTGCGGCGTTTTCCAGCACGTTGATCAGGGCCTGTTCGATCAGCGCCGCGTGGGCATACAGCAGTGGCAGTTCGTCGGCCACCCGCACCTCCAGCTGCAACGGTGCCAGCACCGGACGCAAGCGCTGCAGGGCGCTGGCGATGATGTCGGCCGGCGCGATCCAGTCCCGCGCCAGCTTCAGTTCGCCATGGCCCAGGCGCGTCATGTCGAGCAGGTTCTGGATGTAGCGGTCCAGGCGCTCGGCCTCGTCGCGGGTGCCTTCGAGCAGCTCGCGCCGGTCCGCCAGGGGAATTTGCTCGCCGAGCGCCAGCAGGCTGTCGATGGAGCCGCGCATGGCGGTCAACGGCGTGCGCAGGTCGTGGGACACAGAGGCCAGCAAGGCGCTGCGCAGTTCCTCGGTCTGCCCGTGCAGGCGCGCGGCCTCCAGGTCTTCGGCCAGCTGCGCCCGGGCCAGGGCCTGGGCCAGCGGTTGGCCGAGGGCGGCGATCAGACGACGACGCTCGGGGGCCAGGGCACCGCCGTCGCGGGTGCTGACGCCCAACAGGGCCAGCGGCCCTTCTTCGGCGGACAACGGCCACCACCACCAACGTCCGCCGGGCAAGGTTCCGGTCCCAGCGCCAGCAGGCTGACCGTGCTTCCAGGACCAATCTGCCGCCGCACGCTCCGGCTCGGCCAGCAGCCGCTGTACGCCCGCCTCCACGCGCCACACGCCGTCCTTGCTGCGCGCCATCAGGCTGACCTCGACATCCGGCCAGTGGCTGAACTGCTGCACGGCGGCTGCGAGCACGGCCTGGCGGTCGGTGGCGGCGGTCAGGCGACGGGACAGTTCCAGCAGCGCCGTGGTTTCCGCCTGGGTCTGGCGCAACACCTGTAATTGGCGACGCTGGCGGGTCGCCAGGTTGCCGGTCAGGCCAGCCATGAGCAGGAAGAACAGCAACGTCAGCACGTCCTCCTGGCGCTGGATGCTCAGGGTCAGGGTGGGCTGGATAAACAGGAAGTTGTAAGCCAGGAACGACAGGCCGGCACAGACCAGGGCCGGCCCCAGGCTGCTGCGCACGGAAACCACCAGTACCGCGGCCAGGAAGATCAGAGAAATGTTCGGCAGCTCGACGAAACGGGCCAGGCCCAGGGCCACACCAGCAGCCACCACCGTCGCCAGCAGCGCCACGGCATAGGCAGGCCACGCCAGCGGCTGCGCGATACGGGCCAGCGCCGGCGCTCGGTCGGCTTCGGTGTCCAGCACGCTGACTTCCAGCCCCTCGCCCAACCCCAGCAGGCGTTCGGCCAGACCGCGCCCGACCAGCCAGCGACGGCGCAAACGGCGCCGGCTGCGCCCGACCAGAATCAAACTGGCGCGCCGTTCCCGCGCGTGTTCGATCAGGGTATCGGCCACCGATTGACCGCGCAGCAGCACCACCTCACCGCCCAACCGCTCGGCCAGTTGCTGGGCCGCCTGCAGGTTGCCCAGGCGCGCCTCGTCACGTTCGCCGCCGGTGTCCACGTGTACCACCGACCACGGCAGATGCCGGCGTTCGGCCACCCGGCAGGCATGGCGCACCAGGCGCTCGGCCTGGCCGTCGCCGTCGATACCGAGCAGCAGGCGCCCGCGCACCGCCGGCGCTTCCAGGCCCTGCTGGCGGTAACGTCGGTTGAGGTCAGCATCCACCCGCGCTGCGGCAGTCTGCATCGCTAGCTCGCGCAGCGCGGTGAGGTTGGTCTGGCTGAAGAAGGCGTCGATGGCCGCCCGCGCCTGCTCCGGTACGTACACCTTGCCGTCGCGCAGGCGTTCCAGCAGCTCCCGCGGCGGCAGGTCGATCAACAGGATTTCGTCGGCCTCCTGCAGCACCCAGTCCGGGACGGTTTCGCGGACCTGCACCCCGGTGATGTCGCGCACTTGGTCGTTCAGCGCTTCGAGGTGCTGCACGTTGACCGTGGTGTAGATGTCGATACCGGCGTCGAGCAGTTCCTGCACGTCCTGCCAGCGCTTGCCGTGACGGCTGCCGGGCACGTTGCTGTGGGCCAGCTCGTCGACCAGCAGCAAGGCCGGCGGCCGGGCCAGGATGGCATCGAGGTCCATCTCGCTCATCGCCACGCCACGGTACTCGATGCGCTGCGCCGGCTGCTGCGGCAGGCCGGTCAGCAGCGCTTCGGTTTCCGCCCGGCCATGGGTTTCCACCACCCCGACCCGCAGGTCCACCCCCTGACGCAGTTGCGCCTGGGCGGCCTGCAGCATGGCGAAGGTCTTGCCCACCCCTGGCGCCGCCCCGAGAAAGACTTTCAGACGACCACGCCCACCCCGGGGCAAGTCGGCCAACAGGGCATCGGCGCGTGCGGCATCGTTCATACAGCTTACTCAGTGGCCAGGGTGGACGGATTGTCGGCCAGCGCCTGGTTAAGCGCCAGCACATTGACCACGGGCGGGCCGACCAGCGATGGCTGGGTCTGCTGTTCGATCAGACGCAGCAGACGCGCCTCGGGAATGCCCCGGGCCTCGGCGATGCGCGCCACCTGATAACGCGCGGCGTCCGGCGACAGGTGCGGGTCGAGGCCACTGGCCGAGGTGGTGACCAGCTCCATCGGCACCGCGCCCTGCCCGACCTGCTGCCACTGGGCGGCGGTGCCGGCAATGCGTTCGGCCAGGGCCGGGTTGCTCGGCGCCAGGTTACTGGCGGCGCTGGCCACCGTGGCGTGGTTGCCGGCGGACGGCCGCGGCTGGAACCAGGGGGCGCCGTCGAATGGCTGGGCCAGCAGCGCACTGCCGCGCACCTGGCCAGCGTCGTCGTGCACCAGGCTGCCGTTGGCCTGTTCAGGGAACGCCACCTGGGCCACACCGGTAACGCTCAGGGGATAGGCGACGCCGGTCAGCAGGGTCATGAAAGCCAGCACGGCAACGGCGGGACGCAATTGAGTCAGCATGGGTGTTCTCCAGTATCCGGGAGGGACAGGCACCCGCCTGCCCCCCGATGAAAGTCTTGGGCGCGCCTTACACCAGGCCGAGCGCCACCAGCAGCACGTCGATCAGCTTGATCCCGACGAAGGGCACCAGGATGCCGCCCAGGCCGTAGATCAGCAGGTTGCGGCGCAGCAGGCTGGCCGCGTCCACCGCCTGCACCCGCACGCCACGCAGCGCCAGGGGGATCAGCGCGACGATGATCAGCGCGTTGAACACGATGGCCGAGAGGATCGCGCTCTGCGGGCTGTGCAGCTGCATCAGGTTGAGCGCGCCGAGTTGCGGGTAGATCCCGGCGAACAGCGCCGGCAGGATGGCGAAGTACTTGGCCACGTCGTTGGCCACCGAAAAGGTGGTCAGCGCGCCGCGGGTGACCAGCAGTTCCTTGCCCACCTGCACCACGTCCAGCAGCTTGGTCGGATCGGAATCGAGGTCCACCAGGTTGGCCGCCTCACGGGCCGCCTGGGTGCCGTCGTTCATGGCCAGACCGACATCCGCCTGGGCCAGGGCCGGCGCGTCGTTGGCACCGTCGCCGCACATGGCTACCATCTTGCCTTCGGCCTGCTCCGAGCGAATGCGCTGCAGTTTCTTCTCCGGCGTGGCTTCGGCAATCACGTCGTCCACCCCGGCTTCGGCAGCGATCGCCGCGGCGGTCAGCGGGTTGTCGCCGGTCACCATCACCGTGCGGATGCCCATGGCGCGCAGTTCGGCAAAGCGCTCGCGAATGCCCGGCTTGACCACGTCCTTGAGGTGGATGGCGCCGAGCAGGCGCCCTTCCCCGGCCACCAGCAACGGCGTGCCACCGCTCTGGGCGATCTTTTCCACCTCTCGGGCCAGGGGCTCCGGCATGTCTTCGCGGGTCATGCCTAGGTACAGCAGCACCGCATCCACCGCGCCCTTGCGGTAGCTCTGCCCTTGCCAGTCGGCGCCGGACAGGCGCGTCTCGGCGCTGAAGGCGATCGCCTTGATCGCACTGCGCTCCGGCTCATGCGCCACCGACAGTTCACGCAGGTATTCGACGATGGACTTGCCCTCGGCAGTGTCGTCCGCCAGAGAGGCCAGCAGCGCCGCCTCGCTCAGCACCTTGCCAGACACGCCAGGCGCCTTGACCATTGCCGAGCAGCGGCGGTTGCCGAAGGTGATGGTGCCGGTCTTGTCGAGCAGCAGCACATGCACGTCACCCGCAGCCTCCACCGCCCGCCCGGACTTGGCGATCACATTGAGGCGCACCAGGCGGTCCATACCGGCGATGCCGATGGCCGACAGCAGGCCGCCGATGGTGGTCGGGATCAGCGTCACCAACAGAGCCGCCAGGTACACCAGTGGCAGGTCGCCGCCGGCGTAGCGAGCGAACGGCTGCAGGGTCGCCACCACCAGCAGGAAGATCAGGGTCAGGCCGATCAGCAGGGTGTCCAGGGCGATCTCGTTCGGCGTCTTCTGCCGTTTCGCGCCTTCGACCAGGGCGATCATGCGGTCCAGGGTCGATTCGCCGGGGTTGGCGGTGATCCGCACCCGCAGCCAGTCGGACACCACCCGGGTGTTGCCGGTGACGGCCGAGCGGTCGCCGCCGGATTCGCGGATGACTGGTGCCGACTCGCCGGTGATCGCCGCTTCGTTGACCGCGGCAATCCCTTCGATGACTTCGCCGTCGCCGGGAATCAGCTCACCGGCTTCGACCCGCACGATGTCGCCGCGCACCAGGCTGCTGGCGGCCACCGCCTGGTACTGGCCGGCGCCCTGCTCGCGGCGCGCCACCAGTCCCTGGCTGCCGGACTTGAGGCTGTCGGCCCGGGCCTTGCCGCGCCCTTCTGCCAGTGCTTCGGCGAAGTTGGCGAAGAGCACGGTGAACCACAGCCACAGGGTAATCTGCACGGCCAGCCCGGTGGACACCGCCGGGTTGGGGATGAAGCACAGCACGGTGGTGACCAGCGCGGTCAGCTCCACCACCAGCATCACCGGCGAACGCACCAGTTGCCGGGGGTCGAGCTTGACGAAGGCCTGGCGCAACGCCGGCCGGCACAGGGCCGAGAACGAGGTACTGGCGACCGGGCGAGCGGTATCGGCCAGGGGAATTTCTGTCTGGGTACGGGCATTCATCATGGTTCTCCCTTAGAAGCCCTGAAACATGGCGAGGTGTTCTGCGATGGGACCGAGGGCCAGGCTCGGTAGGAAGGTCAGGCCGCCGACCAGCAGGATGGTCAGGGTCAACAGGGTGACGAACAGCGGGCCGTGGGTCGGGAAGCTGTTGCTGCCCAATGGCACCTGCTTCTTCGCCGCCAGGCTGCCGGCGATGGCCAGCACCGGCAGGATGTAGCCGAAACGACCGATCAGCATGGCCAGGGCAATCATCAGGTTGTGGAACGGGGTGTTGGCGCCGAAACCGGCGAACGCCGAGCCGTTGTTGGCCGCCCCCGAGGTGTAGGCGTACAACAGCTGGCTGAAGCCATGGGCGCCAGGGTTGCTCACCGAGGCCACCGGGCCTGGCAGGCTGATCGCCAGCGCGGCCAGTACCAGTACGCCCAGGGGCATGACCAGCAGGGTCGCCACCAGCAGGCGCACTTCACCAGCCTCCAGCTTCTTGCCCAGGTATTCCGGGGTGCGACCGATCATCAGGCCGGCGAGGAACACCGCGATCAGCACGAACAGCAGCATGCCGTACAGCCCCGCGCCGACCCCGCCGAAGATCACTTCGCCGAGCATCATGTTGAGCATCGTCACCATGCCGCCCAGGGCGCTGAAGCTGTCATGCATGGCGTTCACCGAACCGTTCGACGCCGCAGTTGTGGTCACCGCCCAGAGGGCCGAGGCCGCGACGCCGAAGCGACTTTCCTTGCCTTCCATCGAGCCCACCTGCTCCACAGGCAGGCTGGCCAGGGTCGGGTTGGGCTGGTGTTCGGCGTACAGGGTCACGCCCAGGCCGAGGGTGAAGATGATCAGCATGGTGGCCAGCAGCGCTCGGCTCTGGCGCAGGTCCTTGACGTAGTGACCGAAGGTGAAGATCAGCGCCGCCGGAATCAGGATGATCGACGCCAGCTCGAACAGGTTGCTCCAGGCCGTGGGGTTCTCGAACGGGTGCGCCGAGTTCACGCCGAAGAAACCGCCGCCGTTGGTGCCAAGCTGTTTGATGGCGATCTGGCTGGCCACCGGCCCCAGGGGAATGTTCTGGTCAGCGCCGAGCAGAGTCTTGGCCTGCACGTACTCGCTGAAGGTCTGGGGTACGCCCTGCCACACCAGGAACAGCGCCAGGACCAGGCACAGCGGCAGCAGGCCATAAAGAGTGGCGCGGGTCAGGTCGACCCAGAAGTTGCCGACGCTGTTGCTCGAGCGCCGCGCGATACCCCGGCACAGAACCACCAGCACCGCCAGGCCTACCGCCGGGCTGACGAAGTTCTGTACGCCCAGGCCGACCATCTGGCTGAAGTAGCTGAGCGCCGCCTCGCCGCTGTAGGCCTGCCAGTTGGTGTTGGTGACGAAGCTCACCGCGGTGTTAAACGCCAGACTCCACTCAAGCCCCGGCACCTGCTGCGGGTTGAGCGGCAGCCCGCCTTGCAACAGCAGGATGGCGAACAGCACCAGCAGGCTGACCAGGGTGAAGGCCAGCAGCGCCAGACTGTAGGTCTTCCAGTCCTGCTCGGTCTGACTGTCGACCCCGGCCACGCGGTAGCAGAGGTTTTCCAGGGGCCTGAGCAGCGGGCTCAGCAGGGTCGGCTGCCCTTCCATGGCCCGGTACAGGTATCGCCCGATGAAAGGTGCCGGGACCAGCACCAACAGGAAAAAGCCCAGGATCATCCCGTAATCGTGAATCTGCATGGCGGCCTCCTAGCGGCGCTCGGCGCGCAGCAGCGCGACCAGCAGATAGATGAAAAGCCCGGTTGCCAGGGCCAGGGATGTTCCGTCGAGAATGCTCATGTATGCGCTCCGTGATGCGGTGATTACCGCCTTGAGCGAATTGTCGGCAGGAAGGGTGTAAAGGAACGAGTGAGAGCCCGCCCCGGCGGCATAAAGAAAGCGTAAAGAAGCGCCGGGGCCTTCAACGCACAAGGGCTGTGATGATCGACCAGCGCAGCGCCCTGCTCCGCGCCAGAACAGAAACGCCCAACGAAAAACGGCCAATCCCTGTGCGGGGATTGGCCGTTTGGTGCAGCAAGGCTGCCGTCAGCGGTCGTCGGGTTTGCGCGGGGGTTCGTTGCCGATCACCACGTGCGGTGATTTCTCCTCGACCCAGTCGCTGAGCAGGCTGTAGGCGACGGCCAACAGGGTCGGCCCGAGGAACAGCCCCATGAAGCCGAAGGCCAGGATGCCGCCGAACACCCCGAGCAGCACCACCACCAGCGGCAGGTTGCCGCCCCGGCTGATCAGGTAGGGTTTGAGGATGTTGTCCACGCCACTGATGACGAAGAAACCCCAGACGCCGAGGAAGATCGCCATGCTGATGTCGCCCTGCCACACCAGCCAGGCCACCGCCGGGCCCCAGATCAGCGGTGGGACCATGATCAGGCTGAAGCCGAAGGTCAGCAGACCGAGCAGCAAGGCGCCGGGCACGCCGGCGATCATGAAGCCGATCCAGGCCAGCACCGCCTGGGCTGCTGCAGTACCGATCACACCGTTGACCACACGCTGCACGGTGCCGGCGATCAGCTCCAGGTAGTGGTCGGCACGGTCGCCGATCAAGCGTTCCAGCAGGCTTCTGGCGAACGCCGCCAGGCGCGGGCCGTCGCGGTAGAAGAAGAACACCAGCACCAGGCTCAGGGCCAGCTCCAGCACCCCGCCGCCAATCTGCGCACTGCGCGCCAGCAGCCAGTTGCCGACCTGGCCGAGGTACGGTTGCACGGTGGCGAAGAACGCCGAGCCCTGCTGATCGATGGTCTGCCAGAAGCCCACCAGGCGGTCACCCACCAGCGGCACATCGTCCAGCCATTCCGGCGGTGGCGGCAGCCCGGACACCTGGAAGTTCTTCACCAACGCGGTGGCGTCCTTGATGTGGTCCGCCAGGTTGAAACCGAGCATCACCAGCGGCACGGCCACCAGCAGGGTCCAGCTGGCGGTCAGCAACCCGGCGGCAGCGGATACACGCCCGCCGAGCAGACGGGTCAGCAGGCGCATCAGCGGCCAACTGGCGAAGGACAGCACCGCAGCCCAGAACAGCGCCGACCAGAACGGCGCCAACACCCACAACGTCGCGCCGAGTAGACCGAACAGAAGAATCTGCACCAGCAAACGGTCGTTATTGAACATCCATGCCGCTCCGCGAAGGAAAACCACAGACCGGAGCTACCCTGCCTGGGTGGCTCCGATCTGATCAGAAAGGGTCAAGAATGCCGGCTTGCACGGGAAGCGGCAAGCCGGCTCGTCATCGACTGTGGCGGATTTGGCAGCGAATGGCCTAGCCCACTAACGCAGAACGGTCAGGCGCAAACCGTCTGCTTCTGCATCACCCAGCTCCAGCCGGGCAGCGCGTACTCGCTGTGCCACCAGGGACTCGCGCCAGGCTTCGGCCTGCGGCCCGCTGAGGCTGACGCGCAAGGTGCTGTCGAGGCTCAGGCTGCGAGCCAGGAGCTCGACCCAGTCATCGCTGGGCTCGGCGTGGGCGGACAAGCGCAGTTCGCCGTCGGTTTTCAGCTGACGCAACAGCGTCGCTGGCGTCGGCAGCACATTCTGCAGAGGCGCATCGGCTGCCAGCAGCTCAGCGTGCAGATAGGCCCGACGGTTGCCACGGGTGATGCTGTAGATCGCCAGCAGGCTGTCCTGCTGCGGCTCGGCCAGACGCATCAAGGCGTAGGCCTGCTGGTCGTCGGCTCCGTACAGCAGCGCCTGGCCGAATACGGCGTTGGCCCACAGGCTGCTCGACCCGCACTCACGGCCCTGGCACCAGTAGAGCAGCTCCGCGTCCTGCTCCTGCAGCGCCTCGCGGGCAGCGGTGAACACGTCCGTGGCGGTATGGGTACGCGGAAGTTCGTATGTCACGGCGGTCATCGCCCCGGTAACCTGCACTTCGCGCTCATAGCGCAGGCGGCCGCTGATGCGCCGGATCGACCCTTGCGGGTAGATGCGTTCCACCGACGGGTTCTCGCTGAATACCGAGATCTCGCTGCCCGGGAAACGCGGCAGCATCTCGAGATCACGACTGCCGCTGACATCCGCCATCGCCCCGGTCGCCACCAGCGCCAGGCCCAGAATCGTCACACCACGCATAAAGCCGCTCATTTGATCAGCATCGATTGGGCAGTTTTCACCGCGTCTTCCTTCACCGCCGGACGTACCGGCACCTCCAGGCCCCGCTGCACGGCCGGTCGTGCGTCGAGCTCGGCCATCCAGCGCTGCAGGTTGTCCAGACCGGCGACAGACACGCCGGACCAGTCATGGATGCGCACCCAGGGATAGGTGGCGATATCGGCGATGCTGTAGTCCCCGGCCAGGTACTGCACCTGGCCCAGGCGCGTGTCGAGCACCTCATAGAGGCGGCGGGTTTCATGCTGGTAGCGGTCGATGGCGCTTTGCAGGTGCTCCGGGAAATAGCGGAAGAACACGTTGGCCTGGCCTTGCATCGGGCCCACTCCGCCCATCTGGAACATCAGCCACTGCATGACCTGGGAACGGCCCTTGGCGTCCTGGGGCATCAGTTGCCCGGTCAGTTCGGCCAGGTAGATAAGGATGGCGCCGGACTCGAACACGGCGAAGTCATCATTGTCGCGGTCGACAATGGCGGGGATACGGCCATTCGGATTGATCTTGAGAAACGCCGACGCTTTCTGTTCCTTTCTGTCAAAACTCAGTGCGTGGACGCTATAGGGCAACTGAAGCTCTTCCAGAGCGATGGACACCTTGTGTCCATTGGGCGTAGCGGCAGTGTAAAGGTCGATCATGCGATTCTCCGTATGCAATCGACCTCACCTTTCCCCAGTACCCCCGGCAAGTCAAGGCGCGAGCAGGAAAGCTTTGAAACAGTCTGCTACGCGTTGCGCGCCGGCCTCGTCATCCAGGTGCAGGTGGTGGCCGCCCGGCACGCGACGCACGTCGATGGCCGTTTCCGCCAGCAGCGCCGCCAGCGAGGACTGCCCCGCCAACATACCCTGCTCGGCCAGCACCAGTTGCACCGGGCACGCCAGGCGCCGGACGAAGGCCGTGGCATGGGCCTGGGTCAGGCGCAGTGGCGACGGCAGGGTCAGGCGGTTGTCGGTGCGCCAGGTGTAGCCGCCCGCCACCGGCATCAGGCCCCGCTGGGCCAGCAGTTCGGCAGCCTCGCGACTGACCGCGCCGACCCCGCGCATGCGCGCCTCCACGGCCCGTTCGAAAGCGGCGTACACCGGCTTGCGCTTGCCTGCCAGGGCCATCTGCGCGGTGAGCGCTTCGGCCAGTTTCTGTGGCGCGGTGTCGGCTTCACCGGTGTAGGGAATCAGCCCGTCGATCAGCGCCAGGCGCGTGACCCGCTCGGGCAGCGCGCCGGCCAGCATCACCGAGACGATCGCTCCCATCGAGTGCCCCAGCAACGAGAAGCGCTCCCAGCCGAACTGCTCGGCCACCTGCAGCACGTCATGCACGTAATCCCACAGTGCGTACCCGGCACCGAGGGGCCGGTGTGCGGAATGGCCATGGCCGGCGAAATCCAGGGCGACGATGCGCGCACCTTCGAGCCTGGGTGCCAGCCGGGCAAAGCTGTTGGCGTTGTCCAGCCAGCCATGCAGGGCGATCACCGGCTCACCGTCCGCCGGGCCGTAAAGGTGGGCCGCCAGTTCGATGTGCGGCAGGGTCAGGCGTACTTCTTCGAAAGCCAGGGTCATGCGGAAGCCTCGGTGGTGGGCTGACCGGCCCAGCGCTGAAACAGGGCCTTGATCAGTTCGGCGGTGTCCTGGGGGCGTTCCAGGGGGAACATGTGGCCGCCCGGCAGCGTCAGGTACTCACCCTTGGCCATGCGCCGGATCATCCGCGCGTGATGGGGCATGACCACCCGGCTGTGGCGCCCGCGCACCATGGCCAGCGGCACCTGCAACTGCTGCGGACGCCCCGGGGTGATGTGCGGCACACTGCGGTAGATGTTGATTTCCGTGGACGGGTCGAAGCGCAGGCGCAGCCCTTCCCCACTGCTGGACAGACCGTGCTGGACGTAAGCGTCCAGACACTCCGGATCGAAGCGGCGGAACAGGGTCTTACCGGCGAAATACTGGCGAGCCTCGGCCAGGTCGGCGAACTGCTCGCGGCGACCCAGGGTGCGACCCGCCGGGGTGATGCGGTCGATGAAACCGAAGCGCTTGGCAGCGCGGATCACCCACTGATCGGCCAGGGTCAGGATCGGCGAGTCGAGCATCACCACGCCCCGGTAATACTGCGGGTGCCGCAAGGCCGCGTGGTAATGCAGCAGCCCGCCCAGGGAATGCCCGACACCCCAGATTGGCTCGTTTCGCTCCTCCAGGTGGTGCAGCAGCTCGTCCACCAGGTTGCTCCAGTTGTCGTTCACCGGGAACCGTGGATCGTGGCCGTGCAGCTCCAGGTGGCTCACGCTGTACTCGGGCGCCAGGGCGGCGAACAGCTTGCCGTAGGTGGCGGACGGGAAGCCGTTGGCGTGGGCGAAGAAAATCGGGGAAGACATGGCGCGTTCAGCTCAGGAAATACTGAGCCGGATTGTCAGGCAGCCATCCGTCCGGGGCAATGATCGTCACGGACAATGATGATGGCGCTACGGCCAAACCCTCGGTGCCTTTATCCGTTGCGAGCACGTCCCGCCAGCTCGCCGCGCAGCTGCGACGGCGGGATGCCGTAGGTGCGGCGGAACAGCCGGGAGAAATGCGCCTGGTCATAGAAGCCCAGTTGCAGGGCGATTTCGCTCAGGGGCTGGCCTTGCAGCACCAGCGGCAAGGCGCGCTCCAGGCGCAGATGGGTCAGCCATTGATGGGGCGGCAAGCCGCAGTGCCGGCTGAAGCGACGCAGCGTCTGCCAGGGGCTCAGCCCACAGAATGCCGCCAGTTCTTCCAGGCTCGGCGGTTGCTCCAGACGCGACTCCATCCACTCGCGCAAACGGGCCCAGGTGACACGGTCGAAGCCACCACTCGGCCCCGCCACGCGCAGGGTCGAGCCCTGGCTGAGCAGACAGGCCAGGGCCTGCCACAGGGCGGTTTCCTGGGCCAGTTGCGAATCGCCGCCCAGCAGTGCCGTGTGCACATTGACCAACTGCCGCTGCAGAAGCGGGTTGCGCAGGCTCGACGCGGTGAGCAGTGGTGCGCCCTGGCGGCCATCGCTCAGGCTGCGGCTGGCCTGGTCCAGCCAGAGCGGGTCCAGGGCCAGCACGCGGATGCGGTAGCCCTCATCCAGGCTCGCCCCGTCATGAATGTGCTCAGGCTCCATCATCAGCGTGTCGCCGGCACCGACCAGGCAACGCTCGCCGCGATAGACGTAGCGCTGCTGCCCGCTCAAGAGCAGGCCGACGTGGTACTCGAGATGAAAATGCCGGGGAAAGGCAAAGTGGCGGTACTCGGCGTCGATCAGGCGGACGCCGGGTAACCCACTGCGGATGTGATTGATCTGCTCCATGGGCGCCAGTCTACCGACGGGCACCCGAAGCGGCTTGGATAAAATTGCAGCCCTCAGGCCTTGGGTGGCTGCTCGCCGAGGGGCACGATGGCCATGGTCAGCCGTGAAATGCAGCTGGCCTTGCCGTCGTCGCCACTCAGGCGGATATCCCAGACGTGGGTGGTACGGCCCAGGTGTACCGCCCGCGCCACGGCGGTCACCCGCCCGCTGCGCAGGCCGCGCAGGTGGTTGGCGTTCACCTCCAGGCCCACACAGTAGTACTTGCTGCTGTCTAGACAAAGAAAGCTGGCGGTAGAGCCCAGGGTTTCCGCCAGCACAACCGATGCCCCGCCGTGCAGCAGGCCGTAAGGCTGGTGGGTACGCGCATCGACCACCATGCTGGCCGTCAGCGAGTCGTCGTCGAACGACTCGAAACGAATGTCCAGCCGTTCGCCGATGGTGTTTTTCTGCATCTCGTTAAGCCGCCCGATATCCGGGGTCTGTCGCCACAGGCTCATGAACAGGTTCCTCTGCGGGAAATGGCGGCCCGGTGGCCGCCAACGGATCGATCAGTCGTGCCAGAGCACCGCTTCACCGCGCTGCCCCCACGCGACGAAGTTGGCGCCATAGGCACTCTCCACCACGCTGCGCTTGATCTTCAGGGTAGGCGTGAGGAAGCCGTTGTCTACCGCCCAGACCTCCTTGACCAGCACCAGCCCCTGCAGGCGCTCGTGTTTGTCCAGACGGCCATTGACCTCTTCGAGCAGCGTCCTGAGGCTGCTCTCCAGTTCGCCGCGGGTGCCATTGGCGGCCTCCTGGCGACCCACGTCCGACAGCACACACAGCGCCATGGGCTGTGGCAGGCCGTCGCCCACCACGCACACCTGTTCGATGCGCGAATGCTCGCCGATACGGTTCTCGATGGGCGCAGGTGCCACGTACTTGCCCTTGCTGGTCTTGAAGATTTCCTTGATGCGGCCGGTCAGGCGCAGGTTGCCTTCAGCGTCCTGTTCCCCCTTGTCGCCGGTACGCAGGAAGCCGTCTTCGGTGATGGTCTCGGCGGTCTTTTCCGGGTCCTTGAAGTAACCCTGCATGGTCGCCCCGCTGCGCACCTGGACTTCGCCGTCTTCGGCGATGCGTACTTCCACGCCGGGACTGTTCTGACCGATCCAGCCCTGGCGGAAACGCCCCGGCCGGCAGACATGGGAATAGCCGCAGTTCTCGGTCATGCCATAGACCTCCTGGATATCCATGCCCAGGCGGCGGTACCAGTTGAGCAGCGTCTCGGGCACCGGAGCGGCGCCGGACAGCGCGTAGCGAATGGCGTCCAGGCCGAGCCCGGCCAACACCTTGCGCCCGACGATGCGGCCAATGAACGGCAGTTTCAGCAGGCGATCCAGCTTCTGTGCCGGCATCTTGCTGTAGACGCCCATCTGGAACTTGGTCCAGATCCGCGGCACGCCGAACATCACGGTCGGCCGTGCACGCTTGAGGTCTTCGAGGAAGGTCTCCAGGCTCTCGGCGAAGTACACCGTCTGCCCGCCATACAGCGACGCCAGCTCGACGAACATGCGCTCCGCCACGTGGCACAGCGGCAGGTAGGACAGCACGCGGTCGTTTTCATTGACGCCAAACAGCTCGACGGCGTGGCCAGCAGCAAAGCCGAAGTTGCTGAAATGATGCATCACCCCTTTCGGCGTACCGGTGGTACCCGAGGTGTAGATGATGGTGGACAGCTGATCGGCGGCCGGTCGCGGGTCATCCTGGATCGGCGTGCTGGCCTGCAGGTCGTCCCAGGTGTAGCTGAAGGTGCCTTCGGGGCGCAGTGGCAGGCCGATGGTCGGCACGCTCTGCGGAACACCTGGCGCCATGCCCGGCCAGTCATCCAGCTTGCCGATGAAGGCCAGGGCCGCCTCGGAATGGGTCAGGACCTGCCCTACCGACTCGGCGGTGAGGTTCGGATAGAGCGGTACGGACACATGCCCGGCCATCCAGATGGCCAGGTCGCTGATGATCCAGTGCGCGCAGTTCTTGGAAATGATCGCAATACGGCTGCCTTGCGGCAGCTCCTGGCTGCGCAGCCAATTGGCTGCCCGCCGTGCCTGCTCACCTACATCGCCCCAGCTCAGCTCCTGCAACTGCCCACCGGGCAAGGGCTGAACCATGTAGATCTTGTTCGGATGACGCGCTTCTCGCTCGTAAAACACGTCCAGCGGCAAACGGATAGCATTGGCCACGGGGTTTCCTCCTTTGTTGTTTTTGTGGAGCCAACCAAGCAATTGCTTGGTCGGACTATTCCACGCACAAAGGCGGCCCGCAAGTAGAGAAATGTTTCGGTGTGTAGTGCAGGTTCACCCGTGCTGCGGGTGAACCAGTGCCAGCAGATCCATGGTGCCTGCGGCCGGCATATCGCCTTCCAGTTCTGCCAGGCTGGCGGTATGCATCGGCAAGGGGTCCTGGCGGTGGCCGTGGATCAGCAAGCCGCCCAGGGCACCCACCAGCGGCTGGTGGGTGACCAGCAGCCACTCGCCTTCTGCGTGCTGGTCCAGCTTGGCCAGCGCCTCGCGCACATCGCTGTCGGGCGTAAGCCAAGGCACCGTGTGTATGCCGCCGGCGAAGCCCACCACTTCGCGCACCAGCGCAGCGGTCTGCTGGGCTCGCACGTAAGGGCTTGCGAGAATCCCGCTGAGCGGCCGGCCTTGCAGCTGGACCGCCGCCTGGCGCACTTCTTCACGGCCGTGGGCGGTCAGGGCACGCTCGGCGTCGCTGCGAGCGTGGGGCTCGGCCTGTCCATGACGCAACAACCAGAGTCTCATCGCCCTGCCCTCACAGCTTGGGTTCTTCGTCGCGCACCGGGTGTGGTGCAGGCGGCACGCTGTGTGGGGTTTCGCCTTGCGGTGCCTGCGGCGTCGGCCAGTCGGAGAATGGCCAGGGTTTTTCTTCGGTATTGAAGGTGCCGAAACGACCGATCTGCGCCACGTACTGGCTCAGGCTGTCACCAAAGCCCAGCAGGCTGGCGCTCGGCGCGCCGTAGAACAGCCGGTAACCCAGTTGCAGCAGGACCACCGCACCGAGAACCAGCTCGGCCAGTTGCCAGACGATCAGGAACACCACCATCCAGAGAACCCGCAATAGAATCGACTCGCGCTCTTGCCCTTGTTTTTCGTCACTCATGGCACTCTCCCTTTCTACTGACGCGGGTCAGAAACCCGTGGTTGGAATGAAATCGACATCGGTCTTCGGCTCGCCCTTCATCAGCGCAGCGATCACCTGCTCCAGGGTACGCCCCTCGAAGACGATGGCATGCAGGCCGGTGACCAGGGGCATGTAGACCTGCAGCTCTTCGGCCTTGGCCTTGAGCACCTTGATGGTGTTGACCCCTTCGGCG
The DNA here is from genome assembly GCA_050282285.1 of Pseudomonas sp. Classification (GTDB taxonomy): domain Bacteria; phylum Pseudomonadota; class Gammaproteobacteria; order Pseudomonadales; family Pseudomonadaceae; genus Aquipseudomonas. The sequence continues at coordinate 39,584 of JBLZZJ010000033.1, forward strand.
ACCTCGCCCAGGCGCTTGACCGCCTCCTCGAGGCTCAGGCCTTCGCCCAGGGCGAAGCCCACCTGGTAGTTGCGGCTCTTCGGCGAGGAACAGGTGACGATAAGGTCGCCCACACCGGCCAGGCCGAGGAACGTCATGGGATTGGCGCCCAGGTGCACGGCAAAGCGGGTCATTTCCGCCAGCGCGCGGGTGATCAGCATGCTGCGGGTGTTCTCGCCCATGCCAAGGGCAGCGGCCATACCGGCCATGATCGCGTAGACGTTCTTCAGCGCGCCGCCCAGCTCGACGCCGAAACGGTCACCGCTGGCATAGACGCGGAAGGTACGACCATGCAGCGCGGCCTGGACCGCCTGGCACAGGGCCTCGTCTTCGCTGGCGATCACCGTGGCGGTGAGGGCGTGGTCGGCGACCTCCCGGGCCAGGTTCGGGCCGGACAGCACGCCAATGCGGGCGGCGGGAGCGATGTCTTCGAGAATCTCGCTCATCAGTTTGAAGCTCTGTGCTTCGATGCCCTTGGTGGTGCTGACCAGCTGCTTGCCGGCCAGTTGCCCGGCGACCGGACTCAGCGCCTGGCGCAACGCGCTGGAAGGCAGAGCGACGAAGATCAGCTGGCAACTGTCGACGGTGGCGGCCAGGTCGGTCGTCGGCTCGACGGCCAGGTGGATTTTCACCCCTTTGAGGTAACGCGGGTTTTCACGGGTGGTGCGAATGGCCTCGGCCTGCTCCGGGTCACGCATCCAGTGCAGGACGCGCTGGCCGTTCTCTGCCAGCAGGTTGGCGATGGCGGTACCGAAGCTGCCGCCGCCGAGGACAGCGATAGGTTGCTGCTGAGTCATGACTAATCCGTAGTGAGCCATCTGCGATGGCGTTCTTCGCGCATTATTACGGAGCGACGTTGAAGCGGCCAGCTTTAAGCGGGCCATCGCCGCATCCTGCGGTTGGAGTGGAGCCGTTTGGCATAAATCACATCCTGCGTACGCCCCGGCTGGAAAAGCAATGCGGCTCGGTTAACATGCAGCATCGTCAGTACGAACAAGGCTGTTGTGTGACTCCGTTTCCGCGCCATCATTCGCCTGTTCTCCCAGCGTACGGAGCCTGCGTTACAGAATGAGACAGACACGCTCATGGACGCGCTTTGCGCAGGACTCCCGGTTCCCTTTCTTCTTCTATCCTTTGAACGTCAGGGCGCCGCGCATTCATTGCGAAGCCATCGCCCCCACTGGACGACAGGCTGAAGGAGCCCGGCAATGATCCTGCGCAAAGGTTGGGACATCCATACCCGCACGCAACTGATCAGTGTCGGTCCGGCGCTGCTGCTCACCCTGCTGCTTACCGGCTTCTTTACCTTCTCGCGGTTGCAGGACCTGCGCGAGGAGCTCAATCACACCGGTCAACTGATCGCCAGCCAGTTGGCGCCAGCCACCGAGTACGGGGTCATTTCCGGCAATCTGGAAATACTCGACACCCTGCTGCAGGCCACCCTGAAAACACCCCATGTGCGCTTTCTCGAAGTGCGCGACCGGGGCGACAACATCCTGGTCTACGTCGAACAGCCCTATGGCCGCAGCCCGGGCAGCAGCCAGGTCGATATCTTCCAGGCACCGATCCACCTGCAACGGGTAGAACTGGCCAATGCCCTCGTCGAGCAGGGCAACACGCCTCTGCAACGCCCCATCGATGACTACCTGGGTCGGGTGGTGGTCGGCATGTCCGACGATGCCTTCGACGAACAGCAACAGGGCATTCTGCTCAAGGCCACGATCCTGGCGCTGTTCGCCCTGGTCCTGACCTTCCTCCTGGCTCGCAGCCTGGCCCGTGGGTTGTCCAAACCCCTGAGCGCCATGAGCGAGGCGGTGACCGCGATCCAGGCCGGCGACTACCAGACCACCTTGCCCCAGCCCGGCGACGGCGAACTGGGCGCCCTGGCTCGGCACATCAATGAACTGGCCCGGGGCCTGGAGCGCGCCAGCCAGGAACAGCAACAGGCCATGTCGCTGCTGATCAAGGCCCGGGAAGAGTCGGAGCTGGCCAACCGCGCCAAGTCCGACTTCCTGGCGATGATGAGCCACGAATTGCGCACGCCCATGAATGGCGTGCTGGGCATGCTGCAACTGCTGGAAACCACGGAGATGACCCAGGAGCAGGCGGAATACGCCGCGCTGGCAGCGGAATCCACCGAGCACCTGTTGAAGGTCATCAATGACATTCTCGACTTCTCGCGCATCGAGCGTGGTGCGCTGGAACTGGAGCGCATTCCGTTCAGCCTGCCGGAGCTGATCCAGGGTTCGATCCAGGTCTTCCAGCACAGTGCCCAGCAGCGTGGCCTGACCCTTCAGCTGGATATTCAGGAAGGCCTCGACGGCCTCGAAACCCAGGGCGACCCTACGCGTATCCGGCAGATCCTGGTCAACCTGATCGGCAACGCCCTGAAATTCACCGAGGAAGGCAGCATCCGCGTCGAAACCCATTGGCAAGCGCTGGACGACCAGGTGCTGTGGTTCACCTGCTCGGTACACGACAGCGGCATCGGCATTTCGTCCGAGCGCCTGGAACGCATGTTCGACGCCTTTCAGCAGGCCGACACGTCCATCTCGCGGCGCTATGGGGGCACCGGCCTCGGCCTGCCAATCGCGCGCACCCTGGCAGAACGCATGGGCGGCACCCTGCGTGCCGAAAGCCAGGAGGGTCGTGGCTCGATCTTCACCCTGGAAATCCCGCTGCCCTTCTCCCGCCAGCGCCAGGCCGCCACCACCGAACGCCAGCAGGACAACGTCCAGGGCCAGGGGCAGGAAGTGCTGCTGGTGGAAGACAACCCGGTCAACCAGACGGTGATCGAGGCGATGCTGCGCAGCCTTGGCTACCGGGTCACTCTGGTCGGCGATGGCGCCCAGGCCGTGCACACCGCCGAGCAGCAGGCGTTTGCCGCGATCCTGATGGACTGCCGGCTGCCCATCATGGACGGCTATGAAGCCACCCGGCAGATTCGCAAACTGGCGGGCCGCACCGACGTGCCGATCATCGCCCTCACCGCCAACGCCCTGCAGGGCGATCGCGAGGCCTGCCTGCAATCGGGCATGAACGATTACCTGGCAAAACCCTTCAAACGAGCCGATCTACAAGGCGTGTTACAACGCTGGCTGGCCCATCGACCATCGACGGGTGGTCAGGAACCGTGAAGTCATGCAGGCTAGTAGGAATCAGGCCGCGACCCACGGTCTGTGACAAGAACTCAGGACCGGAGTACAACTGTACTCAAAGCACTGTGACTTTCACCACAACGCAATAGTCTATGACTAGGCTGCTGGCAGGCGCACGGGGTGCGCGGCCAGCCAGGACGATTCGCCCAGCCTTGACGCGTGGGGATTATTGAGGAGCTCGCATGACCAAACAAAACGCCTTCACCCGGGAAGATCTGTTGCGCTGCAGCCGCGGCGAACTGTTCGGCCCAGGTAATGCGCAACTGCCCGCACCGAACATGCTGATGATCGATCGGATCACCCACATCAGCGACACCGGCGGCAAGTACGGCAAGGGCGAGATCGTCGCAGAGCTCGACATCACTCCGGACCTGTGGTTCTTCGCTTGCCACTTCGAAGGCGACCCGGTCATGCCCGGCTGCCTGGGCCTCGATGCCATGTGGCAGCTGGTTGGTTTCCACCTCGGCTGGCAGGGCAACCCCGGCCGCGGCCGCGCCCTGGGCTCTGGCGAAGTGAAATTCTTCGGCCAGGTGCTGCCAACGGCCAAGACCGTGACCTATAACATCCATATCAAACGCACCATCACCCGTTCGCTGATCCTGGCCATCGCCGATGGTACCGTCAGTGTTGATGGCCGCGAGATCTACAGCGCCGAAGGCTTGCGCGTCGGCCTGTTCACTTCCACCGACAGTTTCTAAAGGACCTTTTCCATGCGTCGCGTCGTGATTACCGGTCTGGGCATCGTTTCCTGCCTGGGCAATGACAAAGAAACCGTCTCGGCCAACCTGCGTGCGGGTCGTCCGGGTATCCGTTTCAATCCCGAATACGCCGAAATGGGCCTGCGCAGCCATGTATCTGGCTCCGTCGACCTGAATCTGGAAGAACTGATCGACCGCAAACTGTTCCGCTTCATGGGCGACGCCGCGGCCTACGCCTACCTGGCGATGGACCAGGCGATCAAGGATTCCGGCCTGAGCGAAGAGCAGATTTCCAACCCGCGTACCGGCCTGATCGCCGGTTCCGGTGGTGCCTCCACGGTCAACCAGATGGAAGCCATCGACACCCTGCGTGAAAAAGGCGTGAAGCGTGTCGGTCCTTACCGCGTGACCCGCACCATGGGCAGCACCGTGTCGGCCTGCCTGGCCACACCGTTCAAGATCAAGGGCGTCAACTTCTCCATTTCCTCGGCCTGCGCCACCAGCGCGCATTGCATCGGCCAGGCAATGGAACAGATCCAGCTGGGCAAACAGGACATCGTCTTCGCCGGTGGCGGTGAAGAAGAGCACTGGAGCCAGAGCTGCCTGTTCGACGCCATGGGCGCCCTCTCCACCCAGTACAACGAAACCCCGGAAAAGGCCTCCCGCGCCTACGACGCCAAGCGTGACGGTTTTGTCATCGCCGGCGGTGGCGGCATGGTCGTGGTCGAAGAGCTGGAACACGCCCTCAAGCGCGGCGCCAAGATCTACGCCGAAATCGTCGGCTACGGTGCGACCTCCGACGGCTACGACATGGTGGCCCCGAGCGGCGAAGGCGCGATCCGCTGCATGCAGCAAGCCCTCTCCACCGTCGATACCCCGATCGACTACCTGAACACCCACGGCACCTCCACCCCGGTGGGCGACGTTGCAGAAATGCGCGGCGTGCGTGAAGTGTTCGGCGACAAGGCCCCGGCCATCAGCTCCACCAAGAGCCTGTCGGGCCACAGCCTGGGTGCTGCCGGCGTGCACGAAGCGATCTACTGCCTGCTGATGATGGAAGGCAACTTCATCACCGCCTCGGCCAACATCGACGAGCTGGACCCGGAAGTCGCTGACCTGCCGATCCTGCGCGAGACCCGCGAGAACGCCAAGCTGGACACCATCATGTCCAACAGCTTCGGCTTCGGTGGCACCAACGCCACCCTGGTCCTGAAGCGCTGGGCCGGTAAGTAAGCAACCTCGCTGCAACGAAAAACGGCGCCCCAGGGCGCCGTTTTTCATGGGTGAAAGAAAACCTCAGACGGTGAAACGCGCCACCAGGGTGTTCAGGTCCACGGCCAGGCGCGACAGTTCGTGGCTCGCGGCGCTGGTCTGGTTGGCGCCGGCCGAGGTCTGCACGGCCAGGTCGCGGATATTCACCAGGTTGCGGTCCACTTCCCGGGCGACCTGGGCCTGCTCCTCCGAGGCGCTGGCAATCACCAGGTTGCGCTCGTTGATCGCGGAAATCGCCACGGCGATTTCTTCCAGGGCCTGCCCTGCATTTTTTGCCACATCCAGGGTCGAGCGCGCCCGGGTGTTGCTGCTCTGCATGGCATTGACCGCCTGATCCGTACCCTGCTGGATACCACCGATCATCTGCTCGATCTCCTGGGTGGACTGCTGGGTGCGATGCGCCAGCGCCCTCACCTCGTCAGCCACCACGGCGAAACCGCGCCCGGCATCGCCGGCGCGCGCGGCCTCGATGGCGGCGTTGAGCGCCAGCAGATTGGTCTGCTCGGCAATCGAGCGGATCACGTCCAGCACCTTGCTGATGTCACGCACTTTGTCTGCCAGCTGTTCGACCTGATCAGCAGTAGCCGTCACGTCATCAGCCAGCAGCGTGATGGACGACACCGTCTGGCGCACCTGCTCGCGGCCGCGCTGGGCGGTGCGGTCCGACTCGCGGGACGCCTCGGAGGTGGTGACGGCGTTGCGCGCCACCTCCTCCACTGCCACGGTCATCTCGTTGACCGCGGTGGCCGCCTGCTCGATCTCGTTGCTCTGCTGGTGCAGGCCCCGGGTGGAATCCTCGGTCACCGTGCTCAGTTCTTCCGAGGCCGAAGCCAGCTGGCTGGAAGACTCGGAGATATTGAGGATCGTGCTGCGCAGGCTCTGTTGCATGGTTTTCAGCGCGGCCAGCAAGCGCGCCGGCTCGTCGCTCCCCACGACCTCGAAGGACTGGGTCAGGTTACCCGAGGCCACCACCTCAGCCACCTGCACCGCATGGCTCAGGGGGGTGACGATGCTGCGTGTCAGCAGCATGGCCAGGATCACCGTGGCCAGGCCCGCGAGGATCATGGTGAAGATCACCCAATTACGAGCGCTGGTGAACACCTCACCAGTCTTCTGCGCCGCCGCGGTGGCACCGTTGCGGTTCAGGTCCGACAGTTCGGCCAGGGCCTTGGCCATATTGTCGGCGTGCTGGTTAAGCTCGCCATTGACCACCGCCATGGCCTCATCGAGCTTGCCCTGGCTGGAGAGCGTCATGACCTGCTGCTGCTCGTTCAGGTAGGACTTCTCGGCCACCTTGAAGCGTTCATAGATGGCGCGCTCTTCGGCGCTGGAGACCAGTTGCTCGTAGCGCTGCTGATTGACGTCCAGGTCCGCCCTCAGCTGCTGGGCCCTGGCCTCGTTCTGCCGCAGCGAAGTCTCGTCGCGGTTGAGCATCAGGCGCAGGGTCATGGTGCGCAACCGCAGGATGTCCTGACTCATTTCCGCCAGCGCGGTCACGCTGGGCAACCAGCTTTCATCCACTTCAGCCGACTGCTCACGCATGTTCGACATTTGCAGCAAGGCGAAACCGCCCAGGAAAAACACCAGCAATGCCACCAGGCCGAAGCCCAGCGCCGCCCGTGGGGCGATACTCAGATTACGCAGCGTCATGTCGAAATTCCTTCTTTGCATGAGCATTTCAAACGGGAAAAACGGGGAACAGAATCCACCACGATTCTGTATCGGCATCCCCGTCAAATTCCTGAAGAGACGATCAGGAAATCTTCATAAGCCCCTGTAATAAAAAGATTTCTATGTTGGAAGCAGTAAGAAATTTGTTTTTTCAAGGCATAAAAAAGGGCACCCCTGGGTGCCCTGCACATGACAGGCAGATCTACTCCGCCAGCTCCGCCTGTACCCGACGCGGCAACACGGAGAGGAAGTTGTCGTGCGAAACCTTGTGCGCCACATCTTCCGGCAGCGCATCGAGGAACGGCTCGAAGCCCTGCATGTACTCGCCCATGCTGTCGAAGCGGCCGACCACGTCGGAACCGAGCATGAAGCGCGCGGGGTAACTGCTGACCAGGTGCACCCATTTGGGATCCGGCTTGCCGTCCTTGTCCAGCAGGTAGGGCCTGAGCATGGTCCACGACAGGTCGATGTAGAGGTTGGGATAGGTCTCCAGCATCCGCTCCACGGTGGGCAGGAGGAAGTCCAGTTTCTCCTGGTGGCGGTGGATCTCCATGCTGGTGCCGGCGTGGGCCCAGATGAAACGCACATGCGGATGGTTGCGCAGCGGGTCTTCGATTTCCTGAAGATAGAGCGGATTGCGCTCGCGCTTGGAGGTGATGTTGGAGTGCACCATCACCGGCAGATCGTACTCCGCGGCCAAGTGGTAGACCCGCGCCAGGGCTTCGTTGTTGGCGCGGGGGGCATCCCCGTGGATCAGCGCCGTCAGGTCATCGTGACGGGTGAACACCTCACCGATGCCCTGCCACAGCCCCGGATCGAGCTCGAGCATGCGGCGGATATGTGCATCGGAGTTCTTGTCGTTGGGGTTGAAGCCGGAGAGAAACGGGTGGAATCGCCTCCGCTGCTCGGCAGGCACCTGTTTGTAGGCATGGGCGATCAGGGTATCGGTGGCGGTGTACCAGTAGGCATTGGCATCGTCACCTGCGTAATAGCGCGGACGCTTGGGCTCGTTTTCATCCCACTTCTTGGCCACTGGGATACCGGACAGCATGACGTGCTCGACGTTGGCCTCGGCCATCCGCTGCAGCAGCTTGTCCATGCCGGCGCTTTCCTGGAAGAAATCCACGTAGTGCAGGTGCGCATCGCTGTAGCGATATTCACGGGCTGTGGCCGCGCTGGCGGCCAGGCCGAGCAACAGGGCAAAACTCAGTCGAAGTGCGTGCAAACCGGTGTCCTCCTGACGATTGGAAGCAGCATAGACCGTCCGCTTATAGGGCGAGTTCAGCGCGACGCACGCCCCTGGAGCGTTATCGGTTACACCGTATGTCAGCGCCCCAGCGGGCTCGTAGTTCCACATTCACGCCACGATCACGACCCTGACGAGAAACCCATAGCCTCAAAACATCGCGCCCACGGATGCAACGCACCATAACAAGGCGCACCCACGGCGCTACAAGCAGCCCGATCAGCGCACATTGGCAACCTGGATGGTGGCACTTGGCTTGCAGAGTCTGTTGCAGACTCTCGAAGGAAGACGCCATGCTCCAGCTATTACGCTCAACGGCCCGCAAGGCCGCAGCCGATGATGCATTCGACGCCCTGTTCGACCGCTATGACCTGACCACTCGACTGACCGACAACGGCCAATGGGTGCCGCGCCTGAATGGCTTCAGCACCGGCCTGCACCAGCGTATCCGCACCAGCCTGGGCGCCGCCGTGGGGATCGCCTCCCACGCACCACAACTCGCGCGCATTGCCGCCGCCAACCAGCAGAGCGGCCAGACGCTGGCGCAATCCTCGGAACTCATCGCCAGCGCCAGCGAACAGGTCACCACCACCCTGGATGCCGAACTGGTGCCGGGTGCCGCCGAAGTGGCCCAACTCTCGGCCGAGGTCGCGACGATCCTCCACAGCTGCCAGCAAAGCGGACAGGCCGTGCTGCAGCAGGTCGATGTCATCGGCGAACGCGAACAACAGCTGGGCCAGGTGATCACCCAGCTCACCAGCCAGCTGGAAGAGGTCAGCAAGGTCATCGGCGTCATCGCCAGCATTTCCCAGCAGACCAACCTGCTCGCCCTCAACGCGGCCATCGAAGCAGCCCGGGCTGGTGAACACGGGCGCGGGTTTGCCGTGGTGGCCGAGGAAGTCAGGCGGCTGGCTGGACACACCACCGAGGCAACTGGCCAGGTCGGCGGCATCATCGAGCGTTTTCGCGAGGGCATGCACCAGCTCGGCGCTGCCGGCGCCGATATGCATCAGGCGGTAGCCGATGGACGTGAAGGCATGCTGGCGGTGGGCAATGGACTGGATAGCACGCGCCAGGCCATGGACCGCCTGGACAGTCGGGTCGGACAGATCGCGGCCGGCACCGAGCAGATCGGCCAGGCCGTGCGCTCGATCAATGGCGATGTGCAAAGCATCGCCCGGGAAGCCGGCGACCTGCTGGGTAAGGCCGGGCAAGTCCTGCACCACAGCCAGGCAGTCCGCGAGGACGGTGACCGCCTGCTCGCCGGGCTGGGCGACTTTCGCCTGGAAATTCACCGCGACGTGCAACGCGGCGTCGAGCAACTGGGCCGGCAACCGGCCCTGGCCAGCGAGATCGCCGAGGCGGAGCGCCTGCTGAAGGAAACCCTCGTTCGGGATGCGCGCTTCGAGCTCTTCTACCTGGTCGACAGCCGTGGCGTACAGGTGTCTGAAAACATCTTCGCCGCCGATGTGCCACACACCGAACACGCCACCTGCCGTGGCCGGGACTGGAGCCAGCGCCCCTGGTTCCGGGCTGCGGCGGATGGCCTGCGCAGCCATATCACCCAGGTTTACCGTTCCTCTGCCACCGACGATTTCTGCTTCACCGTCTCGGTGCCCATCCTTGACGCACAGGGCCGTCTGCACCGTGTCCTTGGCGCAGATGTGCGTCTGTCGGCACTGGTTTGAACGTATCGACCTGATTGCGACGTCAGGGCAACGCTCGGTCGCGGGCGTTCCATAGTGCCTTGAACGCCTTGCCCAAACCGGACAAGTCTGCCGAGCGACGGACCGCCACCTGGCGGCTCGCGCTCGGCTTCGTACAAAAGAACAAGGTACGCTCGTACTGTAACGCCAACAGCCCTTAGACTACGGGCTCCCCCCAAGCCCAGGAGCCACAGCATGATCAGCATTAGCAATGAAAAAGGCCTGTTGCAGCGTATCGAGATCGGCCCCCATACCCTGCACAGCGATGTCTCGGTCGAGCTGGGCGGCGAAGGCAGTGCCCCAGAACCCCATGATCTGTTCGACGCGGCACTGGGCGCCTGCAAGGCCCTGACCCTGGCGCTGTACGCCAAGCAGCGCGGCCTGCCACTGGAAGGCCTGGACGTGAAGATCAACCGCGATGACAGCGCAGAGCGCCAGGGCACCTACCGCCTGAGCGTGGAGCTGCACCTGCACGGTGCCCTCGACGATGCGCAACGCCAGCAACTGCTGCGCGTGGCCGACAAATGCCCGGTGCACAAGCTGATGAGCAGCGCCACCGTGGACATCACCACCCAGCTCGGCGAGGCGCCGTAATGGCTGAGCTGCTGGAAATCCGCCCGCGCCTGGAAGACATTTCCGGGCAGCCGATCCTGCGCCCCCTGCCCTCGGCGAAATGCCGCAGCGTAGGGCCGTTCGTGTTCTTCGACCACATGCTGGAAAAGGACTATCCGCCCGGCACCGGCATGAACATCGACCAGCACCCGCACATCGGCCTGTCCACCCTCACCTACCTGTTCGACGGCCAGCTCCAGCACAAGGACAGCCTCGGCTCGGACCAGTTGGTAAAGGCCGGCGATGTCAGCTGGATGACCGCTGGCAGCGCCGTGGCCCATGTCGAGCGCACACCGGAGGCCGTGCGCCAGAGTGGCTCGCGCATGCATGGCCTGCAGGTCTGGATGGCGCTGCCGGCCAGCGAAGAGCAAGGCGAGGCGCATTACAGCCATCACCCGGCGAGCACCCTGCCACGCAGCGACAGCATGGGCGTGCAGATCTGCCTGATCGCCGGCAACGGTTTCTGCATGGAGTCCCCGGTGCCCGTGCGCAGCCCCACGCTCTATGCCGAACTGCGCCTGGCGGCGGGTGCCAGCTTGACCATCCCGGCGGAACACCCGGAGCGGGCGCTGTACCTGATCGAGGGCGAAGCCATGCTGGACGACCACGAGCTGCCCCTGCGCGGCCTGGTGGTGCTGCCAGAGGGCGAATCGATGACCCTCAGCGCCTGCGGCGAATGCCACCTGGCCCTGATCGGCGGTGACAACATCGGCCCGCGGCGGATGAACTGGAACTTCGTGGCCAGCGATCCGGCATTGATCGACGACGCCCGGCAGAAATGGGCGAGTCGCGATTGGCCGACGGTTCCCGACGAGACGGCGCGTATCGAACTGCCCCGCTGAAAAACAATTCACCCTCGGCACATCCAGCCACCGTTCATTGGGGTATAACCTTCGACAGCGGTGAATCAACCAGGACCCAGGCGGATCACAGGAAGACGGCATGCCGGAACCGATGTTCGATTACGAGGGCACCCTGGAAGCGTGCGCTCGACACGATGAGCGCGCCTTCCAGGCGCTGTACAAGCAGGAGTCCCCACAGATGCTGGGCCTCGCGATCACCATGCTCGGCCACCGGGATCAGGCCGAAGACTGCCTGCACGATGCATTCGTGCAGGTGTGGCGCAACGCCGGTCGCTTCCAGCGCAATCTCGGCAGTGGCCGTGCCTGGATCTACAGCATCCTGCGTTACCGCGTGCTGAACCTGCTGCGCAGCCGGGGTCGCCTGGTGGACCTGGATGACGACTTCATCGAGCGCGCTGCCGACGAAAGCGCCCAGGCTGCCGAGCTGGTCGAGCAGCAGGCAGAGCGCCGGCAACTGCGCAATTGCCTGCGCGGCCTGGAACGCCCCCGGCGCCATCCGATCCTGCTGGCCTTCTATCGCGGGCTCACCCACGACCAGATCGCCACCCGCCTGAGCATACCGCTCGGTACCATCAAAGGCCGTATTCGCGCAGGCCTGCGCGCCCTGCAGGAGTGTTTGCAAGCATGATTCCGCAAGCACCTGAAGACCGCCGCACACTGATCGGCGAATACGTACTGGGCCTGCTCGACGAGTCAGACGCCCAAGAAGTTCGTGAACTGATCGAACGCGACGAAGACGCCGCCCGCATGGCCCTGGAGTGGGAGCGGCATTTCCTCGACCTTACCGACCAGTTGCCAGCGCAAGCGCCCTCAGCAGCGCTGTGGGCACGGCTGCAACACAGCCTCGGCCTGAACGCCGCGCCGACACCCGAAACCGGCCTGCAATCCTGGTGGAACAACCTGCTGACCTGGCGCCTGACCAGTGCCGCGCTGGCGGCTGCGCTGATCCTGGCGCTGCTGCCCGGCATCTGGCGCCCCGCGGTCGACGCGCCGAGTTACACCGTGGTGCTGCAGGCACCGGGGGAAGCTGCCAAACCGGGCTGGGTGGTACGTGTCGACAGCCAGGGCGCCCTGCACCTGGACCCGCTGCTGCAGGACGAAATTCCAGCGGATCGCTCGGTGCAGTTCTGGACCCTGGTCGACCCGGCCATCGGGCCGCGTTCGCTGGGCCTGGTCAAACCGGGGCAAGGCCTGACGCTGTCTCCTGAGCAGATCGGCGCAGTGCAGGCGGGCCAGCTGTTCGAGCTGACCCTGGAACCGGCGGGCGGCTCGCCGTACGACCGGCCAACCGGCAAGATCCTGTACATCGGTCGCGCGGTTCTCGCCTCGGCCAATTGAGTGCCAGCCTGGTCGATTCCCGTCGACCAGGCTGCATTCGCAAAAATATTTTCAGCCCGCGACATCCAGCACCGTCACCCATGGGTATAGCTATCAGGTGTTTCATCGAAGCACCTGCAGCGCGGGCTTTTCGCCAGCGCTGCTCGATGCTTGGCTTGATACTCATGAGAGGACGCTTATGAACACGCTCAAGACGCTACGCACCCTGGCCATCGGCTCGCTCGCCCTCAGCGCGGGCGCAGCCCATGCGGCCACTATCCTGGCTCTGGGTGACGACGGAAAACTGTTCACGATCGACAGTGAAAGCCGCGCCGTTACCGCCACCCTGGACGCCAAGAACCCGAGTCCGCTACGTGGTCTCGACGTACGCCCTGCCAATGGCACGCTGTACGCCCTGGGCGCCGACAATCAGCTGTACACCCTGGACGCCAAGAGCGGCAAGGCCACTGCTGGCGCCAAGCTGAGCGAGAGCCTGCCGGGCAAAGGCCAGGCGGTCGTCGACTTCAACCCGGTGGCGGACAAGCTGCGCCTGCTGGCACCGGACGGCACGAGCTTCCGGGTCAACGTGGAGACCGGTGAAGTGGTAGTCGATGGCAAGGTCGCTTACGCGAAAGACGGCCCCTACTCCGGCAAAACACCCAAGGTCGTAGCCGGCGCCTACAGCAACGCCTATGCCGGCACCCAGGCCACCGCGCTGTACAACGTGGACCTGGCCACCGGCAACCTGATGCTGCAGAACCCACCCAACGATGGCGTGCAGCAGGCCGTCGGCGTGATCGACGAAGGCCTCAAGGGCGCCGCGCTGGACATCGCCAGCGATGGCAAGGGTGGCAACACCGCTTACCTGCTGAGCGGCAAGACCCTGCACACGGTCGACCTGGCCACAGGCAAAGCGACCGCACTGGGTGAAGTGAAGGGGTTGCCAGACGGCATCATCGACATCGCCGTACTGCCCGCCAAGTAAGGCGGCTGGCGGGAGGGCTCGCCGGCCCTCCCGCTCACCCTGCCGTCATTCGCTGGCGAAGGTTTCGTCCAGCAGATCGTTCATGGCCTGGAACGCCCGCTTGGCCACCACCGGATGGTACTCGTTGCTTCCTGGCACCTTGGCATAGGGGTCGGTGAAGGAATGCACTGCGCCGCCGTAGCTGACCAGTTGCCAATCGGCCTTGGCCGCAGTCATCTCGGCAATGAACCCTTCGACCTGCGCCGGCGGCACCGCCGGGTCATCAGCACCGTGCAGCACCAGGACCGGCGCCTTGATGTTCTTCGCATCGGCCGGATTCGGTGTATCCAGGTTGCCGTGGAATGACACGAATGCCTTCAGATCGGCCCCCGAACGGGCCAGTTCCAGCACCGTGCCCCCGCCGAAGCAGAAGCCGATGGCGCCCAGCTTGCTGGTATCCAGCGCGACTTCGCCAGCCTGGGCTTTGAGCACGTCAACCGCGGCCTGGGCGCGCTTGCGCATCAGCGGACGGTCGCTACGCACGGTGGTCGCCGCCGCCTTGGCCTCGTCCGGATTGCTCGGGCGGATGGCCTTGCCGTACATGTCCGCCACGAACACCACGTATTTGTCACTGGCAGCCCGGGCAGCCTTCTCCGCCGCCTTGTCGGTCACGCCGAGCCAGTTGGGCACCATGACCAGCCCGGGTCGCGGCGTGGTCACCGCGTCGTCATAGATCAGCACGCCCTCGAAGGCTACGCCGTCGATCTCGTAGGGCACCGGCTTGCTCACCACAGCCGCCTCGGCAAGACCGGTCAGCGTGGCGCACAGCAGCGGGATGAGGGTTTTCTTCTGCATCGTCGTGCATTCCTTTGGGAGGTTGAACCACCACCATAGCCCCACCTGCCAGGAATGACCACGCGCGATACTCAGGCGCTGGCGTCTTCGGCCCAGCGCTCGCGGATATCGAGAATTTCCGGCAGGCGCCCGATGAAGAGCTCCACCAGGCGCGGGTCGAAATGGCGGCCGCTCTGTTCCTGCAGAAAGCCCACCGCCTCCTCTATCGACCAGGCCTGCTTGTAGGGGCGCACGCTGGTCAGGGCATCGAAGACATCGGCAATCGCCACGATGCGTCCCTCGATGGGGATGTCCTCGCCGCGCAGGCCGCGGGGGTAACCCGTACCGTCCCACTTCTCGTGGTGCGACAGGGCCACGATCTGCGCCGTCCGGAGCACGCCGGAAACGTGCTCGCCGATGATCCTGGCGCCGATTTCCACGTGCTGACGCATTACCTGCCATTCATCGTCGTCGAGCTTGCCCGGTTTGCGCAGCACCGAGTCCGGGATGCCGATCTTGCCGACGTCGTGCATGGGCGCGGCGTTGAGCAGCTCATCCGCAGCGTTTTCGCTGAACCCCGCCGCCAGGGCCAGCACCCGGGAGAAGTGGCTCATGCGGATCACGTGCAGGCCGGTTTCGTTGTCCTTGTACTCCGCCGCCATGCCCAGGCGCTGCACAATCTGCAGGCGCGTCTGCTTCAGCTCATCCAGGTGCACCAGGGACAGGTGGGTCCGCACGCGGGCGCGCACGATGGGTGGGCTGACCGGCTTGGTGATGTAGTCCACCGCGCCGACGTCGAAGCCCCGCGCCTCGTCGTCCACATCCCCCAGGGCGGTCACGAAGATCACCGGGATGGCGCTGAGCGCCGGGTTGGCCTTGAGTGTTTCGCACACCTCGAAACCGGTCATGCCCGGCATCATCACGTCCAGCAGAATCAGGTCGGGCAGCTCGCGCTCGGCCATTTCCAGGGCGCGCGCGCCCTCCTTGGCGAACAGCAGGCGGTAATGGTCCTGCAGGATGTGCCGCAGCACCTGCAGGTTGGTCGGTTCATCGTCCACCAACAGCAACAGGGGGCGTGAATCGGTAAGCGGTGCATTCATCAGGCGGAAGCTTCCTCGTCATGCAGGTGCTGAAGCACCTGGTCCAGTGCATCAAGCGCCTGGTCAAAATCGAAATCATCGAGTGCTTGCCGAACCCTGGCCACTCCAGCCTGCCTGGCCCCTGCCAATCCCTGTTCCAGAATACCCAGCGCCTCGTCGTCCAGGCCGCCGCGCTGCATCGCCTGCCGTAACCGCTCACCGGCCTCGTGCAGGGCCTGTGGATCGACGGCCGATAGCGTTACGGGCGGAGTGTCGTCCGGCACCTGCGGCACCCGCTCGGAGACCACCTGCAACGCCTGTTCGAGCTCGCCCAGCAGCGTGCGCAGACGCAAGTCGTCCTGAGCGCTGAATGCCTCCCCCAACGCCTGACCGAGCTGCGTCAGCTGGGTCAGCGCCAGGTTCGCCGCGGCGCCATGAAAACGATGGGCCGCACCATACCCGCCGCTCCAGTCACCCTCTTCGAGCAACGCACTCAAGCGCGGCACCAGATCCTGCTGATCACGGACGAAGGCAGCGATGGCTTCGGCCATGCGCAACGGCCCGCCCCACAAGCTCGCCCCTCGCGCCCAGTCGAACAGAGCGTCGCCCTCAATGTCGGTGGTCACCAGCGCCACCGGCTGGCCGTCATCGCCACCGCACAGGCGCGCCACCTCCCACAGCAGCGCATGCAGATCCAGCGGCTTGGAGGCAAAGGCATTCATTCCCGCGTCCAGGGCGGCCTGGCGGTCGTGGTCGAGCACGCTGGCGGTCAACGCGATGATCGGCACCGGCTCCCGCTGCTCCTGCTGTTCAAGGGCGCGAATCCGCCGCGACGCTTCGAGGCCATCGACGCTGGGCATCTGCACGTCCATCAGCACCAGGTCGAACGCCCCCTCGGCAAACGCCTGCACCGCACGCTCACCATCGGCCACGCAGTGGATGCGGTGCCCCAGGCGCTGCAGGTTAAGGCGCAACAGTTCCAGGTTCAGCGGCACATCATCGGCCGCCAGAATGTTCAACGGGCCCAGTGCCGGCAGTGCCATCTGTTGCCGCGGCGCCAGGCGCCTGCCGATGCGCAGCGGCAGCTCCACAGTGAAGCGGCTGCCCTGGTCCGGTGTGCTCTGCACATGGATGCGCCCATCCATCAGCTCCACCAGTTGCCGCGAGATGGTGGTCCCCAGACCGGTCCCGCCGAAACGACGGCTCATGGAAGCGTCGGCCTGGGCGAAGGGTTCGAAGATTTTCTCCAGACGGTCGGCGGCGATGCCGATGCCGGTGTCCTGCACCGACAGGCGCATGGCACCAGGCTCGCCGGAAACCTTCAGGCGCACTTCGCCTTCGAGGGTGAACTTGACCGCGTTGCCCAGCAGGTTGATCAGAACCTGCTGCAGGCGCAGCGGATCGCCGCAGAAGAACTCCTCCAGCGTGGCCGGATAGTCCAGGTGCAGTTGCAGACCCTTGCTCTCCGCACCCAGGCGCTGGGAGGCGCAGACCTGCTCGCACAGCTCGCGCAGGGAGAAATCCAGCTGCTCCAGCTCGATCGCCCCGCGATCCAGCTTGGCCGTGTCGAGAATATCGTTGAGCAACCCCAGCAACGAGCGCGACGAATGCTGCACGGTGCTCAGGTAGCGACGCTGCTCGTCGGACATCAGGGTGTCCATCAGCAGGTCGGTGAAGCCGATGATCGCGTTCATCGGCGTGCGAATCTCGTGGCTCATGTTGGCCAGGAAGCTGCCTCGGGCAGCGGCAGCCGCCTCGGCACGGTCACGGGCGGCCCGCAGGTCCTGCTCCATCACCCGACGCGGGGTCAGGTCGGTGGCCAGCTTGACCGCCTTGAACGGCTTGCCGTCGGTGTTCAGGATCGGGTTGTAGCTGGCCTGGAACCATACGTCCTGGCCGTTCTTGCCGACACGCCGGTACTCGCCGTTACGGAACAGGCCCGCGCGCAGCTCCTGCCAGAACAGGCGGTACTCTTCGCTTTGCGCATAGACCGGCGTACACAGCATGCTGTGGTGCTTGCCGAGCAATTCATCGCGCTCGTAGCCGAACAGCGCCAGGGCATTCTCGTTGATGTCCAGCACGTAGCCATTGAGGTCGAACTCGATCAGCGCCATGGCCTTGCTGATCGCCGTGACCTTGCCCTCGTACTCGGCATTGCGCCGCTTGGTGTCGGTCTGATCAAGCAGCACGCCATCGATCCAGCGCGGAACGCCGGACTCGTCGCACACGGCGCTGCCGCTTTCCCAGATCCAGTGCTCACGGCCCTCGCGGTCGAACAGGCGGTACTCGACGGTGTAATTGCGCCCCTGCTCGATGGCGGCAGTCACCTGGTCGGCAACCAACTGGTAGTCGTCGGGGTGATACAGGTCGGCAAACGACAGCCGCCGCGCGGTGAAGTCTTCGGCGCTCCAGCCGGTAAGGCCCTGCACCGCATCACTGACGAACAGCATGGTCCAGTTGCGGTCCAGCAGGCAGCGAAACGACACCCCGGGAATATTGCCGATCAGCGAGCGGTACTGCTGCTCGCTCTCGCGAACCGCCTTTTCCATCTGCTTGCGTTCGCTGATATCGGTGACGAACACCACGAACAGCGGCGCGCTGCGGGTCTGGGTGATGCCGACGCTGATACGCACCGGTTTCTCCTGCCCGTCGCGGTCCAGGCCGACCAGTTCCTGCTCGCCGCTCGGCAGACTGATGACACCACTTTTAAGGTACTCGCTCAGGCGTTTGTCGAAGCTCGTGGCGTAGCGCTCCGGCAACAGTCGACTCATGTGCAGCCCGACCAGCTCTTCGGGCTGCCAGCCGAGCAGATGGGTCACCGCCTGGTTGGCGGAACGCACGTTGCCGCGGTGGTCGATGGTCAGGATGGAATCGTGCGCGGTGTCGAAGATCGAGCGCAGGTGCTGTTCGCTGACCTTGAGCTGGCGGCTCAGGCGCCGGTAGTGCAACAGGGCGTTCACCGCCACCACGAAGACCGCCAGCATCACCGTTATCAGGGAAATGGCGAGGGCGATGTAGCCGGAGTCAACCACCGCCAGGGGCGATTCCGACTCCGGCTCGCCGACGAAACGGGCTGCCGCCATGCCGGTGTAGTGCATGCCGCTGATGGCCAGGCCCATCACCAGCGCACTGATGATCAGCGCCCAGAACGTGGGCAAGCGCCCTTCCAGGCCGAAACGTATCCACAGGGAAAGAATCGCCAACCCCACCGCTACTACGATCGACAGGGCGAACATCCACGGGTCGTAACGCAGCAAGGGCGCCATCTGCATGGCTTCCATGCCGCTGTAGTGCATGGCGCCGATTCCCGCGCCCATCAGCACGCCGCCGATGCACAGTTGCGACAGTTTCAGGTCACGACGGGTCAGCAGGTTGAGGGCCACCCAGGAAGCCCCAAGGCTCGGCAGCATCGACAGCAGGGTCACGCCCAGATCGAAACGCACCGCCGCACACAACTGAAAGGCCAGCATGCCGAGAAAATGCATGGCCCAGATTCCGGCGCCGAGGGCCAGGGAACCGGTGAGAATGGTGATCTGCCGGGAGACAGGGTGGGCGCTGGCGCGTGCTTCGCCGGCCAGCTGCAAGGCCATGCCGGAGGTGAATACCGCAATGCACAGCGACAGCAGAACCAGGGCGGGGTCGTAGCTACTGAGGATCAGAATGCTGGGGTCAGCACCGGTGATGAACAACGAATCAAGAATCGACATATTACCCCTGGGCAGGCGCTGGTACGCGGCAAGCCAAATGGCAATGCGCCACCATCAGAAACGACTGCCAGACACTTGTCAATGTGCACACGACCAATCAGTCGCCCATGAAAAAGCCCGCCGAAGCGGGCTTTTCAAAGCGTAGCCGGTCAGGCCGACAATTCCACCAACAGCTTGTTCAGGCGCTGCACATAGGCAGCCGGGTCTTTCAGGCTGTCACCGGCCGCCAGCGCGGCCTGATCGAAGAGGATGTGCGACAGGTCGGCGAAGCGTTCTTCGTCCGGCTCGGCGTCCAACTTTTCGATCAACGGGTGGTTGGGGTTGAACTCGAAGATCGGCTTGGCATCCGGAACCTGCTGCCCGCTGGCTTCGAGGATCTGGCGCATTTGCAGTCCCAGGTCCTGCTCACCGATGGCCAGGATCGCCGGAGAGTCGGTCAGGCGATGCGACACCCGCACCTCCGCAACCTGATCGCCCAGCGCGGTTTTCAGGCGCTCGGCCAGGCCTTCTTTGGCCTTGGCCACTTCTTCCTGGGCCTTCTTGTCCTCTTCCGAGTCCAGTTTGCCCAGGTCCAGGTCGCCACGGGCCACATCGACGAAATGCTTGCCGTCGAACTCGGTCAGGTAGCTCATCAGCCACTCGTCGATACGGTCGGTGAGCAGCAGCACTTCGATGCCTTTCTTGCGGAAGACTTCCAGGTGCGGACTGTTCTTGACCTGCGCGTAGGATTCGCCAGTGAGGAAGTAGACCTTGTCCTGGCCTTCCTTCATGCGGCCGATGTAGTCGGCCAGGCTGACGCTCTGCTCACCCGCATCGCTGGTGGTGGAGGCAAAACGCAGCAGACCGGCGATCTTCTCCTTGTTGGCGAAGTCTTCCGCCGGACCTTCCTTGAGGACCTGGCCGAAGTTCTTCCAGAACGATTTATATTGCTCGGGCTCGTTCTTCGCCAGTTTTTCCAGCATGTCCAGCACGCGCTTGGTCAGCGCCGACTTCATGGAGTCGATCACCGGGTCTTTCTGCAGGATTTCCCGCGATACGTTCAGCGACAGGTCGTTGGAATCCACCACGCCCTTGATGAAGCGCAGGTACAGCGGCAGGAACTCGTCCGCCTGGTCCATGATGAACACGCGCTGCACATAGAGTTTCAGGCCACGCGGCGCTTCGCGCTGGTACAGGTCGAACGGCGCACGGGCCGGCACGTAGAGCAGCGAGGTGTACTCGAGTTTGCCTTCGACCTTGTTGTGGCTCCAGGACAGCGGGTTCTCGAAGTCATGGCCGACGTGCTTGTAGAACTCCTGGTATTCCTCGTCCTTCACCTCAGTGCGCGGACGGGTCCACAGGGCACTGGCGCGGTTGACGGTTTCCCACTCGGTCTCGGCCGGCTTGTCGGCCTCTTCGCCGTGGTGCTCCTTCGGCAGTTCGATCGGCAGGGCAATGTGATCCGAGTACTTCTTGATCACGTTGCGCAGGCGCCAGCCGTCGGCGAACTCTTCTTCGCCGCTCTTCAGGTGCAGGACGATGCGGGTGCCGCGCTCGGCTTTGTCGATGGTGGCGATTTCGAAATCACCCTCGCCCTTCGACGACCAGTGCACGCCTTCGCTGGCAGCTGCGCCGGCGCGACGGGTGAACACGTCGACCTTGTCGGCCACGATGAACGCCGAATAGAAGCCCACCCCGAACTGACCGATCAGGTGCGAATCCTTCTTCTGGTCGCCGGAGAGGTTCTTCAGGAAGTCGGCGGTGCCGGACTTGGCGATGGTCCCGAGGTGCGCGATGGCCTCCTCGCGGGTCATGCCGATGCCGTTGTCCTCGAGGGTAACGGTCTTGGCGTCCTTGTCGAAGCTGACACGGATCTTCAGCTCGGCGCCGCCTTCCAGCAGCTCCGGCTTGGCCAGCGCTTCGAAACGCAGTTTGTCACTGGCATCCGAGGCGTTGGAAATCAGTTCGCGAAGGAAGATTTCCTTGTTCGAATACAGCGAATGGATCATCAGGTGAAGCAGTTGCTTCACCTCGGTCTGGAAGCCCAGGGTTTCTTTTTGAGTTTCCACACTCATGGTCGTCTAACTCCACATTGGTGACAGAGCCGCTGCGCGGCGGATGTCATGCAGATGGGGGCTTCGACTGTGATTTCAAGTGCTTGGGCGTTTTATCCGTCAGGGTTCGAGCAGCTCGATAGCGGTGATTTCCTCGGGAAGCAGGTTGTAGCTGGCTTCACCGGGGCCACTCATGCGCTGGCGCAGGACGATTTTCCCTTGCTGGTCGACGCCCTGGAAGCGCCCTTCCGCCACGCTGCCGCGCTCGGTGGTGACGCGCATGCTGAGGTTCTGATAGCGGCTGGGGTTGCGCAGCAGACCATCCAGGCTGAAGCGCTGGCGCCGGTCGACCGGACGGCTGACCCGCGGTTCCACCGGAGCCACACTGCTGTCGACTTTTGCCACGGCCGGGGCCGCGACGTCCGGCAGCGCCGGGAACCGGTCGGCCTCCACACCCCAGCCACGGCCGTCGATTTTCTTCAGCAACACAGGCAGCTGCTGCGCCTGGCCGTTGATAGTGGCGTTGACCGTCACTTCCAGACTGCTGGCCGGCAAGGCCAGGGCCGGCAGCGGCGCGAGTTGCACGGCTCGGGTGGCAAAGCGGCGCTGCAGGTAATCGTCGATGACGTGGCGCAGGGTATCGATCGAGTCGACCCGGCGATCCACGGCACCGTCGCGGTAACGCAAACCGTTGCTGAACAGCTCGACCTTGCCGCTGAGGGTGGTCTTGAACTGGGGCGGCAGAACCAGGTGGAAATCCCCCACCAGCTTGTTCGGTGCCAGCGGTTCCAGGCTCAGGTGCAGGGTGTAGCCCTTGTTGAGACGGCGCGCTTCCGGCAGTTCCTGTTCAGGCAGCAACCAGCTGACCTCGACCTCCGGCAGCACGCCCGGATCGTTGGGCAGCACATCCAGGCGTACCGGCCCGTTCACCGGCTGCGGCAGGCGGATGATCACTTCGCGGCGGGCAAAGAAGTCCTGGCCCTCGCGCAGGCTCAGCACACCATCGATCAGCTCGCCCTGCTGCGGCAGGAACGGCTGGCCATTCAGCTCACCATTGAGCGCAATGGCCAATTCTGCCGGGGCCTGCACCTCGGGCTTCAGCCATTCGAGGCTGATGATGGCGGCCAGGCGCTGCGAGTCCTGGCTGGCCAGCAAGGTCAGGCCGACGATCAGCGGAATGAAGCCCAGGCCCGTGAGCATCACGGCCTGGCGCGCCTGGCGCCAGTGACGGACGACGTAGATCAGCGTCAACGGCGGGATCAGGCTGCCCCAGCCCCAGAACAGGCTGGTACCAAAGGCTCGCATGACCAGCCATACCAGGCCGGCCAGGATCAACAGCAAGCCGCCGAGGATCAGCAACGCATCCATTCACACTTCCTTAAACATCGTCAGACAGCCACTGCGGATACCGCGCGATCAGGGTTCATCGACCTTGAAGTGAGCGCGGGCCGTGGCAATGGGTTCGGTTTGATTGGTCTGCCAGGCGGTTATGGCAACGTTGGCGACACGTCGACCTTGTCGCCATACCTGGCACTGGGCATAGGTGTCACGATAATGACCAGCGCGCAGGTAATCTATCGAGAAGTCGATGATTTTGGGCAAATGTGGAATTCCCATGAACATCAGCAGGTGCAGCATCGCCGCGTGTTCCATGAAACCGGCAATTACTCCGCCATGGATCGCCGGCAGAATCGGATTGCCGATGGTGTCCTTGTTGGCGGGCAGGCGAAACACCATGTCGTCGCCCAGGCGCAGGCACTCGATGCCGAGCAGGCGCGCATAGGGAATCAGGCTGATCAGGGAGTCGTAGTCATTCTGGGCATGGGCATCGCGCACCAGCTGGTTCAGGTCGAACGTACTCATGCTGCACCACCCTGGCCTTGCGCCTTCGGTGCCTGGCCGCCAGGTGGCGTCTTGCCCATGCGCATGAAGGTACCGACCACGTGGGCGATGGGCTGGGCGGGATCGTCCTGATAGGCATAGCCCCGGGTGAAGATGACGTGCGGGGTGACGCGGTAGCATTCGGCGAAACCGAAGACATCCTTGCCGGGTTCCGCCGGGTGCATGTAGTCGATGCGCAGGTCCAGAGTCGGGCAAATTTCGAAGTCGGGCAGCACGCACACCGTGGAAATACCGCAGGTGGTGTCCATCAGCGTGGTGATGGCACCGCCGTGAATCACCCCGGTCTCAGGGTTGCCAATGATCTGTTGGCTATAAGGCAGGCGCAGGGTCAGGCCTTCGGCGGTTGCCTCCTGCACCTGCAAGCCGAGCACCTGGCAGTGACGCAGTGCCGAGAGAAAACGCTGGGCGCGCTCTAGAACAGGGTTGGTGCTCATCTGAAGCCTCGTGATGCCTGCATGAAGCCGCGCATGATAGCGCTGACCCTACCCGCACGGCACGCCCTGGCGTGGTGCACATGAACTGAACTTATAGCGCTTGGCTCTCTCGAAAAAATGTAATGGCATTTTTTCCCAAGGAGAACACCATGCAGAAAACAGTCGCTTATGCCTTCATGCTAGCCGCCACACTGGGTCTTGCCGCGTGCGACAAGCCTTCCGAAGATACCCGCGAGGACGCCCGTGAGGCGCAATCGGAAGCACAGGAATCGATGAACGACGCGGCCGAAGAGAGCAATGAAGCAGCCAACCTGGAGGCTGAAGCCGCCCGGGAACGCGCCGAAGAAAACCGCGAGGAGGCCAACGAGCCGGAAGGCACTGCACCTGCGGACCCGGTCACTCCACCACCGGCGCCGACCAACCAGACCAATCAGTAATTGCTACTGATGCCCCTAGCCCGCGGCCTATCCGCGGGCTTTGTTTTTCTGCAATCAGGTTTTTCTGCAGTCAGGAACTTCGCTTCGCTTGATCGCTCCAAGTAGCACGGATGAGGCCACACGCCATCATCCGCATCACACATGGAGACGTAACCGTGCAAAAACCATTTACCTATGCCCTGCTGCTCGCGGCCATGCTCGGCCTGGCGGCCTGCGATAACACCCCTGAAGACAAGTTGGAATCCGCCAAGGAATCGGTCTCGGAAGCAGCCGAGTCCATGGGTGAAGCGGCTGAAGAAGCCGGCGAAGCTGTTGAGCAGAAAACAGACGAAGTCATGGGCACCGAGCCCACCACCGGTGAGAAGATCGAAGACGCTGCAGACGATGCAGCTGATGCGATCGAAAACGCTGGCGATGAAGTCAGCGATGCGGCCGAAGGCCGATAACTCATCGCTTCAACGACAAGGCCCGCTGATGCGGGCCTTGTCGTTTCTGTACATCGCGTTTCAGAGCGCTGGCGTCAGCATCAGCAGCAGGCTGCACACCAGGCCGACGACCCAGGCCAGGCTGCGCTGCCAGTGCAGATCGGCCCAGTAGCACAGCAGGTACAGCACTCGCGCGACCACGAAAGTCACAGCCAGCACATCCACCAGAAAACCGTGGGTTTGAGTCACGTGGGCCATCAGCACACCAACGGCGAACAGCGGGAATGCCTCGAAACTGTTGAGGTGCGCGGCCAGGGCTCGGGCGCCAAAGCCCGTCAGCTTCGCCTGCTGCGCGCGCGGGTGATGGTTGTCGTAGCCGCCCTCTTC
Organism: Pseudomonas sp.; assembly: GCA_050282285.1. Taxonomy (GTDB): domain Bacteria; phylum Pseudomonadota; class Gammaproteobacteria; order Pseudomonadales; family Pseudomonadaceae; genus Aquipseudomonas. The sequence goes on from JBLZZJ010000033.1 coordinate 64,368, forward strand.
CTTGTTCATCGCCCTGGCAACCGGTGCCTTGGCGACGAAAATCAGTAGCGCACTGATAAAGATGCACCAGAACGGAATGCTCATTCGCTTTTCTCCTTGGACGGTTCGAACGCTGGCGTCTGGGTATAAACCATGACTTCCAGCACATCGGAATGGAATTCGCGGCGGTACAGCACCACCACGACCCCCGCGCTGACCAGCATGAAGAACCAGGGGTTGATGAACCACGCCAGGGTCGCCATGCCGAAATAATAGGCGCGCAAACCATAGTTGAACTGGTTGGCCGCCATCGAGATCACCCGGGCCGTGCGTTCGGCGAAGGCCTTGCGCTCCTGCTCGGTGACATGCCGCTCGCCCACCATGGGCGCCGATCCGACCAGCACGGCAGCGAAGTTGTACTGGCGCATGCACCAGCTGAAGGTGAAGAAGGCATAGACGAACACCACGCCCAGACACAACAGCTTGAGTTCGGACAGGCCACGGCTGGCGACCTGCACGAACGGCAGGTCCGCCAACAGTGAAACGGCGCGGTCGGAGGAGCCGAGCACGGTGAGGATACCGGCCAGGATGATCAGGGTGCTGGAAGCGAAGAAGGAGGCGTTGCGCTCGAGGTTGCCGATCACGTTGGCATCGGCGATGCGGTTGTCGCGCAACAACATGCGCCGCATCCAGTCTTCCCGATACAGGTGCAACACGCTGGCCAGGCATGGCGTGGTGCGACCCTTGGCATGGGCATAGCGGGTGTATCCGCCCCAGCAGATCACGAACCAGAGGGCGGCGAGCACGTGTGGCAAGTACAAATCGCTGATCGGCATGAAAGCTCCTTGTTTTCCTGCAGCGATTATAGCCACCCGGTATAAGAAAAAGCCGCTCATCAGAGCGGCTTTCAGTTACCGGCGAATCAGGCCAGGGCCTCCATCGGCTTGCCCCGCAGTCGGTCGTAGACACTGGCCATGGCCAACATCGCGGCGGCGGGCAGCAACCAAGCCAGACCTTGCTCGCTCAGCGGCAGGTTCGACAGCCACTGCGGCAGCCAGGCATCCAGGCCGGCGGTCTTCAGACCATCGACGATACCGAACAGCGTAGCCACCAGCATGACTGGCCCCACCACACGCCCTGGCGCATGCCACAGTCCCCAGCAGAAGCTCAGGGCGATCAGTACGATGCACGGCGGGTAGATCGCCGTCAGCACAGGCACGGAGACCTGAATCAGTTTGGTCAGGCCCAGGTTGGACACCAGCAGGGAGAACACCGCCAGGATGACCACAAGGCTGCGGTAAGACAGCGGCACCAGGCGGCTGAAATACTCGGCACAGGCGCACGTCAGACCTACGGCGGTGACCAGGCAGGCCAGCGAAATCAGCACTGCCAGGAAGCCGCTGCCCAGGGAACCGAAAGTGTGTTGTACATAGGCATGCAGCACCACCGCGCCGTTGGTTGCACCGGCCGCAATCGTGTGGCTGCCGGCACCGAGGCGGAACAGGCTGACGTACACCAGTACCAGGCCAACACCCGCGATCAGCCCGGCAATGATGGCGTAACGGGTGATCAGCCGCGGAGACTCGACACCCCGCGAGCGGATGGCGTTGACGATGACGATGCCGAATACCAGCGCGCCCAGGGTATCCATGGTCAGGTAACCATTGATGAAGCCCTGGGAAAACGGTGCTGCTTCATAGACCGGCGTCGCCGAACCCACCTCCCCCGGCGCCAGGAAGAACGCAGTACCACCGAGAATCAGCAAGGCAAGGATCTTCATCGGGCCGAGCACACGGCCGACCGAATCCAGCAACCGGCCCGGGTACAGCGACACTGCCAGCACCACTGCGAAGTACACGAGGCTATAGGCAAACAGCGCCAGCGGCGTGTCGCCGGTCAACGGCGCCAAGCCGACTTCGAAGGAAACGGTGGCAGTACGCGGGGTGGCGAACAGCGGGCCGACCGCCAGGTAGCACACTACGCCCAGGACCAGGCCGGCAGTCCTGCCTACGGGGCTGCTCAGAGCGTCCATGGCGCCACCGACCTTGGCCAGCGCGACCAGGGTGATCACCGGCAAACCGACGGCGGTAATCAGAAAGCCCAGTGCGGCCAGCCAGACATAAGGGCCGGCCTGCAAACCCACGATGGGCGGAAAAATGATGTTGCCAGCCCCGACGAACAGGGCAAAAGTCATGAAGCCCAGGGCAAGAATGTCCTGGCTTTTCAAGGAAGTCATCTGAGGAAATACCACATCGCTGAAACGGAGTTGAATGAGGGGAATCCCGCTGGATGGAGGGAGACGTCATCCGCTCTTTTGGCGCGGACCCTGGGTGCCCGCCAGGCTCTGTTGGAGACATGGGGCGACATAGTTGCAAGCCTAACGATTTTTCTGCACCAGGGGCACTGACGACCGTCTGGCTGACGATTGGCTGTAACGGGCTGTCGCCTGAACAACATTTTCGAGACAAAAAAAAGGCCGCCCGAGGGCGGCCTTCTTCGGAGTCAGAATGCCTTAGGCTTTCTTGACTTCCCAACCGGTCAGCTCGGCCAGGGCCTTGCCGATGTCAGCCAGGGAACGCACGGTTTTCACACCGGCGTCTTGCAGTGCAGCGAATTTCTCGTCTGCAGTGCCTTTGCCGCCGGAGATGATTGCACCGGCGTGGCCCATACGCTTGCCAGGAGGCGCAGTCACGCCGGCAATGTAGGAAACCACTGGCTTGGTCACGTTGGCCTTGATGTAGGCAGCCGCTTCTTCTTCAGCCGAACCGCCGATCTCGCCGATCATCACGATCGCCTCGGTCTTCGGGTCTTCCTGGAACAGCTTCAGGATGTCGATGAAGTTGGAACCCGGGATCGGGTCACCACCGATGCCCACGCAAGTGGACTGGCCGAAGCCGGCGTCAGTGGTCTGCTTGACGGCTTCATAGGTCAGGGTGCCGGAACGCGACACGATGCCTACTTTGCCTGGCAGGTGGATGTGACCTGGCATGATGCCGATCTTGCACTCGCCCGGAGTGATGACGCCTGGGCAGTTAGGGCCGATCAGGACCACGCCCAATTCGTCGCACTTGACCTTGGCTTCCAGCATGTCGATGGTCGCGATGCCTTCGGTGATGCAGACGATCAGCTTGATGCCGCCGAATGCCGCTTCCAGGATCGAGTCCTTGCAGAACGGAGCAGGAACGTAGATCACACTGGCGGTAGCGCCAGTCTTCTCAACGGCTTCCTTGACGGTGTTGAACACCGGCAGGTTCAGGTGAGTGGTGCCACCCTTGCCCGGAGTCACGCCGCCAACCATCT
>JBLZZJ010000034.1:0-205358 GCA_050282285.1 Pseudomonas sp.
TCCTTGTCCAGGCGCGCCAGTTCGGCGTCCTTGTCGATCAGCCCGGCCATCGGCACCAGCACCTGCATCTCGCCGACCAGGGCGGTGGCGGACATTGGCGCTTCTTCACCGGCTTCCAGCACCCGGACCGATTCCAGCTTGGCCAGCTTGTTCAGCAGCGGCGCGTTGTCGGCCAGGCGGCGGCGGTCTTCGTCGCTGGCGTTGGCCAGGATGATGTCGATGCGCTTGGCCATGGAGATCTTCATCTCGCCACGGATCTGGCGCAGGCCGAGCATCAGTTGCTTGACCCATTCGATGTCACCTTCGGCAGCCGCATCGATGCGGCTTTCGTTGGCCACCGGCCAGGCTTGCAACATGATGGTGTCGCCACTGACGCCGGCCTGGCCCTTGATACGCTGCCAGATTTCTTCGGTGATGAACGGCATGAACGGGTGCGCCAGGCGCAGGGCCACTTCCAGCACGCGCACCAGGGTGCGGCGGGTGCCGCGCTGACGTTCGATCGGCGCGTTCTCGTCCCACAGTACCGGCTTGACCAGCTCCAGGTACCAGGCGCAGTACTCGTCCCAGATGAACTCGTACAGGGTCTGGGCAGCCAGGTCGAAGCGGAAGGCGTCGAGGTGACGGGTGACGTCGGCTTCGGTGCGCTGCAGGGCGGAGATGATCCAGCGGTCCACCGAGGACAGCTCCACCGGCTCGCCATTGACGCCGGTGTCCTGGCCATCGGTGTTCTCGATGACGAAGTTGGCGGCGTTCCAGATCTTGTTGCAGAAGTTGCGGTAACCCTCGACGCGGCCCATGTCGAACTTGATGTCACGACCGGTGGAAGCCAGTGCCAGGTTGGTGAAGCGCAGGGCGTCGGTGCCGTAGGCGGCGATGCCGTCGGGGAACTCGGCCTTGGTCTGCTTGGCGATCTTCTCGGCCAGCTTGGGCTGCATCAGGCCGGTGGTGCGTTTCTCCAGCAGGGCCTCGAGGCTGATGCCGTCGACGATATCCAGCGGGTCGAGCACGTTGCCCTTGGACTTGGACATCTTCTGCCCCTGACCGTCGCGCACCAGGCCGTGCACGTACACGGTCTTGAACGGGATCTGCCCGGTCAGGTGGGTGGACAGCATGATCATCCGGGCGACCCAGAAGAAGATGATGTCGAAGCCGGTGACCAGCACGTCAGTGGGGTGGAAGGTCTTCAGGTAGTCGGTCTGCTGCGGCCAGCCAAGGGTGGAGAATGTCCACAGGCCGGAGCTGAACCAGGTATCCAGTACGTCGTCGTCCTGGCGCAGGTTGGCGTCGCCGAGGTTGTGCTTGGCGCGTACTTCCGCCTCGTCACGGCCGACGTAGACGTTGCCGGCATCGTCGTACCAGGCCGGGATACGGTGGCCCCACCAGAGCTGACGGCTGATGCACCAGTCCTGGATGTCACGCATCCAGCTGAAGTACATGTTTTCGTACTGCTTGGGCACGAACTGGATGTCGCCATTCTCGACCACGGCGATGGCTTTCTCGGCCAGCGGCTTGGTGGAGACGTACCACTGGTCGGTCAGCCACGGCTCGATGACGGTGCCCGAGCGGTCGCCCTTCGGTACTTTCAGTGCGTGGTCGTCGATTTTTTCCAGCAGGCCGGCGGCTTCGAAGGCGGCGACGATCTGCTTGCGCGCGACGAAGCGGTCGAGGCCGGCGTATTCGGCCGGCAGGCTGCCGTCGAGTTCGCTGTTGACGCTGCCGTCGATGTTGAACACCTGGGCCTTGGCCAGCACGGCGGCGTTCTTGTCGAAGATGTTGAGCAGCGGCAGGTTGTGGCGCTTGCCGACTTCATAGTCGTTGAAGTCGTGGGCCGGGGTGATCTTCACGCAGCCGGTGCCGAATTCTGGGTCGCAGTAGTCGTCGGCGATGATCGGGATGCGACGGCCTACCAGGGGCAGTTCGACGAAGGTGCCGATCAGGGCTTTATAGCGCTCGTCTTCCGGATGCACGGCCACGGCAGCGTCGCCGAGCATGGTTTCCGGGCGAGTGGTGGCAACGATCAGGTAGTCCTTGCCGTCGGCGGTGGTGTTGCCGTCGGCCAGGGGGTAGCGCAGGTTCCACAGGTGGCCTTTCTCGTCGTGGTTTTCCACTTCGAGGTCGGAGATTGCGGTGTGGAACTTGGTGTCCCAGTTGACCAGGCGCTTGCCGCGGTAGATCAGGCCGTCGTCATGCAGGCGAACGAAGGCTTCCTTGACCGCTTCGGACAGGCCGTCGTCCATGGTGAAGCGCTCGCGCGACCAGTCCACCGAACTGCCCAGGCGACGAATCTGACGGGTGATGGTGCCACCGGACTGCTCTTTCCATTCCCAGACTTTCTCCAGGAATTTCTCGCGGCCCAGGTCGTGGCGGCCAATGCCGTCGGCGGCCAGTTGGCGCTCGACGACCATCTGCGTGGCGATGCCCGCGTGGTCGGTGCCCGGCTGCCAGAGGGTGTTGCGGCCCTGCATGCGGCGGAAACGGATCAGCGCATCCATGATCGAGTTGTTGAACCCGTGGCCCATGTGCAGGCTGCCGGTGACGTTCGGCGGCGGGATCATGATGGTGTAGGGCTCGCCCGAGCCCTGCGGGGCGAAATAGTTGTTCGCCTCCCAGTTCTGGTACAGGGCGGTTTCAATGGCGTGCGGCTGGTAGGTCTTGTCCATGCGCGGCGGGACCCTTTTGACGGCTGATCGGAAAAGCCGAGAAGTATAGCGGGGAAGGCCCTTGCGGCGTAAGGCCATCTGGCTGATGGCGCGCGGATCGGGGCATGGTGTCGGGCGTCAGCCCGTGGTGCCGTGCAGGAAGGCAGGGCGAACCTCGCCTGGGCTACTCAGGGGCGGCGGGGCGGGAGCAGGCGGGTCAGCCGGGCTTCGAGGCGGCGTTTCAGCTCGGCTTCGATCTGCGGCACGAAATCGTCGATGACGTCTTGCAGGATCAGTTGCGCGGCGGCGCGCAACTCACCGTCCAGGCGGTTCATCTCGCTGTCGCGGCTGACGCTCTGCTGCACGGTGTCACGCAGGCTACTGGCCGGGCTCGGAGAAATCGAAGGCGCTGGCGGCGGTGGTGGAGCGGGGGAGACGACGTCCGAGAGCACGGGGATGCTGTCCGGATCGATCGAGTCGATCAGCAGCGGCGGTTCGTCGTGTTGGTCGCCCAGCAGTTCGCGGATCGACTCCAGGTCGTCCAGCAGGTGGGCAGGTCGTTGCGGCGGTTTCGGGGTGTCCATGGTGCAGTTCTAGAGTTCGACTCGTTTGGGATCATAGCCGCGCTGGCGGTAGGTACGGAAATTCTCCCGGCAAGCGGTCAGCAGGTCGGGTTCCTGGTTGACGATTTCGATCACCCGGCCGAAGCGCTCGACATGGGGTGACAGGCTGCTGCCCAGGTTGATCAGTACGCCCTGGGCGGTGACGGGCTCTTCGTCCAGGCCTATGGCGACCGGGGCGTGCGGGTCGTCCTGGTGCAGGCTGTGGGGAATGAAGGTCTCGGCCTTGAAGCGCCACATCAGCTCATCGACTGCGCGGCACTGTTCTTCATCGCTGCCGCGCACGAACACCGGCAGTCCGGCACGCCAGGCTTTCATGGCCAGCTGGCAGGCTGCGCGCAGGCGGTCGGCCGGTGTGGCGGTGGAGAGTACGTAGAATTCGACGCGCATAACGGGCTCGTTGAGAGGCGATCAGGCTACAGAATCGGTTGCGGGACTCGCCAGCCGGTTTGTCCCTGCGGGCAAGGGCGCGGAGTTTACACCGCTAAAGACACGGTCCAAGCCCTGTTTGTTCACTGCGTTGCGCGAGCGGCCATGCGGCAAGGTGCTGCATGGCCGCTGCTCAGCGGCTTGTGCGCGGGCCTCAGGCCTTGGCGCGGTCCAGCAGATACTGGGTCAGCAGCGGTACCGGACGGCCGGTGGCGCCCTTGTCCTTGCCGCCACTGATCCACGCCGTACCGGCAATATCCAGGTGCGCCCAGCGGTAGCTCTTGGCGAAACGCGACAGGAAGCAACCGGCGGTGATGGTGCCGGCTTTCGGGCCGCCGATGTTGGCGATGTCGGCGAACGGGCTGTCGAGCTGCTCCTGGTACTCGTCGTACAGCGGCAGTTGCCAGGCGCGGTCGTCGGCGCTGAGGCCGGCACCGAGGATTTCCTGTACCAGTTCGTCGTTGTTGCCCATCAGGCCCGAGACATTGCTGCCCAGGGCGACGATGCAGGCGCCGGTCAGGGTGGCGATGTCGATGACGGCCTGGGGCTTGAAGCGCTCGGCGTAGGTCAGGGTGTCGCACAGCACCAGGCGCCCTTCGGCGTCGGTGTTGAGGATTTCCACGGTCTGGCCGCTCATGGTGGTGACGATGTCGCCGGGGCGGGTGGCGCCGCCGCTGGGCATGTTCTCGGCGCAGGCCAGCAGGCACACCAGGTTGATCGGCAGTTGCAGTTCGAGCACGGCCTTGAGGGTACCGAACACGCTGGCGGCGCCGCACATGTCGTACTTCATCTCGTCCATGCCGGCAGCCGGCTTGATGCTGATGCCGCCGGTGTCGAAGGTGATGCCTTTGCCGACCAGGGCGTAGGGCTTCTCGGTTTTCTTGCCGCCCTGGTAGTTGAGCACGATCATCCGCGGCGGCTGGTCGCTGCCCTGGGCCACGGCCAGGAATGCACCGGCGCCGAGCTCCTTGAGCTTCTTCTCGTCGAGGATCTCGACCTTCAGGTTCTTGTACGCCTTGCCCAGGGCCTTGGCCTCTTCAGCCAGGTAGCTGGGGTGGCACAGGTTCGGCGGCAGGTTGCCGAGGTCCTTGGTGAAGGCCATGCCGGCGGCGATGGCCTGGGCGTGACGACTGGCGCGTTCGACGTCGGCCTGGGCGGCCTTGTCGCTGATCAGGGTCAGTTTCTTCAGGGCGCCCGGTTCGGCTTTCTGGCTCTTGAAACGATCGAATACATAACCGCCGTCGGCCAGGCTTTCCACCAGCAGGCGGGCCTTGCCGTAGGCACCACGGGCTTTCACCTGGATATCGTCGAGGGCGAGAACGGCGTCATTGCCCGCAAGATTTTTCAAAACACCCTGGGTCGCTGTGATCAATTTGCGCCATTGGCGGTCAGACAGTTCGGCCTCTTTACCGTGGCCGACCAGCAACACGCGCTCGGCCTTCAGGCCTGGCAGGTTATGGGCCAGCAGCGTCTGGCCGAGCTTGCCGGCCAGGTCGCCGCGCTTGAGCAGGGCGCTGATGGCGCCGGCGCTGGCGGCATCGATGGACTTGGCTGTTTCCCCCAGTTTTCGGCCTTCGCCGACGGGGATGACCAGGGTGGCGGTCTTCAATGTTTCCGGGCGAACGCTTTTAACAATAAATTCCATGCGTGGTGTCCCCAAGACAACGAGTCGGTATTACAGGATAATGCCGCATATTTTTTCAGTGGTTCGTCTTCGCACGAACCGGCAAGCAGTCGAGCTAGTGTGAGCTTAGCCCGCTGAGCCTGACAACCCTGGAGTGTCTGGTTTGATCGTCTTCCGTTATCTGTCTCGTGAAGTGTTGGTGACCTTGAGTGCGGTGAGTGCCGTGCTGCTGGTGATCATTATGAGTGGCCGTTTCATCAAGTACCTGGCGCAGGCCGCGCAAGGGGTGCTCGATCCGGGCGTGCTGTTCCTGATCATGGGCTTCCGTCTGCCAGGCTTCCTGCAGCTGATTCTGCCGCTGGGGTTGTTCCTCGGTTTCCTGCTGGCGTATGGGCGCCTGTACCTCGACAGCGAGATGACCGTGCTGTCGGCCACCGGCATGAGCCAGCAGCGTTTGATGGTCTACAGTCTGGCGCCGGCCACCGTGGTGGCGCTGCTGGTGGCGTGGCTGAGCATGGGGCTGACCCCGCAAGGCGTGTCCCAGGTTGACCGCATCTTCAATGAGCAGGACGCGCTGACCGAGTTCGATACCCTGGTGCCGGGGCGCTTCCAGTCCATGAAAGGTGGGACGCGGGTGACCTATACGCAGGGGTTGTCCGAAGACCGGGCGGCCCTGGAGAACGTGTTCATTTCCGAGAAGCGCTTCTCCCGCGAGGGTGACAAGGAGCGCGGTATTACCGTGCTGGTGGCCGAACGGGGCCGCCAGGAAATCCAGGCCGATGGCAGCCGCTACCTGATTCTGGAAAACGGCTATCGCTACGACGGTAACCCCGGTCAGGCGGATTACCGCTCCATCCAGTACGACACCTATGGCGTCCTGCTGCCGAAACCCTCGGTCAGCAGCGAGGTCAGCGAGCGTGAAGCGATTCCGACCAGTGAGTTGTTCGGCAGCGATGACCCGCGCCTGCAGGCTGAACTGCAGTGGCGCCTGTCGATTCCGCTGCTGGTGTTCGTGGTGACCCTGCTGGCTGTGCCGTTGTCGCGGGTCAACCCGCGCCAGGGGCGCTTCCTCAAGTTGCTGCCGGCCATCCTGCTTTATATGGCCTACCTGGCGCTGCTGATTGCCGCGCGTGGTGCGCTGGACAAGGGACGGATTCCACCGGCGCTCGGGCTGTGGTGGGTGCATGGGGTATTCGCTGTGATCGGGTTCGTGTTGCTGTACTGGGAACCGCTACGCCTGAAGTGGGCAAGTCGTCGCACTGCGCTGGAGGTTGCCCGTGGTTAAGTTGGATCGGTACATCGGTACCCAGGTGTTCTTCGCGATTCTCAGTGTGCTCGGGGTTATCGTCGGGCTGGCGCTGCTGTTTGCCTTTATCGATGAGCTGGGCGACGTAGAAGGCAATTACGGTCTGCTCGACGCGGCCTGGTACGTGTTCCTCACATTGCCGCGCCGGATGTACGAAATGCTGCCGATGGCGGCGCTGATCGGTTGCCTGATCGGCCTGGGCAGCCTGGCGAGCAGCAGCGAGCTGACCATCATGCGCGCCGCGGGTGTGTCGATTGGCCGGATCGTCTGGGCGGTCATGAAGCCGATGCTGGTGCTGATGCTGGTGGGTGTGCTGATCGGCGAGTACCTCGCGCCCTGGAGTGAAAACCAGGCCCAGGCCAACCGTTCCATGGCCCAGGGCGGCGGCGAAGCGCAGAGCGCCAAACGTGGTTTGTGGCACCTGCAGGGTAAGGAGTTCGTGCACATCAACGCCGTTCAGCCCAATGGCGTGCTGTTCGGTGTGACCCGTTATCGCTTCGACGAAGAACGCAAGATGCTGTCGGCGAGCTTTGCCCGACGCGCGGAGTTCGACGGGAATTACTGGCAGCTGGAAAACGTCGCGACCACGCATTTCCGTGATCGCGCTACCGAAGTGATCGAAGCGCCCGCCGAGCGTTGGGATGTCGAGCTGAATCCGCAACTGCTGGGCACCGTGGTGCTGGCGCCGGAAGCGTTGTCGATCACCGGGCTGTGGCGCTATATCCAGTACCTGGCCGAGCAGGGCTTGAGCAACGGCCAGTACTGGCTGGCGTTCTGGACCAAGGTGCTGCAGCCGGTGGTGACGGGCGCGCTGGTGCTGATGGCGATCTCGTTCATCTTCGGGCCGCTGCGCTCGGTGACCCTTGGTCAGCGGGTGTTCACCGGGGTGCTGGTGGGCTTCGTGTTCCGTATTGCCCAGGATCTGCTGGGGCCATCGAGCCTGGTGTTCGGGTTCTCGCCACTGCTCGCGGTGCTGGTCCCCGCGGCATTGTGCGCCCTGGCTGGGGCCTGGCTCCTGCGTCGAGCAGGTTAATCCTTCCCTGAATGAAGAAGCCGGCTAGATGCCGGCTTTTTCATGGGTGATCACTTTTTGTGAATGTTCTTCGGCAGTTGCACCATGCGGCTGTCCGAATAGATGTCGTGCCAGGTGCGCCCCTGCTTGTCCCAGAACATCCAGAGGAAGCCCAGGCCGGCGAACAGCCAGGAACCGATGGATACCACGAAGCGCAGCAGGGCCTGCCACAGGTCGATGGCGCTGCCGTCCGCGTTCTGGATGCGCAGGCCCCAGGCCTGCATGCCCAGTGTCTGGCCATTGTGGGTCCAGAACTTGGCGAAGAAGCCGAACAGGCTGAGCAAGGCGAGGCTGGCCACGATGGGGTCGCGGTCCAGGGCGCCGGCTTCGGACAGGAGCATCAGCTGCTCGCTGCCGTAAATCAGGCGCAGCACGCCTTGCTGGTAAATCAGGGTAACCACCATCACCAGGGCGACGCAGAGCAGGAAGTCATAGACGATCGCCGCCAGGCGACGTATCGGGCCGGCAGTGGGGAAGTCCCCCTGCGGAAGCAACTGGTGTTTGGGCATGATGGTCTCGCTGTGACGATATAGCGGCGCATTCTAACCGCGAGTTTCCTGCGGGCATAAAAAAACCCCTGACGTTGCCGTCAGGGGTTTTTCAAAGCTGCAGGTTAAGCGACTACTTGAACCTGGTCGGCCTGCATGCCTTTCTGACCTTGCACAGCCACGAAGGTGACTTTCTGGCCTTCTTTCAGGCTCTTGAAGCCGTTACCTTCGATCGCGCGGAAGTGTACGAACAGATCCGGACCGCTTTCTGGAGTGATAAAACCAAAACCTTTCTCGTCGTTAAACCACTTGACGGTACCGTTCTGACGATTCGACATGTCTTATTTCCTTGAAACTAGAGTTGATGACAGCCTCTAACCGTAGAGGACTGAGACTGGTTGCAAAGAGTAATAGAAGTCGAGCGGGATGTAGCGGATCTGAAAGGATCTACTGCATCAGGTCACGATTCACAGCGACCCATGCAAACACAGTCCAATCACTCTAGCTAACTAAAAGAGAAATGCCAAGCCCTGTACGGCGCCCAGTTTAGAGCCCGATTAGAGGTGTTTTTTCAGTGTTTTGTCGTCGCGCTTCTCGAAGTTGCAAAGTGTGCATTTTCAAGTGGCGAGTTGCCGTTCGAGTGTGAGCGCAACTGGAAGGATTATTGGTGCCCCGGGGGAGACTCGAACTCCCACTTCTTTCGAAAACGGATTTTGAATCCGCCGCGTCTACCGGTTCCGCCACCGGGGCACAATGGCGGCGCAGTATAGGGATGCCATCGGGGTTGGTCAATCCACTTGCATGGCCAGTTTTGGCAATTTCCGGTAAGCTTTGCCGCCCTGTATACGACCCCTCCCGCCATGCGTGTCGCCGACTTTACTTTCGAGCTCCCTGATCACCTGATCGCCCGTCACCCCCTGGCCGAGCGCCGTGCCAGCCGCCTGCTGGTCCTGGATGGAAGCAGCGGAGAGCTTGCTCACCGTCAGTTCAGCGACGTGCTGGAATACGTACGCCCGGGCGATCTGATGGTGTTCAACAACACGCGCGTGATCCCAGCGCGTCTGTTCGGCCAGAAAGCATCGGGTGGCAAGCTTGAAGTGCTGGTCGAGCGGGTTCTGGACAGCCACCGGGTGTTGGCCCATGTGCGATCCAGCAAATCGCCCAAGCCAGGTTCGCTGATCCATATAGAAGGTGGCGGTGAAGCACAGATGGTGGCGCGCCACGATGCGCTGTTCGAGCTGCGTTTCACTGAAGAAGTACTGCCGCTGCTGGATCGGGTCGGCCACATGCCGTTGCCTCCTTATATAGACCGTGCAGACGAGGCGGCGGACCGCGAGCGGTATCAGACCGTCTACGCCGAGCGCGCCGGCGCTGTGGCCGCTCCCACTGCCGGCCTGCATTTCGATCAGGCGCTATTGGCCGCATTGGCCGAGAAGGGCGTGGGCACCGCTTTCGTGACCCTGCACGTTGGCGCGGGCACGTTCCAGCCGGTGCGGGTCGAACGTATCGAAGACCACCACATGCACAGCGAGTGGCTCGAAGTCGGTCAGGATGTGGTCGATGCGGTGGTTGCCTGCCGGGCGCGGGGCGGTCGGGTGATCGCGGTAGGTACCACCAGCGTGCGCTCCCTGGAGAGCGCTGCGCGGGATGGCGTGTTGAAACCGTTCAGTGGCGACACTGACATCTTTATCTACCCCGGGCGCCCTTTTCATGTGGTCGATGCCCTGGTGACCAATTTCCATCTGCCGGAATCGACGCTGCTGATGCTCGTTTCGGCATTTGCCGGGTACCCGGAAACCATGGCGGCCTACCAGGCTGCGGTGTCCAATGAGTATCGCTTCTTCAGTTACGGTGATGCCATGTTCATCACCCGCAATCACGCCCCCCGCGGCCCCGAGGATCAACAATGACGCGCACATGCCGCATGTCTTTCGAATTGCTGGCGACCGACGGCCGCGCGCGTCGCGGTCGCCTGACCTTCCCGCGTGGCGTGGTCGAAACCCCGGCGTTCATGCCGGTGGGTACCTACGGCACGGTGAAGGGCATGTTGCCCCGTGACATCGAGGCAATCGGTGCGCAGATCATCCTCGGCAACACCTTTCATCTGTGGCTGCGCCCGGGTACCGAGGTGATCAAGCGTCACGGCGATCTGCACGACTTCATGCAATGGCAGGGGCCGATCCTGACGGACTCCGGTGGCTTCCAGGTGTTCAGCCTGGGCGCCATGCGCAAGATCAAGGAAGAAGGCGTGACCTTCGCCTCGCCGGTCGATGGCACCAAGGTGTTCATGGGGCCGGAGGAATCGATGCAGGTCCAGCGTGACCTGGGTTCTGACATCGTGATGATTTTCGACGAGTGCACGCCGTATCCGGCAGAGTTCGATGTGGCCAAGCGTTCCATGGAGCTGTCCCTGCGCTGGGCCAAGCGATCCAGGGATGCTCACGGCGACAGCACGGCAGCGCTGTTCGGCATCGTTCAGGGTGGCATGCACGAATCCTTGCGCATGCGTTCTCTGGAAGGTTTGAGCGAGCTGGAGTTCGATGGCCTGGCGATTGGCGGCCTGTCGGTCGGCGAGCCGAAGGAAGAGATGATCCGGGTGCTCGATTACCTGCCAGGGCAGATGCCGGCGGACAAGCCGCGCTACCTGATGGGTGTAGGCAAGCCGGAAGACCTGGTCGAAGGCGTGCGCCGGGGTGTGGACATGTTCGACTGCGTGATGCCGACGCGTAATGCGCGCAACGGGCATCTGTTCGTGGAAACCGGTGTGCTGAAGATTCGCAACGCCATGCACAGGCATGACGACTCGCCTCTGGACCCGACCTGCGACTGTTACACCTGTAAACACTTCTCGCGGGCTTATCTGCATCATTTGGACAAGTGCGGCGAAATGCTGGGTAGCATGCTTAATACAATCCACAACTTACGCCACTATCAGCGGCTTATGGCTGGTTTGCGCGAGGCTATTCAACAGGGTACATTGGCCGCCTTTGTCGATAGCTTCTATGCCCAGCGCGGTCTGCCAACGCCGCCGCTGGATTGAAAATCGCTGGTTTAAAGATCTTTCCAACAGGAGTGTTACATGAGCTTTTTTATCCCTGCCGCCTACGCCGATGCAGCCGCTCCGGCCGTTGGCCCTGCCGGTTCCGGTTTTGAGTGGATTTTCCTGGTCGGCTTCCTGGTCATCTTCTACCTGATGATCTGGCGTCCACAGGCCAAGCGCGCCAAAGAGCACAAGAGCCTGATCGGCAACCTGCAGAAGGGCGACGAAGTCGTGACCTCCGGCGGTATCGCTGGCAAGGTTTCGAAGGTCAGTGATGATTTCGTGGTTATCGAAGTGTCCGACACCGTCGAACTGAAAATTCAGAAAGTGGCCATCGCCGCGACCCTGCCCAAGGGCACGCTGAAAGCCATCTAAACACCGGTTCCAGTTTTTTCACTCCACGGGGCGCTCAATGCGCCCCGCGTCATAAGCGGGCGGCGTCATTCATGCTCAACAAATACCCCCTGTGGAAGTACCTGCTGATCCTGGCCGTTCTGGTCGTCAGCCTGATCTATTCCGCACCCAATCTCTATCCGGATGATCCGGCCATTCAGGTCAGTGGCGCGAGTTCCGCGCAGACGATCGAACAGGCTGATCTGGATCGCGTCAGCAAGGCGCTGGCCGACGCCGGTATCGAGGTCAAGGCATCGAGTGTCGGCGAGCAGGGCCGTAGCGGCCTGCTGCGTCTGGTTCGCCAGAGCGACCAGCTGCCAGCCAAGGACATCGTGCGCAAGGCCCTCGGTGACAACTTCGTGGTCGCCCTGAACCTGGCGCAGACTACGCCGGACTGGCTGCGCAGCCTGGGCGCGAGCCCGATGAAACTGGGTCTCGACCTCTCGGGCGGTGTGCACTTCCTGCTCGAAGTTGACATGGATAAGGCGCTGGATGTGCGTCGCCAGGTCTACGAGGGCGAAATCAAGAGCGTGCTGCGCAAAGAGCGCGTGCGTTATCGCAGCATGCCGCAGCAAGGTGGCGCCATTCAATTGGGCTTCGCCGACAGCGCCTCGCTGGAAAAAGCGCAGCAGCTGATCCGCAAGGACTTCACCGACTTCGAATTGAATGCTCAGGATCGTGGCGGCCAGCAAGTGCTGCGCGTAACCCTGACTGCGGCGAAGATCGCCGAGATCCGCGAATACTCGATCAAGCAGAACTTGACCACCGTGCGTAACCGGGTCAACGAACTGGGTGTTGCCGAGCCGCTGGTACAGCGTCAGGGCGCCAACCGGATCGTGGTCGAACTGCCGGGTGTGCAGGACACCGCTGAAGCCAAGCGTATTCTCGGCAAGACGGCCAACCTGGAATTCCGCCTGCAGGCGGATGCCAATGCCGCGCGCGGCGCCACGGAGTCGTTCGGTTTCCGTGAAGAGGGCCGTCCGCCAGTGCAGCTCGAGCGTGAGCTGATCATTACCGGTGACCAGGTCACCGACGCCCAGGCCAGCTTCGACGAAAACGGCCGTCCGCAGGTGAACATCCGTCTGGATGGTCATGGTGGCGAGCTGATGAACCGTGCGACCCGCAACAACGTCGGTCGCAGCATGGCGGTGATCTTCATCGAGCAGCGTCCGCAGACCCGCTACGTGAAGCAGATGGTCGATGGCGTCGAGCAGGAAGTGCAGGTCGATTCCTTCAAGGAAGAGAAACAGATCATCAGCCTGGCGACCATCCAGTCGCCGCTGGGTAGTCAGTTCCGCATCACCGGCCTGAACGGCCAGGGCGAGTCGTCCGAGCTGGCGCTGCTGCTGCGTGCTGGTGGTCTGGCGGCGCCGATGTACTTCGCTGAAGAACGTACCATCGGTCCGAGCCTGGGTGCCGAGAACATCGTCAAGGGTGTCGAGTCCACCGAGTGGGCGATGATTCTGGTGTCGCTGTTCATGATCGCCATCTACCGCTTCTTCGGTGTACTGGCGACCGTGGCACTGGCGTTCAACCTGGTGCTGCTGGTGGGGCTGATGTCGGTGATCGGCGCGACCCTGACGCTGCCGGGTATTGCCGGTATCGTGTTGACGCTGGGCATGGCGGTGGACGCCAACGTACTCATCTATTCACGGATACGTGAGGAGTTGAATAACGGCCTTTCCGTCCAGCGCGCGATCCATGAAGGTTTCGACCGTGCCTACTCGGCGATTCTGGACAGTAACCTGACCACTCTGCTGGTGGGGGCAATCCTGTTTGCGCTGGGTACCGGGCCGATCAAGGGCTTTGCCGTGACGCTGTCGCTGGGGATCATTACCTCGATGTTCACCGCGATCATGTTCACCCGAGGGATGGTCAACCTGATCTTCGGTGGCCGCAACTTCAAGAAACTGTGGATCTGAGGTAAGGCCATGAAGATTCCATCCCGCATTCCGTTCATGGCGATACGCAATATTGCGTTCGCCATTACCGTGGTTATCAGCCTCATCGGCCTGGGTAGCCTGTTCAAGAATGGCCTCAACTTCGGCCTGGACTTCACCGGCGGTACGCTCATCGAGCTGACCTACGAGCAGCCGGCCGATCTTGAGCTGATCAAGCGCGAGCTGGCCGAGGCCGGTTACCGTGACGCGATCGTGCAGAGCTTCGGTTCCACCACCGATGTACTGGTGCGCATGGCGGGCGACTCGCCTGACCTGGGTGCCCAGGTGGCGGAATCGCTGCGCAAGATCGACATGGACACCCAGTTCGACGTCAAGCGTGTCGAGTTCGTCGGCCCGCAGGTCGGTGAAGAGCTGCGCGACCAGGGTGGCCTGGCCATGCTGCTGGCGCTCGGCGGCATCCTGCTGTACCTGGCGTTCCGCTTCCAGTGGAAGTTCGGTGTCGGCGCTGTGGCCTCCCTGGCACACGACGTGATTGTGACCCTGGGCATCCTGGCGTTCTTCCAGGTGCCGTTCGACCTGACGGTGCTGGCGGCGGTTCTGGCGATGATCGGTTACTCGCTGAACGACACCATCATCATCTACGACCGTATCCGCGAGAACTTCCGGGTGCTGCGCAAAGCTGAGCTGATCGAGAACATCGATGTGTCGGTTACTCAGACGCTGCTGCGTACCATCGCCACGTCGACGTCCACGGCCATGGCGCTCATTGCGCTGCTGGTGTTCGGTGGCGACAGCCTGGGCGGCTTCGCGCTGACCCTGCTGATCGGTGTCGTGGTCGGTACCTATTCTTCGGTCTATATCAGTGCGCCAGTGCTGATCTGGCTGAAGCTCACCTCCGAGGATCTTATTCCGACGGCGGTCTCCTCCGAGGAGGTTGATGAGCGTCCCTGATGCTGTGATGGGCCACTCATTGGCATAAGCGAAACGGGCGACAAGGGAACTTGTCGCCCGTTTCGCTTTTCCAAGGCAGGGAGTAAGGCGCGTTGGCGCCGTTTGAGTGATCAGGAGATTCGCATGAACAAGTCTATGTTGGTGGGTGCTGTACTGGGGGCTGTAGGTGTGACGGCCGGTGGCGCTGTTGCAACCTACAGCTTGGTCAGTGGGCCGACGTATGCCGAAGTCCTTGCGGTTGAGCCCGTCAAAGAAACCATCAAGACCCCGCGTGAGGTCTGCAAGGATGTCACCGTGACCCGCCAGCGTCCGGTAAAAGATCAGCATCAGATTGCCGGTACGGCAATCGGCGCGATCGCTGGTGGCCTGCTGGGTAACCAGATCGGCGGCGGTACTGGCAAGAAGATCGCTACAGTGGCCGGCGCCGTGGGCGGTGGCTATGCGGGCAACAAGGTGCAGGAAAACATGCAGGCCAACGACACCTATACGACCACCGAGACGCGTTGCAACACCGTGACCGATAGCAGTGACAAGGTCGTGGGTTACAACGTGAAGTACGATCTGGATGGCAAGGTTGGTCAGGTGCGCATGGATCGTGACCCGGGTGCGCGCATCCCGGTCCGTGATGGTCAGCTGGTTCTGGCTGACGGCGCCCAGTAACGTCGTCATGAGCAACGCTCCACGGGGCGTTGCGCAGGTATAAAAAAACCGGCCCAAGGGCCGGTTTTTTGTTTCCGCTGAACTCAGCGCTTCAGGGAAGCGGAGAGGTGCGGCTGGATGGCGGTCAGTACCGCCTTGAAGCATTTGGTGTTGCCGGCAACGATCTGGCCTTTTTCCAGGAACTCGTGGCCGCCGCTGAAATCGCTGACCAGGCCGCCTGCTTCCTGGATGAGCAGGGCGCCAGCAGCCATGTCCCACTCGGACAGGCCGAACTCCCAGAACGCATCGAAGCGACCGGCGGCAACGTAGGCCAGGTCGAGGCTGGCGGCGCCAGCACGGCGAACGCCGGCTGTCTGGCCAACCAGGCTGCGGAACATGCCCAGGTAGTTTTCCAGGTTATCCAGCTGGCTGTCGCGGAACGGGAAGCCGGTGCCCAGGAGGGCGCCTTCCAGACTCTTGCGGTTGCTGACGCGCAGGCGGCGGCCGTTGAGGGCGGCGCCACGGCCACGACTGGCGGTGAATTCTTCCTGGCGAACTGGATCGATGATGACCGCGTGCTCGAGGCGGCCGCGGTATTTGCAGGCCAGGCTGACGGCGAAGTGCGGTACGCCACGGATGAAGTTGGTGGTGCCGTCCAGCGGGTCGATGATCCACAGGTAGTCGGCGCCATCGCCGGTGCCTTCGATCAATCCGCCTTCCTCGCCGAGGAAGCCGTGGTTCGGATACGCCTTGCGCAAAGCCTGGATAATCAGCTGCTCGGCGGAGCGGTCGATTTCAGTCACATAGTCTTTGGCATCTTTCTCGTCGACCGAGATGACGTCCAAGCGTTCGATCGAGCGGAAGATCATTTCACCGGCGCTACGGGCTGCGCGCAGCGCGATATTCAGCATGGGCTGCATGGAAGTTCACCTGGGTCGTTAAAGAAAGCCGGCCATTCTAGCAGAAAAGCCTGTCAAATGAAGTGCCGCCTCTGCCTCGCGTGGCATAACTCCAGTGGTTTCTGTAAGATTTGCTCCCCCTTGGCTTTCTGTGTGAGCACTGGCGTTGCTGCAAAATATTCGCGTGGTCTTGGTCAACACCAGTCATCCCGGCAATATCGGCGGCGCGGCGCGTGCCATGAAGAACATGGGGCTGTCGCGACTGGTGCTGGTCGATCCGATGGGTTTTCCCAGCGCGGACGCCGTGGCGCGCGCCTCCGGTGCAACCGATATTCTCGATGCCGCACAGGTTGTCGGCACGCTGGAAGAGGCGCTGGTGGGATGCAGTCTGGTTCTGGGAACCAGTGCGCGTGATCGTAGGATCCCCTGGCCTTTGCTGGATCCCCGAGAGTGTGGTGTGACCGCCTGCGAGCAGGCTGAGTCAGGCGGTGAGGTTGCGCTGGTGTTCGGGCGCGAGTACGCCGGGCTTACCAACGAGGAGCTGCAGCGCTGCCAGTTTCACGTGCACATTCCCTCGGATCCGGCGTTCAGCTCTCTGAATCTCGCGGCTGCGGTGCAGGTGCTGGCCTACGAAGTGCGTATGGCCTGGCTGGCAGCGCAGAATCAGCCAACCAAGGTGGCCAAGGTCGAGGCTGCCGCAGAGCTCAACTCGCAGCCGGTCACGGCAGATGAGTTGGAATCCTTCTACGAACACTTGCAGCTGGCTCTGGTCGAGATCGGTTTTCTCGATCCGGCCAGGCCGCGTCACCTGATGAGCCGTTTGCGCCGTCTATATGGGCGTAGCGAAGTCAGCAAGCTGGAAATGAATATCTTGCGTGGCATCCTGACGGAAACGGTCAAGGCGGCCCGCGGTGAGCACCATAAGCAGGGGAAGTCAGATGTTTGAGCGCATGCGGGAAGATATCCAGAGCGTATTTCATCGCGATCCGGCGGCGCGCAATACGCTGGAGGTGGTGACCTGCTATCCCGGTTTGCACGCGGTGTGGTTGCACCGCGTTGCGCATGCGCTGTGGACATCGGGCTGGAAGTGGCTGGCGCGCGTGGTATCGAATATTGGCCGCTGGACCACGGGCATCGAGATTCATCCGGGTGCGAAGATCGGTCGGCGGTTCTTCATCGACCATGGGATGGGCATCGTTATCGGTGAAACCGCCGAGATCGGCAATGACGTGACGCTCTACCAGGGCGTGACGCTCGGCGGTACCAGCTGGAACAAGGGCAAGCGCCATCCAACGCTGGAAGATGGTGTGGTGGTCGGCGCTGGCGCCAAGGTGCTGGGGCCGTTCACTGTCGGTGCCGGGGCCAAGATCGGCTCCAATGCGGTGGTGACCAAAGCGGTTCCTGCCGGTGCCACTGCTGTTGGTATTCCGGGTCGCATCATCGTCAAGAACGATGACGAGCAGGAGGCCAAGCGCCAGGCCATGGCGGAGAAGCTCGGATTTGACGCCTATGGTGTGGGCCAGGACATGCCAGACCCGGTCGCCCGGGCCATCGGACAATTGCTGGATCACCTGCAGGCCGTGGATGGTCGGCTGGAGGGTATGTGCTCGGCGCTTACGGCGCTTGGCAGCGACTACAGTGCCAAGGAGCTCCCGGCCTTGCGTGATGAAGATTTCGCCGGTGTCTGCAAGGAGCAGGGCGACAAGCCAGCTGCCTGATGCGCGCAGGGCGCAGATTTGCTATGCTTCGCGCCCTCCGTTTTGGCTAATGCCTGAGTAAATCAATAGGTCTTATAGTTGACTTAAATACTCGGGAATTGCATACTCGCGCCAAACAGTGACCCTGTGGTACCCCTCCATGCGACTGACCACCAAAGGCCGTTACGCCGTTACTGCCATGCTTGATCTGGCGCTGCACGCGCAGCACGGTCCGGTCTCTCTTGCCGATATCTCCGAGCGTCAGGGCATTTCCCTGTCCTATCTGGAGCAGCTTTTTGCCAAGCTTCGTCGCGGCAATCTGGTTTCCAGTGTGCGCGGTCCGGGCGGTGGCTATCAGTTGTCGCGCGACATGCAGGGTATTCAGGTCGCGGAAGTGATCGATGCGGTCAATGAGTCGGTCGATGCCACTCGTTGCCAGGGTCAGGGGGATTGCCACGCCGGTGATACGTGCCTGACCCATCATTTGTGGTGTGACCTGAGCCAACAGATTCACGAGTTTCTCAGCGGTATCAGTCTGGCCGACCTGGTTACCCGCAGTGAGGTACAGGAAGTCGCCCAGCGCCAGGATCAGCGCCGTTGTAATGGCAAGATGCCGCGCCTGGATAAAATTGAAGCGTCTGCCGTCGACTGAGCGCAAAGACGCCGGCCTGCTGGCCTGATACCTGATTAGGAGAAGATCAATGAAATTGCCGATTTACCTCGATTATTCAGCAACCACGCCGGTTGACCCGCGTGTTGCGCAGAAAATGAGCGAATGCCTGCTGGTCGATGGCAACTTCGGCAACCCTGCGTCGCGTTCCCACGTGTTCGGCTGGAAAGCCGAGGAAGCGGTGGAGAACGGCCGTCGCCAGGTTGCCGATCTGGTCAACGCCGACCCGCGCGAGATCGTCTGGACGTCCGGTGCCACCGAGTCCGACAACCTCGCCATCAAGGGCATTGCCGACTTCTACGGCAGCAAGGGCAAGCACCTGATCACCTCGAAGATCGAGCACAAGGCCGTTCTGGACACCATGCGCCAACTGGAGCGCGAGGGGTTCGAGGTGACCTACATCGAGCCGGGTGAAGATGGTCTGATCACACCAGCAATGGTTGAGGCTGTTCTGCGTGAGGACACCATCCTAGTGTCGATCATGCACGTGAACAACGAGATCGGTACGGTCAACGACATCGCCGCCATTGGCGAGCTGACTCGCTCCAAGGGCGTGTTCTTCCATGTCGATGCCGCGCAATCCACCGGCAAGGTCGAAATCGACCTGCAGGCGCTCAAGGTCGACCTGATGTCGTTCTCTGCCCACAAGACCTACGGTCCGAAGGGCGTTGGTGCACTGTACGTCCGCCGCAAGCCGCGTGTCCGTCTGGAAGCCCAGACCCATGGTGGTGGTCATGAGCGCGGCATGCGTTCCGGCACCCTGGCGACCCACCAGATCGTCGGCATGGGCGAAGCGTTCCGTATTGCCAAGGAAGAGATGGCGCAGGAAAACCAGCGTGTGCTGGCACTGCGTGATCGTTTCTTCCAGCAGCTCGAGGGCCTCGAGGAGCTGTACATCAACGGCAGCATGACTGCCCGCGTACCGCACAACCTCAACCTGAGCTTCAACTACGTCGAAGGCGAGTCGCTGATCATGGCGCTCAAAGACCTGGCGGTTTCGTCTGGTTCGGCCTGTACCTCGGCGTCGCTCGAGCCGTCCTACGTGTTGCGTGCCCTGGGCCGCAATGACGAGCTCGCGCACAGCTCCATCCGTTTCACCTTCGGCCGTTTCACCACCGAGGAAGAAGTCGACTACGCCGCGCAGAAAGTGCGCGAAGCGGTCACCAAGCTGCGCGAACTGTCGCCGCTGTGGGATATGTACAAAGACGGCGTCGACATCTCCAAGATCGAGTGGGCGGCGCACTAAGTAGTCGCCAGCAAGAGCGGCTCTCTGATGAGGAAGGAATACCAGCATGGCTTACAGTGAAAAGGTCATTGACCACTACGAAAACCCGCGCAACGTCGGCAAGATGAATGCGGAAGACCCTGACGTCGGTACCGGCATGGTCGGTGCTCCAGCGTGCGGCGACGTAATGCGCCTGCAGATCAAGGTCAACGAGCAGGGCGTCATCGAAGACGCCAAGTTCAAGACCTACGGCTGCGGCTCTGCGATCGCCTCCAGTTCCCTGGCAACCGAGTGGATGAAGGGTAAGACGCTGGACGAGGCGGAAACCATCAAGAACACCCAGCTGGCTGAAGAACTGGCCTTGCCGCCGGTGAAAATTCACTGCTCAGTCCTCGCCGAGGATGCCATCAAGGCAGCCGTGCGTGACTACAAGCAGAAGAAAGGTCTGGTCTAAGGAGGTTTCGATGGCTATCAGCATGACCGAAGCTGCCGCTCAGCACGTTCGTCGCTCTCTCGAGGG
Source organism: Pseudomonas sp. (assembly GCA_050282285.1). Classification (GTDB taxonomy): domain Bacteria; phylum Pseudomonadota; class Gammaproteobacteria; order Pseudomonadales; family Pseudomonadaceae; genus Aquipseudomonas. Next base: position 20,114 of record JBLZZJ010000034.1, read on the forward strand.
GCGCGGCAAGGGCGAGGGTATCCGCCTGGGTGTCCGCACCACAGGGTGCTCCGGCTTGGCCTACGTGCTGGAGTTCGTCGACGAAACCGCCGGCGAAGATCAGGTGTTCGAGAGCCATGGCGTCAAGGTGATCATCGATCCCAAGAGCCTGGTCTACCTCGACGGCACCGAGCTGGACTTTGTCAAAGAGGGGTTGAACGAAGGCTTCAAGTTCAACAACCCCAACGTCCGTGGCGAGTGTGGCTGCGGCGAAAGCTTCAATATCTGAGGCGCGTTGTGGGCAGTCCTTGTCATTTTGCTTTGTTCGAGCTGCAGCCGAGCTTCCGCCTGGATCTTGAGCAGTTGGCTGCGCGTTACCGCGAGTTGGCGCGCAACGTCCATCCGGACCGTTTCGCTGATGCCAGCGAGCGCGAGCAGCGCCTGGCGCTTGAGCAGTCGGCCAGCCTCAATGAGGCCTACCGGACGCTGAAGAATGCGCCGCAGCGTGCACGCTACCTGCTGGCATTGAGTGGTCCTGAACTGCCGCTGGAAGTCACGGTGCAGGATCCGGATTTCCTCATGCAGCAGATGCAGTGGCGCGAAGAGCTCGAGGATCTGCATGACAGTGCTGACCTGGACGGCGTTGCGGCATTCAAGCGGCGCTTGAAAACGGCCCAGGACGAGTTGAACGAGCGCTTTGCCGTTTGTTGGGATGATCCGCAGCGCCGTACTGAGGCCGAACGCCTGATGCGCCGCATGCAGTTCCTCGACAAGCTTTCCCACGAGGTTCGCCAACTGGAAGAGCGCCTCGACGATTAACGCTCGCGCAGCAGTTCATGCTGCGCCTGGCACCTAGATAAGCACTGAATAACCATGGCCTTACTGCAGATCGCCGAGCCCGGACAGAGCCCCCAGCCACACCAGCGTCGGTTGGCGGTTGGCATTGACCTGGGTACCACCAATTCGCTGGTCGCTGCCGTGCGCAGCGGGCTGTCCGAACCGCTTGCCGACGCTGACGGCCAGGTCATTCTGCCTTCGGCCGTTCGCTACCATGCCGACCGGGTCGAGGTCGGCGAAGCCGCCAAGGCTGCCGCGTCGTCCGATCCGCTCAATACCGTGCTGTCGGTAAAGCGTTTGATGGGCCGTGGTCTGGCAGACGTCAAGCAGTTGGGCGAGCAGTTGCCCTACCGCTTCGCCGAGGGCGAGTCGCACATGCCTTTCATCGAGACGGTCCAGGGCGCGAAAAGCCCGGTGGAAGTCTCTGCGGATATTCTTCGAGTCCTGCGTCAGCGTGCCGAAAGTACCCTGGGTGGCGAGCTGGTTGGTGCCGTGATCACCGTGCCGGCCTACTTCGATGACGCCCAGCGCCAAGCCACCAAGGATGCGGCTCGCCTGTCCGGCTTGACCGTGCTGCGCCTGCTCAACGAGCCGACCGCTGCGGCGGTTGCCTATGGTCTGGACCAACACGCAGAAGGCGTGGTGGCCATCTATGACCTGGGCGGCGGCACCTTCGATATTTCCATCCTGCGCCTGACGGGCGGCGTGTTCGAAGTCCTGGCTACCGGCGGCGACAGCGCCCTGGGTGGCGACGACTTTGACCATGCCATTGCCAGTTGGGTTGTCGAACAGGCCGGCGCGTCGGCCAACCTGGCGCCCGGTGAGCAGCGCCAGTTGCTGCAAATGGCTTGTGCCGCCAAGGAAGCCCTGACCGCTGAATCCAGTACGGCTGTCAGTCATGGCGAGTGGCAGGGCCAGTTGAGCCGTGAGCAATTTGATGCGTTGATCGAGCCTATGGTCAGCCGCAGCCTCAAGGCCTGTCGCCGTGCCGTGCGTGATGCCGGTATCGAGCTGGAAGAGGTCGAGGCGGTGGTCATGGTCGGCGGTTCGACCCGTGTACCGCGCGTGCGCCAGGCGGTCGGTGAGTTGTTCGCCCGTGAGCCGTTGACCGATATCGACCCGGATCAGGTCGTTGCGATCGGCGCTGCAATCCAGGCCGATGCCCTGGCCGGCAACAAGCGTGGTGATGGTGAAGAGTTGCTGCTGCTGGACGTGATCCCGCTGTCACTCGGCCTGGAAACCATGGGTGGGCTGATGGAGAAGGTCATCCCGCGCAACACCACGATTCCAGTAGCCCGCGCTCAGGAATTCACCACCTACAAGGACGGCCAGACGGCCATGATGGTGCATGTGCTGCAGGGCGAGCGCGAGTTGATCAGCGACTGCCGCTCCCTGGCGCGTTTTGAATTGCGCGGCATCCCGCCGATGGTGGCGGGTGCGGCGAAGATCCGCGTAACCTTCCAGGTCGATGCCGATGGCCTGCTCAGCGTGGCTGCTCGCGAGCTGGCTTCGGGGATCGAGTCCAGTATTCAGGTCAAGCCGTCCTACGGGCTGACTGACGGCGAAATCGCCCGTATGTTGCAAGACTCCTTCCAGAACGCCGGTGGCGACAAGGTTGCGCGGGTGTTGCGTGAGCAGCAGGTCGATGCGCAGCGTTTGCTGGAGGCTGTGCAGGCAGCCCTGGATGCAGACGGCGAGCGACTGTTGGAGGCCGACGAGCGTCTGGCCATCGAAGCGCAGATGCAGGAGTTGCGTGATCTGATGGCAGGCAGCGATGGCATGGCCATCGAACAGCAGACCAAGCGTCTGACTCAGGTGACCGATGCCTTTGCCGCTCGTCGCCTGGATGCCACGGTCAAGGCCGCATTGGCCGGCCGTAGTCTTAATGAGATTGAGGAATAAGCATGCCGCAGATCATTTTTCTGCCTCACGCGGTTTTTTGCCCGGACGGGCTGGTCGTTGAGGTCGAGCCTGGTGTCTCCATCCTCGACGTGGCGCATGACAACCACATCGAGATGGAAAGTGCCTGCGGCGGCGTCTGCGCCTGCACCACCTGCCACTGCATCGTGCGTGAAGGTTTCGATACGCTGGACGAGGCGGACGAGCTGGAAGAAGACATGCTCGACAAGGCCTGGGGTCTGGAAGCGCAGTCGCGCTTGTCGTGCCAGGTGATCGTCGGGACGGAAGACCTGACCATCGAAATTCCGAAGTATTCGCTCAACCACGCCGCCGAAGCGCCGCACTGATTCCAGGGAGTCGTCATGAGTCTGAAGTGGGTTGATGTCCTTGAAATCGCGATCCAGCTGTCCGAAAGCAAACCGGATGTGGATCCACGCTACGTGAATTTCGTCGAGCTGCACCGCTGGATTCTGGCGCTGCCTGAATTTTCCGACGATCCGCAGCGCGGCGGCGAGAAGGTCCTGGAGGCCATTCAGGCGGCCTGGATCGAAGAAGCCGACTGACGCGCGCCACGCCGCGCACCTACGCTTTTAACCAGAACCCGCGTATGATTCGCGGGTTTAATTTTTCGCTTTACTCAATTGTTTCTGGAGTTTCACATGGCTGTTCAACGTACTTTCTCCATCATCAAGCCTGATGCCGTTGCCAAAAACGTGATCGGCGAGATCGTGACCCGTTTTGAAAAAGCCGGCCTGCGCGTTGTAGCGTCGAAAATGGTTCAGCTGTCCGAGCGCGAAGCTGCTGGCTTCTACGCTGAGCACAGCGAGCGCGGCTTCTTCAAGGACCTGGTTGCATTCATGACCTCCGGCCCGGTTATCGTCCAGGTTCTGGAAGGTGAAGACGCGGTCCTGAAAAACCGTGAGCTGATGGGTGCTACCAACCCGAAAGAAGCAGCTGCCGGCACCATCCGTGCTGACTTCGCTGTTTCCATCGACGAAAACGCTGTACACGGTTCCGATTCCGAAGCCTCCGCGGCTCGTGAAATCGCTTACTTCTTCGCTTCCACCGAAGTGTGTGCGCGTATTCGCTAAGGCGAATGTTGCGAGGGTGAAGCCATGAGTGACGCTACCGGCAAAATCAATCTGTTGGGTCTGACCCAGGCAGAAATGGAGCATTTCTTCGAAAGCATCGGGGAGAAGCGCTTCCGTGCCGGGCAGGTCATGAAGTGGATTCACCACTTTGGTGTCGACGATTTCGATGCCATGAGCAACGTGGGCAAGGCCTTGCGCGAAAAGCTCAAGGCCTCTGCCATCATCCGCGGCCCGGAAGTGGTCAGCGAAGATATTTCCACTGATGGCACGCGCAAGTGGGTTGTGCGGGTGGCGTCAGGCAGTTGTGTGGAAACCGTGTATATCCCCCAGGGCTCGCGAGGCACGCTGTGTGTCTCCTCGCAGGCTGGCTGTGCGCTGGATTGCAGTTTCTGCTCGACAGGCAAGCAAGGGTTCAACAGTGACCTGAGCGCCGCCGAAGTGATCGGCCAGGTGTGGATTGCCAACAAGTCGTTTGGCAGCGTGCCGGCGAAAATCGACCGTGCCATCACCAACGTGGTGATGATGGGCATGGGCGAACCGCTGCTTAACTTCGACAACGTCGTTGCCGCCATGAAAATCATGATGGACGACCTGGGTTATGGCATTTCCAAGCGCAAGGTGACGCTGTCCACCTCGGGCGTCGTGCCGATGATCGACAAGCTGGCGGAGGTCATCGACGTGTCGCTGGCCCTGTCGCTGCATGCACCGAATGATGCCCTGCGCAATCAACTGGTGCCGATCAACAAGAAGTACCCGCTGGAGATGCTGCTGGCCGCCTGCAAACGCTACGTCTCGCGCCTGGGCGAGAAGCGTGTGCTGACGATCGAGTACACCCTGCTCAAGGATGTGAACGATAAGCCGGAGCATGCTGAGGAGATGATCGCACTTCTGCGTGATGTGCCTTGCAAGATCAACCTGATTCCGTTTAATCCATTCCCCCACTCGGGTTACGAACGCCCCAGTAACAACGCGATACGTCGTTTCCAGGATCTGCTGCACAAAGCTGGGCACAATGTCACCGTACGCACCACGCGTGGCGAAGACATCGATGCCGCTTGCGGGCAGCTTGTCGGGCAGGTGATGGACCGCACCCGCCGTAGCGAGCGCTATATAGCCGTACGTGAATTGAGCAGCGAGGCCGATACGCCACGTTCCGCCGCTAATCGAAATTGAAGGGAGGATATCCATGACCCTGCGCCCTGCGCTGTTCTTGTTGCTCGCCAGCCTGCTGGCCGGTTGTGTCTCGACCGGCGATGTTGATCCGATGAGAACTGAACAAGGGCGTAATGAGGCACGCGATGCCTACGTTCAACTTGGGCTTGGATACCTGCAGCATGGCTCCAGCGAACGCGCCAAGGTCCCGCTGAGAAAGGCGTTGGAACTCGATGCGTCTAACGCTGATGCACATGCCGCCTTGGCGTTGGTGTTCCAGATGGAAATGGAACCCGAACTGGCCGACCAGCACTTTCGCCGGGCTATCTCCCAGCGTCCCAAGGACGCGCGCCTGTTGAACAACTACGGTGGTTTCCTGTACGAGCAAAAACGCTATCAGGAAGCTGAAGAACGTTACCTGCAAGCTGCTGATGACAACCTTTATCCAGAGCGTTCACGGGTATTCGAGAACCTGGGCCTGACCCTGTTGATGCTCAAGAAACGTGAAGAGGCAAAGGGCTATTTTGAACGCTCGTTGCGCCTGAACAGCCGCCAGCCGCGTGCATTGCTCGAGATGGCTGTGATGTCCTATGAGGACAAAGAATACGTGCCTGCGCGTAGCTACTACGACAGTTACAGCCAGATGAGCGGGCAAAATGCGCGCAGCCTGCTGTTGGGTACACGCCTAGCCACCATATTCGAAGACCGTGACAGGGCCGCCAGCCTGGGTCTGCAATTGAAACGTCTTTATCCCGGTACGCCGGAATATCAGCAATATGTGTCGGAGCAACGATGAAAGCGGCTCATCCTGAGGTTGTGGCAACTCCCCGCGTCAATCCGGGCGAGTCTCTGCGCAAGGCCCGCGAAAGCAAGAATCTGAGCATCGCCGAAGTGGCGGCGCAACTGAACCTGACTCCGCAGCGGCTGGGCCAGATCGAAGCCGGTGCGTTCGATAAGTTGCCAGGTCATACCTTCGCGCGTGGTTACATCCGGGCATACGCCAAGTTGCTGGATATCGACCAGACTCGCCTGGTTGCAGAATTCGATCAGTTCACCGGTAGCGATGCGGTAGGCAGCCATGTGCAAAGCCTTGGGCGTATCGAAGAGCCCGTGAGCTACTCCCAGCGCATCCTGCGTTTTGTGAGCTTTGCCTTGCTGCTGGCGTTGGGTGCGGTCGGTTTTTACTGGTGGCAGGAGCAGGCTGCACAAAGCACCGATACTTCGCCGGGCCCGATTGCCCACGTCGAAGTCGACGGAGCGGATGGCACCACGCAGATTCACACGCTGGACGAGCTCGAAGATCAGGCCGTCGTTGCCGCGCAGAACGAGACCGAGCTGAGCCTGCCTGACGTTTCCGACGATGTGACGGCACAAGTGGAAGGGGCCGAAGAGCCCGTTGCAGCTGCTCCGTCCGCTGAAGCGCCCGCCGCCGAGAGCCCGGCACCGGCACCGGTACCGGCAGCGCCTGTCGCGCCGACCGCCGAAACGCCGGTTGCACCTGCCCCGACGCCAGCCGCGCCCCCCATTGTAGCTGTGGGTGAGGGCATTATTCGCATCAACTTCATTGCCGATTGCTGGACCCAGGTCACCGATGCCACCGGCAAGGTTCTGTTCAGCGCCTTGAAGCGCGGAGGCGACAATCTGGAAGTGAGCGGCAAGGCGCCGCTCGAGCTGCGCCTGGGCTTCGCCCGTGGTGCACAAGTGACCTTCAATGGCCAGGCTGTGGACGTGGCGCCGTTCGTCAGTGGCGAAACCGCACGCTTGAAGCTGGGGCAGTAAGACATGCATTGCGAATCACCGATCAAGCGACGCCTGTCACGCAAGATCTGGGTCGGCTCGGTACCGGTGGGTGGTGATGCACCGATCGCGGTGCAGAGCATGACCAATACCGATACCAATGATGTAGCAGCCACCGTTGGGCAGATTCGTCGCCTGCAGGATGCCGGCGCCGATATCGTGCGGGTTTCCGTACCGGACATGGACGCTGCGGAGGCCTTCGGCCGCATCAAGCAGCAGGTCAGCCTGCCCCTGGTGGCGGACATTCACTTCGATTACCAGATCGCTCTGCGTGTGGCCGAACTGGGTGTCGATTGCCTGCGCATCAACCCGGGCAACATCGGTCGTGAAGACCGGGTCAGGGCGGTGGTCGAGGCGGCACGTGACAAGGGCATCCCGATCCGTATCGGTGTCAACGCCGGTTCGCTGGAAAAGGACCTGCAGAAGAAGTACGGCGAGCCCACGCCGGAGGCGCTGGTCGAGTCGGCCCTGCGTCACGTCGAACACCTGGATCGCCTGAACTTCCCGGACTTCAAGGTCAGTGTGAAGGCCTCCGACGTGTTCATGGCCGTCGAGGCGTATCGGTTGCTGGCCAAGCAGATCGAACAGCCGCTGCACCTGGGCATCACCGAAGCCGGTGGCCTGCGCTCGGGAACCGTGAAGTCTGCGGTTGGCTTGGGTATGCTGCTGGCCGAAGGCATTGGCGATACCATCCGCATCTCGCTGGCGGCTGATCCCGTCGAAGAGATCAAGGTTGGTTTCGACATCCTCAAATCCCTGCGTTTGCGCTCCCGTGGCATCAACTTCATCGCCTGCCCGAGTTGTTCCCGGCAGAACTTCGATGTGGTCAAGACCATGAACGAGCTGGAAACACGGGTTGAAGACCTGCTGGTTCCGCTGGATGTGGCGGTGATCGGGTGTGTGGTCAACGGTCCTGGCGAAGCGAAAGAGGCCCATGTCGGTCTCACTGGCGGTACGCCGAACAACCTGATCTACATCGACGGCAAGCCGGCGCAGAAACTGAACAATGAAAACCTGGTGGATGAGCTGGAAAAACTTATTCGCCGGAAGGCGGCCGAGAAGGTCGCCGCGGATGCCGCCGTCATCGTGCGTGGCTGAAGCATCCGCGAACCAGAACCGCTAAGGAATCGAATTGAGCAAGTCCCTGCAAGCCATCCGTGGCATGAACGACATCCTGCCTGAGCAGACACCGCTCTGGCGTTACTTCGAAGGTCAGGTTGCCAGCCTGCTGGATGGGTATGGTTATCGGCAGATCCGCATGCCGATCGTCGAGTTCACCGAGCTGTTCAAACGCTCGATTGGTGAAGTGACGGACATCGTCGAAAAAGAGATGTACACCTTCGCCGACCGCAACGGGGATTCCCTGACCCTGCGTCCGGAAGGTACAGCGGCGTGCGTTCGCGCGGTGCTTGAACACGGCCTTGCCGGCGGTGGCCAGACCCAGAAACTGTGGTACATCGGTCCGATGTTCCGCCACGAGCGCCCGCAGAAAGGCCGCTATCGCCAGTTCCACCAGATCGGTGTGGAAGCGTTCAACATCGACGGTCCGGACATCGATGCCGAGCTGATCATCCTGACCTGGCGCCTGTGGGGCCTGTTGGGTATTCGTAGCGCGGTCACGCTTGAACTCAACAGCCTGGGTACCAGCGAAGCGCGTGCGGTCTATCGTGAGGCGCTGGTCGCTTATCTGTCGGCGCGTGCCGATCAGCTCGATGAGGACAGCCGCCGCCGCCTGACCAGCAACCCGCTGCGCGTGCTGGACAGCAAAGTGCCCGAGACTCAGGCGCTGCTGACCGACGCCCCGAAGCTGGCCGATTACCTGGACGAGGCATCGCGCGTGCATTTCGAGGGGCTGAAAGCCCGTCTTGATGCCGCGGGTGTGCCCTATGTCATCAACCCCAAGCTGGTTCGGGGTCTGGATTACTACAGCAAGACCGTATTCGAATGGGTCACCGACCAGCTGGGTGCCCAGGGCACTGTCTGCGCCGGTGGGCGCTATGATGGCCTGGTCGAGCAGATGGGCGGCAAGCCCACGCCAGGCGTCGGTTTTGCCATGGGCATCGAACGGTTGGTGCTGCTGATCGAAACCTTAGGTAAAGTGCCGGCTGAAATTGCACGTCAGGTCGATGTGTACCTGTGTGCCTTCGGCGAGCCCGCCGAGCTGGCAGCCCTGGCGCTGGCGGAGCGCCTGCGTGATCAACTGCCCGGTTTGCGTCTGCAAGTGAACACGGGCGCTGGCAGCTTCAAGAGCCAGCTGAAAAAAGCCGACAAGAGCGGTGCGCTATATGCCCTGGTTCTTGGGGAAGACGAATTGGCCCAGCAAGTGGTAGGTTGCAAACCGCTGCGGGACCAGGGTGAACAACAAAGTATCGCCTGGGATGCTCTGACCGAGTATCTGGCGACCTGCGCGGCGCAGGCCTGACAGGCTGTTAAGCGATTTAGCGAATAGGAGTATTGGGGTGGTTTCGCGTACCGATGATGATGAGCTGGCAGTAATCAAGGACTGGTGGCAGCGCAACGGCAAACCGTTGCTGGCCGGCGCTATTCTCGCGCTGGTCGTGGTATTTGGCTGGCAGGGCTGGCAGAAGTATCAGACCAATCAGTCCCAGGGCGCTTCGGTGGTCTACCAGCAATTGCTGGAAGCTGCGCTGGCGCCGAGTGGCCAGCCGGACGCCGCCAAGGTCGCGGAACTGGCCAATACGCTCAAGAACGACTTCGGCGGTACACACTACGCCCAGTACGGCAGCCTGTTCGTGGCCAAGGTGGCGATCGAGGCGGGCAAGCTGGATGACGCGGCGACCGAGCTGCGCGCCGTTGTCGACAAGCCGGCGGATGACACCCTGGCAGAGCTGGCGCGCCAGCGTCTGGCCCGTGTCCTGGCTGCCCAGGACAAGGTCGAGGATGCCCTGAAGCTGCTCGACGGTGACGCCGACAAGGCGTTCCTGGCCAGCCGTGAAGAATTGAAAGGCGATTTGCTGGTGCAACTCGGTCGCAGCGACGACGCGCACGCGGCCTACACCAAGGCCAAGGCGGCATTGTCCGAAGAGGCGGCTGTAGGCGGTCTGCAGATGAAGCTCGACGACCTGGCGAAAGGGGAAGCGTGACGTGATGCGTTGGAAGAATGCGGCACTGCTGGCCCTGGCCGTCCTGGCTGTAGGTTGCAGCAGCAACAGTAAAAAGGAACTTCCACCCGCCGAGCTGCCAGACTTCAATGAAGAAGTGGTTCTGCGTGAAGAGTGGAGCCGCTCGATCGGCGAAGGCCAGGGCGAAACCTTCAACATGCTGGCCCCCGCGGTCGACGGCGATCAGATCTATGCCGCAGACGTAGAAGGCCTGGTCATGTCGCTGGACCGCATGACCGGCAAGGTGATCTGGAAGCAGGACCTGGAAGCGCCGGTTTCCGGTGCTGTCGGCGCAGGCTATGGCCTGGTGCTGCTGGGTACGCTGAAAGGCGACGTGATCGCCCTTGATGCCAGCTCGGGTGAAGAAAAATGGCGCGCTCGTGTTACCAGTGAAGTGCTGGCGCCGCCGGCCGTCAACGGCGACATCGTGCTGGTTCAGACCCAGGACGATCGCCTGATCGCTCTGGATGCCGACACCGGTGACCAGCGCTGGATCTTCGAGAACACCCCTGCGGTGTTGACCCTGCGTGGCACCGGTAGTCCGATCCTGACCAACCGCCTGGCGATCGCTGGCCTGTCCACCGGCAAGGTCATCGCCCTGGACGCCCAGCGCGGCATTCCGGTCTGGGAACAGCGCGTTGCCATCCCGCAAGGCCGTTCCGAACTGGACCGTGTGGTGGATATCGACGGCGGCCTGCTGCTGTCCGGCGGCACGCTGTACGTGGTCAGCTACCAGGGGCGTGTAGCTGCGCTCGAGATGGAAAGTGGCCGTGTGCTCTGGCAGCGCGAAGCTTCCAGCTCGGTGGGCGTCGCCCAAGGCTTCGGTAACGTCTACGTGAGCCTGGCCAGCGGTACTGTCGAAGGCATCGATGAGCGCTCGGCGTCTGCCCTGTGGAGCAACGAAGCCCTGGCACGCCGTCAGCTGTCGGCACCGGAAGTGTTCTCCAGCTACGTGGTGTTCGGCGACCTGGAAGGTTACCTGCACCTGATCAGCCAGGTTGATGGTCGCTTCGTCGGCCGTGAGCGCATCGACCGCAGCGGCCTGCGTGCCCGTCCGGTGGTCGTAGGCGACTGGCTGTATGCATTCGGCAATGGTGGCAAGCTGGTTGCGTTGACCATCAAGTAACTGCCGCTGACGCGCTTGGCTATGCTGCACAGCGAGGCTGTGCAGTCGCCCGGTTCGTGCTGTGAATTCCGGCCGCTGCCCATGCAGCGGCCTTTGTATTTTCTGAATTAATGAAGTGGAGAGCCTGATGGTTCCCGTAATTGCCCTGGTGGGCCGTCCGAACGTCGGCAAATCCACCCTGTTTAACCGCTTGACCAGGACCCGTGATGCGATCGTCGGCGACCTTTCCGGCCTGACCCGTGATCGCCAGTACGGCGAGGCCAAGTGGCAAGGGCGCACCTACATTGTCATCGACACCGGTGGTATTTCTGGTGACGAAGAAGGCATCGACGCGAAAATGGCCGCGCAATCGCTGCAGGCGATCGAAGAAGCCGATGCCGTGCTGTTCCTGGTCGACGCCCGTGCCGGGCTGTCGGCTTCCGACCAGATGATCGGCGAGCACCTGCGCAAGCGTAACAAGCGCAGCTTCCTGATCGTCAACAAGGTCGACAACCTCGACCCGGATCTGGCTCGCGCCGAATTCAGCCCTCTGGGCATGGGTGAAGCATTGCCGATCGCCGGGGCCCATGGCCGTGGCATCACCCAGATGCTCGAAGCTGTCCTGGGCGATTTCCCCAAGGACGCTGGTGAGCTGGAAGAGGGGGAGGAGGCCGAAGAGGTCGCCGAAGGCGAGGAAGCCAAGCGCATCCCCGGTCCGAGCGAGAAGGACGGCATCAAGCTGGCGATCATCGGCCGCCCCAACGTCGGCAAGTCGACGCTGGTCAACCGTATGCTCGGTGAAGACCGGGTCATCGTTTACGACCAGGCCGGTACCACCCGCGACAGCATCTACATTCCGTTCGAGCGCGATGACGAGAAGTACACCCTGATCGACACCGCCGGCGTGCGTCGCCGCGGCAAGATTTTCGAGGCGGTGGAAAAGTTCTCGGTGGTGAAAACCCTCCAGGCGATCCAGGACTCGAACGTCGTGGTCTTCGTCATGGATGCCCGCGAAGGGGTGGTCGATCACGACCTCAACCTGCTGGGCTTCGTCCTGGAAAGCGGTCGCGCCCTGGTTATCGCCCTGAACAAGTGGGACGGCATGGAGCCGAGCGAGCGCGACTACGTGAAAACCGAGCTGCAACGCCGGTTGTTCTTCGTCGACTTCGCCGATATCCACTTCATCTCGGCGCTGCATGGCACCGGTGTCGGTCATCTGTACAAGTCGGTGCAGGCCTCGTTCAAGTCGGCAATCACTCGCTGGCCGACCAGTCGCCTGACGCAGATCCTCGAAGACGCGGTGCAGGAGCACCAGCCGCCACTGGTCAACGGCCGTCGCATCAAGCTGCGCTATGCCCACCTGGGTGGTGCCAACCCGCCGCTGATCGTGATCCACGGCAACCAGGTCGATGCGGTGCCTCGCGCCTACTCGCGTTACCTGGAAAACACCTACCGTCGCGTGCTCAAGCTGGTCGGTACGCCGATCCGTATCGAGTACAAGGGTGGTGAAAACCCGTACGAAGGGAACAAGAACACCCTGACCGACCGCCAGGTGAACAAGAAGCGTCGCCTGATGAGCCACCACAAGAAGGCCGAGAAGAAGCGCAAGGACAAGCGCAAGTAGCGGCGGGGCCGCGAAAGGCGTGCAGTTGCGTAGGGCGGGGATGACCCGCTAACCCGGTATCTGGCGGGTTGTACCCGCCCTACGGAATACAGTGATGATCCAGAGCAAACTCCCGAACGTCGGCACTACGATCTTTACCCGCATGTCCCAGCTCGCCGTTGAAACCGGCGCGCTGAATCTGTCCCAGGGTTTCCCTGATTTCGATGGCCCCCAGGCGCTGCGTGATGCGGTTGGTCGGCACATCGCTGCTGGCCACAACCAGTACGCTCCAATGACCGGCTTGCCTGCCCTGCGTGAGCAGGTAGCAGCCAAGGTCGCCCGCAGTTACGGGCGGGCGGTCAGCCCCGACAGCGAAGTGACCATCACCCCCGGTGCAACCCAGGGGATCTTCTGTGCGATCCAGGCGTTGATCCAGCCAGGCGATGAAGTCATCGTTTTTGACCCGTGCTACGACAGCTACGAGCCGTCGGTGGAACTGGCCGGTGGGCGTTGCGTGCACGTGCCGCTGGCCCTGCCGGATTTTGCCATCGACTGGCAGCGTCTGAGCGATGCGCTCACCGCGAAGACCCGCCTGATCATCCTCAACAGCCCGCACAACCCGAGTGGCGCGCTGATCTCCCGCGCCGAGCTGGATCAACTGGCCGCCCTTATCCGCGGGCGCGGCATCTACCTGATCAGCGACGAGGTGTACGAGCACCTGGTCTTCGACGGTGTGCAGCACGCCAGCATCCTGGCCCACGACGAGCTCTACCAACAGGCGTTCGTGGTCAGCTCCTTCGGCAAGACCTATCACGTCACGGGCTGGAAAACCGGCTACGTGGTCGCGCCGCCGGCGCTGACCGCAGAAATGCGCAAGGTGCACCAGTACGTCAGCTTCTGCGGCGTGACCCCGCTGCAATGGGCCCTGGCCGACTACATGGCCGAGCACCCCGAGCATGTGCAGGAGCTTCCGGGGTTCTACCAGGCCAAGCGCGACCTGTTCTGCGACCTGCTGGCGGAGTCGCGTTTCCGCTTCACCCGGGCGGCGGGGACGTATTTCCAGCTGGCCGACTATTCGGCCATTCGTGATGACCTCGATGACGTGGCGATGTCCGAGTGGCTGACCCGTGAGCACGGTGTGGCCACCATTCCGGTGTCGGTGTTCTACCAGCAGCCCCCCAAGGACCTGCGCCTGGTGCGTTTCTGCTTCGCCAAGCGTGAGGACACCCTGCGCCAGGCAGCGGAGAAGCTATGCGCGATCTGACGACGTTGCCCGACCTTGAGCTGGCGCTGATCCAGACCACGCTCGCCTGGCACGATCCGCAGGCCAACCAGGCGCATTTCGAGGCGTTGCTGGAGCAGGCCCGGGGGGCCGACCTGATCGTGCTGCCGGAGATGTTCAGCACCGGATTTTCCATGGAATCCGCCGAGCTGGCGGAGCCGGAAGACGGCCCCAGCGTCCGTTGGCTGCAGGCTCAGGCTGCGCGTCTGCAGGCCGTGGTGGCCGGTAGCCTGATCATTCAGGCTTCGGACGGTTCGTACCGCAATCGCCTGCTGTGGGCGCGCCCGGATGGCAGCCTGGCGCACTACGACAAGCGCCACCTGTTTCGCATGGCGGGTGAGCACAAGCACTACGCGGCGGGTGAAGAGCAGGTGCTGCTTGAGCTGAAGGGCTGGCAGGTGCGTCCGCTGATCTGCTACGACCTGCGCTTTCCGGTGTGGAGCCGCGATGCCGTCGGCACCGATCTACTGCTATACACCGCCAACTGGCCGGCTGCCCGTCGTTTACATTGGCAGCGCCTGTTGCCGGCACGGGCCATCGAGAACCTGTGTTACGTGGCGGCGGTGAACCGTGTGGGGCAGGACGGCAAGGGGCATGCCTACAGCGGGGATTCTCAGGTCCTGGACTTCCAGGGTGAGCCATTACTGCACGCTGGCGCCGACGACGGAGTATTCCGTGTGGCGCTCAAGGCGGCTGAGCTGGCGGCCTATCGCGAGCGCTTTCCGGCCTATATGGATGCGGACCGTTTCGACCTGGCCTGACGTGCCGATTGCCGTTGCCTCTCGACTGGCAATCCTGCGGACCTGTACGTACGATACGGACGGTCACTTACCCCTGAGTAACCTGGTATGAGCGAAACGACAGCGTCGACCACTGACGAGCAGCGTCTGGTCGACGGCAGCAAGGTCTACAACACCCCGGTCGAAGTCACTCTGGCGGTGATCGGCGGCAAGTGGAAGTCGTTGCTGGCGTACCACCTGATGGATGGCCCGCTGCGTTTCTCCGAGCTCAGGCGCCTGGTGCCGGACATCACCGAAAAAATGCTGACCCAGCAGCTCCGGGAGCTGGAGCGTGCGGGTGTGGTCCATCGCAAGGTGTTCGCCGAAGTGCCGCCACGGGTGGAATACAGCATCACCGAGCACGGTGCGACCCTGAAGCCGGTGCTGGATGCCATGTGTGTCTGGGGGCGCAGCCATTGGCAGCAACAGTGCTGATCGGCCGCTCGGCCGGAGATCGCTTCAACCGCTCATAAAAAAACCCGCCAATTGGCGGGTTTTTCACATCTCATGACGCTCAGGCAGCCTGGGAATCGGCTTGGCTGATGGCGCGGTTGAGCGCGCTGAAGAGGGCGCGGAAGCTGGCCGTCGTCAGGTTCTCGTCGATTCCCACACCGTGGAGGGCTCGTCCGCCGTTGACGCGCAGCTCGATGTAGGCCGCTGCCTTGGCGTTGGTGCCGGCACCGATGGCATGCTCGGAGTAGTCCATGATCTCCACGGCGACCGGCAGGCCGGCTACCAGGGCTTCCAGCGGGCCTTTGCCGATGCCACGCCAGTGTTGTGTCTCACCGTCGTTGATCACTTCCACGTCGACCGCGCTGGTGCCGTTCTCTTCCTGCAGGCGATGACCTTTCAATGCGTAGGGGGTGGTCGCCTGCAGGTACTCGCTGTCGAGCAGCTTGTAGATCTGCCCGGCCGTCATTTCCAGGCCGAGGCGGTCCGTTTCTTTCTGCACGACCTGGCTGAATTCGATCTGCATGCGGCGGGGCAGGGCGATGCCGTACTCCTGCTCCAGCAGGAAGGTGATGCCGCCCTTGCCTGACTGGCTGTTGACGCGAATCACCGCCTCGTAGTCGCGACCGATATCGGCCGGGTCGATCGGCAGGTACGGCACTTCCCAGAGGGCGTCGTCCTTCTGCTGGGCGAAGCCCTTGCGGATGGCGTCCTGGTGCGAGCCGGAGAAAGCGGTGTGAACCAGATCGCCCACATACGGATGGCGCGGGTGAACCGGGATCTGGTTGCAGTCTTCGACCACCTTGCGCACGGCGTCGATATCGGAGAAGTCCAGTTCCGGATCGATTCCCTGGGTGTAGAGGTTCAGGGCCAGGGTCACCAGGCACACGTTGCCGGTGCGCTCGCCGTTACCGAACAGGCAGCCTTCGACACGATCCGCACCGGCCATGACCGCCAGTTCGGAGGCGGCAACGCCCGTGCCGCGGTCGTTGTGGGTGTGCACGCTGATCAGCACGCTGTCGCGTTTGTCGATGTGACGGCCGAACCATTCGATCTGGTCGGCGTAGTTGTTCGGCGTGGCGCACTCGATGGTGGCCGGCAGGTTGAGGATCAGCTTGTTCGCCTGGGTCGGCTGGAACACGTCGATCACGGCATTGCACACCTCGACGGCGAAGTCGATTTCGGTGCTGCTGAACACTTCGGGCGAGTACTCGAAGCCCCACTGGGTTTCTGGCGCGGCATCGGCCAGGCGCTTGATGGTGGTGCCAGCGGCCACGGCGATGGCTTTCACGCCGGCCTTGTCCTGGTTGAACACGATCTTGCGGAAGCTCGGGGCGCAGGCGTTGTAGTAGTGAACGATGGCCTTCTTGGCGCCCTTGAGGGACTCGAAGGTACGTTCGATAAGATCGTCACGGGCCTGGGTCAGGACCTGGATGGTGACGTCGTCCGGGATATGGCCGCCTTCGATCAGCTCGCGAACGAAGTCGAAATCAGTCTGCGAGGCCGATGGGAAGCCCACTTCGATTTCCTTCAGACCGACCTGCACCAGGCACTTGAAGAAGCGCATCTTCTTGTCGGCATCCATCGGCTCGATCAGCGACTGGTTACCGTCACGCAGGTCGGTGGACAGCCAGATCGGTGCCTTGTCGATGATCTGGTCAGGCCAGGTGCGATCCGGAATCTGGATCTGGGTAAACGGACGGTACTTCTTCGACGGGTCTTTGAGCATGCTCATGGGGAAATCCTTAGGGCGGCGGCCGCTGACGGGCCAGGCTGAATCGGCAAAAACGGAGGGGCGCGTCAGCTACGCAGTCGTTGAGCGACCAGGCAGAGATTGGCGTGTTGCCGCAGCAGGATGAGGGTGTGGGTAGCGTTCATGGCGTCAACCCTAACCATGGAGGCTAAAGCTGGCAAGCATTGTCGAGAAATTGGTGATAAAGCGCGCTATTGCAGATATCCGGCAATTTTATAGCGCACTTTTTCGTTGGGCTTTATGGAAATTGCGTGGCAGGCCGCCTGGGCGCAGTTGGGGCTGCGCCTGGGCGGTTTTAGCGCAGATCAGGCGCTGGTCGAGTTCTTCAATTCGCGCATGTCGGCGCCGCTTGGGTGCTGGAATACGCGCAGGCCGAATTCCGGGAGGATCGCCAGCAGGTGGTCGAAGATATCCGATTGCGTGCTCTCGTAAGGCACCCAGAAGATGGTGCTGGTAAAGCAGTAAAGCTCCAGCGGCAGGCCGTCGGCGGTGGGCTGCAGCTGGCGGACAATCTGAGTCATGTCCTGGTTGATCCCCGGGTGTTGGCGCAGGTAGTGCTCCACGTATGCACGGAAGGTCCCAAGGTTGGTCACTCGGCGGGTATTGGCCGGCTCCTGGGCCGCTTCCGCCAGCTCGGTGTTCCAGCTCAGCAGCTCGCTCTGCTTGTTGCTCAGGTACTGGCCGAGCAGCAGGAAGCGCTGCAGGTGGGCGATTTCGTCCGGGCTGAGGAAGCGCACACTGGTCTGGTCCAGGTACAGGCTGCGCTTGATCCGGCGGCCACCGGACTCCTGCATGCCACGCCAGTTCTTGAATGGATCGCTGATGAAGCGCTTGGTCGGGATGGTGGTGATGGTCTTGTCCCAGTTCTGCACCTTGACCGTGTGCAGGGCGATGTCGATCACGTCGCCGTCGGCATTGAGTTGCGGCATCTCGATCCAGTCACCGACGCGGACGATGTCGCTGGAGGAAATCTGCACGCTGGCCACCAGCGACAGCAGGGTGTCCTGGAAGATCAGCATCAGCACCGCGGCCATGGCACCCAGGCCGGACAGCAGGATCAGCGGAGAACGGTCGATCAGCGCAGCCACCATGAGAATGGCGGCAATTGCGTAGATGACGATGGTGACGACCTGGATGTAACCCTTGATCGGTTTCAGGTGCGCGTTCGGGCGGCGCTGGTACAGAGCGTTGATCAGGTTCAGCACGCTGCCGATGGCCAGGGCGATGGTGAGAATGATGAAGGCGCTGCAGACATTTTCCACCACCGTGACCACCGCTGCCGGCAGGTGCGGGACCACCTTGATGCCGCTGGCCAGGATCAGCGCCGGCACGATGTTGGCCAGGCGGGCGACCACGTGGGAGTCTGAGAGGATCTTGTCCTGGCCGACACTGGTCGATTTCAGGGCCCGGTAGATGCCACGCACCAGGATGCGCTTGACGATCCAGTTGGCGAGCCAGGCGCCCAGTATCAGCAGGCTCAGGCTGATCAGTGTGTACAGTTCGGGGTAATGCTCCAGCCACTCCACTGTGGCCAGGTATTGGTTTTTCATGGCGATCCTCGCTTGCTTCATGACAGCTGCCGTCC
Organism: Pseudomonas sp.; assembly: GCA_050282285.1. Classification (GTDB taxonomy): domain Bacteria; phylum Pseudomonadota; class Gammaproteobacteria; order Pseudomonadales; family Pseudomonadaceae; genus Aquipseudomonas. The sequence continues at coordinate 38,548 of JBLZZJ010000034.1, forward strand.
AGCGTGGTCTGGCTGCGACGGGGGCGTACCATAACAAACACAGTCGGCAAGCAGGCTATCGTGCACCTTTGGTTACATTCGGGACGGGCGCTATGCTCGATCACGGGCGTGATGATCAGCGAGGGGAAAACCAATGAGGTGGGTGGGATATGGCAGCGTACTGTGCCTGGCAGCGGTACTCAGTGCCTGTGGGCATTCACCGGTGCGGGATGACAGTCTGCCGCTGGACGAACACCTGTCCAAGCTTGGCTACCGGCAAGGCGAAGCGGTGGAATCCGTACAGCGCTTCGATATCGACGGCTGGCAGTACCTGGACAAGCAACACATCATCTTCGGGCATGGCCCGCGGCGTTCCTACCTGCTGAAGTTTTCGCGACCGTGCCGCAACCTGAGCTTCAGCAATACCCTGGGGTTCAGTACGACGGTGGGGGTGTTGACGCGACTGGACAAAGTGGTGTCCACGGACGGCGGTGGTTTCCCCGAGTACTGCCTGATCGAGGAAATCCACCGTCTGGAGAAGGTGCCCCGGACGGGCACATGACGCGAAGGGAGAAGAGAATCCCCCGTGCAGGCGCACGGGGGTCAGTGCGTTGCGATCAGAACTCGCCGCGCAGGGTGAGGGCGAAGTTGCGGGGTTCGCCGTAATAGTAGTTGGCGCCTGTGGCCCCTATTTTTTCGTAGTAGTACTTGTCGAAGAGGTTATTGGCGTTGAGCTGCAGCGAGTAGTGCTCATCGATGCGGTAGCCGAGCATCGCGTTGTAGACCGCATAGCCAGCCTGTTCCGCTCGTGCGGGTCGTCCCAGATAGTTACCTGTCGCGTAGATATCGCTCTGTGCCTGAACGCCGCCGCCCACGGTCCATGCGGAGTAGGCGTCAGGTAGGCGGTAGGTGGTGAACAGGCGCAGCAGATGTTTGGGATCAGTGGTACGCAGGACGTTGCCCTGGAGGGCGGCACTGTCTTTCAGGTACTCGGTGGTGGTGTAGGTGTACCCACCGCCCACTTGCCAGCCTGGCAGCACTTCTCCGGAAATCTCCAGTTCCACGCCCTCGCTGCGGCTTTTGCCGGAAGCTGTCATGCAACTGCCAATGGCATTGTTCGGTTTGCAAGCAAGAGTGCTTGCATTGGCATCTGGCAACCCCTTGCCGATCAGGTTGGTACGGAAGACGGCGATGGAGCTGTTCAGGCGTCCTTCATAGAACTCGCCTTTGAGACCAAGCTCATACACTTCACCAGTCATCGGCTCAAGGAGCGTGCCCGCTACGTCATAACTGGTTTGCGGAGTGAATATCTCGGTGTAACTCGTATAGGCGCTGATGTTTTCGGTCAGGTCGTAGATCAGGGCCGCATACGGCACCACTTCGCGGTTCACTTCGTAGTCGCCGTTTTCACTGAGCTGGTTATCGAAGTCATACCAGTTCAGACGGGCACCCAGAATCGCTGTCAAAGGGTCGGCAAGGGAAATATTCCAACTGGCGAATGCAGCTTTCTGGGTGGTGATGGTGTGACCTTGAGCGTTCGCGGCAGCTCCGGTGCGATCTTTATTCACCAGGGATGGATTCCAGTTGCGTACGTCCACGCCCAGCGCGTTATAGCCCCAGACGGACTCAACCCCAATTGCATCCGCTTCGTTCCACTCAGTGCCGACCGTCAGGCGGTGTTCACGACCGAACAATTCGAAAGGACCGTCCAGCACAGCGCCGATATTGCTGTAGTTCGTTCTTCCGCCGCCATCGTTGAAGTTGTAGTTGACGTCCCAGATATAAGGGTCAGTTGCAAAGGGGGAGCGAGGAGGTGCAGGTCGGGCCAGGGACGTTTGCTGAAACCCGTGATCCTTGTAGGCCAAGCGACTGCGGTTGACGCTCAGCTTGAGGTTCCAGCCATTGTCGAATGCATGATCGAGCTCGGCGAAGGCATGAACGTTGGTGCGGTCCCAGCGTGCCCAATTGGCGCCCAGGAAAGTCGAGCGTGAGAACGGCAGAGGCGAACCGTCGAAATCAGGTACCAGGCCGCCCCAGGCGCCAGTGGCGTCCATTTCGGTGTACTCCAGCCCACCAGTCAGCGTGGTGCTGTCGCTCAGGTCGGCTGCCAATACCGTATAGAGCACGTTCTTGCGCTCCATGCGGGCATCCTGGAAGAAGTCCTTGTCGTCGTGCACGGCGATGATCCGGCCGCGAATGGCACCGCCTTCGACCAGCGGACCAGACAGGTCGGCTACATAGCGATTGGCATCCCACGAACCCAGGGTGTAGCTGGCTGAGCCCTGGAATTCCCGGGTCGGGCGCTTGCGCACCATATTCACAGTGCCCGACGGGTTGCCGGAGCCTCGCAGCATGCCACTCGCGCCACGCAGTACTTCTACGTGGTCAAGGGTGGCCACATCGGGCTGGATGAAGTTGCCACTGGCCCAGTCAATATTCAGGGTTGCGCCATCGAACTGCAGGGCATCGATACGATAACCACGCGAGTGATAGGTAACCCGCTCACTGTCAGTCTGATCCACCACCACACCCGGCGTCTGCTGCAGCATCTGCTTCAGGTTGGTGAGGTTCTGGTCTTTCATCCGCTGTTCGGTGAGCACGGTCACCGACTGCGGGGTGCGGCGCAGGGATTGTGGCGTCTTGCCGATGCTCACCGTGCCGGTGGTGTAGGAACGGCTGCCTTCGGTCACACCACCCAGGCCCTGGGCGGTTACGCTGGTCGCACCCAACTCCAGTACGCCATCTGCCGTGGCAGGCGCCTGGGGCAGTAGCAGGTAGCTGGTGGTGCTCTGCTGCATCGCTTGCAGGCCGCTGCCTTGCAGCAGCTGGCTGAGTGCCTGGAAGGTGTCGAAATTCCCCTGGACGCCTGGCGACGCTTTGCTCGCGGTGTCCGACGAGGCGTAGGACAGGCTGATCCCGGCCTGTCGGGCGAAGGTGTCCAGTGCGTTACTCAGCGGGCCGGCCGGTATGTTCCATTCGCGGGTCTGGCTGACGGTGCTGGTTTCCTCGGCCAGCACCAGGCCTGGCAGGGTACTGCCCACCACGCTCAATCCCAGCAGGGCACCGCGGATGGCGCGGTTCAATGGCGTGCGGAGGGCGCTTTCGTTAATTCTCATTACCTGTAAATGCTCCGATAAACGTGTGGGCATGCGGGCCTGTTGCCGGCCTTTCCATACAGGTCGGATACGAATGAGAAATCCCCTCAATTATTTTCTCTTTTGATGAAGATTCTTGTTTGTGCATGTGCGCGGCACACCAGAGGCGGCAGCAGAGCGGGTTTGCTGGCAATGAGTCGGGCTCAGGCCTTTGCGCTGACCGTGACCCAGTAGCGGCTGCGGTACTCCAGGCGCACCGGCAGCGTGAGGGACAGCAGGCTCAGCACCTGGTCGGTATCGGCCAGTTGGTAGGTGCCGGATACGCGCAGGTGCATGACGTCGTCCCGGCAGATCAGCAGGCCCGGCCGGTGGCGGGCCAGTTCGGCGAGGAAGGCATCCAGGCGCATGTCCCGGGCGCTGATCACGCCGTCGGTCCAGCCCCAGGGGTCGAGCCCTGTCGGGGTGTCGGGCTGCAGGGTGCCGGCGAGCAATTGCGCCTGCTGGCCGCCCTGTATGCCGAGCGGCGGATTGGAGCCCAGCACGCTCAGGTAGCCCTGGTCGACGGCCAGCAGGGTCTTGCCGTCTTCCTCGCGAACCATGAAGCGCTTGCTGTGGGCGAGCAGGTCTCCATTGCGCGTGCGGACCCAGAAGGGGCGCGGTACCCCGTAGCCAGTATCGTCACCGGGTTCGATCAGCAGGTCACCGCCCCGCAATTCGACCACCCGACGGTCAGCGCCGAAGCTCACGTCAAACGCGCTGTTGCTATTGAGGCGGACGCGGGTGCCGTCTTCCAGCTGCACGTCGCGGCGCTCGCCGGTTCCGGAGCGGTAGTCGGCCATCAGGCTGGCAACCGGCACCTGCTCGCGGCCCACCCAGGCGATGCCGCCAGCCGCCAGGCAGGTGCCCAGCAGCTTGAGGCTTTGGCGGCGGCTGATGCGGTGGCGGGCGACCTTGAGCGTTGAATGAGCCAGGCCTGGCGGCAAGGCGGAAAACTCGTCGCCCAGGGACGTGACGCGCAACCAGGCCTGGGCGTTTTCCGGGCGCAGCTCGAGCCATTGTTCGAAGGCCTCGCGCGTGGCGTCGTCGCTGTGGTTGAAGCGCAGACGAACCAGCCAGTCGATGGCTTGCTCGACCGCTCTGGCGTCAGGCGTCGGCATAGCGTTGCCGGTAGCAGGCGTGCAGCGCCTTGGCCAGGTCGCGCTCGACAGTGGCGCGGGAGACCCCGAGCTTGTCAGCGATCTGTGGGCAGGTCAGGCCGTCGAGTTGCGCATACAGAAAAGCCTGGCGAGCCCGGGCAGGGAGGCGGTCGAGCAACTGGTCGAGGCGCTCCAGGGCTTCGAGCAGCAGCAGGCGTTCTTCCTGGGACGGGACCTGGCTGTGTTCCAGGTGGGAGACGCTTTCCAGGTAGGCCTGTTCCAGCGCCTTGCGCCGGTACTGGTCGATCATCAGCCCGCGGGCGATGCTGCTGAGGTAGGCACGCGGCTGCGAGAGCACCGTGGACTCACGGTTCTTCAGCAGGCGCATGAAGACGTCCTGGGCAAGATCTGCCGCGTTATCACGACAGCCGACGCGGCGATTGAGCCAGTTGCTGAGCCAGGCGTGGTGGTCCTGGTAGAGCTGGTCGATGCCCTTGTTCAGGGTGCTGTTGTCGCTGTGCATGGGGCTCTGACTGCGGCCTTTTCGATAATGGGTCGCATTCTAGTGGCGCGCCTGCTGCTGAGGCAATCGCGCGCTGTCAGGGTTTGAAGGCACCAATGAAGATCGCCGGGTCGACCCGGGCGTCGTTGAGGCTGACGTTCCAGTGCAGGTGAGGGCCGGTCGCGCGGCCGGTGGCGCCGACCTTGCCGAGTACGCCGCCACGGGCCAATTCGTCGCCGACCTTCACACCGATTTCCGACAGGTGGCAAAACATGCTGATCAGACCCTGGCCGTGGTCGACGAACACGGTCTTGCCATTGAAGAAGTAGTCACCGACCAGAATCACGGTGCCTGCAGCGGGTGCCTTGATCGGCGTGCCGCGGTTGGCGGCGAAGTCCAGGCCGGAATGCGGGTTGCGTTCTTCTCCGTTGAAGAAACGACGCAGCCCGAACGGGCTGGAGAGCGGCCCGTTGACCGGCTTGTCGAACAGCAGGTTGCTTGGCTGGCGCGCGCTGAACTGGCGGTAGGCGCGGTTCTGCTCGGCGAGTTCGCGCTCGATGCGCTTGAGGTTGGCCGCGTTCGGGTTGACCTGCTGCTGGTTCTTGATGGTGATGCGCTGCTCGACATAGGTCTTGTGGCCGACCTCGAAACTCAGTGTCTGCTGGGCATTCACCCGGATCGTCTCGGTGCCGGGCTTGGTGGTAAGGGGCAGGCCGACGATGGCGATCCAGCGCTGGCCGTCTTCACGGATGACCAGGACCGGTTTGTCCTTGAACGTCACCTTGGGCGCGCTGGTGCCTGTCCCCAGGTCTACGACGGCCACCCCGCCCGGCACCGGTTTGTTCAGCAGGCGACTGATAAAGCCCTCGGCCTGTGCAGGCAGGGTAAGACTGAGGGTGAGCAGCAACAGCAGAACGCGCATGGAAGGTCCCTGTGGGGCGGGGTGGTTTTCTAAAAACCACCCGATTGATCGTCAATCCAGCAGCGACAAGGTCACCGGCTGGAGGTGATTGTCTTCGACCCGGACATCGAGCTCGCCTTCGCCCAGGCGTGCCTTGAGGCGCTGGCCGGGGCGGGTTTGCGCGGCATCGCGGATCGCACGGCCCTGGTCGTCGAGCAGAATGCTGTAGCCACGGCCGAGAGTAGCCAGGGGGCTGACGGCATTCAGGGTCAGCACCTGGCTGTGCAGCCGCAGGCGGCGTTCCTTCAGGTTCTCGTTCATGGCGCGGGGCAGGCGCACGGCGAGGCTGTCGAGGCGCTGGCGCAGCAGCATCAGCGCGCGTCCCGGGTGCTGGGCAGCCAGGCGTGTCTGCAGGCGGGCGAAGCGTTCCTGGCGCGTGTTCAGCTGGCGTTCGAGCGCACGCTGCAGGCGCATGTCGAGGTCATCCAGGCGCTGCGCGTGCTGGCGCAGCCGTTCACCCGGGTGGCGAATACGCCGGGCCAGTCCGTCAACGCGCATCTGTTCGCGTGCGAGGCGGCCCTTGATGGTCAATTGCAGGCGCCGATGCAGGCTGGTCAGGCGCTGAACCAGGTCGCCGCTGTCAGGTGCCAGCAGCTCGGCGGCGGCGGATGGCGTCGGGGCGCGGACGTCCGCCACGAAGTCGCTGATCGACACATCGGTTTCATGGCCGACGGCGCTGACGATAGGCGTGTTGCACGCGGCGATGGCGCGGGCGACCAGCTCTTCGTTGAAGCACCACAAGTCTTCCAGGGAGCCGCCGCCACGGGCCAGGATCAGCGCATCGAAGCCTTGGCGATCCGCCAGCTCCAGGGCACGAACGATCTGCCCGGTGGCGTCGCGACCCTGCACGGCGGTCGGAATCAGGGTCAGTGCCACCTGAGGTGCGCGACGGCGGAACACGCTGATGATGTCGCGGATCACTGCGCCGGTGGGCGAGCTGACGATGCCGATGCGTTGCGGGTGGGCGGGCAGGGCGACCTTGCGCTCGCTGGCGAACAGGCCTTCATTGCCGAGCTTTTCCTTCAAGGCGTCGAAGGCCAGGCGCAGGGCGCCGTCGCCGGCTGGCTCGACGCTGTCGAGGATCAGTTGGTAATCACCGCGTCCCTCGAACAGGGACACCTTGCCGCGCACCTTGACTGCCAGGCCGTCACGCAGCGCCTGGCGCACCCGGGCAGCGTTCTGCCGGAACAGCGCGCAACGCACCTGGGCCTGGCTGTCCTTGAGGGTGAAGTAGATGTGGCCGGAAGCCGGGCGAGCCAGGTTGGAGATTTCCCCCTCGACCCAGATGCCGGAAAACACGTCCTCCAGCAACAGGCGGGCGCGGCTGTTGAGCTGGCTGACGCTGAGTACTTCGCGGTCCAGGTTCAGGCGTTGGAAGGGGTCTTTGATCATGGGCGCCATGATAAGCCGAGCGTGGGCTTGTCGTGAACCGTTGCTGAGATTCAGTGCCGGTCCAGCAGTCGCCCCAGCAACCAGGCGGCAACCGGCCCGAGTTCATGCTGGCGTGACCAGACTACATCCACCGGGACGCGCTTGGGCCAGCCGTTGACCGGCAGTTCCTGCAGCTTGCCGGCGCCATGCCCGGCCACCAATTGACGGGGCAGGGCGCTCCAGCCAAAGCCCAGGGCCGCCATTTCCAGTAACAACAGGTAGTCAGGGGCTGACCAGCAACGGCCGCCGCTACCCGGCAGTTCGTCGGACGGTGATTCGCTGGCGGCCACGCTGCTCAGGCGCAACACGCGCCAGCGCGCGAGGTCTTCAGGCGTGACCTGCGGCAGTGCGGCCAAGGGGTGGTCGCAGGCCACGAACAGGCCGAACTCGGCACTGCTGGCCACGCTGGCGTGGGCAATGTTCGGTGGGTACTCAGGCTGCGCGGCGAGCAGGCCGAGGTGGGCGCGGTTCTGGCACACCAGGTCGAGCACATCCGCGTGCTCGGCGATCAGGCATTCGAACTCCAGGTCGGGGTACAGCTGGTCGAGTTCCACCAGCCGCGCTTCGTACTGCTTGGGCTGATAGGCATCGGACAACGCCAACGTCAACCGCGCCTCCTGGCCGCCGGCCAACTGAGTCGCGTGGCGCACCAGGCGATCACTGGCCGTCAGCACTTCCTCCGCGTGGGCCAGCAGGCTGGCGCCCGCGGCGGTCAGTTCCAGGCGGCGCGGGCCGCGCTGGAACAGTTCAACACCGAGGTCGAGCTCCAGGCGGGCTACGGCTTCGCTGATAGTCGACTGACTCTTGCCCAGGCGCCGTGCTGCGGCGCTGAGAGAGCCGCAGTTGGCGGCCTGGGCGAAGGCCTGGAGCGCTTCAGGAGAAATATTCATATCGGTTTTGCCGATGGCAGCTGGTTTGTTGGTGGCTAGATTACCGATGAATATAGCGCCCATCCAACCTGTTCGTTCAATGAGGTCCAGTTCCATGAGCCAGAACATCAACATGCTGCGGCGTTCCTGGCGCGAGCGCGTCGGTCATGCGCTCGCGTTCGAAACCATCGCCCTGGTCATCTGTGCCCCAACCCTGGCCCTGCTGATGGACAAACCACTGGTGCACCTGGGAATCCTGACCCTGATGTTCAGCTCGGTGGCCATGGTCTGGAACATGCTGTTCAACATCCTGTTCGACAGTGCTCAACGGCGTATCGGCTTTAAGCGTGGCCTGCTGGCGCGCATCAGCCACGCGATGCTGTTCGAGGTCGGTCTGATTGTCGCGCTGGTGCCGCTGGCGGCGTGGTGGCTGTCCATCAGCCTGCTTGAAGCACTGCTGCTGGATATCGGTCTGATCCTGTTCTTCCTGCCATACACCATGGGCTTCAACTGGGCCTACGACGAGCTGCGGGTTCGCTGGCTGCGTCGTCGTGAGGCGGTGCAGGGCGCCTCATGCGAGGCATCGCCCGGCGCGCGCTGACGGGCAGATTTCCGGATGGGTGGGGCGGGCATGACTTGATTTGCCTGCCCCAATCCCTAAGCTGCCGGCATCGTTTGTCTGTCCCGAGTCGTCATGAACACGCAATACATCCTGGTTCCACAGATTTCCACCTTTCCCGCCCATGAAGCCAAGGCCCAGGCGATCTTGCGTTGGCTAGCCAAGCGCGAGATCGTCGAGGCCCTGCCGACCACCTGTGGCGTGGGCGCGCGGGGTATGGCCTATGCGATCGGTCCGGGGGCGAAACGTGTGGTGGAGCAGCCGCAGCACCTGCCGTTCGGTCAGCCGGTCAACGGTCTGGAAATCATCACGCGCCGCTGCATCTATACCCCGACCGAGGGTTTTCTCGAGGAGGCCGGGTGCCCCAAGTGCCGCCGGGAAATCGGAGAGCCGCTGTTCGAAAGCCTGGATGAGTGGTGGCCGGGCACGACGGATAACTTCACCTGCCCCGACTGCGGGCATGAAGACGACATCAACGGGTTCCTGTTCCTGCAGCCCTGCGGGTTTTCCAACCTGGGCTTCATCTTCAACAACTGGAACGAGGCTCGGTTTCGCCAGGGCTTTCTCGACGAGTTCGCCGATCGCCTGGGCTTCCCGCTGACGCAGGTCAGCAGCCGAGCATCGGCTGCCTGAATAGGGGGCTCTTCCTTGAGCCTGAAAACACCAAGGCAGTTCGCGATGAGCTGTGCCATGACCTCGTGCTGCGAGTCAGGCGACCCAGGGCAAGAACGCGAACGGCCTCTTAAAAGTCGACACTGGCTGACAGTCGCAGTTCACGAGGTTCGCCCACCGCGACGCGTAAATTGCCACCACTGGACGGATGGTATTGCTCGTCGAACAGGTTGCGGGCGTTCAACTGCAGGCGGGTCTTGTCGCCGAGTAGGTCGCTTTCCCAACGGATGAACGCGTCTGCGACGGTGTAGCTGTCGAGCCAGAAGCTGTTGGCGTTGTCGCCGGCGCGCTCGCCGACATAGCGGGCGCCGCCGCCGATCCGCCATTGCCCGGCGGAGCTCGGCAAGGACAGGTGGTGGGTCAGGTACAGGCTGGCGACATTCTGTGCCGCATTGACCAGTTCGTTGCCTTTGGTCGTCGGGTCGTCGAGGATTTCCGTGTCGGTGTAGGCGTAGGTGGCGAGCACGTCCCAGCGCTCGGCGATACGTCCGGTAATGTCCAGTTCGACGCCTTGTGAGCCGACCTTGCCGGCTGCCTCGGAGACGCCGTTGTTGCTGACCACCACGTTCTTCTTCTCGATGTCGTAGACGGCGAGGCTGGCCATCAGGGCGTTGCCCAGGTCCAGCTTGATGCCCAGCTCGTAGCTGCGGCCTTCCTCGGGATCGAATGCCTGGCCGGTATTGGCATCGGAAGCATTGGGCACGAAGGAACGGCTGTAGTTGCCGTACAGCGATACCTGATCATTGACCTGGTACACCAGGCCGCCGAACGGCAGGAAGGTGGTGTCCTGGCGGTCGGTGGTCTTCTGGTAAGTGGCGCCACGGCCTTGCTCGACCAACTGCTCGAAACGCTGATAACGGCCGCCGGCGACCAGAATCCACTGGTCGTTCAGGTGCCAGTTGTCTTTCAGGTACAGCGAGCGTGAGTGCAACTCGTCGCTGCGGTCGCTTTGCGCGGCGTTGAGCACCGACGGTTCGGCGAGGTTGCCGTAGACCGGGCGGTAGATATTGAACCCGCCTACCGCAGGGCCGCGCCAGGTGTCGCCACGGAAGTTGTCGACGCGCTCGGTGTCCGCGCCGATCAGCAGGTCGTGGCGTTGCCCGAACAGGCTGGCGTTGCCGATCCAGTCCCAGGCCAGGTACTGCGTCTGGTTGTCGTGCTCGCTGCCATCGGAGCGCCGGCTGAGGGCGCCGGTGGTGGCGTTGAGCGTGTTGGGGCGGGCTTCGGCGTAATCGTAACGTTCGTTGTTCCAACCGTAGGTCAGGCGTGTCAGCCAGTCCGGGTTGAGCTGGTATTCGGCCGTGGCGGTGAACAGCTCATCGGTGCCTTCGGCTTTTGCCCAGGCTTCGTTGAAGCGTGCGTTGTACGCCGTCTTGGCCGGCTTGCCATTGATGATCACCGTGCCGCGGTCCACCGGTGTGGAATATTCCTTGCGCTCGTAGGCCAGGGTCACGCGCAGGTCGTCGCCGATCCAGCTCAGGGAAGGCGCCACCAGCGTGTGGCTTTCGTGGCCGAAATTACGCCAGTAATCCTCGTGCTGACGCTCGGCGATGAAGCGGAAGGCGAGACCGCTGTCCGCCAGCGGGCCGGTGACGTCGAGCATGGCGCTGCCGCCGCCCTCGCTGCTGGTCTCGCCACTTATCTGCCGGCGCCATTGGTATTCCGGCTGTTTGCTGATGACGTTGATCAACCCGCCCGGCTCCAGCGCACCGTAGAGCAGCGAGGACGGGCCCTTGAGCACTTCCACGCGGTCGGTGGTGGCACTGAAGTTGCGCGACAGGCTCGAACGGATACCGTCGCGCAGGATCGAGCCATCGGCGTTGGCGCCGAAACCGCGTTTTACGAAACCGTCCTGGGTGCCTGCCAGGGTGTTGCTCTGGGTCATGCCGCTGACGAACTTCATGGCGTCGTCCAGCGATTGCACCTGGTAGTCGTTGATCACCTGGCCGGTCACCACTTGCACCGCCTGGGCTTCCTGCATGACCGACACCGCACTTTTGCTCGCCGTACTGGCAGTGCTGGCGCGGTAGCTGTCCTGGCTGTCGCGCTCGGCAGTGATTTCCTGACCCGGCAATTCCAGCTCGTTGCGAGGGGCGGTTTCATCAGCGAGGGCGGTGGTGGGTAAGGCAAGGGCGAGCAGGGCGACATGTGCTGCTACGGGTGCAGCGGCGCTCCAGCGCGACAGGCTGGAAAACGAGCGGGGCTTGGGCATTTACGACTCTGATGCGGATGTAGTTGAGAATTATTATTGTATAGGTGCTGTGGAGCGCCGGATAGGTCCTCGCATTTCATTCAATCCAAATCATTCTTTGCATTGAGTGGCCGGGGTTCGCTGGGTATAATGGCGCGCTTCCAATTTTCCCGTCCGGGAGCCCCCGCCATGCTGCGTATCAGTCAAGAAGCTCTTACCTTCGACGACGTTCTACTTATCCCTGGTTTCTCCGAAGTCCTGCCGAAGGATGTCAGCCTCAAGACTCGTCTGACCCGTGGTATCGAGCTGAACATTCCGTTGCTCTCCGCCGCCATGGACACCGTTACCGAAGCGCGTCTGGCCATCGCCATGGCGCAGGAAGGTGGCATCGGCATCATCCACAAGAACATGACCATCGAGCAGCAGGCTGCCGAAGTGCGCAAGGTCAAGAAGTTCGAAGCGGGTGTGGTCAAGGACCCGATCACCATCGAAGCTGATGCGACCGTGCGTGACCTGTTCGACCTGACTCGTATGCACAACATCTCCGGCGTACCGGTACTGTCCGACGGCGACCTGGTCGGCATCGTTACCTCCCGCGACGTGCGCTTCGAAAACCGCCTGGACGCCAAGGTCCGCGACGTGATGACGCCGAAAGAGCGCCTGGTCACCGTCAAGGAAGGCGCCACCAAGGAAGTCGTGCGCGAGCTGCTGCACAAGCACCGCATCGAAAAAGTACTGATCGTCGATGACGCCTTCCACCTCAAGGGCATGATGACCGTCAAGGACATCGAGAAGGCCAAGGCCTACCCGCTGGCCAGCAAGGACGACCAGGGTCGCCTGCGTGTCGGCGCTGCCGTCGGTACCGGTGCCGATACCGGCGACCGTGTTGCGGCACTGGCAGCTGCCGGCGTCGACGTGATCATCGTCGACACTGCCCATGGCCACTCCAAGGGCGTGATCGACCGCGTGCGTTGGGTCAAACAGAGTTTCCCGGACATTCAGGTGATCGGCGGCAACATCGCTACCGGTGACGCTGCCAAGGCACTGGCCGAGGCGGGTGCCGATGCGGTCAAGGTCGGCATCGGCCCTGGCTCCATCTGCACCACGCGCATCGTCGCCGGTGTCGGCGTGCCGCAGATTTCCGCCGTGGCCAACGTGGCCGCTGCTCTTGCCGGCACTGGTATCCCACTGATCGCCGACGGCGGCATCCGCTTCTCCGGTGACCTGTCCAAGGCCATCGTTGCCGGTGCTTCCTGCGTGATGATCGGTTCCATGCTGGCTGGCACCGAAGAGGCGCCGGGCGAAGTCGAACTGTTCCAGGGCCGTTCCTACAAGGCCTACCGTGGCATGGGTTCGCTGGGTGCCATGGCGCAGGCCCAGGGCTCGAGCGACCGTTACTTCCAGGACTCCTCCGCCGGCGCTGAAAAGCTGGTACCGGAAGGGATCGAGGGCCGTGTGCCGTACAAGGGAGCGATGGCTGCCATCGTTCACCAACTGATGGGTGGCCTGCGTGCTTCCATGGGCTACACCGGCTGCGCGACCATCGAGGAAATGCGTACCAAGCCTGAGTTCGTGCGCATCACCGGCGCCGGCATGGCCGAGTCCCATGTTCACGATGTGCAGATCACCAAAGAGGCACCCAACTACCGCGTTGGATAAAAACGGTTTGACGCGCTGCGCTCGCGACGCGGCAAATCGATTTTGAAGAGATAGGAAAGCGCGGGGCTGTCGCTGTTACCCACAGTGCAGCCCCGAGTCATTTGTGAGTTCCGCTACGAGAGACGGCCATGGCCCATCCTGATATTCACGCCCACCGCATCCTGATTCTGGACTTCGGTTCCCAGTACACCCAGCTGATCGCCCGCCGCGTGCGCGAGATCGGCGTCTATTGCGAACTGCACCCGTGGGACATGAGCAACGAAGACATCCTTGCCTTCGCGCCGCGCGGCATCATCCTGGCGGGTGGCCCGGAGTCCGTGCACGAGGCGAACAGCCCGCGTGCCCCTCAAGCGGTATTCGATCTTGGCGTACCGGTGCTGGGTATCTGCTACGGCATGCAGACCATGGCCGAGCAACTGGGCGGCAAGGTGGAAGGTTCCGAGCTGCGTGAGTTCGGCTACGCCCGTGTCGACGTGGTCGGCAAGAGCCAGTTGCTCGCCGGTATCGAAGACCACGTGGACCCCGACGGCGTGCTTGGTCTCGACGTGTGGATGAGCCACGGCGACAAGGTGACCCGTCTGCCAGAGGGCTTCCATATCCTGGCCAGCACCCCGAGCTGCCCGATCGCCGCCATGTGCGACGAAACCCGCCACTACTTCGGTGTGCAGTTCCACCCGGAAGTGACCCACACCAAGCAGGGCGGTCGCATCCTGTCTCGTTTCGTGCTGGAAGTTGCAGGCTGCGAGGCGCTGTGGACTCCGGCCAATATCGTCGATGACGCCATTGCCCAGGTCCGTGCCCAGGTGGGCTCGGCCAACGTCCTGCTCGGCTTGTCCGGCGGTGTCGATTCCTCGGTGGTCGCGGCGCTGCTGCACCGTGCCATCGGCGACCAGCTGACCTGCGTGTTCGTCGACAACGGCCTGCTTCGCCTGCATGAAGGCGAGCAGGTGATGGCCATGTTCGCCGAGAACATGGGCGTCAAGGTGATCCGCGCCAATGCTGAAGAGCAGTTCCTCTCCAACCTGGCTGGCGAAGCCGACCCGGAGAAGAAGCGCAAGATCATCGGCCGTACCTTCATCGACGTGTTCGATGCACAGGCCAGCAAGCTGGAGAACATCCAGTTCCTCGCCCAGGGCACCATCTACCCGGACGTGATCGAGTCGGCTGGCGCCAAGAGCGGCAAGGCCCACGTGATCAAATCGCACCACAACGTCGGCGGCCTGCCGGAGGAAATGAACCTCAAGCTGGTCGAGCCGCTGCGCGAACTGTTCAAGGACGAAGTGCGCAAGATCGGCCTGGAGCTGGGCCTGCCGTACGACATGGTCTATCGCCACCCGTTCCCGGGCCCGGGCCTGGGCGTGCGTATCCTCGGTGAAGTGAAGAAGGAATACGCCGACCTGCTGCGTCGTGCTGACCACATCTTCATCGAAGAACTGCGCAAGGCCGACTGGTACCACAAGACCAGCCAGGCGTTCGTGGTGTTTCAGCCGGTGAAATCGGTCGGCGTGGTCGGTGACGGCCGTCGCTACGCCTGGGTCGTCGCCCTGCGTGCTGTGGAAACCGTGGACTTCATGACCGCTCGCTGGGCACACCTGCCCTACGAACTGCTGGAAGTCGTCAGCGGCCGCATCATCAACGAAATCGAAGGCATCTCCCGCGTCACCTACGACGTGTCGAGCAAGCCGCCAGCGACCATCGAGTGGGAGTGATCCCGCTACGTTGCATGAAAAAACCGGCTTAGGCCGGTTTTTTCATGCCTGCGCCACGGCGGCTAGGGTGAGGACGGCAACGGCGATGATGGCGCCGATCAGTATTTCCCTGGCCAGTTGCATCTGGTTCAGCAGAAACGCTGCGTTGTGGCGGAAGTCGCACGCTACCGCGAGCTCTCGACCTTCCAGCAGGTCGCGCCAGTCGTCATCGGTCATCCAGCAGGATGAGCGATACCGAGGCTGTCCGAGTGCTAGGAACAGTTCCTGGCAGCTTACCGGACCTAGCTTGAGTTGGCAGAGCTGACCGCCTCGTTCGCAAGCGAGTTGCAGGTGAAGCAGGGGGCGCTCATCCTCGGCGTCGCCTTCCGCCAGGTCCGGCGTAAACATGTCGTAAGCGGTCACCCGGGCGGTGCTTGTCCGCAGAAAGGCGCGGCGTGTGTTCTTAAGAATGAGCTTCCCCGCGAAGTAGTAACCTGCGCAGGCCATGGCTACGAGCAGCAGCCATACCACTGCGCTGAAGAGCAACAGCAGTGTGCCGAACAGAATCTCCAAGGCTATTTCCCGAACAACATGAGTGGCGCGATGTGCCAGCTGCCGTAGGCCATGCCCGCCACCAGAAACAGCCCGTACAGAAGCTGGAGTGGGTTGTATTCCACGCGGGCGTCGGCTGGCTGGTCGTGGGGGACATAGAGTTTGAAGGTTCCTGCGTCTTCATCGAGCATTACCTGGTGCTTGTTGCTGACCAGGTATTCGATCTCGTAAGGGACGGCGTCGAACTCATAGCGCAGGCGATAGACCGGGCAGGTGCCGATCCGGCTGGTACGGCTGTAGTGAATGCGGGCGCGGATCAGGCGTCGATCGATGATCTGCGCGTTCACCAGGCTGTGCGCACGCCCGAGGGTGCGCGCGCCCTTGTACACCCAATGGCCGATGCCGACCATGAGGATGATCCAGAAGCCCAGCAGCAAGGGGGTAAGCAGGGTGACCGCGATGCTCATTGCACTGCCGTACAGAACCATGTGGTGGCGCAATCCTTGTAAGTTGGGGCCCATTCTAACGGTGCCCGGTTTTTCGTGGTGTGCTGATGTCGAGCACTCTCCGGGCGCATGGGCGCTGGCGGCTGCCTACTCGGGGCACGCTTTATCCACACCCTTCGCTGCGCGCGGCCTCGGTGTCTCGCACCGCCGGCGCACCTCCAGCCCCGGGCGAGACCGGGCCACCTGCGGCGAGTCGCCGCGTTGCCCTTATCGTTTCGCAATTGCGGGTGTATCGTATTTGCCTTTTTGGGCTGCGGCCCGCAGTCGTGAAGAGGTGGTGCATGTCCTTTACCCGTCGACAGGTGCTGGCAGGTCTGGCCGGTTTGAGCGTGGTCGGGATGGGGGCAGGCGGCGCGCGTTACTGGCTTGGTCGGCCGGAAAATGTGGCCACCCACGATTACGAGCTGATCGCTGCACCGCTGGACATGGAGCTGGTGCCAGGGCACGTGACCCCGGCCTGGGCCTATGGCGGCCAGGCACCGGGTGTCGAGCTGCGCTGTCGCCAGGGTGATCGCCTGCGGGTACGGTTCATCAACAAGCTGGACGTGCAGACCACCATTCACTGGCATGGCATTCGCCTGCCGCTGGAAATGGACGGCGTACCCTACGTGTCCCAGGCCCCGGTGTTGCCGGGCGAGTATTTCGACTACGACTTCATCTGCCACGATGCCGGCAGCTTCTGGTACCACCCACACACGGCAAGTACCGAGCAGCTGGGTCGCGGGCTGGTGGGGCCGCTGATCGTCGAGGAGCGGGAGCCTACGGGCTTTCGTCATGAGCGCACGCTCAGCCTGAAAACCTGGCATATAGACGAGCAGGGCGCGTTCACTGAATTTCTGGTGCCGCGTGAGGCCGCTCGTGAGGGAACGCGCGGGCGGTTGTCGACCATCAACGGCGTATCGCTGCCGACACTGGAGCTGCCCGCAGGGCAGGTGGTCCGCTTGCGCCTGATCAACGTCGACAATACCGTCACCTACCGCCTCAACCTGCCCAAGGGGGAGGCGCGCATCTACGCGCTGGATGGCAACCCGGTCGAGCCCCGTCCGCTGGGCAAGGAGTATTGGCTGGGGCCTGGCATGCGCATCGATCTGGCGCTCAAGGTGCCACCTGTTGGCAGCGAAGAATTGTCGCTGCGCAATGGGCCGCTTCGCCTGGCGACCATCAAACCGCTGGCCAGCAACGAGCCGGCTGCTGAATGGCCGCCCGCGTTGCCTGCAAACCCGGTGGCCGAGCCGGATCTGCAGCGCGCCGAAACCCTGCGCTTCAACTTCGAGTGGGCGGCTGCGCTGGCCTCACCCGCCGATGAGGCGGCCGGTCGTTACAAGTACTGGCAGATCAACGGCCAGGCCTGGGACATCGATGACAAGACCTGCGCGGATCGCCCCATTGCCAGCCTCAAGAAGGATGGCAGTTACATCTTCGTGCTGCGCAACATGGCGCAGTACCAGCACCCGATCCACCTGCACGGCATGACGTTCAAGGTGCTGAGCTCCGATCGGCGCAAAATCATTCCGTATTTCACCGACACCTACCTGCTGGGCAAGAACGAGACGGCACGCATCGCGTTCGTGGCCGATAATCCCGGGGTGTGGATGTTCCACTGTCACGTGATCGACCATATGGAAACAGGGCTGATGGCGGCCATCGAGGTGGTGTAGGGTGTACGCCGCTTTTTGCATCCCCTGTTTTTCGGGAAGAAAACCTTGCGCGGTTTTGCTCCCTACGGATTGAGTCAATGAAAAAACCACAGATCATCGACCGAAGCCAGGATCAGCACTTCATGCGTGAAGCGTTGATGCTCGCTGCCGAAGGTGCGGCCCTGGGCGAGGTGCCTGTAGGCGCCGTGCTGGTGCAGGGCGGGGAGATCATCGGTCGCGGCTTCAATTGCCCGATATCCACCCATGATCCCAGCGCCCACGCAGAAATGGTCGCCATTCGTGCAGCGGCGCAAGCGGTGGAAAACTACCGGCTGCCCGGCAGCACGCTGTACGTGACGCTGGAGCCGTGCAGCATGTGCTCGGGGCTGATCGTGCATTCGCGCATTCAGCGTGTGGTATACGGCGCGACCGAGCCCAAGGCCGGTGTGGCGGTAAGCCAGGGGGATTTCTTCAGCCAGGGATTTCTCAATCACCGGGTGTTGATCGAGGGCGGCGTTCTGGGGGAGGAGTGCGGTGCGGTGCTCAGCGCGTTTTTCAAGATGCGGCGGGAAAGCCGCTAGTCAGAGCGGCGGCGTGTCTTTCTCGGGCGGGTTCTTGTTGACGCCCGGGGTGTGCAGACCGCTTTCCGCTACCTGGCTGCCTTCCAGCTGCGGCTGGGTCACCCAAGTCAGGATGTCGTAGTAGCGACGGATGTTGCGCACGAAGTGCACCGGCTCGCCGCCACGGGCGTAGCCATAACGGGTCTTGCTGTACCACTGCTTCTGGGACAGGCGCGGCAGGATCTTCTGCACGTCCAGCCATTTGTTCGGGTCCAGGCCTTCGGCTTCGGTCAGTTTGCGGGCGTCTTCCAGGTGACCACCGCCGACGTTGTAGGCCGCCAGGGCGAACCAGGTGCGGTCGGGTTCCTGGATGCTCTCAGGCAGCTGTTCCTTGACGTGCACGATGTACTTGGCGCCGCCTTCGATGCTCTGCTTGGGGTCGAGCCGGTTTGATACGCCCATCGCCTGGGCAGTGCGCAGCGTCAACATCATCAGACCGCGCACGCCGGTCTTCGAGGTGGCCGTCGGCTGCCACAGCGATTCCTGATACCCCATTGCGGCCAGCAGGCGCCAGTCAAGGCCTTGCTCCTGGGCCGCCTGGCGGAAATGCTTTTCGTAGCGGGGCAGGCGCTGCTGCAGGTGCTTGGCGAAGGTGTAGGCGCCGACATAGCCGAGGACGTCGACATGACCGTAGTAGCGGTCCTTCAGGCGTTTCAGGCTGCCGTTGTCTTCGGCGCGCTTGAGAAACGCATTGATTTCATCGAGCAGGCTGGTGTCTTCACCGGCCGCCACGGCCCACGCCAGGCTGCGCGAGTCACCAAGGTCGAAGGCCACCCGCACGTTGGGGAAGTACACCTGGTTCATCGCCAGTTCGTTGGAGTCCACCAGCGTCAGGTCGATCTGGCCTTCATCGACCATGCGCAGCAGGTCCACCACCTCGACGGCGGACGACTCTTCATAGTCGAGCTCGGGGAATTCCAGTTTCAGCGCAGCCAGCTGCTCGGCGTGGCTGCTGCCTTTCAGCACCAGGATGCGCTTGCCGAGCAGGTCTTCAGGGCGGGTAGGGCGGCGCTGCCCGTTGCGGTAGATGACCTGGGGCGTGACATCCAGATAAGGAAGGGAGAAGCGGGCGATCTGCTGCCGCCCGTCGCTTTCCACCAGACCGGCGGCTGCCAGTACGGGACCGCCGGGGCGGCCGAGGCTGGAAAAGAGGTCGTCGAGGTTGTCGGCGGTCTCGATTTCCAGCTTCAGGTCCATGTCGTCGGCAAAGCGCTTCACCAGCTCGTATTCGAAGCCGGTTTCGCCGTTACGATCCTGGAAATAGGTGGCTGGGCTGTTACGTGTGACCACGCGCAGCACACCCTCCGCCTGTACGCGCTCGAGTGTGCTGGGTTCTTCAGCACAGCCGCCGAGCAGCAGGAGGATTCCGATCGCTGACAGCCAGCTGGCGTAGCGCGTGCGGAACGCGGATTGGGCAAACATCCGCGCAGTATACGCAAAGCTTTCTGCGCGCCATATCTCGACAGCATTGTGCTTCTCTGATAGCGCAGCGCATTGCCGCCCGTGCTCCGCTCAGGGTGCCCCGGCGAGCCGCTTTAGGCTAGAATGCACGGCCTCAAAGTACACCCCCTTCCCAGAGGCTGTCTCCGATGTTGATCTTGCGCGGCGCTCCCGCCCTTTCTGCTTTTCGCCACGGTAAATTGCTTGAGCAAGTGACCAGCAAAGTCCCCGCTGTGACTGGGCTGTATGCCGAGTTCGCGCATTTTGCCGATGTCACCGGCGTGCTCACCGCCGACGAGGAGCAGGTACTGGCCCGTCTGCTGAAGTACGGCCCGAGCGTTCCTGTGCAGGAGCCGACTGGCCGCCTGTTCCTGACCATTCCGCGTTTCGGCACGATTTCGCCGTGGTCGAGCAAGGCCAGCGACATTGCGCGCAACTGCGGCCTGGCGAAGATTCAGCGAATCGAGCGCGGGATTGCCTACTACGTTGCCGGTGAATTGAGCGACGCCGATGCGCAACAGGTTGCGGCGCTGCTGCACGACCGCATGACGCAACTGGTTCTGGATAGCCTGGAAGGGGCTGCGGGCCTGTTCAGCCATGCCTCGCCCAAGCCGCTGACTGCCATCGACATCCTGGGTGGTGGCCGAGCGGCGCTGGAAACTGCCAACGTCGAGCTGGGCCTGGCCCTGGCCGAAGACGAGATCGATTACCTGGTCGCTGCGTTCCAGGGGCTGGGGCGCAACCCGCACGACATCGAACTGATGATGTTCGCCCAGGCCAACTCCGAGCACTGCCGTCACAAGATCTTCAACGCCAGTTGGGATATCGACGGCGAGAGCCAGGAAAAAAGCCTGTTCGGCATGATCAAGAACACCTACCAGATGCACAGCGAAGGCGTGCTGTCCGCTTATAAGGACAACGCTTCGGTGATCGTCGGTAGCGTGGCCGGCCGCTTCTACCCGAACCCTGAGACGCGCCAATATGGTGCGGTGCAGGAGCCGGTGCACATCCTGATGAAGGTCGAGACCCACAACCACCCGACTGCCATCTCGCCGTTCTCCGGTGCGTCCACCGGTTCCGGCGGCGAGATCCGCGACGAAGGTGCCACCGGCCGCGGCGCCAAGCCGAAGGCCGGCCTGACCGGTTTCACCGTTTCCAACCTGCAGATCCCAGGTTTTGAACAGCCGTGGGAAAAGCCGTACGGCAAGCCGGACCGTATCGTCACCGCGCTGGACATCATGATCGAAGGCCCGCTGGGCGGCGCCGCGTTCAACAACGAGTTCGGCCGCCCGGCGCTGACCGGCTACTTCCGTACCTTCGAGCAAACGATCAACACACCCCACGGCGAAGAAGTGCGCGGCTACCACAAGCCGATCATGCTCGCAGGTGGCATGGGCAACATCCGTGAAGACCATGTGCAGAAGGGCGAGATCACTGTCGGCGCCAAGCTGATCGTGCTCGGCGGCCCGGCCATGTTGATCGGTCTGGGTGGCGGCGCTGCGTCGTCGGTCGCCACCGGTGCCAGCTCGGCAGACCTGGATTTCGCCTCCGTGCAGCGCGAAAACCCGGAAATGGAGCGCCGCTGCCAGGAGGTCATCGACCGCTGCTGGCAGCTGGGCGACAAGAACCCCATCGCCTTCATCCACGACGTGGGCGCCGGTGGTATCTCCAACGCCTTCCCGGAACTGGTCAATGACGGCGGCCGTGGTGGTCGTTTCGAACTGCGTAACGTGCCCAATGACGAGCCGGGCATGGCCCCGCACGAAATCTGGAGCAACGAATCCCAGGAACGCTACGTGCTGGCCGTCAGCGCCGCCGACTTCGAGCGTTTCCAGGCCATCTGCGAGCGCGAGCGCTGCCCGTTCGCGGTGGTCGGCGAGGCCACCGAAGAGCCGCAACTGACTGTTACCGACAGCCATTTCGGCAACACCCCGGTGGATATGCCGCTGGAAGTGCTGCTGGGCAAGCCGCCGCGCATGCACCGCTCGGTGACCCGTGAAGCCGAACTGGGCGACGATTTCGACCCGAGTGCGCTGAACCTGGACGAGTCGGTCGAGCGCGTACTGCGTCACCCGGCCGTGGCCAGCAAGAGCTTCCTGATCACCATCGGCGACCGCACCATCACCGGTCTCGTGGCCCGCGACCAGATGGTCGGCCCGTGGCAGGTTCCGGTGGCCGACGTAGCCGTTACCGCCACCAGCTTCGACGTCTACACCGGTGAAGCGATGGCCATGGGCGAGCGCACGCCGCTGGCGCTGCTGGATGCCCCGGCCTCCGGGCGCATGGCGATCGGCGAGACCCTGACCAACCTGGCGGCCTCGTCCATCGCGAAGATTTCCGACATCAAACTGTCGGCCAACTGGATGTCCGCCGCCGGTCACCCGGGTGAAGACGCGCGCCTGTACGACGCGGTCAAGGCCGTCGGCATGCAGCTCTGCCCGGAGCTGGGCCTGACCATTCCGGTCGGCAAGGACTCCATGTCGATGAAGACCAAGTGGAGCGAAGAGGGCGCCGAGAAGAGCGTGACCTCGCCGATGTCGCTGATCGTGACCGGCTTCGCCCCCGTTACCGATATTCGCAAGACCCTGACCCCGCAACTGCGCATGGACAAGGGCGAGACCGATCTGATCCTGATCGACCTCGGCCGCGGCCAGAACCGCATGGGCGCTTCGATCCTGGCCCAGGTGTACGGCCAGATCGGTCGTCAGGCGCCGGACGTCGATGACGCCGAAGACCTCAAGGCCTTCTTCGCCGTGATCCAGGGTCTGAACGCCGACGGTCACCTGCTGGCGTACCACGACCGTTCCGATGGCGGCCTGCTGACCACCGTGCTGGAAATGGCGTTCGCCGGTCACTGCGGCCTGAACCTGTTCCTCGATGCCCTGGCCGACAACCGTGACGAACTGGCTGCCGTGCTGTTCAACGAAGAGTTGGGTGCGGTGATCCAGGTTCGCCAGGACGCCACGCCGGACATTCTCGCCCAGTTCAGCGCCGCCGGCCTGGACGACTGTGTTGCCGTCATCGGCCAGCCGGTCAACAACGGCGAAGTCGCCATCAGCTTCAATGGCCAGCCGGTATTCGGTGGCCAGCGCCGCATGCTGCAGCGCCAATGGGCCGAGACCAGCTACCAGATTCAGCGTCTGCGCGATAACGCCCAGTGCGCCGATCAGGAATTCGACGCGCTGTTGGAAGAAGACAACCCGGGCCTGAGCGTCAAACTCGGTTTCGACGTGAACGACAACATTGCAGCGCCGTACATCAAGAAGGGTGTACGCCCGCAGATCGCAGTGCTGCGTGAGCAGGGCGTCAACGGTCAGGTCGAGATGGCTGCGGCGTTCGACCGTGCCGGCTTCGATGCCATCGACGTGCATATGAGCGACATCCTCAGCGGCCGTGTCAGCCTGGACGTCTTCAAGGGCCTGGTGGCCTGCGGTGGCTTCTCCTACGGCGACGTACTCGGTGCCGGTGAAGGCTGGGCCAAGTCGGTACTGTTCAATGCCCGTGCCCGTGATGGCTTCCAGGCCTTCTTCGAGCGCAAGGACAGCTTCGCCCTCGGCGTGTGCAACGGTTGCCAGATGATGTCCAACCTACACGAGCTGATCCCGGGCAGCGAGTTCTGGCCGCACTTCGTGCGCAACCGTTCCGAGCAGTTCGAGGCGCGGGTGGCCATGGTCCAGGTGCAGGAGTCGGCGTCGATCTTTCTGCGCGGCATGGCCGGTTCGCGCATGCCGATCGCCATCGCTCACGGCGAAGGTCATGCCGAGTTCGAAAGCGAAGAGGCGCTGCTTGAGGCGGATCTGTCCGGCTGCGTGGCAATGCGTTTCGTCGACAACCACGGCAAGGTCACCGAAACCTACCCGGCCAACCCCAACGGTTCGCCGCGCGGGATTACCGGCCTGACCAGCCGTGACGGTCGCGTGACCATCATGATGCCGCACCCGGAGCGCGTGTTCCGCGCCGTGCAGAACTCCTGGAAGCCGGATGACTGGCAGGAAGATGCAGGCTGGCTGCGTATGTTCCGCAACGCCCGCGTGTGGGTGGACTGAGTGCAAGGGCGCTGACTCATGGTTGATGAGTCGGCGCCACCTCTCCCCGAGGTTCGCCAGGTTCGACCTGGCGAAACCTTGCTGCTGTGCCGCTGCGGGCGTTCTCCCGTACTTCCCGATTGTTCTGGCGAGCCCTGCACCGACGGTGTGCGGGTCGATGTCGTGCGTGAGCAGCATCTGCTGCTGTGTCGCTGCGGCGCATCGCGTCAATTACCCTACTGTGACGGCAGCCATAACCCGCCTGCGCCAGGCCTGGTGGCCAAGTGGCGGCGATTCTGGCGGGGCGAGTAAGGCAGTCCCAGGCTGGAACGCTTGAACGAATCGTGAGTCGAATCAACGGTCTTGATGGATTTCCCAAGTCTTTGATGCGGCAAAGTGCCATTATTCTGTGGCATCATATTTCGGTCGTGATGAGGCGATGCTGCCTGCGGAGTGCTCGATGTACAAACTGTGTTTCTACGTCCCGGAAACTCATCTGGACGCAGTGAAAAAAGCGGTATTCGCCGCCGGCGGGGGGCGCATCGGCGCCTATGACAGTTGCTGCTGGCAGACCCTCGGGCAGGGCCAGTTTCGTCCGCTGGACGGTAGCCAGCCCTACCTGGGGCAGGTAGGCAGCGTGGAGCACGTGGCGGAGTGGAAGGTCGAATTGGTGGTGGCCGACGAGCTGATCCACGATGCGGTCAAAGGGTTGAAGAAAACCCACCCCTACGAAACACCGGCCTTCGAAGTCTGGCGTCTGTCGGATATCCAGTTCTGATTCAGGCCGTTCAGTCGCATGAAATCAGCCATATGAAAAAAGGCGCCATCCGGGCGCCTTTTTTGCGTCTGCCTGCTGGGCTCAGGGACGAATTTCGATCAGCGTGCCGTCTTTGACCAGGGCCCAGATTTCCCGCATGTCACTGTTCTTCATGGCGATGCAGCCTTCGGTCCAGTCAAGGGTGTGGAAGAACCACTCGGGGTATTCCTCGTCCAGCGGGGTGCCGTGGATCATGATCATGCTGCCGGCGGATACGCCTTTCTCACGGGCTTTGGCCACGTCCCGGGCGTTGGGGTAGGAGATGTGCATGGACAGGTTGAACTTGTCGCTGGTCTTGCGCCAGTCGATCCAGTAGAAGCCTTCCGGCGTGCGCAGGTCGCCTTCCTGCTGCTTGGCCCCGCTGGGCTGTTTGCCCAGGGAAATGCGGTAGGTCTTGAGTGCTTCGCCACGGCTGATCAGCTGCAGTTTGCGTTCGGATTTCACCACCAGCACCTTGTCGACGGGGCGCCCATCGAGGGTCGTGGTGGTCGTGGCCTGGGCGGAGGCCACGAGGGTCAGGCAGAGCAGGGCGAGCAACCAGCGCATTAACGGTATCCCGAGATCAGTCGAATTTCTTGAAGTGCGCGCGCAAGGCTGCAAGAGGCTCATTGCGTACCGGATAGGCATGCTCCTGCCGGTCGGCGAAGTAGCATTCTAAGGTACGGCCTATGGTCGGGAAAGCCAGCTCGGACCAAGGGATGTCGTGTTCGTGAAACAGTTGTACCTCCAGGCTCTCCTCGCCAGCAGAGAAGTCGAGGTCGACCAGTTCGGCGCGGAACAGCATGTACACCTGGTTGATGTGCGGCAGGTCGAACAGCGTGTAGAGCGCCAGGTTGCGTACCCGTGCGCACGCCTCCTCCGCGGTTTCGCGGGCCGCTGCCTGTTCGACCGTTTCGCCGTTTTCCATGAAGCCGGCCGGCAGCGTCCAATAGCCTCGGCGTGGTTCGATGGCGCGGCGGCACAGCAGTACCTGTTCGCCCCAGACCGGCAGGCAACCGGCAACGATCCGTGGGTTCTCGTAATGGATGGTGTGACAGTGTCCGCACACATGGCGCAGGCGGTTGTCACCCTCCGGTATGCGCTGGGCAACCGGGTTGCCGCAGCTGCTGCAGAACTTCATGCCGAAACCCTCTGGAATAGCGGCCTATCTTGGCGTGTGGCGTGGTCTGGCGGCAAGCTGTGACGATGCCGTATGGCTGGGTGGGGGTTGGGAGCCGGCTGCTTTCGTGCCATCATCCCGGTCAGAACAAAAGACCGAGAACGCCTCATGCTCGATGAGCTACTGCACCGCGTACGTGGCTACAGCCCTCGCCTCCTGGATACGGACCGCAACTTCCCCGAAGCCGCGGTGCTGGTGCCGATCACCCGTAGTGACGACCCGGAAGTGGTGCTGACGTTGCGTGCCAGTGGGCTGTCCACCCATGGCGGTGAAGTGGCGTTCCCGGGCGGGCGGCGTGATCCGGAGGACAACGATCTGATTCGCACCGCGTTGCGTGAGGCAGAGGAAGAAATCGGCCTGCCGCCTGGTCTGGTCGAGGTGATCGGTCCGCTCAGTACACTGGTCTCGCGTCACGGCATTCAGGTCACGCCCTATGTCGGTGTCGTACCGGATTACGTCGAGTACCGGGCCAACGATGCCGAGATCGCGTCGGTGTTTTCCGTGCCGCTGGAGTTCTTCCGTGAAGACCCGCGGGAAATGACGCACCGTATCGATTACCTCGGGCAGAGCTGGTACGTGCCGAGCTATCGCTACGGCGAATACAAGATCTGGGGGCTGACCGCGATCATGCTGGTCGAACTGGTCAACCTGGTCTATGACGCCGATATCTCCCTGCACCGGCCACCCGATCAGTTTGTCACGCTTACCTGAGCCGCTATAAAGCGGACACCTAGCCGTCGAAACGAGGAAAACCCCATGAAGTACCGCCTGGGACAATCGCAGGTTGAGACTCATCCGGACAGCTGGACCGCGCCTACCGCCACGCTGGTTGGCAAAGTGAAGCTGGAACCGGGTGCCAGCGTCTGGTTCGGGGCGGTGCTGCGCGGTGACAACGAGCTGATTCATATCGGTGAGAACAGCAACGTCCAGGACGGCACGGTGATGCATACCGATATGGGCTTCCCGCTGAACATTGGCAAAGGCGTGACCATCGGTCACAACGCCATGCTGCATGGCTGCACGGTGGGGGATTACAGTCTGATCGGTATCAATGCCGTGGTGCTCAACGGCGCCAAGATCGGCAAGTACTGCATCATCGGCGCCAACGCGCTGATCGCCGAAGGCAAGGAAATCCCCGATGGCTCGCTGGTCGTGGGTTCGCCGGGCAAAGTGGTGCGCGAGCTGACCGAGCCGCAGAAGAAGATGCTGGAAGCCAGCGCCGCGCATTACGTGCACAACGCCCAGCGCTATGCGCGGGACCTGCATGAGCAAGATGATCAATGACTGACGAACGTCCCGTCGCCTCGCCCTGTGTGCACGTCTGCGCGCTGGACGAGGAAGATATCTGCATCGGTTGCCAGCGCAACGTTGCCGAAATTACACGCTGGAGCCTCATGGACAATGCCGAGCGCCGTCAGGTGCTGCAGCTCTGCCATCAGCGTGCCGAAGCCAAGGGTGTGCTGCTCTAGGCGCACGCTCCCCCGAACATTCATAGCCACCGTTATTCCAAGGAAATCCCTATGCCCCGTATCGGAACCCCGCTGTCGCCGAGCGCGACCCGTGTCTTGCTCTGTGGCTCTGGCGAGCTCGGCAAGGAAGTGGTGATCGAGCTGCAGCGCCTCGGTGTCGAGGTGATCGCGGTGGATCGCTACGCCAACGCCCCCGCCATGCAGGTTGCCCATCGCAGCCACGTGATCAACATGCTCGACGGTGCGGCCCTGCGTGCCGTGATCGAGCTGGAAAAGCCGCACTACATCGTGCCGGAGATCGAAGCGATCGCCACCGCGACCCTGGTCGAGCTGGAAAACGAAGGCTACACCGTGATCCCCAGCGCCCGCGCTGCGCAGCTGACCATGAACCGTGAAGGTATTCGTCGCCTGGCCGCCGAAGAGTTGGGCCTGCCGACCTCGCCTTACCAGTTCGCCGACTCCTTCGAAGAGTGCCGTGCGGCGGTCGAGGCCATTGGTTTTCCGTGCCTGATCAAGCCGATCATGAGTTCTTCGGGCAAAGGCCAGTCGGTCCTGAAAAGCATCGACGACCTGCAGGCCTCGTGGGATTACGCACAGGCCGGCGGCCGCGCGGGCAAAGGGCGGGTGATCATCGAGGGCTTCATCGATTTCGATTATGAAATCGCGTTGCTGACCGTGCGCCATGTCGGCGGCACCACCTTCTGCGCGCCTGTGGGCCACCGTCAGGTCAAGGGCGACTACCAGGAATCCTGGCAGCCGCAGCCGATGAGCCCGAAAGCCCAGGCTGAAGCCGAGCGCATTGCGCTGGCGGTGACCGGTTCGCTGGGTGGCCGTGGACTGTTCGGGGTCGAGCTGTTCGTCAAGGGCGACCAGGTGTGGTTCTGTGAAATCTCGCCGCGCCCGCATGATACCGGCCTGGTGACTCTGATCTCCCAGGACCTGTCCGAATTCGCACTGCATGCCCGGGCGATTCTCGGCCTGCCGATCCCGGTGATTCGTCAGAACGGTCCATCCGCTTCGGCGGTGGTGCTGGTTGAAGGTGAGTCGCAGCAGGTCAGCTTCGGCAACCTGGGTGCTGCCCTGGCTGAGCCGGACACTGCGCTGCGCCTGTTCGGCAAGCCGGAAGTCAGCGGCCAGCGCCGCATGGGCGTGGCCCTCGCCCGTGACGAATCGCTGGAAGCGGCCCGCGCCAAGGCCACGCGTGCAGCGCAGGCGGTCAACGTCGAGTTGTGAGCCGTTGGCAGGGACCGGCCTGGTGGCTGGCGGTGTTATCGCTGATGCCGCTGGTCATGCCCTTGGCGCTGCACACGCGGCGCCGGGCGGTGAGGCTGGCGCCGGCATCCGGCCCGACGCGGGGGCTGGTGGGCAAAGAATGGTCCGGTGAGCCGTTGCGTGTGCTGCTGGTGGGCGAGTCCACGGTGGCGGGTGTTGGCGTCAGTTGTCAGCAGCAGGCGCTGGCCGGTTGTCTGGCGCAGGAGCTGGCGGCGCGCTGCCAGCGTCCAGTGGCCTGGCGCGCGTGTGGCGAGAACGGCATTACAGCCGGTGAGGCCTGCGAGCGCTTGTTGCCCGATGGGCTGGCGGAACCTGCCGACCTGGTTCTGCTGGTCTTCGGGGTCAATGACACGACTCGACTGACGTCGTTGGACCGGTGGCAGGCGGCGCTAAGCCGCTTGGTCGATGCGTTTTCTGCCCAGGGTGCCCGGGTCGTGCTGAGTGCGGTTCCGCCGTTGCAGCACTTCTCGGCATTGCCATGGTTGCTGCGCCGATTGCTGGGGATGCGTGCTGCGCTGCTGGACAAGCGGCTACGGCAGGTGGCTGATAGCCGAGGCGCGCTCCATTGCCCGATCGCCCTGATGTTCTCTCCGGACTTTCTTGCCGTGGACGGTTACCACCCATCCGCGCTCGGATACCGTCTCTGGGCGCAAGGCCTAGCCGAGACGATCATGCCTTCAATGACATCGCCTGTGGCCTGATGGACGGATTTTGCAGGTCGTAAAAGCGCGGTGGGGAGGGGCTGGCCCTCTCGGAATCCGGGTCGGCGCCTGTTGGCGCCTGATACCTCAGATATGCAGGATGAATTCGCGAACCAGTTTGCTGCCGAAGTACGCCAGCATCAGCAGGCAGAAGCCTGCCAGGGTCCAGCGGATTGCCTTGTGACCGCGCCAGCCGAGTTGGTGACGGCCCCACAGCAGCACGGCGAATACCACCCAGGCGAAGCAGGACAGGATGGTCTTGTGAACCAGGTGCTGGCCAAACAGATCGTCGATGAACACGGCGCCGGACAGCAGCGACAGCGAGAGCATCAGCCAGCCGCCCCAGAGGAAGCCGAACAGCAGGCTTTCCATGGTCTGCAGCGGCGGGAAGTGCCGGATCAGGCCTGACGGGTGTTTGTTCTTCAACTGATGGTCCTGCAGCAACAGCAGGAGTGACTGGACCACGGCGATGGTCAGCAGGCCATAGGCCAATATCGACAACAGGATGTGCGCCAGGATGCCGGGGCCTTCATCAATCGTCTGCAGGGTGCCCGACGGGGCGAACTGGGCCAGCAGCACAGTCAGGGCGCCGAGCGGGAACAGCAGCATCAGCAGGTTTTCCACCGGGATGCGCCAGGATGCCAGCAGTGTCAGGAGGATCACGGCGTAGGCGATCAGGCTGGCGGCATTGAAGAAGTCCAGGGCCAGGCCGGCGCTGTTGTACATCTGCATGAACAGGCTGCCACCATGGAAGAACAGCGCGAGCACGCCGAACAGGGCCAGAAGGCGCTTGTCGGGTGCGCTGCGGCTGGTCAGGCGCAGGCCTTGGTAGGTAGCGGCGCCGGCGTAGAGGCAGGCAGCGGCGAGAGTGGGCAGCAGAGGGTGCATAAATCCTTGATGGGCAAGCCCGAAAGGCGCTGAGTGTGGCATATAACGGCTGCCGCACGAAAGGCTGTGGTGCGTGCGCCATTCGACGCCTTGGCGCTCTCCCGACAAAGTTCGCTCAACACCTCTCGACTCTTGGTTATAATCCGCGCCTTGCTGCAAGCCCACCCCTCGGCTCGATAGGGCCTGAAAGGAACGTGCATGTTCGAAAATCTAACGGATCGTCTGTCGCAGACCCTGCGTAACGTCACTGGCAAGGCCAAGCTGACGGAAGACAACATCAAAGACACGCTGCGCGAAGTGCGTATGGCCCTGCTCGAGGCGGATGTCGCGCTGCCGGTGGTCAAGGACTTCGTCAACAAGGTCAAGGACCGTGCGGTCGGCACCGAGGTGTCGAAAAGCCTGACGCCAGGCCAGGCGTTCGTGAAAATCGTGCGTGCCGAGCTGGAAGCCCTGATGGGCGAGGCCAATGAAGACCTCGCGCTCAACGTCACGCCGCCCGCCGTCGTGCTGATGGCCGGCCTGCAGGGTGCGGGTAAGACCACCACCGCCGGCAAGCTGGCGCGCTTCCTCAAGGAGCGCAAGAAGAAAACCGTGATGGTGGTGTCTGCCGACGTTTACCGTCCGGCTGCCATCAAGCAGCTGGAAACCCTGGCCACTGATATCGGCGTGACCTTCTTCCCGTCCGATATCAGCCAGAAGCCAGTGGCGATTGCCGAAGCGGCGATCAAGGAAGCCAAACTCAAGTTCATCGACGTGGTGATCCTCGATACCGCCGGTCGCCTGGCCGTCGACGCCGAGATGATGGCCGAAATCAAGGCCCTGCACGCGGCGGTCAAGCCGGCAGAAACCCTGTTCGTGGTCGACGCCATGACCGGCCAGGACGCGGCCAACACCGCCAAGGCCTTCGGCGACGCGCTGCCGCTGACCGGCGTCGTTCTGACCAAGGTCGACGGTGATGCCCGCGGTGGTGCGGCGCTGTCCGTGCGTCATATCACCGGCAAGCCGATCAAGTTCATCGGTATGGGTGAGAAGTCCGAGGCGCTGGAGCCTTTCCACCCGGACCGTATCGCCTCGCGCATCCTCGGTATGGGCGACGTGCTCAGCCTCATTGAGCAGGCCGAGCAGACGCTGGACCGGGACAAGGCCGAAAAACTCTCCAAGAAGCTGAAGAAGGGCAAGGGTTTCGACCTGGAAGACTTCCGCGATCAGCTGCAGCAGATGAAAAACATGGGTGGTCTGGGTGGCCTGATGGACAAGCTGCCGCAGATGGGCGGGGTCAATCTCGCGCAGATGGGCAATGCCCAGGGGGCAGCCGAGAAGCAGTTCAAGCAGATGGAAGCCATCATCAACTCGATGACGCCTGCGGAGCGCCGCGACCCGGATGTCATCAGCGGTTCGCGCAAGCGTCGTATCGCACAGGGCTCGGGTACCCAGGTCCAGGACATTGGACGCCTGATCAAACAGCACAAACAGATGCAGAAGATGATGAAGAAATTCACCGCCAAGGGCGGCATGGCCAAAATGATGCGCGGCATGGGTGGGATGCTACCCGGCGGCGGGGGCATGCCGAAGTTCTAACCCGGGCGTGGAACGTGATGGCAGCCTGGCTGCCGTCACGAATTGGGTCTTGAATAGCCCTCCGATAGGTGGGTGAAAAAGAGATTTGCAAAAAGCTGGATAATCCTTAGAATATGCGGCCTTTCGGGCCTAGTGCCCTATGCTTGCATTTCAGTTTTGCAGCACCGACTACAGGAACGAAGTTCAATGGTAACCATCCGTCTTGCTCGTGGCGGCTCTAAAAAGCGCCCCTTCTACCACCTGACCGTGACCAACAGCCGCAATGCGCGCGACGGTCGCTTCGTAGAGCGCATCGGTTTCTTCAACCCGATCGCTTCGGGTGCTGAAGTAAAACTGTCTGTGAACCAAGAGCGTGCAGCCTACTGGCTGGGCCAGGGCGCACAGCCGTCTGAGCGTGTTGCTCAGCTGCTCAAGGAAGCTTCCAAGGCTGCAGCCTAAGCATTCCTATGAGCACGTCGCCAGCTCCAGCCGAGGACCTGATCGTTCTTGGCAAGATTGTTTCGGTGCATGGCATACGGGGTGAGGTGAAGGTGTATTCCTTTACGGACCCTCTGGATAACGTGCTCGATTACCGTCGTTGGACGCTCAAGCGTGACAACGAGGTAAAGCAGGTCGAAGTAGCCAGTGGCCGCTTGCAAGGCAAGGTACTGGTAGCGAAGTTGAAGGGCCTCGATGACCGCGAAGTGGCACGTACCTTTGCGGGTTTTGAGATTTGTGTGCCCCGTAGCGAGCTGCCTGAACTGAGCGACGGCGAGTTCTACTGGTATCAGTTGGAAGGTCTCAAGGTCATTGACCAGGCAGGGCAATTGCTCGGCAAGGTCGATCATCTGTTCGAGACCGGCGCCAACGATGTGGTGGTAGTCAAACCCTGCACCGACAGCCTGGATGATCGTGAACGCCTGTTGCCGTATACCGAGCAATGCGTGTTATCGATCGACCTGAATGCTGGCGAAATGCGGGTCGACTGGGATGCGGACTTTTAAGCGACATGCCTAGCCTGCGCGTTGAAGTCATTACGCTGTTCCCGGAAATGTTTGCTGCCATCAGCGAATACGGCATTACCAGCCGCGCGGTGAAGCAGGGGTTGATGCAACTGACCTGCTGGAATCCGCGAAGCTACACCTCGGATCGTCATCACACTGTTGATGATCGGCCTTTTGGTGGTGGCCCCGGCATGGTGATGAAGATCAAGCCGCTGGAAGATGCTTTGCTCGATGCGAAGCAGGCTGCCGGTGGTGTGGCGAAGGTGATTTATCTCTCGCCGCAAGGTCGCCGGCTGACTCAGTCAGCAGTACGCGAACTGGCGAACGAGGAGTGTTTGATCCTCATCGCGGGGCGCTACGAAGGTATCGATGAGCGCTTTATCGAAGCGCATGTCGATGAAGAATGGTCGATCGGGGATTACGTCCTGTCTGGCGGTGAGCTGCCAGCCATGGTTCTGATCGATGCGGTAACGCGCCTTTTGCCTGGTGCATTGGGTCATGCAGACTCGGCCGAGGAGGATTCCTTTACGGATGGCCTGCTCGACTGCCCGCACTACACCCGTCCGGAGGTGTATGCGGATAAACGTGTTCCCGATGTGTTGCTTAGTGGCAACCACGAACACATCCGGCGCTGGCGTTTGCAGCAGTCCCTTGGTCGGACCTGGGAACGTCGCGCTGATCTTCTGGAAAGCCGCTCGCTTTCTGGAGAAGAGAAAAAGCTGCTGGAGGAATACGTCCGCCAGCGGGACGATAGTTAACGTATCGATGACCGGCCAGAGGCCTGTCTTAGGAGCGCAGCATGACCAACAAAATCATTCAGCAGATCGAAGCTGAGCAGATGAGCAAAGAGATCCCGACTTTCGCACCGGGCGACACCGTTGTCGTTCAGGTTAAAGTGAAAGAAGGTGACCGTCAGCGTCTGCAGGCGTTCGAAGGTGTTGTAATCGCCAAGCGTAACCGTGGTCTGAACAGTGCTTTCACTGTTCGCAAGATCTCCAACGGTGTTGGCGTTGAGCGTACTTTCCAGACCTACAGCCCGCTGGTTGACAGCCTGGCCGTCAAGCGTCGCGGTGACGTTCGCAAAGCCAAGCTGTACTACCTCCGTGACCTGTCCGGTAAGGCAGCTCGCATCAAGGAGAAGCTGGTCTAAGACCGGTCTCCCTGAAAAAAAGCAGCCTTCGGGCTGCTTTTTTCGTTTATGGGGTGGGGGTTTGCGGTTGTAGCGTCTGCTGGCCCGTTCGCGCCCCTGAAGACTTTCATCAGGCCGCCGGTTGGCGCGCCGCATCGAACGATTCGCCATGACCCCAAGAGAGCAGGAAATCCAGCGCCGTACCGCGCTGTCGGAAACGCGTGTCACCAAAGCTGTATTCCCGCCGACCACCAACCACCACAACACCCTGTTCGGTGGCACCGCGCTGGCCTGGATGGATGAAGTGTCGTTCATCGCCGCCACGCGTTTCTGCCGGCTGCCGCTGGTAACCGTTTCCTCGGACCGCATCGATTTCAATCATGCGATTCCGGCGGGCTCCATTGTCGAGCTGGTGGGGCGAGTGATCAAGGTGGGTAACACCAGCCTGAAGGTCGAGGTCGAGGTGTTCGTGGAAAGCATGTACAGCGACGGCCGCCAGCGCGCTATCAATGGCGTGTTCAGCTTCGTGGCCATTGATGAGGACAAGAAGCCGATTCCGGTATTGGCCGGGTTCCCGGTGGAGTCCTGACTCGAAAGGCGGTTGGCGCGCTTCGGCGGGCTGTGGAACACTCGTCGCGGCGCTCTGAGCAGTGCCGCCGTCCCTGTCCCTTGTGCAAGTAGCTGCCGATGCCAACTCTGGAGCACCCGTTGATCGAAAAATTCCTTGAGGCGATCTGGTTCGAAAAGGGCCTGTCTGCCCATACCCGATCGGCGTATCGCAGCGACCTCGAGCATTTCAATGTATGGCTTGATGGGCGAGGTCTGCAGTTGGAAAGCGCAGGTCGTGACGCCATTCTCGATCACCTGGCCTGGCGCTTGAGTGAAGGCTACAAGGTGCGCTCGACGGCGCGCTTCATTTCCGGGTTGCGCGGGTTCTATCGTTTTCTGTTGCGCGAAGGGGTGATCGACCTTGATCCGACGCTACAGGTCGACCTGCCGCAGTTGGGGCGCCCGTTGCCCAAGTCCCTGTCGGAGGCGGATGTCGAGGCACTCCTGGCTGCGCCTGAACTGGATGACCCTATCGGTTTGCGCGATCGCGCCATGCTCGAAGTGCTCTATGCCTGCGGTTTGCGGGTTAGTGAGCTGATCGCCCTGACCCTGGAGCAGGTGAACTTGCGTCAAGGTGTGCTGCGGGTGTTCGGCAAGGGCAGCAAGGAGCGACTGGTGCCGCTGGGGGAGGAGGCGATCATCTGGATCGAGCGTTATATGCGCGAAGCCCGGCCCTTTCTGCTCGATGGTAAGCCCAGTGACGTGATGTTCCCCAGTCTGCGTGGCGAGCAGATGACTCGCCAGACCTTCTGGTACCGCATCAAGCACCAGGCGCGGGTCGCCGGAATCGCCAAGAACCTGTCGCCGCATACCCTGCGCCACGCCTTCGCCACGCACCTGCTCAACCATGGTGCCGATTTGCGCGTGGTGCAGATGCTGTTGGGCCACAGTGACCTGTCCACCACTCAGATCTACACCCACATTGCTCGTGCCCGGCTGCAGGAGTTGCACGCGGAGCATCACCCTCGCGGTTGAGCTGGCTTTTTTCGCCTTGGCTCGCATCCATTGATGATACTGAGACATCCGTTCGGCCTGCTGCGGTCTGCCTTTGAGCGCTTATATGGTAGGCTTCGCCATCATCCGTGAGTCCGTCGTTCGACAGGAGTATCCATGCGCGTGACCCGCATTTTCGCGGCTATGGCCCTCGGCCTGGCCAGTAGCATCAGCCTGGCAGCCGATCCCGATCAGGCCATTCGCAACAGCCTGCAATCGATCCAGCCGGATCTGCCTATCGAGGCCATCGCCGAAAGCCCGATGCCAGGCGTGTACCAGGTGCAGCTCAAGGGCGGTCGCCAGCTGTACGCCAGTGGCGACGGCCAGTTTCTCATGCAGGGTTACCTCTTCCAGTTCAAGGACGGCAAGGCCGTCAACCTGACCGAGAAGGAAGAAGTGCGTGGCGTGGCCAAGGAAATCAACGCCATTCCGACCAAGGAAATGGTGGTGTTTGCCCCGGCTGCACCCAAGACCCACATCACCGTATTCACCGATACCGACTGCGGCTACTGCCAGAAGCTGCACAGTGAAGTGCCGGAACTCAACCGCCTGGGCGTCGAAGTTCGCTATGTCGCCTTCCCGCGTCAGGGCCTGAACAGCCCGGCCGCTCAGGAGCTGGTCAACGTCTGGTGCGCCAAGGACCAGAAAGAAGCCATGAACCGCGCCAAGAGCCGCCGTGGTGTAGACGAGGCGAGCTGCGACAACCCGGTTGCCAAGCAGTACGAGTTGGGTCAGATGATCGGTGTCAACGGCACGCCGGCCATCGTCCTCGCCAATGGCAAGATGATCCCGGGCTATCAGCCGGCGCCGCAACTGGCCAAGCTGGCGCTCGAAGCCAAGTAAACAGCGCCTTCGCGCTGATTGACTAATAAACAGCCGCTTCGTAAGGTGCGGCTCTTTTTCTACGGCCGGGGCATGCTCCGGCCGTTTTACGCAGTGCAGATGGGGAGTTCAGTGTGAAACCGGTCAAAGTAGGCATCTGTGGGCTGGGTACCGTCGGTGGCGGTACGTTCAACGTGCTCAAGCGCAACGCCGAGGAAATCGCGCGTCGTGCCGGGCGTGGCATCGAGGTGGCGCACATTGCGCTGCGTTCGCCGAACCCGCAGTGTGATATTACCGGTACTCCCATTACCAACGATGTCTTCGAGCTGGTCGACAACCCCGAGATCGAGATCGTCATCGAGCTGATCGGTGGCTATACCCTGGCCCGCGAGCTGGTGCTGCGTGCAATCGACAACGGCAAGCATGTGGTCACCGCCAACAAGGCGCTGATCGCCGTGCACGGCAACGAAATCTTTGCCAAGGCGCGCGAGAAGGGCGTCATCGTCGCCTTCGAAGCGGCTGTGGCAGGTGGCATCCCGGTGATCAAGGCGATCCGCGAGGGGCTGGCGGCCAACCGCATCAACTGGTTGGCCGGCATCATCAACGGCACGGGCAACTTCATCCTCAGCGAGATGCGCGAAAAAGGCCGTACCTTCCCTGATGTGCTGGCCGAAGCTCAGGCGCTGGGTTACGCCGAAGCCGATCCGACCTTCGATGTCGAAGGCATCGATGCCGCGCACAAGCTGACCATTCTGGCGTCCATCGCCTTCGGTATCCCGCTGCAGTTCGACAAGGCCTACACCGAAGGCATCACCAAGCTCACCACGGCCGACGTCAACTATGCCGAGGCCCTGGGCTATCGCATCAAGCACCTGGGTGTGGCGCGCCGCACCGACAGTGGTATCGAGCTGCGCGTGCACCCGACGCTGATCCCGGCCGACCGCCTGATCGCCAACGTCAACGGCGTGATGAACGCCGTTATGGTCAATGGCGACGCCGCCGGTAGCACCCTGTTCTACGGCGCTGGCGCCGGCATGGAACCGACCGCGTCGTCGGTAGTGGCGGACCTGGTCGACGTGGTGCGTGCACTGACCACCGACCCGACCAACCGCGTGCCGCACCTGGCCTTCCAGCCGGATTCGCTGTCCGACCACCCGATCCTGCCGATCACTGCCTGCGAAAGCGCCTATTACCTGCGTATCCAGGCCAAGGATCGTCCGGGTGTGTTGGCCCAGGTGGCGAGCATTCTGTCGGAGCGCGGCATCAATATCGAATCGATCATGCAAAAGGAAGTCGAAGAACACGACGGCCTGGTTCCCATGATCCTGGTCACCCACCGTGTGGCCGAGCAGCGCATGAACGATGCCATCTCGGCCCTGGAAGCGCTGGATGATGTGGCTGGCAACGTCGTCCGCATCCGCGTCGAACAACTGGTTTAAGGGGTAAGTCATGCGTTACATCAGTACCCGCGGCCAGGCGCCGGCCCTCAATTTCGAAGACGTGCTGCTGACTGGCCTGGCCAGCGACGGCGGCCTGTACGTGCCGGAAAACCTGCCACGTTTCACCCAGGAAGAAATCGCGTCCTGGGCTGGCCTGCCGTATCACGAGTTGGCCTTCCGGGTGATGCGCCCGTTCGTCACCGGCAGCATCCCGGACGCCGATTTCAAGAAGATCCTCGAAGAAACCTACGGTGTTTTCGCCCACAGTGCCGTGGCGCCGCTGCGTCAGCTGGACAGCAACGAGTGGGTGCTCGAACTGTTCCACGGCCCGACCCTGGCCTTCAAGGATTTCGCCCTGCAGTTGCTCGGCCGCCTGCTCGACTACGTGTTGGCCAAGCGCAACGAGCGCGTGGTGATCATGGGT
This sequence comes from Pseudomonas sp., assembly GCA_050282285.1. Taxonomy (GTDB): domain Bacteria; phylum Pseudomonadota; class Gammaproteobacteria; order Pseudomonadales; family Pseudomonadaceae; genus Aquipseudomonas. The sequence continues at coordinate 76,413 of JBLZZJ010000034.1, forward strand.
GCCACCTCCGGTGATACCGGTTCGGCGGCCATCGAGGGCTGCAAGGCCTGCGAGAATGTCGATATCTTCATCATGCACCCGCACAATCGGGTGTCCGAGGTGCAGCGTCGGCAGATGACCACCATCCTGGGCGAGAACATCCACAACATCGCCATCGAAGGCAACTTCGACGATTGCCAGGAAATGGTCAAAGACAGCTTCGCCGACCAGGGCTTCCTCAAGGGAACCCGCCTGGTAGCGGTCAACTCGATCAACTGGGCGCGGATCATGGCCCAGATCGTCTACTACTTCCACGCGTCCCTGCAGCTTGGCGGTCCGGCGCGTTCAGTGGCGTTCTCGGTACCGACCGGCAACTTCGGCGATATCTTCGCCGGTTACCTGGCGCGCAACATGGGCCTGCCGATCAGTCAGCTGATCGTCGCCACCAACCGCAACGACATCCTGCACCGCTTCATGAGCGGCAATCAGTACGTGAAGGATACCCTGCACCCGACGCTGTCTCCGTCGATGGACATCATGGTGTCGTCCAACTTCGAGCGTCTGCTGTTCGATCTGCATGGTCGCAACGGTGCGGCGATTTCCGAGCTGATGGCGAACTTCAAGAAGGGGGGCGGTTTCAGCGTCGAGGACGACCGTTGGACCGAAGCGCGCAAGCTGTTCGACTCGCTGTCGGTCACTGATGCCGACACCTGCGAAACCATCGCCGAGGTCTACAAGGCCTGTGGCGAGCTGCTGGACCCGCACACCGCAATCGGCGTTCGCGCTGCACGCGAGTGCCGCCGCAGCCTGGCGGTGCCAATGGTGATTCTGGGTACCGCGCACCCGGTCAAGTTCCCGGAAGCGGTGGTGACGGCTGGTATCGGCCAGGCGCCGGTGTTGCCTGCGCACCTGACGGACCTCTTCACCCGTGAAGAGCGTTGCACTGTTCTGGCCAATGACTTGAAGACCGTCCAGGACTTCGTCAGCCAGCACGGTAATCGCGGCAAGCCGCTGTAAGGCCAAGGCTGTAGAGAGGGGCCGGTCGCCGCAAGGGGCCGGCCTTTTTTGTGGGCGTTGGGTTGGTCAGCGGGCCAGGGCCAGTACCGCCGAGCAGGCGCGCTTGTCGTAGTTGCCGACGTAGGGATTGCTCCAGCCCATGACGCAGCTGAGCATCTGGTTGCGTTGGCGCTCCCAGGTCTTGGGTGGATACGTCTTGTGCCATACGCTGTAGAGCTGGCGATCCTTCTTCGACAGGCGCAGGCGGTAGCGGTCGCTCATGTACAGGTAGGTGCGGGCGATCATGCCGCGCACCTCCTTGCGCGGCATGGCGACTCGCGCCTTGAAGTCCACGACCATCGGGCAGGCGCCATATTGGCCAGGCTTCTGCGGGCTCCAGCCGTAGGGGAAGTTGCTGCGGTCGCCGTTGAGTTCGCCGATGGCGGGCACCAGATTGTGCAGGTCCGCTTCGGCGCGCTGATAGGTGCTGTCGCTGCGGGCGCATTCCTTGCGGCCGCCCCGTTGCCAGCATTGCCGCTGATGGCCGATGACCCAGGCCGGCACGATGTGCTCCCACTCGATGCGCGCGGCGCGCTGGGCGTTCTTGCGCGGCACGTAGCCGCAGCTGCGCAGGTCGACCCGGTTGCCCTGGAATTTACAGCCGCAGTAGAACTCCACTGACTGCCGGGCGTAGAGCTTCCAGCCGATCTTCTTGGCTTCGCTGAAGGTGCGTGGGGCTTGGGCGAGGGCGGGGTGGTAGATACCGAGGAGCAGCAGGGTGATCAGGCAATGCAGAAGCATGCGGCATTATCCAAAAAACGCCGCATGATACCGGCCTTGAGCGGCTTGCCAAGGCTAGCCAGATGATGGCGCTAGACCGCGCCGTCGCTTCGTAGCGCCGTGATCTGTTCGGCGCTGTAGCCCAGCTCCTGGAGAATCGCCTGGGTGTGTTCGCCCAATTCAGGGCCGACCCAGTTGGTGCCGCCCGGTGTGTCCGACAGTTTCGGGACGATGCCGGGCATCTTGAACGGCTTGCCGTCGGGCAGGCGGGCGCTGAGGAACATTTCCCGCGCCAGGTATTGAGGATCACTGAACATGTCTTCGGCGCTGTAGATGCGGCTGACAGGTACCTCGGCCCGATTCAGGCAATCCAGCACCTGCTCCAGGGGGTGCGAGCCCACCCAGCGATCGATCACGCCATACAATTCGTCGCGGCGGGCGTCGCGGCCGTCGTTGCTGGCCAGGCTCGGGTCGTCGGCGAGGTCCTGACGGTCGATGGCTTGCATGAAGCGCTTGAAGATCGCATCGCCGTTGGCGCCGATCTGCACGTGCCGGCCGTCGGCGCTGGTGTGGATCGAGGAGGGGGTGATGCCTGGCATGATGTTGCCGGTGCGCTCGCGGATGAAACCGAAGACATCGAACTCCGGCACCATGCTTTCCATCATGGCGAAAATCGCCTCGTACAGTGCTACGTCCACCACCTGGCCGGTGCCGCCGTTGACCTCGCGGTGGCGCAGGGCCATGAGCGCGCCGATCACGCCCCAGAGGGCGGCGATCGAGTCACCAATGGAAATGCCGGTGCGCACCGGCGGGCGGTCTTCGAAACCGGTGATGTAACGCAGTCCACCCATGGATTCGCCCACCGCGCCGAAGCCTGGTTGCTCCTTCATGGGGCCGGTCTGGCCGAACCCGGACAGGCGCACCATCACCAGTTTGGGGTTCAGGGCGTGCAGTACGTCCCAGCCCAGGCCGAGCTTTTCCAGCACGCCGGGGCGGAAGTTTTCGATCAGGATGTCGGCATCGCTCAGCAAGTCCTTCAGGATCTGGATGCCCTGCTCATGCTTGAGGTTGAGCGTAAGGGAGCGCTTGTTGCGCGCCTGTACAAACCACCACAGTGACGTGCCTTCGTAGAGCTTGCGCCATTTGCGCAGCGGGTCGCCGCCATTCGGTGATTCCACCTTGATCACCTCTGCACCGAATTCGGCGCAGATCCGCGCCGCGAAAGGGCCGGCGATCAGGGTGCCGAGTTCAACGACCTTCAGGCCGGCCAGGGGTGTGTTCGGGAGGCTCATACAAAGTCCGTGCAGTGGTATCCGGACAAGCCTATTGCATTGCCCGTGTTGTCGCCACGCTGTCAGTTTGCCTGGGTGCGATGAGGTTGGCGCTTTTGGGGGTGCGCCATTTTCGGTTGTGGGGTTTAATCCGGGTTGGCGAATGGATGCGCTTGGTTGGATTGCCCGGACGGCCCCTCCCTCCTGCCCTTTCCTTGAATGTCTCTCGTCATCAGCTGATTCGCGCTGGGGATAACGCTTGGGCGTCTGTTTTTATTCGATGCGCATTTCATCACATGTAACGTATTGCGTGATTACATGTAAGCGTCTACTCTCCGTCGCATGGACAACAAATCATCAGCCCATTACCAGCGCCTTTACCGTCAGCGCCTGCGCGAGCAGGGGTTGATCAAGAAGGAAGTCTGGATCTTGCCCGAGCATGCGCCGCTACTTGTCGCGTTCGAGCGCAAATTGCGCCAGCCTCAGTCGATGCTGGTTTCGATGGAGAAGGAGGAAGGTATGAGCATGCCGCAGGTTTGGACCGCCCAGTCGCTGAATGAAGCGCTGGCGGCGACGGAACTGTTCCAGAGCGGGCAGGCCGGCATCGAACTGATTCAAGGGGCCGACGCCAGCTTGCATGTCACCATGGGCGAATACGGTGATCTGCCGCTGTTCATCGCGGTGTTCGGCGAGCAGATCGTCGTCGAAGCGCTGCTCTGGCCGGCCGCCGACGTGCGCGACCAGGCAGCCTTCAACGAAGAAGTGCTGCGTTCGCACAAGCTGTTCCCACTGTCGTCCATCGGCCTGGAGCGGTCTGCCGACGGGCGCGATAGCTACATCATGTTCGGCGCGTTGAGCTCGTCCTCGACCCTGTCCGACGTGGTGTTCGAGATCGAGCTGCTGGCGGACAACGTGATCAAGGCCACCGAAGCCTATGAAGGCTTCCTTGCGACCAGTGCCTGAGAGGAGATAGAACGATGAATGTCTGGAGCAAACTGCTGACTGCGCTGCGTGGCGGCGCCAACGAAATGGGTGAGGCCGTGGTGGACAGCCAGGCCCTGCGTATTCTCGACCAGGAAATCCGCGACTCGGACCTCGAGCTGCGCAAGTCCAAGGAAGCCCTGGCCGAAATCATGGCCAAGCACAAGCTGGCCAGCGACAAAGTGAGCAAACGTACCGCGAGCATCGCCGAGTACGAGCAGTACGCGCTCAAGGCCCTGGAAGCCGGTAATGAAACCCTGGCCAAGGAAGTGGCGGAAAAGATCGCCAACCTGGAAGTCGAACAGGCCAGCGAACGTGAGCAGGCCGATGGTTTTGCCGCCAGCGTGGCGCAGCTGCGTAAAGCGGTGAGTCAGGCCGAGGGCAATATCAAGCGCCTCAAGCAGCAGGTGGATACGGTCAAGGCCACCGAGAGCGTGCAGAAGGCGCAGATGGCAGTGGCTCAGCGCTACGGCGGTTCCCAGGCCAAGCTGCAGACCGCAGTGGAGTCCCTGGAACGCATCAAGCAGAAGCAGGCCGAGCGGGCTGCGAAGATGGAGGCCTCGGCTGAGCTGGCGGCCACCAGTGCACCGGATGATTCGCTGGAAGCCAAACTGCGTGCGGCCGGCATCAAGGCCGACAACGCCAGCGCCGACAGCGTGCTGGCGCGTCTGAAGGACAAGGCCAAGCCCTGAGAAGCTGCTCGCTTCGCGGAGCAGAAACTGATGGCGTCATGAGTCGGGAGGGGCGAGCGAATCGCGCCTCCCGCAAGGATTCAGGAAAAGGAAAGCCATGGAACTCTTCCTCCAGACCGCACTGTCATTCCCTACGGCGATCTACAGCTTTCTGCTGTGCGTGGCCGTCATCTACTGGCTGGTGGTTGCGGCCGGATTGCTGGATATCGACCTGCTCGATATCGAAGCCGATTCGGTGATGGAAGGGACCGGGCAGACCGAAGGCCTGGCCGGCCTGCTCTACAAGTTCAAACTCGACGGCGTGCCCGTCACCCTCGTGCTGACCCTGCTGTTCTTCATCGGCTGGTTCGCCTGCTATTTCATCGAGCTCTGGTTACTTCGTCATCTGCCGCTGGGACTGCTGCGCTATCCCCTGGGGATGGTGGTCGTGGCCGGCGTTCTGCTGCTGGCGATTCCGGGGTGTGCGGTGTTGTGCCGGCCGCTGCGCCCGCTGTTTCGCAAGGTGGAGGCGGTCAGCAGCAAGTCGGTCCTCGGGCAGGTGGCGGTGGTGCGCAGTGGCAAGGTCACGCTCAGCCACGGCGAGGCAGTGCTCGAAGATGGTGGCGCAGGCCTGATTCTCAAGGTGCGCGCCGATGAGGCATTGGGTTTCAAACGCGGAGACCGGGTCGTGCTGCTGGAATACCTGGTGGCCGAGCATGCCTACCGCGTGATCACCGAAGAAGAATTCCGGGGCGTCTGACCGCCCGCCCAGGCGCTTTCGAGCGCGTGCCCGGGGAGGGCAGTGGCGGGAGAAAACACAGTTTTACAGGCAGTGAATGGGCATCGGGCCTGCTTTCAACACAGCATGGCCGCCGATGCGCAGCAGATCGTAGGCAGGTTTTCGAACCGGCTCGCACATTTAGCAAAGGAGAGTAAGCAGTAATGGAAAACGTCATTCCCTTCATTGTGGGCGCAGGGCTGGTTGTCCTCTTCGTGATCTCGCTGATCGCGTTGTTCAAGGCCTTCTACATCAAGGTCCCCCAGGGCACCGCGCTGATCGTCAACGACATGAGCTCGACCCCCAAGGTGCATTTCACTGGCTCGCTGGTCTACCCGGTGATCCACCTCAAGGAGTTCATGAAGATCTCCCTGATCACCCTGGAAGTCGACCGCCGCGCCAAGGACGGTCTGATCTGCCGCGACAACATGCGCGCCGACATCACCGTGGCGTTCTACCTGCGCGTCAACGAGACCCAGGAAGACGTACTCAAGGTGGCCAAGGCCATCGGCGTTGAGCGTGCCTCCGACCGTGCGGCAGTGAACGAGCTGTTCAACGCCAAGTTCTCCGAAGCGCTGAAGACCGTCGGCAAGCAGTTCGACTTCGTCCAGCTGTTCGAGAACCGCCAGGATTTCCGCGACCGTATCGTCGAAGTGATCGGCAACGACCTCAACGGCTATGTGCTGGAAGACGTTGCGATCGACTACCTGGAGCAGACCGCCAAGGCTTCTCTGGATCCGAGCAACATTCTCGATGCCGAGGGTATCCGCAAGATCACCCAGCTGACCGCTGCCCAGAACGTCATCACCAACGAACTGGAGCGCAACGAAGAGCTGGCGATCAAGAAAAAGAACGTCGAGACCCGTGAGGCGACCCTGTCGCTGGAGCGCCAGCAGGCCGATGCCGAAGCGCGCCAGAAGCGCGAGATCGAGACCATCCGTGCCCGCGAAGAAGCGGAAACCCTGAAGGTCCGCGAGGAAGAACGCCTCAAGGCCGAGCAGGCCCGTATCCAGACCCAGCAGGAACTGGATATCCGCGCCGAGAACCATCAGCGCGAAGTGGAAGTGGCGCAGCAGAACCGCCAGCGTGCCGTGGTCATCGAGGTGGAGAAAGTCACCCGTGCCAAGGACCTGGAAGTGGTGTCCCGCGAGCGCGAGGTCGAGCTGCAGCGCATCGAGAAGGAAAAGGCGCTGGAAGAAGAGCGCAAGAACATCGCTGCCGTGGTGCGCGAGCGTGTCGCGGTCGAGAAGACCGTGGCCCAGGAAGAAGAGCGCATCAAGGAAGTCCGCGAAGTGTCCGAGGCCGAGCGCCTGAAGCAGGTCACCGTGCTCAATGCCCAGGCGGAAGCCGAGCAGGAGCTGGTGCGTCAGGTCAAACAGGCCGAAGCCGACGAGACGCGCTCCAAGCACAAGGCAGTGGAAATCAACAACCTGGCCCAGGCCGAGCTGGAAGCCGCCGCCAAGAGCGCCGAGGCCAAGAAGAAAATGGCCGAAGGTATCGAGGCCGAGCGTGCTGCACCGGGCCTGGCTGATGCGCGGGTGCGTGAAGTCACCGCCGCTGCCAAAGAGAAGGAAGGCCTTGCCGAGGCGCGCGTACAGGCCGAGCGCCTGATCGCCGAAGCCAAGGGCGAGCAGGAGAAAGGCCTGGCCCAGGCGCGTGTGACCGAAGCGCAAGCGGCTGCCAAAGAGAAAGACGGCCTGGCCGACGCCAAGGTGCTGGAAGAGAAGCTGGGTGCCCAGGCGCGCGGCGAAGAGCAACTCGGCGCGGCCAAGGCCAAGGCGACCCAGGACCTGGGTATGGCCGAGGCACAGGTCCTGCTGGAGCGTCTGAACGCCGAAGCGGAAGGTCTGGGCAAGAAGTTCGGTGCCCTGGACTCGCTCAGCGACAACGCGCGTCAGCACGAAGAGTTCCGCATGCAGCTGGAGAAGAGCTTCGAGGAAGCCATGGCCGCCATCGCCGCCAACAAGGACATCGCCAAGGATCAGGCCGAAGTGCTGGCCACCGCACTGGCCAAGGCGAAGATCGAGATCGTCGGCGGCGAAGGCGACTTCTTCAACTCGTTCGCCAAGTCGCTGTCGGTGGGCAAGGCCATCGAGGGTGTGGTCGGCAAGAGCCCGGTCGTGCAGGACGTGCTGGCACGTCTGCTGAGCGGCAAGGGCGCTGCGCCCCAAGCCCCGGTCAGCACCGCCAATGGCGCGGACCAGGCCTGACGGCGAACACCTGTAGGGTGGGCTTCAGCCCACCACTACGGAGCGTCGCCCATGCCAACCACGCACTGTACCAGGGGCTTTAGGTTGCGACCCTCGTCGCTCTGACCCCTGTCACATTGCACCTGACTTTCGATCAATCGAGGAACATGTGATGTCAGAGCCAAGAGACTATCTGGAGATGACCTTCCGCTCGATCCAGTGCTTCAGCGACGATGGTCGGCTGGACGCACAGGAACTCAAGAGCCTGCTGGAAATCGCCGAGCGCGATGGAGTGATCGACGATAACGAGGCGCGCGTGCTGCGTAAGATCATCGCCCAAGTGCGCCCCGAAGAGATCGATTCGGCGTTACGCGACAAGATCGCCATCGTCGAGAAGAAGATCGGCGCATAGCAAGCCGGCTGCGCCTGCTCACCCAGTTGGTAGGGTGGGCTTCAGCCCACCAGTTGGCTTGATGGTGAGCTGAAGCGGAGCGCTGCTCGGCCCTTACGCGGATGCCGCTCTGCCCAACCTGCCAGCCCCAGAGGGGCGTTTTAGACGCAGCTGATTCAGGAAGAACACGATGTCGGACGCACAAACACAGGATGTATTGGACAAAGCCGTTGCCGAAGGGGGCGCCTACGAGGTGCTGCACCGGCGCCTGCAGGAGCAGGGCCAGCGCCTGCGCCAGCTGACCGAAACGCTCAATGGTCAGCGCCTGGCCGAGTTCGGCAGCAGCCACATGGAGGCCATCGGTCGGGTGCGCATCCGCACCGAGAATAACTGCATCGCCCGGGATATCGTCCAGGTCGGCGAGTGCCTGTTGTTCGGCTACAACGTGTTCCTCGGCCTGAAGAAGGAAACCAGCGTCGCCGACGTGTTCTCCCTCTACCGCCTGGTAGAAGCCGCCGAGGGCTACGAAGCCGAACCGGTCCCGCTTGAGGGCAGCTTCCTGGCCCAGGCCAGTTTCGTCGCCGACTTCAACGAGCTGTACACCTACTACAAGAACACCCGCCTGCTGCAGTTGGCCATTCGTGACGGCAAGCTGCTGGCGAGTTTCCAGATCGGTGAGCGGATCACCGACATCCGCGTCTTCCGCTGGTCGATCTCCACGGACGGCAAGGACGTCCGTTATATCGACAACCGTGGCGAGCGCGATATCGCGTTGCCGGCGCCGTTCGACTTCGAGTGGCAGAAGACCACCCGCGAGATGGTGGTCATGGGCCGCCATCCGCACCTGAATATTCTCGACACCCTGTTCGTCGAAACCATCGGTGGCGACCTGACCATCAAGGTCGAGAACAATACCCAGGACGGCCAGGGCATCTACCGCGAAGCGGTGGTGGACAAGACCCAGTCGCTGGATGACGCGCAGATCGAGTATGCCCGGCTCGGCAGCCTGATCCTGCTCAAGGTGCTGCCGTACCGCGAAGAGCAGTGGCGCTACCTGGTGTTCAACAGCCTGACCCGCAAGGTCGAGCGTATCGACGCCATCGGCCTGGCCTGCGTGCAGCTGCCGGAAGACCACGGCATCATCTTCCCAGGCGGCTACTACCTGCAGAGCGGCGAGTACAAGACGTTCGAGCAGCCCATGGGCGGCATGCGCTTCAAGCGCTCGGTGCGCTCGCCCAATGGCGAGGACGTGCAGTACATCTTCTACCATCCGGAAGAAGGCCGCGCGGCGCTGTTCACTTACAACATGATCAACCGCCAGCTGCACAACCCGATCTTCGGCCACGGCTATGCGCGCCTGGAAGACGGGCGCATGGTGATCTTTTCCGCCGAGGGCAGCGAGCCGACCCGCATCCACCCGATGCAGATCTGGCAGACACCGTTCGAAAGCGAGGACTACGCCGCCCGCCAGCCGGCCCGCAGCGGATTCTTCGGGCGCATCGGCAACGCCGAGCTGGTGCGCGGGGTCTCCGACCTGCTCAACCTCAGCCGCGAGATCGACAGCCGCGAAGTGTCGGTGGCGCGCTATACCCAGCTGTGCCAGAACACTCGCCGCCTGTTCGATATCTACCATTGGCTGGGCGACGCCCAGTGCGCCGAGCTGTCGCCGCTGCTGCGCGAGGTCGCCTCCACCGGTGAGCTTGTGCTCGACGAGTTCGAAAAGGTCGAAAGCATCCGCCAGCAGTCCAGCCGGGCCATGGCCGAGGCAGAGACTCGGCAGAAGAACCTGCTCTCCAGCCTGCTGGTCGACAGCTGGGACGAGGTGCAGCACTTCGTCGAGGCGCTGAACGCCATTACCGCCCAGCGCGGCCAGTTGCTGACCATCCGCGATTACCGCTACATCGACGTGGCGCGCATCGACGCCATGGAAGCCGAGCTGCTGGAGGCGCAGGAACGTGCGGCCACGGCCACCTCCGCGTTTCTCGCCAGCGACGCGGCGCTGCAGCCCTACGTACTGCGCCTGGGCGAACTGGATGCCCTGGCGCAGAAGGCGCAAAGCGTCACCCAGTTGAACGAGCCGCTGGCCGAGATGCAGCAGATGGCCGGCAACCTGGACATGCTGTCCAGCCTGATGGCGTCGCTGAAGATCGACGATGCCACCCAGCGTACCGACATCGTCGAGTCGATTTCCGAGGTCTACGCCCGTCTCAACCAGGCCAAGGCCCGTGCCGAGCAGCGCCGCAAGGGACTGGGGTCAGCGGAGACCGTGGCCCAGTTCGGTGCCCAGTTCAAGTTGTTCAGCCAGGGCATCACCAACGCCCTGGCGATGGCCCAGGACCCTGAGCGCTGTGACGAGCAACTGTCGCGCCTGCTGGTGCAGCTGGAAGAACTGGAAAGCCAGTTCGGTGACCACGAACAGTTCCTCGGCGACATCCTGACCAAGCGCGAAGAGCTGCTGGAAACCTTCGAGGCGCACAAACAGAGCCTGCTCGACGAGCGCCAGCGCCGCGCCCAGGGTGTGCTCGACGCCGCCCAGCGCATCCTCGACAGCCTGGGCCGGCGCACCGCACGCCTGACTCAGATGGACGAGCTCAATGCGTTCTTCGCTGCCGACCCGCTGATCCTCAAGCTGCGCGAAATGGCCGAGCGCCTGCGCGAGCTCAAGGACAGCGTCAAGGCCGACGACGTCGAGGCGCGCCTGAAGGCGGCCCGCGACCAGGCAGTGCGCGCGCTGCGTGACAAGAGTGAGCTGTTCGAAGAGGGCGGCAACGTCATCAAGCTCGGCCCGCGTCACCGCTTCAGCGTCAACACCCAGGAACTCGACCTGACCCTGATGCCGCGTGGCGATGCGCTGCATCTGCACCTCACCGGTACCGATTTCCTCGAGCCGCTGCGCGATGAAACCCTGGAGAGCCTGCGCGACTACTGGCAGGTGTCGCTGGAGTCCGAGTCGCCCTCGCTGTACCGCGCCGAATATCTCGCCGGGTTGGTGCTGGACGCCGCGCTCGCCGGGCGTGAAGGGCTTAGCCTGGATCTGCTCAAGACTCACCTGGCGCAGCCGGAAACCCTCACCCGTTTGATCCGTGATTTCGCTGCGCCGCGCTACAAGGACGCCTACGAGAAGGGCATCCACGACCATGACGCCGCGCTGATCCTCAGCCAGTTGCTGCCGCTGCGCGAAAGCGCCGGCCTGCTGCGTTATGCGCCGACCGCGCGGGGTTTCGCCGCGCTGTTCTGGAATCGCTGGGGCGAGGACATCGAGGCCGAACTGTGGCCCGAGCAGGCCCGTAGCAGCCTGCACCTGCGCCAGCTGTTCGGCAGTGGCGACGGTGTGCAGCGTCTGCAGGCGGAAATCGCCACGGCGATGCAGCGCTTTCTCGTGCAGCATCCGCTGCCGATCGACGCCGCGCAGTGCCAGACCGCCGCGATCTACCTGGTGGAAGAGCTGGCGGCCAAGCCCATCGAGTTCACGTTCAGCAAATACGCGCGGCAATTGCTCGATGGCTTGCAGCAACGCCTGCAGGCCGGTCACGTATGGGATGACTACCGCGAGGCGCTGGATAACCTGCGTGGCCGTCCGGTGCAGCGCTGGTCGCTGGTGCGGACCTGGCTCGACGGCCTCTGTGCCCAGGACGAGGCCTTGGCCGAGCTGGCGCAATACATTCCCGAAGCGGTCGCCATCAGCCTTCTGGACGACGAATTCCCGCGTCGCTTCACCGAAGTAGACCTGCGTTTCAGTGTCAGCGGCCTGCTCGGCGACCATCCGCGTGTGCAGGAGGGCGCGCTGGTATTGGCCATCGATGACTATTTCGCCCGCCTGGGCCAGCACCGCAGCGAGTTCGTGCCCCAGTTGCAGCGCTACCAGACCCTGCGCCAAGAGGTGATCAATCGCGAACGCCAGGCCCTGCGACTGTCCGAGTTCAAGCCCCGGCCGCTGTCGTCCTTCGTGCGTAACAAACTGATCAACGACGTCTACCTGGGCTTCATCGGCGACAACCTGGCCAAGCAGATGGGCACCGCCGGCGAGAACAAACGGACCGACCTGATGGGCCTGCTGATGCTCATCTCGCCGCCGGGCTACGGCAAGACCACGCTGATGGAGTACGTGGCGCATCGCCTCGGCCTGATCTTCATGAAGGTCAACGGCCCGGCCCTCGGCCACGAAGTCCGCTCCATCGACCCGGCCCAGGCGCCGGATGCCACCTCGCGCCAGGAGCTGGAGAAGCTCAACCTGGCGCTGGAAATGGGCAACAACGTGATGCTGTATGTCGACGACATCCAGCACACCCACCCCGAGTTCCTGCAGAAATTCATCTCGCTGTGTGACGGCACCCGGCGCATCGAGGGCGTGTGGAAAGGTCGTACCAAGACTTACGACATGCGCGGCAAGAAGTTCTGCGTGGTGATGAGTGGTAACCCGTACACCGAGTCCGGTGACGTGTTCAAGATCCCGGACATGCTGGCCAACCGCGCCGACATCTATAACCTCGGCGATACCCTGGGCGGCATGCACGAGGCCTTCAGCCTGAGCTATATCGAGAACAGCCTGACTTCCAACCCGGTGCTGGCGCCGCTGGCCACCCGCGACATGGCCGACGTCTACCGCTTCGTGGCCAAGGCCGAGGGCAAGCCGTTCTCCGCCAACGAGCTGTCGCACACCTACAGCGCGGCGGAGATCAACGAGATCAGCTCGACCCTGCAGCGCCTGATGCAGGTGCGTGACGTGGTCGGCCGGGTCAACCAGCAGTACATCGTCAGCGCCGCCCAGGCCGACACCTACCGCACCGAGCCGCCGTTCAAGCTGCAGGGCAGCTACCGCAACATGAACAAGATGGCGGAGAAGATCAGCTCGGTGATGAATGACACCGAACTGCTGCAACTGATCGCCGATCACTACCAGGGCGAATCGCAGCTGCTGACCACCGGCGCCGAGGAAAACCTGCTCAAGCTCGCCGAGCTGCGGGGCAATCAGACTACCGAGCAGGCCGAACGCTGGGCCCAGATCAAGCGCGACTTCATGCGCAACAAGGCCATGGGCGGTAGTGACAGCGATGTCGGCGGCCGTGTGGTGGCGCAACTGGTGGACCTGGTGGAGGGCGTGCGCGGTCTGGGCGCCGGCAAGGCGCCAAGCGAGGCGCCGAGCATTCCCTGGGAGCAACTGCTGGCGGGTCTGGAAAACCTCGGCAAGCTGCGTCCGCAGGTTGAGGTGGTTACGCCGCCCCAGCCGGGCACGCAGAAGCTGCTGGAGCACCTCGCCGACAGCCTGGAAAACAGCTTCCTGCCGCTGATCAAAGTGATGGACAAGAAGATCGATATCGACCTTGGCACCCACAACCGCATGGGCGAGATTTCCGGCCAGTTACGCGAACTGAGCGAGCAACTGAGCCAGAAACGGCGCAGCACCGAAGCGGACGACGAGGCGCCGTGAGAGCCGGGGCTCTTGCTGATCTGCGCCTGTTGCTGGCCCTGGCCGGCAGCATGCTGCTGGTGCAGGTCGGCAACAGCCTCAGCGGCGACGCCCTGAATGTCTGGGGGCTCGTGCCGCGCCACGTCGAAGCGTTGCCCGGCATTGTCCTGTCGCCCTGGCTGCACGGCAGTTGGGCCCACCTGTTGAGCAACCTCAGCGGCCTGCTGATCCTCGGTACGCTGGTGCTGCTGCGCTCACGCCGGGACTTCCTGCGTGCCAGCGCGTTCATCATCCTGGTCAGCGGGCTGCTGGTCTGGCTGTGCGGTCGAATCGGTCTGCACATCGGTGCCAGTGGCTGGCTCTTTGGCTTCTGGGGGCTGTTGCTGGCGCGGGCCTGGTTCGAGCGCAGCCTGCTCGACCTGCTGCTGGCGGCGCTGGTGTTTCTGCTCTACGGCGGCTGGCTGTTCGGCCTGCTGCCGCGTGACGGGGTGTCATTCGAATACCACCTGGCCGGTGCCCTTAGCGGCGTGCTGTACGCCGCGCTCTGGCGCAAAAAACGTATCTGACGAAAAGGAATTTGCATGGACTTCAACCGACTCGACCAACACCTGCGCGACAGCATCGCCGACCTGCGCCTGAGCAATGAAGAGCGTGATGAACTGCGTGAGCTGGGTAACGACCTGACCCCGGACCAGGTGCGCTACATGCGCAACCGGGCGTTCGCCCTGGTGCGCGAGCTGGTGCAGAACCCGGAGGACGCGCTGCCGGCCCTGAAGTGGCTGGAGCAGGTGATCAAGACTCTGGAAGTGCGCTGTTCGCCGATCCGTGGGCAGGCCAGCGCGCACTTCAGCCCTGGCGAAAGCTGCCGTCAGCGCATTCGCGACCTGTGCCGCCAGGCCCGGGAGTCGGTGGACGTCTGCGTCTACACCATCTCCGACGACCAGCTCAGCGACGAGCTGATCGCCGTGCACCGCCGCGGGATCACCGTGCGCATCATCAGCGACAGCGAAAAGCGCTTCGACGTGGGCAGCGACATCCAGCGCCTGATCGACCAGGGCGTGCCGCTGCGCATCGACAACAGCCCCTTCCACATGCACCACAAGTTCGCCCTGTTCGACGGCCGCCTGCTGCTCAACGGCAGCTTCAACTGGACCCGCAGCGCCACCACCAGCAACGAGGAAAACCTGCTGGTGACCGACGATCCGTATCTGGTGGCCGAGTACCGCCGCGAGTTCGACAAGCTGTGGGCGCGGTACGCCTGACGTCGAGCGAATGCCAGGCCTCGGGGGAGGGCAGAGCCGTCACGGTTGCCTGTGACGGCGGGTGGGCATGAGCGCCTGTCACACCTGGGGAGCGAGCTGCCCGTCGTAACGCCAGGTGGCGTCATCCTCCAGGCGTTCGAACAGGCGCTGCTCCAGCCGTTGCTGGCGCGGGGCATCCTGATCCTTCAGGTCATGCACGCGCTGGTAGAGCTGGTTGAGTGATGATTCCGGGTCCAGGCCTATCAAGGTGCTGAAATCCAGCAGTTCGATGGCGTCTTCCAGGCGACCGGCCGCGATGACGGCGTCCAGCAGGCCGTACCTGAGCCAGCGGCTGGCTTTGCCCTGGTCTATCAGGTTTTTTGCCTCATCCAGCTCACCGAGTTTGATCAGCGCGGTGGCGATCTCGTTGTTGTGGTACTCGCGCATGTCTTCATCCTGGGACGGATCGTCCTCCACCTGCTGGCGGGCGTCCTGCAGCCATTGCATGGCCTGCTCATGCTCGCCCAGCGTGCGCAGCAGTTCGCTGTGATGAATGCGCTGCATCAGGGCGTCCTCGGGCTCCATCCGAGCGATCAGTTGCGTGATATCTTCCAGGCAGCGACGGATCGTCCAGCTATCACGCTGATTGGCTGAGCGTCTGGCCTGGGCCTGGAGCTGGAACCTCAGGTTGAGCAGGCGCATGAACGGCTCGTCAGGCTGGCCGGCGTGGTCGCTGATCAGGCGCTCGGATTGCCGGAGTAGCTCGTTGGCCCAGTAGGACTGTGCGTCGCCGTGGCGTTCAGCCAGAGACAGCAGCACCCAGTTGAGGCTGGACGGTTCCAGACGTTGTGCCTCGGCATCCAGCAGTCGCTGGGCCTGTCGGGTGTCGTTGCGCTGGATGTACCAGTCCACGTACTGCTCCAGCAGGATCGAGTGGACGCTGCCCTGGGTGCTGCTCAACAGCTGCTGTGCCAGGTCGTGGCGTTGATCCTGCAACAGCCGGCTCAGGTACGCCTCATAGTCGAGCAGCTCGGTGCTGGGCGACTCTAGCGGTGCGAGCAGTTTCAGGGCATCGGTGTACTGGCCGCCCTGCATGAGCAGTTCCACCACGATTCTCGTGTGCTCTTCACCGATCACCGCCAGGGCCATCAGGTCCGGGTAATGGTGCAGCGCCGCCAGGGTTTCCATCAGTGGGCGCCACTCGATGGCCGGCGTTTCGCTGTCCAGCACCTCTCTGACGATGTTGAGGCTGCTCTGCGCCTCTTCCGCCAGGCCGCAGGCCTGTTGCAGGCGGGCAAGTGCCAGCCGATCCATGTCGCTGAGCGAGTAATCCTCGGCCAGACCATTCAGTTCCTGGCGCGCACTGTCCGTGTTGCCGGCCGCCAGGGCCAGGGCGCCGCGCAGCAGGGGCGAGCGCGGCTCGCCGCCAATCCGGGTTTTCAGCGCCAGGGCCTTGTCAGCCTGGCCACGGTCCACCAGTTCCTGCAGCAACTGCTCCAGGGCATGGCTGCGGTAAGGCTCGTCGAGACGCTGCAACAATGCCAGGGCGTCCTCCTCGCGGCCGAGTTGCAGCAGCGCGGTTCCCAGCGATGCGTGGGCAATCTGCCAGGCGTCGCCGGACAAACGGCCTGCCAGTTGCAGGGCCAATGCGGGGGCACCGTCGCGCAACTTGGTGATGCGGTTGATCTGATCGACTTCCTTGAGCGTCAGGTGGGCGTTGGTGCCCGCGAATCTGTAGCGGATTTCGCCAGAGGTGCCGGCACTGCCGGAGGCGAACTTGAACACGACAAAGGCGATGATCGCGGCGATGGCCACGGAAACGACGATGAACTCCATGTGGGCTTCCTTTCTGTTCGCTGTCCATGAGGGGCCCGTTTCCATGACGGAGCCCCGTGCCGCGGTGTTATACGGGGTGCATCGCGGGCTTGCAAACGCTGGTGGCCGTGTTTGCCAACCCGATCTTGGGTCGGCACCGCGAGGGCGATTGGCGCCAGGTTTTCGTTCCCGTGCTCGACCCGCCAAACTCGTCTACACGGCCCTGCTTGCTGGAGCCTTTGCAGGTTCGCTTGCAACCGGCGATCAAGCAGAGGCGAGTTGGGGCTGTACGTCGCTCCAGCGTCGCCAGGTGTTGTCATCATTCAGGCAGTCCAGCAATTGCTGTTGCAGGCGCTGGTAGCGTCGTGGATCGGTTTCCTTGAGCGCGCCGATGCCGTGATGCAGGCGCTGCAAATTGGAGGTGCCGCAAGCACCGATCAATGTGTGCAGGTCGATGAGTTCAAACGCTTCCTCCAGACGCCCGGCGTCGATAAAGGCTGTCAGCAGCGTTTCGTTCAGGTGTTCCTCGGCAAACCCTTGGTCTGCCAGTTCTCTGGCTTGCTCCAGCTCGCCGAACTGAATCAGTGTGGTTGCAAGTTCGTTGTAGTAATACGGCGTGTCCTCGAGATCGTTTTGCTCGTTCAGTTGTTGGCGTACTTGAGCCAACAGCGTTCTTGCCGCCTGTGATTCCCCCAGCTCTTCCAGCAGCAGGCTGTGAGCGATGCGCTCGGGAACACGATCTTCGGCGTCCAGATCGGCAAGGAGGCGTTCGACCTCTCCCAGGAATTGGCGGACCGACCAACTGTCACGTTGATTGGGTGGGCGCTTGGCCTGCTCGCGCAACAGGTGCTGCAAGTGGAACAGGCGCATGGATGGCCATGAGGCATTGCCTTTCTCGCCGGCGAGTAGGCGTTCGGCTTGGCGTGTCAGGCTGGAAGCCCAGGAGGGGTGCTTGTCTCGGTGCAGCTCGGCCATCGTCAGCAGGAGCCATTGCTGGCTCACAGGCTCCGCGCCCAGCGCCCGGTCCAGTAGCTGCTGGGCCTGGTGGGTATCCCCGCGCTGTGCATGCCAGTCGGCATAGCACTTCAACAACTCCGCATCGCCTTCGAGCGTTCCAGCCGTCAGCAGCCGATCCATCAGCTCGGGCTGCTGGGCGGCAATGAAATGGTCGAACAGTTCCTGGCGATCAATCCGGTAGGATTTCGAGCGGTCTGCCTCTGCCAGTACCTTCAGCGCATCGTCATATTGGCCGTGGGCCGCAAGCACTTTGACGATACTGAATGTGGGCAGATCGCTGCGCTGGGCAAGCTCGAGCAGGCGTGGATAGTGCTGCAAGTCGGCCAGCGTTTGCAGGAAGGGGTTCCAGTGAAAATCGAACGTGGCTTCACGGCGGAGCAGGGCTTCGGCCCTGGCCAGGGTCGCCTCGGCCAGTTCCGGCTGGTTGCAGCCCTGTTGCAGGCGAGCCAGAGTCAGAAAGGGTTGCTCGCCACGCTCTTCATTCAGCGCAAGGGTACTCAGTGCCTGGCGGGCGTCCTCGATTTTACCGTCGGCCAGCAGGAGCGTACTGCGCAGTAGTGGTGAGCCCAGGCGAGTAACACTGAAACGCTTCTGCAGCGCGAGTGCCCGATCAGTCTGCCCGGTGTCCACCAACGCCTGCAGCATCAGCTCCAGCGCATCATCGCGATGTGGCGCATCGAGGTGCGAGAGCAGGTTGAGGGCTTCTTCTTCCCGATCGTGCAGCAGTAGCGACGAACACAACGAGGCGTGAGCAAGCTGCCATGCATCGCCCCAGAGTGGTGCTGCCAGCTGCAGCGCCAGGTCGGGCGCACTGGTTCGCAGCGTGTAAATGCGGTTGATCTGAGCCGCCTCGGCAGGCGTCAGGCTGACTTTCCCGTCTTCCCGCTCGATGCGTAGCTCTTCATCAGAACTGGAAATGCTCTGGATGATGAAGTAAACGATGACAGCGAAAATTCCAACGACCAGCTCCATGATGATTTCCTTTTCAATGCATCAGTCCTTGACGACCTGTTCTGCGCGATCGGGCCCGTGGCGTTTTATACGGATCGCTGAATGAGCTGACAACCGCTGGGCTGTTCGTTTGCCAACCCGATCTTAGGTCGGCACCCCTGAGGCGATTCGCGATAGACTTGCCGCCTCATTCGACCAGCCAAGAGCTCCTCCATGGCCCTGCCTTCCACCACCTACAAGATCGAGATGAACCTCACCGACATGGACCGCAGCGTCTATGAAAACCTGCGCTTCACTGTGGCCAGGCACCCGTCGGAAACCGAGGAACGTCTGGCCGCCCGGCTGATCGCCTATGCGCTGTTCTATCACGAGCAACTGGCCTTCGGCCGTGGTCTCTCGGATGTGGACGAGCCGGCCCTGTGGGAAAAGAGCCTGGACGATCGCGTGCTGCACTGGATCGAAGTCGGCCAGCCGGACAGCGACCGCATCACCTGGTGTTCGCGCCGCACCGAGAAATTCAGCCTGGTCGCCTACGGCAACCTGCGCGTCTGGCAGACCAAGGCCCTGGACCCGGTTCGCAGCCTGAAGAACATCAATGTGGTCGCACTGGGGCAGGAGGCGCTGGCCGACCTGGCGCTGGACATGCCGCGCTCCCTGAACTGGGCGGTGATGATCAGCGACGGTGAGCTGTTCATTACCGATGAGCGCGGCCAGCATGAGTTGCCCATCGAGTGGCTGGCTGGCGAACGAAAATGATCGAGTAGGGTGGATGCCGCTTTTTGCATCCACCAGCTTTCTGGTGGCAAACGCTTCTCGGTTTTCCACCCTATGTGCTCCATGAAACAGACAAGGCTTCCATGCGTATCGAACCCCGCCCGCTTCCCGCCCAACTGCCCGACCTGGGCAACCTGCCTCCGCTGTTGACCCGCCTGTATGCGGCACGCGGCGTGCGCACGCCGGACGAGCTGGACAAGGGGCTGGCGCGCTTGATCCCCTATCAGCAGATGAAGGGGATCGGGGCAGCGGTAGAGCTGCTGGTGCAGGGGCTGCAACAGCGGCAACGGATGCTTATCGTCGGCGACTTCGATGCCGACGGCGCCACCGCCAGCACGGTGGGGGTGCTGGGGCTGCGCATGCTCGGCGCGGCCCATGTCGATTACCTGGTGCCCAACCGCTTCGAATACGGCTACGGCCTGACGCCGGAGATCGTCGCCGTGGCCCTGGAGCGCCAGCCGGATCTGCTGATCACCGTGGACAACGGCATCTCCAGCGTGGACGGTGTGACCGCTGCCAAGGCTGCCGGGCTCAGGGTACTGGTGACCGACCACCACCTGCCGGGGCCGGAGCTGCCGGCTGCGGATGCCATCGTCAATCCCAACCAGCCGGGTTGCGAGTTCCCGAGCAAGGCCATGGCCGGGGTCGGGGTGATCTTCTACGTGCTGTTGGCGCTGCGTGCCCGTCTGCGTGAGATCGGTTGGTTCGGTGCCGAGCGTGCGGAGCCGAATCTGGGCGAGCTGCTGGACCTGGTTGCGCTGGGCAGCGTGGCCGACGTCGTACCGCTGGACGCCAACAACCGCATCCTGGTGCACCAGGGCCTGGCGCGGATTCGTGCCGGCAAGGCGCGCCCCGGGTTGCGGGCGATTCTGGAAGTCGCCGGGCGTCAGCCCGGGCGCATCACCTCTACCGACCTGGGTTTCATCCTGGGGCCCCGGCTCAATGCTGCCGGCCGTATGGACGACATGTCCCTGGGCATCGAATGCCTGTTGTGCGAAGACGAGGCCCTGGCCCGTGACATGGCGGTGCAACTCGACCAGCTCAACCAGGACCGCAAGGCGATCGAGCAGGGCATGCAGCGCGAGGCCCTGGCCCAGCTCAAGGATCTGCAGCAGGACGATATGCCGTTCGGCCTGTGCCTGTTCGAAGCGGATTGGCACCAGGGCGTGATCGGCATCCTGGCGTCGCGCCTGAAGGAGCGCTATCACCGTCCCGCCATCGCCTTTGCCGATGCTGGCGAGGGCCTGCTCAAGGGCTCGGCGCGCTCGGTACCGGGCTTTCACATCCGCGATGCGCTGGATGCCGTGGCAGCCCGGCATCCGGGGTTGATCAGCAAGTTCGGCGGGCACGCCATGGCCGCTGGGCTGTCGCTGCCGCAGGAACATTTCGGTGCCTTTGCTGCGGCGTTCGATGCCGAAGTGCGGCGCCAGCTGTGTGAGGACGACCTGACGGGCCGTCTGCTGTCGGACGGCAGCCTGTCCGTCGAGGAGTTTCATCTGGAACTGGCCCGGGCGTTGCGCCATGCCGGGCCGTGGGGGCAGCATTTCCCCGAGCCGCTGTTCCACGGCGTCTTCCAGATCGCCCAGCAGCGGCTGGTGGGTGAGCGGCACCTGAAACTGGTGCTGAAGACCGAGTGCGGCAGCCAGACCCTTGACGGCATCGCCTTCAATATCGACCGTGACGTCTGGCCCAACCCGACCCTGCGCTGGGTCGAGCTGGCCTACAAACTCGACGTCAACGAGTACCAGGGCCGCGAGACCGTGCAACTGATGGTCGCGCATATCGCCCCGCGCTGATCCGGGCTGCCGCTAGCGTTGTTCCCCAGGTCGGGTAGCGCGTCGGCGGCTACACTGGCACTGGCAACATTTCGATGCAAACTCACCACCCGCCCCTGAATTTTCGGCGCATGCTCCCGGTCGAATTTTCATTAATTGCCCGTCAGGAGACCTGTCGATGAATACCCGAGGCTTACTCGATCAATTGCTCAAGTCTGGCCAGGATCTGTTGCAGCAGAAGACTGCTGGCAAGACGTCCGGCGGCGGCCTTGGTGACATGTTGGGCGGCGCCCTGGGCGGGCGTGGCGGTTCTTCCGGCAACCTCGGTGGCTTGCTGTCCGGCGCCGGTGGCGGCGCACTGGCGGCTGGTGCGATGGGATTGCTGCTGGGCAACAAAAAGGCCCGCAAATTTGGTGGCAAGGCACTGACCTACGGTGGCCTGGCTGCGCTGGGCGTGATTGCCTATAAAGCCTACGGCAACTGGCAGGCGCAGCAGGCTCAGGCGCCGCAAGGCGAGCCGCAGACCCTGGATCGTCTGCCGGCGCCCCAGGTCGAGCTGCACAGCCAGGCGATCCTCAAGGCACTGGTCGCCGCCGCCAAGGCAGATGGTCATGTCGATGCCCGCGAGCGTCAGTTGATCGAAGGTGAGCTGGCCAAGCTGACCCAGGACACCGATCTCAAGCGCTGGCTCGAGTCCGAGCTGAACAAGCCCCTGGATCCGGCCGATGTGGCGCGCGCTGCCAGCACCCCGGAAATGGCCGCCGAGATGTACATTGCCAGCGTCCTGATGGTCGATGAAGAGCACTTCATGGAGCGCGCTTACCTGGAAGAGCTGGCCCGTCAGCTCAAGCTGGACCCGGCGCTGAAGAGCGAGCTCGAAGCCCAGGTACGGGTCGAGTTGAACGCTGTCTGATCGCCTGCCTGTCCGCCACAGGCATCCAGCCTGTGGCGGCTGATCCCCTGGCGGCACTCGCTGCCGCTTCCAGCCCCATTCAGTTCCGTTCCAGAAACGTCTAGTCTGGCTGCATAACGACAATAACGAGGTCGCCATGCAGCCGCTCGAAGACCGTTACGACTATGTCATCGTGGGCGCCGGTCCCGCTGGCTGCCTGCTGGCCAATCGGCTATCCGCCGACGCTTCGGTGCGGGTCCTGCTGCTGGAAGCCGGTGGGCGCGACAACTACCCCTGGATCCACATTCCGGTGGGCTACCTGCATTGCATCGGCAACCCCCGCACCGACTGGTGCTACGACACCGCAGCCGAGCCCGGCCTCAACGGGCGTTCCCTGCGCTACCCGCGTGGCCGGGTGCTGGGCGGCAGTTCTTCGATCAACGGCATGATCTACATGCGTGGCCAGTCCGCCGACTACGACGGCTGGGCAGCGGCCGGCAATGCCGGCTGGGCCTGGAAGGACGTGCTGCCGCTGTTCAAGCGCACGGAGAACCACTTCGCCGGCGAGTCGGCATTGCATGGCGCCCGCGGGGAGTGGCGAGTCGAGTGGCAGCGCCTGTCCTGGGACTTGCTCCAAGCCTTTCGTCAGGCGGCAGCGCAAGCCGGTATTCCCAGTGTCGAGGATTTCAACGGCGGCGATAACGAGGGTTGCAGCTACTTCCAGGTCAACCAGCGGCGCGGCGTGCGCTGGAATGCGTCGAAGGCGTTTTTGCGCGATATCCGCCAGCGCCCGAACCTGCGGGTACTGACCGGTGCCGAGGTACAGCGCGTGGTCCTGAGCGAGGGTCGAGCCAGTGCGGTGCAGGTTGGCTGGCAAGGGGCCGAGCGGCGCATTGCCGCGCAGCGCGAAGTGATCCTGTGTGCTGGCGCCATCGGCACGCCGACGCTGCTGCAGCGGTCGGGAATTGGTCCACGGGCGTTGTTGCAGCGCTTGGGCATCGGTGTGCGGCATGAGTTGGCCGGGGTGGGGGAGAACCTGCAGGATCACCTGCAGTTGCGCCTGATCTACCGGGTCAGCGGCGTGAAAACCCTGAACCAGATAGCGGGCAGCCTGTGGGGCAAATTGGGCATGGGCCTGGAGTACGTGCTCAACCGCAGCGGGCCGCTGGCCATGGCCCCGAGTCAGTTGGGCGCCTTTGCCCGTTCCAGCCCCGAGCAGCCGACGCCCAATCTGCAGTACCACGTGCAACCGTTGTCGCTGGAGCGTTTCGGCGAGCCGCTGCACCGCTTCCCGGCGTTTACCGCGTCCGTGTGCAACCTGCGCCCGTTCAGCCGGGGACGGGTGGAAATCCGCTCGCTCGGGGTCAACGACATGCCGCTGATCCAGCCCAATTACCTCAGCGATGCGCGGGACCTGGAGGTGGCCGCCGATGCCATTCGCCTGACCCGGCAGATTGTCGCCGCGCCAGCCCTGGCTGCGTTCAATCCGCAGGAGTACAAACCGGGGCCGGAGTACCAGGACGCCGAGTCGCTGCAGCAGGCGGCGCGGGATATCGGCACCACGATCTTCCACCCGGTTGGTACCTGCAGGATGGGCAACGGGGCGGATGCAGTGGTCGATGCGCAGTTGCGGGTGCATGGCGTGCCCGGGTTGCGCATTGCCGATGCGTCGATCATGCCCAGCATCATCTCCGGCAACACCTGCTCGCCCGTGGTGATGATCGCCGAGAAGGCCGCGGAGCTGATCCTGCGGGTGGCCGAGCCGCGGTCTGTGGCGGTGCCGCCGTTCGCACGGCAGGTCGAGCCTGTCAGGTAGTGTCGCTGGTTTCGTCCGGAACGCTGTGGCGCACGCGGTTCGGGTGGAACTCCACGCGATTGCGGCCTGCGTGTTTGGCGCGGTACAGGGCCTGGTCGGCCAGTTCCAGCACTTCGCTCAGGTTGCTGCTGTCCAGCGGCCACAGGGCGCCGCCGATGCTGCAGCCCACCTGGGCGTCGTGGGCCCCCAGGTTCACCGGCGCGCTCAAGGCCTTGAGCGCGCGCTCGGCAATCAGCCCGGCCTGTTGCTGGGCGTCATTGCTGGGCACCTGCAGCACCATCAGGAATTCATCCCCGCCGAGGCGGGCCACCAGATCGCCCTCGCGCAGGCAGCCGCGAAGCCGGACAGCCATTTCCCGCAATAACTGGTCGCCAGCGGAGTGGCCGTGCTGATCGTTGATCGGTTTGAACCCGTCCAGGTCGAGGTAGAGCAGGGCCAGGTAGTTCTGCGCCGCCTGGCTGCGTTGCTGAGCCCGGGGCAGGTATTTTTCCAGGGCGACGCGGTTGGGCAGGCCGGTCAGGGGATCGTGGTGGGCAAGGTTCTCCATGGCGCCCAGGGCGGTTTGCTGGTGGGTCAGGCTTTCCACCAGGTGGCGGATCGACTGGCTCAGTAGTTCGACTTCGTGGGTGCCTTTGATATCCGGGATCACCGCTATTTCCCCCGCGCTGAGGCGGTCGGCTGCCACTGCGATCTGCCGCAGCGGGCGTGTGAAATAGCCGGCCAGCAGCCAGCCGGCGAAGGCGAACAGCAGGGCCAGGGCGCTGCCCCACAGCAGGATGGTGGTCATCAGTTCGTGGGCCGGGGCGTAGGCTTCATCCACCGATTGCCGGGCGACTACGGTCCAGCCCAGGCCCGGGTAGTCCTCGTGCCCCTGGCTGGTGGCGAAGCCGGTGAGGTAGGTTTCGCCATCCGGCCATTCCTCCACGGTCCAGGCATTTTCCGTCGGCCCCAGCGCATCCAGGTGCAGGCGCTGGCCGATCATCTCCTTGGGCGCGAGCAGCACGGTGCGATCCTTGCTGATCACGAAGAACTCGACATTGCGCCGTTGCTGCATCGGCTCGAGGATCGACAGGCGCACCTCGTCGGCCCAGGTCCAGGACAGGTGGCTGGCCAGCACGCCGCTCAGGCTGCCGTCGGCGGCCAGTACCGGCAGGCTGATGTCGACGAATTTCATGGCTTCCCCGGTGGGGTTGGGCAGCAGCTTGGCCAGCAGCACTGCCTCGTGCACATCGCCGACGAACAGGCCTTTCTTGCCCTCCAGGTAGACCGGGCGCTGGGCGATGCTGGCGCCTTCCAGCACACCGTCGCTGGAGGCCAGGACGGTGCCGGCCGAGTCGGTGAAGCCCACCCAGGCGATACTGGGGAATTCGGTCTGGAGTTGATCGAGCATGACCCGGATTTCGACGATGTCGTCCGGCTCGCGCAGGGCGCGCAGCTTGCCGATTACCTGGAGCATGCCGGCGCGGCTTTCCATGTCACGGTCCAGCCGGTCGATCATCATGTAGGAGAGTTCGGCCAGGTCGCGGCCCACCTCTTCGCGGATGCGCTGGCTGGAATCCATGCCGATCAGGGTGCCGAGCAACCAGCTCAGGCCGCCTACCAGGAGGGCGATCAGAATGGCGAAACGGCTGCGCAGGCTGTGCGATAAACGCATGGCACGAAGGCTCCTGTGGGCGATCCTTGCTGGACGTGTGCCGCTGAGTATAGTGCGCCGCCGGTCCGTGTCGCTGTGAATCAGCGCAGCTTGCGGGCTGCAAGGCGCGCAACGAGTGAGGTATACTCGCCGGCTTTTCCGAAAGTTTTACCTGCGAGTGCCGCCAGCCATGGAAATCAACCCGATCCTGAACACCATCAAGGACCTGACCGAGCGTTCCCAGTCCATTCGGGGGTATCTTTGACTACGATCACAAGCATGATCGTCTTGTCGAAGTAAACCGCGAACTGGAAGACGCCGCTGTCTGGAACAAGCCCGAGTACGCTCAGGCGCTGGGCCGCGAACGTGCCATGCTGGCACAGGTCGTCGAGACCCTGGACAAGCTGTCCGGTGGTCTGGCCGATTGCCGCGACCTGCTGGACATGGCCGTCGAAGAGAACGACGAAAGCGCCGTGGCTGACGTGATCGCCGAGTTGCAGGGCCTGGAAGACGCCCTGGCAAAACTCGAATTCCGCCGCATGTTCAGTGGCGAAATGGACCCGAACAACGCGTACCTGGACATCCAGGCCGGCTCCGGTGGCACCGAAGCCCAGGACTGGGCCAACATCCTGCTGCGCATGTACCTGCGCTGGGCCGACAAGCGCGGCTTCGACGCCACCATCATCGAGTTGTCCGAAGGTGAAGTCGCCGGCATCAAGGGCGCCACCGTCCACATCAAGGGCGAGTACGCCTTTGGCTGGCTGCGCACCGAGATCGGCGTGCATCGCCTGGTGCGCAAGAGCCCGTTCGACTCCGGCGCCCGTCGCCACACGTCGTTCTCGGCGGTGTTCGTGTCGCCGGAGATCGATGACAAGGTCGAGATCGAGATCAATCCGGCCGATCTGCGCATCGACACCTACCGCTCCTCCGGCGCCGGTGGTCAGCACGTCAACACCACCGACTCGGCGGTCCGTATCACCCACGTGCCGACCAACACCGTGGTGGCGTGCCAGAACGAACGTTCCCAGCACGCCAACAAGGACACCGCCATGAAAATGCTGCGGGCCCGGTTGTACGAGCAGGAAATGCAGAAGCGCAACGCCGCGTCCCAGGCGCTGGAAGATACCAAGTCCGATATCGGCTGGGGTCACCAGATTCGCTCCTACGTGCTCGATGACTCGCGCATCAAGGACCTGCGTACCGGCGTCGAGCGCAGCGACTGCCAGAAGGTTCTCGACGGCGACCTCGACGAGTACCTGGAAGCGAGCCTCAAGAAGGGCCTGTAACCGCAACCCTGTAGGAGCCAGCTTGCTGGCGATGCTCTTCTTGAGCGTGATCGCCGGCAAGCCGGCTCCTACCAAACCCATTTGCATATATACGCCAGGCAGATAAAGCGACCATGAGCGACCAACAACTCGACCAACATGAACTGCAACAGGAAGAAAACAAGCTGATTGCCCAGCGCAAGGAAAAGCTTGCTGCCGTGCGCGAGCAGGGCAATGCCTTCCCGAACGATTTCCGCCGTGACAGCTACTGCGCGGACCTGCAGAAACAGTACGTCGACAAGACCAAGGAAGAGCTGGAGGCTGCCGCCATCCCGGTCCGGGTTGCTGGTCGCATCATGCTCAATCGTGGTTCGTTCATGGTGATCCAGGACATGACCGGGCGCATCCAGGTCTACGTCAACCGCAAGACCCTGCCGGAAGAGACCCTGGCCCAGGTCAAGACTTGGGACATGGGCGACATCATCGCTGCCGAAGGTACTCTGGCCCGTTCCGGCAAGGGCGACCTGTACGTCGAGATGACCACTGTGCGCCTGCTGACCAAGTCGCTGCGCCCGCTGCCGGACAAGCACCACGGCCTGACCGACACCGAGCAGCGCTATCGCCAGCGCTACGTCGACCTGATCGTCAACGAAGAAACCCGCCACACCTTCCGTGTGCGCTCGCAGGTGATCGGCCATATCCGCAAGTTCCTCACCGAGCGCGACTTCCTCGAAGTGGAAACGCCGATGCTGCAGACCATCCCCGGCGGCGCGGCGGCCAAACCGTTCGAAACCCACCACAACGCCCTGGACATGGCCATGTTCCTGCGCATCGCGCCGGAGCTGTACCTCAAGCGCCTGGTGGTTGGTGGTTTCGAAAAGGTCTTCGAGATCAACCGCAACTTCCGTAACGAAGGCGTTTCGACCCGGCACAACCCCGAGTTCACCATGCTCGAGTTCTACCAGGCCTACGCCGACTACGAAGACAACATGGACCTCACCGAAGAGCTGTTCCGCGAGCTGGCGCAGCTGGTGCTGGGCAGCACCGACGTGCCGTACGGCGACAAGGTGTTCCACTTCGGCGAGCCGTTCGTGCGCCTGTCGGTGTTCGACTCGATCCTCAAGTACAACCCGGAAATCACCGCCGCCGACCTCAATGACGTCGAAAAGGCCCGTGCCATTGCCAAGAAGGCCGGTGCCAAGCTGCTCGGCCACGAAGGTCTGGGCAAGCTGCAGGTGATGATTTTCGAAGAGCTAGTCGAGCACAAGCTGGAACAGCCGCACTTCATTACCGAGTACCCGTTCGAGGTGTCGCCGCTGGCGCGCCGCAACGACAACAACCCCAACGTCACCGACCGCTTCGAGCTGTTCATCGGTGGCCGCGAGATCGCCAACGCCTACTCCGAGCTCAACGACGCGGAAGACCAGGCCGAGCGCTTCCTGGCCCAGGTGGCCGAGAAGGACGCCGGTGACGATGAAGCCATGCACTTCGACGCCGACTTCGTTCGCGCCCTGGAGTACGGCATGCCGCCGACCGCCGGTGAAGGCATCGGTATCGACCGCCTGGTGATGCTGCTGACCAATTCGCCGTCGATCCGCGACGTGATCCTGTTCCCGCACATGCGCCCGCAGGCCTGAAACGGGCACTGAATCGGATATTCGCAAAAGCCGCCTTCGGGCGGCTTTTTGTTGTGCGGTATTGGACTTATCCTGTCTCCTGGACGCCGTTGTCCGATTGCGTCAGAGGACTGTCTTGCCGTGACTCGTACTCAAGCCAAAGAAAGCGCCACCACCGTGGCCAATGCCGTCGCCGAAAGCGTTCAGTACCAGGGCCGCAAGGCCAGCCGCCAGGGTAGTGAGCAACGCCGCCAGGCGATTCTCGATGCCGCCATGCGCATCATCGTCCGTGACGGGGTGCGTGCCGTGCGCCACCGTGCGGTTGCCGCCGAAGCCGAGGTGCCGCTGTCGGCCACCACCTATTACTTCAAAGACATCAACGACCTGATCACCGACACCTTCTCTCGTTTCGTCGAGCGCAGTGCGGCGCACATGGCCGAGTTCTGGAGCGGCACCCAGGGCCTGCTGCAGGAACAGGTCAGCCGCCTGGACGGCAGCCTCGAGGCGCGCCGCCGGTTGGCCGACGAAGTCGCCCGGGTGGCAGTGGAGTACGTACGCAATCAATTGCTGACCCGGCGCGAGCACCTGCTGGCCGAGCATGCCTTCCAGCAGGAGGCGCTGCTCAACCCGCGCCTGCACGAGCTGGTGAAGGCCCACCGGCAGATTCTGCTGCAGGGTGTGACCCAGTTCTTCGAAGTGCTGGGTTCGCAGGAACCCGAGCAGGATGCCAAGCTATTGACGGCTATTATCCTGCGGATGGAGTATCAGGGCCTGCTGGATGGCGTCGAACACCTGGACAACGAGGGCATGCTGGCCATTCTTAAGCGCTACATGCATCTGGTGCTGGGGCTCTGATCGGCGCCGACGCCGGGTGGCGTGCGGTACATGAGCATCCGCCGGCCTTGACCGGCCTGAGGGCGGCGATGCAGCCTGTTGGTAAATGGATATCCGGATCGCTGCACTAAGGAGCGCAAAATGAACGCCTGGCGCGTATTGGTCGCCGTGTCATTTCTGTTGTTGAGTGGTTGCCTGGTTACGTTCAAGGATCCGATTCCGGCCAACGAGGCGGCTCCCATACCGCTGCTCGGCGAATGGGCGCGCAAGAACGAGTGGGGTGAGCAGCAGTACCTGGAAATCATCCGGGCCGGCTCCAATGTCTACAAGGCGAAAACCTATGAAGACAGCCCGGACAACCTGGATAGCCTCACCGAATACAGTTTCACGGTCTCCCACCACGGGCGCCGCTGGTACCTGTCGGCGGGCCTGCCGAAGAGCCTGGGGGCGAATTTCGCCATTGCCGGCTTCGAGCTGACCACTGACAGCGAGCTGGTCATCTATAACCTCGACATCGACCGGGTCCTGCAGGAGCTGGAACAGGGGCAACTGGAAGGTACCGCCGTCGAGACGCCCCATGGTGATGCTGCGCTGATCACCAGCCCGCTGGACAAGGTCTTCGCTTACCTGGATGACCAGGCCAATTCCGACGTCTTCGTCGAGGTGGCGCGTTATCAGCGTGTAGGGCCGTGAGCGCCATGACCGCAACATCGAGGGCCTGATGAACAGTCACCGAGAGCTGGACGACTACCAATTGATCGTGCGGGCGCTGTCCGACCGTATCGTCGAGGCACAAACCCCGATCCGCGTGCTGGACGCGGTGAAGTGGGACGACAACGTGCGCACGCAGTTCCTCAAGAGCAAGGGCAGGGAACTGCCCGCCGTCGACCAGGCGTACTACGAAAGCCGGCCGCTGGCGTTCGACCCGGCGGCGAAGAAGCTGGAGCTGCAGAACATAGAGCGCGACATCACGCGCCAGCTGGGCCAGTTCAACCCGGTCGGGCAGATCATGCGCCGCATGTGCCGCGAGTACCGCATGGTGATCCGCATGCTCGAAGCGCGCGGCACCCCGGACTTCGGTCTGATCTCCCAGGAGCTCTACGGCGCCGCTTCCGACGCCTTCCACGCAGGTGATCCGACCCTGGCCGACCTCGGCATGATGTTCTCCGACTTCCTGAACAAGATCGATGACCGTGGTGACCTCAAGGACGAACCCAAGACCCTGACCGCCAAGGATGCCGTGCAGCTGCTGCAAAGTCGGCTGAATCTGGTATTTGGCGAGGAGGAGGGCACCATCCGTGTCTTCGAGTCCGACGGTATCCTGGCTGACGCCGCGGCCGGCGCCGATTACATCAAGATCCGCGCCGACGCGATGTTCAACGAGCGCGACGTCAAGGCGCTGGAAGTGCACGAGGGCCTGGTGCACGTTGCCACCACCCTGAACGGCCAGAACCAGCCGATCTGCACCTTCCTGTCCAAGGGGCCGCCTTCGTCCACCGTGACCCAGGAAGGCCTGGCGATCCTGATGGAGGTCATCGCCTTTGCCTCCTACCCGACCCGTTTGCGCAAACTGACCAACCGCACCCGCGCGATCCACATGGCCGAGCAGGGCGCGGATTTCATTCAGGTCTGCGATTTCTACCGCGAGCAGGGTTTCAGCCTGGAGCAGAGCTACAGCAACGCCAGTCGGGCCTTCCGCGGTTCCAGTCCCACTGGCCTGCCTTTCACCAAGGACCTGTCCTACCTGAAAGGCTTCATCATGATCTACAACTACATCCAGCTGGCCGTGCGCAAAGGCAAGCTGGAGCAGATCCCGCTGCTGTTCTGCGGCAAGACCACCCTGGAAGACATGCGCACCCTGCGCCAACTGGTCGATGAAGGCCTGGTGACCGCGCCCAAGTACCTGCCCCAGCAGTTCCGCGACCTCAACTCGCTGTCGGCCTGGATGTGCTTCTCCAACTTCCTCAACCATCTCAGCCTGGACAGGATCGAAGCCGACTACGCCAACATCCTCTGACTCGGCTGCACCGGCCCCGCATCAACGCGGGGTCGTCCTTCACGGCAACGCTCAAACACCTACGCAGCACCCAGTGACTGGATGCCATTTCCGCATCCAGCACTGTCGGTGCGCACACTTATGTACAGGGAGTACGACATGGAACATTCGGTATTCGAACGGCAGGGGCAATTCACTGACCGGATCATCAGCCCGGGGGCCTACAACCTGATCATCGGGCTGACCCTGCTGTGGGGCTTTCTGGTCAACTGGTGGATGGTGGGCAACGTCAGTGTGGAGTGGATTCGCAGCATCAATACTTGGGTGTTTTTCGGCGGTTACTTCGCGTCGTGCCTCCTTGGCGTCTACCTGTTCAGCCGTTCCCGTCATCCAGGGGTGAGTTTCATCGGCTACAACCTGGTGGTGGTGCCGTTCGGCCTGATCGTCAACCTGGTGGTCAGCCGCTACAGCCCGGACCTGGTGCTGCAGGCAATCCGCATCACGGCGATGGTGACCGTGGCGATGATGGTGCTGGGCACTCTGTTTCCGGCGTTCTTCCAGCGGATCGCGTCGGCGCTGTCGATAGCGCTGCTGCTGGTGATTGTGGTGGAACTGGTGGAGATTTTCGTGTTCGGTATCCACCATGAGATTCTCGACTGGATCGTGGTGCTGATCTTCTGCGGGTACATCGGCTATGACTGGGGACGTGCCAACCAGATTCCGAAGACCGTGGACAATGCGATCGACAGCGCTGCTGCCCTGTACATGGACATCATCAACCTGTTCCTGCGCATCCTGCGGACCCTCGGGCGCAAGTGATCGGCGGGGCGCGCCACGGTTTTGTCGTACGTAAGTGGGTCACGCTCCATCGATCCGCCGCCTTGGTGAATGTAAAAAGCGACATCCACCCTACTCAGTCCATAGTGGTCCGGTGAAACTCGGTAGCCCAGGAATCAAGGAGGTCTGCACATGCCCAGCCATCAACTCGACTACGAAATCCTCGGCACGTCCGCGCAGAGCGTGGAGATCATCCTCGACCCTGGTGAAACGGTGATCGCCGAGGCCGGGGTGATGAACTACATGACCGATGGCGTGCGCTTCGAGACGCGCATGGGCGATGGGGCGGCAAGCGGGGTGCTGGGCAAGCTGTGGAGCGCCGGCAAACGCATGCTCACGGGGGAGTCGCTGTTCATGACGCACTTCTCCAACGCCGGCAAGAAGCAGGCACGCGTGGCGTTCGCGGCGCCGTACCCGGGCACCGTAGTGCCGATCCAACTGGCAGACATCGGCGGTACCCTGATCTGCCAGAAGGATGCCTTTCTCTGTGCGGCCCACGGCACGTCGGTCGGCATCAGTTTCAACAAGCGCCTGGGCGCCGGCTTCTTTGGCGGCGAAGGCTTCATCCTGCAGAAGCTGCAGGGCGACGGCCTGGCCTTCGTGCACGCGGGCGGCACAGTGATTCGCAAGGAACTGAACAACGAAACCCTACGCCTGGACACCGGTTGCCTGGTGGGTTTCACCAGCGGCATCGACTACGACATCGCCCTGGCCGGCGGTCTGCGCAGCATGCTGTTCGGCGGTGAAGGCATTCTCCTGGCGACCCTCAAGGGCACCGGCACGGTGTGGGTGCAGAGCCTGCCGTTCTCGCGACTGGCCGAGCGGGTCTACGAGGCCACGTTCCGTGCGCGTGAGGAAGTGCGCGCCGGCGGCAAGCAGTGATGCGTAGCCTCGGCCTGCTCCTGGCAGCTGTGCTGCTGTCCGGTTGCAGCGGGCTGCTGTTCTATCCCGAGCGTGGCCTGCCGTTCACCCCGGAACGAGCCAAGCTGGAGTACCGCGACGTGACCCTGCGTGCCGAGGACGGTACGCGCCTGCATGCCTGGTGGCTGCCGGTTAAAGAGGGCGTCGAGCTGAAAGGTACGGTGCTGCACCTGCATGGCAATGGCGGCAACCTCGCCACCCACCTGGGCGGCAGCTGGTGGCTACCGGAGCAGGGTTACCAGGTGCTGATGCTGGATTACCGTGGCTATGGCCTGTCCGAGGGCAAGCCGAGCCTGCCGGCGATCTACCAGGATATCGACGCCGCCTTTACCTGGCTGGACGAGGCGCAGGAAACCCAGGGCGCGCCGCTGTACGTGCTGGGGCAGAGCCTGGGCGGTGCGCTGGCCGTGCACTACCTGGCCGAACACCCGCAGCAACGGGAGAAACTGTCGGCGCTGGTGCTCGATGGGGTACCGGCCAGTTACCGTGACAGTGCCCGTTATGCCCTGAGCACGGCCTGGCTGACCTGGCCGCTGCAGGTGCCTCTGAGCTGGCTGGTGCCGGACGGTGACAGTGCCATTCGGTCGATGTCCCGGCTAGAGGGTTTGCCGCTGTTGCTTTACCACAGCCTTGACGATGACATCGTGCCGCTTTCCAATGGCGTGCGCTTGTATCAAGCTGCGCCCCCGCCGCGGTTGTTCCAGCCGACCCGTGGCGGGCATGTGCAAACCTTTGCCGACCCGACCTGGCGCCAGGTCATGCTGCTGTTCATGAGCGATCCGCGCGGTTTTACCGGCCTGCGGCGTCTGGCTGAAGTCCCCAATCCTGAGAGTCCACAATGAGCGAAAGCGAACGCAACGTTATCCCCCTGATCCTCACTGGTGTTGGCAGCATCTGCGCCACGGTGGCCGTACTGGGTTACTACGGCTACCTGCACGTCGCCAAGCCGGAAGACGCGCTGCTGCTGTCCGAGTTCACCATGCTCAAGACCGTCCCCGGTGAGGATTACAAGGTGTCGCTCAAGCCCGCCAGCCAGGTGGCGCAATGCATCGACGGCATCGTGGTGCTGTTCGACATGGAGCAGAAGGGCCTGACCGGTGTGCTGGTCGATCAGCGCAAACAGGCTGTGCGTTGCACCGGCGGTATGGGCGGCGCGGCCCAGTAAGGGCCGGCATACGTGCCTGCCAATGTAGCCGGATCGACCGCCCTGTCGCGGGCTCAATTGTAGGAGCGGGCTTGCCCGCGAGCTTTTTGCTCGACGCCTCTACCGATGCATCAAACCGACCGCCGAGCTCGCGGCCAAGGCCGCTCCTACAGGGTACGTAGCCTGGGTCGATAGCGCCCTGTCGCGGGCTCAATTGTAGGAGCGGCTGAGCGGCATTCCGATTGCCCGCGAGCTTTTCGCTCTATACCTCGATCGATGCATCACACAGACCGTCGGGCTCGCGGCCAAGGCCGCTCCTACATGGTACGTAGCCGGATCGAGCGCCCTGCCCAGACGCCCGATCTCGCATCGGGCGTTTTCGTTTCGGCATTTCGGCGTTTCGCGGCGCGGCGGTATCCAGGCTGCCAGCGACCCATAAAAAAGCCCCACCGGAGTGGGGCTTTCGTCAGGGAGCGGTTGCTCAGCCCTGGCTTAGCGAGGAGCGGGGCGCTACCGGTTTCGCGTCGTTGGAGATGGTCACCTCGACACGGCGGTTCATGGCACGGCCCGATGCGTCGCTGTTGCTGGCGACCGGGTATTCCTTGCCATAACCCTGAGTGACGATGCGCTCGGGGGACACGCCCATTTTCACCAGCGCGGTGCGCACCGAGTTGGCTCGGCGCTCCGACAGGCTCTGGTTGTGGCTGGCGCTGCCGGTGCTGTCGGTATAACCCTCGATGATCACCTTGCGCTCCGGGTTTTCCTGGAGGAAGGTCGCCAGCTTGTTCACATTGCCCAGGCCATTGGTCTTCAGCTCGGCGCGGTCGACGTCGAACAGCACGTCACCGAAGGTCACCAGGGTGCCGCGCTCGGTCTGCTTGGCCTGCAGGTCCATCTGCAACTTGCGGATCTGCTGGTCGCGGGCGTCGAGTCGGGCCTGAGCGCGCTGGGCAGCGGTCTGCTCGAGGTTTTCTTCGGCGGTGCGCAGGGCGATGGTGTGGCGAGCGACTTCGACACGCTGGGTAGTCAGGTAGGACAGCTGGTCGACGCGCTTCTCATCGGCGTCGTTGCGGTAGGCCTGTTCGGCCTTGTCGAGCATGTCGCTCGCGTCCTTGGTTTCCAGCGCGGCGAGCTTGCTGGCCTGCGGATCTGTCTGCAGGGTCGCGTAGTTGCTGCGCGCCTGTTCAAGGTTGACGTTGGGCTGCGACGAACAAGCGGCAAGTCCAACGCTCAGGGCCAGCAGGGCAGGAATCATTACGTGATTACGCATGGTCAGGTCATCCTTTATCTATTGAGTGGAGTCAGTGCGCGCCGGGCTCAATTGCCGGTCTGAGGCAACGTCTGGGTGCCGCGCAGGCTTTCTTCACGCAGGTCCTGAATGCCCTGCTGGGCGTTCTGTAGGGCTTTTTCGGCCTTGGCCGCCTGGGTCTTGCGTTCGGCAACGCGAGCGTCCCATTCCGCCTGTTCGGCGAGGCGCTTGGCTTCTTCGTAATTTTCTTCGTGCATCTGCAGCTCGGCCTGCTTGAGCTTGTCCTGCGCCGCTTTCATTTCCACGGCGGCGAACTCGGTACCGCCGGCGCTCACGGCGTTATTGACCGCCGATTGGCTCACGGCCAGTTGCTCGGTAGGCGGGTTGCTGGCGCAGCCAGCGAGCACCAGAGTGCTACCGATGGCCAGGGCAGCGAGTTTCCAGCTGTGCAGCGTGGTACGTGGCTTGATGATCATGGTTTCAGCTCCATTGCGAGTTTCCTGATTCAGATTCGGTTCCCATGATGGTCACCAGCCAACGCTCGGACCGGGGTTGCGAAGGCAGAGCGGCTCGGGGCGGCATCTGCGGCGTCAGCAATGACCGTTGGTCGGCGCGGCATGTTTTTCTGAGTCCGGGAAAAGCCGAAACGTTCAAAAAAAATTACAAGATTTTAAAATTCCTGCGGATTAGCAGGGGTTGAAGCGGTTTGGTGGGTTTAATTTTGAACGGGCGCGCACCGTCCCACTTCCGACAGGAAGCGGGAGGGCGGAAGGAGCGTGCGTCAGTGGCTGGTGCTGTCCTGCTGATTGATCATGTCGTGCAGGTACTTGCGTGACAGGGCCAGGAAGCGGGGCGTGGGGCCGATGTCTTCGTACAGCGGATGGCCTTCTTCATCGGTGGCCACCACCTGGCTGCCTTTGACGTAGGGCAGGCTGGTTTCCAGTTCTTCCAGGGCGGCGCCGATCAGCTCGCCGATGATGTCTTCCGGGCGTCGCTTGGGGTACATCTCGGACAAAGCGGCCAGGCGTGCAGCGGCTTCAAGGTCCAGGTGGATATGGTAAGGGCTCATGCTCAGGCGGCCCTTTGCATTCTGTTCCCAATGGCTAACAAGCTCGCGAATCTTCATGGTGTCCTCATCCTGTGGCGACTCGTGGTAGGCCACGTTGCGGTCAGGTGTCGGGAGCGAGCCTTTGTGAGGTCCGCCCTTATAAGCCTAGACCGCATGCAACGGCCATCGGTTCGGTGTCGAGCCCTTGTAAGAACCTGTCGCGCTGGGCACTCTTGGGCTTCAGGGATCAGCGGAGAGTCAGCCATGGCAGAAATCGACGCACGTCTGCGCGAGGACGTTCATCAACTCGGCGAGTTGCTCGGCAACACCATCAGCGCCCAGCATGGCGAGGAGTTCCTGGCCAAGATCGAACGCATCCGCAAGGGTGCCAAAGCCGCGCGGCGGGGCTCGGAGGAGGGCGCCGAGCAACTCAGCGCCACCCTCGACAGCCTCGATGATGACGAACTGTTGCCCGTTGCCCGGGCGTTCAACCAGTTCCTCAACCTGGCGAACATCGCCGAGCAATATCACCGCATTCGCCGCCGCTCGCCGGACGAGCCCGAGCCATTCGAATCGCGGGTGCTGCCCGAATTGCTGCAGCGGCTGTTGGCCGGCGGGCATCAGCCCGAGGCGCTGGCACGGCAGGTCGGCCGGCTGGAGGTGGAGCTGGTGCTCACCGCCCACCCCACCGAAGTGGCGCGCCGGACCCTGATCCAGAAGTACGACGCGATGGCCGCCCAACTGGCGACCCAGGACCACAGCGACTTGTCCGAGGCCGAACGCCAGGAGGTCGCCGAGCGTCTGCAGCGCCTGATCGCCGAGGCCTGGCACACCGAAGAAATCCGCCGCAGCCGCCCCAGCCCCGTGGACGAAGCGAAATGGGGCTTCGCGGTGATCGAACATTCCCTGTGGCAGGCCGTGCCGACGGTGTTGCGCAAGGCGGACCAGGCCCTGCACCAGGCCACCGGCCTGCGCTTGCCGCTGGAGGCGGCGCCGATCCGCTTCGCCTCCTGGATGGGCGGCGACCGCGACGGCAACCCCAACGTGACCGCCGCCGTGACCCGCGAGGTGCTGCTGCTGGCGCGCTGGATGGCCGCTGACCTGTACCTGCGTGATGTCGACAGCCTGGCTGCCGACCTGTCGATGCAGCAGGCCAGCCCGGAGCTGCGTGCCCAGGCCGGGGACAGTGCCGAACCCTACCGCCATGTGCTCAAGCAACTGCGCGAACGCCTGCGCGCCACCCGCGCCTGGGCGCAGGAGGCATTGCACGGCCAGCCGACGGCGTCGGCGGCGGTGTTACAGGACAACCGGGATCTGATGGCGCCGCTGGAACTGTGCTTCCAGTCGCTGCACGCCTGCGGCATGGGCGTGATCGCCGACGGGCCGCTGCTCGATTGCCTGCGCCGGGCCGCGACCTTCGGTTTGTTCCTGGTGCGTCTGGATGTGCGCCAGGACTCCACCCGTCACGCTGCGGCGCTGAGCGAAATCACCGACTACCTGGGGCTGGGCAATTACGCCGAGTGGGACGAAGACACTCGCCTGGCGTTCCTGCTGACCGAGCTGGAAAGCCGTCGCCCCTTGTTGCCCGGGCACTTCAAACCCAGTGGCGACACCGCCGAAGTGCTGGCGACCTGTCGTGAAGTGGCGGCTGCCCCCGCGGCGTCGCTGGGCTCCTACGTGATTTCCATGGCCGGCTCCGCCTCGGATGTCCTGGCGGTGCAACTGCTGTTGAAGGAAGCCGGGCTGCAACGCCCGATGCGCGTGGTGCCGCTGTTCGAAACCCTGGCGGACCTGAACAACGCCGGTACGGTGATCGACCGCCTGCTCCGGCTGCATGGCTACCGCGCCCGTCTGCACGGCCCGCAGGAAGTGATGATCGGCTATTCCGACTCAGCCAAGGATGCCGGCACCACGGCGGCAGCCTGGGCCCAGTACCGGGCCCAGGAAACCCTGGTGAAGATCTGCGCCGAGCATCAGGTCGAGCTGCTGCTGTTCCACGGTCGCGGTGGCACCGTCGGGCGTGGCGGCGGTCCGGCCCACGCGGCGATTCTGTCGCAGCCGCCCGGTTCGGTTGTAGGACGATTCCGCACCACCGAACAGGGCGAAATGATTCGTTTCAAATTCGGCCTGCCGGATATCGCCGAGCAAAACCTCAATCTGTACCTGGCCGCCGTGCTCGAAGCCACCCTGTTGCCGCCGCCGACGCCGGAGCCCGCCTGGCGCGAGCTGATGGACAAACTGGCGGCTGATGGCGTCACCGCATACCGCAGCGTGGTGCGCGAGCACCCGCAATTCGTCGAGTACTTCCGCCAGGCCACGCCAGAGCAGGAGCTCGGACGACTGCCGCTGGGCAGCCGCCCGGCCAAGCGCCGGGAGGGCGGAGTAGAGAGCCTGCGGGCGATCCCGTGGATCTTCGCCTGGACCCAGACGCGCCTGATGTTGCCGGCCTGGCTGGGCTGGGAGTACGCCCTGGCCAGCGCGCTGCAGCGTGGCGAGGGCCAGTTGCTCGGGCAGATGCGTGAACACTGGCCATTCTTCCGCACGCGCATCGACATGCTGGAAATGGTCCTGGCCAAGGCGGACGGGGCCATTGCCCGTCTTTACGACGAGCGCCTGGTCTCGGAGGAGCTGCGACCACTGGGTGCGCATTTACGCGACCTATTGTCGCAGGCCTGTGTCGCCGTACAGGGTTTGACCGGACAGTCCCAACTGCTCGCGCACAGCCCCGAGACCCTGGAATCGATCAGCGTGCGCAACACCTACCTCGACCCCCTGCACCTGCTTCAGGCGGAGTTGCTGGCCCGTTCCCGGCAGCGTGAAAACGAGGCGGATAGCCCGTTGCAGCAAGCTCTGCTGGTCAGTGTGGCGGGCATCGCCGCAGGGCTGCGCAACACCGGTTGAGACTGTGATGGCGTGCGCTTTTCGGCAGCCCCGGCAGGGCGTTTTCGGGGCTGTCGCGAGCACATTTCGGGCCTACTGGAGGCCCGTCTTCATCCGACTTCCGGTGGCTTGTGCGGTGGGGGTGTGCTGTGTATCTTGATCGGCCTTTGGCAGTTTGTAGCCAGCTTGCGGCCCTGCTGAAACCTATTCTGAGATTGGCCCCATGAGGCGAGTCCGACGATTACTACTTTAAATCTTGAGGAGCACATCGATGCGCGTGATTCTGTTGGGGGCGCCCGGTGCCGGTAAAGGTACCCAAGCTGGCTTCATCACCAAGAAGTTCGGCATTCCGCAAATCTCCACGGGCGACATGCTGCGCGCAGCGGTCAAGGCCGGCACCGAGCTGGGCCTGGTTGCCAAGAGCGTCATGGACAGCGGTGGCCTGGTCTCCGATGACCTGATCATCAACCTGGTCAAGGAGCGCATCGCTCAGCCGGATTGCGCCAATGGCTTCCTGTTCGATGGCTTCCCACGCACCATTCCTCAGGCTGAAGCCCTGAAGGAAGCAGGCGTGACCATCGACAACGTGGTCGAGATCGCCGTCGATGACGAAGAAATCGTTGGCCGTATCGCCGGTCGTCGCGTGCACCCGGCCTCGGGTCGCGTATACCACACCGAGCACAACCCACCGAAAGTCGCCGGCAAGGACGACGAAACCGGTGACGACCTGATCCAGCGCGAAGACGACAAGGAAGAGACCGTGCGTCATCGCCTGTCCATCTACCATTCGCAGACCAAGCCGCTGGTGGACTTCTACCAGAAGCTGGCCGCCGCTGAAGGCACCCCGAAGTACAGCGCCATCGCCGGCGTGGGGTCGGTCGACCAGATCACCGCCAAGGTTCTGGCTGCACTCAGCTAAGGTTACTGAACGGTGATTGCCAACGGCCCGCTTGCGGGCCGTTGTCGTTTCTGGGGATTGGGGGCTGCCGGCGACACGCCAAGGTCGTTCCCGAATAGCGGGCCGGGTGCTGAGGGCCCAGGTATGGGTTTCGGGTCGGCCGCCATCACACAGGAGTGAATTCATGATCGACAACACACGGTTTGGCTGCGCCCAGTTCGCCCTGGCAGCGCTGGCGTTGAGTGGTTCTGTCGCGTTTGCCGAGTCGAAGGCAGCCGACTGCTCGGTGAGCGAGTTCACCATGGCGTTGCGCTTTCAGCAGCAATCGGCAGAGGTCCGGGCGTTGCAGCTGCAGGCCTACAACATCGCCACACTGAAGCTGGATGCTGCGGTGGCGGCTGCGGACGACCCCTCGAAACTGGCCATCGTCACCGACGTGGATGAAACGGTGATCGACAACTCCGCCCTGTTGGCCCGGGACCTGGCCAACTGTCACACCTACGATGGCTGGGACACCTGGCTGCCCTGGGAGCGCGATGGCACCCCGACCCTGATTCCGGGGGCGAAGAAATTCCTCGAACACGCCGACAGCCTGGGGGTGGTCATCCGCTACGTCTCGGACCGTTCGGACGAGCAGAAGGCGCACACCCTGGAGACCCTGCAAAAGCTCGATTTGCCGCAGGTCAGTGCGCAAAGCGTGTTGCTGCTCGGACCGCCCAAGATCGAGCGGCGGGCAATCGTCGCCGCCGACTACCAGATCGTGATGCTGCTGGGCGATACCCTGCATGACTTCGACGCCCGCTTCCGCAAGACGCCCGTGTCAGAGCAACGCGCCAGCGTCGATGCCGAGGCCGGGAAATGGGGTGTCGAGTGGATCGTCTTCCCCAATGCCGGCTATGGCACCTGGTCGAAAGAGCCGCTGAAGGCCTGGGACGCGAAACCCGTCATCGAAAAATGGTGACGTCACGCTGCTGCGCACCTGGGATGCCTGTTGCGCGCGGCGGCTGTAGCGCTCCGCGCATCCCATGGCGCTGGAAAAAAAAGCGCCAAACCGTTTTAATGCCCGCCCATTCCGCTGACCTGCCTGAACCCCGATGACCACTCTGCTGGCCCTGGATACCGCCACCGAAGCCTGCTCCGTTGCCTTGTTGCACGAGGGCCGGGTGACCAGTCATTACGAGGTGATCCCTCGCATGCACGCCCAGCGTCTGTTGCCGATGATCAAGCAGTTGCTGGCAAACGCCGGTGTACCGCTGTCGGCCCTGGACGCGATTGCGTTCGGTCGCGGTCCCGGTGCCTTTACCGGTGTGCGTATCGCCATTGGCGTTGTGCAGGGCCTGGCATTCGCTCTCGACCGCCCGGTGCTGCCGGTGTCGAACCTGGCGGTGCTGGCCCAGCGCTCCCTGCGTGAACAGGGCGCCAACCAGGTCGCAGCGGCCATCGATGCACGTATGGATGAGGTGTACTGGGGTTGCTACCGCAACGACCAGGGCGAAATGCGCCTGGCCGGAGTCGAGGCGGTGCTGCCACCCGAACAGGTCAGCCTGCCACGCGATGCCTCGGGTGAGTGGTTCGGCGCGGGTACTGGCTGGGGTACCTATGCCGCGCGGATGCCGGTGGCGATCCAGGGCAGCGACAACGGCCTGTTGCCCCACGCCGAAGACCTGCTG
Organism: Pseudomonas sp.; assembly: GCA_050282285.1. GTDB lineage: Bacteria > Pseudomonadota > Gammaproteobacteria > Pseudomonadales > Pseudomonadaceae > Aquipseudomonas. Next base: position 118,128 of record JBLZZJ010000034.1, read on the forward strand.
AACCTGGCGCGTTTTGCCTGGAGCCGTGGCGAGGCCGTTGCGGCCGACGACGCCCAGCCGGTGTACCTGCGCGACAAGGTCGCCACCCCCAAGCAACCCGTCTAGATCGCACGCGGCTGGCGCCATTGGTCATATGAACGGCCGTAAGACCGATGGTGCATTGCCAAGCTGCGTTGGCGCAGCTAAATTGCCATCACCTCAACCCGGTTGGCGATTTTCGCCGAGCAGTAACTGATGCGCATCGACGGTTCAATACCCGCTTACTCGCCCGATCGCGGCCCTCGTTCAGGGACGGCCGTCACGCCGTTTCGCGAAGCCCAGCGTGAGGTAGAGGCGCGCCGGGAACAACCTGCGCTGCCGGGCAGCACCCAGGGGTTCGAGCAGACGCCACAGACCCGCAAGGTCGAGGCGTCCAATGCCGGTGGCGATAACCTGCCCACACGTGCGCAGAATCTCGGCTACCAGCAGTCCATGAGCAACCGTGCCGCCCAGGCCATTGCCAGCTACAGCAGCACCGCCTCCTTCGCCACCGAGTCCGACGCGCAGCAAGTGCTGGGTCTCGACCTGTTCGCCTGATCCCGGCTCGCGACAGACACTGGTGAGTACTGCCCCCGCTTATTTTCTCGGTTGCCCCTCCTGGAGCGAAGCCGCCTGGCACGGCAGCATCTACCCCGACGACCTGCGTCCCGCCGAGCGCCTGGCTCACTATTGCCGCCTGTTCAACGCGGTGGAAGGCAACACCACGTTCTATGCCCGGCCCTCGGCAGAAACCGTCCAGCGCTGGGCAGAGCAGATGCCCGCTGATTTCCGTTTCTGCGCCAAGCTGCCCCGTGACGTCAGCCACGAGGGCGACCTGCGGGATCAGTTTCCCCAGACCGAGTCATTCCTGAAGCTGCTGGCGCCCCTGGGCGAACGCGTGTCGCCGCTCTGGCTGCAGTTGCCCGCTGCATTCGGCCCGCCGCGCCTGGGAGAGCTGGCCACCTGGCTGGAAGCGTTCTCCGGGCGCCGCGTGGCGGTGGAGGTGCGGCACCCGGCGTTCTTCGCCAAGGGCGAGGAGGAACGGGCGCTAAACCGACTGCTGCACGGCCTGGGTGTGGAGCGCATCTGCCTGGATTCCCGGGCGCTGTTCAGTTGCCAATCATCCGACCCGGCGGTGCTGCACGCGCAGTCGAAAAAGCCGCGCCTGCCGATTCGCCCCACGGCGTTCAGCGACAGCCCCCAGGTGCGCTTCATCGGCGGGCCGGACCTCGAGGCCAATGAACCCTTCCTTCTGCCCTGGGTGGACAAGGTGGCGGGCTGGATCGAACAGGACCTCACGCCCTGCGTATTCCTGCACACACCGGACAACCACCTGGCCGCCGCCCAGGCCCTGCGTTTTCATACTTTGTTACGAGAACGCCTGCCGGGGCTGCCTGCCCTGAACGCGCCGGACATCGAGCCGGCAGCGGAGCAACTGGGGCTGCTCTGAGCCCTGGCAGAGGCTTGCCTGCGCACGCGTTACGCTTCAAGGTGAGGCATCGAAGCGGAGGACTGACATGCAGACGCAGGCGCAACGTGGCGAGGCTTTCCGGGCATTACATCAGCGCGACGGCTTACTGATCCTGCCCAATCCCTGGGACGCCGGCTCGGCCAAAATACTCGCCGCCCTAGGCTTCGAGGCGTTGGCGACGACCAGCGCCGGCCTGGCGTTTTCCTTGGGCCGTCCAGACGCTGAAGGGCAGGTGTCACGGGACGAGTGTCTCGACAACGCCAGAGCCATCGTCGAGGCCACAACGCTGCCGGTGGCAGCCGACCTGGAAAATGGCTACGGCGATGATCCCGAATCCTGCGCCGAGACCATCGCCTTGGCCGCCCGCATCGGCCTGGTCGGCGGCTCCATCGAAGATGCCAATGGGCAGGCCGCCTCCCCGATCTATCCCCTCGAACTGGCCGTCGAACGCATCCAGGCCGCCGTGGCCGCTGCGCGTAGCCTGCCATTCACCTTTACCCTGGCCGCCCGGGCGGAGAACTACCTGCATGGCCGCTGCGACCTGGACGACACCATCCGGCGCCTGGTGGCGTACGCCGAGGCGGGGGCGGATGTGCTCTACGCGCCGGGCCTGACCACCCGGGAAGAGATCGCCGCAGTCGTCAGCGCCGTGGCGCCACGTCCGGTGAACGTACTGGTCGGTTCGCCGGCCCTGACGCTGTCGTTGCCCGAGCTGGCGGCGCTGGGCGTCAAGCGTGTCAGCCTGGGCTCGTGCATGGCTCGTGCGGCATACGGCGCCTTCTACGACGCGGCCCAGGCCCTGGCCACTCGCGGCAGCCTCGCGGAAGTGGGGCAGGCGATGCCCTTTGCCACGCTCAACGACCTGTTCAAGCGCTGAGTGGGCATGGCGCGGTTTATCTGGCTGTTGTTGCTGGTGGTGGTGCTGGGCGGGCCATTGGCCGTTTATCAGAAGTGGATCGAGATCCCGTCGCGCTGGGACCCCTGGGCGCCGCTGGACATCCGCGATACTCCGAACCTGCTGACCTCGTTCAAGCTCTGGCGTCTGCAGGATGACCACGGTCTGTGCGAGCAGGCCCTGGCCACCTCACCGCTGCGCTACGTGGCGCTGGCCGACAGCCAGCCGACGCCGGACTGCCCGCTGGAAAACACCGTGCGGGTGCAGGCGTCTGGTGTGTCCTTCAGCAGCAGCTTCATCGCCACCTGCCCGCTGGCGGCGGCGTTCGCCCTGTTCGAGCGGCACGGTCTGCAACCGGCCGCGCAGGAGGTGTTCGGGCAACCGATCACGCGGATCGAGCATGTTGGCAGCTTTGCCTGCCGCTCCATCGCCGGCAGTCAGCGCCGTAGCCAGCACGCCAGCGCCAATGCCCTGGATATCGTTGGCTTCCGCCTGGCGGATGGGCGCCGGGTCAGCGTATTGAAGGACTGGCCGGGGGAGGGCGACAACGCGCGCTTTCTGCGCCGGGTGCGGGATGCCGCCTGCGAGAGTTTCAACACCACCCTGGGGCCGGAGTACAACCAGGCCCACCGCGACCATTTCCATGTCGATATGGGCCTGTTCCGCATGTGCCGCTAGCGGCTGGCGAGCAGCAGGTCCGCAGCGGTGCCGGTGCGTCCGTCGGCGAACTCGAGGTGACCGAGCTGGGCGATCTCATCGTAGGCCCCCAGGGCGATCTGCACGTCGCGGGCGTCCAAGCGGATGGCACTGACGCCGGCCTGGGCCAGGCTCTGGCTGTGCTGCCGCCCGGCGGCGTCGAAACGCAGCAGGCTCAACCGCTCGAATACCGCATCCTGGGCGTCGATACGACCGTCCTGGTTATCATCGAATTTACTCAGCTCGGCGAAGCCGTTGCGGGCGCCGTGCTGATCACCGAACAGCTCCCGGCCGTCATCGATCCGGCCATTGCCGTTGCGGTCCAGGGCCAGCAAGGCATCGTCGCCGGTCGGCACGCTGATCTGCTCGCGCCGGCCATCCGCATCCAGGTCGAAGGTCACGGTGCGTTGCAAACCGCTGGTGCTGAAGCCGTTGCCAGCCAGATCCAGCACCAGTGGGTCGGTTTTCTGCGGCTGGGCAGGAATGGTGATGGTCAGGTTCAGCTCGCGCTGTTCGACCACGCTCAGGAAGTCTTCGGCCTGCTGGGCAATCGCCACCGGTTCGCTGGCCGGTGTGGCAGCCGGCTCGGACGCTGGCGGAGCAGGCTCGGTCGCCGGGGCCTCCGGCATCAGGGTGCGGCGCAGGATCTGGTAGTCCAGCGAGTCGCGCATGCCGGCCTCGAGGTCACGCTCCAGGTGAGGCAGTGCACTGCTTGCGGGCGGACGAGGAGCGTGGGTGGCGTCGAGCATGATCAACTCTGTGCGGTCGGAGTGCGCCGGGTCTGGCAAAATGCCGCGTTAATCGGTTATCGGCGGCAAAGCCGTCGTGTTGAACATTTTTTGAGCACATTTCTTCATGACAAACGAACGGCCTATAGCCACTGTCCGCATGGATGCCCTCGCGCCACACCTGGCCGCCGCTGCCTCTGCGTGGGCTGAACGCCTGGGCCTGGCGCAGGAGGGGGAGAGCGATTTCGCCCTGCAACTGGGCGAAACCGGCCTGCAGCTGGTGGAACTGGGCCCGCAGGCACCGGGACCGGTGCGGGTGGATTTCGTTGAAGGGGCGGTGGCGCACCGGCGTCTGTTCGGCGGTGGCAGCGGGCAGATGATCGCCAAGGCGGTGGGCGTGCAGTCCGGCATTCGCCCGCGGGTACTGGATGCCACCGCTGGCCTGGGGCGCGATGCATTCGTACTGGCCAGCCTCGGCTGCTCGATGACCCTGATCGAGCGTCAGCCGTTGATCGCTGCGCTGCTGGAAGATGGCCTGGCGCGGGCTGCGGGCGATGCGGAAGTGGGGGCGATCGTGGCGCGTATGAAGCTGCTGACGGGCAACGCCATTGATCTGATTACAGCGTGGCAGGGCGAACCGCCCCAGGTGATCTACCTCGATCCGATGTTTCCGCACCGCGACAAGAGCGCGCTGGTGAAAAAAGAGATGCGTCTGTTCCGTCCCTTCGTCGGCGATGACCTGGACGCCCCGGCGCTGCTGGCGGCGGCCCTGCAGCTGGCCAGCCACCGGGTGGTGGTGAAGCGCCCGCGCAAGGCGCCGACCATCGACGGCACCAAGCCGGGCTATGCGCTGGAGGGCAAATCCAGCCGCTACGACATCTACCCGAAGAAGAAGCTGGAAGCCGGCGCCTGAGGGTGGTTCAGCGCGGCGCGTAGGCGCGCATGAACATGGCCACCGCCGAATCGATGTGCTGTTCAGCGTCCGCGCCCTGCAGCGGCTCACCGCAGCCGACCAGCAGGCGGAAATTGGCGCCGCCCTTGACCAGGCAGAAGAACTGATCGGCGGCCGTCGGAATGTCGCTGATATCCAGCTGTCCGGCAGCCATGGCCTGGCTCAGCAAATGCTCCATGCCATCCAGCAACTGTTGCGGACCCGCCTCGTAGAACATCCGTGACAGCTTGGGGTTCTGACTGCCCTGGGCCACCATCACCCGGTGCAGCTCAACGGATTCGCAGCTGTTGATCAGCACGTGGAAGCCACGACCAATGTTCAGCAGGATGTTTTCGATCCGGGCGCCCTCGGGCAGGGCGAAGAACAGGCCGGGCACCTGTTCCTCGCACTTGGCCTTCACCGCCGCCGAGAACAGCGTCTCCTTGTCGGTGAAGTGGCTGTACACCGTGAGTTTCGACACCCCGGCTTCGGCGGCGATGGCGTCCATGCTGCTACCGTCATAGCCATTGCGCAGGAACAGCGTCTTCGCCGCTTCGAGAATCGCGTCGCGCTTGGCGGGGTCTTTGGGGCGGCCAGGGCCGCTGCTCGGTGGCAGCATGGGGGAAGTGCTCACGTGGGTATCCGGTCAATTGTCCCGCGTACGCCAACCGCGCGCCACGGGCTTGTGATTCTTCTGTCGAGGGCCTGCCGCTGTCTGAGGCTGACGTGCGCTGCACCCGCGACCTGTACCTGACCAATCGCCACTCATCGCGCCACCCCTGGCTGAAACAATTGAGCACACATCCTGCGTCGACTGGTCATTTTTAATACTGGACTGATCAGTTTGCTATTTTTACTATACCGGGCAGTATAAATATTCCAAACCTTTGCGAAAGGTCATTCATCATGTTCCGCCACGCGCTGTCCGTCGCTGTTCCTTTCAGTCTGGTCGTGCTGCTCGCTGCATGCGGCAATGGCGAGCAGGCTGCTCCTGTCATTCGCCCGGCCATGGTCGTGCAGCCACAGCTGTCGGCTGAACTGATGGACACCTACCCGGGCGAGGTGCGTGCGCGGCTGGAGCCTGAGTTGGCGTTTCGCATCGGCGGCAAAGTGACCAAGCGTCTGGTCGAGGTCGGGGAACTGGTCAAGAAGGACCAGCCGCTGGCCGAACTCGATCCCCAGGATGTGCGCCTGCAACTGGAAGCGACCCGGGCCCAGGTTGCGGCGGCCGAAGCCAACCTGCAGATGGTGCGGGCCGAGCGTGATCGCTACAAAACGCTGCTCTCGCGCAACCTGGTCAGCCGCTCGCAGTACGACAACGCGGAAAACCTCTACCGTTCCGGTGAGGCGCGCCTGAAGCAGATCAAGGCGGAATTCAATGTGGCCAACAACCAGGCCGGCTATTCGGTCCTGCGGGCCTCGCAGAATGGGGTGATCGCGCGGCGCATGGTCGAGGTCGGTCAGGTGGTGGCTGCCGGTCAGACGGTGTTCACCCTGGCCGTCGATGGCGAGCGTGAGGTGCTGATCAGCCTGCCGGAACAAGCCTTCGGTCGTTTCAAGGTCGGCCAGGAAGTGGCCGTGGAGCTGTGGTCGCAGCCGGATCAGCGTTTCCCCGGGCGCATCCGGGAAATGTCGCCGTCGGCCGATCCGCAATCGCGTACCTTCGCTGCCCGCGTCGCCTTCACTGAAAACGAAATACCCGCCGAGCTGGGTCAGAGCGCCCGGGTGTTCATTGCCCACCAGGGTGACGTGCCCCTGGCCGTGCCGCTCTCGGCGCTGACGGCGGAGCAGGGCAATCCCTATGTCTGGGTGGTCGATCCGCAGACGTCCACGCTCAAGCGCGCCCCGGTGCGTATCGGCGCCTATGGCGAGAAGACCGTGCCGGTGCTCGAAGGCCTGAAGCCGAATGACTGGGTGGTGGTCGCGGGTGTCCAGGTGCTGCGCGAAGGCCAGGAGATACGTCCGGTCGACCGGAATAACCGTGTGGTCGAACTGGCGGCGAAGGAGTAATCCCGATGGATTTCAACCTCTCCGCCTGGGCGTTGCGCAATCGCCAGATCGTTCTCTACATCATGCTGCTGCTCGCTGTCGTCGGTGCGCTGTCCTACAGCAAGCTGGGTCAGAGCGAAGACCCGCCATTCACCTTCAAGGCCATGGTGATCCGCACCAACTGGCCGGGGGCAAGCGCCGAGGAAGTGGCGCGGCAGGTCACCGAGCGCATTGAAAAGAAGCTGATGGAGACCGGCGAGTACGACAAGCTCATCTCCTTCTCGCGTCCCGGCGAATCCCAGGTGACCTTCCTGGCCCGCGACTCGATGCATTCCAAGCAGATCCCCGAGCTCTGGTATCAGGTTCGCAAGAAGATCAACGACATCCGCCACACCCTGCCCCAGGGTATCCAGGGGCCGTTCTTCAACGATGAGTTCGGCACCACCTTCGGCAATATCTACGCGCTGACCGGTGAAGGTTTCGACTACGGCGTGCTCAAGGACTACGCGGACCGCATCCAGCTGCAGCTGCAACGGGTCAAGGATGTCGGCAAGGTCGAGCTGCTCGGTCTGCAGGACGAGAAGATCTGGATTGAGCTTTCCAACACCAAGCTGGCAACCCTCGGCCTGCCCCTGGCGGCGGTGCAGCAGGCGCTGGAAGAGCAGAACGCAGTGGCGGCGGCGGGGTTCTTCGAGACCGCCAGTGATCGTGTGCAACTGCGGGTGACCGGGCGCTTCGAGTCGGTGGATGAAATCCGCAACTTCCCGATCCGCGTGGGCGACCGTACCTTCCGCATCGGTGACGTGGCCCAGGTCAAGCGCGGCTTCAACGATCCACCCGCACCGCGCATGCGCTTCATGGGCGAAGACGCCCTGGGCCTGGCGGTATCGATGAAGGACGGCGGCGACATCCTGGTGCTGGGGGAAGCCCTGCAAGGCGAGTTCGCGCGTCTGCAGGAAACCCTGCCGGTGGGTATGCAACTGCGCAAGGTGTCCGACCAGCCGGCGGCGGTGAAAACCGGGGTAGGCGAGTTCGTGCAGGTGCTCACCGAGGCCCTGATCATCGTGCTGCTGGTGAGCTTCTTCTCCCTCGGCCTGCGCACCGGCCTGGTGGTGGCGTTGTCCATTCCGCTGGTGCTGGCGATGACCTTTGCCTCCATGTACTACCTGGGCATCGGTCTGCACAAGATTTCCCTCGGGGCGCTGGTGCTGGCGCTGGGGTTGCTGGTGGACGATGCGATCATTGCCGTGGAAATGATGGCGATCAAGATGGAGCAGGGCTACGACCGGATCAAGGCCGCGGCCTTCGCCTGGACCAGCACCGCGTTTCCGATGCTCACCGGCACCCTGATCACTGCGGCGGGTTTCCTGCCGATCGCCACCGCGCAATCCGGCACCGGTGAATACACCCGTTCGATCTTCCAGGTGGTGACCATCGCCCTTGTGGTGTCGTGGATCGCCGCCGTGGTGTTCGTGCCTTACCTGGGCGCCAAGCTGCTGCCCGACCTGGCCAAGCTGCACGCCGCCAAGCACGGCGGCAGCGCCGAAGGCCACGATCCGTATGCCACGCCGTTCTACCAGCGCGTACGGCGCGCGGTGGAGTGGTGCGTGCGGCGGCGCAAGACGGTGATCCTGCTGACCCTGGGTCTGTTCGTCGCCTCGATCCTGCTGTTCCGTTTCGTACCGCAGCAGTTCTTCCCGGCCTCCGGGCGCCTGGAGCTGATGGTCGACATCAAGCTCGCCGAAGGGGCCTCGCTGAGTGCCACCGAAGAGCAGGTCAAACGCCTGGAAACGCTGCTCAGCAAGCATGAAGGCATCGACAACTACGTGGCCTACGTGGGTACCGGCTCACCGCGTTTCTACCTGCCGCTTGATCAGCAGTTGCCGGCGGCCAGCTTTGCCCAGTTCGTGGTACTGGCCAAGACCATCGAGGACCGTGAGGAAATCCGCGGTTGGCTGATCAATACGGTCAACGAAGAATTCCCGATGATGCGTACCCGCATCTCGCGCCTGGAGAACGGCCCGCCGGTGGGCTATCCGGTGCAGTTCCGGGTGTCCGGCGAGCACATCGACGAGGTGCGTGAACTGGCCCGCCAGGTGGCCGTCAAGGTGCGCGAGAACCCCCATGTGGTCAATGTGCACCTGGACTGGGAGGAGCCGAGCAAGGTGGTGCGCCTGAACATCGACCAGGAGCGGGCCCGTGCCCTGGGCGTGAGCACCGCCGACCTGTCGCAGTTCCTGCAGAGCTCGCTGACCGGCTCGCCCGTCAGCCAGTACCGCGAAGGCAACGAGCTGATCGAGATTCTGCTGCGCGGCACCCTCAGCGAGCGCCAGGAACTGGGCCTGCTGCCAAGTCTGGCAGTGCCCACCGACAACGGGATGAGCGTGCCGCTGTCGCAGATCGCGACCCTGGAATACGGCTTCGAGGAAGGCATCATCTGGCACCGTAACCGCCTGCCCACCGTGACCGTGCGTGCAGATGTCTACGGCAAGGAACAGCCGGCCAGCCTGGTCGCGCAGATCCTGCCGACCCTGGAACCTGTGCGCGCAGAGCTGCCGTCGGGCTACCTGCTCGAAGTGGGCGGCACGGTGGAAGACTCCAGCCGTGGCCAGAAGTCGGTGAACGCCGGTGTGCCGCTGTTCATCGTGGTGGTGCTGACGCTGCTGATGCTGCAGCTCAAGAGCTTCTCGCGTTCGGCCATGGTGTTCCTCACCGCGCCGCTGGGGCTGATCGGGGTGACGCTGTTCCTGATCATCTTCCGTCAGCCGTTCGGCTTCGTCGCCATGCTCGGCACCATCGCCCTGTCGGGGATGATCATGCGCAACTCGGTGATCCTGGTCGACCAGATCGAACAGGACATCGCCTCTGGGCTGGACCGCTGGCACGCCATCATCGAAGCCACGGTGCGGCGCTTCCGCCCCATCGTGCTGACTGCCCTGGCAGCGGTGCTGGCGATGATCCCACTGTCGCGCAGCGTGTTCTTCGGCCCGATGGCAGTGGCGATCATGGGCGGCCTGATCGTCGCCACGGCGCTGACCCTGCTGTTCCTGCCGGCGTTGTATGCGGCGTGGTTCCGGGTCAAGGAAACCCCTCGCCCGGCAGCGTGATGCCCTGAACGAAAAAGCCCGGTCATTCGACCGGGCTTTTTCTTGGGCGGGGTTCGGCGATCAGAGCGCGCCAAACACCTTCTTGGCCAGGCTGGTGGCGGCACCGGCCGGGTTCTGGCGGATGCTGGCTTCCTGCTTGGCGATCATTTCGAACAGGCCGTCGAGCGCCTGCTCGGTCACGTAGTTCTCGACGTTGGCGCTTTTGGCATCGATCACGCCGAAGCTCGCGGCCTGGCCGGCGAAGCTGTTGTACTGCTTGGCCAGGCCCACCTGGTCGGTGGCCTGCTTGACGATGGGCAGGAACTTGGCGCGGATCTGCTCGCGGCTGGTCTTGTTCAGGTACTGGGTGGCGGAATCCTGCGGGCCGCTGAGGATGCCCTTGGCGTCCTGCACGGTCATTTTCTTCACGGAGTCGATCAGCAGCGCCTGGGCCTGGGGCACGGCGGCTTCGGCGGCCTTGTTCATGCTGGCTTCCAGCTGATCGACCTGGGCACCCATGCCCATCATCTTCATGGTCTTCGCCGCCTTGCCGAGGTTACCCGGCAGTTCGATACGGACCTCCGGGTTGTTGCTGAAGCCACCGGGCTTGCCCAGTTGCTGCACCGCCACCTTGGCGCCCTGGGTCAGGGCATCCTTGAGGCCACCGCTGGCGTCGCTCTGGCTGAGGTCGGCGAGGGACAGGGCAAAGGCGTTGGTGGTGAGGGCGAGGCCGGCGGCCAGGGCGATGATACGCAGCATGGTGAGCATCCTTGTTGGGGGCATTGAATTGAGCTTAACAGGCCGTTGAAAAACTACCTATGCAGCTGGATCGAGTCGGGGAGGGGCGCGGGATGTGGCTGAGGCACGGGTAGCGAGGGCAGGCGCCCTCGCTACCCGTCGGGTTACAGCGGGTCGACTGCGTCTTCGCTGCGATCCATCGCCACCTGGCGAATCGACAGGCGAATCTCGGCGGGCAGCACGCGCTTCGCCGCGCCTTCCGCCAGTTCGCTGAGGGTTGGGTGGTGGCTCAGCTTGCCGGCTTCGTCGCGGCGCAGCACGCCCTGGTCGAGCAGGCTCTGGATGAAGTGACGGAACAGGCTCTTGTCGAAGAACTCCGGGGCGTTGAGCCCGTGGAGAATCGACAGGCGCTGGGCCATCACGGTGCACAGGTCTTCCAGTTCCTCGGCGCTGATCGCGTTCTGCCCGGCGTTGAGCAACAGGGCGATGGCCATGTAGAAACGCTGCAGGGTCTGGGCGATGGCGCGCGACAGCAGGGTCAGCAGGACAAAGTGGCGCGAGCTCGGGGCCGGGCGCACGTACACGTCGTTCTCGAACTTGAGCAGGCCCTGCTCGACGAACGCCGCCAGCCACTGGTCGACCACCGCGTCCAGCTCCTCCGGGCTCCAGCGAATGAACAGCTCGGATTGCAGGTACGGGTAGAGCGCGTGGGTGAAGAGCAGGATCTGCTCGCGGCTGATGCGGGCGCTGCTTTGGAAGAAGCTCGCCAGCAGCGCCGGCAGGGCGAAGATGTGCAGCACGTTGTTGCGGTAGTAGGTCATCAGGACGGCGTTCTGCTCATCCAGATAGAGGATCTTGCCCAGGGCGTCCTTCTGCTCGGCCAGCAGGTCCATACCCTGCACGTACTCGATCAGCGCCTTGCCGTCGCCGGCGGGCAGGGTGGTGTGCGGCGAGTAGGGCACGGCGCGCAGCAGGGCCAGGTACAGGTCGAGCACCCGGGCCAGGGCGCGGTCGTCCAGGGCCAGTTTGCTGGTGGACAGCAGGGCCAGGGCCACCAGATTGACCGGGTTGACCGCCGCGGCTTCGTTCAGGTGCTGGGCCACGCGCTCGCTCAGGCGGTTGGTGGTCTCGTTGAGCCAGGCTGGGCGGTACTGCGGGGACAGGTCCTGTTCGCGCCATTCGGGCTGCTGCTGATCCAGGAACTCGCCAAGCTTGATCGGCTCGCCGAAGTTGACCCAGACATGGCCGAAGCGCTGCTTGAGGGCGCCGATGACCTTGAATATGTCGAAGATCGACTCTTTCTTCTTGCTCGCGCCGCGCAGTTCGCCCAGGTAGGTGCGGCCTTCCAGGACGCGCTCGTAGCCGATATAGACCGGTACGAACACCACCGGCATGCGGTGGTCACGCAGGAAGCTGCGCAGGGTGATGGCGAGCATGCCGGTCTTGGGCTGCAGCATGCGCCCGGTGCGCGAACGGCCGCCTTCGACGAAGTACTCCACCGGGAAGCCCTTGCTGAACAGGGTGTGCAGGTACTCGTTGAACACGGCGGTGTACAGCGGGTTGCCCTTGAACGTGCGGCGCATGAAAAACGCGCCGCCCCGGCGCAGCAGGCCGCCGATCACCGGCATGTTGAGGTTGATGCCGGCGGCGATGTGCGGCGGGGTCAGGCCGTTGCGGAACAGCAGGTACGACAGCAGCAGGTAGTCGATGTGGCTGCGGTGGCAGGGCACGTAGATCACTTCGTGACCCTGGGCGACGTCCTGCACGCCTTCGATGTTGTTGATCTTGATGCCGTCGTAGATCTTGTTCCAGAACCAGGAAAGTATCAGCTCCAGGAAGCGGATCGCGGTGTAGGTGTAGTCCGAGGCGATCTCGTTGCCGTAGCGCAGCGCCTGGGACTCGGCTTTCTCGATGCTGATCTTCTCGCGTTCGGCTTCTTCGATGATCGCCTGGCGGACCTGCGGGCCATGGATCAGGCCTTTGACCAGGTTGCGCCGGTGCGACACATCCGGGCCGATGACCGCGGTCTTCTGGTTGCGGAAGTGCACGCGCAGGATGCGGTGCACCATACGCAGGGTGCGCTCGTGGCCCTTGTTTTGCTCAACCAGTTCGCGCAGGTGAATCGGCGTGGAGAACTGCACGCGGGTCTTGCGCCCGAGAATCAGGATGCTGACCAGGCGACGCAGGCGCCCGGTAACCGCCCAGCTGTCGGCGAACAGGAGTTTCCAGGGGCTGGTTTCCCGATCCGGCGACTGCCCCCAGAACACACTGACCGGAACGATCTGAGCGTCGTCCACCGCGTGCTGGCTGAGTGCGCTGACCACCCGCTCCAGGGTGGGCGAAATTCCGCGTTTGTCGTGTCCGCCCAACCAGCCTGGTTCAGGGGTCAGGTAAAAGAAAGCAGCAGGCTCGAGCAGCTCACCGACCGCAACCGGCACCACGGGTCGAGGCAGTCCGGCCTTGCGGCACTCGGTATCGACCACCGCCAGATCGCTCAGCGAAGGTTGCTGCAGGACGAAAAACACCGGTTTGCTGCGGTCGAGCTTGAGGGTGAAAGCCGACTGATTGATGGTTTCCGAGCGTACCCAGAGGTACAGCACACGGCGCAGAGCACCGAACACGAGGCGGCGAAACGGGGAGCGGGTCATACGGAGTCTGCTGGCTATACAAAACGAGCGGTGCTCGGGGCGGGTAGTGTGCCGCAACGGCTGCCTGCCGGCAAAATCTTGTAACTACGCAGGTGGCTGGTACTACAGCCGCCATCGAACCGGCGCAACGGCTGTGTACCGGGGGCTGCGTGAATTCGCGGATGACCGCTGATACGCCAGAGCGGTACGCAGGTCGTGACCCCACGGTTCTTGGCTTGCACTGCCAACAGCGGACTCCTTATAGTCCTGCCCGCATAAAAAGGCCCGTCTCGCCGCTGTACGGGTAGCGAGCACGGCCCTGATACCGCAATGGTGAGAGGCCATGATCGAAATAAAAAACCTGACCAAGCGTTTCGCGCAGCACACGGCAGTGGACGACCTGTCCTTTACCGTCCAGCAAGGTGAAGTGCTGGGCTTTCTCGGCCCCAACGGTGCCGGTAAATCCACCACGATGAAGATGCTCACCGGCTTCCTGGCTCCGACCTCGGGATCGGCCAGCGTGCTGGGTTTCGACATCCGCACCGCGACCCTCAAGGCCCAGCAGCAGATCGGTTATCTGCCTGAAGGCGCGCCGTGCTACGGCGACATGACGGTGCGCGGTTTTCTCGAGTTCATCGCCGAGGTACGCGGCTTCCGCCGGGCCGAGAAGGCCCTGCGGGTCCAGCGTGCGGTGGAGCAGGTGGAGCTGGAGGCGGTGCTCGACCAGTCCATCGAAACCCTGTCCAAGGGCTTCAAGCGCCGGGTCGGTCTGGCCCAGGCGATTCTGCACGATCCCAAGGTGCTGATCCTCGATGAGCCCACCGATGGCCTCGACCCCAATCAGAAGCACCAGGTGCGCAAGCTGATCCAGAGCCTGGCCGCCGACAAGATCGTGATCATTTCCACCCATATCCTCGAAGAGGTCAGCGCGGTCTGCACCCGCGCGGTGGTGATCGCCGGCGGCAAGCTGCTGGCCGATGGCACGCCGCTGGAGCTGGAGAGCCGTTCGCGCTACCACCAGGCGGTGACCCTGGTGGCCGACGAGCCGCTGGACCATGCCGCCCTGGCGGCCCTGCCGGGCGTAGCCGGTGTCGAAGACAACCTGGTCGAGCACAGCGTCAGTGTGCTGGCCGAGCCGGGAGCGGTGATCTTCCCGCAGGTCAACGCGTTGATCGCTGAGCGCGGCTGGCGGGTCAGGGAGTTGAATGTCGAGCGCGGTCGGCTGGATGAAGTGTTCCGCAGCCTGACCCGTGGGGAGGTGGTATGAGTCAGTTGCCGGTTGTATTCAAGCGCGAGCTGGCGAGCTATTTCGCCACGCCGCTGGCGTATGTGTTCATCGTGATCTTCCTGGTGCTGTCCGGGGTGTTCACCTTCTACCTGGGCGGCTTCTTCGAGAGTGGCCAGGCCGACCTGACGCCGTTCTTCAATTTCCATCCCTGGCTCTATCTGTTCCTGGTGCCCGCCATCGCCATGCGGCTGTGGGCCGAGGAGCGCAAGTCCGGCACCATCGAGCTGCTGATGACCCTGCCGATCACCCGCTTCGACGCGGTCACCGGCAAGTTCCTCGCGGCCTGGGTGTTCGCCGGCCTGGCGCTGCTGCTGACCTTCCCGATGATCATCACCGTCAACTACCTGGGCGAGCCGGACAACGGCGCGATCATCACCGGTTACATCGGCAGCTGGCTGCTGGCTGGCGCCTACCTGGCCATCGGCTCGTGCATGTCGGCGCTGGCGAAGAACCAGGTGATTGCCTTCATTCTCGCGGTCAGCGTGTGCTTTTTGTTCATCGTCAGTGGCTTCCCGATGGTGCTCGACGGCTTCAGCGGCTGGGCGCCGCAGTGGCTGATCGATGCCGTGGCGTCGCTAAGCTTCCTCACCCGTTTCGATGCCATCAGCAAGGGCGTGATCGACCTGCGTGACCTGCTGTATTTCATCACCCTGATCGCGGCCTGGCTGGCTGCGACCGCGGTGGTCATCGACCTGAAAAAAGCCGACTGAGGATGACCATGAAAAAGCTGATGGTTTCCAGTGCCGGGCTGGTTCTGATTGCCCTGGCGTTTCTCGCCTTCAACCTGGTGTCCAGCATGACCCTGACCGGGGCTCGGCTGGACCTCACGGAGCAGAAGCTCTACACCATTTCCGACGGCACCGAGCAGATCCTCTCCGAGCTGCAGGCACCGATCGAGCTGAGTTTCTTCTACTCCGATACCACCACCCAGAACCTGCCGGCGCTGCGCAATTACGCCAAGCGCGTCGAGGAGATGCTCAAGGCCTACCAGCGTGAGGCGGGCGACAAGATCACCCTGAAGATCATTGACCCGGCACCGTTTTCCGCCGACGAGGACAAGGCTGCCGAGTTCGGCCTGCAGGGCATCCCGCTGCAGCAGGGTGGGGACCAGGTGTACTTCGGCCTGGCGGCGACCAACGCCCAGGGCGACACTCAGGTGATCCCGTTCTTCGCCCTGGACCAGGAGGCGTTCCTCGAGTACGAGCTGAGCCGCCTGATCCAGAGCCTGGCCACGCCCAATCGTCCGGTGATCGGTGTGCTGTCCGGTCTGCAGATCAACGGTGGCTTCGACATGGCGGCCCGCCAGCCAACACAGCCGTGGATGGTGATGGAAGAAGTCCGCCAGCTGTTCCAGATCGAGAGCCTGAAACGCGACGTCGATCAGATCCCTGAGCAGGTCTCGGTGCTGCTGCTGGTTCACCCCAAGCACCTGCCGGAGCAGACGCTCTACGCCATCGACCAGTTCGTCCTGCGGGGCGGCAAGCTGCTGGCCTTCGTCGACCCGTTCAGCGAGGCGGACAAGCAGGGTGACATCCCGGGCGAAGTGGCCATCGACAAGGCCTCCAACCTCGAACCGCTGTTCAAGGCCTGGGGCGTGCGGATGCTGCCGGACCAGGTTCTGGGCGACGGTTCCTACGCCATGACCGTGGGTATGGGGCAGGGCCAGCGCTCGATGAACCATGCCGCCTGGCTGAGCCTGCCGAAAGCCGCGTTGGACCAGGACGACATCAGCACCGCCGGGCTGGAAAAGCTGACGGTCGCCACCGCCGGTATTCTCGAGCCGCTGGAAGGCGCCAAGACCCAGTTCACGCCGTTGATCCGCAGCTCGCAGTACGCCATGCCGTTCGACGTCAATCGCTTCGGCATGCTGAGCAACCCGGAGTCGCTGATTCGCGACCTGGAGCCCACTGGCGAGCGTTACACCATCGCGGCGCGGGTCAGTGGGCCGGCGCAATCGGCGTATCCGGAAGGCATCGAAGGCCAGAAGGATGGCCTGAAAGAAGCCGAGACCATCAACGTCATCGTGGTCGCCGACACCGACATGCTCACCGACCGCATGTGGGTCCAGGTGCAGGACTTCTTCGGCCAGCGCATCCCGCAGCCGTGGGCTGACAACGCCGGGTTCGCCATCAACGCCTTGGATAACCTTGCCGGTTCCGAAGCGCTGATCAGTGTTCGTTCTCGCGGCCGTTTCAGCCGGCCGTTCGTGGTGGTGGAGGCGCTGCAGCGCGAAGCCGGTGCGCGCTTCCGTGAACAGGAAGATGCCCTGCAGACCCGTCTGCAGGAAACCGAGCAGCAACTGGCGGCACTGCAACAGCAGGACGATCCGCAGGCTATGGAACTGACCCCGGAGCAGCAGGCCACGGTTCAGCAGTTCCTCCAGGAGAAGCTGAAGATCCGCAAGGAGCTGCGTGACGTGCGCTATCAGCTCAATGCCGATATCGAAGCCCTAGGCCGCACGCTGAAACTCAGCAACATCGTGCTGATCCCACTGGTGCTGACCTTGGGCGTACTGGCCCTATGGCTCTGGCGTCGGCGCAAGCACGGCTGATCGGCCCGGCCGTTTGACAAAGCCCCGTCGCCCTTCCAGGTACGGGGCTTTTTTATTGAGGTGTGATAAGCACGTAGCCGCGTGCTCGCCGATGTAGGAGCGGACTTGTCCGCGAGCTTTTCGGCGGGCGTTCGGAACATTGTCAGGCGCGAATCGTCGAGCTCGCGGGCAAGCCCGCTCCTACAGGTTCGTTGCCTTGGGTGGGGTGTTCGGTGCGATCCGCCGGTGTGATGGATGGGGCGAAACGAGCAGCGGGCGGCGTGTTTCCGGTTATGTCCAAAAAGTGCTTTTCAGTCATAAAGCTTGTTTTATACTCGGCTGGCGCTCGTTGTTCGAACGCCATTCGTATACCTGCTCCACGCGCCATCACTGGCCGGAGCGGCGATTACAAGAAGAACGTCCGCAGCGAACGTCTGGCCGTTAATACGGAACAATAAAAACTGCAGTTGGAGAGTGTGGTAATGGCTGATCGTGAGACAGGAACCGTCAAGTGGTTCAATGATTCCAAGGGCTATGGCTTCATCCAGCGCGAAAGCGGCGCGGATGTGTTCGTTCACTACCGGGCGATTCGTGGCGATGGCCATCGCTCTCTGGTGGAAGGCCAGAAGGTCGAGTTCGCGGTAACTCAGGGCCAGAAAGGCCTGCAGGCGGAAGATGTTTCCGCCGTCTGAACCTGGCACCACCCCATGAAAAAGCCCGTCGATGACGGGCTTTTTCATTTCTGCTGTACCACTGCATCGTCGATCTGGCTGTCCCTGTAGGAGAGGCCTTGGCCGCGAGTTCGACGGTGCATGCCTCGTGGTGAGCTGAGGAGAGACGAAAAGCTCGCGGGCAAGCCCGCTCCTACAGGGAATGCGTGGCGCTAGTAACATCGCCACTGGCTCACCCTTGTGGGAGAGGCTTCAGCCTCGAGCTCGGCGGTGCATGCCCCGTGGCGATCCGAGCGGGTGAAGAGCCTGGCCGTAGCCTGGGTCGAGCGAAGCGACACCCGGGGTGAAGATGCCCCGACGTCAGCCCGTGCGCCAGGTGATTTCTTCGACGCCATCGATGCTGATGCGCATCCAGCGGTCAGCCTGCTCGTCGCTTTCTTCCTCTACCCAACTGCCCGGTGCGCAGCGCACTTCGACGTTCAGCGCGGCGAATGCTGCCTGGGCGCAGGCCAGGTCGTCGTCCCAGGGGGTGGCATCGCTTTCCAGGTACAGGCTGTGCCATTTGCCAACGGCCTTGGGCAACCAGGTCACCGGGACGTCGCCGGCCTTGCACTTGAAGGTCTGGCCTTTCTGTTGCCAGGGCGTGCACGGGCCCAGCGCCTCACCCAGCCATTGGGCGACGGCCTGGTGGTCGGCGTCTTTCAGGTAGATCTCGATATCCGGTTGGCGCATGGTGTTCCTCGTCGATAGGGCGCTCACTGCGCGTTACGCTGGATCCAATCGTAGCGTATGGCCACGGTCACTTCACACGGCTCGGCGATCACGGCGGCACGCCGTTCGGCACTGGCGCGCCAGCCGTGGGGCGTCATTGCCAGCAGGTCGGCCCGGGCCTCGGGCGTGGCCAGGTGCAAGGTGAACTGCAGGGTTTCGCTGTGCGCCAGGTGCATGCCGTCGGGGATCAGTTCCAGGTGCTTCTGATCGTCATAGTCACGCACTTCGTCATATAGCTTCTGGCGCAATTCCATCAGGTGGTCGCGGGTCGGGCCCATGCGCAGCAGGCCGCCACCCGGTGCCAGCAGGCGCTTGGCTTCCTGCCAGTCGAGGGGGCTGAACACACTGGCCAGCAACTGACAGCTGGCGTCTGCCAGCGGCACGCGGGCCATGCTGGCGACCAGCCATTCGAGTTGCGGTGCGCGGCGGCAGGCGCGCTTCACTGCCTCGCGGGAGATATCCAGAGCATAGCCTTCGGCCTGGGGCAGGCGTTCGGCGATCTGTGCCGTGTAGTAGCCCTCGCCGCAGCCAATATCCAGCCAGCGCTGCGGCGCATAACCGGCTGCCAGGGTCGCCAGGCGCTCGGCCAGTGGCGCGTAGTGCCTGCCGTCGAGAAAGCGCCGGCGGGCCTCGACCATCGCGGCGTTGTCGCCCGGGTCGCGGCTGTTCTTGTGCTGCACCGGCAACAGATTCAGGTAGCCCTGGCGAGCGCGGTCGAAACGGTGATTGGCCGGGCAGGCGACCCCGTTGTCGAGGACGCTCAGCGGGCCTTGACAGATCGGGCAGGTCAGCATGCTGGCCTCCCGTGGCGAGCAGGGAAGGGCATCGGCATCAGGCCAGCAACTTGACCAGGGTCTGGTAGTAGATCTCGGTCAGCACATCCAGGTCGCTGGCCAGAACACGTTCGTTGATCTGGTGGATCGTGGCGTTGACCGGACCCAGCTCCACCACCTGGGTGCCCAGGGTCGCGATGAAGCGGCCGTCCGAGGTGCCACCGGACGTCGACGGTGTGGTGTCGCGGCCGGTGACCGCCTTGATGCTGGCCGAGACCGCGTCGAGCAGGGCGCCTGGCTCGGTGAGGAACGGCAGGCCGGACAGCGCCCATTCCACGTGGTAGTCCAGGCCGTGCTTGTCGAAGATCGCGTTGACCCGCTGTTGCAGGCCGTCGACCGTGGATTCGGTGGAAAAGCGGAAGTTGAAGACCGCTTTCAGCTCGCCGGGGATCACGTTGGTCGCGCCGGTGCCGGAGTTGAGGTTGGAAATCTGGAAGCTGGTTGGCGGGAAGAAGGCGTTGCCGTCATCCCAGTGCTCGGCTGCCAGCTCGGCCAGGGCCGGTGCGGCGAGGTGAATCGGGTTCTTGGCCAGGTGCGGGTAGGCCACGTGACCCTGCACGCCGCGGACGGTAAGGGTGGCACCGAGGGAGCCACGACGACCGTTCTTCACCACGTCACCCACCAGCGAGGTGCTGGACGGCTCGCCGACGATGCACCAGTCCAGGCGCTCGTTGCGTGCGGCCAGGCGCTCGACCACGGCCTTGGTGCCATGGTGCGCAGGGCCTTCTTCATCGCTGGTGATGAGGAAGGCGATGCGGCCCTTGTGATTCGGGTGCTCGCTGACGAAACGCTCTACGGCAATGATCATCGAGGCCAGGCTGCCTTTCATGTCGGCGGCACCGCGACCGCAGAGCATGCCCTGCTCGTCGATCAGGGCATCGAACGGCTGGTGCTGCCAGGCTTGCAGCGGACCGGTGGGCACCACGTCGGTGTGCCCGGCGAAGCACAGCACGGGACCGTCCTGGGTGCCGTGGGTGGCCCAGAAGTTATCCACGTCCTCGATGCGCATCGGTTCGACCTGAAACCCCAGCGCCGCGAGGCGGCGGATCATCAACTCCTGGCAACCCTCGTCGACCGGGGTAACGGACGGGCGTCGGATCAGGTCGCAGGCGAGCTCGAGGGTGGGGGTCAGGGCGGTCATGGTGGCTCCAGTACGGCAACAAGCGAAAAGGCGGCTATCTTAGCAGGCTGCGCAATGCAAAACGGCGGCCATCGGCCGCCGTTTTGCGTTTCCTGCCCGGTAGTTACACCGGTACCGGCTCGTCGTTGGGTTCTTCCTGCGGCTTCGGCAGGGAGGACAGCAACGCCATGATCAGGGCGGCCAGGTACGGCAGCGATTGCACCAGCAGCGTGGCGACCCAGAATTTCACGTCGGCACTGGGCAGGCCCTGCACGATCGAGATCCCGATCGCCGCGCCCCACAGCAACAGCATGATGAACACCTCTTCCCGGGCCTCTGCCAGGGCCACCAGCAGGCCATGGCTGCTGCGCATCTTCGGTGTGCGGAAGAACGGGATGCTGGTGGTGAAGAAGCCGTACAGCACCGCCTTGGCGATGGTGTGTGACAACGCCAGGCCGGCCAGCGCCGCGCAGAACGCATCCTTGAGGTTGACGCCCACGGCGCGCTGGTAAAGGAACACGATCTTGCCGAACTTGAAGAAGAACAGCGCTAGCGGCGGGATGGCGAAGATCAGCAGCGGCGGGTCGACCCGCTGCGGCACGATGATCATCGCCGCCGACCAGAGCAGCGCACCGACGGTGAAGAAGATATTCAGGCCGTCGGCCACCCACGGCAGCCAGCCGGCGATGAAGTGGTAGCGCTGGCCCTGCTTGAGTGCCGAATCCTTGCCGAGGAACAGACTGCGGGCGTGGCCCTTCATGATCTGAATGGCGCCATAGGCCCAGCGGAAGCGCTGCTTCTTGAAGTCGATGAAGGTGTCGGGCATCAGGCCCTGACCGAAGCTGTCATGGGCATAGGCGGCGGCATAGCCTTTCTTGAACACCCGCAGGCCCAGCTCGGCGTCTTCGCAGATGGTCCAGTCGGCCCATTTCAGTTCGTCCATCACGGTACGGCGGATCATGGTCATGGTGCCGTGCTGGATGATCGCGTTGCGGTCGTTGCGGGTCACCATGCCGATATGGAAGAAGCCCTTGTACTCGGCGTAGCACAGGCGCTTGAAGGCGCTTTCCTTGCCGTCGCGGTAATCCTGGGGCGATTGCACCACGGCGATTTCCGGGTCGGCGAAGTGCGGCACCATGTGCTTGAGCCAGTTGCGGTCCACGCAGTAGTCGGAGTCGATCACCGCGATGACTTCGGCATCCGGCGCGGTGTGCGGCAGGATGTAGTTCAGCGCACCGCCCTTGAAGCCGGCGATGGGCGAGACGTGGAAGAAGCGGAAGCGCGGACCGAGCTCTTCGCAATAGGCCTGCACCGGTTCCCACACCGCCGGGTCCTTGGTGTTGTTGTCGATGATCAGGACTTCGAAGTCCGGATAGTCGAGGTTGGCCAGGGCGTCGAGGGTCTGTTTGACCATCTCCGGCGGCTCGTTGTAGCACGGCACATGGATCGACACTTTCGGGCGATAGGCGCTGTCGGCCAGGACTGGCTGGAACGGTCGGCGGCGCTTGAGCACCCAGACCGACTCTGCCAGTTCGTGAGCCTCGGTGAGCAGGACGATGAACACGCCGAACGCCCCGAAGCCGAGCAGCAGGCCGACGGTGAGGCTGAACCAGGTGCTGTACTGCTGGCTGTAGTCATAGCCGATCCAGACCAGCACCGAGCCACCGGCGAACGCCACGAACGTCAGGAAGGTGCGCCCGCGCTGGCGCAGGGAGCTGCCATCGATCAGCAGGATGGCCAGCGACAGCAGGGCCATGACCACCGAGGCAACGGCCAGCAGGCGCCACTGCGGGATGTTGACTACCGGGCCTTCGAAGTTGAATTTCGGCTGGCGATCCAGGTTGTAGACACCCCAGTACGCCCCCACCGAGCCTTCGTCGCTGATTTTCCAGGGCTGGTCGAAGGCTTCGATCACGAAGTAGTTGTAGCCCTGGGCGTTGAGGGTGGTGACCAGGGTACGCAGGTAGATCGCCTGGTCGGCCTGGGTGGCATCTGCGCCGCCGCGCATGCGGCCGTTACTCGGCCAGCCCACTTCGGACAGCAGCAGCGGCTTCTTGGGGAAGAGCTTCTTCAGATCACGTGCCCGGTCGAGGACGAACTGGGTGGAGTCCTCCATCGGCACGAACTCCCAGTAAGGCAGTACGTGAGCGGCGATCAGGTCGGTATGTTCGGCGATTTCCGGGTATTCCTCCCAGATGTGCCACTGTTCCGAGGTAGTGACCGGCACTTTGACCGCAGCACGCACGCGGTCGAGGTACTCGATCAATTTCGGCGTGGTGATTTCACGGCGGAACAGGGCTTCGTTACCGACCACTACCCGCACGACGCTGCGTGAGGTGTTGGCCAGTTCGATGGCCTTGAGGATTTCGCGCTCGTTGCGCTCTTCGTCCAGGCCGATCCAGATGCCGAGCGTCACGCGCAGACCGAATTCTTCCGCCAGGCGCGGAATGGATTCCAGCGCGCCGTCCACCGAATAGGTACGGATGTTGTCCGTCTGGGTGGCCAGCAGTTCGAGGTCTTCGCGGATTTCCTGCTCGCTCGGGTAGACCCCGCTTTGCGGCGTCTGGTCCTGACGGAACGGCGAGAAGGAATAGCCGGAAATCTGTTCCGGCCAGGCGGGGGCCGTGACGGGACGGTTATAGAGGGCCCAGATGCCGGTGAACAGGGCAGCAATGGCCAGGACGACGACGAGGTTGAGTCCAAATTTGCGCGATGGCATAGCGGTATTGGGTTCCGAAGCAGGGAACAGGGGACGGTGGCGAACGCCAGATGGCGCGCATGCTACTCCGCCGTCAGGGCACTGTATAGCGCCGCCAGGGCGCGTTTTTCAAGGCATTGAGCCGTAAGGATAGCCGGTCGTGAAAAATGCCCGGATAGCCGAGGTGATGCGGCCTGGCAGACCTCATCACAGCGCCCGCAGGAGGATGCGTTCGCTGGCCTCCAGGTCGATGTCGCGGTGTTCGCCGAGGGCGGTCATCCGGTGCCGCTCCAGCTGCGCCAGCACCTGGGGGATCACCTCGGCATCCAGGCCGTGTTCGGACAGGGTGGTGGGGGCACCCATGCGGGCGAAGAATGCCCGGGTGGCGCTGATCGCCGCGTCGATGCGGCTGTCATCATCGCCGTCGTAAAGGTGCCAGACCCGCCCGGCATATTGCAGCAGCTTGGCCCGTTTGCGCTCCCTGCACTCGGCAAGCAGCGCCGGCAGCACCACGGCCAGGGTCTGGGCGTGGTCCAGGTGGTAGAGGGCAGTCAGTTCATGGCCGATCATGTGGGTGGCCCAGTCCTGGGGTACGCCACAGCCGATCAGGCCATTCAGCGCCTGGGTCGCGCACCACATCAGGTTGGCACGCACCGCATAGTCTTCTGGCGTGGCCAGGGCCTTGGGGCCTTCTTCGATGAGGGTTTGCAGCAGGCCTTCAGCGTAGCGGTCCTGCAGCGGAGCGTCGGCCGGGTAGGTCAGGTACTGCTCCAGGGTGTGCACGAAGGCGTCGATCACGCCGTTGCCGATCTGCCGTGCCGGCAGGCTGAAGGTGGTGCGCGGGTCGAGGATGGCGAAGCGCGGGTAGAGCAGCGGGCTGGAAAACGGCAGTTTCTCCTGGCGCATCGCATGGGTCACCACGCCGTGGGGATTGCTCTCCGAACCGGTGGCCGCGAGGGTGAGCACGCAGCCCAATGGCACGGCGGCGGTGGCCTTGGTGCCTGTCAGCAGCTCCAGCGGATCGCCGGGGTGGCGCAGCGCGGCGGCGATGAATTTGCTGCCGTCGATCACCGAGCCCCCGCCAATCGCCAGGATGAAATCGCAGCCTTCGCGCCGGGCCTGCTCCACGGCCCGTAGCAGCGTATCGAACTGCGGGTTGGCTTCGATGCCGGCGAAGCGGCTGATGGCGAAGTTCGCCAGGGCGCTTTCGATCTGGGCCCAGACGCCGTTCTGAAAAATGCTGCCGCCGCCGTGGGTTATCAGTACGCGGCTGCCGGCCGGGATTTCCTTGCTCAGTTTGGCGATCTGCCCTTCGCCGAAGTGAATCTTGGTCGGGTTATGGAAGGTGAAATTGCGCATGGCAGGCTCCGACACACGGTTCTTTTGTCATCGCTGGACTATAGCGCTGCGCAGGGCACGCCACAGGCGGTGCCATGAAAAGCGACGCCGAGGCTTGGGCAGCGGTCCTTGCCTTCCTATAATGCGCGCCTGCTTTGCTGAGGTGACCAAATGCCGATCGACGAACAACGCTTTTCCGGGGTAGCCCGCCTGTATGGCCGTGAGGGGGCGGAGCGGCTGGCGGCTGCTCATGTCGCGGTGGTCGGTATCGGTGGCGTCGGTTCCTGGGCGGCGGAGGCCCTGGCGCGCTCCGGGGTGGGCGAGATTTCGCTGTTCGACCTGGACGATGTCTGCATCACCAACACCAACCGCCAGGTCCATGCCATCGACGGAGCCGTCGGCAAGGCCAAGGTCGATGTCATGGCGGACCGCCTGCGCGCGATCAACCCGGGCTGCGTGGTGCATGCGGTGGCGGATTTCGTCACCCGTGACACCATGGCCCAGTACATCACCGAAGAGCTGGATGCGGTGATCGACTGCATCGACAGCGTGGCGGCCAAGGCGGCGCTGATTTCGTGGTGCAAGCGGCGCAAGATCCAGATCATCAGCACCGGCGGGGCGGGTGGGCAGGTGGACCCGACCCAGGTCCAGGTCGCCGACCTCAACAAGACCTTCAACGATCCGCTGGCCGCGAAGGTACGTTCGACCCTGCGCCGCGACTACGGCTTTTCCCGCACACCGGGGCGCAATTACAGCGTGCCCTGCGTGTATTCCACCGAGCAGCTGCGCTACCCCAAGCCCGACGGTACGGTCTGTCAGTACAAAGGGTTCGTCGGGGAAGGGGTGAAGCTCGACTGCGCCGGTGGGTTCGGCGCGGTGATGATGGTCACAGCGACCTTCGGCATGGTGGCCGCTGCCCGTATTGTCGACAAGCTGGTGGCCGGTGCTCGTCGCCCGTCAGAGCGGGCCAGTCAGGGCTGAGTAGCCGTCAGGGGTGTCAGGCGCCGTTGGCCAGCTCGCCCATGCGCTGCAGCACCGCATTGAGGCCGTTGCTGCGTGATGGCGATAACTGACGGTTCAGCCCGAGCTGGTTGAACCAGTCAGCCAGGTCCACGTCCTGCAACTCGCCAGCCGCTAATCCGTCGACCCGGGCCAGCAGCACCGCCAGCAAGCCCCGCAGCAAGCGGGCCTCGCTGGTCGCGCGGAAGTGCCAGTGGCCATTCTGCTGCTCGGCCACCAGCCATACCTGGCTTTCGCAGCCGTGCACGCGGTTGTCGTCCTGGCGCTCGCTGTCAGCCAGCGGTTCCAGGCGTTCACCCCATTGCATCAGCAGGCGGGCGCGCTGCTCCCAGCCGGGGCAGGCGCTGAAGGCGTCCAGGGCAAGCTTGGCCGGGCCGGGCAAGCTCATCGCAGCAGCTCCAGGGCCTTGTCCAGCGCACTGAAGAAACGCTCCAAGTCATCGCCGTCGTTGTACAGCCCCAGCGAGGCGCGAATCGCGCCGGGCAGGCCAAGGCCTTTCATCAGCGGCATGGCGCAATGGTGCCCGGCCCGCACGGCAATGCCCTGCTCGCTGAGCAGGTGGGCCAGGTCGGCGTGGTGCACGCCGTCGACGACGAAACTGACCAGGGCCACGTCAGGCGCGCCCAGCACCTGGACGCCGTCCCGCGCTCGCAGGCCCGCCAGCAACTGGGTATGCAGTGCCGTTTCGTGGGCGATGACGCGGGCCGCGTTCAGGCTCGTCAGGTAATCGAGAGCCGCACCCAGGGCGATCACCCCGGACACCGGCGGCGTTCCTGCTTCGAAACCCAGGGGCGCAGGGCTGAACTCGGCGCTGTGGTAGTCCGCGGTGCGCAGCATTTCACCGCCGAATTGCCAGTGGCGCACCCGCTGCATGGCCGAAGGTTTCGCATACAGCAGGCCGACGCCGTCTGCGCCGTACAGCTTGTGGCTCGAGGCCACGTAGAAGTCGCAGTCGAGCGTGGCCATGTCGTGGCGGCCATGGACAATGCCTTGGGCGCCGTCGACCACCGTCAGCGCGCCCTGGGCCTTGGCCAGGGCCAGCAGTTCGGGCAACGGCTGCCAGCTGCCGAGCACGTTGGACAGCTGACTGACCGCCAGCAGGCGGCAGCGCGGGCCGATCAGCCGGGCAGCCTGTGCCAGGTCGATCAGTCCATTGTCATCCAGCGGCAGCACCACCAGTGTGAGCTGTCGGCGCAGCGCCAGTTGCTGCCAGGGCAGCAGATTGGCGTGGTGCTCCAGGGCACTGATGACGATCTCGTCGCCCGCCTGGAACGCCTGCTCCAGGCCGTAGGCCAGCAGGTTGAAGGCTTCGGTGGCGCCATGGGTGAAGACGATCTGTTGCGCGGAAGCGGCGTTCAGCCAGCGGGCGGCTTTCGCCCGGGTGTCTTCGAAGGCGCGGGTCGCGCGCTCCCCGGGCAGGTGCTGGGCCCGGTGTACATTGGCGGCACCGTTGGCGTAGTAGCCGAGCAGGGCGTCGAGCACGGGCTGCGGTTTCTGTGCGGTGGCGGCGCTGTCGAGGTAGGTCTGGCCTTCGGCCTCGAGGGCAAGGATGCCGGGGAAGTCAGCGCGCCAGGGGGAGGTCAGGGACATGCTTTCAGACCGTAGAAGGGGTATCGCCGGGGCTCAACCCATCCTGAAAAGAGGGGGTGCACGGTGTTTGAAGCGTAGCGCGCCGGCCAGGTCGCGTGGGTTACGCGGTCTGGCCGGGCACTGGGGCACGGCTTAGTTGTGCGCGTGCAGGGCTTCGTTCAGCTCGATGGCGGACTTGTGGGTCTTGCACTCCACGGCGCCGGTCTGCGAGTTGCGACGGAACAGCAGGTCAGGCTGGCCGGCCAGGTCACGGGCCTTGAGCACTTTGACCAGGGCGCCCTGGTCGTCGAGCAGTGCTACCTTGGTGCCAGCGGTGATGTACAGGCCGGACTCCACGGTGTTGCGGTCGCCCAGCGGGATGCCGATGCCGGCGTTGGCGCCGATCAGGCAGCCTTCGCCCACGGAAATGACGATGTTGCCGCCGCCGGACAGGGTGCCCATGGTCGAGCAGCCGCCGCCAAGGTCGGAGCCCTTGCCGACGAACACGCCAGCGGACACGCGGCCTTCGATCATCCCTGGACCGGCGGTACCGGCGTTGAAGTTGACGAAGCCTTCGTGCATCACGGTGGTGCCTTCACCGATGTAGGCGCCCAGGCGGATGCGCGAGGCATCGGCGATGCGCACGCCGGCCGGGACCACGTAGTCGGTCATTTTCGGGAACTTGTCCACCGAGAAGACTTCCAGCAGCTCGCCTTTGAGGCGCGCTTCCAGCTGACGCTCGGCCAGTTCGGCGAGGTCGATGGCGCCCTGGCTGGTCCAGGCCACGTTCGGCAGCAGCGGGAAGATGCCGGCCAGGTTCAGGCCGTGCGGCTTGACCAGGCGGTGCGACAGCAGGTGCAGTTTGAGGTAGGCCTCGGGGGTGCTGGTCAGGGCCGCGTCTTCGGCGAGGAAGGTGGCGACCAGCGGCTTGTGGCTTTCGGCCAGGCGAGTCAGCAGGGCGGCCTGGGCGGCATCGACGTGCTTCAGGGCTTCAGCCAGTTCGCCCGCCTGGGCGGTGGTGAAGGCGATGGCCTGATTGCCGCCGGTGTAGCCGAGCTTTTCAGCGGCCTTGGCTACCAGGTCGGCATTCGGGTTGAGCAGGGGCTGGGCGTAGAACACTTCCAGCCAGGTGCTTTGACGGTTTTGGGTGCCGACACCGAAGGCCAGGCTGAACAGAGCGGTAGTCATTGATGTTTTCCTTGCAGCGAATAAGGGGGCGTCACGCCAGTTCGGCGGCGTAGCGCTCGGGTTTGAAACCAACCAGGGTCTTGGTGCCGAGGTCCAGCACGGGGCGCTTGATCATCGAAGGCTGGGCCAGCATCAGGTCGATGGCCTTGCCTTGGTCGAGATCGGCCTTCTGGCTGTCGTCGAGCTTGCGGAAGGTGGTGCCAGCACGGTTCAGGACGGTTTCCCAACCATGTTCATCGCACCACTTTTCCAGGTTGCCGCGGTCGATGCCGACGGCTTTGTAATCATGAAACTGGTAATCCACGCCGTGCTCGTCGAGCCAGGTGCGGGCCTTTTTCATAGTGTCACAGGCTTTGATGCCAAACAGGGTCTTACTCATCGTCAGAGGCTCTTCACAAAGTCGCGGATACGTTCTGCGGCTTCGACGCATTCCGCCAGGGGTGCCACCAGTGCCATGCGCACACGGCCGGCGCCCGGGTTGTGGCCGTCGACGCTGCGCGACAGGTAGGAGCCCGGCACCACGGTGACATGTTCGCGGGCGAACAGCTCACGGGTGAAGGTCTCGTCGTCCACCGGGGTCTTGGCCCACAGGTAGAAGCCGCCGTCCGGACGCTGCACGTCGAGCACGCCATCGAGGATCGCCAGCACAGCGTCGAATTTCTCGCGGTACAGGTCGCGGTTGGCCTTGACGTGGGCTTCGTCCTGCCAGGCAGCGACGCTGGCCAGTTGGGTCTGCACCGGCATGGCGCAGCCATGGTAGGTACGGTACAGCAGGAAAGATTTCAGAATGTCGGCGTCACCGGCGACGAAGCCGGAACGCAGGCCTGGCAGGTTGGAGCGCTTGGACAGGCTGTGGAACACCACGCAGCGCTTGAAGTCGTTGCGGCCCAGCTCGGCGCAGGCGGTAAGCAGGCCGGCCGGCGGCTGCTGTTCGTCGAAGTACAGCTCGCTGTAGCACTCGTCGGCGGCGATCACGAAATCATGTTCGTCAGCCAGGGCGATCAGCTTCTTCAGGGTGTCCACCGGGATCAGGGCGCCGGTCGGGTTGCCTGGGGAGCACAGGAACAGGATCTGGCAGCGATGCCAGACCTCGGTGCTGACCGCGTCGAAATCTGGGTTGAAGCCGTGTTCTTCCAGGCAGGGCAGGTAGTGCGGCTGCGCGCCGGCCAGCAGGGCCGCGCCTTCGTAGATCTGATAGAAGGGGTTGGGGCTGACCACCAGGCCGTTAGCGGCGCGGTTGACCACGGTCTGGGTGAAGGCGAACAGCGCTTCACGGGTGCCGTTGACCGGCAACACATGGCGCGCCGGGTCGAGTACACCAGCGGCCAGGTTGAAACGGCCGGTGGCCCAGGCGGCGATCGCTTCGCGCAGGGCCGGGATGCCCAGGGTGGTCGGGTAGACCGACAGCTGTTCCAGGTTGGCGCTCAGGGCTTCGGCGACCAAGGCCGGCGAGCGGTGCTTGGGCTCGCCGATCGACAGGGCAATGGCCGATTTGTCTGCCGACGGCCGGGCGTCGGCGAGCAGGGCGCGCAGTTTTTCGAAGGGGTAGGGCTGCAGCTGGTTCAACGCGTCGTTCATGGCGAGTTCCTGGTGTCGCTGGCTGCCGGTCGGCAGTCGGTGGAGATCATGGCCGGCATCAGATGGAGATCCGGCTGAGGTCGGCGGGCTGCCCGTGGGCGTCCGACAGTTGTTCGATGATCGCGTCCTGCAGGCGAATGCACAGCTCGGGATCGGACAGCGGTTGGTTGTGCGCGTCGGTGACGAAGAACACGTCTTCCACACGCTCGCCCAGGGTGGCGATCTTGGCGTTCTGCAGCGACAGGTCGAAGTCGAGGAAGATCCGCCCGACGCGGGCCAGCAGGCCTGGGCGGTCGGGGGCGGTCAGTTCGAGGACGGTCACCGGACGCTTGGCGTCGTTGTGGATGGTCACCTGCGGCGCGAAGGCGAAGTGCTTGAGCTGGCGCGGCACCCGGCGCTGGATGATGCTCGGGTACTCGTCCGGGTTCTTCAGCGCGTCGACCAGCCCCTGGCGGATGGCCTTGATGCGT
The DNA here is from genome assembly GCA_050282285.1 of Pseudomonas sp. Taxonomy (GTDB): domain Bacteria; phylum Pseudomonadota; class Gammaproteobacteria; order Pseudomonadales; family Pseudomonadaceae; genus Aquipseudomonas. The sequence goes on from JBLZZJ010000034.1 coordinate 148,381, forward strand.
TCGGGGTTGTCGCCGATCGAGCCGCCCTCGGCCTCCAGCACGATGTAGGTGTCGAGGGTGAACTGGCTGGTGGACGTGAGAATCCGCGCGTCGTGAATGTTCAGGTTCAGTTGGGCCATGGCGGCCACGGTCACGGCGAAGAAATCGTGCTGGTCCTGGGCGTAGATGAAGATCTGTGTACCGCCCTCGAACTCGCGCTGGGTGGTTTCCTTGATCAGCACCAACGGGTTTCCGTCGTTGGGGTGCTGGAGGATGGCTTCGGTGTGCCAGGCCACGTCGTTGGCGGTGTGGCGCAGGAAGTAGTCGTCACCCAGCTGCGACCACAGCTGCTCGGCATCGTCCAGGTCGATCCCGCCGCGCACCAGGATGTCCAGGGCAGCGCTCTGGGTCAGGCGGATCTGTTCTTCCCGCTCCAGGCGGTTTTCCAGGCCACGACGCAGCGCGCGCTTGGTCTCGGTGTAGAGCTGGCGCAGCAGGCTGGCACGCCAGGAGTTCCACAGGCTGGGGTTGGTGGCGTTGATATCGGCCACGGTCAGCACATATAGATAGTCCAGGTGCGTCTGGTCGCCGACGAACTGGGCGAAGTCGTGAATGACCTGGGGGTCGGAGAGGTCCTTGCGCTGGGCAGTGGTGGACATCACCAGGTGGTGCTGGACCAGCCAGACAATCAGCTTGGAATCCCAGCTCGGCAACTGATGGCGCACGCAGAAGGCCTCGGCATCCACCGCGCCCAGTTCCGAGTGGTCGCCCCCGCGGCCTTTGCCGATGTCGTGGTACAGGCCGGCCAGGTAGATCAGTTCGGGCTTGGGCAGCTTGTCGATCAGTTTGCTGGCCAGGGGGAATTTCTCCGCCAGCTCCGGCCACTTGAACTTGCGAATGTGCTTGATCAGGTTGAGGGTGTGCGCATCGACCGTGTAGATGTGGAAGAGGTCGTGCTGCATCTGCCCGACGATGTGCCCGAATTCCGGCAGGTAGCGGCCGAGAATGCCGTAGCGGTTCATCCGGCGCAGGTTGCGGTGGATGCCCTGGGGACTCTTGAACAGTTCGATGAACAGGCTGGTATTGCGGATATCCTTGCGGAAATCGTCGTCGATCAGGTGGCGATGATCGCGTAACAGGCGAATGCTGTCGGCGCACACGCCCTTGATGTCCGGGTGCTGGGCCATCAGCACGAAAATCTCCAGGATCGCAAACGGCGTGCGCTTGAAGACGTTCGGGCTGGTGACTTCGATGTAATTGTCACGCAGCTGGAAGCGGCTGTTGAGCGGCGTGGAGGGGCTGCTTTCGCCCGCACGGAGGATTTCTTCCTCGAAGTGCTGGACGATCAGGTCGCTCAATTCGGCGATGCTCATGACCACGCGGTAGTACTTCTGCATGAAGCGTTCGATACCACGCTTGACGTCGCTGTCCTGGAAACCGAGCAGGTCGGCGACCTTGCTCTGGTGGTCGAACAGCAGGCGGTCTTCCGAGCGACCGGCGAGCATGTGCAGGGCGTAGCGCACCTTCCACAGGAACTCCTGGCTGGAGGCCAGCAGCTTGTATTCACCTTCCAGAAGGAAGCCCTGGCCCATCATCGAATGCAGGTTGAGCGTGCCGAAGTGCCGCCGCGCGACCCAGAGGATGGTCTGGATATCGCGCAGGCCGCCTGGCGAGCCTTTGACATTGGGCTCCAGGTTGTACTCGGTGTCGTTGTACTTGCGGTGCCGCGCGCGCTGTTCTTCGCGCTTGGCCAGGAAGAAGTGCTTGCTCGGCCACATGGCCGAGGTGCTGGTGACGTCCTGCATGCGCTGACGCAGGCGCTCGGGGCCGGCGATGGTGCGACTTTCCATCAGGTTGGTGACCACCGTCAGGTCCGCCTGGGCCTCCTGGGCGCACTCGTCGACCGAGCGGACGCTCTGGCCCACTTCCAGGCCGATGTCCCAGAGCAGGGTCAGGAAGCGTTCGATGGGCTCGCGGAAGGTCTCGTGGTCAGCGCCGTCCAGCAGGATCAGCAGGTCGATGTCCGAATAGGGGTGCAGCTCGCCGCGGCCATAGCCGCCCACCGCGAGCAGCGCGATGTCGGCGTCTTCGCTCCAGGCGAGTCGGTCCCAGGCTTCGCGCAGGATCTGGTCGGTGAACCAGGCACGATCCTCCACCAAGCGGCGGATTTCCCGGCCTTCGCGGAAACGCTTGTCGAGCACCTCGTGGGCTCGGCGAATGGCTTTCTTGAAGGCCGCGATCGGGCTGGCCTTCAGTGCCAGTTCCGCCTGGAACTGCCCACGGTCGAACAATTCGGGATCTACCTGCGGCATGCGGCAGCCTTCCTTCTATAGAGCGGCGATCATTTAGGCAGATGTGCGCGGGATGGTGTCGTCGCTGCGCAGGGTAAAGATTTCGTAGCCGTCAGCGGTAACCAGCAGGGTGTGCTCCCACTGGGCCGAGAGCTTGCGGTCCTTGGTGATCGCAGTCCAGCCGTCGCCCAGCAGGCGGGTTTCGGCGCGGCCCTGGTTGATCATCGGCTCGATGGTGAAGGTCATGCCTTCCTTGAGCTCGACGCCAGTGCCGGCGCGACCGTAGTGCAGAACCTGCGGCTCTTCATGAAACACAGCGCCAATGCCGTGGCCGCAGTATTCGCGAACCACGGAGAAACCATTCTTTTCCGCGTGCTTCTGGATCACTTCGCCGATGTCACCCAGGCGTGCGCCGGGACGTACCAGCTCGATGCCCTTGTACAGGCATTCCTGGGTGATCCTGGACAGGCGCTCGGCCCACTCCGACACTTTGCCGACCATGAACATCTTGCTGGTGTCGCCGTGGTAGCCGTTCTTGATCACGGTGATGTCGATGTTCAGGACGTCACCGTCCTTGAGCGGCTTCTCGTTGGGAATGCCGTGGCAGACCACGTGGTTGATCGAGGTGCAGATCGACTTGGGGTAGCCCTTGTAATTCAGGGGGGCAGGGATCGCCTGCTGTACGTTGACGATGTAGTCGTGGCAGATGCGATCCAGTTCTTCGGTGGTGACCCCGGGCTTGACGTACTCGCCGATCATTTCCAGCACTTCGGCGGCCAGACGGCCGGCCACGCGCATTTTTTCGATTTCATCGGGCGTCTTGATCGTGACGGTCATGCGAACTCTCTCGGCGCTCATGGGCGCAGGACAAAATAAAGGAAAGCGCGGATTCTAACAGAGAAGGCGCGCAGAGGCGGTACGAGCCTATTGCCTCTCTATACTGGCAAGGCAATGCACAGGTTTGTGCTGCGTTGCTTGTAGCCTATCGAACGTCGTTATGGTATAAAACGCGCCGCTTTACGAGGCTGTACGCCCGAAAGCTTAAACCCACACACGTATCGACACGATTCCCTGGGTGCCCGCAAGGGTTGGGAGTTGGGATACGTGGAGGCCTAACCCGACTTATCAAGGAACTATCATGTCCCAAGTCAATATGCGCGATATGCTGAAGGCCGGTGTGCACTTCGGCCACCAGACCCGTTACTGGAACCCGAAAATGGGCAAGTACATTTTCGGCGCGCGCAACAAGATTCACATCATCAACCTCGAAAAAACCCTGCCGATGTTCAACGACGCTCTGTCGTTCGTTGAAAAGCTGGCTGCTGGCAAGAACAAGATCCTGTTCGTCGGCACCAAGCGTTCCGCTGGCAAGATCGTTCGCGAAGAAGCTGCTCGTTGCGGCTCGCCGTTCGTCGATCACCGCTGGTTGGGCGGCATGCTCACCAACTACAAAACCATCCGTGCTTCGATCAAGCGTCTGCGTGAGCTGGAAACCCAGGCTCAGGACGGTACGTTCACCAAGCTGACCAAGAAAGAAGCCCTGATGCGTTCGCGCGATCTGGAAAAACTGGATCGCAGCCTTGGCGGTATCAAGGACATGGGCGGTCTGCCGGACGCTCTGTTCGTGATCGACGTTGACCACGAGCGCATTGCTATCACCGAAGCCAACAAACTGGGTATCCCGGTTATCGGCGTCGTCGATACCAACAGCAGCCCGGAAGGCGTTGACTACATCATCCCAGGCAACGATGACGCCATTCGCGCCATCCAGCTGTACATGGGTGCAATGGCTGACGCCGTTGTACGCGGTCGCAGCAACGCCGGCGGCGGCACCGAAGAGTTCGTAGAAGAAGCTCCGGCTGCTGAAGCGGCTGAAGGCTAAGCGGTAAGCTTCTAGCGTTACTCGCTGCGCAAAAAGGGGGCTAAGCCCCCTTTTTGCCACTCACAGAATTCATCACCCGCCTTGTCGGGTGAAATGGTTGAAGACCTAGACACGAGGATTTCGAACATGGCAGAGATTACTGCAGCCCTGGTTAAAGAACTGCGCGAGCGCACTGGCGAAGGCATGATGGATTGCAAAAAGGCCTTGACCAAGGCCGGCGGCGACATCGAAAAAGCCATCGACGACATGCGCGCTTCCGGCGCCATCAAAGCCGCCAAGAAAGCAGGCAACGTTGCTGCTGAAGGCGCTATCGGCGTCAAGGTTGCTGCTGACGGCAAGTCGGCTGTAATCATCGAAGTCAACTCGCAAACCGACTTCCTGGCCCTGCAAGACGATTTCAAGAACTTCGTCACCAGCAGCGTCGAGAAAGCCTTCGCCGACAAACTGACCGACGCAGCTCCGCTGATCGTCGCTCAGGAAGCCGCTCGCGAAGCACTGGTTGCCAAAGTTGGCGAGAACGTGAACATTCGTCGTCTGGCCCGTGTTGAAGGTGACGTCGTCAATGCTTACCTGCACGGCAACAAGATCGGCGTAGTCGTCGTTCTGAAAGGCGGCGACGCCGAGCTGGCCAAAGACATCGCGATGCACGTAGCAGCCAGCAACCCTGAGTTCCTGCTGCCGACCGAAGTTTCCGCTGAAGCCATCGAGCGCGAGAAAGCCGTGTTCATGAGCCTCAACGAAGACAAGATCAAGGGCAAGCCGGCTGACATCGTCGAGAAGATGGTTGCTGGTCGTATCCAGAAGTTCCTTGCCGAAGCCAGCCTGGTTGAGCAAGCCTTCGTGAAAGACCCGGAAATCAAGGTCGGTGCTCTGGCCAAGAAAGGCGGCGCTGAAATCGTTTCCTTCACTCGCTTCCAGGTAGGCGAAGGCATCGAGAAGCCGGTCGACAACTTCGCTGAAGAAGTTGCTGCCCAGCTGGCTGCCAGCAAGCAGTAAGACAGCCGACGCTGTCACCCAGAAGAGGCTGCCCGCTGACGCGTGCGGCCTCTTTTTTCAACCAGGGTGTGGCTAGTCTGTAGTGGTAAGGATCGTTTGTGCCTGATCGGCACAAAGGGTCGACAGCGCTGTCGAAGCGCTTGATGAGTGTGGGCCAGGAGCCCGCGAGAATTATTTACGCCGCAGGAGAGACTGGTAATGGCTCAGCAGGTGAGTGGTCGTCAACCGCGCTACAAGCGCATTCTCCTCAAACTTAGCGGCGAAGCCCTGATGGGGTCGGAAGACTTCGGCATCGACCCCAAGGTGCTTGATCGTATGGCGCTGGAAGTCGGCCAGCTGGTCGGCATCGGCGTGCAGGTCGGCCTGGTGATCGGCGGTGGCAACCTGTTCCGTGGTGCCGCGCTGTCTGCCGCAGGCATGGACCGGGTCACCGGTGACCACATGGGCATGCTGGCGACCGTCATGAATGCCCTGGCCATGCGTGATGCGCTGGAGCGCTCGAATATCCCGGCCATCGTCATGTCGGCTATTTCCATGGTTGGCGTGACCGATCACTATGATCGCCGCAAGGCCATGCGCCACCTGAAGACCGGTGAGGTGGTGATTTTCGCCGCTGGCACTGGCAACCCGTTCTTCACCACCGACTCGGCCGCGTGCCTGCGCGCCATCGAGATCGATGCCGATGTGGTGCTGAAGGCGACCAAAGTGGATGGCGTGTACACCGCTGATCCATTCAAGGACCCGCACGCCGAGAAGTTCGAGCACCTGACCTACGATGAAGTGCTCGATCGCAAGCTGGGCGTGATGGACCTGACGGCTATCTGCCTGTGCCGCGACCATAAAATGCCGCTGCGTGTATTCAACATGAACAAACCCGGTGCCCTGCTCAACGTTGTCGTGGGCGGCGCCGAAGGTACCCTGATCGAGGAGCATGAAGCATGATCAACGAGATCAAGAAAGACACCCAGGAACGCATGAAGAAAAGCCTGGAGTCGCTGATCCACGCGTTCAGCCGTATTCGTACCGGCCAGGCCCACCCCAGCATCCTGGGCGGCGTGATGGTGCCTTACTACGGCGCTGATACCCCGCTGAACCAGGTTGCCAGCGTGACCGTCAAGGACGCCCGTACCCTGCAAGTCGTCGCGTTCGAGCGCAACATGCTGTCCGCCGTCGACAAGGCGATCCAGAGCTCCGGCCTTGGCTTCAACCCGACCAACCTGGGTGAGCTGCTGCTGATTTCCATGCCGGCGTTGACCGAAGAGACACGTCGCGGCTTCACCAAGCAGGCGCGTGACGCCGCCGAAGACGGCCGTGTTGCCGTGCGCAACATCCGTCGTGATGCCCTGAGCCAGCTCAAGGATCTGGTCAAGGAAAAGGAAATCAGCGAAGACGAAGAGCGTCGCGCCGCTGACGACATCCAGAAGCTGACCGACAAGTTCGTGGGTGAAATCGAAGTTGCCGTGAAGCAGAAAGAAGCGGACCTGATGGCCGTTTGACGGTCAGGTTGACTCATGGACAAGACAGCTGGCGGTAATGTGATGATCGTGCCTCGGCACGTGGCAATCATCATGGATGGGAATAATCGCTGGGCGAAGAAGCGCCTGCTGCCTGGCGTAGCCGGGCACAAGGCAGGTGTCGACGCCGTCCGTGCGGTCATCGAGGTGTGCGCCGAGTCCGGGGTGGAGGTGCTTACGCTGTTCGCCTTCTCCAGTGAGAACTGGCAGCGTCCCGCCGACGAGGTCGGGGCGCTGATGGAGCTCTTTTTGAGTGCGTTGCGTCGCGAGACCAAGCGACTCAACGACAACGACATCAGCCTGCGCATCATCGGTGACCGCTCGCGCTTCCACCCGGAGCTGCAGGCCGCAATGCGCGATGCAGAAGCGCAGACCGCCGGCGACAAACGCTTTGTCCTGCAGATCGCGGCCAACTACGGCGGGCAGTGGGATATCGCCCAGGCTGCCCAGCGCCTGGCGCGCGAAGTCCAGGGTGGACACCTGCGTCCGGAAGACATCACTCCCGAGTTGCTGCAGAACTGCCTGGCGACGGGTGATCTGCCGCTGCCGGATCTGTGCATTCGCACGGGCGGTGAGCACCGGATCAGCAACTTCCTGCTCTGGCAACTGGCCTACAGTGAGTTGTACTTCTCCGACCTGTTCTGGCCGGACTTCAAACACGAAGCCATGCGCAAGGCATTGGCCGATTTCGCCAAGCGTCAGCGTCGCTTTGGAAAGACGAGCGAACAGATAGCGGCTGGAGCCCAGGTTTAATGCTTAAACAACGAATCATTACCGCGTTGGTGCTGCTGCCCATCGCGTTGGGCGGGTTTTTCCTGCTCGATGGTGCAGCCTTTGCCGCGTTTATCGGCTTCGTGGTCTGCCTGGGTGCCTGGGAGTGGGCGCGCCTGGCCGGGTTCAATGCGCAAACGCAGCGTGTCGCCTATGCGGCCGTGGTGGGTGTGCTGTTACTGGCGCTCTATATGCTGCCGGTGCTGGCCCCGGTTGTGCTTGCGGCCGCTGTGGTCTGGTGGATTCTGGCGACGCTGGCGGTGATCGGCTATCCCGAGAGCAGCCGCCATTGGGCGGGTGCGCCGGCGAAACTGCTGATCGGTCTGTTGATTCTGCTCCCAGCCTGGCAAGGGCTGGTGCTGTTCAAACAATGGCCGCTGGCCAACTGGCTGATCCTGGCGGTGATGGTCCTGGTGTGGGCTGCCGATATCGGCGCGTATTTCTCCGGCAAGACCTTCGGCCGGCGCAAGCTGGCCCCCCAGGTCAGTCCCGGCAAGAGCTGGGAAGGGCTGATTGGTGGTTTGCTGACCAGCCTGCTGATTACTGTCGTGGTCGGGATCGTTCGCGATTGGTCGGTGAGCAGCCTGCTGCTGGCCGTGCTCGGCGCGGCGGTGGTGGTGCTGATTTCGGTGGTGGGTGACCTGACCGAAAGCATGTTCAAGCGCCAGTCAGGCGTGAAGGACAGCAGTAACCTGCTGCCGGGCCATGGTGGCGTGCTGGACCGTATCGACAGCCTCACGGCTGCGATCCCGGTATTCGCTGCATTGTTGTGGCTGGCAGGTTGGGGCGCGCTGTGACAGCACCCCAGCAGATCACTGTATTGGGGGCTACCGGCTCCATTGGCCTCAGCACCCTGGACGTGATTGCGCGGCATCCTGATCGCTACCAGGTGTTTGCGCTCTCGGCGTTCTCCCGTCTTGTCGAGCTCGAAGCCCTGTGCGTGCGTCACCGTCCCCGTTATGCGGTGGTTCCGGATGACGCGGCGGCGCGCGCATTGCAGGATCGCTTGCAGGCTGAGGGCCTGGCGACTCGGGTCTTGGTCGGTGAAGCTGGCTTGTGTGAGGTGGCAGAGCATCCCGAGGTCGAGGCGGTCATGGCTGCCATCGTTGGGGCCGCGGGGCTGGCGCCCACGCTGGCTGCGGTGAAGGCCGGCAAGAAAGTGCTGCTGGCCAACAAGGAAGCGCTGGTGATGTCCGGCGCACTGTTCATGCAGGCGGTGCGCCAGAGCGGGGCGGTTCTGCTGCCTATCGACAGCGAGCACAACGCGATCTTCCAGTGCCTGCCTGGCGACTATGCCCGGGGGCTGGCGCCGGTTGGCGTGCGGCGGATCCTGCTGACGGCCTCTGGCGGGCCCTTCCGCGAAACGCCGCTGGACACTTTGGGCGATGTCACGCCAGATCAGGCCTGTGCTCATCCGAACTGGTCCATGGGGCGCAAGATCTCCGTGGACTCCGCCAGCATGATGAACAAGGGGCTCGAACTGATCGAAGCCTGCTGGCTGTTCGACGCCAGGCCGGCGCAGGTTGAAGTGGTGATTCACCCGCAGAGCGTGATCCATTCCCTGGTCGACTACATCGATGGTTCGGTGTTGGCGCAGTTGGGCAATCCTGATATGCGTACGCCCATCAGTCATGCCCTGGCCTGGCCGCAGCGCATCGACTCTGGCGTCGCGCCGCTTGATCTGTTCGCCATCGCGCGCCTGGATTTCCACGCCCCGGATGAGCAGCGCTTTCCCTGCCTGCGCCTGGCCCGTGCCGCAGCGGAGGCGGGCGGCACCGCGCCGGCCATGCTCAACGCCGCCAATGAAGTGGCGGTGGCGGCGTTTCTTGATCGGCGCATTCGCTTTCCCGAAATCGCGAGTATCATCGAGGACGTACTGAATACCGAGCCTGTCGTGCCGGTTGAAAGCCTCGACACCGTGCTGGCAGCAGACTGCCGTGCGCGTGAGCTTGCAGGCCAATGGCTCGAACGCAGCCGTCGCGGAGAAGATTGATGAGTGCGCTGTATATGATTGTCGGCACCCTGATCGCGCTTGGGGTGCTGGTGACGTTCCACGAGTACGGTCATTTCTGGGTGGCGCGGCGCTGCGGCGTCAAGGTGCTGCGTTTTTCCGTCGGTTTCGGTAGCCCGCTGATCCGCTGGCATGATCGCCACGGAACCGAATTCGTCGTAGCGGCCATCCCGCTGGGCGGCTACGTGAAGATGCTCGACGAGCGTGAGGGCGATGTTCCTCCCGAGTTGGCCGAGCAGTCCTTCAATCGCAAGACCGTCTATCAGCGTATCGCCATCGTTGCCGCCGGACCGATCGCCAACTTCCTGCTGGCCCTGCTGTTCTTCTGGTTGGTGGCAATGCTGGGCAGCCAGCAGGTGCGTCCAGTCATCGGGGCCGTGGCGCCGGGTAGTCTGGCGGCCGAAGCCGGCCTGATGGCGGGCCAGGAAATCGTTGCGGTGGACGGTGAGGCGACCAGTGGTTGGTCCGCGGTCAACCTGCAGCTGGTTCGACGCCTGGGGGAGAGCGGTACCCTGGTGGTCAATGTCCGTGATGAAGGCTCAACGGCCGATAGTCCGCGACAGATCGATCTGCAGGATTGGCAGCGGGGCGTGGACGAGCCCGATCCGATTGGTTCGCTGGGTATTCGCCCATGGCGTCCGGCGCTCCTGCCCATCCTCGCTGAAGTGGATCCCAAAGGGCCGGCGCAAGCTGCTGGCCTGCAAGTGGGCGACCGCCTGCTGTCGCTCGATGGCGAGCCGCTGGAAGACTGGCAGCAACTGGTCGATCGGGTCAGGGCGCTGCCCGGCAAGACGGCGATCTTCCAGGTCGAGCGTGATGGACGTCAGATCGACGCCAGTATCGTGCTCGCGGCACGTGGCGAGGGAGGCGCGCGCAGTGGTTATCTCGGGGCCGGCGTAAAAGGTGCCGAGTGGCCGGCCGAGATGCTTCGCGAGGTCAGCTATGGCCCGCTGGAGGCCGTGGCCGAAGGGGCGCGTCGTACCTGGACGATGAGCCTGCTGACGCTCGATTCCCTGAAGAAAATGCTCTTCGGGGAGCTCTCGGTAAAAAACTTGAGCGGGCCGATAACCATTGCTAAAGTGGCGGGCGCTTCAGCTGAGTCGGGTTTGGGGGATTTCCTTAATTTTCTCGCCTACTTGAGCATAAGCCTGGGGGTTCTCAATCTGTTGCCGATCCCTGTGCTGGACGGGGGGCATCTGCTTTTTTACCTGGTCGAGTGGGTGCGTGGTCGCCCGCTGTCGGAACGGGTTCAAGGTTGGGGGATGCAGATAGGCATCAGCTTGGTGATCGGCGTCATGTTGCTCGCACTGGTCAACGACCTGGGTCGTCTGTAACCGCTACTGAATTACAAATCTGTCGCCTTGGGCGGCAGATTTTTTATCGTCAGTTGGAATAAGAAAGGACTTCATGAAACGTCTGCTGCTACCTGCGGTACTTGCCGCATTGATGATCGCCGAAGTTCACGCCGAGTCCTTCACTATCTCCGATATCCGCGTCAACGGCCTCCAGCGCGTGTCTGCTGGCAGCGTCTTTGGTGCGCTGCCACTGAACGTGGGCGAGCAGGCCGACGACCGCAATCTGGTCGAGGCGACCCGCGAACTGTTCAAGACCGGCTTCTTCCAGGACATCCAGCTTGGCCGTGACGGCGACGTTCTGGTCATCACGGTAGTCGAGCGTCCGTCGATTTCCAGCATCGAGATCGAAGGCAACAAGGCGATCACCAGCGAAGACCTGCTGAAAGGGCTCAACCAGTCTGGTCTGGCCGAAGGCGAGATCTTCCAGCGCGCCACCCTCGAAGGCGTGCGCAACGAGCTGCAGCGTCAGTACGTTGCCCAGGGCCGTTATTCCGCCGAGATCGAAACCGAAGTGATTCCTCAGCCGCGCAACCGCGTCGCGCTGAAGATCGATATCAACGAAGGTTCGGTCGCCGCGATCCAGCACATCAACGTGGTCGGCAACAGCGTTTTCCCTGACGAAGACCTGGTCGACCTGTTCGAGCTGAAGACCTCCAACTGGCTCTCCTTCTTCAAGAACGACGACAAGTACGCCCGTGAGAAGCTCTCCGGCGACCTGGAGCGCCTGCGCTCCTACTACCTTGATCGCGGCTACATCAACATGGATATCTCCTCGACCCAGGTATCCATCACGCCTGACAAGAAGCACGTCTACATCACGGTCAACGTCGATGAAGGCCAGAAGTTCACCGTACGTGACGTCAAGCTCACCGGTGACCTCAAGGTGCCTGAAGAAGATGTGAGGGCGCTGCTGCTGGTCAAGGAAGGTCAGGTGTTCTCGCGTAAGGTGATGACGACTACCTCCGAGCTGATCACCCGTCGCCTGGGTAACGAAGGCTATACCTTCGCCAACGTCAACGGCGTGCCGGAAGCTCACGATGACGACACCGTGTCGATCACCTTCGTCGTCGATCCGGGCAAGCGTGCCTACGTCAACCGCATCAACTTCCGCGGCAATACCAAGTCGGAAGACGAAGTACTGCGCCGTGAAATGCGCCAGATGGAAGGTGGCTGGGCTTCGACATACCTGATCGACCAGTCCAAGACTCGTCTCGAACGTCTGGGCTTCTTCAAGGAAGTTAACGTCGAAACCCCGCAAGTACCGGGTACCGACGACCAGATCGACGTGAACTACAGCGTGGAAGAGCAGGCATCCGGTTCGATCACCGCCAGCGTGGGTTTCGCCCAGAACGCCGGTCTGATCCTGGGTGGTTCGATCACCCAGAACAACTTCCTAGGTTCGGGTAACCGCGTCAGTCTCGGCCTGACCCGCAGTGAATACCAGAGTCGCTATAACTTCGGCTTCGTTGACCCCTACTGGACTGCAGACGGTGTGAGCCTGGGCTACAACGCCTTCTACCGCACCACCGACTACGATGAACTCGACGTCGACGTTTCCAGCTACTCCGTGGACAGCCTGGGTGCCGGTATCAGCATCGGTTACCCGATCAGCGAAACCTCGCGCCTGACCTATGGCCTGACCATTCAGCAGGACGACATCAACACCGGTCTCTACACCGTTGACGAGATCTTCGACTTCGTTGAGCAAGAGGGCGACAGCTACCTGAACCTCAAGGCCTCGATCGGCTGGTCCGAGTCGACCCTCAACCGCGGCGTGCTGGCCAACCGTGGCCATTCGCAGAGCCTGGTGTTCGAAACCACGGTGCCTGGCAGCGACCTGTCGTTCTACAAGCTCGACTACCGTGGCCAGATCTTCACGCCGCTGAATGACACCTACACCATGCGTTTCCACACCCAGCTGGGTTATGGCGACGCCTTCGGCTCCACAGCCGAGCTGCCGTTCTACGAGCATTACTACGCCGGTGGTTTCAACTCGGTGCGTGGTTTTGAAGACAGCAGCCTGGGCCCGCGCAGTACGCCGAGCCGAGGCAACCGTCCGGGCACCATCATGGACCCGGACCAGGATCCGCTGCCGTTCGGTGGTAACGTGCTGGTTCAGGGTGGCGTGGAACTGCTGTTCCCCCTGCCGTTCGTCAAGGATCAGCGTTCCCTGCGTACCGCCCTGTTCTGGGATGTGGGTAACGTCTTCGATACCAACTGCACGTCCAGCCAGAAACGCCTGAGCGACAGTTGCGACATCGACCCCGGCAACCTGGCCAGCTCGGTCGGTGTTGGCCTGACCTGGATCACTGCGCTTGGCCCGCTGAGCTTCAGTCTGGCAATGCCGGTGGTCAAACCGGACGACGCCGACACCCAGGTATTCCAGTTCTCCCTCGGTCAGACGTTCTAAGCGTCTGACTACCGAACACCAACAGTTTTTGCAGGAGTTGCATCGTGCGTAAGTTGACTCAACTGGTTCTGTTAAGTGCCGCTCTGCTGGCAACTCCAGCCTTCGCTGAAATGAAAGTGGCCGTGCTCAATTATCAAATGGCCCTGCTCGAGTCTGACGCCGCCAAGCGTTATGCCGTGGATGCCGAGAAAAAATTCGGTCCTCAACTGAACAAGCTGAAGACCCTGGAAAGCGACGCCAAGCGCATCCAGGACCGTCTGGTCAAAGATGGCGAGAAGATGCAGACCGCCGAGCGCGAGCGTCTGGAGCTCGAATTCAAGCAGAAAGCCCGTGACTTCCAGTTCCAGTCCAAGGAACTGAACGAAGCCAAGGCCGTTGCTGACCGCGACATGTTGAAAAAGCTCAAGCCGAACCTGGACAAGGCCGTCGAAGAAGTCATCAAGACCGGCAACTTTGACCTGGTGCTCGAGCGCGGTGCGGTGATTGATGTCAAACCTCAGTTCGACATCACCCGCCAGGTCATCGAGCGCATGAATCAGCTGCGCTGATCATGACGGCAGGTGTGTTTACTCTCGGTCAGTTGGCCGAGCGTCTGGGAGCCACCGTGCGTGGCTCCGCTGACACGAATATCAGCGGCCTGGCCACTCTGCAAGAGGCCGGGCCTTCTCAGCTAAGCTTCCTGGCGAATCCCCAGTACCGCAAGTTTTTGCCCGAGTGCCAGGCCGGTGCCGTTCTGCTGACGGCTGCCGATGCGGAAGCATACGCGGGTAACGCGCTGGTCGTGGCTAATCCTTACCTGGCTTATGCCCAACTGTCCCACCTGTTCGATCGCAAACCCCAGGCAAGTGCCGGCGTGCACGCGAGCGCACAGGTTGCGGTAGACGCCATTGTGGATGCCACTGCGAGCATTGGTGCCTATGCGGTGGTCGAGAGTGGCGCCCGTATCGCTGCCGGTGTCACGGTTGGCGCGCATTGCGTGGTTGGTGCTCGTTCGAGCATTGGCGAAGGCGGGTGGCTGGCGCCGCGCGTCACGCTCTACCACGACGTGAGCATCGGCAAGCGGGTGGTGATTCAGTCCGGCGCGGTCATCGGTGGCGAGGGCTTCGGCTTCGCCAACGAGAAGGGTGTCTGGCAGAAGATCGCCCAGATCGGCGGCGTGACCATCGGCGATGATGTCGAGATCGGCGCCAACACCACCATCGATCGTGGTGCGCTGTCCGATACGCTGATCGGCAACGGCGTGAAGCTGGATAACCAGATCATGATCGCGCACAACGTGCAGATCGGTGACAACACTGCCATGGCCGGCTGCTGCGGGATCTCCGGCAGTACCAAGATCGGGCGTAACTGCATGATCGCTGGTGGCGTCGGGATGGTGGGACACATCGAGGTGTGCGACAACGTGTTCGTCACCGGCATGACCATGGTCACCCGCTCGATCACCGAGCCGGGCGCCTATTCGTCCGGTACTGCCATGCAGCCTGCGGGCGAGTGGAAGAAAAGTGCGGCGCGAATTCGTCAGTTGGACGACATGGCGCGGCGGCTGCAACAGCTGGAAAAACAGCTGGCCGCCGTGACCTCAAGCGGGAACGCCTCATCTGATGCCTGAACCGGTCGTCAGTGCCGCGTTCCCCTCTTTTTACTACAGGCTTCTCTGGAAATGATGGACATCAACGAAATTCGCGAATATTTGCCGCACCGCTATCCGTTCCTGCTGGTGGACCGGGTGGCTGACCTGGATGTTGAAGGCAAGTCCATTCGTGCCTATAAGAATGTCAGCATCAATGAGCCATTCTTCAATGGTCATTTTCCTGAGCATCCCATCATGCCGGGCGTTCTGATCATCGAAGCCATGGCCCAGGCGGCCGGTATCCTCGGTTTCAAAATGATGGGCGTGAAGCCCGCCGACGGCACCCTTTACTATTTCGTGGGCTCGGACAAGCTGCGCTTTCGCCAGCCGGTCGTGCCAGGTGACCAGTTGATCCTCGAAGCCAGCTTCCTGAGCAGCAAACGCAGCATCTGGAAGTTCGCGTGCAAGGCGAGTGTCGATGGCAAGGAAGTCTGCTCTGCTGAAATCATCTGTGCGGAACGCAAGCTATGAGTTTGATTGACCCTCGCGCGATCATCGACCCCAGTGCCAGGTTGGCCGACGACGTTGTCGTTGGCCCTTGGTCCATTGTCGGGGCTGATGTGGAAATCGGCGAGGGTACGGTTATCGGCCCCCATGTGGTGCTCAAGGGGCCGACGCAGATCGGCAAGCACAACCGCATCTATCAGTTCTCGTCGATTGGCGAAGATACGCCCGACCTGAAGTACAAGGGCGAGGCCACGCGTCTGGTGATCGGCGATCACAACGTGATCCGCGAAGGGGTGACCATTCACCGCGGTACTGTCCAGGACCGCAGTGAAACGACCCTGGGCGATCACAACCTGGTGATGGCCTATGCCCATATCGGTCATGACAGCGTAATCGGCAACCACTGCATTCTGGTCAACAACACCGCGTTGGCCGGGCATGTGCACGTGGATGACTGGGCGATCCTGTCCGGTTATACCCTGGTGCACCAGTTCTGCCACATCGGCGCGCACAGCTTTTCCGGCATGGGCACCGCCATCGGCAAGGATGTCCCGGCCTTTGTCACGGTTTTCGGCAACCCGGCCGAGGCCCGCAGCATGAACTTCGAAGGCATGCGCCGCCGCGGTTTCAGCACGGAAGCCATCGCCGCCCTGCGCCGTGCCTACAAGATTGTCTATCGCCAGGGCCTGACGGTCGATCAGGCGCTCGCGGAGCTCGCTGAGTCCTCGGTGCAGTTCCCTGAGGTTGCGGTGTTCCGCGACTCCATCCAGGCGTCCAGCCGCGGCATTACCCGCTAACCCATGGCCGGTGTATTGCGTGTTGCGCTGGTAGCGGGTGAAGCTTCCGGCGATATCCTCGGTTCTGGCCTGATGCAGGCACTCAAGGTCCGCTATCCCCAGGTCGAGTTCATTGGCGTGGGTGGCCCGCTGATGCAGGCCCAGGGCCTGAATTCCTATTTCCCGATGGAGCGTCTGGCCGTCATGGGCCTGGTCGAAGTACTGGGCCGTCTCCCGGAGCTGCTGTCGCGGCGCCGGCGCCTGGTTCGCGACCTTATCGCGGCCAAGCCTGACGTATTCATAGGCATCGACGCCCCCGACTTCAACCTGGGCCTGGAACTCAAGCTGCGGCGTGCGGGCATCAAGACCGTGCATTACGTCAGCCCGTCGGTGTGGGCCTGGCGGCAGAAGCGAGTCCTGAAGATTCGCGAAGCCTGCGACCTGATGCTGACCCTGTTTCCTTTCGAGGCCAAGTTCTACGACGAGCACCAGGTGCCGGTACGTTTTGTGGGTCATCCATTGGCTGACGCCATCCCGCACCAGGCTGATCGTGAGCAGGCGCGCGAAGCGCTGGGTCTGCCGCTGGATGCGCCCGTCGTGGCGTTGATGCCCGGGAGTCGCGGCGGAGAGGTTGCTCGCCTCGGAGCTTTGTTCCTGGATGCAGCGGTGCGCTTGCGCACACTGCGCCCTGGCATTCATTTCGTCATGCCTTGTGCGACGCCAGAGCGCCGCGTTCAGCTCGAGCAGTTGCTGAGTGGCCGTGACCTGCCGCTGACCCTGCTCGATGGCCGCTCCCACGAGGCGTTGGCCGCCTGCAACGCGGTGCTGATCGCCTCGGGAACCGCCACGTTGGAGGCGCTGCTCTACAAGCGCCCGATGGTCGTGGCGTACAAGGTTGCGCCGCTGACCTACAAGATCCTGCGGCGCCTGGTGACCAGCCCCTATATCTCGTTGCCCAATCTGCTGGCCCAGCGCCTGCTGGTACCGGAACTCATTCAGGACGCGGCGACCCCGGAGGATCTGGCGCAGGTCCTGGCCCCGCTGCTGGATGGTGGAGAGGTGCAGACCGAGGGGTTCGACGTGATTCACCGCGCCCTGCGCCGTGACGCTTCCGTGCAGGCAGCCGATGCCGTGCTGGCGTTGGTAGGGCGCGCCTGATGCAGCTGGGTCTGGATTTCAGCCTGGTGCAGGAACTCGTTGCGGGTGTCGATGAGGTCGGCCGCGGCCCGCTGTGCGGGGCGGTGGTCACGGCGGCGGTGATTCTCGACCCGGCGCGGCCCATTCTCGGGCTCAACGATTCGAAGAAGCTCACCGAAGCCCGGCGCGAGCTGCTTTTCGATGAAATTCGCGAGAAGGCCCTGGCCTGGTGCATCGCGCGGGCCGAAGTCGAAGAGATCGACCAATTGAACATCCTGCACGCCACCATGCTGGCGATGCAGCGTGCGGTCGAAGGCCTCAGTGTCACTCCCAAACTGGCGCTGATCGACGGCAACCGTTGCCCACGTTTGCAGGTGCCCAGTGCTGCCGTGGTCAAGGGCGACAGCCAGGTGCCCGCCATTGCCGCTGCTTCGATTCTGGCCAAGGTCAGCCGCGACCGCGAAATGCACACCATGGATGCGTTGTACCCCGGCTACGGCCTTGCCGGACACAAGGGCTACCCGACGCCCAGCCATCTGGAGGCCTTGCGCCGTCTGGGGCCGACCCCGATCCATCGGCGCTCCTTTGCCCCCGTGCGTGCGCTGCTGGACGATGTGGCCAGGCCTGAGCACCTGATGGCGGTGGTCGTCTGAGCGCTATTCGCTGCAAGTGTTCAGCCGTGGGCTGATGTTTGCCAGAAGGCCCGGTACAATCCGGGCCTTGTCTTTTTTGTGTTTTGTATAGGACTGCCATGACCGCTTCGTTTGTCCACCTGCGCCTGCACACCGAGTACTCCCTGGTTGACGGGTTGGTGCGGGTCAAACCGTTGATCAAGGCGGTTGCGGGTGCCGGCATGCCGGCAGTGGCGGTGACCGACCAGAGCAACATGTGCTCCCTGGTCAAGTTCTACAAGGCGGCGATGGGCGCCGGGGTCAAGCCGATCTGTGGCGCCGATATCTGGATGGCCAGCACCCAGGAAGATGGTCCGCTGACGCGCATGACGCTGTTGGCGATGAACGCCCAGGGCTACCGCAACCTGACGGAGCTGGTTTCCCGGGGCTGGACCGATGGGCAGAGCAACGACCTAGTCATCATCCAGCGCGACTGGGTAAAGGCTGCGTCCGAAGGCTTGATCGCCCTGTCCGGCTCCAAGGAGGGCGAGGTGGGGCTGGCGCTGGTAGAGGGCAGCCTGACCGAGGCCGAGGCCCTGCTGCGCGAATGGATGGAGGTGTTTCCCGATCGCTTCTACCTGGAAGTGCAGCGCACCGACCGGGTCAACGATGAAGAGCACCTGCATGCCGCCGTGGCCCTGGCTGACAAGGTCGGTGCCCCGCTGGTCGCGACCAACGATGTGCGCTTCATCAAGCAGGATGACTTCGCGGCCCACGAAACCCGCGTGTGTATCGGCGAGGGGCGCAGCCTCGATGACCCGAGGCGTCTGCGCAATTATTCCGACCAGCAGTACCTGAAGTCCCCCGAGGAAATGTGGGAGCTGTTCAGCGACCTGCCTGAAGCGCTGGAAAACACGGTCGAAATCGCCAAACGCTGCAACATCGATGTTCAGCTGGGTAAATACTTCCTGCCGGACTTCCCGGTGCCGGAAGGCATGACCATGGACGATTATTTCCGCAAGGTGTCGTTCGACGGTCTGGAAGAGCGTCTTGAGGTTCTGCTGCCCAAGGACACGCCGGACTATGACGCGAAGAAGCAGGTGTACATCGATCGCCTGAATTTCGAGCTGGATATCATCATCCAGATGGGGTTCCCCGGTTACTTCCTCATCGTTATGGACTTCATCCAGTGGGCGAAGAGCAACGGCGTGCCGGTCGGCCCGGGGCGTGGGTCGGGTGCGGGGTCGCTGGTGGCCTATGTGCAGAAGATCACCGACCTGGACCCGTTGGCCTACGACCTGCTGTTCGAGCGCTTCCTCAACCCCGAGCGGGTATCCATGCCCGACTTCGACGTCGACTTCTGCATGGACGGTCGTGACCGGGTCATCGACTACGTGGCCGAAAAGTACGGTCGTAACGCCGTGAGCCAGATCATCACCTTCGGCACCATGGCCGCCAAAGCGGTGGTGCGGGACGTGGCGCGGGCCCAGGGCAAGTCCTACGGCCTGGCGGATCGCCTGTCGAAGATGATTCCCTTCGAGGTCGGCATGACCCTGGAGAAGGCCTACGAGATGGAAGAGCCGCTGCGCGACTTCCTCAAGGTCGACGAGGACGCCCGGGAAATCTGGGAAATGTCGCTCAAGCTCGAAGGGATCTGCCGCGGCACCGGCAAGCACGCGGGGGGCGTGGTTATCGCCCCGACCAAACTCACCGATTTCTCGCCCATCGCCTGTGACGAAGAGGGCGGTGGCCTGGTGACCCAGTTCGACAAGGACGACGTCGAGCAGGCGGGCCTGGTGAAGTTCGACTTCCTGGGGCTGCGTACCCTGACCATCATCAAGTGGGCGATGGAGACGATCAACCGCGAGCAGGCGAAGAAAGGCCTGGAACCGGTGAATATCGACTTCATTCCGCTCGATGACAAGCCCACCTACGACATGCTGCAGAAGGCCGAGACCACCGCGGTATTCCAGCTTGAATCGCGCGGCATGAAGGAGCTGATCAAGAAGCTCAAGCCCGACTGCCTGGAAGACATGATCGCTCTGGTGGCACTGTTCCGCCCCGGCCCGCTGCAGTCGGGCATGGTGGACGACTTCATCAACCGCAAGCACGGTCGCGAGCCGATTTCCTTCCCGCACAAGGACTACCAGTACGCGGGCCTGGAGCCTGTACTCAAACCGACCTACGGCATCATTCTGTATCAGGAACAGGTGATGCAGATTGCCCAGGTCATGGCGGGTTATACCCTCGGTGGCGCGGACATGCTGCGCCGCGCCATGGGTAAGAAGAAACCCGAGGAAATGGCCAAGCAGCGCGGTGGTTTCATCGAAGGTTGCGCGAGCAACGGCATCGATGGAGACCTCGCAGGCAACATCTTCGACCTGGTGGAAAAATTCGCCGGTTACGGCTTCAACAAATCTCACTCGGCAGCCTACGGGCTGGTGTCGTACCAGACGGCCTGGCTGAAGGCGCATTTCCCGGCGCCGTTCATGGCCGCCGTGCTGTCGGCGGATATGCACAACACCGACAAGGTGGTGACGCTGATCGAAGAGTGCCGCAGCATGAAGCTGCGCCTCGACGCGCCGGACGTGAACACCTCCGATTTCAAGTTCACGGTCAACGACGATGGCCGCATCGTTTATGGCCTGGGGGCGATCAAGGGTGTGGGCGAGGGGCCTGTCGAGGCGATCGTGGAGTCGCGTCAGGACGGGCCGTTCAAGGACCTGTTCGACTTCTGTTCGCGGGTCGACCTCAAACGCATCAACAAACGCACCCTCGAAGCCTTGATCCGCAGTGGCGCGCTGGACCGCCTTGGGCCGCACTTCCACGACGAGATCAAGGCCTACCAGGCCAACATCGACCGCAACCGGGCCGTTCTGCTGGCCGCGATGGAAGAGGCCGTACAGGCCGCCGAGCAGACCGCGCGCAGCCACGACAGCGGCCACCTGGACCTGTTTGGCGGGGTGTTCGCCGATACCGAGAGCGATGTCTACATCAACCACCTCAAGGCCCGCGAGCTGTCGCTCAAGGAGCGCTTGAAGGGCGAGAAGGACACGCTCGGCCTGTACCTCACTGGTCACCCGATCGACGAGTACGAAGGCGAGGTGCGCCGTTTTGCCCGTCAGCGGATCATCGATCTCAAGCCGGCCCGCGACAGCCAGACCGTAGCGGGCCTGATCGTCAACCTGCGGGTGATGAAGAACAAGAAGGGCGACAAGATGGGTTTCATCACCTTGGACGACCGGTCCGGGCGGATCGAGGCTTCCCTGTTCGCCGATGCCTTCGCCAGCAACCAGGCGCTGCTGCAAAGCGATGCGCTGGTGGTGGTGGAAGGGGAGGTCAGTAACGACGACTTTTCCGGTGGCCTTCGCCTGCGCGCCAAACGGGTGATGAGCCTGGAAGAGGCCCGCACCGGCCTGGCCGAGAGCCTGCGCCTTAAGGTCGCCAGCACCGCCCTGAAAGGCGATCGCCTGCGCTGGCTGGCCGACTTGTGCGGCAAGCACAAGGGCGCCTGCCCGATTACCCTGGACTACACCGGAGAGGACGCCAAGGCGCTTTTGCAGTTCGGTGAAGGCTGGCGAATCGACCCGGCTGACAGCTTGATTCAGGCATTGCGTGACCAGTTCGGCCGCGACAACGTCTTTTTGCACTACCGCTGATTTGCGAGGCCTGCGCCTCGCCTGTCGGTCACGACACTTGTTAGGCTTTGCGCACGGATACACCCGTGCACAACCTGGTGTCGACCTGAATGCGCCTGTTCCTATAAGGTAGGCGCGAAACGGATACAGCTCCCGGCCGCCTGGCCGTCGACGCAAGACGGATGACTATGAACCCGAATTTTCTCGATTTCGAACAGCCGATCGCCGACCTGCAAGCCAAAATCGAAGAGCTTCGCCTGGTCGGTAACGACAACTCGCTGAATATCGGCGACGAGATCGCCCGCCTGCAGGATAAGAGCAGCACCCTGACCGAAAGTATTTTCGGCAACCTGACCAGTTGGCAGATTGCTCAACTGGCTCGCCACCCGCGTCGCCCGTACACCCTTGACTACCTCCAGCACATCTTCACCGAGTTCGATGAGCTGCACGGTGATCGTCACTTCTCCGACGACGCCGCGATCGTGGGCGGCGTTGCTCGCCTGAATGGCGAGCCGGTCATGGTCATCGGCCATCAGAAGGGCCGTGAAGTCCGTGAGAAGGTACGCCGCAACTTCGGCATGCCGCGTCCGGAAGGCTACCGCAAGGCATGCCGCCTGATGGAAATGGCCGAGCGCTTCCAGATGCCGATCATCACCTTCATCGACACGCCGGGGGCCTACCCGGGTATCGACGCGGAAGAGCGCGGTCAAAGCGAGGCGATTGCCTGGAACCTCCGGGTCATGGCGCGCCTGAAGACCCCGATCATCGCCACGGTAATTGGCGAGGGCGGTTCGGGTGGTGCATTGGCCATCGGCGTCTGCGACCAGCTGAACATGCTGCAGTACTCCACCTATGCGGTGATCTCGCCGGAAGGCTGTGCCTCGATTCTGTGGAAAACCGCAGAAAAGGCGCCGGACGCTGCAGAAGCTATGGGTATTACCGCCGAGCGTCTGAAGGGCCTGGGTATCGTCGACAAGGTGATCGGCGAGCCACTGGGTGGCGCTCATCGTGACCCGGCCGCTGCCGCCGAATCGATCCGCCAGGAGCTGTCCGAGCAATTGATCATGCTCAAGGGCTTCGATACCGACGCGCTGCTGGCACGCCGCTACGAGCGTCTGATGAGCTACGGCGCCGTCTAAATGAACCTGGCCGCCAAGGTGCTGGGGAATCTGGCTCCTTGGTGCGATGCGCCAGCCTGGCGCATCGCTCTCTCGGGCGGCCTGGATTCCACTGTGTTGTTGCACCTGTTGGCCAGTCTCGCGCAACGCGAGGCGTTACCGC
This sequence comes from Pseudomonas sp., assembly GCA_050282285.1. Taxonomy (GTDB): domain Bacteria; phylum Pseudomonadota; class Gammaproteobacteria; order Pseudomonadales; family Pseudomonadaceae; genus Aquipseudomonas. The sequence continues at coordinate 171,110 of JBLZZJ010000034.1, forward strand.
CGTTATCCGCTCTCCACGTCCACCATGGTTTGCAAGCCAGTGCCGATGCCTGGCCTGCGGCATGCCAGCGCCTGTGCGATGCACTTGCGGTGCCCTTGCAGGTGGTCCGTGTGACGGTATTGCCAGGTGCCAGTGTCGAACGGGCGGCGCGTGAAGCGCGTTATGCAGCGCTACAGGCAGCACTGCAGCCCGGCGAGGTGCTGTTCACCGCACAGCATGCCGATGACCAGGCGGAAACTCTGCTGTTCCGCCTGTTGCGTGGCGCCGGCGTCGCGGGGCTGGGCGGCATGCCTGCGGCACGTGCACTGGGAGGCGGTCACCTTGTACGCCCACTGCTGAACTGTTCACGTGCCGAGCTTGAGGCCTATGCCGATATGTACGGTCTGACCTGGGTTGAAGATCCCTCCAATACGGATGAACAGCTGTCGCGCAATTACCTGCGGCGGCAGGTCATGCCCGTGTTGAGTGGGCGCTGGCCTTCTGTCGTGGACAATATCGCGCGTACCGCAGGGCACATGGCAGAGGCCACGCAGCTGCTCGACGAACTGGCGCTGCAGGATGTGACGGCGGCGTACGTGCCCGGCGACGATTTCAATCTGCCGTTGCCCTGCTTGTCGCTGGCGGCCTTGCGAGATGTGAGCGAACCCCGGCAGCGCAACGCGCTGCGCTACTGGTTACGGCCCTGGACCCGGATGCCGAACACTGCCCATTGGGCGGGGTGGCAGGCGTTGCGTGATGCAGCCGCTGATGCGAGCCCTGTCTGGCGCTTGCAGGGTGGCGAACTGCGACGAACTGACGAACGGTTGTGGTGGCTCAGTGGTGACTGGTTGAGCGAGCCGCTGATGCCGACGATGGCCGTATGCAGCAACGAATTTCAGGCGCTACCCGGAAACGGCAGCGTGCGTATCGAGGGGCCGTTGCCAGCGGGTGACTGGTGTCTGACATATCGGCAGGGTGGCGAGCAGATGCTGGTCCCGGGGCGCGGGCATCGAGACCTGAAGCGTTTGCTCAATGAGCGTCAGGTCCCGGCTTTCCTGCGTCAGCGCCTGCCGCTGCTGTGGTGCGGCGGCGAGTTGCGGGCGGTGGCCAATGTGCGAGGTCTGGACGGCGACCCGCAGGGGCAGTGGCGCATGCAGTGGCAGCCGCCGACGAACGATCCAGGTTTGAGCTGGTAAGGCCTTTCCGGTAGACTACGCTCCCGTCTTATCACAGCTTTTGACGATTCCATTTTCCCGAGGGAACGGAGTCGATGATCGCTTGTTCAATTACGGCATTGTTCGTAATTGTGGGCTCCGGCCTACCTTCGCTTTCCCCGGCGGCGCAGACCGCTTAAACGCAGACTTCTAGGGTTTTTCATGACGCGCTACATCTTCGTCACGGGTGGTGTTGTTTCTTCATTGGGGAAAGGCATCGCTTCGGCTTCATTGGCGGCTATCCTGGAGGCGCGGGGCCTGAAGGTCACCATGCTGAAGCTGGATCCTTACATCAACGTCGATCCGGGCACCATGAGCCCGTTCCAGCACGGTGAAGTATTCGTTACCCATGACGGCGCCGAGACCGACCTCGACCTGGGTCATTACGAGCGCTTCATCCGCACCACCATGACCCAGAACAACAACTTCACCACCGGCCGCGTCTACGAAGACGTGCTGCGCAAAGAGCGCCGTGGTGATTACCTGGGTGCGACCATTCAGGTCATTCCGCACATCACCGACGAAATCAAGCGCCGCATCATCAAAGGCGCCGGTGACGCTGACGTCGCGATGGTCGAGATCGGCGGCACCGTGGGCGACATCGAGTCGCAGCCGTTCCTCGAAGCGATCCGCCAACTGCGTGTGGAAGTGGGTGCCAAGCGCGCCATGCTGATGCACCTGACCCTGGTGCCGTACATCGCCACCGCCGGCGAGACCAAGACCAAGCCGACCCAGCACTCCGTGAAGGAGCTGCGTTCCATCGGTCTGCAGCCAGATGTGCTGATCTGCCGCTCCGACCACCCTGTGGATGTGTCGTCGCGCCGTAAGATCGCGCTGTTCACCAACGTCGAAGAGCGTGCGGTGATCTCTCTGGAAGACGTCGACACCATCTACAAGATCCCGTCGGTGCTGCATGCCCAGGGTCTGGATGACTTCGTCGTCGAGCGCTTCGGCCTGGAGTGCGGCGGTGCCGACCTGTCCGAATGGGACCGCGTGGTCGATGCCAAGCTGAACCCGGAAAAAGAAGTCAACATCGCCATGGTCGGCAAGTACATGGAGCTGCTGGACGCGTACAAATCGCTGATCGAAGCGATGAGCCACGCCGGCATCCAGAACCGCACCAAGGTCAACCTGCGTTACATCGATTCCGAAGACATCGAGAACAAGGGCACCGCCCTGCTCGAAGGTGTCGACGCCATCCTGGTGCCGGGCGGCTTCGGTCTGCGCGGCGTGGAAGGCAAGATCAAGACCGTGCAGTACGCCCGTGAGAACAAGATCCCTTACCTGGGTATCTGCCTCGGCATGCAGGTCGCTGTGATCGAGTTCGCCCGCAACGTGCTGGGCTGGACCGACGCCAACTCCAGTGAGTTCGATACCTCCAGCCAGCACCCGGTGGTGGGTCTGATCACCGAGTGGCAGGACGCAACCGGTGTGACCGAACAGCGTACCGATACTTCGGACCTCGGCGGCACCATGCGTCTTGGCGCCCAGGACTGCCAGCTGCTGGCTGGCTCGCAAGTACACGCCTGTTATGAAAAGGATGTGATCGTCGAGCGTCACCGTCATCGCTACGAGGTCAACAACACCCTGTTGCCGCAGCTGATCGACGCTGGCCTGAAGATCACCGGTCGCTCCGGCGACGGCGCGCTGGTTGAAGTGGTCGAAGCGCCGGATCATCCGTGGTTCGTGGCCTGCCAGTTCCACCCTGAATTCACCTCGACGCCGCGTGACGGCCATCCGCTGTTCAGCGGTTTCGTCAACGCCGCCCTGGCGCACCAAGCGAAGAAGGTTTAAGGCATGGCGCAGAAGATCATTCGTGTCGGCAACATCGAAATTGCCAACGACAAGCCGTTCGTGCTGTTCGGTGGCATCAATGTCATCGAATCGCGGGATCTGGCGATGCGTGCCTGTGAAGAGTACGTGCGGGTAACCGAAAAGCTCGGTATCCCCTACGTGTTCAAGGCCAGCTTCGACAAGGCCAACCGTTCTTCTGTCACCTCGTTCCGCGGCCCGGGCCTGGAAGAGGGCATGAAGGTTTTCGAAGAAGTGAAGAAAACCTTCGGCGTGCCGGTGATCACCGATGTCCACGAGCCGTTCCAGGCTCAGCCAGTGGCGGACGTCTGCGACGTCATCCAGCTGCCGGCCTTCCTGTCTCGCCAGACGGACCTGGTCGTGGCCATGGCCAAGACCGGTGCAGTCATCAACATCAAGAAGGCCCAGTTCCTCGCGCCCCAGGAAATGAAGCACATCCTGGCCAAGTGCGAAGAGGCGGGTAACGACCAGTTGATCCTGTGCGAGCGGGGTTCTTCGTTCGGTTACAACAACCTGGTGGTGGACATGCTCGGCTTCGGCATCATGAAGCAGACCAACTACCCGGTGTTCTTCGACGTGACCCATGCCCTGCAGATGCCGGGTGGTCGCGCCGATTCCGCTGGCGGCCGTCGTGCACAGGTCACCGACCTGGCCAAGGCCGGCATGAGCCAGGGCCTGGCCGGCCTGTTCCTCGAGGCGCATCCGGATCCGGACAATGCCAAGTGCGATGGTCCATGCGCGCTGCGTCTGGACAAGCTGGAGCCATTCCTCACCCAGCTCAAACAGCTGGATGACCTGATCAAGAGTTTTCCGCCAATCGAGACTGCCTAAACGGGCCGTTCTTCGGTAAAGTGCCGTCCGGAATAATCTGACCATCGAGTCAATTTAATGCCGCTGGCGGCCTGACAGGTCGTCGCGGCTCGCGACATCCCCCAGTGGTACGTTTTCTTCAACTTTTGGAGTGCTAAACGCAATGGCAAAGATCGTCGACATCAAAGGCCGTGAGGTTCTCGACTCCCGTGGCAACCCGACCGTGGAAGCCGATGTGATCCTCGATAACGGCATCACCGGTAGCGCCTGTGCGCCGTCCGGTGCTTCCACCGGTTCTCGCGAAGCACTTGAACTGCGTGATGGCGACAAGAGCCGTTATCTGGGCAAAGGCGTATTGAAAGCCGTGGCCAACATCAATGGCCCGATCCGCGACCTGCTGCTGGGCAAGGACCCGGTCGACCAGAAGGCACTCGATCACGCGATGATCGCCCTCGACGGTACCGAGAACAAAGGCAAGCTGGGCGCCAACGCCATCCTCGCCGTGTCCCTGGCTGCTGCCAAGGCTGCTGCCCAGGATCAGGACCTGCCGCTGTACGCGCACATCGCCAACCTGAACGGCACTCCGGGCCAGTACTCCATGCCGGTCCCGATGATGAACATCATCAACGGCGGCGAGCATGCCGATAACAACGTCGACATCCAGGAGTTCATGGTTCAGCCGGTTGGCGCCAAGACCTTCTCCGACGGCCTGCGCATGGGCACCGAAATCTTCCATCACCTCAAGGCTGTACTGAAGGCCCGTGGCCTGAGCACCGCCGTGGGTGACGAAGGTGGTTTTGCACCGAACCTGGCTTCCAACGAAGACGCCCTGGCTGCCATCGCTGAGGCCGTGGCCAACGCTGGCTACAAGCTGGGCACCGACGTGACCCTGGCTCTGGACTGCGCCGCGAGCGAGTTCTACGAAGACGGCAAGTACAACCTGTCCGGTGAAGGCAAGTCGTTCGACGCCGAAGGTTTTGCCGACTACCTGAAAGGCCTGACCGAGCGTTTCCCGATCATCTCGATCGAAGACGGCCTGGACGAGTCCGACTGGGCGGGCTGGAAGATCCTGACCGACAAGATTGGCAGCAAGGTACAGCTGGTTGGTGACGACCTGTTCGTGACCAACACCAAGATCCTCAAGCGTGGCATCGACGAGTCGATCGGCAACTCGATCCTGATCAAGTTCAACCAGATCGGCTCGCTGACCGAAACCCTGGAAGCCATCCAGATGGCCAAGGCCGCTGGCTACACCGCAGTGATCTCGCACCGCAGCGGTGAAACCGAAGACAGCACCATCGCCGACCTGGCCGTGGGTACTGCCGCTGGTCAGATCAAGACCGGCTCCCTGTGCCGTTCGGACCGCGTCTCCAAGTACAACCAACTGCTGCGCATCGAAGAACAGCTGGCGGGCAAGGCCCCGTACCGTGGTCGTTCCGAGTTCCGTGGTTGACCATAGTCATGGTAAAAGAGGGGCGGCGCGAGTCGCCCCTTTTTCGTTCGGATACCGTTCCCGTTATGCGTAACCCTTATTGGTTGTTTGTCGTTCTGGTGCTGCTGCTGGCGGGGTTGCAGTATCGCCTGTGGGTGGGCGACGGCAGCCTGGCCCAGGTGACCGAGCTGAACCAGCAGATCGCCGACCAACAAGGGGAAAACGAGCGCCTGCTGGAACGTAACCGGATTCTCGAGGCTGAGGTCATGGAGCTCAAAAAGGGTATGGAAACCGTCGAAGAGCGTGCTCGCCAGGAGCTTGGCATGGTCAAAGAGGGCGAAACCCTCTACCAACTGACCGAATGAACACCTCTGTCCTGCCCCCGTTCTGGGCATTGATCCCAGCTGCCGGTATCGGCAGCCGCATGCGTGCCGACCGCCCCAAGCAGTACCTGGAGCTGGGCGGCAAAAGTATTCTCGAACACACCCTGGGCTGTTTTCTCGACCACCCGCAATTGCGCGGAATCGTGGTCAGCCTGGCGGTGGATGATCCTTTCTGGCCTTCACTGGCTTGCGCCAACGATCCCCGCATCTCGCGGGCCGATGGCGGCCGCGAGCGCGCCGACTCGGTGCTCAATGGCCTGCTGCGGCTCACCGAGCTGGGCGCCGGCGAACAGGACTGGGTGCTGGTGCATGATGCCGCTCGGCCGAATCTGGCGCAGAGCGATCTGGACCTGTTGCTCGCTGAGCTGGTCGACGATCCGGTCGGTGGCTTGCTGGCGGTGCCGGCACGCGACACTCTCAAGCGCGCTGGCGCGGATGGACGGGTGCGAGAGACCGTCGATCGCTCGGTGATCTGGCAGGCCTACACACCCCAGATGTTTCGCCTCGGCATGTTGCACAGGGCGTTGGCCGAAGCACTGGTATCGGATGTCGTGATTACCGACGAAGCCTCGGCAGTTGAGTGGGCGGGGCAATCGCCACGCCTGATCGAAGGCCGGGCGGACAACCTCAAGGTCACCCGCCCGGAAGACCTGCACTACCTGGAGCGCCTCTGGCGCGGTCGTAGCTAGCCGGCGTCTGGCTTATGCCGTGCACGGCTGCCCAGGTTGGCAGTCAGGGTCTGTCGCTCAGTGAATCCACTTCTTGGCGTTCTTGCCCAGATTGCGATCCAGCACGCTGGTGAGTTTGTTCATCGCTCCGTCGATGGCCTGATGCATCTCACCTGCGTCGAAGGAAACCGATAACGGATCACGCCCTTTCATGCGTGCCTCGACTTGGCAGCGTTTGTCCTGGGGGCCGCCTTTCAAGGCGTTTTCATCCGACAGATGCACCACGACTCGGGTCAGGTGCTCCTCGTAGCGCTGCAGCTTTTCCCTGACGCGGATGCGTATGTCTGTCTTGAGGGCAATCGATGAGTCGATGTGCTTTCCGCTGTTGACCATAACCTGCATAACCGTTTCCTCGTGCTGGGTGGGTTCGCAACGGCCCGGAAAAAAGGGCCTCGTGGTTACGACGAAGCGGTGTCGGCAGGGTTCCGTTCAGGGTTGTGACATTCTATTAGCGGTACTCGACGCGTTGACTCAGCCCCTCGCGTAGCGCGTCGACCAGTTGCCTGACCTTCGGTGACAGGTGACGCTGTTGCGGATACATCGCCCACACCGCGGTGTCGGGTGGCTGGTGATTATCCAGCAGCGAGACCAGGGCACCGCTGCGCAGGTGTTCCAGCACGTAGTAATCAGGCAACTGGCAGAGCCCGAGCCCGCGCAGGGCCGCTTCCAGAACCGCCTGACCACTGTTGCAGCGCCAGTTGCCCTGTATCCGTTGCGATGACTCGCGCCCGTCCACCTGAAAACTCCATTGGTCCGTGCTGCCCACCAGGCAGTTGTGCCGGCTCAGCTCGGACAGGCTGTGCGGGCGACCGTAGTGCTGCAGGTAGGCAGGCGCGGCGCACAGGTACATCTGCCGCGGCGCCAGGCGAGTTGCCACCAGGCGCGAGTCCTGCAGGCGGCCCAGGCGAATCGCCAGGTCCAGCCCCTCATGCACCAGGTCCAGGGTGCGGTTGCTCAGTTCGATATCGACCCGCAGTTGCGGGTGGCGGGTCATGAAGTCAGTCACCAGCGGCACGATGAAGCGCTCGCCGTAGGCCACCGCGCAGGTCATGCGCAGCAGCCCCTTGGGTTCGCTGTTCAGGTCGCCCACCGCGCGCAGGGCTTCTTCGCGGGCGTCCTGCAGGCGCTGGCAGTGATGAAGAAAAGTCTGCCCGGCTTCGGTCAGCGCCACGCGCCGCGTGCTGCGGTAGAACAGACGGGTCTGCAGGCGTTCTTCCAGGCGGGCAATCTGCCGGCTGACCTGGGACGACGATAACCCCAGGCGCTCGGCCGCCGCGGTGAACTGGCCACATTCGGCGACAGCCACGAACTCATCCAGACCTTCCCAGCGATTCATCGAATTACCTGTCTCTTGGCCTGTGTCCAGGCTGCGATGGTAGCCGGAAATCAGTCGATTATCCCTGTGTAGCAATAATGTTTTGCAGATGTCCGGATTATTTACCGGAAGCCGCTGATCTACACTCTGCACCACTGTGTTAATCCGCTGGAGAGCGATCATGATCAAGTCCCGTGCAGCTGTAGCCTTTGCCCCCAACGAGCCCCTGAAAATCGTCGAGGTGGACGTTGCACCGCCCAAGGCGGGTGAAGTGCTGGTGCGCATCGTCGCCACGGGTGTTTGCCACACTGATGCCTACACGCTGTCCGGCGCGGATTCCGAAGGTGTGTTCCCGGCGATTCTGGGTCATGAAGGTGGCGGCATCGTCGAAGCCATTGGCGACGGCGTGACCTCGGTGAAAGTGGGCGACCACGTGATCCCGCTGTACACCGCCGAGTGCCGCGAATGCAAATTCTGCAAATCCGGCAAGACCAACCTGTGCAGCTCCGTACGTGCCACCCAGGGCAAGGGCCTGATGCCGGACGGCACCTCACGCTTCAGCTACAACGGCGAGCCGATCTACCACTACATGGGCTGCTCGACCTTCTCCGAGTACACCGTGCTGCCGGAAGTGTCCCTGGCCGTCATCCCTAAAGAAGCGCCGCTGGAAAAGGTCTGCCTGCTCGGTTGTGGTGTGACCACCGGTATTGGTGCCGTGCTCAACACTGCCAAGGTGGAAGAGGGCGCCACCGTGGCGATCTTCGGCCTGGGCGGCATCGGCCTGGCAGCGATCATCGGCGCCAAGATGGCCAAGGCCTCGCGCATCATCGCCATCGACATCAACCCGGCCAAGTTCGACGTGGCCCGTGAGCTGGGCGCGACCGACTTCGTCAACCCGAAGGATTACGACAAGCCGATCCAGGACGTGATCGTCGAGCTCACCGACGGCGGCGTGGACTACAGCTTCGAGTGCGTGGGTAACGTGCAACTGATGCGTGCCGCCCTGGAGTGTGCTCACAAGGGGTGGGGCGAGTCGGTGATCATCGGCGTGGCCGGTGCTGGCCAGGAAATCAGCACCCGTCCGTTCCAGCTGGTAACCGGTCGCGTCTGGCGCGGCAGCGCCTTCGGTGGCGTGAAAGGCCGTACCGAACTGCCGAGCTACGTGGAGAAGTCGCAGAAGGGCGAGATCCCGCTGGATACCTTCATCACCCACACCATGGGCCTTGAGCGGATCAACGAAGCCTTCGACCTGATGCACGAAGGCAAGAGCATCCGCACTGTCATCCATTACTGATCCGTAGGGCGGACAAGGCGGCCGTCCCGGTCGTTTGTCCGCCTTGTCTGGTGGAAAACGCTTCGCGGTTTTCCACCCTGCGAGAGGGTTCGCCATGACCTTGGAAATCGTTTCCAGTAACAAGAGCTTCGGCGGCTGGCACAAGCGCTATCGCCATCGTTCCAGCTCCCTCAACTGCGACATGGTATTCGCCGTCTACCTGCCGCCGCAGGCCGAGCAGGGTGCCAAGCTCCCGGTGCTGTACTGGCTCAGCGGCCTGACCTGCACCGACGAGAACTTCATGCAGAAGGCCGGCGCCCAGCGCATGGCGGCAGAGCTTGGGCTGATCATCGTCGCCCCGGACACCAGCCCGCGCGGTGAAGGTGTACCGGATGACGCCAACGGCGCCTATGACTTCGGCCTTGGTGCCGGCTTCTACGTCAACGCCACCCAGGAGCCCTGGGCGCGGCACTACCGCATGTACGACTACGTGGTGCAGGAGTTGCCGGCGCTGATCGAGGCCAACTTCCCGGTCTCGGACAAACGCGGCATTGCCGGTCACTCCATGGGCGGCCACGGCGCGCTGATCTGTGCCTTGAAGAACCCCGGGCGCTACCAGTCGGTCTCGGCGTTCTCGCCGATCACCAACCCGCTCAATTGCCCTTGGGGCGAAAAGGCGTTCTCCAACTACCTGGGCGATGACCGTTCGCGCTGGCGCGAGTGGGATGCCAGCGCGCTGATCGCCGAGGCCACCGAAAAACTGCCGATCCTGATCGACCAGGGCGACCGCGACGACTTCCTCGACGGCCAGCTCAAGCCGCAGGTGCTGGAGGCCGCTGCCCGAGCTGCTGGCCACCCGCTGATCCTGCGTCTGCAACCGGGGTACGACCACAGCTACTACTTCATCGCCAGCTTCATCGATGAGCACCTGCGTCACCACGCCCAGGCGCTAGCCTAGCGCTACCGTTAAGGGCGCGGCAGGTGGTTCGCCGAGGTGGATGACGGATGTGCCGGATACGACAGGTTCGCAGGGTGACCGCCTGCGGTAGAATCACGCCCTGATTTTTCTCGGGGCGTTTCTTTATGCGTATCGGTCATGGCTACGACGTTCATCGCTTTGGCGAGGGCGACTTCATCACCCTCGGCGGCGTGCGTATTCCACACCGTTTCGGCCTGGTGGCGCATTCCGACGGCGATGTGCTGCTGCATGCCCTGAGCGACGCGCTGCTCGGCGCGGTCGCGCTTGGCGATATCGGCAAGCACTTCCCAGACACCGACCCCACGTTCAAGGGCGCCGACAGCCGCGCGCTGCTGCGCCATGTGGTCGGGCTGCTGCATGCCAAGGGCTACGTTGTTGGCAACGTCGATGGCACCATCATCGCCCAGGCGCCGAAAATGGCGCCGCACATCGAGGCCATGCGCCAGTTGATCGCCGCCGACCTGCAGGTCGAGCTGGATGCGGTCAACGTCAAGGCCACCACCACCGAAAAGCTGGGCTTCACCGGCCGTGAAGAAGGCATTGCCGTGCATGCCGTCGCCCTGGTGCTGCGCGCATGACCGAGCTGGAGTTGCTGGGCTCGCGTGCCCATGGTGCGGCCTGTGGTTCGGCGGTGCTCAAGGCGGTCGCTGAAGATTTTCAGGTCGATGAAGTGCTGGATATCCCCTTGGCAGGAGAAGGCGAGCACCTCTGGCTCTGGGTGGAAAAGCGTGGCCTGAACACCGAAGAGGCGGCCCGGCGAATTGCCCGAGCGGCCGGTGTGCAACTGAAACTGATCAGCTATGCCGGTCTCAAGGATCGCCAGGCGCTGACCCGGCAGTGGTTCAGCCTGCACCTGCCGGGTAAGGCCAACCCGGATCTGGCAGCCGCCGAAGGCAAGGACCTGGTTATCCTCAAACAGGTGCGGCACACCCGCAAACTGCAGCGCGGCGCGCATTCGGCCAATGGTTTCACCCTGCGCCTGACGCAACTGACGGCCGACCGCGACGCGCTGGAGCAGCGCCTGCAGCAAGTCGTTGCTCAAGGCATACCGAATTACTACGGGTTGCAGCGTTTCGGTCACAGCGGCGGCAACCTGGGCGAAGCCCGTCGTTTTGCCAGCAGCAAGGCGATGCCGCCGCAGCGCAATATCCGCTCCCGCCTCCTGTCGTCGGCGCGCAGTTATCTGTTCAACCGGGTGCTGGCCGAGCGCGTGGCCAACGGCAGCTGGAATCAGGCGAGCGTGGGCGATCTGCTGGCCTTTACCGACAGCCGCAGCTTCTTCATGGCCGCCGAGGCCGAGTGCAGCGACCCACGCCTGGCGATTCTCGATCTGCACCCCACCGGTCCCCTGTGGGGTGAGGGCGACTCACCGGCTGCTGGTGCGACCGGGCTTCTGGAGCAAACAGTCGCCACGGCCGACCAGGCACTGAGCGAATGGTTGGCCGAAGCGGGCATGGCGCACGAACGGCGTATCCTGCGCCTCCCCATTGGCGGTTTGACGTGGCATTATCCCGAGCCTGACATTCTGCAACTGGAATTCGTCCTGCCGGCTGGATGCTTTGCCACCGTATTGGTGCGCGAACTCGTCGATCTTTTGCCGGCAGGGCAGACGGACAACCCATGCGTATTCTGATTTCTAATGATGACGGGGTGGCAGCGCCAGGCCTTGCCGCGCTGCATGCTGCGCTGGTCGACTATGCCGACTGCACGGTAATTGCCCCCGATCAGGACAAGAGTGGTGCCAGCAGTTCGCTGACCCTCGACCGGCCGCTGCATCCGATGTACCTGCCCAACGGCTTCATCAGCCTCAATGGCACACCCACCGATTGCGTGCACCTCGGGCTCAACGGCCTGTTACCGCATGTTTCCGATCTCGTGGTGTCCGGCATCAACCTGGGGGCCAACCTGGGGGATGACGTGCTGTACTCCGGCACCGTTGCCGCAGCCCTGGAAGGGCGCTTTCTACAGCGTCCGGCGTTTGCCTTTTCGCTGCTGTCCCGTTCCCCGGAAAACCTGCCGACCGCCGCCTATTTCGCGCGCAAGCTGGTCGAGGCCCACGAACAGCTCGATCTGCCGCCGCGCACCGTGCTCAACGTGAACGTGCCCAACCTGCCGCTGGAAGATATCCGCGGTATCCAGCTGACGCGTCTGGGGCACCGTGCGCGTGCTGCCGCACCGGTGAAGGTGGTCAATCCTCGCGGCAAGGAAGGCTACTGGATCTCGGTGGTCGGCGATGCAGAGGACGGCGGTGCAGGCACCGACTTCCATGCAGTGCTGCAAGGTTATGTGTCGGTCACGCCGCTGCAACTGGATCGCACCTATCAGGATGGCCTGAACCGCCTGCAACCCTGGCTGGAGGGCCTGCTGTGATGAGCCGCGAGCAAGACGAGCTGAATCGCCGCGGTATCGGCATGACCTCGCAGCGCACCCGTGAACGGCTGATTCAGCGCCTGTACGAAGAGGGCCTGTCGAATGCGCGGGTGCTGGAGGCGATTCGCCGCACACCTCGTCATCTGTTCGTCGACGAAGCGCTGGCCCACCGGGCCTACGAAGACACGGCACTGCCCATCGGGCACAACCAGACCATCTCGCAGCCTTATATGGTCGCGCGCATGAGCGAGCTGCTGCTGGCGGCCGGCCCGTTGGACAAGGTGCTGGAAATCGGCACCGGGTCTGGCTACCAGACGGCGATCCTCGCCCAGTTGGTCGAGCGCGTATTCACCGTCGAGCGGATCCAGGCGCTGCAGGAACGGGCCAAAGAGCGCTTGTCCGCTCTCAACCTGCGCAATGTGGTGTTTCGCTGGGGTGATGGTTGGGAAGGCTGGCCGGCGCTGGCGTCCTACAACGGAATCATCGTCACCGCCGCCGCTGCCGAAGTGCCGCAGGCGCTGCTGGATCAACTGGCCCCTGGTGGTCGTCTGGTGATCCCGGTCGGTACCGGCGACGTGCAGCAGTTGTTGCTGATCGTTCGTGAGGAAGAAGGATTCTCCCGGCACGTGCTCGATGCGGTGCGTTTCGTGCCATTGCTCAACGGCCCCGTGGTTTGACCGCGGTCACCGAGACGCCATGAAAGACACGTTGCTGCTGTACATCAAGGGCATGGCCATGGGCGCTGTGGATGTCGTTCCGGGCTTCTCGGGCGGCACGGTCGCCCTCATCACTGGGATCTACGACAAGTTGCTGGCCTCCTTTGCCAGCATTCCCCAGGCGCTACTGCTGTTCGCCCGCGGCCAGATCAAAGCCGCCTGGCGTGCGTGCAACGCCAACTTTCTGTTGCTGGTGCTGCTGGGGATTCTCACGAGTATTTTCACCCTGGCCCGCGCCATCAGTTACCTCATGGCAGAACACCCTGTTCCGCTGTGGGCGTTCTTCTTCGGCCTGGTGCTGGTGTCGGTCTATCTGGTGGGACGGGAAGTGGTGCTGTGGCACTGGACCCGTCTGGTCAATTTTTCCCTCGGCCTGGCCTTGGCCCTCTGGATCACCCTGGCGGTGCCCTTGCAGCTGCCGGCCGAACCTCTGTTCCTGTTTTTTGCCGGGGCGATTGCGATCAGCGCGATGATCCTTCCGGGTATTTCCGGCAGCTTCATTCTGGTTCTGCTCGGTCTGTACCCCGTGGTATTGGGGGCAGTGAAAAACCTGGATATCGCTACGCTGCTGATTTTCAGCGCAGGCTGTCTGCTCGGGTTGCTGTGCTTTTCCAGGCTGCTCAGCTGGTTGCTGACGTACGTACGCGACATGAGCATGGCCTTTCTGGCGGGGCTCATGCTGGGTTCGCTGGGCAAGGTCTGGCCCTGGAAGCAGACCCTGACCTGGCAGACCAACAGCCATGGCGAATCGTTTCCATTGCTCCAGGAAAACGTATGGCCTGCCGAGTTCGCTGCGCTCAGCGGCCAGGATGCACAGCTGCTGCTGGCGGTTTCTCTGGCGGCCGCCGGCATCGTTCTGGTGCTGGGCGTGGAGTGGCTGGCCGGCAGAAGAAAGCAAAGCGCTGGCTGTGAAGAATAATTCCGGCACAATGTGTGCCATTGATAATCAAACGCCAGTAGCCAGTTAAGGGAGAGACGGGTGAGTTTTACTGCCATTCAACCGCGAATTCGCTACAGCGCTCGATGCCTGTTGAGTGGACTGGTTCTTGGAACGCTGCTGGCCGGGTGTGCGAGTCCGCCCCCCGGCGGCGTTCAGGTCGTCGATCGCAACAACCGAGGGGCCGCTGCTGCCGCCCCGCAGCGTCAGCCGGTCACCAGTGGTCAATACAAGGTGCAGCGCGGCGACACCCTGTACTCCATCGCCTTCCGCTTCGGCTGGGACTGGAAAGCCCTGGCCGCCCGCAACGGCATCGCACCGCCTTACCTGATTCGCGTGGGGCAGGTGATTCGCTTTGACGGTCAGCAGCCGAGCCGTGCGCCAGTCGTGGCTACGGCGCCTGTCGTAAGGCCGTCTACCCCTGTCGTTCGACCCACGACTACGCCAGTGCAGGCCCCGCCAGCCCAGACGCCGACGGCGCCGGTAACCCCCATTCAGGTCACGCCTGCAACCACTCCCGTACAGCCTGTTCAGCGCTCCGCATCCGGTTGGGCATGGCCGGCAAGCGGTGCGATTATCGGCCGTTTTTCCTCAAACGGTAGTTTGAATAAAGGCATTGATATCGCCGGAGAATTGGGACAGCCTGTTTTGGCTGCGTCTGATGGATCCGTGGTGTACGCCGGGAGTGGTTTACGGGGCTACGGCGAGTTGGTGATCATCAAGCACAGCGATACCTACGTAAGCGCGTACGGTCACAACCGTAGGCTGTTGGTACGGGAGGGGCAGCGAGTCAAGGCAGGGCAGACGATTGCCGAGATGGGTTCTACGGGAACCGACCGGGTGAAACTTCACTTTGAAATTCGCCGTCAGGGTAAACCTGTGGATCCCCTGCAATACTTGCCACGTCGTTGATTCGTTTCCAGCCTGGTCTTCCACGTAGGATGGACGGGCTCAGGTGTAGCCAGGGAACCAGGCGCCACCAGGGCTTGCTGTCGAACTCAGCAAGGGACAACAACAATGGCACTCAATCAAAAAGAAGCGCCGGAGTTTGACGTCGATGATGAGCTGCTCCTCATGGAGCCAGGCATCGTCTTGGATGAAGTGCTCAGTGAAGAGGTGGAAACACCGACCCCGCGCACCAAAGCCAAACACTCCACCAGCAGCAAGCAACACAAGTACATCGACTACACCCGCGCGCTAGACGCCACTCAGCTGTACCTCAACGAAATCGGTTTTTCCCCCCTGCTTACTCCCGAAGAGGAAGTGCACTTTGCGCGTCTGGCGCAGAAGGGCGACCCTGCCGGGCGCAAGCGCATGATCGAGAGCAACCTGCGCCTGGTGGTGAAAATCGCCCGACGCTACGTCAATCGCGGACTTTCGCTGCTGGACCTGATCGAAGAGGGCAACCTCGGGCTGATCCGGGCAGTCGAAAAGTTCGATCCGGAACGGGGTTTCCGCTTCTCGACGTATGCCACCTGGTGGATCCGCCAGACCATCGAACGGGCGATCATGAATCAGACCCGTACGATTCGTTTACCCATTCACGTGGTCAAAGAGCTCAACGTCTACCTGCGTGCAGCTCGTGAATTGACCCAGAAGCTCGACCATGAGCCTTCGGCCGAAGAGATCGCCAACCTGCTGGAAAAACCGGTGGGCGAGGTCAAGCGCATGCTTGGCCTGAACGAGCGCGTTTCTTCGGTGGACGTTTCCCTGGGGCCAGACTCGGACAAGACCCTGCTCGACACCCTGACCGATGACCGCCCCACCGATCCCTGCGAGCTTTTGCAGGACGATGACCTTTCACAGAGCATCGACCAGTGGCTGTCCGAGCTGACTGACAAGCAACGAGAAGTCGTTGTGCGCCGCTTTGGCTTGCGTGGCCATGAGAGCTGCACCCTGGAAGAGGTCGGGCAGGAAATCGGCCTGACCCGTGAGCGAGTCAGACAGATCCAGGTGGAGGCGTTGAAGCGCCTTCGGGAAATCCTGGAGAAGAATGGCTTGTCGAGCGACGCCCTGTTCCAGTGATTTCTGCGTGAACTTGAAACCCGGCTTCGGCCGGGTTTTTTGTGGGTGCTTGTAAGTCATCGCTTACGCAGTGCGTAAGCGTAAGCGGAAAAAGCGCCAGAAAAATAGCCGCTAGCGATTCTCTAATATCTTAATTTATTGATATATAAGTAATTTATTGTTTTGCGCGCTGCCATTTTGCGAGTGGTCCGGTGTTTTGGTGGGCTTGTCGAGCTTATTCAATTGGCTAGTATTTGAACTGTGTCGACGGATCGACACAGGCCGCAACGGATTGCAGCCAGGACAATCGCGGGATGCGATTTCATCAGGACGATGAGTAGGAAAAAAAGGGAGTAGGGACAAAAGAGTGGGCGGGTAATACCGCCCCTTTTTTTGCCTGCAGAAAAGTGCTCTCTGAAAAAGCAAAAACCCGCACAAGGCGGGTTCTGGCCATACCGAAGCGGATCAGCGCTCCAGGTGTTGCAGCTTCTCTTTCACGCCATCCCACTCTTCGGCGTCGGCCAGCGCTTCTTTCTTCTCGGTGATGTTCGGCCACACGTCCGCCAGTTCGGCGTTCAGCTCGATGTATTCCTGCATGTCTTCCGGCACTTCATCTTCGGAGAAGATCGCCTGGGCAGGGCATTCCGGCTCGCACAGGGCGCAGTCGATGCATTCGTCCGGGTGAATGACCAGGAAGTTCGGGCCTTCGTAGAAGCAGTCCACCGGGCAGACTTCCACACAGTCGGTGTATTTGCACTTGATGCAGTTGTCGGTAACGACGAAGGTCATGGTCTGATTCTCTCCTCGGGCAGCGTTCTGCTCCCTTTATGGGCAGGGCTTGCAGGCGCTCAATAATGGCCGCGGCTCAGGCTGTAAACCGGGCAGTCGTAAAAATGCGCGCGATTCTAACAGCTTGTGCGGATAGGCGTTAGATTCGCGTCTTCCATGTATATAACAGCTCCAACGCTTTTCGCGGCGTCAGATCATCCGGATTGATCTTCATCAATTCCTCCAGCACCGGGTGCGGGAGGCTGGCGAACAGGTCGTTCTGCATCGGAGCAGCCTGCTGGCCCGGCTCGCTGCGCGGTACTTCGTGCGGCAGGCTGGTGGTTTCCAGGCGTGCCAGGTGTTCACGGGCGCGCACAATGACCTGCCCTGGAACCCCCGCCAGTTGTGCAACCGCCAGGCCGTAGCTCTGGCTGGCCGGGCCAGGCAGGACGTGGTGCAGGAACACGATGCGCTCATTGTGCTCGGTGGCATTGAGGTGCACGTTGGCGACAATGGATTCGCTTTCCGGCAGCACCGTCAGTTCAAAGTAGTGCGTGGCAAACAGCGTGTAGGCACGCAGCTTGGCTAACTGCTCAGCGGCGGCCCAGGCGAGGGACAAGCCGTCGAACGTACTGGTGCCACGACCGACTTCATCCATCAGCACCAGGCTTTTTTCCGTGGCGTTGTGCAGGATGTTGGCGGTTTCGCTCATCTCCACCATGAACGTCGAACGGCCACCGGCGAGGTCGTCGGAGGAGCCGATTCGCGTGAAAATCCGGTCGACCAGCGACAGTTCGCAGCGTGCTGCTGGTACGAAGCTGCCGATATGAGCCAGCAGCACGATCAGCGCGGTCTGACGCATGTAGGTGGATTTACCACCCATGTTCGGGCCGGTGATGATCAGCATGCGCGTCGCATCGTCCAGGCTCAGGTCGTTGGCCACGAACGGCGTGGTCAGCACCTGCTCGACCACCGGGTGGCGGCCTTGCTCGATGCGCATGCACGGCTCATCGACGAAGCGCGGGCGGTTCAGGTCGAGGGTCAGTGCACGCTCGGCCAGGTTGCTCAGCACATCCAGTTCGGCCAGGGCCGCAGCGCTGTCCTGCAGCGGCGCCAGGTGGCTGATGAGCTGTTCCAGCAGCTCGTCGTACAGCATCTTTTCGCGAGCCAGGGCGCGGCTCTTGGCCGACAGGGCCTTGTCTTCGAACTCCTTGAGCTCAGGCGTGATAAAGCGCTCTGCACCTTTCAGGGTCTGGCGGCGAATGTAGTCAGCGGGAGCCGACTCGGCCTGCTTGCTTGGCAGTTCGATGAAGTAGCCATGCACGCGGTTGTAGCCAACCTTGAGATTGGCCAGGCCGGTACGGGCCTTTTCGCGGGTTTCCAGGTCCATCAGGTACTGGCCGGCGTTCTCGCTCAGCGACTGCAGTTCGTCCAGCTCCGCGTCGTAGCCGGTTTTCAGCACGCCGCCGTCACGAATCACCGCCGGCGGGTTGTCGATGATCGCGCGGGCCAGCAGCTCGGCCAGCTCGGGATACGTGCGTACTGTGTCCGCCAGCTCTTTCAAGTGATCTGCGTCGAGCGAAGCCATCGCCTGCTGCAGTTCCGGCAGGGCCGCCAGGGCGTCGCGCAGGCGGGCCAGGTCGCGCGGGCGCGCATTGCGCAGACCGATACGGGCGAGGATGCGTTCCAGGTCGCCGATTTCCTTCAACTGCGGCTGCAGGGTTTCGAAGCGGTAGCGTTCCAGCAGGCAGGTAATCGATTCCTGGCGGGCTTCCAGGACGCTGCGATCACGCAGCGGGCGATTCAGCCAGCGACTGAGCAGGCGGCTACCCATGGCAGTCTGGCAGCGGTCGACGACGGACTGCAGGGTGTTGTCGCGGCCACCGGCGAGGTTGATGTCCAGTTCCAGGTTGCGGCGGCTGGCACCGTCGAGGATGACGGTATCGTCCAGACGCTCGTGACGCAGGCTGCGCAGGTGGGGCAGGGCGGTACGCTGGGTTTCCTTGGCATAGCCAAGCAGGCAGCCTGCTGCGCCGATGGCCAGTGTCAGCGTTTCACAGCCGAAACCCTTCAGGTCCTGGGTGCCGAACTGTTGGCACAGGCTTTTGTGGGCCGAGTCGCGTTCGAAGTCCCAGGGCGCCCGACGGCGCGAGCCCCGGCGCTTTTCCGCCGGCAGACCAATGGGCCAGTCGTCCGGAATGAGCAGCTCGACCGGGTTGAGGCGCTCCAGCTCGGCCAGCAGGTTTTCCCAGCCCTTGATTTCCAGCACGCTGAAACGGCCGCTGGTGATGTCCAGTACGGCCAGGCCGAACAGGCGCTCATCACCCAGGACTGCCGCCAGCAGGTTGTCGCGGCGCTCGTCCAGCAGCGCCTCGTCACTGACCGTGCCGGGGGTGATGATGCGGACCACCTGGCGTTCCACCGGGCCCTTGCTGGTGGCCGGGTCGCCAATTTGCTCGCAGATCACCACCGACTCGCCGAGCTTGACCAGCTTGGCCAGATAACCCTCGGCAGCGTGGTAAGGAATGCCGCACATCGGAATGGCCTGACCGGCGGACTGACCGCGTGCAGTCAGGGTGATGTCCAACAGTTTCGCGGCCTTTTTTGCGTCCTCGTAGAAGATCTCGTAGAAGTCCCCCATGCGATAAAACATCAGCTGGTCGGGATGCTGATTTTTCAGTCGCCAGTATTGCTGCATCATCGGCGTGTGGGAGCTGAGGTCGCTTTGGCTCATCGTTTGACTGTCCGGCTCAATCGCAAAAGCGCCTAGTGTACGGTATCCCCCTGGCAGGCTTTAACCCCGGAGTGCACATGCTGGTAAATGAAGAACATCTGACGCGTCTGGCGGCCGAACTGGGTCGTCATCTGCTGGCGCAGAATGCCCAGATCAGTACCGCCGAGTCCTGTACCGGTGGCGGCATCGCCGAGGCGATTACCCGCATTCCGGGTAGCTCCGCCTGGTTCGAGGCGGGCTACGTGACCTACTCGAACAGGCAGAAGAGCAGGCAGCTGGCCGTTCCCGAGGCGTTGTTCGGCGCCGTCGGTGCGGTGAGCCAGGAAGTGGTCGAGGCCATGGTGCGCGGCGCCCAGGCCGCCAGTGGGGCGCGTTATGCCGTCGCGGTCAGCGGCGTGGCCGGGCCTGGCGGCGGTTCGGAGCACAAGCCGGTGGGCACGGTCTGGTTGGCCTGGGGCGATGGCGAGCGGGTCTCCAGTGTGTGTCGGCAGTTCCCGGGTGACCGCACTGCAGTTCGCCGACAGACGGTCGAGGCCGCACTGGTGGGGCTATTGGGCTTGCTCGGACAAGAAAATCCCAACCTGGGGTAGGCGAGCGACTTGCCCTGTGAAATAATACTGTCTACTTATACAGTTGTTGGTGGCCGCTAGCTGGCCCTTCTTGATTACGTGAGGATTTCAATGGACGAGAATAAGAAGCGCGCGTTGGCTGCTGCCCTGGGCCAGATCGAAAAACAATTCGGCAAAGGCGCGGTGATGCGCATGGGCGACCATGACCGTCAGGCCATCCCGGCTATTTCCACCGGCTCGCTGGGTCTGGACATCGCGCTGGGCATTGGCGGTCTGCCGAAAGGCCGTATCGTTGAAATCTACGGCCCGGAGTCTTCCGGTAAAACCACTCTGACCCTGTCCGTCATCGCAGAAGCCCAGAAAATGGGCGCCACCTGCGCCTTCGTCGACGCCGAACACGCACTCGATCCGGATTACGCCGGCAAACTCGGCGTCAACGTCGATGACCTGCTGGTGTCCCAGCCGGACACCGGTGAACAGGCTCTGGAAATCACCGACATGCTGGTGCGCTCCAACGCTATCGACGTGATCATCGTCGACTCCGTGGCGGCCCTGGTGCCGAAAGCGGAAATCGAAGGCGAGATGGGTGACATGCACGTGGGCCTGCAGGCTCGCCTGATGTCCCAGGCGCTGCGCAAGATCACCGGCAACATCAAGAACGCCAACTGCCTGGTCATCTTCATCAACCAGATCCGTATGAAGATCGGTGTGATGTTCGGCAGCCCGGAAACCACCACCGGTGGTAACGCGCTGAAGTTCTATGCCTCGGTTCGTCTGGACATCCGCCGCACCGGCGCGGTGAAGGAAGGCGACGAAGTGGTGGGCAGCGAAACCCGCGTCAAGGTCGTCAAGAACAAGGTCGCGCCGCCGTTCCGTCAGGCCGAGTTCCAGATCCTTTACGGCAAGGGCATCTACCGCAACGGCGAGATCATCGACCTCGGCGTGCAACTGGGCCTGCTGGAAAAATCCGGTGCCTGGTACAGCTACCAAGGCAACAAGATCGGTCAGGGCAAGGCCAACTCGGCCAAGTACCTGGAAGACAACCCGGAAGTGGCACGCACCATCGAAGGCCTGATCCGCGAAAAACTGCTGGTGAACAACACGCCAGCCAAGGCGGGTGCCGCCGCCACTGCGGATGACATGGCTGACGCCGACGTCGACGCCTGAGTTCGCTGATGTCGTCCGTTGTTCTCGATAACCCCGCTGCTGTGCGGCGGGCTGCCATGGATCTGTTGGCACGTCGGGAACACGGCCGTGTCGAGCTGATCCGCAAGCTGCGCAAGCGCGGTGCTCCTGATGAACTGATCAATCCAGCCCTCGACCGCCTCGCGGAAGAGGGGCTGTTATCGGAAGCCCGTTACCTGGAGAGTTTTGTCAGTTATCGAGCGCGAGCTGGATACGGGCCGGTGCGGATTCGTGAGGAATTGGCTCAGCGGGGCTTGCCCCGAGCGGATATCGAGCAGGCATTGCGTGACAGTGCTATCGATTGGCGCGAGCTGTTGGCGGAAACCTGGCGACGCAAGTTCGCCGGAGTGTTACCCCGGGACGCACGTGAAAGGGCTCAGCAAGGGCGCTTTCTCAGCTACCGGGGCTACTCGCTGGACATGATCGGCCGTCTGTTACGCGGTCAGGATGACGACTGACGTTCATCAGTCGTTAACCCCCTTCTTTTGGCCTGCTGATCGGGCTCTCTTCTTTCCAGGCTGAACACCGCCTACGCCTTAGCCGTTGGCTGCCCAGTTATCTTCCTGATTGATGTAGTTGAACAGCGCGCGCAGGCGCCCGTAGTCGCGCCCGTGAAAGGCAAAGGCCAAGCGTGTCAGATGATCGAACTCGGGCTCGTCTTTTTCCGCTTCGCTGTAGGTGCGCTGCTGGAAACCACCGGTTTTGCAAAGGTCGCCGAACGTCTCGTCCAGTTGTTTCAGCGCCATCTCACTCAGGGGATGGTTGAGACGCAGGACGAACAGGCCCTGTAGCCAGCGGCTGGAATGGTAGTTGCTGTAGAAATTGGCAATTTCGGCGGCGGCGTCTTCGGCGCTGTACACCAGATGCATCAACTGCATGTCGCCCGGCAGGATGTAGTGATTGCCCAGCAGGTTCTTTTCGATGAATGCCAGGGCGTCCTGCCAGAAGGTCCCGCCTGGCTGGTCCAGCAGGACAACAGGCACCAGGGGGCTTTTGCCAGTCTGTATCAGCGTCAGCACTTCCACGGCTTCGTCCAGCGTGCCGAAGCCGCCGGGGCAGAGCACCAGGGCATCGGCCTCTTTGACGAAGAACAGTTTGCGCAGGAAGAAGAAGTGAAAGGACAGCAGGTTGGTGCTGCCCTGCATCGTCGCGTTGGCGCCCTGTTCGAACGGGAGGGCGATGTTGAAGCCCAGGCTGTTATCGCGCCCGGCGCCTTCATGGGCGGCCGCCATGATGCCGCCACCCGCGCCGGTAATCGTCATCAGGTCATAGCGCGCCAGGGTAGCGCCCAGCTCCCGGGCAAGTTCGTACACAGGGTGGCCCGGTGGGGTGCGAGCCGAGCCGAAGACCGTGACCTTGCGACGCCGCTTGAATTGTTCCAGGGTCGCGAACGCCCGCTCCATTTCGCGCAGGGTCTGCAGCATGATCTTGGCGTCCCAGCGATTGCGGTCGGCCTGGGCCATGCGGATCACCGTGATGAACATGTCACGGTAAAGGGGCAGGTTGGGGCTGGTTGGCGGTACCACCAGGGCAGTGAGTTCATCCACTTTCTGCGTCAGGTCGATCCCGCTGGTCTGGAAGTGCCGGGAGAGGTAATCGTCCGCTTCATAAGGCATGGCGTATTTCCTTGACTGGCCACGGAGCTGTTCGGGCCCCTGGCTTTAAGTATGGCTGGCGTGCCGCAAGAAAGGGCAACCCACCGCAAGCTATCGGGCTTTTGTTTCAGGCGCGCTGGAGCGAGCGCTGCTCGGAGGGAATGGCGATGCAACCGGAGGCCGATCGAACGGCCGTTCGTCTGAAGCTCCAGGCTGGTCGCGGGCCTCTGATTTACTTGCAGGGGTGGCAGGAAAAGGGAGGGGCAGGCATGCCCAAGCTGACGCTGGATCTCGACGTGGATCTCTATCGCCTTCTGGTGCAGGCGGCACACACCAACCAACTGAGCCTGGAAGATGAATGCCGACGACGGCTTGAGGGCGGTGCGCGGCGTTCACGCTACATGGAAGCCCTGTTGGCGGACCTGCGCGCCGATGACGAGCAAACGCGCGAGCAGCATGAACGCTGACTGACGGGTTACAGCCCGCAATCGGACTTGGTGAAGCGCTCGGTGGTGACCGGGCGATTGCTTTTGTATTCGCTGAATTCGTAGCGCAGCACCGCGCCCTTCGCCAGCAACTGGCGATAACCCGGGTTCTGGCAAACGCTGTTGGCCAGTTGGGCGCGAGTTGCATCCGGGTTTCCGCGCATCTGCGCGGCATGACCACTGCGCACGCTCAGGTGGTTGATCAACTCCTTGCCTTCAACCGTATAACCCTGATCGAGCAGGTCCTCGTTGATCGCCCGCGGCGTACCCACGCTGCTTTCCCTGGCAACCGTCTCCAGCATCTTGCTCAACTCGTGATCGCTCAGCGAGGCAGCGTGTGCGCCTGGCAGAAACAAGCCGAAGGCGAGGAGGGGGGCGATAAGACGCAGCATGGGGAACTCCCTGAAATCAATGAATGCGGTTAGACCCGGTGGGTCGCCGGATGTTCGCACGAGGGCGCCTGTTCGTTCGAGCGGGGCGCCATTTCGTGTTGTTGTTACCAAAGGCGACAGCGGTTCGCTTGCCAGTGTTTTGCCACGACCAAAGATGGGTGAAACCTGATGCCTGTTGCGAGTCCGATAAGAGCGTGCTGGTGATCGGCACACCGCTCCGGAGTCGTCCTGCCTGTGGTCCTGGCGCTCCGGAAGGCGCATGCACACCTGTCCGTGCATGTACGTCCCTCGCAGGAGTTCATCCAATAATGACAAGAATTACACGCTATGGACCACTGGTATTGCTTGCTGCAGGCCCGCTGACACTGCCGGTTGGTCAGGTGCAGGCATCGGGTTACCACTTCGGCTCGCAGTCGGTGTCAGCCCAGGGTACGGCCCACGCCAATGGCGCGGAAGCGGCGGACCCATCGACAATCTTCTACAACCCGGCGGGCCTTGCCCGTCTCAAGGGCACCCAGGTCACGTCAGGGCTGAGCATTCTGCTACCCGACGGCGAGTACAAGGATACCGGCAGCACCGACGTATTCGGCCAGCAGGTGACGGGCGACGCCGGCTCGTATCTGCCGGATGCGGCTGCGGCGCCGAATTTCTATTTCTCCAGCGAAGTGAACGACTGGCTCACGGTAGGCCTCGGCATCTTCACCCCCTTTGGCGCCAAGCTCGATTACAAGGAAAACTGGGCCGGGCGCTACGGCATCCAGTCGGCGAGCCTGGAGACGGTGAACTTCAACCCGAGCATCGCCATTCGCTTCAATGAACATCACAGCATCGGCTTCGGTGTCTCCGCGCAGTACATCAAGTCGGTGCAGCGCGGTGCGGCGGATGTGAAGGGCGCCTCTCGGCAACTGGCCGGGCAGTTCGTCGATGCCAACTACGACAGCACCCGTAATGCTGCCGACCCGATTCTCGGACCAGTGGTAGGCGCTATCGCCGGTGTGCCCGTGCCTGACGAAATCACCTCTTGCGGTGGCGTGTCGGATCGAGACGGATTCGTCGACTGCGTGGCGAACAACTTTGCCAACAACGTTCAGGGAGATGGTTACTTCCGGGTCAAGGGCGATGACTGGGGATTTGGCTGGAATATCGGCTACCTGTGGGAGCCAACCGAGTCCACGCGTTTCGGCGTGTCTTATCGTTCGAACATTCGTCATACGCTCGAGGGCGAGAGCAAATGGAGCTTCGCCGGCGTACAGGGCGCAGTTCCTTCTCCTGCTACATCGCTGGAAGGGGGGGTTACCATACCCATCTTCGATATCTACGTCCCCCCCAGCGATGCATTGCAGCAGATATTCGATGAAGGTAACTGGGTAAGCCCGGCCGACTTCGCCGCCAGCCGCCTGCACCCGAACTCCAAAGCCAAGACCGCCATCGATACACCGGAAATGCTGTCGTTCAACGCTTTCCACCAGCTCAACGAGAAAGTGGCGCTGATGGCTGACCTGACCTTTACCCGCCATTCGCGCCTCGATGAGGTGCGCATCGGTCTGGACCAAGTGGCCGGTTACCCCTACTTCAACGGCGTCACCGAGGGGGATCTGGCGGTCAAGCAGGACTGGAATGACACCTACAAACTTTCGGTAGGGATGAACTACCAGTACAACGATGACCTGCTGCTGCGCACCGGGGTGGCGTACGACAAGTCGCCGGTCAGCTCGGCCCAGCTCCGTCACCCGGCCTTCCCGGACGCCGACCGTTACTGGTTGTCATTCGGTGCCAACTACAAGGTGACCGAAGACACCTCGCTCGACCTGGCCTACAGCTTCGTCAAATTCGCCACCGGCAAGATGGATTACACCGATAACTGCTCGCCGGCCGGCTGGGTGCCGGGCAGCGGGGGCCCATACCGGGACAGCGGCGTGCGTTGCACGGGTAACGGTGGCAACTACAACGGCGAGTATGAGACCCGTATCCACTTCATCGGCCTGGCACTGAGTCACCAGTTCTAGGCCCTTGCAGGTTGTCGCGTCACAGGCGCGACGACCGAGCGGGCCTGATAGACTGCGCGCCCTTCGTCATGTGCCCCGGGGCGCCGCATGTTCTGCCTGTGTTTACCGTTGTTCTGTGCTCACTCAACGAAACGCTCTCGCGCCCCGTTCAAGGGAGCACGGCCATGAGTCATGCCGTTTCCCGTCTGCGTGCTGCTCGCCTTGCCCGCAGCGCCAGGCCCTTCGTGGCGCGCGGTTCGAGGGCGGTGCGCTGCCCGGGATGCCGGCTGGTGCCGAGTCACTGCCTCTGTGCCTTTACCCCGAGAATCCCCGCGGCCTCGGGCGTTTGCCTGGTCATGCATGACGTCGAAGCGCTCAAGCCGAGCAACACCGGCTGGCTGATCGCCGACGTGGTGGCCGATACCTCGGCGTTCGGCTGGCTGCGCACGGTGGTCGACCCTGAACTGCCAGCCTTGCTGGCGGACCCGCAGTGGCAACCCTATCTGGTGTTCCCCGGGGAGTACGTGGCGCCTGAGCGCGTGGTCAGCGAGGTGAACGTAGCCAGCGGCAAGCGCCCGCTGTTCGTTCTGCTCGATGCGACCTGGAGCGAGGCGCGCAAGATGTTCCGCAAGAGCCCTTATCTGGACAACCTGCCGGTACTCAGCCTGCAGCCGGAGCAGTTGTCACGCTACCGTCTGCGCCGCTCCAAGCGCGACGACCACCTGTGCACCGCTGAGGTGGCGGCCCTGTGCCTTGAGCTGGCTGGCGATCAGCGTGCGGCCGATGCGCTCAACCTCTACCTGGATGTCTTCAGCCAGCATTACCTGGCCTCCAAGGCGCCGCGCGCCGTCGACGTGACCGACGAGCTGCATCAGCAGTTGCGCGAGTTCCTATAACGCAGTCTGCGGTGTGGCTTTCTTCGGCCACAGCTGCGCCAGAAACATGCCGCCCAGCATCAATGCACACCCGAAGTAGCCACGCAGCTCCAGGGCTTCGCCCAGCAGCAGGGCGCCGGCAACGGCGGCGAACACCGCCTCCAGGGAAAGGATGATCGCCGCGTGGGAGGCGATGGCGTGCTTCTGCGCAATGACCTGCAGCGTGAAACCAACCGCGACGCCAAACAGCCCGCCATAGAGGATCGCCGGACCGGCCGCGATGATCGCGTCGATACGGATTTCTTCGAAGAGCACCGCCAGCAGCAGGCTGATAGCCGCGCAGGTAGCGAACTGCACCACGGCCAGGCGCAACGGGTCATGGCGGGTGGCGAAAAAGCTCACCATCAGCACATGAACACCCCAGATGAAGGCGCCGGCCAATTGCAGCCAGTCGCCGGACGCCACCTGAAAACCGTCGCCGACGCTGAGCAGGAACATGCCGACCACCGCCAGCGAAGCGCCCAGCCAGATCCCCAGGCCGGCCCGGTGCCCGAGCAGCAGGCCCAGCAGCGGCACGATGATCACGTAAAGCCCGGTAATGAAGCCCGAGTTGGTGACGCTGGTGAACAGCAGGCCGACCTGCTGCAGGTTGATGCCCAGCGTCAGGGCCAGGCCCATCACCACGCCGCCCAGGATCAACTGACGGTTCAGTACCGGGGCCGGGGCATGCCGGGCCCGGTAGTGCAGCGCATACAGCACGGGCAGCAGTACCAGGGTGGCGAGGGCGAAGCGCAGACCGCTATAAAGGAACGGCCCGATCGAGTCCATGCCCAGGCGCTGGGCCACGAATGACGAGCCCCAGATCATGGCCGTCAGCAGCATCAGAAGGTCTGCACGCAGGGCTTGGCTTCGCATGAATAGGATCTCGCCGGGGAAGGGCGCAGACTGTGCCGTAAAGCATCGCGCTTGACCACCCCGTCATCGCTCGGCATGCTGAGCGCCGCCTCAGGCGCATTTGGGTTGTGCAGACAGTGTCCAGCGCGCAGCCAAGGGCTTTTTCGAGCCATGCTCGACGCCCACGGGACGTACCGCTCCAGGTACATACATAACAAGAACAGGATCTGCCATGGCCGCTTACGAAATCCTGATAGCCGACGACCATCCGCTGTTCCGCAGCGCGTTGCAACAAGCTCTGACCCTGGGTCTGGGCCCGCAAGTGCGCCTGGTGGAAGCTGCCAGCATCGCCGAGCTGGAGGCCCGTCTGGGCGAAAAGTCCGACTGGGACCTGGTGCTGCTGGACCTCAACATGCCCGGCGCCTACGGCTTCTCCGGCCTGGTTCTGCTGCGTGGGCAGTACCCGCAGATTCCCGTGGTGATGATCTCCGCCCAGGAAGATGCTCCCGTTGTCGTGCGTGCCCGTGAATTCGGTGCCAGTGGCTTCATCCCAAAGTCCAGTTCATTGGAAACCATCCAGGAAGCCGTGCGCGGCGTGCTGGATGGCGACGCCTGGTGGCCGCACCTGACCCAGGAGGCGACCAGCGTTTCCGACGAAGCCAAGGCGGCCAGTGCCGGCCTGGCCAGCCTCACGCCCCAGCAGTTCCGCGTTTTGACCATGGTCTGCGAAGGCCTGCTCAACAAGCAGATCGCCTATGAACTGAGCGTGTCCGAGGCGACCGTGAAAGCGCACGTCACGGCGATTTTCCGCAAGCTGGGGGTGCGCACCCGCACTCAGGCTGCGCTGCTGCTGCAGCAACTGGAATCGATCCCGGCGAGCTGACAGGCCGGGCCGGACTTTTGCCAGCCGATGGCGTAATCTGCCGGCCTTTTACTGCAGTGGTTCGCTCGAACATGTCGCCATTCAAGGGCCAGGTAGGCCTCAAGCGTATTCTCAATGCCACGGGCTATTCGCTGGATGGCCTGCGCGCCGCGTTCAGCGGTGAGGCGGCGTTTCGTCAACTGGTGTTGCTCAATGCGGTGCTGATTCCGCTGGCCTTCTTCTTTGATGTCAGCCGTGGCGAGCGCGCCCTGATGATCGGCGTGTGCCTGCTGGCGCTGATCGTCGAGTTGCTCAATTCGGCGGTCGAGGCGGCCATCGACCGCATTTCCCTGGACCTACACCCCTTGTCGAAAAACGCCAAGGACATGGGCAGCGCCGCGCAATTCGTCTCCCTGACCCTGATCGCCAGCGTATGGCTGGTGATCTTGCTCGGCTGAGTGCATTCAGCGAACGATCGGTAGCACGATCTCGTCGCTGCGCTTGACCCCGGCGGTCATGGCGCGGCACAGCTCGAGAAACTCGCGCATGGCAGCGGTCTGGTACTTCTGCTTGTGCCAGATGAAGTAGAACTGCCGGCGCAGGTCCAGCGTGGGCGTTTCAACCGCCACCAGACTGCCGCGGCGAAAGGCATCCCGCAGGGCCAGGCGCGAGATGCAGCCAATGCCCAGGCCTGATTCCACAGCACGTTTGATGGCTTCGGTGTGTTCCAGCTCCAGGCGGATATTCAGCGCGGCAGGGTGGTGACGCATGGCCTGATCGAAGGTCAGGCGCGTGCCCGAGCCTTGTTCACGCAGAATCCACGCCTCGTTGGCCAGTTCGGCGAGGGTCGCTTCACCACGGGTGGCCAGCGGGTGGTTCGGAGCGCAGAACACCACCAGCTCATCCTCGACCCAGGGCTGTACCTCGATGTCGTTGTGCTGGCAGTCGCCTTCGATCAGGCCCAGGTCCAGCTCGTAGTGGGCGACCTGGTGCACCACGTGCGCGGTGTTCTGCACGTGCAGCTTCACCTTGCACTCCGGGTGGAGCTGCATGAACTTGCCGATCAGCAGGGTGGCCAGGTAGTTGCCCACCGTCAGCGTGGCGCCCACGTTGAGCGAGCCGTACCCGCTTTTTCCGCCCAGCAGGCGCTCGATTTCCTTGGCCTGGTCGATCAGCGCCACGGCCTCGGGCAGCAGTTGCCGGCCGAGTGCGTTGAGGTTGAGGCGCTTGCCCGCCCGGTCGAACAGTTGGCAGTCGGACTGACGCTCCAGCTCGGTCAGCGATGTGCTGGTTGCCGACTGAGAAAGGGCCAAAGAGGCAGCCGCGCGCGAGACGCTCTCGTGCTGCGCCACCGCGACAAATACTTGAAGTTGTCTGAGAGTAAATCGCATATCGATATAACCGAACACCTATATCATAACAATCCACTTAACAGATATTGTGCGTGCCATTAGAATGCCGCGCAATCTACCCTTGTCGTCTTTCTGAGGAAGCCGCCTGCATGAGCAATATGAACATCGAGCGTGTGCTCAGCGTCCATCATTGGAACGACACACTGTTCAGCTTCAAGTGCACCCGTGACCCGGGCCTGCGTTTCGAGAATGGCCAGTTCGTCATGATCGGTCTGCAGCAACCCAATGGCCGCCCGCTGATGCGTGCGTACTCCATTGCCAGCCCCAACTACGAAGAGCACCTGGAGTTCTTCAGCATCAAGGTGCAGGACGGTCCGCTGACCTCGCAACTGCAGCACTTGAAAGAAGGCGACGAGATCGTCATCAGCAAAAAGCCCACCGGCACCCTGGTTCTCGATGACCTGCTGCCCGGCAAGCACCTGTACCTGCTCAGCACCGGCACCGGCCTGGCGCCGTTCATGAGCGTAATCCAGGACCCGGAAACCTACGAGCGCTACGAGAAAGTCGTTCTGGTTCACGGCGTTCGTTACGTCAACGAAGTGGCGTACCGCGAGTTCATCACCGAGCACTTGCCGCAGAACGAGTTCTTCGGCGAAGAACTGAAGAAGAAGCTGATCTACTACCCGACGGTAACCCGCGAAGAGTTCGAGAATCAGGGCCGCCTGACCGACCTGATGCGCAGTGGCAAGCTGTTCAGCGACATCGGTCTGCCACCGATCAACCCGCAGGACGACCGCGCGATGATCTGCGGTAGCCCGAGCATGCTCGACGAGACCAGCGAAGTGCTGAACAGCTTCGGCCTGAAAATCTCCGCGCGCATGGGCGAGCCAGGCGACTACCTGATCGAGCGCGCCTTCGTCGAGAAGTAAGCCGATCGATCCATGAAAAAGCCCGCCAATCGGCGGGCTTTTTCATGGCCGCAAGCAAACCGCTCCCCCTGTAGGAGCGGGCTTGCCCGCGAGCTCGACGGCCTATGCCTCGAAGGGATTTGACGGTTCGAACGAAAAGCTCGCGGCCAATCGGAACGCCGCTCGGCCGCTCCTGCAGGTGAAGGCGCTCCGGCATTAAAAGGTGGTGTCTCCTGTAGGAGCGGCTTCAGCCGCGAGCCCGACGGTCTGCGCCCCGAAGCGATCTGACGATCGAAACGAAAAGCTCGCGGGCAAGCCCGCTCCTACAGGGGAAGGCGCTCCGGCTTAAAAGGTGGTGCCTCTTACAGTCGAGCTAACCCGTAGCCTGGGTCGAGCGCAGCGACACCCGGGGCAACCCCGCAACCGCCCCTACGACTCCGCCACCACCACTTCCAGCACACAAATCTGCCCCGGCTGCGGGTAATGCCAGCGCACATCCACATCCCAGAAGCGAGCGCCGTAATGGCGCTCTGGCGCAGGCACCTGATAGGCCGGGCGCGGGTCCTGGGCCAGGCATTGCTCGATCAGCGCCACCAGCGGCTCGCCCAGGCGCTGTTCGTGTGCCTGGCCCTGCGCCAGGGCGGCAGGCTGCCAGTCCACGCCAATCAGTGCCGGCGCGCTGTCGGCGATGCGGTTGAAGGCGTCGGCCACGCTGTCGGCGTACGGCACGTAGGGTTTGATATCCAGCACCGGCGTGCCGTCGAGCAGGTCGATGCCCGACAGCCATAGCTTGCCCGGCTCGACGCGCTCCAGCCGCACGACGGACTGGCCGATGCCATTTGGCCGGTGGGTGGCGCGGGTGCTGAACACCCCGACCGACCGGTTGCCGCCCAGGCGTGGCGGGCGCACCTTGAGGCGTGGCTTGTCTTCCAGCGCCTGGTGAAAGAGAAACAGCAGCCACACATGGCTGACCTGCTCCAGGCCCTGCACCGCGTCCCCCTGGTCGAAGGGCGGCACGAGTTCCAGTACACCCCGTGCGGCCGGTGCCAGCTGGGGTTGTCGAGGGATGGCGAACTTCTCCTTGAAGCAGGAGCGGACGAAGCCAACGGGCGAAACGGAATAGGGCATGGCGGCGCATTCAACGTGAGAACGCCGCCATGGTAACCCGGCCGGGGGTGGGCCTACAGGTGAAAGCCGCCGTCGATGGGGATCACGGCCCCAGTCATGTAGGCCCCGGCGCTGCTCGCCAGGCTGATGGCCAGCGCCGCCATCTCCTCTTCGCGACCCCAGCGCTGCATGGGGATCAGCGCGACGTCCTCGGCCATGGCCGCGCCGTCGTTGGTGATGTGCTGGGTCATCTTGCTCGGGAAGCGGCCCGGGGCAATCACATTGACGTTGATGTGCTGGCCGACCAGCTCACGGGCCAGCATGCGCGACAGCTGGTGCAGCGCCGCCTTGCTCGGGCCGTAGGCGTAAGCATTTTCGCCATGGGAGGTGAGACCGGCCACCGAGCCAATGTTGATCACCCGCGCCGGGCTCTGCGCCGAACCGGCCTTGCGCAGCAGCGGCAGCAACTGCTGGGTGCAGCTGAACACCGCCGTCACGTTGAGCTGCATGACCTTTTCCCAGCCCTTGGCCGGGTAGCTTTCCAGCGGCGCACCCCAAGTGGTGCCGGCGTTATTGACCAGAATGTCCAGGTGATCGATTCGGGTCGCCAGCTCGGCCGCCAGGGCCTGCGCGCCTTCTTCGGTGGCGAGGTTGGCAGCCAGGCCGTGGCACGGCCCGAATGCCGACAGTTCTCGCGCGGTCTCGGCGCAGGCCGCGCCATCACGGGCGCAGATATAGACGGTGGCGCCGGCCTCGAGAAAACCCTGGGCGATCATCTTGCCGATGCCACGGGTTCCGCCGGTCACCAGGGCGGTGCGGCCTTGCAGGGAAAAGTAGGGGTGCATGGCGGATCCTTGTCGAGAGGGAATGCCATTACCCTAACGCCGCGCTGGAAGCTCGGCAGGCACTATTGCCTGCCGGAATACGGCGTTATGCAGGGGACTGCTCAGCCGCGTTCGCGCTGGGTCAGGCCCTTGAGGAAGTTGCGCAGGAACTGGTCGCCGCAGGTGCGGTAATTGCTGTGGCCGAACTTGCGGAACAGGGCGCTCATCTCCGGTTTGGAAACCGGGCAGTCGACGCTGTTCATGATGGTGTGCATGTCGTCTTCCTTCAGTTCGAAGGCAACGCGCAGCTTCTTCAGCACCATGTTGTTGGTCATCGGCAGCTCGAACGGCTGGGCCGGACGGCTCTCATCCTTGCCGCGCTTGAAGTACACCAGGCCATCGAGGGCGTGCGCGAGGATTTCGTCGCTGCACTCGGTATAACCGTCTTCGTCGTCTTTCTTCAGCAGTGCGCTGACTTCGCTGGCCGTCGTGGTGCGGCCGCTGAGCTGGATGATCTCGGCCAGTTGTTCATCGGATACATCCAGCATGTAGCGCAGGCTGCGCAGTACGTCGTTGTTGAGCATGGGAATCCTGAAAAGGGGAAAGTGGACCCGCGCCGCCGGAAGGCAGCTTAGAAACGTTCTTTGGCGGCCAGATAGCGCCACTGGCCGGGCTGCACCTTGGTCAGCGGCACGCCGCCAACCCGGATGCGTTTGAGGCCGAGGACCTTCAGGCCAACACTGTTGCACATGAAGACGATCTGCCCTGGCAGCGGGTTCTTCAGGGCGAAGCGCAGGCGGGTTTCGTTCTGCCAGCTGACCTTGCACGGCGGCAGCGGTGTGCCGTTGAACACCAGCCCGTGGTTGAGACGTTTCAGCTCGGCCGGGCTGAGCGTGCCGCTGACCTCGACCACGTATTCCTGCTCCAGCTTGCTCAGGTCTTCACGCAGTTTGCGTTCGACACGCCAGTCCTGGGTCAGGATGTGCATGCCATCGGCGCCGGCTTGCAGCGGTGCGCAGGCGTTCAGGCGGGCGAAGTGGTTCTTCAGGACACGAATGCCGCTGGCGTCATCGGCCCAGTGGGTATCGGGGGCTAGGGTGGCGACGGCACGCTCCACGGCATGGCCGGCGGGTACGTGCAGCAGCAGGGTGATCGGCTCCTGAGGCTCGGCCACGGCGCCCGGCAGCAGCTCGACGCGCTGATCCTGCACCTTGAATTGCGGCTCTTCGACCACCTTGCCATCGACCTGCACCCAGCCCCCTTCGATGAACAGCTCGGCCTCACGGCGTGAGCAGCCGACCAGTTCGATCAGGCGTTTGGAGAGGCGAGTAGGCTCGGTCATGGAGGCAGTCATCAGCGAAGGGAATGGCGCGCATTGTACTCGCATGGGACCGGCGCGTACGGCGCAAAGGGCGAGCGGTGTGGAAAAACCTTTGGCCTGGGCGCCGTGCTTTGTAGGAGGGGCTTCAGTCGCGAGCTTTTTTGGCGGCGGAGGGGCTCGCGGCTAAAGCCCCTCCCACGGTGCGGTGGGACATCAGTGCGTTTTGAAAGGTGAGGCCGGCGTGGCAGCCCCGGGTATCGCTCCGCTCGACCCAGGCTACGGAGAGTGGGCTGTGCGTCGCTTTGTAGGAGGGGCTTCAGCCGCGAGCTTTTCGGGGGCGGTGGCTATCGCGGCTAAAGCCCCTCCCACAGTGTGGTGGGGTATCAGCGTGTTTTGAAAGGTGAGGTTGGCGTCGCAGCCCCGGGTCTCGCTTCGCTCAAC
>JBLZZJ010000035.1:0-3836 GCA_050282285.1 Pseudomonas sp.
GAAGGCGGCCAATTTTTCGGCGGGTACGCCAGTAGGCCCGAGAATATGCTCAGGAGCGTTGCCGGGCTGTCCAAGCTCTGGGACGGGGCACCTATTATCCGTACTCGCGCCGCTGAAGGTGAGAGCGCATCACGTAGCGGCTGCCGCCTCAGTGTTCACCTGATGATTCAGCCAATCGTCGCGCAAAGCGTCTTAACCAACCCGATCATGCAGGGGCAGGGGTTTTTGGCTCGTTTTCTAGTGGCCTGGCCGCAGTCACTCGCCGGCAGCCGCTTCTACCGCGACTTAAACCCGTCGGAGGATACTCGGCTGCAGCGCTACTGGCAGTGCATGAGCCATTTACTGGAGCTCGCTCCGCAGATTGACGAAGCCGGGCAACTGCTGCCTCCGACTCTACCTTTGGAGCCCGCCGCTTTGGATGCGTGGATCGCCACTCACGACGCCATCGAAGTGCAACTTGGCAGAGGGGGCGATCTTCAAGAGATCAAGCCCACGGCCGCCAAGGCAGGGGAAAACCTACTGCGCATAGCAGGGGTAATGGCTGTCGTAGAGAAAGCTGAGGCTATCACCCTACCTCTCATTGAGCGCGCCGCCACACTCATGCATTGGTATCTCGCAGAAGCAGTACGCCTGAACAACCCGGCGAAGCCAGACCACAACCTAGTGCAGGCGCAAAGTCTTTTTGACTGGTTGTACGCCAAAGGCTGGCATAGCTTCGAGGCGCGCACCCTGCAACGGGAGGGGCCTCGCTTCGCCCGCAAGAGCGCCGCCCTGCGTGACAAGCTGCTGTCCATCTTGGTTGAGCACTACTATCTGCTGAGCAATGACGGTAAACATTACCGAATCAATCCATTGGCGACGGCGGCGACCACGGCGACAGCGACCTAGACCCAGAGGCCGTAAGCTGGCGACCAACCTGCGACAGGTGGCGACACCACTGCCTGTCGCCACCTGTCTCCATGCCGTCGCGTAGCTCTATAGCCGGCCCCACCGGCTCTGTCGCCAGTGTCGCCGTTGTCGCCACACCTACAATCAATGGATTTCGGCTTTAGGCTCCCCCACCTGCAGCCCACCACCCAGCTTGGGATACAATCCCCGGCATTTATGCCGTCAGGATCGGCACCTGCCCTGGGTGCCCATAAGGGATTTCGCAATGCCTCTCACGCTGCAACAACTGGAACGTCACCTTTTCAAGGCTGCCGATATTCTGCGCGGCAAGATGGATGCCTCGGAGTTCAAGGAATATATTTTTGGCATGCTGTTTCTGAAGCGCTGCTCCGACGTATTCGAGGAGCGCTATGAACAGGTCGTTGCTGAGGAGATAAACGCCGGCAAGAGCAAAGCCGAGGCTTTTGTCACGGCGGAGAACCCGCGCTGGTATAAACGCGATGGCAATTTCTGGGTGCCCAGCCATTCGCGCTTCCGCCATTTGCTCAACGAAGCGCATATCAACGTCGGCGACCTGCTGAACAAGGCGCTGGGCGGCATCGAGGAAAATAACGCCTCCCTGGAAGGGGTGCTTGAACACATTGACTTCACCCGCAAGGTCGGCCAGAGCAAGATTCCCGACCAGAAACTGCGCCAGCTCATCACCCACTTCGGTGAAGTGCGCCTGCGTAACTCGGACTTCGAATTCCCCGACCTGCTCGGTGCTGCCTACGAGTACCTGATCGCCGAGTTCGCCGACTCGGCCGGCAAGAAAGGCGGTGAATTCTACACGCCGCGCTCGGTGGTGCGGCTGATGGTGCACCTGCTCAAGCCGACCCTGGCCCACGATGTCTACGACCCCTGCTGCGGCTCGGGCGGTATGTTGATTGCGGCCAAGGAATACATAGACGAGCACGGCGAGGACGGCCGCAAGGCCAACCTGTTCGGCCAGGAGTTCAACGGCACCGTCTGGTCCATCGCGCAGATGAACATGCTGCTGCACGGCATCAGCAACGCCTGGCTGGAGAACGAAGATACCCTGGCCGACCCTCGGCATATCGAGGGTGGCGAGTTGCGCCGCTTCGACCGCATCCTCACCAACCCGCCGTTCTCCATCAACTGGGGCCATACCGAGAAAAGCCCGGACGGTACTCTGGCCTGGAACCCAACCTTCCGTGAGGAACGCTTCCGCTTTGGCGAGGTGCCGCTGGGTTCGAAAAAAGCCGACCTGATGTTCCTCCAGCATATGCTCGCCGTCACTCGCGACGAGGGCATGATCGCCACCGTACTGCCCCACGGCGTGCTATTCCGTGGCGGTGAGGAGCGCGGCATCCGCGCAGGCATTATCGAGAACGACCTGCTTGAAGCGGTGATCGGCCTGCCGGCCAACCTGTTCTATGGCACCGGCATCCCGGCCTGCATCCTGATCCTGCGCCAACAAAAGCAGGAAGGCGCCAACCGCATCAGTGCCAAACCAGCCGCGCGCCAGGGCAAGGTGCTGTTTATCAACGCCGACCGTGAATACTTCGAAGGTCGCGCACAGAACTACCTGCTGCCCGAGCATATCGAGAAGATCACCACCGCCTTCGAAGAATTCCGCCGCATCGAAGGACTCAGCGATGTGGTGGATATCGCCACCCTGCGCGCCAACGACTACAACCTGAATATCCGCCGCTATGTAGATAACGCACCGCCGCCCGAACCCCATGATGTGCGGGCTCACCTGCTGGGCGGTGTGCCCAAGACCGAAGTCGAGGCAAAAGCGCCGCTATTCACCGCCCATGGCCTCGACCCGCATGACTTCTTCGTAGCGCGTGATGCGCAGTATTTCGATTTTCGCAGCGAGCTAAACCGCCGCGCCGATCTTAAGCCGGCTATCGAAGGCAATGCTGGCCTGCAGACCAAGGAAGCCGCCCTGCGTGAGGCCTTCGAGCAGTGGTGGTATGAACACAGCCCGCGTATCACCGCCCTGGCTGGGAAGCTGGATAACAGCGCCGCGCTGGTCGAGCTGCGCGGCGAACTGCTGGCCAGCTTTAGCCAGACGCTGGAAGGCATCGGCCTGCTCGACCCCTTCCAGGTCCGCGGCATCGTCGCTGGCTTCTGGTACCAGAGCAAATACGACTTTCTCGGTTTGATGGCCCGCGGAAACCGGGGCGTGATCGACGCCTGGCGTACTAGCATCATCACCGCCCTGGAAGACAGGGCCAGCAAGCAAAGCCCGCTGGAGCACAAGCTGGTGAAATTCCTGCTCGGCGATTTCGTTGCCGAGCTGGCCGAGCTGGAAGCGAAAAAGGCCGAACTGGACAGCCAGCTCAAGGCCGCCGCCCCAACCAAGGGGGAAGATGCCGACGAGGCCGACAGCGAGACAGATGCCGGTGACGAGGAGAACCCCATCGACGAAGCCCAGCTCAAGGCCTGGAAGGCCGAGCTGGCCAAGGTGAAGAAACAGCTCAAAACCCAGCAGCAAAACTTCGCCAGCCATCTGAACCAGGCTGTCGACGGGCTGGACGAGGCGCAAGCCGCCGAGCTGCTGCTGACCATTCTGCACAACGATATGCAGGCCATCGTAGAGCGCTATATCGCCGCCCAGCGCAAGCAGATCGTCGCCGCCTTCGAGAACTGGTGGGACAAGTACCGGGTGACGCTCAACGAGATTGAGCACAAGCGCGATGCGGCAGCGGTGGCGTTGCAGGGATTCCTGAAGGGGTTAGGGTATGTCTGAACAGTTTCAGCCAAACTGGCCTCTAGTCAGAATTTCCGACCTTGCAGAGATCAATATCGGCGGGACGCCATCCCGAGCAGCACAGCAATTTTGGGCGACCAAGCCCGAGGGAAATCCCTGGATTGCCATTTCCGATCTGAAGGGCAAATACGTCCACGACACCAAGGAATACATTACTGACCTTGGT
>JBLZZJ010000036.1:0-16451 GCA_050282285.1 Pseudomonas sp.
GGCTGCGCAGAGTCCCGCCGGAGTAGCTCACTGATGAAACACGAAATCGTCGAGAAGAATATCGGCCTGATGGCGCTGCTGATGGTGATTGCCGTCAGCATCGGCGGCCTGACCCAAATCGTCCCGCTGTTCTTCCAGGACGTCACCAACGAGCCGGTGGAAGGCCTCAAGCCTTACACCGCGCTGGAGCTGGAAGGTCGCGACGTCTACATCGCCAACGGCTGTGTCGGTTGCCACTCGCAGATGATCCGTCCTTTCCGCGCCGAGACCGAGCGCTACGGCCACTACTCCGTCGCCGGCGAAAGCGTCTGGGACCACCCGTTCCTGTGGGGCTCCAAGCGTACCGGTCCGGATCTGGCTCGCGTTGGCGGTCGTTACTCGGATGAATGGCAGCGTGCCCACCTGTACAACCCGCGCAACGTGGTACCGGAATCGAAGATGCCGGCTTACCCGTGGTTGGTCGAGCACAAGCTCGATGGCAAGGACACCGCCAAGAAGATGGAAGTCATGCGTGGCTTTGGCATCCCGTACACCGACGAAGATATCGCCGGCGCGCGGGACGCTGTGAAGGGCAAGACCGAAATGGACGCCATCGTCGCGTACCTGCAGGTTCTCGGCACCTCTATCAAGAACAAACGGTAACGCACGATGCTTTCTTTCCTCACGGACATCGGGACCATTCGCGGCATCGGCACGGCGGTGGTGTTCATCGCCTTCATTGGCGTCGTGCTGTACGCCTACAGCAGCAAGCGCAAGTCGAGCTTCGACGAAGCCGCGAACCTGCCCTTCGCTGACGAGCCGCCGAAGCCCAAAACCGACGAAGAACAGAAAACCAACGCGCGTGACGAGCAATCTTCCGGGAGCAATAACCAATGACCACGTTCTGGAGTTGGTACGTAACAATCCTTTCATTAGGCACCATCTTCGCCCTCACCTGGCTGATCTTCAGCACGCGTAAGGGACAGCGTCAGGAAACCACCGACCAGACGGTCGGCCACGAGTTCGACGGCATCGAGGAGTACGACAACCCGCTGCCGAAGTGGTGGTTCATGCTGTTCGTCGGCACCATCATCTTCGCCCTCGGCTACCTGGTCCTCTACCCGGGCCTGGGTAACTGGAAAGGCCTGCTGCCGGGCTACGAGTACCTGGACAACGAAGCCAAGACGCCGTTTGCCACCGACGTTCAGATCGCCAACGGCGAAGTCCGCAACAGCGGCTGGACCGGCGTGCACGAGTGGGAAAAGGAAATGGCCAAGGCTGACGCTCAGTACGGTCCGATCTTCGCCAAGTACGCTGCCATGCCGATCGAAGACGTGGCCAAGGACGAGCAAGCCCTGAAAATGGGTGGCCGCCTGTTCGCGTCCAACTGCTCCGTTTGCCACGGCTCCGACGCCAAGGGCGCCTACGGCTTCCCGAACCTGACCGACACCGAATGGCGTTGGGGCGGCGACGCGGAAACCATCAAGACCACCATCCTCCATGGCCGTCAGGGCATGATGCCTGCGCAAGGCCCTGCGATTGGTGAAGATGGCGTTCGCAACGTAGCCGCTTACGTGCTGACCGAACTGGCTGGTCGCAAGCTGCCGGAAGGCGTTGAAGCTGACGTCGAAGCCGGCGGCAAGGTCTTCGCCACCGTCTGTTCGGCCTGCCACACCGCACAAGGCACCGGCATGACCGCCATGGGCGCGCCGAACCTGACCAACCCAAGCGCATTCATCTACGGCAGCAGCTACGCTCAACTGCAGCAGACTATTCGCTACGGTCGTCACGGCAACATGCCTGCCCAGGAAGCCTTCCTCGGCAACGACAAGGTGCACCTGCTGGCCGCTTACGTGTACAGCCTGTCGCAAAAGCCGGAAAGCAAGTAATTCCTGATTGCATTCTGGCGCGACTTCGCGTCGCACCCGGTACCCGTCTCGCAGGCGTACCATAGCGTAATAGTGAAATTGACCCCGGTCGGCACGTATCGGCCGGGGCAGCCAACCAACCGCTGTGGTACGACCTGATGAGCTCACAGATACCTGTCAAAGACGTCACCCCTGCCTCGGCCAAAGTCGACACCGTCGACCTCTACGCCAACCGTGAAAAAATCTACACCCGCGCCTTTACCGGCATTTTCCGCAATCTGCGGATGGTCGGTGGTGCTGCCCTCTTCCTGCTCTACTTCGGCACGGTCTGGATCAACTGGAACGGCCATCAGGCTGTCTGGTGGAACCTGCCGGAACGCAAATTCCATATCTTCGGTGCCAGCTACTGGCCTCAGGATTTCGTGCTTCTCTCCGCCCTGCTGATCATTGCCGCCTTCGGCCTGTTCTTCATCACCGTCTTCGCCGGGCGTGTGTGGTGCGGCTATACCTGCCCGCAGAGCGTGTTCACCTGGGTGTTCATGTGGGCGGAAAAGGTCACCGAGGGTGACCGCAACCAGCGCATGAAACTCGACAAGACGCCGATGAGCGCGCAGAAATTCCTGCGCAAGCTGGCCAAGCACAGCATCTGGGTCGCGGTCTCGCTCGCCACGGCCGTGACCTTCGTCGGCTATTTCTCACCGATTCGCGAGCTGATTCCCGAACTTCTGACGCTGCAAGCCGGCGGCTGGGCGGCGTTCTGGGTCGGCTTCTTCACCCTGGCCACCTACGGCAATGCCGGCTGGCTGCGCGAGCAGGTGTGCATCTACATGTGCCCCTACGCCCGTTTCCAGAGCGTGATGTTCGACCAAGACACCCTGATCGTCTCCTACGATCCACGCCGTGGCGAACAGCGTGGTCCGCGCAAGAAAGGCGCCGACTACAAGGCCCAGGGCCTGGGCGACTGCATCGACTGCAAGATGTGCGTGCAGGTCTGCCCCACCGGCATCGACATCCGCGACGGCCTGCAGGTCGAGTGCATCGGTTGTGCGGCATGCATCGATGCCTGCGACGACATCATGGAGAAGATGAACTACCCGAAAGGGCTGATCAGCTACACAACCGAACACAATCTATCCGGTCAGAAAACTCACCTGTTCCGCCCTCGCCTGATAGGCTACGCCGTCGCTTTGCTGGCCATGATGGCGGTCTTCGCCTGGGCCGTGGCCACACGCCCGCTGGTCGAGCTCGATGTGCTCAAGGACCGCGTGCTGTTCCGTGAAAACGAAGAAGGCCGGATCGAAAACGTCTACACCCTCAAAGTCATGAACAAGTCCCAGCAGGACATGACGTTCGTGATCAAGGCCGACGGTCTCGACGGCCTGGTCTATGAAGGCCGCAGTGAAGTCAAAGCCCAGGCTGGCGAAGTGCTGTCGCTGCCGGTCGAGCTGTCCATCGCACCGGAGAAGCTGCCGTCCAGTGCCAACGAAATCATGTTCCATATTCAGTCCGCTGACGATGAGAGCATCAACAACACCGCTGCAAGCCGATTCATCGGCCCCAGCGTTCGCTGACAAACAGGTAGTACGCATGTCTGAAGAAGCACCGATCAAACCCTGGTACAAACAATTCTGGCCGTGGTTCATTCTGTTCCTGCTCGGCTATTCGGTTGTACAGGGTCTGACCTTGCTCACCATTGCCACGAAGAACCCGCCGGGCCTGATCTCCGATGACTACTACGACGTCGGCAAGGGCATCAACCAGTCCCTGGAGCGCGAGAACTTCGCCAAACGCCTGCAACTGCGTGCCGACCTGGACCTGGACAACGAAGCCGGCACCGCCGAGCTGCGCCTGGAAGGCAACAGCGGCCCGTCCCAGCTGGTGCTCAACCTGATCTCGCCGACCCAGCCGGAACGCGACCGTCGCGTGGTGCTGCAGCCTCAAGGCGAAGGCGTCTACACCGGTCACTTGCAGGATGCCGTGCAAGGCCGCCGCTTCGTCGAGCTGATCGGTCGCGAGGGCGACAACGACTGGCGCCTGTTCGAGGAAGAAACCCTGGAAGCCGGCAAGAC
Organism: Pseudomonas sp.; assembly: GCA_050282285.1. Classification (GTDB taxonomy): domain Bacteria; phylum Pseudomonadota; class Gammaproteobacteria; order Pseudomonadales; family Pseudomonadaceae; genus Aquipseudomonas. Next base: position 3,917 of record JBLZZJ010000036.1, read on the forward strand.
CATCCGCCTCGGCGACGAGCAGTAAGCCCACTGACAGTCGATGGCCACTCCCCTCCCCTGTTACCACTGCGGCTTGCCGGTTCCCGCCGGCAGCCATTTCCACGCCCAGGTCCTGGGCGAAGATCGCGCCATGTGCTGTCCGGGCTGCGAGGCAGTGGCCGAAGCCATCGTCGCCGGCGGACTCGAGCACTACTACCGGCACCGCAGTGAAACCGCCGCCAACCCCCAGGACCTGCCGCAGATCCTGCCGGACGAACTGGCGTTGTACGACCGCAGCGATGTGCAACAGCCCTTCGTGCAGCAAAAGGGCGAACTCAGTGAAACCTGCCTGCTGATCGAAGGGATCAGCTGCGCCGCCTGTGGCTGGCTGATCGAGAAGCACCTGCGCGGGCTGCCGGGGATCGCGGAGGCCTACCTCAACCTGTCCAACCACCGCCTGCAGGTACGCTGGGCCGACAGCCAGTTGCCGCTGAGCAGCCTGCTCGCCGAGCTGCGCAAGATCGGCTACGCCGGGCACCCGTGGCAGGCCGATGCCGCCGCCGAGCGGCTGACCCAGGAAAACCGCCGCGCCATGCGCGAGCTGGGCGTGGCCGGGCTGCTGTGGATCCAAATCATGATGGCGACGATGGCCACCTGGCCGGAGTTCAACATCGACCTCAGCCCCGAGCTCGACAAGATCATGCGCTGGGTCAGCCTGTTCCTGACCACGCCAATCGTCTTCTACTGCTGCCGCCAGTTCTTCCGCGGCGCCATGCGCGACCTGCGCACCCGCCACCTGACCATGGACGTATCGGTGTCACTGGCGATTGGTGGCGCCTATCTGGCCGGTATCTGGTCGACGGTGACCGGCCACGGCGAGCTGTATTTCGACGCTGTGGGCATGTTCGCCCTGTTCCTGCTGGCTGGCCGCTACCTGGAACGCCGGGCCCGGGAACGCACCGCCGCCGCCACGGCCCAACTGGTCAACCTGCTGCCGGCCTCCTGCCTGCGCCTGGACGCAGACGGCCAGAGCCAGCGCATCCTGCTCAGCGAACTGCGTGAAGGCGAGCAGATCCTGGTACCGCCTGGCGCCCTGCTGCCGGCGGACGGTCGCATCCTCAGCGGCCAGTCCAGCGTCGACGAATCCCTGCTCACCGGTGAATACCTGCCGCAACCGCGCAGCGTGGGCGACATCGTCACTGCCGGCACCCTGAACGTCGAAGGCCCGCTCACCGTGCAGGTGGAGGCACTGGGCGACGCCACGCGGCTGTCGGCCATCGTCCGCCTGCTGGAACGCGCCCAGAGCGACAAGCCGCGCCTGGCGGAGATCGCCGACAAGGTGTCCCAGTGGTTCCTGCTGTTCGTGCTGCTGGCCGCCGCCGCAGTCGGCCTGGCCTGGTTGCAGATCGACCCGGCGCGCGCCTTCTGGGTGGTGCTCGCGCTGCTGGTCGCCACCTGCCCCTGCGCCCTCGCCCTGGCCACGCCCACGGCCCTGACAGCAGCCACCGGCAGCCTGCACAAGCTGGGCATGCTGCTGACCCGCGGGCATGTCATGGAAGGCCTTAACCAGATCGACACGGTGATCTTCGACAAGACCGGCACCCTCACCGAAGGGCGCCTGACCCTCAGCGCCATCCACCCGCTCGGCGCACTCGACAGCGATACCTGCCTGGCGCTGGCCGCCGCCCTGGAAAACCGCTCCGAACACCCGATTGCACGCGCCTTCGGCCGTGCTGCCCAAGCCGCCGAGCAGGTCGACAGCATTCCCGGCCAGGGCCTGCATGGCTCAGTCGAAGGCCGCGTATTGCGCATCGGCCAGGCCGGTTTCGTCTGCGAACTGAGTGGCCAACCGGCGCCGTCGATCCCCGGCGAACAGGGCCAGTGGCTGCTGCTGGGTGATGAACAGGGACCGCTAGCCTGGTTCGTCCTCGACGACCGCCTGCGTGAAGACGCGCCCGCCCTGGTCGCCGAATGCCGCGCCCGTGGCTGGCAGGTGCTGCTGCTCTCGGGTGACAGCTCGCCGATGGTCGGTGAGGTAGCGCGCGAACTGGGCATCGAGCAGGCCCGGGGCGGGATGACCCCGGACGCCAAGCTGGCCGCGCTGAAGACCTTGCATGAGCAAGGGCGACGCGTGCTGATGCTCGGCGACGGCGTCAACGACGTGCCGGTGCTTGCCGCCGCCGACATCAGCGTGGCCATGGGCAGCGCCACCGACCTGGCGAAAACCAGTGCCGATGCCGTGCTGCTGTCCAACCGCCTGGACAGCCTGATCCAGGCCTTCAAGCTGGCTCGTCGCACCCGGCGGATCATTATCGAAAACCTGACCTGGGCCAGTCTGTACAATGGCCTGGTGCTGCCCTTCGCCGCCCTGGGCCTGATCACACCGATCTGGGCCGCACTGGGCATGTCCGTCAGTTCGCTGCTGGTGGTGCTCAACGCCCTGCGCCTGACCCGTCCCTGAGGCGGCAGTGACCACCACCCAATGTCTCGCCCGAGTCCGGAGATAGCATGTCCGCCCTCTACATCCTGATCCCTGTCGCCCTCGGCCTGGTGGCCTTCGCCATCTGGCTGTTCTTCTGGGCAGTCGACAGCGGCCAGTACGACGACCTCGACGGCCCCGCCCACAGCATCCTCCTCGATGACGAAGATCCGCTGCACAAGGCCGGGGTCGAGCAGGCGAAATCCACCGAGGAACCTGAGGACACGCCGCGTGGCTGAGCTGCTGCCGCTGCTGGTCTCGGCCCTGATTCTCGGGTTGCTCGGCGGCGGCCACTGCCTGGGCATGTGCGGGGGCCTGATGGGCGCCCTGACCCTGGCCATTCCACCGGAACGCCGCGGGCAGCGCCTGCGCCTGCTGCTGGCCTACAACGTCGGCCGCATCCTCAGCTACACCCTGGCCGGCCTGCTGATAGGCCTGGCCGGCTGGGCCGTCGCCAGCAGCATGGCCGCCAGCGTGTTGCGCGTCATCGCCGGTCTGCTGCTGATCACCATGGGCCTGTACCTGGGCGGCTGGTGGAGCGGCCTGACCCGCATCGAAGCCCTGGGCCGTGGCCTGTGGCGCCATATCCAACCGCTGACGCGGCGTTTCATGCCGGTCACCAGCATCCTCCGGGCGATGGTGCTCGGCGGCCTGTGGGGCTGGCTGCCGTGCGGGCTGGTCTACAGCACCCTGCTGTGGGCCGCCAGCCAGGGCAATGCCCTGGACAGCGCCGCACTGATGTTCGCCTTCGGCCTCGGCACCCTGCCGGTGCTGATCGCCACCGGCCTGGCCGCCGAACGCCTGACCGCCCTGCTGCGCAAGCGCAGCGTGCGCATGGCAGGCGGTGCGCTGGTGATCCTGTTCGGCCTGTGGACCCTGCCCGGCCCCCACCAGCACTGGCTGATGGGCCACTAGGCACGCACAGCGGCGCGTTGACCCAAGTCAAAACTGTGCCGGGCATCGCTCCCTAGACTGGCGGCATTGCCTTTCGTGGGACACCTCCAATGCTCGATGCCATCCACTGGGACACCGACCTGATCCGTCGCTACGACCAGGCCGGGCCACGCTACACCTCCTACCCCACCGCCATGCAATTCCACGGCGATGTCGGCCCCTTCGACCTGCTGCACGCCCTGCGCGACAGCCGCAAGGCCCTGCGACCGTTGTCGCTGTACCTGCACGTGCCGTTCTGCGCGAACATCTGCTACTACTGCGCCTGCAACAAGGTCATCACCAAGGACCGCGGCCGCGCCCAGACCTACCTGCGCGAGCTGCAGCACGAGATCGAGGTGGTCACCCGTCACCTCGACAGCCGCCAGGTGGTCGAGCAGCTGCACATCGGCGGCGGCACCCCGACGTTCCTCAGCCACGACGAGCTGCGGCAGTTGATGGGCCACCTGCGTGAGCACTTCCACTTGCTGGACGACGATTCCGGCGACTACAGCATCGAAATCGACCCGCGGGAGGCCGACTGGTCGACCATGGGCCTGCTGCGCGAACTGGGGTTCAACCGGGTCAGCCTCGGCGTACAGGACCTGGACCCGGCCGTGCAGCGCGCCGTCAACCGCCTGCAAAGCCTGGCCGAGACCCGCGCCATCGTCGAAGCCGCGCGGACCCTGCAGTACCGCTCGGTGAACATCGACCTGATCTACGGCCTGCCGCTGCAAACGCCGGAAAGCTTCGCCAGGACCGTAGACGAAATCATCGCCCTGCAGCCCGATCGCCTGTCACTGTTCAACTACGCGCACCTGCCCGAGCGATTCATGCCCCAGCGGCGCATCAACAGCCAGGAGCTGCCCAGCGCGGCGGACAAGCTGGCGATGCTCCAGGGCAGCATTGCCCAGCTTAGTGCGGCGGGTTATCGCTACATCGGCATGGACCACTTCGCCCTGCCGGACGACGAGCTGGCCAGCGCCCAGGAAGACGGCAGCCTGCAACGCAACTTCCAGGGCTACACCACCCACGGTCATTGCGACCTGATCGGCCTTGGGGTGTCCGCGATCAGCCAGATCGGCGACCTGTACTGCCAGAACAGCAGCGACCTGGGCAATTACCAGCAGCAGTTGGCCAGCGGTCAACTGGCCACGCTGCGCGGGCTGCACTGCAACGACGACGACCGCGTACGGCGCGCCGTCATTCAGCAGCTGATCTGCCACTTCCACTTGGATATTACGGAGATCGAGCGCCGCTTCGGCATCGACTTTGCGGGCTACTTCGCGGAGGCCTGGCCGGCCCTGCAGCAGATGGTCAAAGACGGCCTGATCACGTTGAGCGAGCAGGCCATTGAAGTACTGCCGGCGGGTCGCCTACTGGTTCGTTCGGTGTGCATGGTCTTCGACCATTACCTCAACGAGCACAGCCGGCAGCGCTTCTCGCGGGTGATCTGAGAGCGCGGCGGCTGGTTACATGATGAGGGAGGCAGCGGTCTGCATCTGCTCCGGCGACAGGCCCTGCTCGCGCATCACCTTGATCAGGTTGGCGTTGGCGCTGACCAAGGCGCCGTTCAGGCTCGCCAGTTCGGTCTGAATGGCCTCGGACTTCAGCCGGCGCGCGTCGGCATCCAGATTCTGGTCGGCCATCACCGCTTCCAGCTCGGCCTTCTTGGCCGCAATCTGTGCCTTGAGCTCGCGGATCATCTTGAGGATGTCCTTGATCATCGCCGGCAGGTCGGCTTCGTCGATGTCACTGTTCTTCTTGTCCTTGGCCGAACGTGCCTGGCCCATTTCCGACAGTGATACCAGGATGTCCTGACGCATCTTGTCCTGGTCCAGCGGGGTGCCCTCGGCCTCGGCTTTTTCTGCGGCCTTTTGCCGCTGGAGCGACGTGGCGATGTTGCCGAGCATTGCTGTAGAGTCGATGCGCATGGCGTAGCTCCTGGCTCGCACGTGATCACATCTCTGAATCGGCAGTGAATGAGCGAACTTGAGCGCTGTGTCAGGTTCCGACCGGCTGGCCGGCAGGCGCCCGCTCCTGTACCCTTACGACTCTTGTGTGTTTAATTCAGGAAGAAACGACGATGTCCGAAAGCATCAAGCTGCGCGCCCCCCATCAGGCTCACTGCAAGGACTGCAGCTTGGCCAGCCTGTGCCTGCCGCTGTCGTTGAACCTGGAAGACATGGACGCCCTGGACGAAATCGTCAAACGCGGCCGCCCGCTGAAGAAAGGCGAATTCCTGTTCCGCCAGGGCGATGACTTCAACTCGGTGTTCGCCGTGCGTTCCGGCGCCCTGAAGACCTTCAGCCTCAGCGACATCGGCGACGAGCAGATCACCGGTTTCCACCTGCCCAGCGAGCTGGTCGGCCTGTCGGGCATGGACAGCGAGAACTACCCGGTGTCCGCCCAGGCTCTGGAGACCACTTCGGTCTGCGAGATCCCCTTTGAGCGCCTGGACGAGCTGTCCGTGCAGCTGCCGCAGTTGCGCCGCCAGCTGATGCGGATCATGAGCCGGGAAATCCGCGACGATCAGCAGATGATGCTCCTGCTGTCGAAGAAAACCGCCGACGAGCGCATCGCCACGTTCCTGGTCAACCTGTCGGCACGCTTCCGCGCCCGTGGCTTCTCGGCCAACCAGTTCCGCCTGGCCATGTCGCGCAACGAGATCGGCAACTACCTGGGCCTTGCCGTCGAGACCGTGTCCCGCGTCTTCACCCGTTTCCAGCAGAACAAACTGCTCGAAGCCGAAGGCAAGGAAGTGCATATTCTCGATCCTATCGAGCTGTGCGCCCTGGCGGGCGGCAACCTCGACCATTGAGCCGGTGACGCCTTGCCGGCCCGCTTCATTTCACCCGCAGGACCTGCCCCATGATTTTCGATGAATTCACCATCAAGACCCTGATCCGCCCCGTGATCGACTTCCCCAAGCCTGGGGTGGTGTTTCGTGACATCACGCCACTGTTCCAGTCGCCCCGCGCCCTGCGCATGGTCGCGGACAGTTTCATCCAGCGTTATGTCGAGGCCGACTTCAGCCACATCGGCGCCATGGATGCCCGGGGTTTCCTGATCGGCTCGATCATCGCCTACGAACTGAACAAGCCACTGATCCTGTTCCGCAAGCAAGGCAAGCTGCCGGCCGACGTGCTCAGCGAGGCCTACCAGACCGAATACGGCCAGGCCTACCTGGAAGTGCATGCCGACAGCCTGTGCGAAGGCGACAAGATCGTGATGTTCGATGACCTGATCGCCACCGGCGGTACGCTGCTGGCAGCCGCGCAACTGGTTCGCCGCATGGGCGCCACCGTGCAGGAAGCCGCCGCGATCATCGACCTGCCGGAGCTGGGCGGTTCGCAGAAACTGCAGGACATCGGCATCCCGACCTTCTGCCTGACCGCCTTCGAACTCACCGAACGCTGATCGCAACGCCCCTCCCAAAACGCCCGCCCTTTGCGGGCGTTTTGCATTCCAGGCCCACAAACCAGCCATAAGTTGGCCCCCTGGCGGGCCGCCTGGCCGGCAATGACCTCCCGCCCCCTACGCTCTGCCGCAAAGATGAAGCCTGTTCCTGACAGGTGTTTGCCTGTCGACGTGCGCCCGATAACCCGTGCCGCTCCGCGGCCTGAGCTCCCAGGAGTTGCCCATGACTGCAAAAGCCAACCTGCCCACCGCCAGCTTTCCCGTTCGGCGTATGGATTTCAGCTTTGCCCAGACGGACAAGTACTGGTTCGCCAACGACCCGTTCATGAGTCACTTCATGAACAACCTGTCGTCACTGTTTCCCTATGGCGAGAAATTCTTCGTCGACAGCGTGCGGGCCGTGCGCGACCAGGTCCAGGACCCGCAACTGAAAAAGGACATCAGCGCCTTCATCGGCCAGGAGGCCATGCATTCCAAGGAGCATGCGGCCTACAACGACTATGCCGCCGAACATGGCATCGACCTGGAGCGGCTCGAACTGCGGATCAAGGTGCTGCTCGAAGGGGTCACCCGCATCACCACCCGCAAGCAGCGCCTGGCCGCGACCTGTGCCCTGGAGCACTTCACCGCGACCATGGCCGAGCAGTTGCTGCAGCGCGAAGACCTCACCACCCAGATGAACGACCCCAAGCTGTACCAGCTGTGGATGTGGCACGCGATCGAAGAGAACGAGCACAAGGCCGTGGCCTATGACGTGTACCAGGCCACCGGCGGCGGCTATTTCACCCGGGTGGTGATGATGGCGATCAGCACGGTGATCTTCTTCGGCGTGATCGGCTGGTTCCAGCTGCACCTGCTGCGCAAGGACGGCCAACTGCTCAACTGGCGCAGCTGGGGCAAAGGCCTGGGCATGCTGTTCAGCCTGCGCAATGGCTTTCTCACCAAGTTGCTGCTGCCCTACCTGGACTACTACCGGCCGGGCTTTCACCCCAGCGACCACGACACCCGCCACCTGGAGCAGCGCTGGCGCCAGCGCCTGGGTTTCAACGGTTGACGACTGGCCGGGGCGCTAGTGCCCCGGCTCATTCGCCCTGGTCGAAACGCGGCAGATCATCCGCCAGCTCGAACCAGGGCACGCGGGAGGCGAACCAGATGTGTTTCTGCGGGGGAAACCACTCGGGGTGGTCCAGGGTCATGCTGCTCAGCCCGATCTCGGCATGCCCCTGCTCGCGGTACTCCAGGTACGTGCCGCAGGCCTGGCAGAAGCGCCGTTCGCCCTGGGGGCTGGAGTGGAACACCCGCACCTCGCCGCCCAGGTAATGCAGCGCAGCCAGCGGCACCATGACCCAGGGTACCGCCGGCGCGGATGCACAGCGCTGGCAGGTGCGGCAATGGCAGTAGCCACTGTCTCCGGGCAGCGCGCCCACCCGGTAGCGCACCTGGCCACAGGCGCAGCCGCCAAACAGGGGCAAGGTCACCATCTCATGTACCTTTCTCATCGGGCAGCTTCAGCTGCCCCAGGCTCTGCAGCACGCTGGCGCCAGTGAACAGCATCAGCACCTGCTCTTCGGCCAGGGCCCGCAGCGACTGCCGACGCTCAGGCTCGCCGAGGTAGTCCAGCGACAGCTGGAACAGGTTGTGGCTGATCAGCCCGGACACCTGGCGCACCACGCCGGCATCAAGCGCTTCGGGTAGCAGGCGGAACTCCAGAATGTCCGCCGCCATGTCATCGGCGAAGGTATCCATGATTTCCCGCAGGGCCTGGCGCATCACCGGTGAAGCGCCGTGCAGCTCGCGTACGCCGATCAGAAAGGCTTCGGGGTTGGCCTCGACGAAATCGAAGAACAGCTGCACCGTCTCGTGGCACACCCGGCGGCCGCGGGTCAGGTCGATGCCCAGCAGGGTCGGCTGCGCCTCGGGCGTGGCCTGCACCGCGCGGAAAGCGGCCTCCCGGCGTAGATCGCGCAGGGGCTGGCGCAGTTGGCCGTGAACCTCGCAGATCACCGCCAGACCCAGGTCATCCACGGTCTTGAAATGGCGGTAGAAGGTGTTCGGATTGAGCCCCGCCTCCCGCGCCAGCTCGCGCAGCCCCAGGCTGCTGAAGCTGCGGGTGGTGGTGCTCAGGCGCAAAGCCGCTTCCATCAGCAACCGCTTGCCCGGCGCATCGACCGTTTTGGACGACGTGGCCTGGCCTCGTTCGACACCGGCTTCCATGGGTACCCCCACCTAAAAGTTGGTTCGTACTGGCGTGGCTTGCCAGCGCGTATACAACTGTCTACTTTCGTATACAGATGTATACGCCGGCAATTACCATAACAGGAGCTTGGCCATGAATGCACCCGCGTCCCCTCTTCCTGCCGCTGCCCGCCATTGTCGAATCGCCATCATCGGCAGCGGCTTTTCCGGCCTGGGCATGGCCATTCGCCTGAAACAGCAGAATGAACACGACTTCCTGCTGTTCGAGAAGGAAAGCGGCGTCGGTGGCACCTGGCGGGTCAACGACTACCCGGGCTGCGGCTGTGACGTGCAGTCCCACCTGTATTCGTTCTCCTTCGAGCAGAACCCCGAGTGGACGCGCATGTTCGCCAAGCAGGGCGAGATCAAGGGCTATCTGGAGCACTGCTGGGCCAAGTACCGCCTGCAACCCCACACCCTGCTGGATACCGAGATCGCCCGGCTGGCCTGGGACGAACAGCAGGAGCGCTGGCAGATCGAAGACCGTGCCGGCAATCAGTACAGCGCGCAGTTCGTGGTGTCCGGCATGGGCGCCCTGTCCACCCCGTCGATCCCGGCGCTGAATGGCCTGGAGACCTTCAGCGGCGAGATGTTCCACTCCCAGCAGTGGAACCACGGCTACGACCTGAGCGGCAAGCGTGTGGCGGTGATCGGCACCGGCGCCTCGGCCATTCAGTTCATCCCGCAGATCCAGAAGCAGGTGGCCCAGCTCGACGTCTACCAGCGCACCGCGCCGTGGATCATGCCCAAGCCGGACCGCGCCATCAGCGAGCGCGAGCGGCAGCGTTTCAAGCGTTTCCCGCTGCTGCAGAAGCTCTGGCGCGGCGCCATCTACGGCATCCTGGAAAGCCGCGTGATCGCCTTTGCCATGCTGCCGCGGCTGATGACCGTCGCGCAGAAGGTCGGCACCTGGTACATCAAGAAGCAGATCAAGGACCCGGTCCTGCGCGCCAAGGTCACCCCGGACTACCTGATGGGCTGCAAGCGGGTGCTGATCTCCAACGACTACCTGCCGGCCCTGACCCAGCCCAACGTGGCGCTGGTCACCGAGGGCATCGCGGAAATTCGCTCCGACAGTATCGTCACGGTCGACGGCAAAGAGCGCGCCATCGACGCGATCATCTTCGGCACCGGCTTCACCCCGAGCGATCCGCTGCCCCGTGGCGTGGTCTTTGGCCGCGACGGCGTTGACCTGCTCGACACCTGGCCCCACGGCCCCGAGGCCTACAAAGGCACTCTCACCGCCGGCTTTCCCAATCTTTTTTTCCTGATGGGCCCCAACACGGGCCTGGGCCACAACTCGATGGTCTACATGATCGAGTCGCAGATCCACTACGTGCTCGGCGCCCTCGACCTGATCAATCGCCAGGGCCTGCAAAGCCTGGAGGTCAAGCGTGCGGTGCAGGACGCCTTCAACGGCAAGGTGCAGCGCAGCCTCGGCAGCACCGTGTGGAACACCGGCGGCTGCAAGAGCTGGTACCTGCACCCGGTCAGCGGACGCAACTGCACGGTGTGGCCTGGCTTCACCTGGCGCTTCCGCCTGCTGACCCGCCACTTCGACCCGGCGGCCTACCACTTCAGCCGCCGCGACGCGGTCCACCCGGCGCAAAGCCAGACGCCGCAAGCAGCCCAGGAGGTCAGCGCATGAAATCGTTCGAGAATCAGGTCGCCGCCATCACCGGTGCGGGCTCCGGCATCGGCCGCGCCCTCGCCTGCCTGCTCGCGCGCCAGGGCTGCCATCTGGCCCTGTCCGACGTGAACGAGGACGGTCTGCGGGAAACCGCCCAGCAAGCACGGGCCCTTGGCGTCACCGTCAGCGAGGCACGGGTCAACGTTGCCGACCGCGAGGCGGTGCACGCCTGGGCCGAACGCGTGGTGGCGGAGCATGGCCGAGTCAACGTCATCTTCAACAATGCCGGCGTGGCCCAGGGCGGCACCGTGGAAGGCAACGACTACGCCGACTACGAATGGATCATGAACATCAACTTCTGGGGCGTCGTGCACGGCACCAAGGCGTTCCTGCCGCATATCCGGGCGGCAGGCAGCGGCCATGTGGTCAACATCTCCAGCGTCTTCGGGCTGTTCTCGCAACCGGGCATGAGCGCCTACAACGCCAGCAAGTTCGCAGTCCGCGGCTTCACCGAATCACTGCGCCAGGAGCTCGACATGCACGGCAGCGACGTCTCGGCGAGCTGCGTTCATCCCGGCGGCATCAAGACCAATATTGCCAAGACCGCACGCATGAATGACAGCCTGAGCAGCGTGACTAGCCAGGACGCCAACAAGGCGCTGCAGCAGTTCAACGACCAGTTGCTGCGCACCCGCCCGGAGAAGGCCGCCCAGGTGATTCTCAGCGGGGTGCTCGCCAACAAGCGGCGAATTCTGATCGGTACGGATGCCTATGCCCTGGATGGCATGCAACGCCTGTGGCCGGCGCTGTACCAGCGCCTGGTCACGACGTCGATGCGCCTGGCGGCACGCTTTGCCCCCAAGGACGCAACCAAGTCGCCAGCCACGTCCGAACACTAGCCCGGTCCACGCCAGGCGCCTTTGCCTGGCCTTGCTCTACCCCGTCGAACGGCGGGCATCGGGGCTCGTCTGTCACATCCAGTTGGCATAACGGTAGTTAGCGCGATAAATTGTCTGCACCACCCACGCGCCGCCGGAGATCCTTATGGCCACGCAAGACGACGCCTGCTCCGATCTGTTGCTCGACAACCAGCTGTGCTTCGCCCTCTATTCGACCTCGCTGATGCTGACCAAGGTCTACAAACCCCTGCTCCAGGCACTCGGTCTGACCTACCCGCAATACCTGGCCATGATGGTGCTCTGGGAAGGCGACGGCATCACCGTCGGCGACCTGAGCGGCCGCATGCTGACCGACCCGGGTTCGGTAACGCCGCTGCTCAAGCGCCTGGAAGCGGAAGGCCTGCTCGACCGCAAGCGCAGTACCACCGACGAACGAGTGGTCGAGCTCTACCTGACCGACAAGGGTCGCGCCCTGCGTGAACAAGCCAAAGCAATTCCCAGCTGCATCGTCCGTGCGAGTCAGCAGACGCCTGATGAACTCGGCGCGCTGAAAGAAGAGCTGGTAACCCTTCGCAAGAGCCTGAACCAGGCTGTCTGATCGCAGGCGGTCCCCCACCGCCTGCTCCATTTCTCGCGTCAAATCCTCTAAAAAATCGGCTAGAACCACCGCCATTCCTGCTTATTCCATATTTATAAACCCCATATAGCAAAATACTTAATTATTTATCTTGCGCGCTAAATATTAGATCGCTAGAGTTCACCCCATGGAACTGATTAGCGCACAAGACTTTAGCGCAAACTAGAAACCCGAATCCAAACCTGAACGCATTGCCACCCACTTGAGGAATACACCATGTCGATTCAAACCATCGCTTACCGTGCCTACGCAGAAGCCACCGGCGGCCGTGACGGCCGTGCCATCTCCTCCGACGGCGTTCTCGACGTCGCCCTGACCACCCCGAA
>JBLZZJ010000037.1:0-120367 GCA_050282285.1 Pseudomonas sp.
GAGCGTACTCGTGAGGGTAACGACTTCTACCACGAGATGAAGGACTCCAACGTTCTCGACAAGGTAGCCCTGGTCTACGGTCAGATGAACGAGCCGCCAGGCAACCGTCTGCGCGTGGCACTGACCGGCCTGACCATGGCCGAGAAGTTCCGTGACGAAGGCCGTGATGTTCTGTTCTTCGTGGACAACATCTACCGTTACACCCTGGCCGGTACCGAAGTATCCGCACTGCTCGGCCGTATGCCGTCGGCAGTAGGTTATCAGCCGACCCTGGCCGAAGAGATGGGTGTTCTGCAAGAGCGCATCACTTCGACCAAAACCGGTTCGATCACCTCGATCCAGGCCGTATACGTACCTGCGGACGACCTGACCGACCCGAGCCCGGCGACCACCTTCGCCCACTTGGACGCCACCGTCGTACTGTCCCGTGACATCGCTTCCCTGGGTATCTACCCAGCGGTCGATCCACTGGACTCGACTTCGCGCCAGCTGGACCCGAACGTGATCGGCCAGGAGCACTACGACACCGCTCGCGGCGTTCAGTACGTGCTGCAGCGCTACAAAGAGCTGAAGGACATCATCGCGATCCTCGGCATGGACGAACTGTCGGAAGAAGACAAGCAGCTGGTATCCCGTGCTCGTAAGATCCAGCGCTTCCTGTCCCAGCCGTTCTTCGTGGCCGAAGTCTTCACCGGTTCGCCAGGCAAGTACGTTTCCCTGAAGGACACCATCGCTGGTTTCAGCGGCATCCTGAAAGGTGACTACGATCACCTGCCGGAGCAGGCGTTCTACATGGTCGGCGGCATCGAAGAAGCTGTCGAGAAAGCGAAGAAACTGTAATCACCCGTGCGCCCGGCAACGGGCGCTTCCGGTCTGTCTGAACACCTGGTGGGCAGATAGACCGATACGTGAGGTTAGACATGGCTATGACAGTCCATTGCGACATCGTCAGCGCAGAAGGCGAGATCTTCTCCGGTCTGGTCGAGATGGTGATTGCGCACGGCAACCTGGGTGATCTCGGTATCGCTCCAGGCCACGCGCCGCTGATTACCGACCTCAAGCCGGGTCCGATTCGTCTGGTCAAACAAGGTGGCGAAGCCGAGGTGTTCTACATCTCCGGCGGCTTCCTCGAAGTTCAGCCGAGTGTGGTGAAAGTGCTCGCCGATACCGTGCAGCGTGCTGCCGATATCGATGAAGCTGCTGCTCAGGAAGCCCTGCGGGCTGCCGAGAAGGCCCTGAGCGAAAAAGGCTCGGAGTTTGACTACGGCTCCGCTGCTGCTCACCTGGCGGAGGTCGCGGCCCAGCTGCGTACCGTCCAACAGCTGCGCAAGAAGTTCGGCGGTTAATTCCGACGCTTCATCGCAAGCAAGTAAAAGGGTAGCCTTGGCTACCCTTTTTCTTGTCCGCCATTTACTGGATTAGGCCCTGCCCATGTCGCTCGATATCGTTATTCTCGCCGCCGGCCAAGGCACGCGCATGCGTTCTGCCTTGCCGAAAGTCCTGCACGCCGTGGCCGGCAAGTCCATGCTCGGTCATGTAATCGACACAGCTCGCCAGCTGAAGCCACAGGGCATCCACGTGGTAATCGGGCATGGCGCCGAACGGGTACGTGAGCGCCTGGCCGCAGACGACCTGAACTTCGTGATCCAGGCCGAACAGCTCGGCACCGGCCACGCGGTGGCCCAGGCTCTGCCGCAGTTGAGTGCCGAAACCGTGCTGATCCTCTACGGCGACGTACCGCTGATCGAAACGGCAACCCTCGAGCGTCTGCTGGGCAAGGTCAACGATCAGCAGCTCGGCCTGCTGACCGTCGAACTGGCCGACCCGACCGGCTACGGGCGCATCGTGCGCAACGGCGACGGCGTGGTGCAGGCCATCGTCGAGCACAAGGATGCCAGCGACGCTCAGCGCGCGATCCGCGAAGGCAACACGGGCATCCTCGCCGTGCCGGGCAAGCGCCTGGCTGACTGGCTGGGTCGCCTTTCCAATAGCAACGCCCAGGGTGAGTACTACCTGACCGACGTCATCGCCATGGCAGTGGCCGACGGCCTGGTGGTGGCCACCGAGCGCGCGGCCGACGAGATGGAAGTGCTCGGCGCCAACGACCGCATCCAGCTGGCTCAACTCGAGCGCCACTACCAATACCGCGCAGCCCGCCGCCTGATGGCCCAGGGCGTGACCCTGATCGACCCGGCGCGCTTTGACCTGCGTGGCGAGGTGACGGCCGGGCGCGACGTGCTGATCGACGTCAACGTCATCCTCGAAGGCAAGGTGGTGATCGAGGACGGTGTGCAGATCGGCCCGAACTGCGTGATCAAGGATTCCGTGTTGCGTCGCGGAGCCATCGTCAAAGCCAACAGCCACCTGGAAGGTGCCGAAATGGGCGAGGGTGCCGATTGCGGCCCGTTCGCTCGCCTGCGTCCGGGCGCCAAGCTGGGGGCCAAGGCCCATGTGGGCAACTTTGTCGAACTGAAGAACGCCGTGCTGGGCGAAGGCGCCAAGGCGGGCCACCTGAGCTACCTGGGCGATGCCGAAATCGGTGCCCGGACCAACATCGGCGCCGGCACCATCACCTGCAACTACGACGGCGCCAACAAGCACCGTACCGTGCTGGGTGAAGACGTGTTCATCGGTTCCAACAGCGCGCTGGTTGCACCGGTGACCCTGGGCGATGGCTCGACCACTGGGGCCGGTTCGACGATCACTCAGGACGTTCCCGCGCATACGCTGGCCGTCGGCCGTGCCAAGCAGCGCAACATCGAAGGCTGGAAACGTCCAACCAAGAAGTGACGGCCTGCCGGGCTGATACCCAGGAAATACCAGGTTGAATGGGCCCTGTGGATAACTACCTGACAGGTAGCCACGTACCATCCCAACACGCAGGGAGAAGCAGGATGTTCGGTGTAACGGATTATGGCGCCTTCGTGGTCGCGTTCATCCTGCTGCTGGCAATTCCCGGGCCGGGCAACCTGGCGCTGATCCTGTCCACAGGCAAGGGTGGAATTCGCGGGGGGATAGCCTCGACCCTGGGCATCATCTTCGGTGACCAGGTCCTGATGTGGATGGCCGTGGCTGGCGTCGCCGCGCTGCTCAAGGCGTATCCGACAGCCTTCCACCTGGTGCAATGGGTGGGAGCGGCCTACCTGATCTGGCTGGGCTTGCGCATGCTGCTGGCCAAACCGGGCGCTGCGCCGACCTTGAACATCGAGGCGCGCCAGTACCTGCGCCAGACGCTGGTGATCACGCTGTTCAACCCGAAAGCCATCGTCTTCTACATGGCCTTCTTCCCGCTGTTCATCGACCCGGTGCGTCACCAGGGCATGGTGACCTTCGGCTTCCTGGCCGTGACCATCGCTGTCTTGACCTTCCTCTATGGCCTGGTGATCGTGCTCAGCACTCACTTTCTGGCCGAGCGCATGCGTTCCAACCCCCGTATCTCGCGGATTCTGGAGAAGCTGGCAGGGCTGTGCCTGGTGGCGTTCGGCATCAAGCTGACCCTGAACTGAACGCCTGATCTACGGCATAAAGGGCTTCGGTAATTCGACGGATTGCCGCTGGGTTTCGCTTGCAGGCATCCAAGGCTTATGTTTTGATTCGCGCCATTATCTTTCGAATCGAAACTTATCAATGTCGAAGCGCAATACACCGCAACGTCGCCACACGATCCTTGCCTTGCTCGCCGAGCAGGGTGAGGTCAGTGTCGACGAGCTGTCGAAAGCCTTCGCCACCTCCGAAGTGACCATTCGCAAAGACCTGTCCGCCCTGGAAAAGAATGGCCTGCTGCTGCGCCGCTACGGCGGTGCAGTGCCCATGCCCCAGGAACTGATCGGGGAGGGCGCACAGCCGGTTTCCCCCTACAAACAGGCCATTGCCCGAGCCGGTGTCGGCTGCATTCGCGAACATGCGCGGATCATCATCGACAGCGGCACAACCACGGCAGCCATGATCCCGCAGCTCGGCTACAAGCCCGGCCTGGTGGTGATGACCAACTCGCTGAACGTGGCCAACGCCCTGCGCGAGCTGGAGCATGAACCCGTACTGCTGATGACCGGTGGCACCTGGGACCCGCACTCGGAATCCTTCCAGGGCCAGGTGGCGGAACAGGTGCTGCGCTCCTACGATTTCGACCAGCTGTTCATTGGTGCCGATGGCATCGACCTGGCGCGTGGCACCACCACGTTCAATGAGCTGCTGGGCCTGTCCCGTGTGATGGCCGAAGTGGCCCGGGAAGTGGTGGTGATGGTCGAGAGCGACAAGATCGGCCGGCGGATTCCCAATCTCGAGCTGCCCTGGGGCAGCGTGCATACACTGATTACCGATGAACGCCTCGACACCGAGGCCCGTGAACAACTGATCGCGCGCGGCATCAAGCTGATCTGCGCCGCTGTAGACGCTTAAAGCAAGGAGAAACCTATGTGTGGCATCGTGGGCGCAGTCGCTGAACGTACCGTCACCCCCATTCTGGTGGAAGGCCTCAAACGCCTGGAATACCGCGGTTACGACAGCGCCGGTGTGGCGTTGCTGACCGAACGGGGCGGCCTCGACCGTCGTCGTCGCGTCGGCAAGGTCAGCGAGCTGGAAGCCGCGCTGACCGATGAGCCGCTGGCGGGTCGCCTGGGCATCGCCCACACCCGTTGGGCGACCCATGGTGCGCCGAGCGAACGCAATGCTCACCCGCATTTCTCCGGCGGCGACCTGGCGGTGGTGCACAACGGCATCATCGAGAACCATGAAGAACTGCGCGCACAGCTCAAGGGCCTGGGCTACGTCTTCTCCTCCGATACCGACACCGAAGTGATCGTGCACCTGCTCGACCACAAGCTGAAAAGCCTGGGCGACCTGACTGCTGCACTCAAGGACGCCGTGAAAGAACTGCATGGCGCCTACGGCCTGGCGGTGATCAGCGCCAAGCAGCCGGACCGCCTGCTGGCCGCCCGCAGCGGCAGCCCGCTGGTGATCGGCCTGGGCCTGGGCGAGAACTTCCTGGCGTCCGACCAGTTGGCTCTGCGCCAGGTCACCGACCGCTTCATGTACCTGGAAGAAGGCGACATCGCCGAGATTCGCCGCGACGCTATCCAGATCTGGGACGTGAAGGGCGAGCCGGTCGAACGCGAAAGCGTGCAGTACCACGAAGGGGCCGAAGCCGCCGACAAGGGCGAGTACCGCCACTTCATGCTCAAGGAAATCCACGAGCAGCCCAAGGTCGTGCAGCGCACCCTGGAAGGCCGTCTGGGCAGCGACCACGTGCTGGTCCAGGCCTTCGGCCCTCAGGCTGCCGAGCTGTTCGCCAAGGTGCGCAACGTGCAGATCGTTGCGTGCGGCACCAGTTACCACGCCGGCATGGTTGCCCGTTACTGGCTGGAAGGCCTGGCCGGTATCCCGTGCCAGATCGAAGTGGCCAGCGAGTTCCGCTACCGCAAGGTGGTGGTACAGCCGGACACCCTGTTCGTCAGCATTTCCCAGTCCGGCGAAACCGCCGACACCCTGGCCGCCCTGCGCAACGGCAAAGAGCTGGGCTACCTCGCCAGCCTGGCGATCTGCAACGTCGGCATCAGCTCCCTGGTGCGCGAATCCGACCTGACCCTGCTGACCCAGGCCGGCCCGGAAATCGGCGTGGCGTCCACCAAGGCGTTCACCACCCAACTGGTGGGCCTGATGCTGCTGACCCTGTCCCTCGGCCAGGTACGCGGCACCCTGGACAAGGCCCTGCAGGCAGAGCTGGTGGACGAACTGCGTCGCCTGCCAACCCGTCTTGGTGAAGCCCTGGCCATGGACAGCGTGGTGGAAAAAGTCTCCGAGTTGTTCGCCGAGAAGCACCACAGCCTGTTCCTCGGCCGTGGCGCGCAGTACCCGGTGGCGATGGAAGGCGCGCTCAAGCTCAAGGAAATCTCCTACATCCACGCCGAAGCCTACCCGGCCGGCGAGCTCAAGCACGGCCCGCTGGCCCTGGTCGACGCCGACATGCCGGTGGTGACAGTCGCGCCGAACAACGAGCTGCTGGAGAAACTCAAATCCAACCTGCAGGAAGTACGTGCGCGGGGCGGCGAGCTGATCGTCTTCGCCGACCAGAAAGCCGGCATGAACAACGGTGAAGGCACCCACGTGGTGAACATGCCGCACATCCATGACGCCCTGACGCCGATCCTCTACACCATCCCGCTGCAGCTGCTGTCCTACTACGTCGCCGTGCTCAAGGGCACTGACGTCGACCAGCCGCGCAACCTGGCGAAATCGGTGACGGTGGAATAGGTTATCCAGCGATTGCGGCCAAAAAAATCGCAGCTTCGGCTGCGATTTTTTTGCTTCAGAACGAGCAAAAAAGGTTATCCCGCAAGAAAAAACGCTGACCCCCGGGCAAAAACCAGGAGCTGGAAATCCGTTTCAATTGCCTGGAGCGAAAGGATTCAGACGGGCCTTGCGGATACCGGGTTAGAAGCAAGGTGAGTGAGTAACTCCGTGCCGAACTCAGATCGAGCTGTTTTGTGCTCGATATTTGAGGTCGTACGTTTCTGCTGTCACTCAATCGAGTACTTTGGCGGACGTCATGTGGGTAATATCCTGCATTGACAATCACCATTGTGAGTCCGGACATGCCAGGGAATGCTTCGTTTGAACAGCCGCGTTGGGTGCGAGACCTGCTTCGTTTTTTGCCGCTGAAAAGCCAGTTTGTTCTGTCCGGGAACATCCGCGATCTGCAAGCCTGTGAAATTTCCCCCGGCACCATCACCGCGCAAAGCTTCAATCAGGCCCTGTGTGATTCGTTACTCAATGCCGGCTATGCCCACGTGCTCAGCTGGGATCCCATATTCGGCTTCAGAGCCCTGGGGCGGCCTGGCAGCGACCCGGAGGCGGGGCTGGCCCTGCTGACCGAGCTGGGTCTTACCCCGGTAGAGGGTGCCGCTCCCGCCGGCATCGACTTGTTGGGTGCGACCTTGCAACGCCTTGTCCACCGCGGCGGTGAACCGGTGGCGTTGATCATCGACTTCGCGTCACGCCTGGTGGTGCGAAACGATTCTCTGAGCGCTGCTGAACACCAGCTGTTTACCCAGGCGCTCGTGCTGTCACATCAAACCCGAAGCCGCCCGGCGGGTGAACAGCGCAAGCCATTTTTCAACAGCGTGTTGTGGGTGGTCGAGAAAGAGGGCGACTTGCCCGACTGGCTGTTGGTCGATAACCCGCGTCTGCGCCATATTCCAGTGTCCAAGCCTGACCAAATGGCGCGTCGTGCTTTGGCGCCTGCTTTGCTCAAGGGGCTCAGCGGCAGCCAGGGAACAAGCGAGGAGGCCCAGCAGCTGGCCTGCAACGCTCTTGTGGAAAATACCGAAGGCCTCCTTCTTCTGGATCTTAGTGCCATCGCGCAACTGGCAAGGGTTGAAGGGGTGACGATGGAGCACATCGCCGACGCCGTCAGGCGCTACAAGGTGGGGGTTACCGAGGACCCTTGGCTGAAAATCGACCGGCAGCGTATCCGGCAGGCCGACGGCATCGTGCGCAAGCGTGTCAAAGGTCAAAGCCATGCGGTGACGCATATGCTGGACATCGTCAAACGCGCCATGACCGGCGTGGGTGCCAGCCGCAAGGGTAATCGGCCGCGGGGTGTCGCGTTTCTTGCCGGCCCTACGGGGGTGGGCAAGACCGAGCTGGCAAAAACCATCACCAGCCTGCTGTTCGGTGATGAGAGCGCCTACATTCGCTTCGACATGTCGGAGTTCAGCGCCGAGCATGCCGACCAGCGACTGATCGGCGCACCACCGGGATATGTCGGTTACGACGTGGGTGGCGAGCTGACCAATGCCATCCGCGAAAAACCTTTCAGCGTGGTGCTGTTCGATGAAATCGAAAAAGCCCACCCGCGCATCCTCGACAAGTTTCTGCAGATTCTCGATGACGGCGTGCTGACGTCGGGTCGTGGCGATCGGGTGTACTTCTCCGAAGCGTTGATCGTGTTTACCTCCAACCTGGGGATCTACCGGCAGGGCGAGAATGGCGAGCGGGTCGCCAACGTGCTGCCTGGAGAGTCTTTCGAAGCGGTACAAACCAAGGTACACAGCGAAATCGACCGCTACTTCAAACTGGTGCTCAACCGTCCGGAAATCCTCAACCGCATCGGCGAAAACATCATCGTTTTCGACTTCATCCGCCAGGATGTTGCCGAGCAGATTTTCACCCAGATGGTCGAAGGCACCTTCGCCGACCTGCGCGATCAGCAACTGGCCATCGAGCTGGCTCCAGCGGCGCTGCAAGCGCTGCACGGGCTCTGTCTGAAAGACTTGTCCAATGGCGGTCGAGGCATCCGCAACCAGCTCGAGGCGCGCTTGCTCAACCCGTTGTCGAGGGCACTGTTCGATCAGGATGCACGCCCTGGCGAGCGCTTCGAGATCACTGAACTGAATGCCAGTGGTCTGACCCTGGAACGCCGCTGAACATGCAGCTGAGCCTGTCGCGCGTGCATTTTCCGATTTCTACCCTCGGCCCGGGGCGGCGCCTGGGCATCTGGTTTCAGGGATGCAGCATTCGCTGCCAGGGGTGTATCTCTGCCGACACCTGGGGGCCTGGGTCACGGCGTATCGCCCTGGCGCAATTGCTCGCCGATGTGCAGCCCTGGCTGGAGCAGGCCGAGGGCATCACCATTTCCGGCGGCGAGCCTTTCGAGCAATTTGACGCGTTGCTGGCGTTGCTCCGCGAGCTGCGCCAACGTACTGATGCCGACATCCTGGTGTACAGCGGCTACAGCCTGGAGCAGCTCGAGCCACAACTGCGCAAGGCGCAGGGCCTGATCGACGCGTTGATCAGCGACCCCTACCAACAGCAGCACACGCAGTCACTGGCCCTGCGCGGCAGCGACAATCAGCGTCTGAGCCTGCTGACCGAACTCGGTCGGGCGCGCCTGGCCGACTACGATCGGCCACTGCAATCTGACGACAAAGCCCTGGACGTGATGTTCGATGACGATGGCAGCATCTGGATGGCTGGAATTCCCCGGCGCGATGATCTGCTGCGGCTGAGCGACCTGCTCCAGAACCAAGGCCATCACTTACAGCTCAGCGCCCACACGTCACGGCGTCGTCAAGGGAAGCGATATTGATGATTCGTTTTTGCCCCAACTGCCATACCGAACGCTCACTGGGTGAGCTGTTCTGTGAAGGTTTGGTCGCTGATCAGCCCTGTAGCTGGGACCTTTCCGGCGAAACCATTCACCCCGAGGGGTGGCGACCACAGGCGGTGGTTACCCAGGCAAGTCTGGCCGTTAACGAGGCCGTGCAAGCGCCCGCTGCCTTGCGGTGTGAAAACGGCCATGCCATGGAAGAGGGCGATCTGATGTGCCACGACTGTGGTGCGTCCCTTGCCAGCGCAGAACCCGTGGTCGCTTTGACTGACACGACGAACGTTCCCGACGAAGCACCGCCGGAGCGCGAAACCCTGATCGATGGCTGGCGTCTGCTGCGGCAGATCAGCAACACCGATGGTGTGCGTGAGCGTTACCTGGCCGAGCACACGGAAGACGCCCGCACCGCAGTGTTGACGCTGTACCGCCCTGGTGCGGAACCGGACCCGGCAATCTACGATGTGATCCGCCGCCTGCCGCGCGACCATGTCCCGGAAATCCTCACCACGGGCCGCTGGGATGAGCGCGCTTACGAGGTGGCCGAGGAACTGACCGGCGGCACCCTGGCAGACCTGGGAATCGTGGTCAGTGACCGTGCCACCATTGAGCATGTGGTTCGCGAGCTTGGCCAGGCGCTGCATACCTTCAACGAGGCCGGGCTGAGGCATCGGGATCTGCGCCCGGGCAGCCTGCTCGTGCGCAGCCGTGAGCCACTGGATCTGGTCATCAGCGGCTTTGGCTCTGCACGTCTGTCCGAGTTCGACCTGGATATCGTTTCACCGTTGGAAGTCAGTCGTTATATGGCTCCTGAAGCGATCGCCGGGGGCGTTGCGCCTGCTTCCGACTGGTGGAGCCTCGGCATGATCCTGCTGGAACAGGTAACCGGTGGCGCCTGCTTCGAGGGCATCAACGACAACGCCTTTCTGATTCATGTGTTGGCCAATGGCGTATCCATTCCCGAGGAACTGGATCCCCATTTGCAGCTGTTGTTGCGCGGCCTGTTGGCGCGTGACCGCCACCAGCGCTGGCAATGGTCACAGGTGCAGGATTGGCTGAACGGTATTGCGGTAGACGCCCCCGTCTCTGCGGGCCGCGAGCAGGACGACGAGGAAGGCGCGAGCATCACGCTGGGGACTCAGCGTTTTCGCAAGCCTTCAGTCTTTGCACTTGCCGCTGCACAGGCCGATAACTGGGCGCAGGCTCTCGACCACCTGTTGCGCGGGGTGATCGTTACCTGGGCCGAACATGTAGGCCTGGCGCCAAGAGTGATTGCTGGCCTGCGCCTGGTGGCGCAACACGAAGGGGTCGAGGACGACTTCCGATTGATGTTGGCGCTCAAGCTGCTCAATAGCGAAATCCCGCTGATTTACCGGGGCGAGATTGTCACCCCGGGCTGGCTGCTGGAGCATCCGCTCGAGGGGTACCGCCTGATCACCGGGTCAGTGCCGGACGTGCTGGAGCAGCTGGAAACCGAGAGCTGGTTGCCGCAGTTGAGCGCCCGTGCGCGGAATGTTCGCCAACGAGCGTTGCACCTGCATATCGAGGTCAACGAGGAGCAGCTTCGCATCTACCTGCTGTCGACCTCACGGGCACGGTTGGCCGCCCAGTGGCAGGAGCGTCAGCGTCTGCTGCCGGATACCGAGCATCCGGGGTTGCTGACGTTGTCCGAGCGGCGGGTGATCGCCGAGGAAGACCTGATCGTGCTGCTCAGCGCCACGATCAGCCAGTTCCGTTCGGTGACGGCCATTATCGAGGAAGCCAGTGCACTGGCTCATCGCTGCGAGGTCAGGACGTTTGACCAGGCGCTGGCCAGCGACCTTCTGCAGCATCCCAGGCAAGCGCTGTACCGCATCGTGGATGAGCGTATCCATGGGTTTGCCCGTAGCGGCGTTGTTGCGGTTGATGAGTGGGCTGAGCAATTCCGCCTGGAGCGGCGCATGCCTCTGGCCAAAGTGCTGGTGTTGCTGGCCATCCCTGCTGAGCAGTGGCTGGAGCCCCAGAAACAGCAATACGTGTCGCAGATTCTGGATTTTTTCGAGAAGAAGGTGGCCACCGCCGTTATGCGCGGCCCTCTGGTGCGAATGGGCGTCGGGAAAAGTACCGCGCGGGTCGATCTCCATGAGTTGAACAGTGAACGCCGTCCGGCTGCCGCACTGCTCGATCATCTGTTGCAACGCAATGCTCGCTCGGTGAGCCTGGACTCGGAAAACTTCTTGAGCAGCCCGCTACTGGAGTCACGCCTCAACGCACTTTCCCGGCAAGCGGCGTTGTACAAACGTGACACCGGGATCGACGGTTTGTACCTGGGTTTCCCCTTCTTGCTCAGCCGCGATGCACGCAGCAACACCCGTACCCGCATCGTGCCGTTACTGCTGTGGCCGGTGAAGTTGCTGATGGAGGTGGGTAGCCGTGGTCAGGTCTCACTGGCCTTCGACGGCGAGCGCGAAGAAGTGCGCCTCAACCCGGCGCTGGATAATCTGCTTGGACCGGAAGCCTGCAAACGCTGGCGCAAGACGGCAGACGAGCTGCTTGGCCGTTCTGCAATCCGCGCGGTCGATGTGATGGACGCCTTCGGCCTGCTTGCCGAGACGCGTTCACGCGACTTGGTTGGGCTGCCGCCGCTCAGTACCGAGGTAACGCCATACAAGGACGAGCTGGCCTGCTCCGCTGTGTTATTCCATGTCACGTTCATGGGCCAGGCTATCGGTGAAGATCTGCGCCAACTCAAAACCCTGTCCCCCGGCGGTACCGGCCTGGAAACCGCCCTGCGTCTGAATGATCGCGACGAGCCGCAAGCTGCCGAGAAACCCCCAGAACTGCAGCGTTTCTTCACGGTGGCCAGCGATCCGTCTCAGGAAGCCGCGGTACTTCAGGCGCGTCAAAGCCCTGGATTGTTGGTCGAAGGGCCGCCGGGCACGGGCAAGAGCCAGACCATCGTCAACATGGTCGCAGACGCCATCGGCCGGCGCCGCAGCCTGCTGATCGTCTGCCAGAAACATGCGGCGCTCGAGGTGGTGCATAAGCGTTTGATCGCTGAAGGACTGGGCCAGCGCACGGTCATGCTCAACGACGTCAACCGCGATCGCGAGCCGGTGATTCGCAGCATTCGCGAACAACTCGAGGCGCTTTTTCTCGAGGGTGCCAGCGCCAACAGCTGGCAACGGCAGCGTGAGCACGTGGCGGCGCGTATCGAAACCCTCGAAGGCGACCTTGACCGCTTCCACCATGGCCTGCATCACCTGGACGAAGCCACGGGACTGACGTACAGGCGTCTGTTGGGCGAACTGATCGAGCTTGAAAAAGACCCTGTCGCGCTGGAGTTTCCCGCGTTGCGCCAACGCCTGGCGTCGTTGGATATCGGCAGCCTGACACGCCTGGAAGAAAACTGCGCACCCTTGATCCGGTTGTGGTTACCGGCTCGTTTCGAAGGCAGCCCACTGGCCCAGTTGCAGGCTTTCGCTGCAGATCCGGCGACGTTACAGGCGTTCAGCGAAAGTCTTCGCGCCTTTGTCGATGCGGAAAACAGCCGACAGACCGTTCTGCAGAATCACCCCGCCAGTTTTGAAGTGGACGACCCGATCCCGTATCGACACTGGATGGCCAGCCACGTCGAAGCCCTGCTCGGCCTCAAAGAGGAACAGCGGCAGCGCCTGGCGCGCTGGTTGCCGTTGTTTCGTAATGGCGACAAGGCTCAGCCGCTGCGTGGTGAAACCCTGTTGTCCGAACTGGTGTCACTCGAACAGCGCCTCGGCACGCTGGATGCCAGGCAGTTCATGCCGCTGCATTCCCCCTCCCTGAGCGGCCTGGACGAGCGCGAGCTGGCGCGCTTTCAGACGCATCTCGGTCAGGTTGTGAATACCCGCTCCTGGTTCGCGCGAATCAACCCGCTGTACCTGCTGCGCCGTGGTCGTCTACGCGGGTTTCTGCGCAGCCATGAGCCGGCAGCCGATGACAGCCGCTTGCCGGCCCTGCTTGCCGCGGTGCAACTGGAACGCCAGTGGCGCCCGCTGCATGCTGAGTTGCGGGCCCAGCAACAGGTTCTGGGTTTGCCCGAGATTGACCCGCACGCCAGGTTGGAGCTTGTGGCGCTGGTGGCTCGGGATATTCAGCATCTTCGAGAAATCCAGGTGCTCGCACAGGGCCTGGCCCAATCGCCCCGGGCCGAGCAGGTGGATACGGCGATCCTCACCGGAGAGAAGCGCACGTTCGAAGTGCTGCTCGCTGATCTGGATGCCGCATTGATTCGCCAGGGCGCTCGGCAGCACAGCCTGGATAAGCTGAAAATTCTCTCCGACTGGATCGACGGCGACCTGCTGCACCTGCTCCACAACGCCGTCACCAGTAACCAGAGCAACCTGTTGGTATTGGGGCGGCTCCAGGACGCCATGCCATCTCTGGCCGCCTACCAGCGATTCCGCGGGCGTGCCAGTCAGCTTGGTCAGGCCGACCTGAATTTGCTCGTGCTGTTACGACAGTGTCAGGACAAGCTTGAGAAAATTCCCGTCGAGCAGTTGGAAAACAGCGTGCGCTGGTTACTCAAGCGCGAGGCCCGCTTAGGCTGGAAGCACCGCCTTGAACAGGCCAACCCGGAGCTGCTGTTCGATCAGGACGAGGCCCGCAGCAAGATCGCCAGCCTGGCAGAAGCGGATACCCAGATGCGCCTGCTCAACCGCGAACTGCTCAGGACAGACATCGGTCTGGACCGTCTCGGCAGCCGCAAGCAATGGGAGGATGTCACTCGCCTGACCGGCAAACGTTCGCGACGTTTGCGCGAGTTCATGGAGCTGGGTAGCGAGCTCGGTCTGATGAGCCTGCGTCCGGTTTGGCTGATGAACCCTGATGTGGCTAGCCGCGTACTGCCGCTGAAAGCCGGGCTGTTCGACATCGTGATTTACGACGAGGCTTCGCAGATGCCGGTGGAGTTTGCCCTGCCGACCCTGTATCGGGGGCGGGTCACCGTGGTCAGCGGTGATGAGAAACAGATGCCGCCCACGGCATTTTTCTCGAGCCGCATCGAAAGCGACGAAGCGGAATTGTTCGACGGTGAAAGCCCGGACGAAGAGGCCGATGAGGAGCAACGCGAAGCCTTCGAGGACACCTGGAACCGCCGTGAAATCAAGGACTGCCCGGACCTGTTGCAACTCGCGCGTAGTGCCCTGCCCAGCACCACGCTGCAGATCCACTACCGTTCGGCCTACCGGGAGTTGATCGGTTTCTCCAATGCCTCGTTCTATGGAAACCGCCTGAGCGTGCCGGTGCGCCATCCGCAAGCCAATATCCTGCGCATCAAGCCCGTGGAGCTGATTCAGGTTGATGGCCTGTACCAGAATCAGAGTAACGCCCAGGAAGCTGACCGGGTCGTGCAGTACCTCGCCGAACTGTGGCAGCAACCCTATGAACATCGGCCTTCGGTCGGTGTGGTGACGTTCAACCGCAAACAGGTCGACCTGATTGAGGAACACCTTGAGCTGCGCGCCGAACAGGATGAGGCATTCCGCGCGGCCTATGCTCAGGAGCGCGAGCGGTCCGAGGATGGCGAGGACATGTCGGTGTTCGTCAAGAACGTCGAAAACGTCCAGGGCGACGAGCGCGACATCATCGTGTTCTCCTCAACGTTCGGCCGAAACGGCCAAGGCAGTTTTCGGCGCAACTTCGGTGTGCTTGGTCAGACCGGTGGCGAACGCCGTCTGAATGTGGCGGTGACACGGGCCCGCAGGAAGGTCGTGATGATCACGTCCATGCCGATTGCCGAAATCTCCGACATGCTCAATACCCGCCGCCCTCCCAGCAGCCCGCGAGATTATCTGCAGGGCTATCTGGAGTACGCCCGGGCGCTTTCGTCTGGCGAGTTCGCCAGCAGCGCCAGTCTGCTTGAGCGCCTGCAGACCGACCGCAGCGAAAGCCGTAGCCAGCAACTGCGCAAACAGGACGGATTCACCAGCATGGTGGGCGATTACATCCGCTCCCTCGGGTGGAACGCCAGCAGTGCCAGCGAGGGCGATGCGTTCGGCCTGGACTTCGCCATCGATAATCCAGGCACAGGGTTGTATGCCATCGGCATCGAGTGCGACTCGCCATGCCATCCGTTGTTGAGTCATGCCCGGGCCCGCGAAATCTGGCGGCCCTCTGTGTTGCGTCGGGCGATTCCGCACCTGCACAGGGTTTCCTCCCACGGCTGGTACCACGACGGAGACAACGAACGAGCGCTCCTGCGGGCCGCTATCGAAAAAGCCCTGGCGCCTGTCGAGCCAGCCCAGCCATTGCTCACGGCAGCAACAATGGAAACCAACCCATGAGTGGACCGAAGGTCGTACGGATCGTCACGCGGGAAGAAATTCTCGCCAGGTGCGCTGCTGACCTGCTGCGCCTGTCTCAGGCCCTCACGCGTTGGCAAACGCAGGCGCACAAACTGGGTGAGCTGACCGACGCCGAATATGCCGCCACCCTGGCGCGCCACGAGCGACTGCGCGGACTGCTGCGGAGTGACCAGTTGGCCGAACTGCAAGAAGCAGTACCCGTTGAAATCGAATACCTCAAGCGCGACCTTGCCGAGCGTGAGGAGCGCGCGGTACTGCGTGCTACCGAGGCGCGCCAGCGTCAGCGCCGTGTTCAGGAAAATGCCGCGACGCTGCTGAAGGCCCTGCAAGCCAGGCCGCTTCAAATCGAGGCGCAACTTCAACAAGCGCTTACCCGCCTGGCCAAAGGTTCAGCCGCTAGCGACGCCGATAGCGTGTTGGCCGAGGGGTTTGCCCTGCTCAGCTCGTCTGCCCCTGCAGAGGCGTCTCTGAGCGCCGAGCAGCAGGCACTCGCTCAGCAGCTGAAAACCGGCGACGCCTCGCCGTCCCTGGCCAACTGGATCGCCCGTCAGCCACAGGACGCCACGCGTGATCCCCGCTTGCAACGCATCGACCGGCATATTGCCGAGCTGCAATTGCTCCAGGGCACAGACACAGCCCAGGCGTTCGTGAACCAGCTGGAAAAGGCAGAAAACGAAAGCCGCATCCAGACACGCAACCTGCTGCTCGACAGCCTGGTGCTTGATCTGGCCCAGGCCACGCGGCATTACCAGCAACAACGCATGCGGTTCGGCCAACTGCAGGATCTGGCGGATGAGGTATCCGGGCTCGCGGACGCCGCACACGATGAACTGCTGCAAAAGATCGCGGCTTGTACTGCAGATACTGACCTGCAACAGATCGCAACGCTGATTGATCAATGCACGGCGGTCATCGCCGCTCACCTGCATGCCCATGCCGCGCTGGCTCGTCGCCAGGCGGTTCTTGAAGGGCTATCCAGCCTGGGTTACGAAGTGCGCGAAGGCATGCAAACGGCGTGGGCAGAAACCGGCCGAGTCGTGCTGCGTAAGGCCGCCACGCCAGGCTTTGGCGTCGAGGTGGGTGGAAAGGCGGAAAACGGCCGTTTGCAAGTTCGCGCAGTGGCTCTCAGCCGAGACCATGACAAGCAGCGTGAGCGCGATATCGAAACGATCTGGTGTGGGGAATTCCAGCGTTTACAAGCGCTCTTGAAGAGCCAGGGCAGCGACATGACCATCGAACAAGCACTGGGCATCGGCCAGGTCGAACTGAAGGTCGTGTCCATGGATGAACAACGGCAAGAGGCGAGTACTGCCTCGCAAACAGTGCCCAACGCGCGTGGGTGACGTGTTCAACCGAAGCAGAATCAGTGTCGGCTGCCCTTCGGCACGGGGCTCTCAAGGTAAACTGTGGGCGGGCCTGCTCTTGCGCAGGTTCTGTCACGAACGTATTTACCCGGGAGCCGGTTGATGAAGCGCGAAGATGTACGAGCCAAGCACGCCGCCGGAGCGCTGTTCGATACCCACGTGATTGCCAACCCGGCCAATACCCGGGAATGGATCGTGTTGTTCAAGAAAGGCGTGGGGACCAGTTTTTTCCTGGTCGACGAGCAGGATCAGGTGGAGGCGTTTGCCGACCTCAACGGCCTGATTGAAGAGTTGCGCCAGCTCGGCATCAAGGGCGTCGAGATCCACCTTTAAGCAGATGAGTGATCGCGGGGTCCGGGAGGCTGATCGATGAACACGCCGGTTGGTTTTTTTCTCGGTTGCTGTGAGCGTCTGTTGCGCGGCGATGCTGAATTGATCGCCTTGTTACGTCGCCAGGGGTTTGTCTGCGGGCCAAGCGCCTGGCAGTTCTCGTTACCCGCGTTGCATAGGTTTCTGCGTGGTCACCTTGCTGCGCAGGATGCCCTGGAATACCCGCAGTTCCGCCGGCAGCTTTTTACCAGCGACCTGAATACACGCCTGCGTGCGCTCGGTGCGGAGATCGTCATTGTCGACAACCGGGGCAAGGTCGACGCCAGCGTGTACGGGCTGTGCCGCCTGGGTGCGGCGCCTGAAGCCCTGAGCTGAGAAGCGCGTCGGCTGGCGACCCCGGTTTTTCGGTAAGTCCGAGCGGTTCACAGAAATGGCCGCCCGTGGCCGTAGGGAACGCTGAGCGGCCGAGGATGCGGGTAACATGCCCGGAGCCCTGGATGCGGGCGGCCATTATCGGTGGACATATCAAGGATGAACCTTCTGCCATTCAAACCCTGGCGCCTGTGCGCCACTGTTGTCGCGACGCTCTTCAGCGCCGGCGTGCAGGCAAGCCCCGCGCATGGCCTGGAGATCGGTGGCTTCGGCCGTCTAGTGGAGACGAGTGAGGTCGAGGCATTTCTCGATCGCGGGCGGCACTTCTCCTACCAGGGCAAGCAGCGTCAGCCGGTCGGTGACTGGTATCAGCGCACCTCGCGCTATTACCTGTTGGGTGATAACAAGGCGTTGCTGGTCGTCGGTGTCGGCAAGGAGAGCGCGACCCACGATTACTTCAAGCCGGGCACCCAACTGATCCGGATTCATGAAACGGGTGTGCCGCTGTCCACCACGCTCAGTACCTTCACCTCCCTGGGCTGGCCGCAGAGCAACCCGGAGTTGCGCGTATTCCCGGAAATCGACGCGGTGCTGTCCGCTGCGACGGGGGAACTGCGCAGCTTTTCCGTGAGCCCCTATGGCGTCGCTGGGGTGTTGTTGGTGGCGCCGGATATGAGCCGCGTCGTTTCACGCACTGCCGATGGCGCGGTGGTGCTCATGGAGCCCGGCAAAGGGCTGGTCGGTGTGATCTGGCCTGACCTGAAAGTACTGGCCGAGGCCCGCGAGCAGGTGAGTCGCGAGCAACGGCGCCTGTCTGAAACGGGCAGGTACCAGCACGGTACCGAGCGTGGCCTCTTCGAGCCCTATGCCAGGTATAAATGGGCGCATGACCAGTTCACCTGGTACCGCAAGGACGGCCAGTGGCACCTGCGTGGTTTGGGCCAGACCACGGAGCCCGAGCCGCTATCGACGCCTTTCGCCCGGTTTTTGCGTGACTATTACGCACACCTGGTCAAGACCGGAACGCCGTTGGCCTGGCGCAACTTCCGCGCCGGCCACCCGGGGGTGCGGGTCTTGCCCCATGACGATCCTCGGCTCAGGCCGCCGTGTGACTGCGGTCTGCTGTATTACCCCGGTAACCCGTTGCCCCTGGCGTTTGCGCTGGAGCGCCCGCAGCCCATGCTGGGCGTGAAGGTCGAGGCATTCGGGCTTTCGGGGGACAAGCTGCGGCCGCGGCTCTATACCCGCATGGCGCGGGACGCCGCGTTATCCGCGATCACGCGCCACTTTGAGGCGCAAGGGCTGCGTACGCTGCGCATCAACGAGAGCCACTACAGCATCCGGGGCGGGACGGTGACGCTGTTCTTGCGTGTCTACGACACCGCGGATCCCGAGGTGGTGGCGATCGACTTGGCCAATCATGGCGCTGCCAACTGCCTGGAGTGCTTGAAATGACCGCGCTGCAGCTTTTTTCCAGGTGTTCGGTGGCCATCCTGTTGTTCGTCGTAGCGGGTTGCCGCAGTACGCATGAGTTCCCCCCCGAAATGCCGAGCGAGCAGCTGGATCCCAGCCGCAGCCTGGGTAGCCTCGAGGTGCGTTACGCGCGAACGCTGAGCTATCCGCCGACGCTCTACAGCGCGTTTCGGCGCACGATCATCGAGCCTGAGATGGGCTTTGCCGGGACGTATGTATTCGCGGTGGCCTACCCGACCATGAAGGTGGGGGAGGACTATTCATCGCTGACATTGAAAGGCGAAGCGCTGGAAGACGGGCGCTGGCGTTTCAATATTCCCTACAAGTCCGGCTGGAAGAAGCCCCAGGATCTCCTCCTGCGTTTCGAGGGAGCCAAACAGGGGGTTCTGTTCCGTTACCTGGAAGGGCAGAGCTGCCTGAACGACTATTCACTCGAGAACCCGGGTGGCCCGCCCCTTCAGGTCAGCGTGCGGTTCAAGGAGCCGGCCTGTTTGTTGCCCTGTTCGCCATCTCTCAGAGACCCGGCCCGCTGCTCCAACCGTTGGCGCTAGCAGGCGCTTCCGATTAGCAGTCAGTCGGCCGTGGGGGCTCGATAAAGGTGCTGATGCTTGGCGTTGTACAGCGCCGAGTCGGCGAAGTGCTCGGCGTTCAGCACGCGTCCCACCAGAATCAGCGCCGTGCGGCGAAAGCCCTTGGCGCTGACCTGCGCCTCGATATCGGCCAACGTGCCCAGTACCCAGTCCTGATCGGGCCAGCTGGCCCTGTGGATAACTGCAATGGGGCAGTCCGCGCCGTAGTGCGGCAGCAGCTCGGTAACAATCTTGCCCAGGTGTGCCACGCCGAGGTGAATGGCCATGGTCGCGCCGTGGCGCGCCAGATCGGGCAGTTGCTCGCCGGGCGGCAGGGCAGACTTGCTGCCGTAGCGGGTGAGGATCAGGGTCTGGGACACATCGGGCAGGGTCAGTTCGCTTTCCAGCAGGGCAGCGCAGGCGGCGGTGGCGGTCACGCCCGGGATGATCTGGAAAGGAATATCCAACGCCCGCAAATGACGAATCTGCTCGCCGATGGCGCCATACAGCGACGGATCGCCGGAGTGCACCCTGGCGATGTCCTGGCCCCGTTCATGGGACTGGCGAATCAGCGCAATGATCTCTTCCAGGTGCAGCTCCGCCGTATTGATCACCTGCTCGGCCTGGTGGCCTTCGAGCACGGCCTCGGGAACCAGTGATCCGGCGTACAGAATCACCGGGCACGTACGCACCAGGCGCTGGCCTTTGACGGTGATCAGCTCAGGGTCGCCGGGGCCGGCGCCGATGAAGTAGACGGTCATGATCGGTTTCCGCAATGGTGTGGGGCAGGGCGACTAAGGTGTGATCGCCAGGGCCAAGGTGGCGTTGGCGCTCTTCTGCTTGGTCAGGAGCAACCGGGCGTCGCCTACGCCGAGGCGCTCGGCCAGTGCCAGCGCGCTGGCTTCGGCGACACCGGCGCTGCCTGTGGTACGCAATGCGATCTCGGACGTTTCGCTCAGGCGCCCATGGTAACGCGCCAGGTCGGCGCTGGGCAGGAAGGTGATTGGCAGGCCCAGCTCTTCAGCCAACTGCAGCAGTCCGGGTTCTGCGGACTTGTGTTCGCTGCTGGCCAGGCCGCTCAGGTGTTCGAGCACCAGGCATTGCTGCGCCAGGCTCTGGTGCAGCAGGTCGAGCAACTCGTCCCGTGAGCAGCCGCTTCGGCAGCCGAACCCTGCGACATACAGGGCCGGGCCGTCTGGCTGATCAGGCACTCGGCTGCGGGCGCGAATAGAACCAGGCCGCTGCCAGGCCCAAGGCAGCCCAGAACACGGCGTTGGTCAGCAGCGAGGCCAGGATGAACTCACGTTCGAGCGCGGCGGGCGCCAGGCTTTCGTGCACCTCCGGGTGCGGCGCGCCGACCACGTGCGGGACCGCCAGGATCAGCGCGCCAAGGATGCGCAGCACCCCGTGGCTGCCGAACGCCAGCAGCGCCAGGCCGGCGGCGGTCGACGCCGCAGCACCGATCCACCAGTACTGGCGCAGCAGCAGGTCGGCGGCTGCGGTGCCCGGCAGTTCCGGCGGCAAGCCGGCCGAGGGGGCGAGGGAGAAGGTGGCGAAACCCGCCAGGCCCCAGAGCAGGCCCTGCCACAGCTGGCCGGGCGCACGCAGGGTGAACAGGCCAGCGAGCATCAAGGCGAAGCCCACGGCCACCACCAGGTTGCTCAGGCCGGTGGCCAGCAGGCGCTGCCAGCCATCCTCGGGAGCCCAGGCCTCGCCGTCATGGCTGTGGCCGGCGGCGTCGTGCTCGTGTTCATGGGCCACGGCGGCTGCATCGTGGCTGTGCTCGACCACTTCCGCAGCGGGCTCGCTGGTTTCGAAGGTTTCCGCCTGGAGAATCAGCGGGGTGACCCACAGGCTCTGCAGGAGGGTCAGGACGACGGCGGCAAGCAGACCGGCAAAACCGGCCGTCTGGGCGATGCGTTTGAGCATGTCGAGCGCCTCAGTGGCAGGGGAATGCCGCACTGTGGCGGGTATCGTGGGCGGCGTTGTGCAGGGCTTCGATGTGCGAGAAGCCGGCAACGAAGATCAGCGTGGCGCCGAGCAGGCAACTGCCTACCGCGAGCACGATGCGTTGGGACAGGGGCAGAGCAACCGCAGGGGACGTCGAGAGTGTGCTACTGGACATGGGATCGGACCTTCTGATGACTGTTGAGCGATGCAGAAGGAACGCAGCATGAACCCTCTCCTGGACAGGAGCGGGATTCCGGCGCGTACCTGCCCACCGCAGGTTGCCAAACAGGGTTACAGGCCGGTCTCCGGGCTTGCGAGGACTGTCTCGAGACAGTGAGGATCAGCCTTCCCACGCCAAGAGGCACAGTGGCTAAAACGATCCGGCATTCGCTTACCGTTGCGGGGGCAGCGTCGGAATTGCCCACACAGGGGCGCACCGACTTCCCGTTTCACCTTGCGCCGTGGCGCAAGACACCTGAAACACTTTGTAGAACATCATGAAGGCGACCGGCCGTCAACCGTGGCGATTGACCTGTCCCCAGGCACTGCGTAGCCTTCACGGGTCGAGGTTCTTCGGTAGGCGCTACCGAAGCTAAGAGGGAACACGGTGCCTGAAGCCGTGGCTGCCCCCGCAACTGTGAACGACTTTGTCACCCTTCCTGATTGCCTGTGCGCTCTGCGCCAGGCTCGCCACTGCGTCCGCGCGGGAAGGCGAAGGGTGTGGCCGGTGCCGAGGCACCGTCGGGTCGTGAGCCAGGAGACCTGCCTCGTCCCATTTTTCGTCAACCGGGCGGGGTGATCCGGTGGTATGACTGCCAGCCAGTGGCTGCCAGCTCGCTGCCGCCTGCCCGCCGATCCCACGGACTCGACCAGGGCTTCCCATGAAAACGCTCGGCAAACTTCCCGTCACCATCATCACCGGCTTCCTCGGCGCCGGTAAAACCACGCTGCTCCGCCATATGCTGGAAAACGCCGAAGGGCGCCGCATCGCGGTAATCGTCAACGAATTCGGCGAGCTGGGCATCGACGGTGAAATCCTCAAGCAGTGCTCCATCGGTTGCACCGAGGAAGAAGCCAACGGCCGCGTCTACGAGCTGGCCAACGGCTGCCTGTGCTGCACCGTGCAGGAAGAGTTCTTCCCGGTCATGCGCGACCTGGTGGCGCGCCGCGGCGACCTTGACCACATCCTGATCGAAACCAGTGGCCTGGCCCTGCCCAAGCCGCTGGTGCAGGCCTTCAACTGGCCTGAAATCCGCAATGCCTGCACCGTGGACGCGGTGATCACCGTGGTCGACAGCCCGGCAGTGATCGCCGGCACCTTCGCCGCCTTCCCGGACCAGGTGGATGCGCAGCGCAAGCAGGACCCGAACCTCGACCACGAGTCGCCGCTGCACGAGCTGTTCGCCGACCAGCTGGCCAGTGCCGACCTGGTGATCCTCAACAAGGCCGACCAACTGGACGCCGAGGCGCTGGCCGCTGTGCGTGCCGAAGTGGCGGAAGAGCTGCCGCCGTCGGTCAAGGTCGTCGAAGCCCACGGCGGCAAGCTGCCCCTGAGCGTGCTGATCGGCCTGAACAGCGAAACCGAGCTGCACATCGAAAATCGTCGCACCCATCACGACGACGAAGATGACGACCACGATCACGAAGAATTCGACTCGTTCCACGTGGAACTACCGGAAACAGAGGAGGCGCGCCTCCTGGCCGCGTTGAAAGAGGCCGTCGCCAAGCACGGCATCCTGCGCGTGAAAGGCTTCGCTGCCATTCCGAACAAACCCATGCGCTTGCTGCTGCAGGGCGTCGGTCAGCGTTTCGACAAGCACTTCGACCGTGCCTGGCAGGCAGGCGAAGCGCGCAACACCCGTCTGGTGGTGATCGGTCAGCAGCTGGACCAGGCGGCCATCCAGGCCGAGCTGAAAGCCGCGCTGGCTTGAGTGATTGTGGGAGGGGCTTCAGCCGCGACCAGGTCTGCTGATAGTCGCGGCTAAAGCCCCTCACACGATTAGCCCCTGCCACGAGAACGAGCATGCACCTTCTCCGCACCCAGCCGGGCCAGCAACTGCCGGCCGACAGCATCGCCGACCTCGGCCAGACACCCGCCGAGCTGGTGATCCTGTGCACCGGTGATTCGCACCTGTCGCTGCTGGCCGAGGTGGCGCGGACGCTGCCGGAGGATTACCCGAGCCTGCGTCTGGCCAGTCCGGCGCAACTGAGCAATCACGCCTCAGTGGACCTGTATGTTGAGCAGGTGCTGCAGCACGCCAAGGTGATCCTGATCTCCGTGCACGGTGGCGTCAGCTACTGGCGCTACGGCATCGAGCGCCTGGTCGAGCTGGCCGAGCGCGGGGCAAAGGTCATCATGGTGCCCGGGGATGACAGCCCCGACCCGGAGCTCAGCGGCCTGAGCAACGTGGCGGAGGATGACCGTCACCGGCTCTGGCAATTCCTGCGTCAGGGCGGCGCGCAGAATGCGCGTCACCTGTTCGACTGCATCGCCAGCCGCTGGCTGCAGCGTGATTACGGCTGGGCTGAGCCCCAGGCGCTGCCCCGGGTCGGGGTCTATCACCCGCGACACGCCAGCCCGACGCTGGCTCACTGGCAAGCGGACTGGCAGGCCGGAGCACCGGTCGCCGCACTGCTGTTCTACCGCAACCATGTGCAGGCGGCGAACACCGCGTTTATCGATACCTTCTGCCAGCGGCTGCAGGCCCAGGGCCTCAACCCACTGCCGATCGCCGTCGCCAGCCTCAAGGAAGCGGTCTGTCTGACCCAGGTGGAAGACTGGCTGGACGAAACCGGGGCCGCGTTGATCATCAACACCACCGGCTTTGCCATGTCCAACCCGGAAGCACCGGAGGCGCGGCCGTTCCGCCGCGATGTACCGGTGCTGCAGGCGGTGTGTGCGCTGGACAACCACGACCAGTGGCAAGCCAACGCCCAAGGCCTGGGCCCGCGCGACCTGGCGATGCACATTGTGCTGCCGGAGCTGGACGGACGATTGATCACCCGCCCGATCAGTTTCAAGGGCCTGGCCTGGCGCAGCGAGCGCAGCCAGAGCGACGTGGTCTGCTACCACGCTCACGCCCCGGGTATGGATTTCGTCGCCGAACTGGCGGGCAAATGGATCGAACTGGCGCGTAAACCCAATGCCAGCAAACGTATTGCCCTGGTGCTGGCCAATTACCCGACCCGCGACGGTCGCATCGGCAATGGCGTTGGCCTGGATACCCCGGCAGCGGCGCTGAACATCCTCAAGGCCCTGCAGCAGCAGGGTTACCCTGTGGATAACCTGCCGGATAGCGGCACCGCGCTTATCCACAGCCTGCTGGGCGGGGTGACTAACGACCTCGACAACCTGGATGCGCGGCCCTGCGCCCAGAGCCTGGCGCTGGACGAATATTTGGACTTTTTCCACAGCCTGCCGGCAGCCAACCAGCAGACGGTGCTGGACCGTTGGGGCTGCCCTGAGCAGGACCCGATGTTCCGCAGTGGCCGGCTGATGGTGGCCGGCTTGCGCTTCGGCCTGACCTTCGTCGGCATCCAGCCGGCACGGGGTTACCAGGTGGATGCCAGCGCGGTGTACCACGATCCGGACCTGGTGCCGCCGCACGGTTACCTCGCCTTCTACTGCTGGTTGCGCACGGCGTTCGCCGCCAATGCCGTGGTGCATGTCGGCAAGCACGGCAATCTGGAATGGCTGCCGGGCAAGAGCGTCGGGCTGTCCGAGCAGTGCTGGCCGGAGGCGATCCTCGGGCCGCTGCCCAACGTCTACCCCTTCATCGTCAACGACCCGGGCGAGGGCGCCCAGGCCAAGCGCCGCACCCAGGCGGTGATCATCGACCACCTGATGCCGCCGCTGACCCGCGCCGAGAGCTACGGCCCGTTGCGCGATATCGAGCGCCTGGCCGACGAGTACTACGACGCCAGCCAGCTCGACCTGCGCCGCGCCGTCGAGCTGCGTGGCGAAATTCTCGCCCTGGTCCGGGCGACCCAGCTGGATCGCGAGCTCGGCCTGCAACTGAACGACGACCCCAACAGCTGGCTGCCGCAACTCGACGCCTACCTGTGCGACCTCAAGGAATCGCAGATTCGCGACGGCTTGCACGTGTTCGGCGAGTCGCCGGCGGGGCAGCTGCGTCGGGACACCCTGCTGGCCTTGTTGCGTATTCCCCGGGGCGATGGCCTGGAGGGCAATGCCAGCCTGTTGCGGGCCCTGGCCCACGACCTGGCGCTGGGCTTCGATCCGCTCAATTGCGACATGGCCGAAACCTGGCAGGGGCCGCGTCCGGACAGCCTGCAACGCGCTGACCGCAGCTCCTGGCGCACGGCCGGTGATACCCGCGAGCGCCTGGAGTTGCTGGCGCTGCAACTGATCGAGGGCGAGGACGAGGCGCCCGGCCCGGCCAGTGCAGTGGTTCTGCAACGCCTGCATGGTCAGGTCGCGCCGTTGCTGGATGCCTGTGGCCCAGCGGAGATGGCGAGCTTGCTCGCCGCACTGAGCGGTCGCTTCGTGCCCGCCGGGCCCAGCGGCGCACCGAGCCGTGGGCGGCTGGACGTGCTGCCGACCGGGCGCAACTTCTTCACAGTGGATGTGCGCAACCTGCCCACGCCGACCGCCTGGCGCATCGGCGTGCAGGCAGCCGATCGCCTGCTCGAACGGCACCTGCAGGACCACGGCGACCACCTGCGCCAGCTCGGCCTGTCGATGTGGGGCACGGCGACCATGCGCACCGGTGGCGATGACATGGCCCAGGCCCTGGCGCTGATGGGCGTGCGTCCGGTGTGGCAGGCCGGCAGCCAGCGCGTGGAGCGTTTCGAAGTGTTGCCCCTGGAGCAGCTCGGTCGGCCGCGAGTTGACGTGACCCTGCGGGTGTCGGGCTTCTTCCGCGACGCCTTCAGCAACCTGATCCGCCTGTTCGACGACGCCGTGCAGGCCGTGGTCGAACTGGACGAGCCGGAAGACCTGAACCCGCTGTCGGCCCGGGTCTGGCGTGAATCCCTGACCCTCCAAGACAGTGGCCTGGACGAGCACGAGGCACGGCGCCAGGCGGGCTGGCGGGTGTTCGGCTCCAAGCCGGGGGCCTATGGCGCCGGCGTGCAGAACGCCATCGAAGAGCGCCTGTGGCAGACCCGCGAGGACCTGGCC
Source organism: Pseudomonas sp. (assembly GCA_050282285.1). Classification (GTDB taxonomy): domain Bacteria; phylum Pseudomonadota; class Gammaproteobacteria; order Pseudomonadales; family Pseudomonadaceae; genus Aquipseudomonas. Next base: position 26,625 of record JBLZZJ010000037.1, read on the forward strand.
GAGGTCTACCTCAACTGGGGCGGCTACGCCTACGGCAAGGACAGCGACGGCACGCCGGCCCGCGCCCAGTTCGCCGAGCGCCTGGAGCACCTGCAGGCGGTGCTGCACAACCAGGACAACCGCGAACACGACATCCTCGATTCCAACGACTACTACCAGTTCCAGGGCGGCATGCTCGCCGCCGTGGAAACCCTGCGCGGCCTCAAGGTGGCCAGCTACCACGGCGACAACAGCCAGCCCGACACCCCGCGCATCCGCAGCCTCAAGGAAGAACTGAACCGCGTGGTCCGCGCCCGCGCGGCCAATCCCAAGTGGATCGACGGCATGAAACGCCACGGCTACAAGGGGGCCTTCGAACTGGCCGCGACCATCGACTACCTGTTCGCCTTCGACGCCACCAGCGAACTGGTCGACGACCACCAGTACGCGCTGCTCACCGACGCCTACCTGCTCGACCGTGACACCCGCGAGTTCATCCAACAACACAACCCCGGCGCCCTCAACGACATGCTCGAACGCCTGCTCGAAGCCCAGCAGCGCGGCCTGTGGGAAAACCCCGGCGAGTACCGCGAAGCCCTCGAGAACCTGCTGATCGACAGCGAAGAATCATGAGCCTGCGATTGCTGATGTTTTCAGATGCGATGCAACCCGTAGGGTGGGTTAGCCGCGTGCCCCTGCCTTCAACTCTTGCACCGAACCCAATGCGGCGTAACCCACCATCGGTGCAACGCGATCGATCGTCTGGTGGGTTACGCGCCGCGCCACTGCTGCGGGTGAATTCGCGATCGGCGTCCCGCGCCGCTAACCCATCCTACGGGTCTGTGTCGTACTCCACTATTGCGGAGCTAGGCACACGGAGGGTGGGAGGCGCTTCAGCGGCGAAGAGCTCGCGGCTAAAGCCCCTCCCACGAGAGCCGCGTGCGCTCACCACCCGAGAACAACGCTATCCCGTAGGGTGGGTTAGCCGCCTGCCACGTTTTCCAATTCATACGCCACACCCAATGCGGCGTAACCCACCACCGGCGCAATGCGTTCCATCGCCTTGTGGGTTACGAGAAGCGCTATCTTCTTGTTTGACTGGAAGACCTGCGTTCTGCGCGGCGACTCACCTTACGGAGTCAACATTGTGAGGGGCCCTATGATTCCCGGGGTACTTAAGCGGCTGCAGGCTTGGTGGCAACGCCCTATTACTCGGCGCGAGCGCATTCGCTCGGCCTGCATAGGTGCGATGGCTGGAATATGGATAGGCTTGCTGGCATTCATTGTGTTTAACGCTGGGCCAGCCAGCCTTGCAGAGTTGGGTCTCTGGGTTTTGCTTGGCGTGCTGACCTGTGCCGGATTGGCGGCCCTGTTTCCTCGTGTTCTTGGGATCATCCTGTTTCCACTGAGCACATTTGGTGTCGGGCCAGGGACGTGAGGCGCTACGAATCGGCTGTATTCATTCAGTCCCTGGCAGCTGACCCAGAGAAAATTAGCTGTTACTACGATTGCCGGATACTGCGCGTGGGAGGCGCTTCAGCGGCGAAGGGCTCGCGGCTGGAGCCCCTCCTACGGGGGGCGCGTACGTTTACCGTGCGAACGCATCGCCGGGCCGTTCACCACCCGATTCCCGGTGTACATTCCTGTTACGCCTCTTTCCAACCGGATCTGTTTCGACCATGACCGAACATCACTTCCCCCTCGCCGCCGTGGTCGGCGCCGATGAACTGAAGCTGGCGCTGTGCCTGGCGGCCATCGATCCGGCCATTGGCGGTGTGCTGATCGAAGGCCCGCGCGGCATGGCCAAGTCGACCCTGGCCCGTGGCCTGGCCGACCTGTTGGCCAGCGGCACTTTCGTCACCCTGCCATTAGGGGCGAGCGAGGAGCGCATCGTCGGCACCCTGGACCTGGATGCCGCCCTGGGCGAGGGCCGCGCGCAGTTCTCTCCCGGTCTGCTGGCCAAGGCCGACGGCGGGGTGCTCTACGTGGACGAGGTCAACCTGCTGCCGGACCACCTGGTGGACCTGCTGCTGGACGCTGCTGCCAGCGGGGTCAACCATATCGAGCGTGACGGCATCTCGCACCGCCATGCCGCGCGCTTCGTGCTGATCGGCACCATGAACAGCGAGGAGGGCGAGCTGCGTCCGCAACTGCTCGACCGCTTCGGCCTCAACCTGGCCCTGGATGCCCAGCCGCAGCCAGCCCAGCGGGCCGAGATCGTGCGTCGACGCCTGGCCTTCGATGCCGACCCGCAGGCCTTCATCCAGCGCTGGCAAGAACAGCAGGATGCCTTGGGCGACCGTTGCCAGAACGCCCGCCAGCGCCTGGCCGACATTCCCCTGGATGACGAGGCGCTGGAGCAGATCAGCCAGCGCTGCTTCGCCGCTGCCGTCGACGGCCTGCGCGCCGACCTGGTCTGGCTGCGTGCCGCCCGTGCCCACGCCGCCTGGCGCGGTGGCGAGCGTATCGACAATGACGACATCGAGGCCGTCGCTGACTTCGTGCTGCGCCACCGTCGCCGGCATGCTCCGCCGCCCGCGCCCGCCACTCAATCGCCACCGTCTGCGCAAGGCGCCGCGTCGAACGCCGAGACGCAGCCCCAGGGCGAAGGCCAGTGGGGCGAGCTGCCGGCCCAGGCCCAGGCCACGGGCGAACGGCGCGAACCGCCGCGCTGGACAAAAAAGCCCTGAGCATCCGCCCGCGCCAACCCAGGGGCGCGGATGCTACCCCCAGACCGGGTTCTCTCAGTGGCGGGCGCAGTGGCACCAGCCGCAGCGGCCGGCTGGGCGCCATTGACTGGCCGGCGAGCCTGCTTCAAGGCCGCCCACGCAGCCGCGCGGACTTGCTGCACCGTCCGCGCAGCGCGCGCCAGGCCGAGCTGTGGCTGGTGGTGGTCGATGCTTCTGCCTCGACCCGCCGCCACGGTGCATTGAGCAAGGCCAAGGGCCTGCTTGCCGAGGTGTTCGAACAGGCCCGCCGCCAGCGCGCGCGGCTGGCCCTGCTGCACGCCACCGGTCAGCAGGCGCAGTGGCTGTGGCAGGGCCAGAAGGCCTGCCAGGCCCTGCAGCACTGGCTGGATGAACTGGGCGCCGGTGGTGGCACGCCCCTGATCGATGCCGTTCAACAGGCCGCGGCCTGGCAAGCCCGTCGTCAGCGCCTGCACCCGGCCGAACATCACCGCTTGCTGGTGATCACTGACGGTCGTCTGCGCGACTGGCCAACCCTGACCCCAAGCGCCTGCCCGACCCTGCTGGTGGACATCGAAAGCGCACCGATCCGCATCGGCCGCGCCCGCCAACTGGCCGACGAACTCGGCGCGGACTATTACCCCATCGACAGCCTGGCGCCGCTCGCCGGGTGGAGAACCTGATGAAAACCCTGCTTCTGGTCGGCATTGGTGCCGGCGACCCCGACTACATCACCCAGCAGGCGATCAAGGCCCTGCGCCGCGCCGACGTGATCTTCCTGATGGACAAGGGCCCGGCCAAGCACAAGCTCAACGCCCTGCGCCGGGAAATCTGCGAGCGCTTCCTCGATGGCCATACCCCGCGCTTCGCCGAAGGCCTGCAACCGGAACGCGAGCGCGAAGCCGCCGACTACCGGGCCAGCGTCGACGAGTTGAACCGCGACAAGCAGGCGGTGTTCGAGCAGTTGCTCGACGAGCAGATGGCCGACGGCGAGGTTGCCGCCTTCATGGTCTGGGGCGACCCGTCGCTGTACGACAGCAGCATCCGCATCATCGATGACATCGCCACAGCCCGCAGCGACCTCGACTACGACGTGATCCCCGGCATCACCAGCCTGCAGGCCCTCACGGCGCGCCACCGCGTCCCGCTCAACAGCATCGGTCGCGCCGTGGAAATCACCACCGGCCGCCTGCTCGCCGAGGGCTGGCCCCAGGGCGTGGACAGCGTGGCCGTGATGCTCGACGCCAAGGACACCTACCGCCGCTTCGTCGGCCACCACCTGCACATCTACTGGGGCGCCTACGTCGGCACCGCCGACGAAATCCTCATCGCCGGCCCCCTGGACGACGTGGCCGACCGCATCGCCACCACCCGCGCCGAAGCACGGGAACGCAATGGCTGGATCATGGACAGTTATCTGTTGAGGAAAGCAGGTCAGGCAGCGGAGTAAGGGCAGAACGGTGGACAAAAACAGCGTTGTCCACCCTACGGTCTGGCCCTTGTTAAACGCCTATGTAGTTTCGTATCACCCATTCCTCATCAGCGCCTGCTGGCGAAATTCGCGCCCATTCGCCCATGAGTTCGTAAACGGCGAGCTTTTCTCCAAATACGAGTCTTCTTATGCGACTGGATGTACGGGAGGGCAATGCATAGGTGAATGCGGCATCGGTTTGAGCATCTCCCCACGCGATGACTGCCTCTGGTTGAGACAGATCGTATTTGAGCGGTGACCTGGCTGGCTGAGATGGGCTATGTGACGGCTGTGACGTACTCAACGAGTGTCGAACTAGCCATTCATTCGGCTGACCAGGTTCAGAGATGCGTATCCAGTCACCAATCTGTTGATAAACCCGCACCATTTCACCAAATGTCAGCCGCCTTAATCGTCGAGCGTTATGGGCAGGAGAGCTTACGGAATACGTGTCGTCATCTTGCACATACAGGCCGGACGTCGTTGAGGCTTCATGGGATTTAGCTGGGAGCTGTGTTCGCACTGGCGGTGCGGGAGCCACATAGCTGGGGGTCCCAATGCGACACGTCTTGTTCCACGAAATACAGGAGTTACCGCATGGCTGGCTGTTGCGGCAGTTTTTAGACCATGCATCTGTGCTAAACAGGCCGAGCAAAGCCAGGGAGAGGGCGAGAGTTTTCATGGCCAATCCGTAGCGCAGTGAAAGAAGGCACTAGGCTACTACTGGATGGCATATGCGAATAGTTGGAAGTAAGTAGGGTGGAAAACCGCGAAGCGTTTTCCACCGTCAATCGATCGGCCGTTGGATGCCGAGGCCACTAGCGGACTTTTCCACAGCTCCAGCAGGACTCGAAGTTATCCGGATTGCCTTCCTTGCAGCCGCGGCACAGCCATTCCTTTTCGTCGGTCCCTGATGCCTGTTCATGTTGGTAGCGCGCCACCAGCTTTGCCGCCGCTGCAAACTGGTCGGGGCGTACCCAGAGCTCGGGTTTTATCAGCTCGCTGAAAGGACTGATGTTCAGAACGGCACTTTGTTGCGCGCTCTGTATCTCTACCGTGATGCCGTTGCCTTGCAGGTAATCGGCGATCAGGTCGATGTCGGTGAGGCTGTCAGCCTCCAGAAGTTTTCTCATAGTTGCTGGCCGTCCGTGTGCTTGCGCCGCTCTAGCGCCAGTAATGATGGTTCAACGCACGTTCAACAGACAGTGCATCCTCCAAGTCAAATGGTGCGATTGCTTCATGCAGGTGGTGCAAAAACGCTTGGCATATCCTTCTTTTTTCGCCCTCTATTTTCGATAGGCGCCACGTGAAATAACCGTAAAGATCGACATCATCTTCATCCTCGAATGACTCAGGGTTAAGCTCCCATGCGAGGATTTTCAGCACCCCATAGGACGGCTTATCAATGGCCAGCGTTATTAATGCCGGGAGGTAGAACTCCAATCCCTTGGGGTCCAGGTAGCTGAACCCTAGGCTATTGGCGAGATGTTCTTCAGGAACTTGCCACCAAGGGCCTCGGTAGTCGGTTTTCCTGGTTAAGCGTTTAAGTACTCGCCTGTCAGATATCCAGGCATCACGAGCGCATGCTGCGTTTATTCCGCAGTGCGCCGGATACCTGACATCCGCAAATGCCTTGCGGATACTGATCTTCAATGTGTCTGGGGCCATGGCTAGCAACGGTATTCAATCTTAGGGTGGAAAACCGCGAAGCGTTTTCCACCACCACTCCGCGAGTCATGCAAGACCCGTCTTACAACCAACTCCAAGAAACCCCCGTATACACCCCAAACCCTTCCCCAGGCGTGGAGCGTGCCACGTCGGCGCCGTTGTCGTTGTAGCCCGGGGTGACGGTGGCGGCGTAGCGTTTGTCGGTGAGGTTGCGCAGGTCGAGCCAGGTTTGCCAGTCGTCTTTCGGCGAGGCGTAGCCGAGGGTGGCGCCGAAGGTGGCGTAGGCGTCGGCGTGGTAGGAGTTGGCGTAGTCCACCGCGACCTTGGAGGCGTACTGGGTGTTGAGGCCCGCGTAGAAGCCGCTCGGGTGGTCGTAGCGCAGCTCCGCCTGGTAGTAGTGACGCGGCAGGCCCGGCAGGCGTTTGTCGCCGAATTCATCGTCGTCACGGTAGTGGAAGTCGCTGAAGGTGTAGGCCTGGCGCAGGGCCAGGGCGCCGGCCGCGCCACCTTGCCACAGCGGGCTGGTCAGGCCGGCTTCGATGCCCTGGTGCACGGTGGGGCTGGCGTTGGATTCGGCGAAGACGTTGTTCTCGATCTCGACGGTGAGCAGCTCGTGGCGCACCTGCGAGTAGTAGTAGGCCAGGTCCCACTCACCCAGCAGGGAGTCGCCACGGGCGCCGATCTCGAAGGTGGTGGCGGTCTGGTTATCCAGCGAAATCGGCGCGCGCTGACGGGCGTTGTACGGCTGGCCAGGCGCGGCGAAGCGCAGGGGCGAACTCCAGATCATCGACCAGGCGTGTGGCGGCTCCACGGAGCGGCTGATATTGCCGTACAGCTGCACCTCGGGGTTGAGCTGGTAGCGCAGGCCGATGCGCGGGGCGTAGTCCCAGGTGCTTTCGTCGAGCTTGTCGTCATTGGCCGGCCAGGTCACCTGCACCTCGCGGCGGGTATGGATCAGCGCCAGGCCGCTGGTCAGCCACAGGTCGGGAGCCAGCTCCAGTTCGTTGCTGACATGCAGCACGTTGTCCGAGCCCAGGTGCTCGTAGGCACGCATCAGGGTGCCGGCCGGGTAGACGGTGCCATCCACGGTCATCGGCAGGGTGGCGCTCTCCCGGGACTTGCTGCTTGGCAAGGTGGTGGTGCTACGGAAACCCACGGTGGTGGTGCTGTCCAGGCCGAACAGGGTGTGCCGGCGGGTGTAGTTCAGGGTGGCGCTGACGTCGCTGTAGTCCACGCGGATGCGGTAGGCACTGTCGCGGTAAGCGGTTTCGGCGAAGTCCATCGGGTAGTGGTGATAGGCCAGGCCGGCCACCAGGGTCGAGTCATCATCGATCTGCCAGGTGGTCTTGTTGGCGATCCAGGTGCTGCCGGGCTGGTCGCGGTGGGCGTCGATGCGCAGGTTGTTGGCGGCCGCAGCGCGCGGGTCGTGCTCGATCTGGGCCTTGGTCAGGCGCCCCGGAATGTCGTGCTCGGTTTCCCGGTAGCGCAGGTAGAAGCGCGTCTCCAGGTTCTCGTTGAAGCGGTAACCGAAGTTGGCCGCGACACCCTTGCCCTGGCCCGAGGAATGATCCTGATAGCCGTCGGTGTCGCTGTCGGTGAGGTTGATGTAGTAATCGAAATCGCCCAGTACCTGGCCGGAGGCGATGCTGCGCTTCTGGTAGCCGCGGCTGCCCGCTTCGTAGCGCAGCTGCAGTTTGGGCGCGGTGTGGCCGGTGTGGGTGATGTAGTCGATGGCGCCGCCCAGGGCCAGCGAACCACGGTCGAAGCCATTGGCGCCGCGCAACACTTCGGCGCGACTTATCCACAGCGGCTCCAGCAGTTCGTAGGGTGTACCACCGGGGCCGGTCAGTGGCAGGCCGTCGAGCATGATGTGGGTGCCGGAGGCGTGGGAACCCGGGCCGCGGTTGATGCCCGAGCCGCGCACGCTGATCTTCACGCCCTCGTTGCCGGGCGACTGAGCGTAGACGCCGGGCTGGTAGGCCAGCACATCGGCGACGCCGGCCACACGGCCTTCTTCCACCTTGGCCATGTCCACCACATTGGTGGCGCCCGGCACGTGCTTGAGTTGCTCGCGGGCCGCTTCTGTCTCGCTCAATTGCGTGCCGCTGATCTGCACGGAGTCCAGCTGCAGCGGTTGTTCCGCCCATGCGCCCTGGGCGACCAGGCAGGCGAGTGCCAACAGGGTGAGACGGGCAGGCGGGGCGGAAAATGGCAGAGGCAGCATGCAAAAGCTCCGTTGAGCGGACGGCGAATGTGTCTGATGGAGGCGCGCAGGGATTGGTCACCACAGCCAGTCGCTGCGCGGGACGGACCCTGCAATGGCGTGCAACGCGGCTTGAGGCGCGGCTGACTGTGTATAGGACTGCGGCGGATGGCGCAAGCGAGGCGGCGCCGGAAGGGGGAAACAGGTGGGGGCAGTAGCGGAAATGCCCCGGCAGATCTGCGGATCTGCCGGGGCTTGGAGCTCAGGCGGCGGTGAAGAACGCGGTGATCGCAGCCTCTGCCGCTACTCGGGCGTCGGCGGTCGCCTGTTCGCCCCTGGCGGTGCCTTCGACGCTGAAGAAATGCAGGTCGTGCAGACCCACGGTGCCCAGTGCGGCTTGCAGGTACGGGCGCAGGAAGTCCGGCTGGCGGGCCTGCTCGCCGCTGATCAGGCCACCCGAGGACACCGCCACGTACACCGGGCGGTCGCGCAGCAGGCCGACCTTGCCCTGGGGTGTGCCGTTGAAGGTCACGCGGACCCGCACCACATGGTCGACCCAGGACTTGAGCGCCGACGGCACGGTGTAGTTGTGCATCGGCGTGGCGATCAGCACCACGTCGGCCTCGTCGAGCTGGCGGATCAGCGCATCGGAACGCTGCAGCGCGCTGCCCGGTTCGCCCTGGGCGGCGGCAGTTGGCGTGGCCAGGGCCACGGCATAGGCCGTGTCCACATGGGGCAGGTCGTTGAGGTCGACGTCCTGCAGGTCCAGTGCGCGGCCGCCGTGCTGCGCGGCCAGGCCTTCGAGCAGCCGTTGTGACAGGCGCAGGCTTTCCGAGTCGGCGCCGCGCGGGCTGCTGGCGAGCCGAAGCACGCGAAGGGGAGTGGTCATGGTCATGGCTTCCCTGAAGGTGGAGGACGGACTCAGGCCAGGTTGGCCTTGGTCAGGCCGAACTGCTTGTCGGCGGAGCCTGGCACGTTGCGGAAGGCCACGTTGAGGCGGTTCCAGCCGTTGATGGCGACGACCATGAACGACAGGTCGGACAGTTCCTGCTCGGAGAACTGCTCGCGCACGCTGGCATAGATGGCATCGGACACACCGAGCGGCGACAGGCTGGTCAACGCTTCGGTCCATTCCAGGGCGGCGCGCTCACGCTCGGAGAACAGCGGCGATTCGCGCCAGATGGCCACGTGGTGCAGGCGCAGTTCACGTTCGCCGCGGATCTTGCCTTCCTTTACGTGCATGTCGACGCAGAAGGCGCAGCCGTTGATCTGCGAGGCGCGCAGCATGATCAGGTGGGCCAGTTCGGCGAGGAACGGCGTCTTGTTCAGCAGCATGGAAAAATCCACGTACTTGGCAGAGGCCTGGGGCGAGAGGGTGAAGTAATCGAGGCGCTGGCTCATGGGTTTTCATCCGTATCTGGGTTGAGAAGAAACCGACGCCTCTGTGCTTCTGGCAGAACTACCTGGCCCGGTGAAGGTGAATCTACGCACCGATGCCGCCCTCACATAGATCCAATTCGGCACATTCGGATTGGTCCACTTTTTCGTCGTCGGTGAAGTGGCTCACTCGGTATAGCGCAGCACCAGCAGTGGACGTTGCTCGATCACGCCGGCGAACAGCGTACGGGTGCTGGCCTCGTCACCCGGGGCGGCGTACAGGCGCACCAGCAGGTCGAGCAGGCTGTCGGCTTCTGGCTGGCTCAGCGCCCGCGTCTTGCGAAAGGCGATCAGGCTGGCGCCCAGGCCGAACAGCGCATAGCCATAGCGGTCTTCCAGGTGCTCGGCCAGCCGGAAACTTTCCAGGGGCGACAGATCGCTGCGGAAGTAGCCGTTGGGAAAGGCATAGAGCGCCTGGCAGGCACGCTGCACCGGCACACGCAACAGGTAGACGTCGCGGTCCAGCAGTGGCAGCAGGTCGGTGTTGGCGTCGGTCAGCTCCGCGCGGGTCTCTTCGTTCAGGCTCAGGTTCTTCTCGAACAGGTTATCGAAGCCGACCCCGTCCAGTTGGCGCTCGAAGCTCAGGCGGCGCACCTGGAAATGCTGCTCGAGGGGCAGGTCGTCACGCAGAAACTCGCCTTCTTCCAGCCAGCTCGGGTCGATGCCGGCCTCCAGCAGCCAGGGGCCGCCGTCCAGGTCGTGGCTCATGCTGGCGTGCATCGAGGTGTAGAGCGCCTGGCCGAGGTCGTCGAGGGTCAGCAGGTGGTGATGGCCGGCGGGCGCCTGATCGTAGGCGTCGATCAGTGCCTGGGTGTTCGCCGGCTCAAGCACCTTGAAACAGGGGCTGAGCAGGCGGCGGTCGGCGTCGGGGGCGAGTTCGAGGCGCATCATGCCATGTCGCTCTGGCTGAATTCGTCGGCGAGGAAGTCGATCAGCGTGCGTACCGACGGCAGCAGGCCGCGGCGTGACGGGAAGATCGCATGGACGATGCCGCACTTGGGCGTCCAGCCCGGGAGCATTTCCACCAGGCGCCCGGCGGCCAGGTCATCGCGCACGGCGACGCGGGGCAGGTGGGCGATGCCGACGCCCGCTACCGCGCCGTGGCACAGGGCGATCAGGTCGTCGGTGACCATGCGCGGGCGATGGGCAATCACATGGCTCGCGTTGTCCGGGCCCAGCAGTTCCCACTGATAATCACGTTGCGAGCCGCCCCAGTGCAGGCTGGGCAGGTTGCCGAGGTCCTCGGGCTGGAAGTTGGGCGGCAGTTGCGCGAGGAAATCCGGGTGGCCGACCAGGCACTGGGTACTGGCGCCCAGCACCTTCATCACCATGTCGGTGTTTTCCAGCGGCGGGAAGCGCACCCGCAGGGCGATGTCGAAGCCCTCGTGGAGGATGTCGACCCGGCGGTTTGTGCTCTCGATGTATAGCTCCACCAGTGGGTACTTGAGCATGTAGCGGGTCAGCATCGGCCCCACCCAGTGGTTGAGCAGTGTCGTGGGGCAGGCCAGGCGCACCAGGCCGCGCGGTTCGCAGCGGTTGCGCTCGATCACCTCTGCCGCACCTTCCGCCTCTACCCGCATGGCCACGCAGCGCTGGTAGTACGCCTGGCCGATCTCGGTCAGCGAGCAATGCCGGCTGGTCCGGTTCAGCAGGCGGACGCCGAGGCGCTCCTCCAGTTCGGTGATGCGGCGGCTGAGCTTGGACTTGGGCATGTCCAGCGCCCGGCCGGCTGCGGCGAAGCCACCGTGCTCCACCACCTGGGTGAAGTAGTAGAGGGAATTGAGGTCTTCCACTGATCGTTCTCCAAATGGAACGCTAGAGATGAATTTTGCTATCTGGTGCGCCAAGGGTGTCGAATTTAATCTTTATCACATGCAGCGACAACTGCACGGGAAAGACCAAATCAAGCCGAACGAATCGGCACCCAACCTAAGAAGAGAGAGCCTTGCCATGACCACTACCAACTCCTACAACCGCCTCGACAAAGACAACGCCGTCGTTCTGCTGGTCGACCACCAGGCCGGCCTGCTGTCCCTGGTTCGCGACATCGACCCGGACAAGTTCAAGAACAACGTGCTGGCGCTGGGCGATCTGGCCAAGTTCTTCAAGCTGCCGACCATCCTCACCACCAGCTTCGAAACCGGCCCCAACGGCCCGCTGGTCCCCGAGCTGAAAGAGATGTTCCCGGACGCGCCGTACATCGCTCGCCCTGGCCAGATCAACGCCTGGGACAACGAAGACTTCGTCAAGGCGATCAAGGCCACCGGCAAGAAACAACTGATCATCGCTGGCGTGGTGACTGAAGTGTGCGTGGCGTTCCCGGCCCTGTCGGCCCTGGCTGAAGGCTTCGATGTGTTCGTGGTGGCTGACGCCTCTGGCACCTTCAACGAGATGACCCGCGACGCCGCCTGGCGCCGGATGGAAGCCGCCGGTGCGCAGCTGATGACCTGGTTCGGCGTAGCCTGCGAGCTGCACCGCGACTGGCGCAACGACGTGGAAGGCCTGGCCAAGATCTGCTCGGACCACATCCCGGACTACCGCAATCTGATCACCAGCTACAGCACGCTGACCGGCAACAAATAAGCCGCGTCACCTGAAAAGGCAGAAGCCCTCACGAGGGGCTTCTGCCTTTTTGCGTTTCAGCTTCGAGTTCTTGGAGCAGGGCACTCAACCCATCCTACGTCTGTGGATAACTCCTCGGCGTGTACACCCAGTCGCCGCCTTCGGCGCGGGGGAAGCGGCAGGTCTGGCTGGAACCGATGATCACCAGCGTGCGCATGTCGACCATCGCCGGCGTCAGCTCGCCCAGGGTCAGGCTGCGCAGGGTCTCACCGGGGCGGCCGATGTCGCGGCCGAGCACCACCAGAGTTTCCGGCGTGCGCTGCTGGCGCAGGATCTCCAGCGCACGGCCGAGTTGCCACGGGCGGGCCTTGGATATCGGGTTGTAGAAGGCCATCACCAGGTCGGCGGCCGCCGCGTGCTCCAGGCGGGTTTCGATGATGCTCCACGGCTTGAGGTTGTCCGAGAGCGAGATCAGGCAGAAGTCGTGGCCCAGCGGCGCGCCGGCCTTAGCGGCAGTGGCCAGGGCGGCGGACACACCGGGGAATATCTGCAGCTCGACCCGCTGCCAATCGGAATCGCTGGAGGCATGCAGCGCTTCCAGCACCGCAGCGGCCATGGCGAACACGCCCGGGTCGCCCGACGACACCACCACCACGCGCCGGCCACTGGCCGCCAGCTCGAAGGCGTGGCGCGCGCGCTGCATTTCCTCGCGGTTGTCGGTGCAGTGGCGCACCTGGTCCGGGCGCAGCGGGCCGGCCATGTTGATGTAGGTTTCGTAGCCGAGCAGGTCTTGCGCCTCGTCCAGGGCATGGCGGGCGGCGGGCACCATGAATTCGGCGGCGCCAGGGCCGAGGCCGATCACCGTCAGGCGGCCACGGGGCCGGCCGAGCTGATTGGCGTCGAGGGGGGCACTGGCCAGCAGCAGGCGCAGGGTGGCGTGCTGGCTGTGCAGCGGCGGCAGTTGCCGGCTGTCATCGATGAAACGCAATGGCACGTTCAGCTGCGTGGCAGCGGCCTGCAGGTCGGCGTTGGCCATCCATTGCGGGTCGGCCAGCAGGCACGCCAGGCTCTGCTCCGCCAGCGCGGCGCTGTGCAGCGCCTGGCGCAGGTCGTCGAGCAGCGCCGGGCCGGGTTGTTCGATCCAGGCGGCGACCTGGCGCGGATGGATCAGCAACTCGTCGGCGCGGGCGACCCGCCGGTTCGGGCTGATGTGGATAACCCGCTCGGCCTGGTTATCCACAGGCAGGTTGGCCTGTTCCAGCCAGGGCGCGTCGCCCTCGATACGCACCGTCTCGCCGCCCAGCAGGTCGCTGACGAAACCCTTGCCCTGCTCGAGGTCGGCCAGCACGTAACCGGCCGGCGGCTCCAGCAGGCAGGTGCCGAAGCGCAGCTCGCCGCTGGTGGTGATGGCGGCGTCGACCTGCAGGTGGCTGGCGATCTCCCGGGCCATGCGGTTGACCCCGCCCAGGCCACCAAGCAGTGGCACCACGGCGCTGCCGTCCTCGGCCACCGCCAGCACCGGCGGCTCGCTGCCTTTTTCGCCGAGTACCGCGGCCAGGCTGCGGATAACGATGCCGGCGGCGCACAGGGCGATGATCGGCACATTGCGCCGATACAGCCCGCGCAGGGTGTCGCCGAAGTCGTCATAGGGCTGCTCGACCCCGTCCACCCGACTGCGCAGGCCGTGGATCTCGGCCTGTGGATAACGTGCCTGGATACGGCGGGCGCAGGCCAGGGCGGAGGGGCCGAGGATGAGGATGGCGGGCGTGCTGGTCATGCGGGTTCCATCTGGTCGTTGTACCTGAAGTGGATCGGGTCGGTTTGTGGGAGGGGCTTCAGCCGCGAACTACCTCAGGCATGTCGCGGCTGAAGCCCCTCCCACGCGATTTTTGCCAGGCAGCGGGTAGGTGCACCACGTGCTTAGCTGACGCTTCTTTCACCCGCCATCGAGGTTGGTGGATGGATGAAGCGTCATCCACCCTACGGGTCTGTGGGAGGGGCTTTAGCCGCGAGCTGTCTCAGGCATGTCGCGGCTAAAGCCTCTCCCACGGGTTTGAATCTTCAACCGCGCCATTTCTCGCCGGGGATGATGATCATCGAGAAGTAGGGGGAGGACATCGGGTCCACCTCGTCCAGCGGCACGATGCGCTGGTTGCCCATGGTGGCGCGCTCGACGTAATGGGCGCGTTCGGCGATGCCCAGCTCCTGCAGCACGCGGCGCACCTTGTCGAAGTTGCGCCCCAGCTTCATCACCACGGCGGCTTCGGCGTCGCGCAGGCGGCGTTTGAGTTCGTCTTCCGGCAGCACGCCGGACAGCACGCTCAGACTCTGGTTGCGGTACACCAGCGGGGTGCCGAGCACCGAGGCGCAGCCGAGCATGGAGCACACGCCGGGCACCACATCGACCTGGTAGTCGGCGGCCAGGCGGTCGTGCAGGTACATGTAAGAGCCATAGAAGAACGGATCGCCTTCGCAGATCACCGCCACGTCGTGGCCGGCGTCCAGCAGCTGGGCCACTTGGTCGGCACAGGTGTCGTAGAAGTCGGCGATGACATCCTCGTAGGACAGCGGCGGCGCGAGCTTCTCGGTGGTCACCGGGTAGACCAGCGGCAGGCGCTGCTGCTCGGCGGTCAGGTGCTGCTCGATGATGCCGAAGGCGTTACCGCCGTGGCCGGCGTTGTGCTTGGCCTTGGCCACGAAATACGCCACCACCGGCGCCGCTTGCAGCAGGCGCAGGGCCTTGAGGGTGATCAGTTCCGGGTCGCCGGGGCCGACGCCCAGGCCGATCAGCCGGCCTTTGCCTGGAGAGACGCTCATCACTCCACCTCCGTGGCCAGGGCGTTGACCGCCGCCACGGCCATGGCGCTGCCGCCCCGGCGGCCGCGGACGATCACGTAGGGCACGCCGCGGCTGTCGGCGGCCAGGGCGTCCTTGGATTCCGCGGCGCCGATGAAGCCCACCGGCATGCCGATGATCAGCGCCGGTTTCGGGGCGCCGGCGTCGAGCATTTCCAGCAGGTAGAAGAGGGCGGTGGGGGCGTTGCCGATCACCACCACGCTGCCTTCCAGGTGCTCGCGCCAGTGCTCCAGGGCCGCTGCCGAGCGGGTATTGCCCAGTTCCTTGGCCAGCGCCGGAACGTCCGCGTCGTGCAGGGTGCAGATCACCGGGTTGTTGGCGGCCAGGCGCGGGCGGGTGATGCCCTCGGCGACCATCCGCGCATCGCAGAGAATCGGCGCGCCCTTGGCCAGGGCCGCGCGGCCGGCGGCGCCGGCACCGGGGGAGAAGCGCAGGTCCTGCACCACGTCGACCATGCCGCAGGCGTGGATCACCCGCACCGCGAGCTTTTCCAGGTCGGCCGGGATAGCGCTGAGGTCGGCCTCGGCCCGGATGGTCGCGAACGATTGGCGGTAGATTTCCTGGCCATCGCGGATGTAATCAAGCATCGCTGTTTCCTGTTGCGTGCGCGGCGAGCCAGTCGCCGGCTTGGTCGATATCGAGGGCGCTTGCCTGCAGCAGGCCGAAGCCGGCCACGCCTGGGGTGCGCTGGTACAGCTGGTAACGGCCCTGGTCGCTGGCCAGCAGAGTGAACGGTGCCACGTGGGCCGCCGCGCACGAGCGCGAGCAGCCGCTCAGGTGCACCGCCACCTGGGTGTGGTGCTGGCGCAGCAGCTGGGCCAGGCGCAGGGCATCGCCCTTGCTGTCGGCCAGGCCCTTGGCGCAGGCGCTGGCACCGGTGCAGGCGATCAGGCTGGCCAGGGGATCGCCGGCGTCGGTGAGCAGGCCCAGGTCGCCCATGGCCGTGAGCACGGCATCAGCGGTCTGGTCCGGAATATTGGGCAGCAGCAGGCCTTGCCAGGGGGTCAGGCGCAGCGTGGCATCGCCCTGTTGTTCAGCCAGGTCCGCCAGGGCGTGCAACTGCAGGCTGTCGAGGCGGCCAAGACGGGCCATGGCCGCGACCATGCAGCGATCAGCTTGCTGCTGTGGATAAGTGCCGATGGGCGCCTCGAGCTGGGGCGCTGCGCGTTGCCAGTCGGCGGGCGGCGCCTGGAGGGCGAAAGGCAGGCGCCCTTGCAACTGCTCCAGCACGCGGCTGGCTGGTGTCTTGACCAGCAGGTGGCGCATCCGCGTATGCCCGGCGCCGGCCTGTTCGAGAAACAGCATCAGCAGCTGTCCGACCAGAGCCACCACCTGGTCCGGCGCGACGCTGCCGAGGGGCGTGTCCAGCGGGCTGCCGGCCAGGCCGAATGCCAGTCGCGCAGGCTGCCCGGGCAGGGCGCTGAACCAGAGGTCGTGGGGATGTTCGAGCATCGCCAGGGCTTCGCCACCGTCCAGCTGAATGGCGAACTTGGGCGACAGGGCGTGTAGCGCCGGGGTGTCCTGCAGCAGGTCGAGCAGTTCGCCGGCCAGGGGGCGGGTGTCGAGCAGGGCCTGGGGATCGAGACCGGCGGCAGGGCTGAGCAAGATATTGCGCACATCGTCGGCAGCGGCATGGCGCGGGCCGAGGCCGGCCGCCAGCAGGCGCTCGATCAGCGCATCGTGCCGGTCCGGGCGCACGCCACGGATCTGCAGGTTGCTGCGGTTGGTCAGTTCCAGCACGCCGCTGGCGCAGTCGGCGGCGGCTTCGGCAATGGCCCGGGCCTGGGCGCTGCCAAGTTCGCCGCCCGGCAGCTTGACCCGGCAGATGCCGCCATCCAGCGCCGGCACGATACGCAGCAGGCCGGGGCACGCCGAGGCGGGGATGCCGGGGCGTGAGGCGAGCAGGTCAGCGGTGGATGGATGGTCGGGCAACGGGTTCACCAGCAACGAAAGACGCGGCGACCGGACCAGAGCCCGCCACGAAGGCAGGCTCAACGGCATCGGCACACCCCGTCCGATGTTGGTACTCGCGACCAGCGTCGTCGGCAGGTCTCCTGGCTGACAGGTCATGGTCGACCGCTGCCTTCCCGGGATACCCAGTGGCGCTGATACGGTCGACTCGCTGTTCACAGTTGCGGGGGCAGCCACGGCTTGGCCGTGTTCCCTCTTAGGCCCGTTTCATGATCCTGTGCAAGGCTCATGGGGCACCGACGAAGGCTGTATTATGCCCGCTTTGCCCGGTATGCAGACAGCCTTGCTCGTCGGCCGGGCGCGGAGGAGTGGCGATGCAACCCTGGTTGACCCTGGTGGGGATCGGTGAAGACGGCTATGCCGGGCTCGGCAAGGCGGCGCGGCGCGCGCTGCTCGACGCGGCCTGCATCGTCGGTGCGCCCCGTCAGCTGGCCTTGCTGCCCCACTGCCTGACGGCCACGCGCGAAGCCTGGCCAAGCCCCTTCGACCTGCAGCCTGTGCTGGCGCGCCGGGGCAGCCCGGTGTGCGTGCTGGCCAGCGGCGACCCGATGTTCTACGGCGTGGGCGCGAGCCTGGCGCGGCACCTGTCGAGCGACGAGCTGCGGGTACTGCCGGCGCCGTCGTCGGTGTCCCTGGCGGCGTCGCGCCTGGGCTGGCCACTTCAGGAAGTGACCGTGCTGTCGCTGGTGGCGCGGCCGCTGGCGGCCCTCAACGCCCAACTGTTCCCCGGTGCGCGCCTGCTGCTGCTGAGCAACGACGGCACCACCCCGGCAGCCGTGGCGGCGCTGCTGCGCGAGCGTGGTTTCGGCGCCAGCCGCCTTACCGTGCTGGAGCACCTGGGCGGCCCGCTGGAGCGGCGGGTCGATGGCCTGGCCAGTTCCTGGGAACATGTCGCCGTGGCGGACCTCAACCTGCTGGCCGTGGAGTGTCAGGCGGACGCCGAGGCCAGGCTGCTGCCGCTGACCGTGGGTCTGCGCGACGAGCTGTACCGCCACGACGGCCAACTGACCAAGCGTGACGTGCGCGCCGTGACCCTGGCCCGCCTGGCGCCCATGCCGGGCGAGCTGCTGTGGGACGTGGGCGCCGGCTGCGGCTCCATCGGCATCGAGTGGATGCGCGCGCATCCGTTGTGCCGGGCGATTGCCATCGAGGCGGACGCCGGGCGCCAGGCGCATATCCAGCACAACCGCGACGCGCTGGGCGTGCCCGCGCTGCAGCTGGTCGCGGGTCGGGCGCCGGAGGCCCTGGCCGGTTTGCCAGCGCCGGATGCGATCTTCATCGGCGGCGGGGTGACCAACCCCGGCGTACTGCAACAGTGCTGGGATGCCCTGAAGCCCGGCGGCCGCCTGCTGGCCAACGCCGTGACCCTGCAAAGCGAGGCGGCGCTGGTCACCTGGCGCGAGCAGGTCGGTGGCGAGCTGACGCGACTGGTGGTGGCCCAGGCGCAGCCGCTGGGCAGCTTCGACACCTGGCGCAGCGCCCTGCCGATCACCCTGCTGGACGTGCGCAAGCCGTGAGCCGGCGCATTCTGCTGCTCGGCGGTACCACCGAAGCCCTGCGGCTGGCTCGGGAGCTGGGGCCCGAGGCGACCTACAGCCTGGCTGGCCTTGGCCGGGTGCCGGATGACCTGACCTGCCAGGTACGGGTTGGCGGTTTCGGCGGCGCCGACGGCCTTGCGGCGTTCATTGCCGAGCACGGCATCGAGCTGCTGCTCGACATGACCCACCCCTATGCCGCGCAGATCAGCGCCAATGCGGTCCGTGCAGCTCGGTTGGCCAGTGTTCCCTGCTGGGCGCTGCGGCGTCCCGGCTGGCAGGCGAGCGCCTGTGATGACTGGCGCGAGGTGGACGACTGGGAGGGGCTGATGGCCGCCCTGAGCGGATTTCACCGACCGCTGTTCACCCTCGGTCGCGAGCCGCTGGCGCATTTGCACGAAATTCCTGCTGACCAGCACTGGACCGTGCGGTGCCTGCAGGGGCAGCCCTCGGTGGCGCGGGCCGACATCCTCGGCGCCCGGGGGCCGTTCAGCCTGGAGGGCGAGCGCGCGCTGTTTGAGCATCTGGGCACCGATGTGCTGATCAGCAAGAACAGTGGCAGTCAGTCCACCGAACCCAAGCTGCAGATCGCCCGCGAGCGCGGTGTGCCGGTGCTGCTGTTGCGCCGCCCGGTGCTGCCGGCGGTGGACCGAGAGTTCACCGAGCTCAAGGCACTGCGGCAGGCGTTGCTGCAGTGAGTGGCTGTCGCGGCTGAAGCCCCTCTCACAACCGTGGTTCGGCAAAACGTAGGGTGGACAACGCGAAGCTTGTCCACCATTGGCGGAACACCCGGGAATACGGATCTGGTGGAAAACGCTTCGCGGTTTTCCACCCTACGCCTCTCCAAGCGCTGTCGTGGCTAAAGACCCTTCCACGATTTCCTGCATACCCGCCAACACCGCAGTCTGTCTCACAAACCCTGCAGGGCCCACCGCAAGCCGTTAGACTGCCCGGCGTTTTCTGGAGACTGCGATGAACCCGACACCCTATGCCCGCGTGCTGTTCGCGGGGTCCGGCCTGAACGAGGGCGTCTTCGCTGACCTGCTGCGCCAGCGCCTGAGCGCGGTGGCTGGTGTGGTGGCGGACGACCTGATCGACATCAGCGAAGGCTACGAGCCGCTGTGGGCCGCTGCCCGGGCGAGCGCCTGGCCGCTGTTGCTGGTCGACCTCGAGCCCCAGAGCGGCAGCGGCCATGTCGATTGGCTGCGCAGCCAGCTCGCCGAATGTGGCGACCCCGAGCAGGGGTTCGTCGCCAGCCTGGTTTCCCAGGAAGACGCCTCGCTGCTCGACGGCCTGCCGACCCTGCTCGAACGCCGCGAGCTGCACCTGTCCTGTGTCGGTGTGCCGAAACTGCCGAGCCACCACGCCTGGTCGGAAATCCCGGCACACGACCAGCGTCTGCTGCTGTGCAACGGCCCGCGCTGCTCGCGCCGTGGCGCCCTCAACCTGTGGAAAACCCTGCGCCTGCGGCTCAAGGCTGCGGGCCGGCTGCAATGCGCCGGTGGTGTGCACATCACCCGCACCCAGTGCCAGTTCCCCTGCGACCTGGGCCCGGTGGCCACCCTCTACCCGGCCGGCGAGTGGTTCCGCGTGCGCAACGAGGCCGAAGTGATTCGCCTGGTGGACGAGCGCCTGGTCGACGGCAAGGCCGTGCCGGAGCTGCGCATCGACCAGCCGTGAGTCCCCTCCTGCGGCCGTAGGGTGGAAAACCGCGAAGCGTTTTCCACCATGCCCGAATTCCCAGGTGTTCCACCAATGGTGGACAAGCTTCGCGTTGTCCACCCTACGTTCTGCCGCACCACGGTTCGTGGGAGGGGCTTTAGCCGCGGTGGCTGTTGTGAGATGCCACCGCCTTTGCAGCCGTAGGGTGGAAAACCGCGAAGCGTTTTCCACCAGATCCGAATTTTCCAGGTGTTCCACCAACGGTGGACAAGCTGCGCGTTGTCCACCCTACGCGTTGCCGGGCCACGGTTCGTAGGATGGGTTTCAGCCGCGACGGCTGTTTGTGAGATGCCACGGCCTTTGCAGCCGTAGGGTGGAAAACCGCGAAGCGTTTTCCACAGATCCAAATTCCCAGGTGTTCCACCAATGGTGGACAAGCTTCGCGTTGTCCACCCTACGTTCTGCCGCACCGCGGTTCGTGGGAGGGGCTTTAGCCGCGATGGCTGTCGTGAGGCGCCAAGGCCTCTGCTGCGGGCGTGGAGAAACCAGAGACGGGTGGTCGCGGCTTGACTTGATCGGGTGCGGATGTTCATATCCGCGCCGATTCAGGTGTCTCACGCCGCCGCGCGTGAGGTGAAACGGGAAGTCGGTGCAAGACCGACGCTGCCCCCGCAACGGTAAGCGAGCGACGTCATCAACAGGCCACTGTGCAACTGCATGGGAAGGCGATGACGTCATGACCCTCGCGAGCCCGGAGACCGGCCTGGATCACAGGGACTTTTGCCGTTTCGCATGACGGCGATGGAGCCTGTTGCTGCGCCGATTCCGGTGCGCGACGTGATGTTCGGATGCCCGAATACCCGCTCGTGCCAGCCGCGTTCGCGCACAACGCCGCTCCTCGCAGGCATTGCACGGCACTGGACCTACCAGTCTGGCAACCCGCGGTGGGCGGGCGTTGACGCTGATCGAGGGCGTCTCCGTGCCTCCCCGTCTGCTTTGCGCGTTTTCCATCGGATTTGCCGTGCCTTTTCTTTTTGCGATGGAAGCATCATGGCGCGCTATCCCCTTTGTTCCACACCTGTATCCCTGGCTTTGCTGTTGGCCGCCCCGGCCATGGCCGATGAAGCCCCTCTCGACCTGCCGGCCGTCACGGTCCAGGCGCAAGCCGCGTCCGAAGCGGTTGCTACCGACCTGCACACCCCGACCGTCGCCGGCTCGCGCCTGGGCCTGACGGCGTTGCAAACCCCGGCCAGTACCACCAGCCTCAGCGGCGAGCAGGTGCGTGGTCGCAACAACCTGACCATTCAGGATGCGGTGACCCGTACCCCGGGCATCACCTTCATCGGTTCCCCCGGCAATGGCGGCACGGCGCTGTCGGCCCGTGGCTTCACCGGACATTCTTCGACCATGCAGCTGTACGACGGCACCCGCCAGTACATCGGTGCGGGCACGGTGACCTTCCCGGTCGACACCTGGTCGGTGGAGCGCGTCGACGTGCTGCGTGGCCCGGCTTCGGTGCTCTACGGCGAAGGCGCCACCGGCGCGGTGATCAACGTGGTGCCGAAGAAGCCGTTCGAGGGCGAGATCCGCAACCACCTGCGGCTGGGCTACGGCAGCGACGACCGTCGCCAGGCGGCGCTGGACAGCGGCGGTTCGCTGGCCGATGGCCTGAGCTACCGCTTCAACCTCAACCAGCAGGCCAGCAATGGCTGGGTCGACCGTGGCGAGTCCGAAAGCCTCGCGCTCAGCGCGGCCCTGCGCTGGGACGCCAGCGATGACCTGAGCTTTACCCTGTCCCACGACCACGGCGACCAGGAGCCGGAGCGCTACCTGGGCACGCCGCTGGTGAATGGCGACTTCCGTGAGAGCCTGCGCAAGCGGAACTACAACGTCGACAACGCCGACGTGCAGTACAACGACCAGATCACCCGCCTGGTGACCGACTGGCGCATCAGCGACAACCTCAGCGCCAACAACCAGCTCTACTACATCAAGACCCAGCGCTACTGGCGCAACACCGAAACCTACACCTGGCAGCCGGGCGACCTGGTGGACCGCGGCGATTTCTACGAGATCAAGCACACCCAGGAGCAGGTCGGCGACCGCCAGAGCTTCACCCTCGATCACAACCTGTTCGGCCTCGACAGCCGCACCGTGGTCGGTGTCGATTACAACCGCATCCACTTCGCTCGCCAGCACGATTTCGGCAGCAGCTTCAGCGACACCGTGCCGCTCAGTGGCTACGACCGCGGTCAGTACCAGAGCAACGATCCGCTCGGCTACGGGCCCCGTGAGCGCAACCTGGCGCGCCAGTTCTCGCTGTTCGCGGAGAACCGCACCCAGCTCACCGAGCGCCTGTCGCTGGTCACCGGCGTGCGCCGCGACCAAGTGCATATCCAGCGTGATGACCTGGTGGCCGGCACCAGCGTTGACCGCAGCCTGAGCGGCGGCAACTGGCGCGCCGGTCTGGTGTTCGAGCTGACCCCGGAGCTGTCGCTGTACGGTCAGTACGCCACCAGCACCGAGGGTGTGAACAACCTGCTGACCCTGAGCCCTTCGCAGCAGCAGTTCGACCTGAGCGACGCCAAGCAGACCGAGATCGGCCTCAAGCACGCGTTCTGGGATGGGCGCGGCGAATGGACCCTGGCCGCCTACCACATCGTCAAGAAGAAGCTGCTCAGCCGCACCACGCCGTCGTCGCCGACCGAGCAGATCGGCCAGCAGTCCTCCGACGGCCTGGAAGCCACGCTGGAGCTGGGCCTGGGCCAGGGCTGGCAGCTGTCGGCCAACGCCTCGTTCATCCGTGCCGAGTACGACGACTTCGTCGAAGGCGGCGGAGACCGCAGCGGCAATCGCCCGACCAATGTGCCGCGTCGTACCGCCAACCTGTGGCTGAACAAGGACCTGGGCAACCAGGTAGAGGCCGGCATTGGCGCGCGTTATGTCGATGAGCGCTACGCGAACACCGCCAACACTGTGCGGGTGCCGGGCTACACCGTGGTCGACGCCAATATCGCCTGGCAGATGCTGCCGGACGTGCGTCTTGGCCTGGAGTTGAATAACCTGTTCGACCGCCAGTACGCCACCACCGCCAGCAGCGATGGTGGGCAGTGGTACCTGGGGGCGCCGCGTTCGTTCTTCGTGACCGCCGATTACAGCTTCTGAGTCTTCGACCATGGCCTCTCTGAACATCCAACACCTCGGCTGGGCCGTCACCAGCGGCAAGCAGACACGCTGGGTGCTGCAGGATGTCGGGCTGAGCGTCGCCGACGGCGAGCTGGTGGGGCTGATCGGCCCCAACGGCAGCGGCAAGACCAGCCTGCTGCGCTGCGCCTACCGCTACCAGCGGCCCAGCCAGGGCGAGGTCGAGCTGGACGGGGAGGCGCTGTGGAGCCGCTCGCCGCGCTGGAGCGCGCAGCGGGTGGCGGTGGTGTTGCAGGAGTTTCCCCTGGACTTCGGCCTGAACGTGGCGGAAGTGGCGGCCATGGGCCGCACGCCGCACAAGGGCCTGTTCGATGGAGACGATCAGACCGACGCGCGCCTGGTCGAGGAGTCCCTGGCCCGGGTGGGCATGGCCGAGGCCCGGCACCAGGCCTTCACCAGCCTGTCCGGTGGCGAGAAGCAGCGCGTGCTGCTGGCGCGCGCCCTGGTCCAGCAACCGGGCCTGCTGATCCTCGACGAGCCGACCAACCACCTCGACCCCCGGTACCAACTGGAATTGCTGCGCCAGATAAAGGCCCTGGGCCTGGCGACCCTGGCCAGCTTCCACGATCTCAACCTGGCGGCGGCCTTCTGTGACCGCCTCTACGTGCTCGACCAGGGCCGGCTGGTGGCCGCCGGCACACCCGCCGAGGTACTGACCGCCGACCTGCTGCAACAGGTGTTCGGCGTCCAGGCGCTGGTCGATACCCACCCACTCGCGGGGCACCCGCGCATTACCTGGATCGTCTGATGGGCATTCACTGGTTCGGCTCGCCGCGCAATGCCGTGCGGCGCTTTCCTCTGTGGCTGATGGCGGCGGCACTGGGGGCAGGGGCGACCCCGGCCCTGGCCGCCACCGTCACCAGCTGCGCCCGCCAGGTGACCATCGAGCGCCCGCCGCAGCGCGCGGTCAGCCATGACATCACCCTCACGGCGATGCTCCTGGCCCTGGGCCTCAAGGACAACATGGTCGGCTACAGCGGCGTCAGCGCCTGGAAAACCCCGACCCCGGCGCTGCAGGCCGAGCTGGACGCACTGCCGGAGCTGGCGCCCAACTACCCGTCGCTGGAGAACCTGCTGGACGTCGAGGCGGACTTCTTCTTCGCCGGCTGGAACTACGGCATGCGCATCGGCGGTGAGGTCACCCCGGCCAGCCTGGCGCGCTTCGGCATCCCGGTCTACGAGCTGACTGAATCCTGTGGTCATGTGATGACCTGGGACGAGGCCAGCCTCGATGACGTCTACACCGACCTGCGCAACCTCGGCCGGTTGTTCGCCGTGGAGGACCGCGCCGAGGTGCTGGTCAGCGGCATGCAGGCGCGGGTCGCAGCCGTCACCGAGCGGGTCACCGCCACTGGCAAGCGGCCGCGGGTGTTCCTCTACGACAGCGGCGAAGACGTGCCTTTCAGCGCCGGCCGGCTGGCCATGCCCCAGGCGCTGATCGAGGCCGCTGGCGGGCGCAACGTCATGGAAGGCCTGGCCGCCAGCTGGGTGCGGGTTGGCTGGGAAGCGCTGGTGGAGCAGGACCCGGAAGTGATCCTGATCGTCGATTATGGCCAGCGCAGTGCTGCGCAGAAGCGCGACTTCCTGCTGCAGCATCCGGCCCTGCAAGGCGTGACGGCGATTCGCGAACAGCGCTTCGTGGTGCTGTCCTACCTGGCAGTGACGCCGAGCCTGGAGAACGCCGAGGCCATCGAAACACTGGCAGCGGCGCTGCACCCCGAGGCCTTCGCGCCATGATCCGCAGCCCGGCGTGCTACCGCCTGCTGCTGGTGGTGCTGGCGGCGTTGCTGGCGCTGTCCTGCGCGGTGTCGCTGGCGTTCGGGTCGGCCCAGGTGCCGCTGGAACGGGTGGTTGCGGTGCTCGGCCAGCGCCTGTTCGGGCTGGAGCCGGCGGTGGCGATCGGCATCGCCCAGGACAGCATCATCTGGCAACTGCGGGCGCCCCGGGCATTGCTCGGCGCCCTGGTCGGCGCCGGCCTGGCCCTGGTCGGCACGGCGCTGCAGGCGGTTACGCGCAACCCGCTGGCCGACCCGCACCTGCTGGGGGTCAGCTCCGGCGCGGCGCTGGGCGCGGTGATCGTGGTGCTGTACCTCGGCGAGTTCGCCGGGCTGCTCAGCCTGCCGCTGGCGGCCTTCGTCGGCGCGCTGGCGAGCATGCTGCTGGTGCTCGCCATCGCCAGCCGCAGCGGTCGCCTGGAAAGCGACCGCCTGCTGCTGGCAGGGGTCGCGGTGTCCTTCGTGATGATGGCGGCGAGCAACCTGCTGCTGTTTCTCGGCGACAACCATGCGGCCAGTTCGGTGCTGTTCTGGATGCTCGGCGGCCTGGGCCTGGCGCGCTGGGAGCTGCTCTGGCTTCCGGCACTGTGCCTGCTGCTGGTACTGGCGGTGCTGCTCGGCCTGGGGCGTGCGCTGAATGCGCTGATGGCCGGTGAACAGAGCGCCGTGAGCCTGGGCCTGGAGCCGCGCCGGGTGCGCCTGCTGGTGTTCGTCTGCGCGTCGCTGCTGACCGGGGTGCTGGTGTCGCTGTCCGGCGCCATCGGCTTCGTGGGGCTGATGCTGCCGCATATCGCCCGCTACCTGGTGGGCGCCGAGCACCGACGTCTGCTGCCGGTCAGCGCGCTGCTCGGTGCACTGTTCCTGGTCTGGGTGGACGTGGCGGCGCGCACCCTGCTGGCGCCCCAGGACCTGCCCATCGGCATCGCCACCGCGGCCATCGGTGGGTTGTTTTTCGTCATGCTGCTGCGCCGTCGTTAGGCAGCAAACGCAAAAAGCCCGGCGCAAGGCCGGGCTTTTGTTTTCTCGGTTTACCAGCTGCGGTAAGGCAGGAACTTGCCGTTGAGCACGATCTGCACGCGGTCGCCTTTCGGGTCGGCGACGCGGCTGATGTCCATGCTGAAGTCGATGGCGCTCATGATGCCGTCGCCGAATTCCTCATGGATCAGCTCTTTGATGGTCTCTCCGTAGACGTTGATCATCTCGTAGAAGCGGTAGATCAGCGGGTCGGTCGGAACGGCCTTGTCCCAGTGCTTGTGCGGGAACGCCTGCAGCGCCTTGCTGACCTCGGCGGGCAGTTCCAGCACCTCGCACAGCTTGTCGGCGGTGGCCGCCGGCATGCTGTTCATGCCCATGCAGGCGGAGGTGGTCCATACCGGCGACATGCCGATCTTGTCGGCGATGGCGGCCCAGCTCAGGTCGAGGCGACCCTTGGCGGCGAGGATGGTGGTTTGCATGCTGGCTTTATCCATGACTGGACTCCTTGGAGCTGACGGGTGAGGGCCGGTCCTGCTGACGCGTGTCGAACGACAGATCCAGGGCCGGGTTGATTTCGGCGGGAAAGCCATCGTCTTCCGGTGCCGTGCCCTGCAGGGCCTTGGAACGGTTGACGAGGAAATCCACCAGGTGATTGCGGATCTTGTAAAACGCCGGGTGATGAATGATCTGGTCGCGCTGCCGCGGGCGCGGCAGGTCGATGCGCACGGCCTCGGCGATACGGGCCTGGGGGCCGTTGGTCATCAGCAGGATGCGGTCGGCCAGGAGAATTGCTTCGTCGACGTCGTGGGTGATCATGAACACGGTCTGCTGGGTCTCGCTCCAGACCTTGATCAGCTCGTCCTGGATCACCCCGCGGGTCAGGGCGTCGAGGGCGCCGAAGGGTTCGTCGAGCAGCAGCAACTGCGGCTGGGTGGCGAAGGCCCGGGCGATGCTGACGCGCTGGCGCATGCCGCCGGAGAGCTGCGACGGCTTGCGCGCCTCGGAGCCCTTGAGGCCGACCATGTGCAGGTAGTCGAGGCTGTGCTGGCGCACCTTGTCCTTGCTCCACTGCGCGAAGCGCGCGCGGACGCCGAAGATCACGTTGTCCAGGGCGCTGAGCCAGGGCATCAGGCTGTAGTTCTGGAACACCACGCCGCGCTCCAGGCTGGGGCCGGCGATTTCCCGGCCGGCCATGATCAGCGCGCCGTCACTGACCTCGTCGAGGCCGGCGAGGGCATTGAGGATGGTCGACTTGCCGCAGCCGGAGTGGCCGATGATGCAGACGAATTCGCCTTTCTCGATGCCGAAATTGACGTTCTCGAACACGGTCAGCGGCGTGGTGCCGGGCTGGGGGAAACGCTTGGCCAACTGGCGGGCTTCTACGAAATAACGGGCCATGGGTTCATTCCTGGTAGCTGACGAGGCGCGCGACGGCGCCGAGGATCAGGTCGAGGGCCATGCCGACCAGGCCGATCATGACGATGGAAAAGATCACGCTGGAGAGGTCGAGGTTGTTCCACTCGTTCCACACGTAGTAGCCAATGCCGGTGCCGCCGACGAGCATTTCGGCGGCCACGATCACCAGCCAGGCGATGCCCACGGAGATGCGCATGCCGGTGACGATGGTCGGCAGCGCGGCGGGCAGGATCACCGTCAGTGCGGTGCGCATCGGGCTCAGTTCGTGGGTGCGGGCGACGTTGATCCAGTCGCGCCGTACACCTGCCACGCCGAAGGCGGTGTTGAGCAGCATCGGCCAGATCGAGCAGATGAAGATCACGAAGATCGCCGACGCTTCCGAGTCCTGGATGATGAACAGCGCCAGGGGCATCCAGGCCAGCGGCGAGATGGGCCGCAGGATCTGGATGAACGGGTTGAGTGCGCGGTACATCAGCGGCGACATGCCGATCACGAAGCCGATGGGGATCGCCACCAGCGCGGCCAGGAAGTAGCCGGTCAGCACCCGGTACAGCGAATGGGCGAGCTGGATGCCGATGCCCTTGTCGTTGGGCCCTGCGTCGTAGAACGGCTGGCTCAGTTCGTTGAAGGCATGCACGAAGATCGCCGAGGGTGGTGGCACCCGTGCTTCCTCGCTGGTGGCGCCCATCAGTTGCGCGTACTCGTCGTCGGCGGCGCTGGTGCCGCCGGCCGCCGGCACCTGGCAGAGCATCTCCCAGATACCGAGCAGCACCAGCAGGATCAGCGCCGAGAGAATCCCGGCGCGCAGGTTGGTGGAAGCGACCATCACGACCTCCGGATGCTGAAGCTGTTCAGGTAGCCTTCCGGGTCAGCCGGGGTGAACGGCTTGCCCATCACGCTGAAGCTCTTGTAGGTATCGCTGGGTACCTCCATGCCGAGTTCGCGCATGACCTTGCCGGCATCGGCGGCGAGGTAGACCTGCTCGGCGATGGCGTTGTAGTCCACGTCGCCCTTGAGGTAACCCCAGCGCTTCATCTGGGTGAGGATCCACACCGCCATCGAGTGCCAGGGGAAGGGGTCGAAATCGATCCGGTCTGGCTCGTTGCGCACGTTGCCCAGGCCGTCCGCGAAGCGCCCGCTGAGCACCTGCTGGATCACCTGCACCGGCTGGTTGAGGTAGTTGCGCGGGGCAATGGCCTCGGCGATTGCCACGCGGTTCTCGGCCTGCGACGAATAGTGGGTGGCATCAATCAGCGCGCGCAGCAGGGCGCCGTAGGTGTTGGGGTTCTGCGTGGCGAACTGCTGGCTGCAGGCGAAGGCGCAGCACGGGTGGCCGGGCCACAGGTCTTTGGTCAGGACGTGGATGAAGCCGACCTTTTCCCACACGGCGCGCTGGTTGAACGGGTCGGGCGAGAGGAAGCCGTCGATGTTGCCGGCGCGCAGGTTGGCGACCATTTCCGGTGGCGGAATCACCCGGATCTGGATGTCCTGATCGGGGTCCAGGCCGTGTTCGGCCACGTAGTAGCGCAGCAGGAAGTTGTGCATCGAATAGTCGAACGGCACGCCGAAGCGCATGCCTTTCCACTGTTTCGGGTCGCGCTTGTCCAGGTGCTGGTTGGACAAAACGATGGCCTGGCCGTTGATGTTCTCGATCGCGGGCATGATGAAGGGCGACTGCGTCGAGCCCAGGCCCAGGCTCATCGCCAGGGGCATTGGCGTGAGCATGTGCGAGGCGTCGTACTCGCCGGCCAGGGACTTGTCACGGGCCACCGCCCAGCCCGCGGTTTTCACCGTGGTGACGTCGAGGCCGTATTTCTTATAGAAGCCCATCGGCTCGGCCATGATGATCGGTGTGGCGCAGGTGATGGGCACGAAGCCGATGTTCAGCTTGCTCTTTTCCAGCGGGCCGAGGCTGTCCTTGACCGCCGCCTTGACCGCCTCCAGCGGCACGATGCTGGCCAGGATGGCCGCCAGGGTGCCGCCGCCGAGCATGCCCATGAAGCTGCGACGCGACACTTCGCTGTGGCCGAACAGGCCGCGCACGATGGCGCTTTCGATGGCGCGGTCGAGCATTGCCTCCTGGTTCAGCGGTTCGGTGGCGGCGGGGCTGGTCTTCGGCTGGCAGGTGGCGCAGCTGCAGGCACCGCTGTGGCTCAGGTTGCTGTCGGGGCTGAACGGGTCGCCCAGGCTGTTGCTCATCACGGCACTCCTTCTCGGTCGGCGTGCGGGCGCACCCTGCTGGGTCGTCCGCGCTGAAAATGCCCCGCGCTGATACGCAGCGGCGCTTGCCAGGTGCTAGAGCGAAAGCTGTGCCAGGTTGGGTTGTTTTACATTAAGTGCATGATCTGCAACGTATTTACTGAGCTGAATGTCAGTCTTTCGAGACTACGAAATCTCGTGTTTAACGGGATTTCGTAATCGCAGAATGCGAAAAATCGTAATTGGCACAGCGTTTGAAGGGATCAGGTCGTCCCTTCACCGATGACGAGTGCTGCGCATGTCCCAGTCCACTTTTGCCCACCACATGCTGCGTGACCTGTGCAGTGCGAGCCTGCTCATCGACCCGTTCGCCGACCGCCTGGTGTTCGCCAATCCAGCCGCCGCAACGCTGCTCGGCTGGACCCTGGAAGACCTGCTGCAACAGCGCGCCAGCCGCCTGTGGCGGCATGCGCTGGGGGAGATGACCGTGCTCAGCGAAGAGGTGCTGCAGCGGGGGCGGGCCTGGAGCGACGAGCTGGGCGTCAGCGCTGCCGGGGGTGAGGTGCTGGCGCTGGAGCTGGCGGCCAGTCGGGTCGAGGGCGACGACGGTCTGCTGCTCGGCCTGCTGCTGCACGAGCGCCGCCAGCTCGATGGTTTGCGCGGGCTGGCGGAAGCGCAGCGCTACCAGCGCCAGGGCTTCGTCAAATGGCAGGGTGTGGAGCGGGTGTTCCGCGAGATCGAGCGGGAAAATCAGCTGATTCTCGGCGCTGCCGGCGAGGGCATCTATGGCGTCAACCGGGACGGCGTGACCACCTTCGTCAACCCGGCGGCGGAACGCCTGCTCGGCTGGCAGGCGGAAGACCTGATCGGCCACAAGATCCACGACCTGATCCATCACCACCATGCCGACGGCAGCACCTACCACGGTCGCCATTGCCCGATCTACGCGGCGTTTCGCGACGGCGAAGTGCACCAGGTCGACGACGAGGTGTTCTGGTGCAAGGACGGCGGCTCGATCCCGGTGGCGTACACCAGCACGCCCCTGCGCGACAACGGCGAGCTGATCGGCGCGGTGGTGGTGTTCCGCGACATCAGCGACCGCAAGGAGGCCGAGCTGCGCCTGCGCCAGGCCCTGGCCGAAGTGCAGGAACTGCAGCAGCGCCTGGAGCTGGAAAACGCCTACCTGCAGGAGGAGATTCGCGGCGAGTTCGCCCACCACAGCCTGGTGGGGCGCAGCGAGGCGATCCAGCAGATCGTGCGGCAGATCGAGCTGGTGGCGCCGACCAGCGCCAACGTGCTGATCACCGGCGAGTCCGGCACCGGCAAGGAACTGATTGCCCGGGCGATCCATGACAGCAGCGCGCGGCGCCAGCGCCCGCTGATCCGGGTCAACTGCGCGGCGGTGCCCCGGGAGCTGTTCGAGAGCGAGTTCTTCGGCCACGCCAAGGGCGCGTTCACCGGTGCCCTGACCGAGCGGGTCGGGCGCTTCGAGCTGGCGGATGGCGGTACGCTGTTTCTCGACGAGGTGGCGGAGATCCCGCTGGAGCTGCAAAGCAAAATGCTGCGCGTGTTGCAGGAGCAGCAGTTCGAACGGGTGGGCGAAAACCACACGCGGCAGGTCAGCGTGCGGGTGATCGCCGCGACCAACCGTGACCTGCGTCAGGCGGTGCGCGACGGCAGCTTCCGCGAGGACCTGTATTTCCGCCTGAACGTGTTTCCCGTGGAATCGGTGCCGCTGCGCCAGCGCCGCGACGACGTGCCGTTGCTGGCGCAGCACTTCATCGGCCGGGTGTGCCGCAAGCTCAATCGCCCGGAGCCGAGCCTGCGCCTGGCGGACATCCAGCGGCTGCAGGCCTACCCCTGGCCGGGCAATATCCGCGAGCTGGAGAACATGATCGAGCGAGCGGTGATCATCTCCGCCGGCGGGCGCCTGCGCATCGACCTGCCGAGCGCGGGCGGGGCCTCGGTCACAGCCACCAGCAGCGAGCCGCTGGAGGAGGGCGGCGGGATCTACACCGACAACGAGCAGCGCCAGCGTGAACGCAGCAACCTGCTGGCGGCCCTGCGCGCGTGCCATGGCAAGGTCTTTGGCCGGGACGGTGCGGCCAGCCTGCTGGGGGTCAAACCCACCACCCTGCGTTCGCGCCTGGAGCGTTTCGGCATCGAGCCCCAGGCGTTTCGGCGGGCGCGCGGGGCGCCGCGCTCTGCCGGGTCGTGACGGCAGGCGTGGTCCGCGCCGATGGCCGGTCGGCGCAGCAGTGGAACCGACGTTGGGGGCGTGAGTCAGCTGAACTACGCTCCAGTGATTGTGCTTCAGTGATTCCGCTTCAGTGATTCAGCCGGGTGGAGGTTCCCATGTCCATGCAGCTACCGCCGGTCTTGCGCAACCTGAACATTCCGCTGCGCCTGCGTCTGTGGGACGGCAACCAGTTCGACCTCGGGCCGCAGCCCCACGTCACCCTGGTGGTGAAGGACCCGACCCTGGTGGCGCAGCTCGTCCACCCGAGCCTGGACGCCCTGGGCGGTGCCTACGTCGAGGGCCGGCTGGATGTCGAAGGGCCGATCCGCGAGGTCATCGAAGTCGGCGATGCCCTGAGCCAGGCGCTGCTCGGTGACGCGCCCAGCCATGATGCGCCGCGCACTGCCCACGACAAGGGCATGGACGCGGCGGCCATCAGCTACCACTACGACCTCTCCAATGACTTCTACGGGCTCTGGCTCGATTCGCAGATGGTCTATTCCTGCGCCTATTTCGAGACCGGCATGGAGGACATCGAACAGGCCCAGCAGGCCAAGCTGCGCCACCTGTGCCGCAAGCTGCGCCTGCAGCCGGGGGATCGGCTGCTCGATGTGGGGTGCGGCTGGGGCGGCCTGGCGCGTTTCGCTGCCCGTGAGTTCGGTGCCGAGGTGTACGGCATCACCCTCAGCCGCGAGCAGCTGGAACTGGGCCGCCAGCGGGTGGAGGAAGACGGCCTGCAGGAACGTGTCCACCTGGAGCTGCTGGACTACCGCGACCTGCCCCAGGACGGCCGCTTCGACAAGGTGGTCAGCGTGGGCATGTTCGAGCATGTCGGCGAGGCCAACATGCCGCTCTACTGCCAGCGGCTGGTCGGCGCAGTGAAGGCCGGAGGGCTGGTGCTGAACCATGGCATCACCTCCAAGTACACCGACGGCCGGCCAGTGGGGCGCGGCGCCGGGGATTTCATCGACCGCTACGTGTTCCCCAACGGCGAGCTGCCGCACCTGGCCAACATGACCCTGCACCTCAGCGATGCCGGCCTGGAAGTGATCGATGTGGAAAGCCTGCGGCTGCACTACGCCAAGACCCTGGAATGCTGGAGTGAGCGCTTCGAGGCGCGGATCGACGAGGCTGCGCAAATGGTGCCCGAACAGGCCCTGCGCATCTGGCGCCTGTACCTGGCCGGCTGTGCCTATGGCTTCGCCCATGGCTGGATGAACCTGCACCAGATTTTGGCGCTGAAGCCACAGGCCGACGGCAGCCACGACCTGCCCTGGACCCGGGCCGACCTGTACCGCTGAGCACACACGTGCGGTGATCGAAAGCATGGGTCGACGCTTTGCCTTACCATGCCCGGAATTCTTCTGAGCAGAGCCGTGCATGCGCGCGTTTTCTCCCCGCCACAGTGTTGTCGCGATCGTACTGGTGATCCTCGCCGGTCTGCTCGTGAGCATGTGGCTGGCCGGGCGCTATGCCGAGGAGCGAGCCTGGCAGGAACGCAGCATCGAGGCCGAAGGCCAGCTGAAGCTCTACGCGCAGTCGCTGCATACCCTGGTGCAGCGCTTCCGTTCGGTGCCCGAGGTGCTGGCGCTCGACAGCGATATTCGGGAGTTGCTGCATTCGCCGGATGACAGCGAGCTGCGCAACAAGCTCAACATCCGCCTGGAACTGCTCAACGTGGCCGCCGGTTCCAGCGTGCTGTATCTGCTCGACGCGCGCGGCGAAGCCCTGGTGTCCAGCAACTGGCGCGACTGGAGCAGTTTCGTCGGCAACAACTACTCGTTCAGGCCGTATTTTCTCGATGCCATGCGCCAGTCCGCTGGCCGCTATTTCGCCGTGGGGGTGACCACCGGGGTGCCGGGTTACTTCCTCTCCCACGTAGTGCGCGCCGAGGACGGCAGCGCTCTCGGCGTGTTGGTGGTGAAGCTGGAAATGGAAGAACTGCAGCGCGAATGGGTGACGCAGCCCGGCGTGCTGCTGGTGGCTGACAGCTATTCGGTGGTGATCCTCAGCAACGTGCCGGTGTGGCGTTTCCAGGTGCTCGACGAACTGGACGATGAGGCGCGCAACGAGGTGGTGGTGGTGCGCAAATACGCCGAGCAGGTGCTGCGGCCACTGTCCAGCGAGGTGCGCCAGCAGATCGGCACCGACGCCGAATGGCGGGTGATCGACGGCCCGGACGGGCGCCGCGATTACCTCTGGCAACGCATGAAGTTGCCGGAAGAGGGCTGGGTGCTGCACCTGCTGATCGAACCGCACACTGTGGTCGCCAGCGCTCGCAGCTATCGCCTGGCCGCCGCCGGCACCTGGATGACCCTGTCGTTCCTGCTGCTGTTCCTCGCCCAGCGCAGCAAGAACCAGCGGCTGCAGGCCGGTATCCGCGAACGCCTGGAGCGCGAGGTGACCTTGCGCACCGCCGAGCTGCGCGAAGCCCAGGAAGGCCTAGTGCACGCGGCGAAGATGGCGGCGCTGGGGCAGATGTCCGCCGCCATGGCCCACGAAATCAACCAGCCGCTGACAGCCATGCACATGCAGCTGGGCAGCCTGCGCCTGCTGCTCGACAGCGGCCGCCAGGACGACGTGCGCGAAGGCCTGACCCGCATCGATAGCCTGTTGCAGCGCATGGCGGCGCTGACCATGCACCTCAAGACGTTTGCCCGCAAAACACCGGCCGGCCTCAGCGAGCGGCTGCGCCTGGCGGATGTGCTGGAGCAGGCCTTGCAGCTGCTGGCGCCGCGCATTCGCAATGAACAGGTGGAGCTGCGCAGCGAAGTGGACGGCAGCGTCATGGTCATGGGCGATGCGATTCGCCTGGAGCAGGTGCTGCTGAACCTGCTGAACAACGCCCTGGATGCCATGTCCGGCGTCGAGCGGCGCCAGCTTGGTGTGCAGATCCGTCAGCAGGGCAAGCACTGCGTGCTGCGGGTGACCGACAGCGGCGGTGGGATTCCCGAGGAGCACCTGCCCAATGTGTTCGAGCCGTTCTTCACCACCAAGCCGGTCGGCGAGGGACTGGGGCTTGGCCTCGCGGTGTCGTACGGCATCGTTCGCGAGCTGGGCGGTAGCCTGGAGGCGAGCAATGGCGAAGACGGTGCGGTATTTGTTCTCAAGTTGCCGCTGGCACCGTGACGGGTGTATGCGCCTGAGCCGTCCTTGGCGCTACACTGCGGGCCGATCAGTCAGGAGGTGATATGGGCGGTCAGGTAATAGTGGTCGATGACGAAGCGGCGATTCGCGAAGCCGTGCAGCAGTGGCTGGAGCTGTCCGGCTTCAGCGTGCAGACCTGTGCGAATGCGGCGCAGGCGCTGGCCCTGGTCGACCGCGACTTTCCCGGTGTGGTGATCACTGACGTGCGCATGCCCGGCAGCGATGGCCTGCAGTTGCTCGACGCGCTGCTGGAGCGTGATCGCGACCTGCCGGTGATCCTGGTCACCGGCCATGGCGACGTGCCGATGGCGGTCAAGGCGATGAGCCAGGGCGCCTACGACTTCATCGAGAAACCCTTCACCCCGGAACGCTTGCTGAACAGTGTGAGCCGCGCCCTGGATAAACGCCGCCTGGTCTGCGAGAACCGCCAGCTGCGCCAGCAGTTCGCCTACAAGGACAGCATCGAAGGGCAGCTGCTGGGTGTGTCGCGCTCCATGGACAGCCTGCGCCGGCAGATCCTGGAGCTGGCCGGCACCTCGGTGAACAT
The DNA here is from genome assembly GCA_050282285.1 of Pseudomonas sp. Lineage (GTDB taxonomy): Bacteria > Pseudomonadota > Gammaproteobacteria > Pseudomonadales > Pseudomonadaceae > Aquipseudomonas. The sequence continues at coordinate 62,158 of JBLZZJ010000037.1, forward strand.
CCTGATTCGCGGCGAAACCGGTTGTGGCAAGGAGCGGGTCGCCCGCTGCCTGCATGATTTCAGCGGTCGCGCCGGCAAGCCGTTCGTGGCGCTCAACTGCGCGGCGATCCCGGAAAACCTGTTCGAGAGCGAGCTGTTCGGCCACGAGAATGGCGCATTCACCGGTGCCCAGGGCAAGCGCATCGGCCGTATCGAACACGCCGACGGCGGCACCCTGTTCCTCGACGAAGTCGAGAGCCTGCCCCTGGCCCAGCAGGTCAAGCTGCTGCGTGTGTTGCAGGAGAAGACTTTGGAGCGCCTCGGTTCCAACCGCAGTATCCAGGTCGATTTGCGGGTGATCAGTGCGGTCAAGCCGGACCTGCTCGACGAAGTCCGTGCCGGGCGGTTCCGCGAGGATTTGTACTACCGCCTGAACGTCGCCAGCGTGCAGATTCCGCCGCTGCGCGAACGGCGCGAAGACATCCCGCTGCTGTTCCAGCACTTCGCCCACGAAGCGGCGCAGCGCCATGAGCGCACCGCGCCGCCCCTGTCGCCCGGAGAGCTGGCCGGCCTGCTGGGTCACGACTGGCCGGGCAACGTGCGCGAGCTGATCAACGCGGCCGAACGCCACGCCCTGGGCCTCAGCGCGCCGGCCGCGGACGCCGGCGGCGGGCAGTCCCTGGCCGAACAGATGGAGGCCTTCGAGTTGCAGTGCCTGCACGCGGCCCTGTTGCGCTGTCAGGGCAATATCGCCCAGGCCATGGAGCTGCTGCAGCTGCCACGGCGCACTCTCAACGAAAAGATGCAGCGCCATGGCCTGCAGCGCAGCACGTATCGCCCTGCCGGCAGTAATGATGACGAATAGGCGGTTTATTGCCTATTTATGCTGGTTTTATCGGCTGTTATTCGCTCATTTTTGCAAATTTCTGTCACGGAACCCCTCTAACACGGGGTTTCGCCCACTGGCACGCTCCCTGCTATGACCCTTGTCAGCCGGACGACGCTTTCGTTCCGGCAACCATAAGAACAAGAGGTCAACCCATGCATCGTCATGCCCCCTCCATGAGCCAGGCTCATTTCCATCCGCTGGTACGCGCCAGGCTTCGAGCCCGGGCAGGCTGCGGTTACCTCTGATTCACCCGCCGGGCGCGCCATCCGCTCTGCGGCTGGTCGTCCGATGAACACTCTGCATAAGTCATAACAACGACGGAGATTCATCCATGCGCATGACCAAGCGTTTCACCCTGTTCGCGGCTGCAGCCGCCTTCACTGCCAGCACCGCAGCCCTGGCCGCACCGACCTTCATCAACGTGCTGACCGGCGGCACCAGCGGGGTCTATTACCCGATCGGCGTGGCCATGTCGCAGCTGTACAGCAACGGTATCGAAGGGTCGAAAACCTCGGTACAGGCCACCAAGGCCTCCGTGGAAAACCTCAATCTGCTGCAGTCCGGCCGTGGCGAAATCGCCTTCGCCCTGGGCGACTCGGTGGAAGACGCCTGGAACGGCGTGGAAGACGCGGGCTTCAAGGCGCCGCTGACCCGTCTGCGCGCAATTGCCGCGACCTACCCGAACTACATCCAGATCGTTGCCAGCAAGGAATCCGGGATCAAGACCCTGGAAGACCTGAAGGGCAAGCGCATCTCCGTGGGCGCGCCGAAGTCGGGCACCGAGCTGAATGCTCGCGCGATCTTCAAGGCCGCTGGCCTGAGCTATGAAGACATGGGCCGTGTGGAATTCATGCCGTACGCAGAGTCGGTCGAGCTGATCAAGAACCGCCAGCTGGACGCCACCCTGCAGTCGTCCGGTCTGGGCATGGCGGCCATCCGTGACCTCGCGTCCATGGTGCCAATCACCTTCGTCGCCATTCCGGAAGAGGTGGTGGCCAAGATCGACAGCCAGGCCTACCAGGCCAAGGTCATCCCGGCCGGCACCTACGACGGCCAGGACCAGGACGTTCCGACTGCGGCCATCGTCAACCTGCTGGTCAGCCACGAGAAGGTCTCCGACGAGGTGGCTTACCAGATGACCAAGCTGATGTTCGACAACCTGGGTCGTCTGCAGACCGCGCATTCCGCAGCCAATGACATCAAGGTGGAAACGGCTACCGAAGGTCTGCCGATCCCGCTGCACCCGGGTGCCGAGCGTTTCTACAAGGAAGCTGGCGTCCTCAAGTAACACGGATGAAAGGGGGCAGGGCGCATGCGCTGCCTCCTCCTTCATCGAATCGGCGTTCGATCCCGCCCAGCGGTGATCGCGCTGTTATTCCAGCTGCATCGAGAGTCTATCCATGAGCGATCATCCAGGTCTGACCGGTAATCCCAGTCAGTGGCCCAAGGCCGTGTTCTATGTCGCGATCCTGTTTTCGGTCTATCAGATCATCGGGGCCGCGTTCCATCCATTCTCCAGCCAGGTGCTGCGCGCGGGCCACGTCGGTTTCGTCCTGCTGATGGTCTATCTGTGTTTCCCGCTGCGCGGGCAAGGGCGGCCGTGGATGCCGGTGGCCTGGGCCCTGGGCCTGGCCGGCATGAGTACGGCGCTTTACCAATGGTATTTCGAGGCGGACCTGATCCAGCGTTCGGGCGACCTCACCACCTTCGACATGGTGATCGGCATCACCTTGCTGGTGCTGGTGTTCGAGGCGGCACGACGGGTCATGGGCCTGGCGTTGCCGATCATCTGCGGTTGCTTCCTGGCCTATGGCCTGTTCGGCCAGCACTTGCCGGGCGACCTGGCGCACCGTGGCTATGACCTCGACCAGATCATCAACCAGCTGTCCTTCGGTACCGAAGGGTTCTATGGCACGCCGACCTACGTGTCGGGTACCTACATTTTCCTGTTCATCCTGTTCGGCGCGTTCCTCGAGCAGGCCGGGATGATCAAGCTGTTCACCGATTTCGCCATGGGCATGTTCGGTCACAAGACCGGCGGCCCGGCCAAGGTCTCGGTAGTGACCTCGGCGCTGATGGGCACCATCACCGGCTCCGGCGTGGCCAACGTGGTCACCACTGGCCAGTTCACCATCCCGCTGATGAAGCGTTTCGGCTACAAGGGCACCTTCGCCGCTGCCGTGGAGGCTTCGGCCAGCATGGGCAGCCAGATCATGCCGCCGATCATGGGCGCCGTGGCGTTCATCATGGCCGAGACCATCAACGTGCCGTATGTCGAGATCGCCAAAGCCGCGCTGATTCCAGCCCTGCTGTGGTTCGGCTCGATCTTCTGGACCGTGCACCTGGAGGCCCAGCGCCTGAAGCTGACCGGCCTGCCGAAAGAGGAATGCCCGGACCCGTTCGCGGCGATCAAGGAACGCTGGTACCTGCTGATTCCGCTGGGCGTGCTGGTGTACCTGCTGTTCGCCGGCTTCACTCCGATGTTCTCCGGCACCGTGGGCCTGGCCCTGACCGCCATCGTCATCCTGGGCACGGCGATCGTCATGCGCGCCAGCAACCTGTGGCTGAAGATCGCCTTCTGGATCGCCCTGGGCCTGGTCAGTTCGGGCTTCCTCAAGTACGGCATCGGCGTGGTGTTCGGCGTGATCGGCGCGCTGGTTGCCGGCTGCTTCTACGTCAAGGGCGGCCGTGAAACCCTGCGTGCCTGCGTCTGGGCCCTGGCCGATGGCGCGCGCCATGCGGTCCCGGTGGCCGTCGCGTGCATCCTGGTGGGCGTGATCATCGGCGTGGTTTCGCTGACCGGCATCGCCACCACCTTCGCCGGCTACATCATGGCCATCGGCGAGAACAACCTGTTCCTGTCGCTGGTGCTGACCATGCTCACCTGCCTGGTGCTGGGCATGGGTATCCCGACCATCCCCAACTACATCATCACCAGCGCCATCGCTGCGCCGGCGCTGTTGGAGCTGGGCGTGCCGCTGATCGTGTCGCACATGTTCGTCTTCTACTTCGGCCTGATGGCCGACCTGACGCCGCCAGTGGCGCTGGCCTGCTTCGCGGCCGGCTCGATCGCCAAGGAGAACGGCTTGAAGATCAGCCTGTGGTCGGTGCGCATCGCCGCGTGCGGCTTCGTCGTGCCGTTCATGGCGGTGTACGACCCGGCGCTGCTGATGCAGGGCGACGACTGGGGCGCGATCCTCTACATGCTGATCAAGTCGGTGTTCGCCGTCGGGTTGTGGGGCATGGCCGTGGTCGGCTACTTCTCGGCACCGATGCGTGCCTGGGAACGCCTGCTGGTCTTCGCTGCCGGTGCGTCGCTGGTGATCCCGGCCTCGGTGTTCAGCTACGACCTGCTGGGCCTGTACAGCGTGACCACCGATGAAATCGGCTTCCTGGTCGCAGCGGTGGTCATCACCCTGCATGTGCTGCGCGCCCGTCGCCAGCCGGCCCTGGCGGCCGCTTGATCGGACTGTGCATGGGGTTGGCCGGGGTGGTCTGGGCGCAGGTCCCCACCCAGGCCTTTACCCTGGCCTGGGACCATACGATCGAGAAGATCCGCTGGGAAGAGGATTACCGCGTGACGCCGGAGGGCTTGCTGCTCCTCGGCGCACGGGTCAAGGGTTCAGGCGCCGGCATGGAGATTCCGGACGGCGCCGAACTGCGCGAGGGCAGCTGGCACTACCAGCGTCAGCTACCGCCCTTGCAACCGCTGCGTGTCGGGCGAACCCCCGAGGCAGGGGATTACCACCTGTGTTTTGACCAGCGTTGCCACGCGATGAGCGAATGGCTCGGCCCGCCAAAAGCGACCCAGCCCGCGCTGGAGCTCTGGAGCTGTGAGCTCGGCTCCCCGACGTCCCCCGTGGGCGACGGACAGGACGACCGCTGACGCGGCGTCCGCTCCCGGCATTACCCGTGCCGGCTGCCTCAAGAACAAAACCCCCACTCGGCCTGGCCGGTGGGGGTTTTGTTCGTTTGGGGCCTGGGATTGTTGGAGGGGCTTCAGCCGCGAGCTTTTCATCACCATATCGCGGCTGAAGCCCCTCCCACCCATACATCAAGAACGGATGAATCACGCCTGGCGGCGCAATTCCCCCAGCTCCGCCCGCAGGGCCTTCAGCTCGTCGAGGATCATCTGCTCGCGCTGCGCCTGTGCGATGGCTTCTGCACTGGGCCCCTGGGCGTCCTGCATGGCGTTGACCACTACGGCGATGAACAGGTTGAGCATCATGAATGTGGCGATCAGCACGTAGGGGATGAAGAACACCCAGGCCAGCGGGTAGACCTCCATGATCGGCCGCACCGTGCCGCTGGACCAGCTGTCCAGCGTCATCATCTGGAACAGCGAATAGAGGCTGGCGGTCAGCGTGCCGAACCACTCGGGAAAGCGCTCGCCGAACAGCTGGGTGGCCATCACCGCCGAGACATAGAAGATCAGCGTCATCAGCATGACGATGCTGCCCATGCCCGGCAGCGAGGAAAGCAGCGCCTGCACCACCTTGCGCATGCTCGGGTTGATCGACACCAGGCGCAGCACCCGCAACACGCGCAACGCCCGCAATACGCTGAACGGCCCGCTGGCCGGCACCAGGGCGATGCCCACCACAATGCAGTCGAACACCGCCCAGGGGTCGCGCAACAGGCCGATGCCACGGGCGGCGAAGCGCAACGCCAGCTCGATCACGAACACCGCCAGGATGAACATATCCACAGGCAGTAACAGCCAGCCCCACTCGGCGACGATGTCCTTGGAAGTGAGCAGGCCGAGAATGGCCGCGTTGGTCAGGATCAGCACGGTGATCAGGCGTTGCACGGGCTTGCCGTCCATCACCTCGGCCAGTTGCTGGCGCCAGGGAGCGTTTGATGTTGATAAGGAGCTATTCATGCGAAACGTCAGTCGATATCGAGCTTGGGGAAGAGGCAGACGATTCTAAGGTTTCCAGGCTGACAGTGATTAGGCGCAAGAGGTGTTCCAGCAGAGATTTCGAGTTACCCATTGTTTCAGCCCATGGGTCACTCCAGCCTTCAGCCCAGCTCGGGCTTGTCATGAATAGGTATCAAGCGCTGGGGTATCAGGATACTGATCGGTACGGCAAAGAGTCGCTCGCCGAATGGAAGGATGCTGTCGCCATCGTAGAGCACCACGCCCGCAGCGAATCGCTCTGCGCAGGCGTCCTTCAATTTGTGCAGTCCCTTGAAGTCGGAAGCGGTGACGGTAGCGGCTGCCTTGATCTCGATACCAGCCAACTGCTGACCTTGCTCGATGATGATGTCCACTTCCACCTGATCCTTGTTGCGAAAATGGTAGAAGGCCAGGTTGGCGTCGTGCCAATCCGCTTGTTTGCGTAGCTCTTGGTAGATAAAGGTTTCAAGCAGTTGGCCCAGCAGGGCCTTGTCTTGCCAGAGGCTTTTGCTGGTTACGCCGAGCAAGGCACACGCCAGTCCGGTATCGGCTAGATGCATTTTCGGTGTTTTGATCAAGCGACTGAGGCGGTTGCTGTGCCAGGGTTGTAGTTGTTCGATCAGAAAAATCTGCTCTAGCAATGCCAAATAGTTCGCGATAGTCGGCCTACTGATGGCGAAGGGAGAGGCCAGGTCTGCCGAATTGAACAGCCGCGCTGTCTGGCTGGCTGCCAGGCTCAAGAGTCGTGGCAGGATATCCAGGTTGTGAATATTGGCGATGTCCCGGACGTCGCGCTGAACCAGCGTGGTGATGTAGTCCTGATACCAGCTCATACGCCTTTTTTCGCTGCTTCGGGCGATGGCAGAGGGGTAACCACCCCTGCTGATGATGTCTGCCAACGATTCACCCAGGTTTGCAAAGCGATGGGTTTGTGCGCTCGAGCTGAAATCAGCTCGGAACAGTTCCTCAAGGAAGGCTGGTTTTTGCCCGGCGATTTCACACTGGGCCAATGGTCGCAGGTGAATGATCTCCATACGGCCAGCCAGCGAGTCGGCCAGTTTGGGGAGAAGCAGTACGTTGGCTGACCCTGTCAGGATGAAACGGCCCGGTTTTCTGTTCTGGTCGACGCTGGCCTTGATGCTGGTGAAGAGCTCCGGCGCACGCTGAATTTCATCCAGAATAACTTTCTCTGGCAGCCTTTTGATGAACCCCACCGGGTCGGCTTTCGCTGCCTGCAGCTGGTTGTCATCGTCGAAACTGATGTAGTGGTGGCCTTCGTCTCTGCCAATAGCCTGAGCAAGAGTGGTTTTGCCAGATTGGCGCGAGCCATGGATCAGAATGACCGGTGTGTCCTGCAATGCTTCGCGTAGCGAGCTTTCCGAGTATCTGTCGTAGTGCATGGGGCAAACCGGCTGAACAAGTGCGCGAAGCCTAGCCCAGCGTCCGTACGAATGAAAGTTTTGCCTCGGCTATGTGTAAATATGTTTTCGGCTATGTGTAAGTTTCGTTTCGGCCAGCGGTAAGTGGTGGAGCCGAATCAGGCGATGCCATTTTTGCGCGTGTCAATTCGTAAAGTGCATGCTTACGGCCAGGATTGCCGAATGGCCCGCGGATCATTAGCCTGCGCTCTTTGCCACGGGCCAAGCGGCCCCGGAATAGAGCGACGGATGACGGCATGAGCGAACACGGCGGCACCATTACCTTCTACCTGGAAATGCACAGTCCCGAGCAGCTGCGCGGCAAGCCGCAGTCGGATGACCTGCAGGTCGTCGAGTGCCGGATCAAGCAGTTCCCGCTCAACCGCTTTCTCTACCAGTTGGTGGGTGGCCCCTGGGGCTGGACCGATAAGCTGAGCTGGTCCGACGATCAGTGGCGCGAGCTGGTCGACCGGGACGATCACCGCACCTGGGTCGCCTATCACCAGGGCGCCATCGCCGGTTACTACGAATTGCAGCGCGACGCCGAAGGCTCGGTGGAAATCCTCTACTTCGGCCTGGCCGAGGCGTTCTTCGGCCAGGGTTTCGGCGGGCCGCTGCTGACCCACGCGATCCAGTCGGCGTGGGCCTGGGCCGGTACCAAGCGGGTGTGGGTGCACACCTGCACCCTCGACCATCCCAGCGCCCTGGCCAACTACCAGGCCCGCGGACTGCAGGTCTACCGTGAGGAACGCGAGGACTAGAACTCTGCAACCTTGGCGCGGCCTCTGCGGTCTACGGTTCTAGCAACCACCCAGCAGAGGAGAGCGGCCATGCGTGCCAGCCTGTGGATAACCCTATTGATGAGCGCGGGCCTGATGCCTGTGGCGGCGGTGGCTCAGCCCATCCTGCCCGGGTTGTGGGAGATCCGTTCGACCAATATGCAGATGGACGGCCAAGCGCTGCCGGACATGGACGTCATGCTCAACAACCTACCACCCGCGCAGCGCCAGATCATGGAACAGATGATGGCCAAGCAGGGCGTGCAACTGGGCGGCCAGGGTGTGCAGCTGTGCCTGAGCAAGGAGCAGGTCGAGTCGCAGGAGATCCCCCTGCAGGATCCGCAATCCGGCTGCACCCAGGAGATCACCGAGCGCACCGATACCACCTGGACATTCCGTTTCAGTTGCCCACAGGCCAAGGGCCAGGGCGAGACGCGTTTTCTCAATGACAAGGCGTTCGTCACCCAGGTCAACGGCACCTTCGTGTCGGCGGCGGGTGAGCAGAGCGGCAGCATGGAATCCCATGCCACATGGATCGGCGCCGATTGCGGTGGCTTGCAGCCCCGCCAGTAGACGGCCCTAGAGAATCGGCGAGATCAGCCGGGCGACGCGCATGCCCAACTGCTGCATGCGCCGCACGTTGCGGCGGTCGGCGCCCACCAGCTCCCGGGAATGACTGAAGTCGGTTTCCAGCATCTGCTCGACCTGGGCGGCGAACGCGCTGTCGATGGTCAGCAGGGTGACTTCGAAATTCAGGCGGAAGGAACGGTTGTCGAGGTTGGCGCTGCCGATGGCGCAGGCGTCCTGGTCGATCAGCATCACCTTCTGGTGCAGGAACCCCGGCAGGTAGCGGAAGATCCGCACCCCAGCCCGCAGCGCTTCCAGGGCGTACAGGCTGGAGGCCGCGTACACCACCCGGTGGTCGGGCCGTGATGGCAGCAGGATGCGCACGTCCACGCCGCGCATCACCGCCAGCCGTAGCGCACTGAACAGCGCCTCATCGGGCACGAAATAGGGACTGGTGATCCAGACCCGGTCGTTGGCGCTGTGAATCGCCTCGATGAACAGCAGCGAGCAGGTTTCTTGCGGGTCGGCCGGGCCGCTGGAGATGACCTGGCACAGCGCGCCGTCCTCGGGGTAGGTTTCCGGCAGCATCACCGGCGGCAGTCGGTGGGTCGCCCAGAACCAGTCCTCGGCAAAGGATTCCTGGAGGCTGGCGACCACCGGCCCGCGCACTTCAACGTGGGTGTCGCGCCAGGGCGAGAGGGGTGGTTTCAGGCCAAGGTACTCGTCACCGACGTTGAGCCCGCCGAGGAAGCCCCGTTCGCCATCGACCACCACGATCTTGCGGTGGTTGCGGAAATTCAGCTGAAACCGATTGAGCACCCCGGCCCTGGTGGGGAAGGCGTGCACCTGGACGCCACCTTCGCGCAGCGTATCGATGTAATCGCGGGACAGGCTGTGGCTGCCGACGGCATCGTACAGGCAGTGCACCTGCACGCCGGCGGCCGCACGTTCGAGCAACAGGGCGTGCAGGCGCCGGCCGAGGGCGTCGTCACGGATGATGAAGAATTGCAGCAGGATGATCTGCCGGGCCTGGCCGAGGGCCTCGAACATTTTGGCGAATGCGGCCTCACCGTCGATCAGCAGGGTGACGTGGTTGTTGGCCAGGCAGGGCATGCGGCCCAGGCGCGGCATGGCCCGGAAGCGCTGATAGATTTCCGAGGAGTGGGCCGCCTGGGCTACTTCCACCCATGGGCGCCAGTCCAGGTCGGCCACGGCGCGACGCATTTCCTCATCCGCTTCGCGCCGCGCCTCGATGTAGGCGTCGTAGCGACTGCGGCCGAAGACCAGGTACGGCACCAGCGTCAGGTAGGGCATGAAGAACAGCGACAGCGCCCAGGCGATCGCCCCCTGGGCCGTGCGCACGGTGAGCACCGCATGGATGGCGGCAACGACGCCGAGGACGTGAATCGTCGCGATCAGGTAGGCGAACAGGTGGGAAATGCCGAACTCCATGGGGCGCCCATCTACGTAAGTCTGGGCTCCAGCATAGTCCAGACCCGCCTCCGAGCAGACAGCTATTAGCCGGTCAGCGCCAGTCATGCTGGCTGCAGGCCACGGCGTCATGGGCGTGCAGGCTTTCCGCATGCACCACTTGCAGGTGAAAGGCGCTCAGCCACGGCAGGTTCAACAGCGTGCGGTGCAGGCGCCGGGCAGCGTCTTCGCAGAACATCAGGTTCTGGCCGTTGGCGAGGGCGAAGGCCTGCTCGTCCGCCCGCTTGACCGCGGTCTGCACGGCAGTGCCCAGGGCCTGCTCGGCGGCATCGATCAAGGCCGGCAGCGGCAATTCACCGGTGTGCGGCGCCAGGCGAATCTGCAGGGTCGCGGTGCTGCGCTGGCTGTGGGGCGTAGCCACGATGCCCTGGGTCGAGCCCAGCCAGGTGTGCAGGGCCTGGTAATCCAGCGGCTGGCCTTCGAAGGTTTCGCTGAAGCGCTGCTGGATCAGCTGCCGGGCCAGGGCAGCGGAGCAGGGACAGGTCGACGAGTAGGCCACGTCGACCTGTCCTTCCAGCTGAAACCCGGAGGCGTCGAGGCGTGCGCGTATCTCGAACGGATAGGACTTCCAGCCGGCGAGCGGGCTGACCAGGGCCGGCCGGTTGAGCAGCAATTCGCCGCGCAGCGTAATGAATGCCCGGTTGGAGAGTGCCAGGTGACTGTCGAGAAACTGTTCCAGCACCTGGTGCAGCAGGCGGGGTGTCAGCGATTGTGTTTCCAGCGCATTCAGCGCGAGGTACAGCCGCGACATGTGAATGCCCCGGGCGCCGGTGTCATCGAGACTGACGCCGGCATCCGCACGGGCATTGATGCGTTGCTCGGCCAGCTGAATGGGCAACGCGATGCCCTGCATGCCGACCCAGTCCAGGGCGTGGTCATGGGGGGCGGACTGAGCGGCGATATCGGGCAGGGTCATGGAAATTCCAGAAGGTGGTTTACGGCGATTAATGTTATGTTATAACAATTACGTTGCCGTGCCAGTGAATTCCGCCATGCCGTCGTCCATCCGCTCCACACCACCCGAACTGACCGAAGCCGCGCTGCTTGCGCAGCCTGCCGATGCCTACATGGACGCTGCCCAGCAGGGGTTTTTCCGTAAGCTGCTGATGCGCCAGCGCAGCGAATTGCAGCTGCGCATCGACGATGAAGTCGGCGAATTGCGCCAGGCCGAGCGAGCTGCGGATGAAGTGGATCTGGCCAGCGGCGAGGAGCAGCGCCAGTGGCAACTGCGCCTGCTGGAACGCGAGAAAAAGCTGCTCGACAAGATCGACCAGGCTTTGCAGCGCCTGGCCCGTGGCGAGTACGGCTGGTGCAGCGAAACCGGTGAGCCGATCGGCCTGCCGCGCCTGCTGCTACGCCCCACCACTGACCTGTGTATCGAGGCGAAAGAGCGCGAAGAACAGCGCGAACGCCACCACCGTAACGCCTGAACCCTGAGGACCCTCCCATGCCCCATCGTCTCCCCGTGACGGTGCTTTCCGGCTTTCTCGGCGCCGGAAAAAGCACCCTGCTCAACCATGTGCTGAAAAACCGCGAAGGCCGCCGCGTTGCGGTGATCGTCAACGATATGAGCGAGATCAATATCGATGGCAGCGAAGTTCAGCGCGATGTCAGCCTGAACCGCGCCGAAGAGAAGCTGGTGGAAATGAGCAACGGCTGCATCTGCTGCACCCTGCGCGAAGACCTGCTGGAAGAGGTCAGCCGCCTGGCCCGCGACGGCCGCTTCGACTACCTGCTGATCGAGTCCACCGGCATTGCCGAACCGCTGCCGGTGGCGGAAACCTTCACCTTCCGCGATGAGCAGGGGCAAAGCCTGGCGGACCTGGCCCGGCTCGACACCCTGGTGACCGTGGTCGACGGGGTCAACTTCCTCAAGGACTTCCACGAAGCCGAGAGCCTCGCCAGCCGCGGTGAAACCCTGGGCGAAGACGACGAACGCTCGATCACCGACCTGCTGATCGAGCAGGTGGAGTTCGCTGACGTGATCCTGATCAGCAAGCTGGACCTGATCAGCCGGGCCGAGCGCGAAGAGTTGACCGCCATCCTGCGCGGCCTCAATACCGTGGCCGACATTCGCGCGATGAGTATGGGCGAGGTGCCTCTGGAGACGATTCTGGACACTGGCCGCTTCGACTTCGAACGCGCCGCCCAGGCGCCGGGCTGGCTCAAGGAGCTGCGCGGCGAACACATTCCGGAAACCGAGGAGTACGGCATCGCTTCCAGCGCGTACCGCGCGCGCCGGCCGTTTCATCCACAGCGTTTCTTCGACTTCCTCAACCGTGAATGGAGCAACGGTCGGTTGCTGCGTTCCAAGGGCTTCTTCTGGCTGGCCAGCAAATACCAGGAGGCCGGCAGCTGGTCGCAGGCCGGCGGCCTGATGCGCCATGGCTTCGCCGGGCGCTGGTGGCGCTTCGTGCCGAAAGGCCAGTGGCCGCAGGATGAAGAAGGCGTGCAGGCGATCATGAGGCACTGGCAGGCGCAGACCGGCGATTGCCGCCAAGAGCTGGTGTTCATCGGCCAGAACATCGATTTTGTGCGGCTGACCGCCGAGCTGGATGCCTGTTTGCTGGACGATCAGGAAATGGCCCAGGGCATCGAGGCGTGGCGCAACCTGTCCGACCCGTTCGGTCCCTGGCACGAGGCAGCTGCCTGATGCTGGCGCCACGTTTGCGGGCCTCAGCGTGTCAGGTCATGCCGCGTCAGGTGGCGAGTGAGCAGATCCAGGTGCTGACCGAGGTCCTGCAGGAGGACGTCAACCTGGCGGTGTGGCAGCGGCATCTGCCCGCCCAGGTGGCGGATTTCGCCAGCCAACTGCTGCTCCAGGGCGAGCCGTTGGCCGAGTCCATGGTGCTGGAATTGCCCAGTGCCGATCTCGACCCTGACCTTACCGGCCTGGTCGCGGCCTACAGCGACCTGCCGGGCCAGGGTGCGTTTCTGGCGGATGTCGCCTGGCTGGTACGGGCCTACGCCTGCCTGCTCGACGCCACGCGCATCGGCCTGCGTCTGCGCGCCATGGAGACGGCGATGTGCCCGCGCTTTCATGTCGACCATGTGCCTTTGCGGCTGATCACCTGCTTCGCCGGGGCTGGCAGCCAGTGGTTGCCGGAAGGTGCCGTGTCACGGGCCCAGCTGGGTCGCGGTGCGGTGGAGCCGGGGGCAGAGGTGAACATCCGGCAGATCGAAACTGGCCATGTGGCGCTGGTCAAAGGCGAGAAGTGGGTGGGCAATGAAGGTCGTGGACTGATCCATCGCTCACCGCAGCCGGCCGCTGGCGAACGCCGTCTGTTACTGACGCTGGACTGGATGGCCTGAGCGGTTTTCCACAGGCATAAAAAAGGGCCGCGACGCGCGCGGCCCCAAGCACCAAGAAGACTGCCGGCGCGTGGGCCGTCAGGCTGGGGTATGAGGTACCCGAAGTCATTAGACAGGTGGCAGATGACGGTTGCGTGACGCTGCCCGTCAGCGGGCCATCCACACGCCCTGGCTCTGTTTCTCGCAGAACGCCTTGAGGTACACGGCGTCGCTCTCGACCCCGTAGTAGTGGATGTCCTGCTGATAGGGCGTGCCGGTGACCTTGGCGCCGCGGCACACGCCATAGCTGCCGACGGGGCACTGCTCGACGAAGTCCACGGCGACCTTCTGGCCCTTCAGTTGCGGCTGGCAGAAGCCGCTGCGGAACAGGTTCGGGGGAATGCTGCGGTTCTGCTGGCACACCTTCATGTCGAGGCGTTCGGCCTGGCTGTGGATAACACAGGCTTCACCCCAGGCCAGACCCGAGGCAAAGCAGAGTGCCAGGACAGTTAAACAGCGCATCGAACACCCCCAGAATCACGATGCCGCGACTCTAGCACGAGCTGTTTCCTGCGTCTGTGCGCGGTCTGGCGGCGGCGATATCGCGCTTCCAGAATGTGCCATTCACCCGCACCATAGGCCCCATGTTGAAGCACATACCTACACACCTGATCGCCGGCCCTTTGGGGGCGGGCAAGACCAGCCTGATTCGCCAGCTGTTGGCGCAGCGCCCTGCGCACGAGCGCTGGGCGGTGCTGATCAATGAATTCGGCCTGGTGGGGCTGGATGCGGCGCTGCTCAGCACCGACGACCAGGGCATCGCGTTTGCCGAGGTCGCGGGCGGTTGCCTGTGCTGCGTCAACGGCGTGCCGTTCCAGGTGGGTTTGGGGCGTTTGCTGCGCAAGGCTCGGCCTGACCGCCTGCTGATCGAGCCGTCCGGCCTGGGGCACCCGTTGCAGTTGCTCATGCAGCTGGGTGAAGCGCCCTGGCAGGAGGTGCTGGCGGTCCAGCCGCCCCTGCTGGTGCTGGATGCCGCTGCCCTGTCGGGCGGCTCGGCCGTGCCTGAGAGTCAGCGGCAAACGCTGGAGCGTGCCGGGCTGATGCTGCTGAACAAATCGGAGAACCTGGACGAGGCGAGTCGGGCACACGTGCTGGAACACCTGCCGGACCGCCCGTACCTGTGGACAACCCAAGGCGCCATGCCGCTGGACCGGTTACCGGGCTTCAGTGCGCGGGCTGAGCAAGGCGGCGAACTCCCGGCCATGCCCAGCGCCAGGGGCCCCTTGCCACAGGTCTGGCGCTCGCCGCAGGAACCGATCTGTCAGGTTCAACAGCAGGACGAAGGCTGGAGCATCGGTTGGCGCTGGCACCCGAGCCAGCAATTCGAGTTGATGCAGGTGCAGCAGTGGCTGATGACGTTGCCCTGGCGCCGCGCCAAGCTGGTGCTCAACAGTAACGCCGGCTGGCTGTCGGCCAATGCCCTGGATGGCCAGGCGCTGCACTGGCAGAACAGCGAATGGCGCAAGGACTCGCGGCTGGAACTGATCTATGAGTCGGCCCAGGACGCCGATGCGCTATCAGCTGGGTTTGCTCGCTGCCGGCTGAGCTGACTACGCCAGCCACTCGACGAGATAACCGAGCAGGGCAATCGCCAGGCACAGCGCGCCAGCGCGTACGGCCCAGGGCGAACTCAGCAGGCTCAGCAACTGATTGCGCGGCACCTGCCGTACCTGCAGTAGAGCGTCCTGGTAGTTAGGGTGCAGCGAGCGCAGGAAGCGGCCGTTGCGGTACAGCAGCGTGCGTGCGGCCTGCATCTGGCTGTACATCGGCAGTTTCAGGGCGAAGTGGACGTTGCCATCTGGCGTCTTGCTCAGTTCGTCGCCCAGGCAGGTGATGCCGTTGTCGGTCATGCGGACCTGCAGGTGGTCGATGAAGGGGCGATTGGTGGACTCGAGCAGGACGAACATCCGATGTCATTCCAGTGTGTGCCGGGGCGCGTAGCGTGCCGCTTTTCGCCGGAACTGGCGAGTCAGGTTTGATGGCCTGATAATCCCGATCCACCTGTCAGTCATATAGCGTCGCCCATGCATCTACTTTCCTGGTCTCACCCCAGCTCCGCAGGATTTACCCAGCGTGGCTGGCATTCCCAGCCTTCCGGTAAGCCCGTGCTGCATTTCCTGCACGGCAATGGCTATTGCGGCCGGGTCTACGAGCCGATGCTGGAGCGTCTGTCCGAGGACTTCGACCTGTGGCTGTGCGATGCCCAGGGCCATGGCGACAGCGATCACGGCGGTCGTTTCCATGGCTGGAACCGCAGCGCCGAACTGGCGCTGGAAGCGTTCGCTGCCAGGCGATCCCTCTTTGGCGATGCCCGGGTGTTCGCGGTGGGCCACAGCTTTGGCGGGGTGCTCACCAGCCTGATGCTGGCGCAGCAGCCGCAGGTCTTCCAGCGTGCGGTGCTGCTCGATCCGGTGCTGTTCTCGCCGGCGATGATCGGGGTGATGGCGCTGTCCGACGTGGTCGGCCTGATTCGCCGCAACACCCTGGCAAGCAAGGCGCACAACCGACGCAACGACTGGACGGACCGCGCCGCCGCCCATGCAGCATTGCATGGCCGCGGGATGTTCAAGGGCTGGGACGAGGCGGCGTTCGATGCCTACATCGCCCATGCGCTGAAGGACACGGACGCCGGTGCCGAGCTGAAATGCCGGCCCAGCCGCGAGGCCGATATCTTCTCTTCCTTCCCCCGGCGCTTGTGGCCGTCACTGGGCAAGGTGACGACGCCGACCCTAGTGCTGCACGGCCAGCGCAGCTACCCGTTCGTGGCCAAGTCGGTGGCGCGCTGGTGCGCGAGCAATGCGCACGTGCAGGGCCAGGTGGTGGCTGGCGGGCATTGTTTCATGCAGGAATTTCCGCAGGACGCCGCGGAGCGCGTCGCGGCCTTTCTCTTGCCCGGCGGGATCTGAGCCATGACGGGGCGGGAGTCACTCTGGCTCGCGCTGTCCGAATTGTGGCTGGACGTGCCGTGGGAGGCGCACCAGCACAATCACCTGGCGCGGCTGCTGATCGACAGCGGCTTGCCGTGTGAAGAGCTGGACGCCATCTATCTGTTCGAGGTCGCGCCCCGGGTCTGGGGCAATCAATGGGTCCCGGCGGGTGTGTGGGACGGCTTCGACCCGGACTGGCTGCTGGAAGGCTGTCGACATAACCAGCAGCGCCGCCAGCGCGTCTGGTTCCGTGGTCTGTGCCGATTGTTCCGACGACCGATGACCTACGCGGTGGAGGCCGACTGGCAGCGGCTCATGGCACAGGTCGAAGCGGCTCAGTCCCCGGGAGGCTGATGCTCGCGGCGCCAGCGATCAAGTTCGATAACCTGGGCGTGCGGGTGTTCGCTTGGCGGCGGCTCACGAAACGGATGCGGCGCCAGTTCGATGCGGCCCAGGTGCGGGCCGAACATGGTGATGCTGCCGACATGGCGCTGTTCGCCGGTGACCGTGAATTCGAAACCATAGACCCGTGCCAGGCGCTTGCGTCCCCGACCATCGGGCAACAGGGCGATGCGGCGCAGCGCTACGTTGCCGTCGAGCAGTTCCACGTCGACCTTGGCGCAATGCTGCTTGACCAGCGCCAACGCCCGTTCGCGCAAGCCGTGGGCATGCCACAGCCAGGCGCCGGCGGCGGCCAGCAGCATCAGGATGAACAGGTTGCCGAGGGTCAGCATGGGGTTCGAACTCGGGAAGGGGAGCCCCAGCTTACCCGATAAGCTGGGGCTGAAAAACGCGTGCTGAGGCTTACGCCGTGGCGGCGTTGATCCCCAGGCGTTCGAACATCACCCGAGCGATTTCCCGCTCGCCCATCACCACCAGGTCCGCGTCGTGCTCCTTGAGGTAGTCCACTTCGTCGTCGAAATGGGCGCGGGCGATGATGTCCAGGCCGGCATTGGCCTGACGGCCGTGGAGGGCGATCTGGCCGGCTTCCAGGCTGTTGGGGATGGCGATCATCAGCCAGCGCGCCTGGGTGACATTGGCCAGCTCCAGCACATGGGTGCTGGCGGCGTTGCCGAGTACGACGCTGAAGCCTTCCTCGCGCAGCTCCTGGGCGCGGGTGCGGTTGTCGTCGATGATCACCAGCGGGATGCCTTCAGCGCGCAGGCGCTTGCTGATGCGGCTGCCGACCCGGCCGTGACCGATGAGGATCGCGTGGCCAACCTCGGTGATCGGGTGCAGGTCGTGGTCTTCGTCCGGCTCTTCAGTGGCCAGGTCGGCCGGGGTGGTGTGCTCGCGGCGGTCCAGCCAGGGCTGCAGGCGATCGATCAGCAGGAACAGCAGCGGGTTGCACAGGATCGACAGGATCGCACCGGCCAGTACCAGGTCGCGGGCGGCTTCCGGCACCAGGCTCAGGCCGATGCCGAGACCGATGAGGATGAAGGAGAACTCGCCGATCTGCGCCAGGCTCACCGAAATGGTCAGCGCCGTGCTCAGCGGTTTGCGGAATGCCATGACGATGAGCATGGCGGCCAGGGATTTGCCGACGACGATGACCAGGAAGGTGCCGAGCACCAGCAGCGGCTTATCAAGCAGGATTGCCGGGTTGAACAGCATGCCCACGGAAACGAAGAACAGCACCGCGAAGGCATCGCGCAGCGGCAGCGAGTCTTCCGCGGCCTTGTGGCTGTATTCCGACTCGTTGAGGATCATGCCGGCGAAGAACGCGCCTAGGGCGAACGACACGCCGAACAGCTGCGCCGAGCCGTAGGCGATGCCCATGGCGATGGCCAGCACGGCCAGGGTGAACAGCTCACGCGAGCCGGTGCCGGCGCTGCGCTCCAGCAGCCAGGGAATGACCCGACGGCCGACCACGACCATAAGCGCGACGAAGGCGGTGACCTTGCCCAGGGTGATCAGCAACTGCATGCCGATGCTGGCGTCACTGTTGCCCTGCGGGATGCCACCGAGCACGCCGGACAGGGCTGGCAGCAGTACCAGCGCCAGGACCATCACCAGGTCTTCGACGATCAGCCAGCCGACGGCGATCTTGCCGCGACGGCTGTCGATCAGCTGACGCTCTTCCAGCGCACGCAGCAGCACCACGGTACTGGCCACCGACAGTGCCAGGCCGAAGACCAGGCCCGCGCCCCAGGTCCAGTCCATGGCCCAGGCCAGGCCCATGCCCAGCAGGGTCGCGACGGCGATCTGCACGATCGCGCCGGGAATGGCGATGTGCTTTACCGACATCAGGTCTTTAAGGGAGAAGTGCAGACCCACGCCGAACATCAGCAGGATGACGCCGATCTCGGAAATCTCGTGGGACAGCTCTTTGTCGGCAACGAAGCCGGGGGTAAAGGGACCAACGATAACGCCAGCGAGAAGGTAGCCTACCAGTGGCGACAGGCGCAGGCGGTTGGCCAGGCTGCCGAACAGGTAGGCCAGCACGAAGCCGGCGGCAATGGTCGCTATCAAGGGGGTGTGGTGAGGCATGCGGTCTCCCGGGGAACAAGGGCCTGACGTGTCTGCACTGGAGGGGAGTACAGCGCAGAGCTGTATGGGCTGAAGGCGGCCGAATTGCTCGACCAAAAGACCGATATTTTATATAGAAAGCCTGCTTATAACTAAATGATATTTATACAGGATGTGTTTGACGTCGCATAAAGGCCGCCAAGGCAGCGCCGTTACTCGCTCTTGAGTGCCTGGTAACGGCTTTCCAGCTCTTGTCGAATTTCGCGGCGTTGGCGACCCTGGTCGAAGCGTCGACGTTCTTCCGCTGATTGAGGTTGACGAGGCGGTACTTCCGCTGATTTTCCCTGTTCATCCACCGCGACCATGGTGAAGAAGCAGCTGTTGGTGTGGCGCACGGAGCGTTCGCGGATGTTCTCGGTGACCACCTTGATACCGACTTCCATGGACGTACGGCCGGTGTAGTTGACCGAGGCGAGGAAGGTCACCAGCTCGCCGACATGGATGGGCTCGCGGAAGATCACCTGGTCCACCGACAGGGTGACCACGTAGTGGCCCGCATAACGGCTGGCGCAGGCGTAGGCCACTTCATCGAGGTACTTGAGCAGGGTGCCGCCGTGGACATTGCCGGAGAAGTTGGCCATGTCCGGGGTCATCAATACGGTCATTGTCAGTTGGGCGGTACCGGCTTCCATGGGTGCTCCGAACATTGGGGAGAGGGGGCGGTGGGGTGTCCATCACGGTGTGACGCACGATAACGGGTGTTTCATTGCACGCCGGTTAAGATAGCGCTTTCTCCCTGCAAGGATGCCAGATGATTTCCCTCCGCAACGCCGCGCTATTGCTGCTGTTCCCGTTTGCCCTGCCAGCACTGGCAGAGGAACCGTGCGCCACCTCGGCGCAATGCAACCAGGTCGGGACGGCTGCCTACCAGGCGGGTCGCCATGACGCCGCCACGAAAGCCTTCGAGCGCCAGTTGCGCCGTGCAGAATCCGATGACACCGGCGGCTACGAGCTGGCCCTGAACAACCTGGCTCTGGCCAATCTGCGTGCCGGTCAGCCTGGCATGGCCCGGGCCTGGCTGAGCCTGGCCCTGAAGGACAATCAGGCCGACAAGGCGACCCTGCATAACCTGGCCAAGGTCACCCAGGCGCTGGATTACCAGGCGTTGAGCGCAAGCCCGGTGGGGCGTTACGTGCGTTACGAAGGCCAGGCGGTGTGGAGCGAACTGGATATTCGCCAGGAAGCCGGTGCGTACCGTGCCAGCTTCTGGCCGGTGCGACTCAGCACGTCTGTCGAGGAATACGGGCCGGCCGCTCTTGGCGAGCTGGAGGGCGTCCTGGTGGGCGGCACGGTGCAGATGCGCCTGGAAGAAGCCGACCTGGGTGCCAACTGCGGGGTTCACCTGCTGCGCGAGGGGATCGAGCTGCGGGTGCTGGAGATCTTCGCCGAGGGCTGTCAGGAATACGGCGGCATGGGCATCAGCGTGGGCGGCCGCTATATCAAGGTCGCCAGCGAGGGGCGCCCATGAAGTGGTTGATCGGCGTCGTCGGACTATTGGTGCTAGCGGTTGCGGGTAGCGCCTGGTTGCAGGACGACCCGCTGAGCGCCGAGGTGCAGCAATGGCAGCAACAGGTACAGGCTGCGACGGGCGAGAGCCATGCCTATCTGTATCTGAGCGGACTGGATGCGCCGTTCGACCAGCAACCCGATGCCCTCGGTGCGGCCCGCCTGCAGGATTACGAACGTTGGTTCGCCGGCCGTGGCGTGACCGACGCCGACTACACGGCACCGACGGTCGACCGCCTGCCGGTGCCGGAAGGTTCGCTGTTCTGTCAGATCGAGACGCCTGGCTGCTTCGAAAAGCTGCTGGCACAGGCCGCCCAGCTGCCGGATATCAACCTGGCTCAGAGCATATTGCGCGCGCGCTACATGCATTTTCTCGACCTGGAGGATTACCGCACGCTGACCTCGGTGAGCATCGCCGAGCCGGTGCCGCGACTGACCTATATGTACAAGGGTCAGCAACTGTTCGATCTGTTTATGCTGCAAATGGCCCTGGATGGTCAGGGAAATCTGGCGCGGTCCGGATTGCACTGGGAGCTGAGCCAGCTGCGCGAGCAGTTGATTCGAGCGGACAATCTGGTGCTGAAAATGCTCCTGGGCGTTCTGGTCAACCGCAACCTGGAATGGCAGGTACGCTTGTATCGCCACGGGCTGATCCCGTTGCCGGTGATGCCGGCGCCGTTCAGCGAGGAGGAGCGCTCGCTGCTCAAGCCCATGCAGCGCGAGTTTTTCGGTATCGCGCAGATGTATGCGCAGTTGCAGGACAGCGTATCGGGTGTGGAATACCTCAACCTGTTGCTGTGGTTTCGTCCGCAGATGACCATCAATGCCAGCCTGACGCCCTACTCGCAGGCTGCAGCATTGTCGCGGCTGGAGCCCTCGGCCTTCGCCGCCGCGCTGGAGGAGGCTGCTGTCACCCCGCGCGCCGTTGGCGGGCTGCGTAATCGTGCCGGCAATATTCTGCTGGCTATTGCCGGGCCGGATATGCGTCTGTATGCCGGCCGCCTACAGGATCTGGAAGCCAAGCGGCGCCTGCTGGCGCTGCTGGTGCAGCTACCGCGGGGAGCGTTGGATGAGCAGCAGTTGGCGAGTTTGCCGGAGGCGCGTAATCCCTATTACCCGACACGCAGTGCCAAGCCTGATGGGCAAGGCCAGCTGTGTTTTGACGGTCCGCAGGAGGCAGCCTTCAACGGGCGCTGCATGCCGCTCTAAAGGCCGCAAGGCAGCGCGAGCGGTGTGATCGCAGTGGTGGGCTGAAGCGGATCGCCGCCCGGCCCACCCTACGGGCTGTGGTTGCAGGGCGGTCAGGCCTGGGTCAGGTACCAGCGCCAGTCCTGCTCGCTGACTTCGCCCATGAACTGACGGTACTCGGCCCATTTGATCGCCAGGAATACCTTGAGGAACTCTTCGCCCAAAGCCTCCCTTGCCCAGGCGGATGCTTCCAGCGCGCGCAACGTCGTGAGCCAGTCGGTGGGCAGGGTTTCGCGGGCCTGTTCATAGCCGTTGCCGACAATGGCTTCGCCCGGATCGATGCGCTGTTTGATGCCATGGTGGATGCCGGCAAGGATCGCGGCGGCTGCCAGGTAGGGGTTGGCATCGGCGCCGCAGATGCGGTGTTCCACATGGCGGCTGTGAGCCGGGCCGCCCGGCACGCGGAACGACACGGTGCGGTTGTTGACGCCCCAGCTCTTGGCCAGCGGCGCATAGCTGTTGGCCTGGAAGCGGCGGAAGGAGTTGGCGTTGGGGCAGAAGATCGCCAGGGTGTCGTTGAGCGTGGCCATCATGCCGCCAATGGCGTGGCGCAGCAGCGGTGTGCCTGTGGGGTCTTCGCTGGCCATCAGGTTGTTGCCCTGCTCATCGGCCAGGCTGACGTGCAGGTGCATGCCACTGCCGGCCAGGTCGCCGAACGGCTTGGCCATGAAGCAGGCTTGCAGCCCGTGCTTGTTGGCCACGCCTTTGACCAGGCGCTTGTAGCGTACGCCTTCGTCGATGGCCTGAAGCGCGTCGAAACGGTGCTCCAGGGTCAGCTCCAACTGGCCGGGGGCGTACTCGGAAATGGCCGTGCGCACCGGCAGGCCCTGCACCTCGCACGCGGCGTAGAGGTCGTCGAGGAACGGCTGCATCTGCTCCAGTTCATACACGCCGTAGACCTGCGGCGCCTGCGGGCGCACACCGTTCATCTGCAGCGCCGGCTGCGGGCGGCCGGTGGCGTCGCGCTGCTTGTCCAGCAGGTAGAACTCCAGTTCCACGGCCATGACCGGGTGATAACCGTCGGCCTTCAGCGCCTCGATGGTGCGCACCAGCACATGCCGGGGGTCGCCCGGCGTGGCCGGGAGGCCCTGGGTTGGGTGCATGCTGACCTGCAACTGGCCGGTGGGCACGGCGCGCCAGGGTTGCAGGGTCAGGCTGCCGGGCAGCGGATACGTCCAGCAATCGGCATCGGCCACTTCCCAGACCAGGCCGCTTTCTTCCACATCTTCGCCCTGGATGGTCAGTGACAGGATCGAACTGGGCAGGGGGCGGCCGTTCTCGTAAATGGCCAACAGTTCGTTGCGGTGCAGCAGCTTGCCGCGTGGAATGCCATTGGCATCGATCAGCATCAGCTCGATGCTGCGCACCTCCGGGTGGCGGTCGAGAAAGTCGCGGGCTTCCTGGGGATCGGCGAATTGCATGACGGGGTCTCGCACAGGGTGCGCCATGCGCACCATAAGGTTATGGCCGGTACATCGTGGGAGGCGCTTCAGCGGCGATCATCGCGGCTGAAGCCCCTCCCACAAACGGGTTCAGTCACGGGCGCCGGGGATTGCCAGCAGCTCGCTGATGCCTTCGCCCAGGGTAGCGATCAGATTATCCACATCCTCCGCCGTGGTGGCCGGGCAACACAGGGTCATGTTGTGGAACGGCGTGATCAGAATGCCGCGGTTGATCAGGTACAGGTGCAGGGCCATCTGCAGTTCATCGTGGAAGGCGGCTTCGGCGTCGGCACCGGTTTTCGGCGGTGTGGCGCAGAACTGGAATTCGCTGCGCGCGCCCAGTTCGGTCACCGACCAGTGCAGGTTGTGTTGGCTGATCAACTGACGGAAACCATCGGCCAGGCGCTTGGCCAGGGGCAGCATGTGGGCATAGGCGGCGGGCGTCATGACCTGTTCCAGGTTGGCGCGCATGCAATGCATGGCCAGGGCATTGGCTGACAGGGTGGTGCCCATGCCGCTGTGGCCATGGCCGTGGCTGCCTTCGCTAGCGCGCTTGCGGGCGTCTGTCATGGCCTCGGCCATGGCCGCGCTGCAACCGAAGATGCCGCACGGCACACCACCGGCAATCGGTTTTCCGACCACAAAGAAATCCGGCTCCAGGTTCCACAGCTGGGTGCAACCACCAATGTCGGTGGAGATGGTGTGGGTTTCGTCGATGATCAGCAGGCTGCCGTACTTGCGGGTCAGCTCCCGGCACTTCTGCATGAATCCCGGCTCGGGCAGGACCATGCCGATATTGGTCATGGCCGGCTCGCAGAGCAGGGCGCAGACATCACCCTGGGCCAAGGCGGCCTCCAGGGCGTCGATATCATTGAAGGGGATGGCCCGGCTGTACTCGGTCAGGTCGTACGCCTGGCCGATCAGCCCGGAGCGCGGCACGGTGGCTCCGTCACGGTGGCGCACCATCACGTCATCCACCGTGCCGTGGTAGCAGCCGTCGAACACCAGCAGAGTCTTGCGCTGGGTGATGGCGCGCGCCCAGCGCAGCACATAGCGATTGGAGTCGGTGGCGGTGGCCGTGACTTGCCAGTAAGGCAGACCGAAACGCTCGGCGAGCAGTTCGCCACAGACCACGGCGTCTTCGCCTGGCAGCATGGTGGTCAGGCCATTGATGCCTTGCTCGGCGATGGCCTTGGCGATCGGGTCAGGCGAGTGGCCGAACATGGTGCCGGTGTCACCCAGGCAGAAGTCGATGTACTCGTGCCCGTCCACGTCATAGAAGCGCGCGCCTTTGGCACGTTCGACGAAGAGCGGCACCGGCGTCGACCAATCCGCCATCCAGTGCATCGGTACGCCGCCATACAGCGAGTGACGAGCCCGCTCGGCCAGCGCCACGGACTTTGGGTTGCGGGCCATGAACCGGTCGCGCTCGCGTGCCACGAACTGTTCCACGGCGGCTGGGCTGATACCACTGGCGGTCATCTCGACATACCTCTTTAATAACGTATCGGCATGATATTTTGTGATCACACTTTAGTAAACTTCAGAATTAATACGCCACGATTTGGCTACTGAATTCAATTATGTGATCACAGATTAAATTGCGATCAAGCCAGTAAGGTACAAAAAGCCCCGCACGGGTAGACTCGTGCGCTTTCTGCCCGGAGGTTTTACATGCGTGACTGTAGCCTGACCCTCGCTCAATTACCGGCGCCACCGTTGGAGATGGGTGATGGTCGATAATTTGCAGGAACAGCTGTACCAGAACATCCGTGCCGGCCTGCTGGCCGGGCATTTCCAACCAGGCGAACGCCTGAAGATCCGTGATCTGGCCGCCCAGTGGGGCACCAGCCCGATGCCGGTGCGCGCCGCCTTGCAGCGCCTGGTGGCAGAAGGCGCGCTGGAGGGTGAACAGCAACGCTCGGTGCGGGTGCCGGCGATGACGCGCCAGCGTTACGAGCACATTTTCCAGGTGCGCATGGGGCTGGAGGGGCTTGCCGTGGAGCTGGCCACGCCGCGTCTGAATGCGGCGGACCTGGCCAGCCTGCGCGACTGCGTACGGCGCATGGACGTGGCCATTGAGCAGCGCCAGGTGCAGGACTACCTCAACGCCAACAGCCAGTTTCACCTGCAGCTCTATGGCGCCTGTGGCAACCCGGTGTTGCTGCGGTCCATCGAAACGTTGTGGCTGCAGATCGGGCCGTTCTTCAACCGGCTGTTCACCGGTGCGGACCTGTCGCTGCGGCTCAATGATTTCCACGAGGACGCCTTCGCCGCCATCGAGGCGGGAGATGCCAAGGCGGCGCGCCATGCCATGGAGCAGGACCTGATCTACTTCGCGCGGTTTCTGCTCAACCTGCTGGCGCTGGAGCAGGGCGAGGGCTGAACCCGTTCCTGTGAGCGGCCTGTGGGAGGCGCTTCAACGGCCATGTTCTCAGGTGTTGGGGTGGCTGAGCGAAGCGCCATCCACCCACGGCTTACACAGGGAACAGCCTGCGCCAGCCGGCTGAACGCACTCAGCTTTCCAGCCAGACGTCGCGGCACCAGTGCCAGACCGAATCCCAGCTCTCGTCGGTCAATTCTTCTTCATCGCCGTCCCACAGCCACACCTGGCCTTCCACATCCACCGCGTAATAGTCGCGGCCGTCCTGGCACAGCGGGACCAGGTCTCGCGGGAGGCCCAGGCTCCAGGCCTCGGCAGCGACTTCCGGCAGGTAGGTGTGCGACTGCGGGTCGGTGGCGGTCACCGGCTCCAGACGGCCGTAGACCACATCGCTGACCTTGAGCAGGTACTCGCGCAGCTCGAACGGCAGGTGGATGAGGATCTGTTCCTGGATTTCCACCAGGGTTTCTTCCTCGGGCAACTCTAGCGGCACCGGTACCGGTTCATTGAGTTCGCGCAGTTGTTCGATGACTTCTTCCACGGCGGGCTCTCCTAATGGGCGGCTGCTTTATACCTCAGCGCCGGGAATTCAGGTATCGGTGATGATCGACGGTCGGCGCGTGAGGCCCCCTACGGGGGCGGAAAACTCTATCGGTTACCAAACGGGGCAATTGCTGCTTGAGCCGGCCGGCCTTTGACGGCACCCTTGCCGCCTCGTGAAAGGACGGAACCTTCGACTCCATGCAGGATGCATCCGAAACCTCTGCTGCCCCCCAGACCGCCTCTGTCAGTAGCCAGCCTATCGCCGTTCGGGTGCAGAAGGAAATGCACACGCGCCGCTTCGTGCTGGGTGGCCTGGTCGCATTGGCCTGGTTGGTGTTGCTGCTGATGATGAGCGGTCGAGAAGGGCATGGCCTGTTCGAAAGCGCTCACACCGAATTCTATTCGCCCTTCCAGTTGCCCGGCCCTGAGGCCGTTTCGCTGCCAGTCCCTGGGTCGATGGCGGGTACGCTCGAGCGCAAGGCGGGCTTTGGCGGCTTCAATGCCAGTCCTGACAAGCGCGACTGGTTCGAGTTACGTCTTCCTGCAACCGGCAGCGCCGCCGTAGCGCCTGAGGCGGTCGTCGCGGTGGAGAACGTTCGCCTGTTCAACCAGGACGGCAGCCTGCGGTGCACGCTCGATATGCGTCTGGATGCGTCGCTGCGCCCCTCCCGCGTCGGGGTGGGTGCAGATCTGGCGTTGTCGCAACAGCCCGTCGAGTACCCGGTACGTGAGGTCGCAGCGCACCGCTTCGAGGTGTTCTGGAGGCCGGCATACGGCGCGGGTTGCGCTTACGAAGAGCCGGCCTGGGTCGTGGCCGATGTGGTGCGCAAGCAGACGGTCGCCGCTGAACAATCGCTATGGCTGGAGCTCGCGCACGAGGAGCGGGTCATCCGGGCTGGCGACAGCTCGATCACCTCGCGCCCGGGCGAATTGCCCGGGGAGTGGCTGATCGAGGTGGTCAACCTGGGTGAGCAAAGCCTGCATTTCGTCCCGGCGGACTACCCCGCGCACCGGGGCTGGCACCGTGTGCGGTATGCGCATTCGGGGCGTTATGACGGGTTGTGGGATCGGCTCGTGCGCAGCGAGGCGTTTCTGGTCGCCGATCTGTACCGGCTGCGTTTTGAGGGGGCGCCACCCGAGCGTTTGCCTGTGCGGCTGTTGCGGGGGAAAGAAGAACGGCTCGCCGATGTTCGTTTTTCCACGGACGCCGAGTTGCGCAGTGCTGCCTCTGTGCCGTCGACATGGCACATAGCGCTGGCCCATACCGGGCTCGACCTGCCTCAGGAGCTGCCAGCACAGCGACCGGGCGAGGAGTATCACGAGCTGTTTCTGCCGCTCCCGCTGAGCGCTGTCTGTCAGCTTCGGGTGGTGGACAGCGGTTTGCCAGCCCTGCGTTGGCGGTCGATGGGCCGCCTGCCTGTGGATAAGTACCGCCGCTACACGCAGTTGCCCGACAGCCATCTGGATCGCACGCGGTGGGAGCTGCAGAGCCCTGATGGTGAACAGCGCTTTTTCCATGACATCCAGGTCGAGAGCGAACTGTCCTGCCCTGTCGTCATGGCCTGGCAGGCGCTCCCTTACCCGGCGAGCGAAACGCCGTGGCTGGTCGCGGCGAATGCACTGCCTGCCGGCGCTGTCGAGTTGCAGCAGCCGGCGCAGACGCTGTTCGGCCGCTTTCGTTTCCTCGACGCCACCGGCCAGGCGCTGATGCCCGTTTCGCGTTCTGCCGATATGGCCGACCCGCTGCTGGAGAATTTCCTGTTCCCCGGAGACGTATTCAAATTTCACGGGGAGGTCGTGCGCATCGAGCAATTGACCACGCTGGATGCGACGCCGCGCACGGTGCGCTGGGTGTACCCGTTCATGAAATTGGAGGCTCGTTGATATGCGCGCGCTGATAGGTGCACTGGTGCTGCTGGCAACTCCTGTGTACGCGTTTGATTGGGTGCCGCTGGCTCTCGTGAAGGAGTTGGCTGCGCCGGTGGTCGATGCCGATGGCTGCGCCGCTGCAAGCGACAAGCAACGGAATGCTGACGGCGTGCTCGTCGAGTGCGGTGTTCTCGTGAACGAGAAGCGAGAGGGCTACTGGGTCTATGAAGAAGGCAGCGGCTATTTCATGCACGGCTGGTATCGCGAAGGGAACGCAGTGGGCACCTGGTTGGCGCTGACGGCTTCGGGTGCGCTTGCAGGCGTCTGGCGTTTCGACCAGACCGGTGCTGCGCAGGGTGTTTCCTATGGGCTGGAACGTGACGGTCGGCTGGCCTGGAAACAGATGCATGTGCAGGACAAGCAAGTGTTCGCCTGCGGAGGGAGGAACTTGCCATGCTAGAGATAATGGCGTCGCCGGATTATGTCCTGTTGATAACGGTGGCGTTGGTGGCCGCAGGTACCTCGGTTCTGGTGCTGAATGCACGCCGGGGATGGGGGGCGATCGCTGCTGCCTTCGGGTTGTTGTGCGGCGTGCTGGCAGTCCTGTGCAGCAGCCATTACCTGCTGTTCGTCTGGGCCTCAGACTCGTTCTTGGCGTTTCCGGGCCTGGTCTTGGGGTTGCCATTGATTTACGCCGGCAGTCTCGGGCTGCTGGCTCCCCGGCAACGCAAGCGACCATTGGGTGCCGTCGCCCTGTTGTCCGGAGGATTGACCCTGCTGGTGCTGGTCGATGCGCAGCAACTGTGGCCGGCCACGTTCTACCGTTTGCACGCGGCAGCCATGGGTTATCCCGATCTGGTGCTGCACGAAGGGGATGATCTGGGCCAGCATGTGCCTGCGCTCGGTACGCGGGTGATCTTCAAACCCTCCGGCCCGGGGCTCTCCTGCGGTCTGCTGGCCGATCCTGATGCGGTCCCGCCTGCTCTGTCCTTTCGCGTCGACTGCCAGCACTACCGCTGGGGCCAGGCGATGGTTGCGCCAGCGCATGAAGCGTTCAGCGCCCTGCCTGCTTTGCACGGGCTGGCCGGGCTCTGGGAGGAAGGCCGGCCCGGAGAGTACTCGACACTCCTGGGTACGACCTTGTCGCCTGTCGCCATCGGCGACCTCCAACAGCTATGCCCGCAAGAGGACGATTGCCTGGCCAGCAAGCAGGCCATCCTGAAGCTGGTTGCACAGAGTGATTGGTCTGCATTTGTGGATGGCTTCGAGAGCGAAGGCGGGCAGCTGTCGCGGGCCTACGATGGGTTGTTGCATGGTGATCGTGGCGCGTTGGTCGAGGTCCTGGCTCAGGACGTTCGGGCTCGGCTGGAAGAGCGGGTCGCAGGCATCGTTGCGGTGTATGCAGACGCTCAGGCGCATAGCCTGACCCTGAGCAACCTGGCGCCCAGCTATTTCCGCCCGTACAAATCCTTGCCGCTTATCGATAACAGCCTGGATGCCTGGAGCGAACTCAAGAAAACCTTGGGCACGCTTCCCGTCCGGATGCCGAACAACGGCACGTTGGGTAAATTGCAGAATGCGGTGCTGATTGCCGTCGAGAAACCCGAGGGCGGTGGCGTGCGTCTGGTGTATCACACTGAGGTCGGTCGGCAATCCATCGCCAGCCTGGTGCTCTTCATCACCCCGCTGGCCTGGCTGGTCCTGGTACTGTCGGTCTTGGTCTGGCGCTGCTTTGTCCGGCGCTGAGGTTCGGCGCCAAGGTGTCGCCTGATCCGGATAGCGGCGCACCGCAGCTATGGCGCTGAAACGAAAAACCCCGGGCCAGGGCCCGGGGTTTTCGGTGTTGCGTCAGCGCGATCAGTTCTGGCGGATACCAGCAACCAGCCATGGCTGGTTGTCACCAACGGCACGCTCCAGACGCCAGCTTTCGCTGAACGCTTCGCCCTGGTCGAAACGCGAGGTTTTCGACAGACCGTTGAAGGTCAGGGTAGCGATGGTCTTCTCAGCCTGGTCGTCAACGCCGTCCAGCTGCACTTCCAGGTTGTCGATGTAGGTGGACTGGAAGCCATCACCCAGATCGGCGCGCTCGCGCTTGAGGAATTCCAGCAGTTGCGGGGTGACGAACTCGGAGATCTGATCCATCTCGTTGGCGTCCCAGTGTTGCTGCAGGCTGAGGAAGTGCTCACGGCCAGCGGCGACGAAGCTCTGCTCGTTGAACCAGGCCGGCGCGTTGATCACGGGCTTGATGGCTGAAGCGCTGCCGCCACCGAAGATCGAGTTCGGAGCAGGCTGCTCCGGCATTTCGCGCTGATACGGTGCACCACCAGCGGCAGCCGGGTGGGCCTGAGCCTGGGCCTGACGGCGACGGGCGGACAGGAAGCGGAACAGCAGGAAGGCGATCAGGCCGAAGATCAGCATGTCCATGATCTGCAGGCCTTCGAAGCCGTCACCCATGAACATGGACGCCAGCAGGCCACCGGCGGCGAGGCCGGCCAGCGGGCCGAGCCAGCGCGAAGCGCCGCTGGCAGCAGCGGGCGAACGACCGGCTGCCGGAGCGGCAGCTGCGGGCTGGGATTGTGGGGTCGCCTGGCGGGTCTGGTGGCTCGGGGCCGAACCGAAGGACTTGCCGCCGCCGAAACGCTTGGCGTCGGCTTCGAGGCTGAAGGACAGGCCGATAACCATGGCCAGGGCAATACTGAGGAAACGCTGCATCAGGGGTTTCTCTTGGTTATTGGGTCTACGCGCGGCATCTTGCACCGCATGACAGTTGCTGGCTAGCCAGAGAATGTTTCTGGCTTTTGCTTTTGTTCGAGCCGCGCTGATCATCGGCAAACAAGCGGTTGTTGGCGATGATCTGCTGCCATGCCAAAACCGGCACGCAGGCCGTCACCGCAGCAACAGGATCAACGGGCCGCACCGGAGCTGGCGCCGCAGGAAGGCGCGGAAATCCACGGGGTCCTCTTCGGGATGGCGCAGCCAGTGGATGACGCTGCGCAGGTAGGCGCCCGTCAGCAGGGTTTCCTCGGCGATACGGCTCAGGTGCAACGTTTCCCGTCGGGCCGCCTCGCGCCACCACTGCACCGTACGGCTGATGCGCAGCAGGCCGAGTACCTGCAGGTGCACGTGCCCGGGTTCGAGTTTGTACAGCAGCATCTGACCGCTGACGGCCCGGTGTGGCGACAGGCTGTCCAGCCAGGCGAGCATCAGCTCTTCCAGGCGCCGGGTCGCGTCCAGGGTCATCAGGTCGCCGGATTTGGCGCGCTGCAGAAGGGCCTGGTCGGCACGATCGAACCAGGCTTCGACCAGTTCGTCTTTCTCGCGGTAGTGCTGGGCGATGGTGTCGAGGTCGATGCCCAGGTGGGCGGCGACGTCGAACAGGTGCAGACGCTCCCAGCCACAGGTGTCGGCAAGGTGGAGGGCGGCGTCGAGGATCTGTGGCGCGGTGGTTGTCGGTTTTTTCATCGGCTCACCTCGCCGACGAGTATGGGCCTCACTTCGATGGCGGTGGCTCTGGAACGACAAACGGAACCCGAGGGTTCCGTTTGCGTGTGCCGCATGCAGGGCAACCGGAGCGGCTTAGCGCCAGTTGTACAGCTCCTGCTCGGAGATCTTGTGCATCTCGCTCACGGTGGCCTGGAAGGCTTGCATCGAGGCCCAGATGCGGCCGTTCAGCTCGCTTTGCGCGGCCAGTTCGCCAAGCACCACTTCGGATTCGCGTTGCATGGCATCAAGCACTTCGTCGGGGAAACGCTTGAGCTGGGTACCTTGTGCCTTCAGGGCGTCCAGGGCGGTGGCGTTGTGATAGACGTAGTCGTCCATCATGTCCTGGCTGGCAGCGCGGGCCGCTTCGGTGAGGATGGCTTGCAGGTCGGCAGGCAGGCTGTCGAGGGCCTTCTGGTTGATCAGCAGCTCGAGGACTGCCTGGGGTTCCTGCCAGCCCGGGTAGTAATAGTACTTGGCCGACTTGTGCAGGCCGAAGGCCAGGTCGTTGTAGGGGCTGACCCAGTCGGTGGCGTCGATGGCGCCGGTCTGCAGGGCGGTGAACACCTCGCCGCCAGGCAGGTTGACGGTGATCGAACCCAGGCGGGTGAACACTTCGCCACCCAGGCCCGGGGTACGGATCTTCAGGCCCTTGAGGTCATCCAGGGAATTGATTTCCTTGTTGAACCAGCCGCCCATCTGCATGCCGGTGTTGCCCACCACCATCGGCTTCACGCCGAACGGCGCGTAGGCTTCGTCCCACAGTGCCTGACCGCCACCCTTGCTCAACCAGGCATTCATTTCCGAGGTCGACAGGCCGAACGGTACGGCGGTGAAGAACTGCGCCGCCGGCACTTTGCCCTTCCAGTAATAGGCTGCACCGTGGCCCAGTTCAGCGGTACCGCGTGACACGGCGTCGAAGACCTCCAGCGGCGGCACCAGCTCGCCGCCGGCGTAGACCTTGATGGTCAGACGACCATTGCTCATGGCGTTGACCCGTTCGGCCAGGCGCTCGGCGGACGTGCCCAGGCCCGGGTAGTTCTTCGGCCAGGCGGTGACCATCTTCCAGTGGAAGCTCTGCGCCGGTTCGGCAGCAGCCTGCGGGGTACTGGCAGTGTCGTCCTTGCAGCCGGTCAGGCCGATGGCAGCAACGAGCGCGGCGGCAGCGCCGAAAAGAGTGCGGCGGTTCATCAAGAGTCTCCCTGTCATGCACGAGTCGAGTGGGCAAACATTGTGCGGGTGAACCCGCGTCAGCATGGGACGGCTACAATCGCCAGGCTGTCACCGGACGCCAGGCGTCCGGTGTTCCATCAAAGTGCGTCGAGCTTGGCGTAGGCGAGCATCAGCCACTTGCTGCCCTCGTCCTCGAAATTCACCTGCACCCGCGCCTGAGCGCCGGCCCCTTCGAAATTGAGAATGGTGCCTTCGCCGAACAACGAATGCCGCACGCGCTGGCCGAGGCTGAAACCGGTGTCCGGTACGGCGCTGCCGGCGAACAGGCTGGCGCCGCCCATGTCGCGATTGCCGGAGCCGAACGGGCGCTGGACGCTGTTGGACAGGCGCACTTCCTGGATCAGCTGGGGTGGGACCTCGCGGACGAAGCGCGACACCTTGTTGTAGGTCTCGTTGCCATACAGGCGGCGGGTCTCGGCGTAGCTGATCACCAGCTTCTGCATGGCGCGGGTGATGCCCACGTAGGCCAGGCGGCGTTCTTCTTCCAGGCGGCCGGGTTCTTCCAGGCTCATCTTGTGCGGGAACAGGCCTTCTTCCATGCCCACCAGGAACACGTGCGGGAACTCCAGGCCCTTGGCGCTGTGCAGGGTCATCAACTGGATACTGTCTTCATTCTCGGCGGCCTGGGTGTCACCGGCCTCCAGGGAGGCATGGGTCAGGAAGGCCTGCAGCGGCGTCAGCTCGTCGTCTTCGTCGTTCTCGAACGTCCGCGCGGCGCTGACCAGTTCTTCCAGGTTTTCTACCCGTGCCTGGCCTTTCTCGCCTTTTTCTTCCTTGTGGTAGGTGATCAGCCCGCTCTGCTCGATGACGGTTTGCGTCATCAGGTGCAGCGGCATGCTCAGCACCTTGGCCGCCAGGTTCTCGATCAGCTCGATAAAGCCGGCCAGCGCGCCAGAAGCGCGGCCCGGCAGCGCCTTGTTGGCCAGCATCAGGCGGATCGCTTCCCACATCGACACATCGTGGGCGCGGGCGTACTCACGGATCGCCTCGACGGTCTTTTCGCCGATGCCGCGAGCCGGCACGTTGATCACCCGCTCCAGCGCGGCATCGTTGCCACGGCCGTCGAGCAGGCGCAGGTAAGCCATGGCGTTCTTGATCTCGGCACGCTCGAAGAAGCGCTGACCGCCGTAAATGCGGTACGGGATCTTTTCCCGCAGCAGCGCCTCTTCCAGCACCCGCGACTGGGCGTTGGAGCGATACAGGATGGCGATTTCGCTGCGTTTCAGGCCTTCCTTGCGCAGGGCGTCCTCGATCGTCTCGACCACGTAGCGCGCTTCGTCGTGTTCGTTGAACGCGGCGTACAGGCTCAGCAACTCGCCGTCGCCGACGTCGGTGCGCAGCTCTTTGCCGAGGCGACCCTGGTTGTTGGCAATCAGGCCGTTGGCAGCGTTGAGGATATTCGCGGTCGAGCGGTAGTTCTGCTCCAGGCGGATGATTTCGGCGCCGGGGAAGTCGCTGTCGAACTGCTGGATGTTCTCGATCTTGGCGCCGCGCCAGCCGTAGATCGACTGATCGTCGTCACCCACCACCATCAGGCTCTCGCCGCCTTTGGCCAGGAAACGCAGCCAGGCGTACTGCACGGCGTTGGTGTCCTGGAACTCGTCCACCAGGATGTGGCGGAAGCGCCGCTGATAATGGTCCAGCAGACCGGCGTTGTTGCGCCACAGGTCGAGGGCACGCAGCAGCAGCTCGGCGAAGTCGATCACCCCGGTGCGGGCGCAGGCCGCTTCATAGGCTTCGTAGATGCTGCGCATGGTGGAGAGAAACAGATCACCGGCGGCCTGGATGCCCTGCGGGCGAATGCCTTCATCCTTCTGCCCGTTGATGAACCACTGCGCCTGCTTGGCTGGCCAGCGTTGTTCGTCCAGGCCCAGATCGCGGATCACCCGCTTGACCAGGCGCTGCTGGTCATCGGAGTCGAGGATCTGGAAGTTCTCGGCCAGGCCTGCTTCCTGCCAGTGCGCACGCAGCAGGCGGTGGGCCAGGCCGTGGAAGGTGCCGACCCACATGCCTGCCGGGCTCTGCCCCAGCATGTCTTCGATGCGATGACGCATCTCGGCGGCGGCCTTGTTGGTGAAGGTCACCGACAGGATCGCGTGCGGCGAGACGTTCAGCCGCTGGATCAGGAAGGCGATGCGGTGCACCAGCACCCGTGTCTTGCCGGAGCCGGCACCGGCCAGCACCAACTGATGACCAGGCGGAGTGGTGACCGCATGGTGCTGGGCTGGGTTCAGGCGTTCGAGGAGGTGATCGAGGTCATTTTGCATCGCGGCATTCTAGGGGGGCGGGGCGGGGAGGGCAAACCACGGGAGGCCGACGGTATAACGGACGACCGGCAGGTCACCGCGCTCCACGCCGCCTGCGGCGATAGACCACGGCTAAAGTGGGCCATCCAGCCGGTGAATTGGCACAGGTGGCAGTTGGGCATCACGTCTGGCTCGGGTATGCTCCGGCGACGTTGGGGGGGTTGCCGCTGAAGCGCTGCAATCCGATAGGCAACCATTACAAGAACATCGCCTATGACTGTTTCGACTAGCGCCGCAGTACAGGATCTGACGCTGGAGCCCCACCGCGCCATCCGTCAGCAATTCGCCACGGATATCGAGGCCGAGCGCACGCGGCTGTTGTACCAGGGCTCGCGAGTGCCGACCCTGTTCATGCTGCTCAATGGCCTGGCCTGCGCCTACCTGCTCTGGGAGTCGCTCAGCACGGTATTGCTGTCCGGCTGGCTGGTCTGGATGGTGCTGCTGGCCGTGTTGCGCCTGGTGCAGGTCACCGCGTTCAATCGGGCGCCGCCGAGCCGGCAGGCACATCCCCAGTGGCGTCGCAGCTTTCTTCTGGGTGCTGGCGCGTCGGGCCTGACCCTGGCGTTTGCCGCCATCGTGCTGGTTCCCGCCGACGTGTTCTATCAACAGGCCCTGGTCTACGGCCTGATCGCCGCGGCAATCCTGTCTGCCAGCGTGGCCTACGCCGTCAGCCGGGCGGCCTTTCTGACGTTTGCCTTGCCCTGCCTGCTGCCAACCCTCGCGTACATGATGTCCAGTGGTGACGGCCTGTTGCGGGGCTGGGGTGTGCTCAGCGCGATTCTGTTGCTGTCGCTGGTGGTCGTCGCCTGGCAGGTCAACCTTCTGGTGCAGCGCAGCCTGCTGCAGCGCTTTCACAACCAGGCGCTGATCACCAACCTGGAATACGCCAAGCAGCAGGCGGAGGGCCTCAACGCCGAGCTGGCCCGGGAAGTCGAGCAGCGTCGACGGGTCGAACGCGAGCTGCGCGCTGCCCACGGCGAGCTGGAAATGCGCGTGGCCGAGCGCACCCTGGAGCTGGACGAGGCGACCCATGCCCTGGGCAAGAGCCAGGCACGCCTGGCCATGGCGCTGGAGGCCAGTGAGCTCGGGTTGTGGGACTGGAACCTGCAGAACGACGAGGTGCATCACTCCCAGCTCAAGGAAATCTTCGGCGTCGAGCCCGAAGAGATCCACGGCATGCTGCGCGACCTCAAGCCGCGCCTGCACCCGGACGACCTGCCTGCACTGCGCCGGGCGCTGGTCGAACACATGAAAGGGCAATCCGACGGTTACCAGATCGAGTACCGCATCAAGCACGCCGCCGGGCACTGGGTGTGGATCGAAGACCGCGGCCGTGCGGTGGAGCGCGATGCCGATGGCCGGGTAATCCGAATGCTCGGCACGCGGCGCGACATCAGTGCGCGCAAGCAGCAGGAAGAACAGCAGCGCCTGGCCGGCACGGTGTTCGAAGCGGCCAGCGAAGGCATTTTCATCCTCGATCCCAGCTACCGCATGTTGGCGGTCAACCAGGCCTTCAGCCAGGTCACCGGTTATCGCCAGGAAGACGTGATCGGCAAGGACGTCGCGGCCCTGATCGGCAGCCGCGAAGCCCGCCGCCAGTACCAGATGATCAACCTGGAACTGGAGCAGGGCGATCACTGGCAGGGCGAGCTGATCGAGACGCGCAAGAACGGCGAGCTCTACCCACAGTGGCTGCAGCTCAATGTGGTACGCGATACCAAGGGCAACGTCAGCCATATCGTCGGCTTCTTCGCCGATCTGTCGGCCCGCCGCGAAGCAGAGGAGCGCCTGCGCTACCTGTCGCACTACGACGAGCTGACCGGCCTGGCCAACCGCAGCCTGTTCCGCGCGCGCTTGCATGAGGCCAGCCAGCGCTCGCGCCAGAGCGGCCGCAGTCTGGCCCTGCTGCACATCGATCTGGATCGTTTCAAGCTGCTCAACGACAGCCTCGGCCATGATGTGGCGGACCAGCTGCTGCGGCAGATGAGCCGACGCCTGACCCAGGCGGTCTCCGAGGCCGACACCATCGCCCGCATCTCCGGCGATGAATTCGCCGTGCTGCTCGACTCCTACAGCAGCCTCTCCAGCCTGGCGCGGCTGGCCAGCCGCCTGCTGGCCAAGCTGCGCATGCCGGTCACGGTCGGTGGGCAGGAACTGGTGGTCAGCGCGTCGCTGGGCATCAGCCTGCTGCCGGACAACGCCCGGGAGATTTCCGCACTGATCAGCCAGGCCAATATGGCCATGCAACACGCCAAGCACCTGGGCGGCAACACCTTCCAGTTCTTCACCGACAACCTGCAGGCCTGCACCCTGGAGCGTTTGCAGCTGGAAACCCAGCTGCGCAAAGCCATCGAGGGTGGTCAGCTGGAGGTGTTCTATCAGCCCAAGCTGTGCCTGGCTGACGACAGCCTCAATGCCGCCGAAGCCCTGGTGCGCTGGCGCCATCCGGAGCTGGGGCTGGTGCCGCCGGGGGATTTCATCGGCCTTGCCGAGGAAACCGGGTTGATCGCCCCTATCGGCGAGTTCGTTCTGCGCCAGGCCTGTCAGCAGGCACGTACCTGGCAGCGCAACGGGTTGGCGGATATTCGGGTGTCGGTGAACCTGTCCGTGCACCAGCTGCGCCAGGGCAATCTGGTCAGCCTGGTTCGCCAGGTGCTCGACGAGACCGGGCTGGCACCGCATTT
Organism: Pseudomonas sp.; assembly: GCA_050282285.1. GTDB lineage: Bacteria > Pseudomonadota > Gammaproteobacteria > Pseudomonadales > Pseudomonadaceae > Aquipseudomonas. Next base: position 99,682 of record JBLZZJ010000037.1, read on the forward strand.
CCTGGAACTGGAGCTGACCGAAAGTCAGTTGCTCGACAACGTCGAGAACGTCATCAGCACCTTCCACCAGCTGCGCGACCTGGGGGTCAAGCTGGCAATCGACGACTTCGGCACCGGGTATTCCTCACTGAGTTACCTCAAGCGTTTCCCGGTGGATGTGGTGAAGATCGACCAGACCTTCATTCGTGACCTGTCACCCGGCAGTGAAGACGCCGCGATCACCCGGGCAATCATCGCCATGGCCCATAGCCTGGAGCTGAAGGTGGTGGCCGAAGGCGTGGAAACCCAGGCGCAGATGGATTTCCTCAAGGCCCAGCGCTGCGACGAAATCCAGGGCTTCCTGATCAGCCGACCCGTGGCCGCCGAGCACTTCGAGCGGTTATTACGGGACCAGGCCAGCGTCAGCCTGGTTCGCGGTTACCAATGACCTGAACCGAGCGCGTCAGTTCAGGCTCAAGGCGCGGGTCGCCGACCCTGGGAACAGCGTCTGGATGGCCTGGGAATACTGCTGGCGGCCCATGCGCAGGCTGTTGTTGTGGTTGGCGCCGTCGATCAGCAACAGACGCTTGGGCTCGTTCGCCGCCGCGAACAGGGTTTCGCTGAAACGGGCCGGCACGTAGCGATCGCCAGTGCCATGGGCGATCAGCACCGGCACCTTGACCTTGTCGATCTTGCTCAGTGAATCGAACTTCTGCGACAGCAGCCAATGCACCGGTAATGAAGTGTTGCTGATAGCGGCGGCTGCATCGGCCAGGCTGGTGAAGGTGGACTCGATGATCAGCCCGGCCAGTTGCGGTGTGTCTTCCTCGGCCAGAGTTTCGGCCAGGTTGACCGCCACCGCGCCACCGAGGGAATGGCCATAGATAAAGCGCTTGGCCGGGTCGGGTTGCAACTCCTGCAGGTGTGCCCAGGCGATGTCGGCGTCCTCGTAGACCGTGCGCTCCGACGGCAGTGCGCCGAGGCTCTGGCCGAAACCGCGGTAGTCGATCGCCAGCACGCCAAAGCCCATGGCATGCAACTGCTCGATGCGGAACAGCTGACCGGTGAGGTTCCAGCGTGAGCCGTGCAAGTAGAGCAGGGTGGGGGCGTCCTTGCGGGCTGCCGGCCACCACCAAGTGTGGATGCTCTGGGTCTCGTCGAAATCCGGTGAGCGCAGCACGCGCTCTTCCACACCGGACGGTATGCCGTTGAACCAGTAGGCGGTGCCGGGCTCAATGCGGAACACCAGCTCGCGCTCTTTCTGTTCGAGTGTGGAGCAGCCGATCGGCAGGCCCAGGATCAGGGCGCACAACAGACTGAAACTGAACCAGCGTCGGCGCAGGCGCGCTAACCAGGGGTTGGCCATGGGCACTCCGATAGAGTCATGAGGGTTCTGGCGTCTTGCGGCAAGGGCGCCGCGGGCTCAGGAAGGATGCCAGCATAGACCCACGCCAGAGCCTGTTGTTCGTCGCGGCAGGCTGGGAGTTGTTAGCGAATATGTGGGCAGCCCCGGGCAGCGCTTGTGCTGATTAATGGCCTGCGGCTACTGTCGCAGCGCCCGCTCGCACTCGAGATACCCATGTCGCATTCGCCGCCTTCCGCCCTTGCTCGTCCGTCCACCGGCATTCTGGTGCTGCTGGCCTCGCTTTATTGCGCCCAGGGCCTGCCTTCCGGCCTGATTGCCCACGCGCTGCCGGTGCTGCTGCGCCAGCATGGCGTGGACCTGGCGCTGATCGGCCTGCTCAAGCTGCTGGCCTTGCCCTGGCTGCTCAAGGTGTTCTGGGCGCCGTGGATCGATCGCCTGGCGTCACAGCGGCTTGGTCATCATCGTGGCTGGATCCTGCCGTTGCAGGGCACGGTAATCCTGTGTGTGGCAGGCTTGGCGCTGCTGTCGCCCGACAGCTTGTTCGGCAGTGGTTTGTGGCTGCTGCTGGGGATGCTCCTGCTGATCAACCTGGCCGCGTCCACCCAGGACGTGGCCACCGATGGCCTGACCGTGCGCCTGCTGCCCGAGCGCTGGCGCGGCCTGGGTAACAGCCTGCAAGTAGGTGGCTACAAGGTCGGGATGATCGTCAGCGGTAGCGGCCTGCTGCTGGTGATCGATCCGCTGGGCTGGAACCTGGCGATCGGTTTGGTGGCAGGTCTGCTGCTGTTGATGACCGTGCCGATCTGGCTGTTTCCCGAGCGCCGCGTCCTGCCCTTCCAGCCGGCGCTCGCCGAAACCGCACTGGGTCCGCGATTGTTGTGGAATCACTACCGCGGCCTGCTGGTACAGCCCGGCATGCTGCTCTGGCTGGCAGTAGTCCTGACCTTCAAGCTCGGCGACTCGCTGGGATCGCCGATGATCAAGCCGATGCTGGTGGACCAAGGCTGGACCACCGGCGAGCTCGGCCAACTGACCCTGATCAGCAGCCTGGCCGGTATCGGCGGCGCCTTCCTCGGCGGCCTGCTGTATGCGCGAATTGGTGTACTGCGTTCGCTGATGTTGTTCGGCACCCTTCAGGCACTAGGCATCGCCGCCCTGGCCCTGCTCGTCGGCAACGGCGCAAACGTGGGGCTGGTCTACGCCGTGACCCTGTTCGAGCAGGTGGCCGACGGCATGTCCACCGTCGCCCTGTTCGCCGCCATGATGCGCATGTGCCGCCCCGAACACGAGGGCGCCGACTTCACTCTGCAAGCTTCGGCACAACTGGTGCTGGCGGGGTTTGTGGGCGCCAGCAGCGGAGTGCTGGCCAAGGCGTTGGGGTATGAGGGGTTGTTTGTTGGGGCGGGTTTGCTAGGTGTCCTGGTGTTGGGCGTGGTGGTGCTGCATGGGCGGCGTGTTCAGGGTTGAGCCACGTGTCTGACTGACCTCGGAGGGCTCCTGCCTATAGGCTCCCGCTTCGGAACAGGAGCTTGGGAGCCAGATGTCATTTCCCTTCGCCAGGTCTTTAAGCGTTGTTCGGCACCGGTCCGTTCAAGCCATGAAGCACTTTCTTAGCGCCGAGTATCCCGATGACACCCACAGGTACGAAAGGTACACAGCCAAAGATGAAAAGGATGGCCCCCGGCTTGGTCTTGTCGATCATGACAAGCAGCATGCCGACGACATTCATCAAGAGAAAGGGCAGCATCCACACAAACAGACCTTCATAGTGAGGTTCAGTACTAATCCAAATCACCGCGAGTAGGTGAATGAAGGCGCCCAGCGGCATTTTGAAATCCAGTTTATTCATAGGTTCTTCCTTGAGTCGGGTGGGGTGAGACCTATCCAGAGATGGAAGATGCTGACGAAGGGAGTGGCTCATTCGTAGCGGTCGGTTTAAGTACCAGCTGCAGAAAGGGTATAGAGGTACGGCGAGCGTTCATTAACGCAAAAAATGCAATGCTGATTCCAATGCAGACAACACCGGCGATAGCACCATAGATAATTGATAAAACTGCAGTGGCAGCGAAAAGCACCATGCCACCAATGGCCATTATCTTGCCAATACCGCCTGCTCCATCAATCTGTGCCAGGAGCTTATCGCGCTCTGCTTTCTGCAACTGAAGCTGTGAATTGCATTTCGGACAGGCCACATGGTTGCCCTGCGTCAGGTTGCCAACCTCTTCAAAGCTCAGCTCTTGAATAAGCTCGCAGTTTGAGCAGGTAAAATCGGCATGTTTATAAGGCAGCACGTCGGTTTCTGTTGTCATCACTTCTTCCTTTTTACTGGCTACTGCTGCAGCAGTAGACTCCCGTTAGCTATTCCTGAGTTCTGCGCAGGCTTCCGCGAAGCCAGTACCTTTTGCCATTTTCGCCTGCACCTGCTGGCCCGCGCGTTTTAGCGCTTCGCTGGGCTGGGCCCATTGTTCGGATGGTAACGGTTGCGACCATTTTTGCATTTGTTCTGGCAACGTCGGACGACCACCGCGGCGGCTCCATTCAGCGATCCAGTACGGCAGCTTCCAGAATGTCAGTACCCGACGTACGTACCACCAACGAAGCGGCCATAGGGTCCTGGCACGAAACCCCATTTCTTCACGTTCTTTATCGCTAAGCTCGGACCCACTTCCTTCTAGCCCACAACGACGTCTTACAAAGTACTTTTCAACGTCAAAGTTATGCAGTCCTTCATAAGGTAAGTTCTGCTGCTCTAGTATCGTTTGATCAAGCTCAAACCAGCGGGCATAGACGTCCGGTTGCTCTTGCCCTATCCCGTCTTCCATATAGCAGCGAATTGCTTCCCACATGCCGAGGCCGTGAGCATCGCTGGGCATCGCCCACTGCAAGAACAGGATGTCCTCATCTTTGCCCTGCTCCAGACCCAGACCAAAGGTGTGCATGCGGGTAGCGCCGTACTGGGTAACCATCTGTGTCGTTGAGACCCAGGCCACCACTTGCTCCCACGGAACGATGACTACCTTGTTGTCGCGCTTGTGGTCGATGTAGCACACTTCCCGGCGCTGACGGTTGAAACGCATTGGAAACTGTTTTGCCAAGGCCTTGATGTCAGATACAAGCCAATAAACAACCAGCGCTAAGAGTGCTGAGCTCACTGTCGCGAATAATGAGCTTACGTTGAAGATTGTTTTGAAAACCTGCCAATAATCACGGGTTATGTGATCAGGTGTGAAGGCCATTAAAAGCAGCGTGAGCCCCGCCGGAAAGAATATTGCTAACGTAATGGTTATCCATATTGGTACAGCGAGCTGTTTTCCCTGTTCAATCGTTCCTTTATTAGTTCCCCCAAGCTCAAGATAAATATCGTTTCGTTCGGAAAAAGTACTTCGCCCCAATGCTGGCTGTCCCGTTGACACGGGAAGGGGGGAAACGAACAGGGTCTTGGTCATACCCTGTTGGCGTATTTCGCCAGACCTAGGGCGGGTATTAATATCCGGCTCAAGATTTGGAAGTTCATCCGGTTTAGTATTTGTCCGAAAGATCTTGCGTAGCATGAGCGGTAACCAGTTTTTGTGTTGACGTTAATTCTAGCGTTGCATTTTATTTTGAAGTTAAAAACTCTATAAGCTGCACGGGATAATTGTCTGATAAATGTGTTGGTTTGTGGTGCTAATCGTTTTTTTCGGGCGATAAATAAAAAATACGTGCTTCTGGTATTTCATACATCCAGGCCGCGCTCACGTTCTAAGTCGATCAGTCGAGTGGTTGGTCCATTGGGTTGTAGCCGTTCGGTAACTATCTGTGGCCAGCGATTGCGGGAACGACGTTTGGCGACATTATAAGTGAGCTCTTGCAGCCTATTCATCGGATAAAAGAGCAGGTGTCCCAGGTACAGAACTGTGTCGGTCCACTCTAAGTAGTTCTTACCCTCGTTAACTGCCTTTTTCTCGGCAATCTTTTGCCGACGATAGGCAAGAAACCCTGTTGGATTAATATGGGCAGAAAGAGTTTTCTTGACGTAGGCATCGGAGTCGCTACGTTGGCCGTTTTCATCGAACCAAGGGCCATTATCCATATAGGCGCGTAACCACTCCCAGAGACCTTTCTGCATCTGCAGGGTTTTGCCCATGGGTAAACCGAGACTTACCAATAAAGCATTGTCAGGTTCTCCCAGTCGGCGAACTAGGATTTCCAGCGAGGCATTTCGCATTCCACCGGTATGGGGGCCAACCATAACGAATTCGCCGGCCAGCGCTTGTATATCATTCCACGGAGTGTGGTAGAGCTTGCCGTTATGATCGAAATAAACTTCTCGGGTGCGGCGGTTGAAAAGAATTGGCAGGGGGAGTGGACGATGAGCTTCCCACATAAACGGAATAATAAATAAAGCGGCTGCTAAGATAAGCCCCGTCCAAATACCGTCTGTATTCCCGCTCAGAATAAGGAAGGAGCTCATGAGAAGAGTAGTTAAGCCGCCAATTCCCCCCATTGCGCCAGTTAGTATTCCCCTGTGAGTATCCCCGCCGGTCTTAAGTGTCAGATAATGCTCCGTATGTTCATCGGTAACGAACATTTCCGAAGGTTTTTCTCCTGTGGGTTCGTTGGCGCGCAAGAGTACGCTGGGGGCCTGCCCGAAACGAGTGCGGGCTTGTTGAATCAGGTCGCTTATAGCCATGCGAGCTCCTTGATAACTATGGGCGGGAGGGTCAGGCCTTCGACGGGGGAATAGCTCAGTTCTCCGCGAATGGCATCTAATTCTTCACCGTTCTCTTTATGATAAACGCGACGGTAGACAGCCACGCCAGGCTCGAGTTTGACTCGAGTACCTCCATGATGATCGAAGTCCTTTCCGGTCCACTCCACTGCTTTGCGGGTGCCACCCAAACCAAAGAAGCTACCCCATGTTTCATGACCTTTGAAATGAATCATATCTTCTGTCAGCCCACTTTTCCCTGGCAGCCTTAAAAAAACGTAGGTGATAGTTTGCATGCCACGATATGGATTCAATTCGTTTAGACGGTAAGCTTCGAAACTGATAGGAAATACTATCTTGTAAAACTCGGTCATCGATTTTTCATAGCTATTCGACCAGTCGGCGGGGCGAGTGCCGAAGCGGGTAGCCTTGACCCAGCCTTCAAGAGGTGTGTCCTTGGTATATTGGCGGGCAATTACGCCACCGACGATCAGGATGGTCCATCCCAGAGCACGGGCTGCCAGGTGCGGTGCCACTCCGACACCGCGGCCTATGACGGCAGCCTCGCCTGCTATGACCGCTGCTCGTGCTGCGCGTATCGCTCGGAAGCTCTGCACATAAAGGCGCAGGCTAGCGGCGGAAGCTAGGGTCAGCCCGGCGTTGATGGCAGCAGTATCCACATCGCCCACTTTATAGGCTTCCAGTGCCTCGATTCCATAGACCAATACGTCGAAACCAGAGGTGAGGGACTGTAGTATTGAAGCTTTGGCGCCTATCCCCAACGCATCTGACAAAGCTTTCTGTGAAGCAATATGATGGGCGCTATTTATTTTGACTGTTGCTTCCCAATTAATATCAGCAACTTTTTGTAGGGTAGCTGTTATTGCACTAGAGACTCCAAAAGTCCCGCCCACAAAACTCAGCCAATTCTTCCCTGATTGTTCTTCAGCTAGCTGTGACCCTCCCCAGGCAAGATTTACCCCTGCCATAAGAGCTACCAGAAATTTGAAAGGAGCTTTTTCTAATGTTTCAAGATCAAGCATCCCCTTAAGGTTGAGATCCGCCGCTAGTTGCGTAGGCAAGGACGGTAAGTCTTTTGCTGGCAGCAGGCGGAAGAAAGGTAGGGCATCGCTAACGGCGACACTGAGTTGTGTGGGTTTTAGGCGGGCAGGGATATTGGGGCGAGTGCCAATCAGATCGCTCATCCATTCGCCGAGTTGTCGCTGACTGACGGCCTCAATGGCCAGCCGTTGTTGGCTTCGCGCAAGAGTTGCAGCGAGATAGAGGCGTCCGACGGCCTTGGAGCCATCGTCTGCTTTCTGCAGGCCCAGACCTACGATGGGTGCGAGTGCTGTAAACAATGCTTCCAATGGCGAGCCTTGAATATGCCGGCCCAATTTATCGGCTGCTTGGTTCAGCCGTTGCGCCAGATTGTGCGCTTCGTTCAGCGCGCTTGCGCCATTGTCTCTTATGCCGTCGGCCAGCCCTACTAGGGAATTGATTTCGCCTGTACCGAGGCGTTTGCCCAAACCCAATAGCGCCCAAACCAGCCAGGGTTTCCCCTCCCGCTGCTGTAGTGTCAGAGCATCGGCTATGGCTTTGGCCCCTGGGCCGGTCGTTGCCGGCCCAAGGCAGGCTGCAGCGAAGTGGAGCTCCAGCTCTGCACGTGGATCGGATTGGGTGATGTCGAAATGGCCACAGGCAGTATCCAGGCTGGCAGGGCCGCGCTGCGCTAGGGTATTTAGCCAGTCTGACCAAAGCTCGCTGAGGCGGCGAACGTCGGAGTTGTATTGCTCCTCCTCTTGCGTTTGTTGCTGCCAGGTAGTTTGCAGCTTGCGGTAATTGGTGATGCTGCGCAGTTGGCCGCCGATTTGCGGGTCGCCTTCTGCCAGAGATTTGAGCACTCCTGCCATTGCCCAGTCTTCGCCGTGTACTTCCCGGGTGACTTTGAACGTCTGCTGGCGAGCGCGAAGCAGCTTGGCCAGATCCAGCAATACGCCCCACGGGTCGTCGATCAACGCATAGGCTTGTTGCTCGCAGCGCTGCATGTCGTCGAGCAGCTTTGGCCATGCCGGGCGGTGACTGGTAGAGGGTTCACAACTCCAGCCATACCAGTTGGCATCCATGTAGTCGCCGATCCGTTCGTGAATCGTGCGGGCTTGACCGCTGAAAGGTGCTGCTCCAGGGGTGATGGTGCGCATCACGCGCTGACGAACCTCATCTTTTCCCTTGGCTGCGGTGTATTGGCTGTCGCTCCACTGGCGGGGCGACCAGGCCAACATGGCCGGTGCTCCTGCGGGAAGGAGTAAATAGGGCAGACTACGCCCGTCGATAACTTTGCCGCTGCGAGCTGTTTGGGTGAAGGCAGCCCCGCCGACGCGGTACTCGATCAGTTGTCTTAGGCCACTCTGCCAAACGTACAGCCAGCCATCACGCAGCAGACGTGCTGTGTAGTTCAGCGGCCTGCCCTTGAGTGGCTCGAAGTAATCACCTATTGCGGGAAAGTCTCCCTGCATAGCTGGCAAGCTATAGGCGCTGGTGTCTACTGCCAGGGTTGGGCCGAGCGCATAGCGTAACGGGAGTACAGCACTTAGCAGGGGGCATCCAGCGACCGTCAAGTTCGATGGAGCGGGATTTTGGGCAGTCATATCAGAGCCTCCTGTGCCGAGTCGTCCCGTACGGCAAGCGCTTCCAGCATTCGCCAGTCGAGCATCATTTGTGCGGCGAGATCCAGTTCGACTGGCGCGCCGTCTTTCTCTGGTTGTTCGTTTTGCCAGGCGCAAAAGATCTTGCCTTCGTGATGAAGCCAGACGCGTGAGATGCGGTGCCAGAATCCTTCCGGCCATTGGCCGCCGTGCTGCCATGCCTGATAAAGCGGTCGGGCATCACCCAGACGTAGCCAGAGTTCGCGATGTTCTGGGGTGAAAACGCGCAGGCGGCGCTGCAATATGCGATGCAGCTCGTCCATTGATGCATCGCTTTCCAGCCAGAGAGCATCTTTGATTTCGGTTCCGTGCTTCCACGCGTCATAGGCTGTGCTGCCAGCCGGAGCATCTAGCAAAATAGGACCAGCATCCGCTATGGGTTCATAGGGGGAACCGAGCAATAGCGGTCTTGGTTGATGGTTAGGGAAACACTGATAAAGCCACGTTGTCGCGCTCTCGTAACGAGCGCCGTCTAACAGAATGGCACCATTTCCAGCGGGCAGTGGGGAGCTCATGCTTTATCGTCCTTTGATGCTTTAGCGGCTTCGCACACTTCGCATACGCCAGCTCGGGTGCTACGAAACAGCATGTTTTGTTTAACCAAGGCCTCTAGTGGAATCCCCGCCTTATCCGCATCCGCCGGCTTCACCTGTCCAGGCAACACCGGCGCCGCTCCCGTTCCATTTCCCGGTGCACCACCGGAGTTGATCTTGATGTTCGGGCCGACGAGGGTGATGCCGCCTGCGTCGAGTTTGATGAAGCTGCCGCCGCCTTTGAGGGTCAGTTCGCTACCGGCTTCGAGGACGACTTTCAGGCCGCTGGACAGGTGGATTTCCTGGCCGGCCTGGATGAATTGGCCGTTGCCCAGTTTGATGTGCTGGCTGTCGCCCACGGTGAGGTGGTCGTTGGCTTTCACTTCGACCTTGCGGTCGGCGTGGGTGGTGCGGTGTTCTTCGGCCTTGAAGCGGCTGTAGCTGTTGGCTTCGACGGTGTCGTGGCGCTCGTGGCCGACGCGGATCTTCTGGTCGTTCTCTATGTTTTCGTCCCAGTCGCGTTGGGCGTGGACGTAGATCTGCTCGGCGCCCTTGCGGTCTTCGATGCGCAGCTCGTTGTAGCCGCCACCGCCGGGGCTGCTCAGGGTCTTGAAGACGCTGCGGGTCTTGTTTGCCGGCAGGTCATAGGGCACCACGTGCTCGGCGTGGTACAGACAACCGGTTACCAGCGGTTGGTCGGGATCACCCTCAAGGAAGGTGACCAGCACTTCCATGCCGATGCGCGGGATAGTGATGGCGCCATAGCGGTCGCCTGCCCAACTGCTGGAGACACGCATCCAGCAACTGGTCTTTGCATCGGCCTGGCCTTCGCGATCCCAGAAGAACTGCACCTTGATCCGGCCGTAGTTGTCGCAGTGGATTTCTTCGCCTGCGGGGCCGGTGACGACGGCGCTCTGGCTGCCGAGGATGCGCGGTTTCGGGTGATTCAGCGGTGGCCGGTAGATCACTTCCCAGGGCGTGGCGAGGAAGCGGTTGCGGTAGCCCTGTTGGAAGTCGTGATCCTCTGCTGCCTGTTTGTCAGATGGGGCAAGCAGCGAGCCCAGTGAGGGCAGGTTGAGGACGGATTCCTCCAGCACCTGGGGCTGCTTGCCTTCGTGCAGCACCTCGGTGAGCAGCCACAGCTGGTTCCACTCCGCGCGCGGGTGGTCGGTCAGGTCCAGAAAGTGACCGCACACCAGGGTCGGCGAATCGCCGTCGCCGCTGGCGCGCTCGAAGTCGTGGCGATGGCGCTCGAGGGCGCGTTTGGTCAGGTGTTTACCGCGCTCGCGGTCGCTGTAGCGACCCGGGTAATCGTAGTCTTCGAGTTTCGGCTGGATGCCGTCTTCGGACTTGGCTTCCAGTTGCAGCTTGGGTTTCTCGAAGTTGTAGTCGCGGCGCGTGACTTCGCTGGTGCGGGTTTCCACGCGCACGCCGAAGTGCTTGATCACCGGGTCGTCCGCCACCATGCCGGTGTCCTGCTGATAGGGCAGCGGGGCGATACGCGGGAAGACGGTCTGGTCGTCGCCGAAGGTCAGGACATGGCCTTCGGTGCTGTGCTGGAAGTGGTAGTGAATACCTTCCTCCTCACACAGGCGCTGGATGAAGTGCAGGTCGCTTTCGTCGTACTGCACGCAGTACTCGCGCTCGGGGTAGATCGAGCCGAGTTGGAATTGGTAGGCGTTGGCCTGGATGCCATGGTCTTCGAGGACCTGGCTGATGATCTTCTCCACCGTCAGGTGCTGGAAGATCCGCTGGTTGGTGCGGTGCGCCAGGTAGGCCAGTTGTGGAACGAGGGTGAGGCGGTAACGGGTCAGGCGTTTGCCGGATTCGCCCTGGGCGATGCGGTGGATCAAGCCGTGGATGCCTGCGCCGTTCTGGTCGAACGCGAGGAACGCGCGTTGATGCAGAAAGGTTTCCAGGTCGAGGTCGGGACGTTCGCTGACCAGTTCCAGCTCGAAGGCGTATGGCTGGCTGATTGCCTCGCGACCTTTGAATTCCAGGATCTGCAGGTCGTGTTCGACACCCTCGATACTGAGACTGAAATGCGTCTGGTTGGCCTGGGCGAACATTCGTTGTTCCTCTTCGATCATTCCGTGATTGGCGCATGGCGCGCTCAGGTTGTAACCGACTCGGCCGGTGCGCGCTGGCAACGGTCGAGGTTTTCAGCAATCAGGTCGCCTGTGGGGTGCGCTCGTCGCCGAAACGCAGCGGCCAGGACGATGCCTGGCCGCTGCGATGTCGCATGAACTCAGCCTGGATTTAGGCGGAGATCGGGGTACGCCAGTCGTCGGAGCCGGAAGTACCGGAGACTTCGTGGGTCCAGACGATTTTGCGGTAGGTGAAGTACACGTCTTCCAGGTGAGTGAAGTGCGACATGTTCGGGTCCTGGCAGTTCGGCATGCGCGACTGCACGTCAACGATCACGGCGTCTTCCAGTTCGATGGTGAAGTAGTGCTCTTGAGTACCGGTGGAGGAGGTGCGGTACCACTCCAGGCGGCACTTGCTCAGACGCTCGCCGGAGGTCAGAGAGTTGAAGATCAGCGGCGAGGATTTGTCGAAGACTTTGGTGATCATCAGCGGCTTGTGAACGCGCTGGCCGGTCGGTTGGCCGGACTGCGGGTCGCGCGGGATGATGACTTGGTGGTTGAAAGCTTGAACCAGAATCTGGTCTTCATGACCTTCCTGGAAGATGTTGCCGACCGAGTCCTCGGTGAAGGTGCCAGCGGTGATCAGACCTTGTTTGGTGCCTTCGAGGGACAGATACGCGGGTGTTGGCATGAGTGCTCTCCTTGCCTGGGTCATGGATCGGAATGGGATCCGGGAGCCAAAGTAGTAGCGATTAGCATGCCAGTATAAAAATATCTTTATATATCAAGTAGATAGGTAAAAAACTGAGCGCCTGGACAAGCGAAACGTGCAGGGGTCACATAAAAGTGCGTAATTTCTTGCGCATGTCTGCGCAAGAAATTGCATATCAGCGGGTAGCCCTCTGCTCATAAGGCGTTCGACTGGTTATGCACAGAATTATCCACAGACTGTTGTGCAAGAAGCTGCGCATATGTACGTGTGGATAACGGGTCACTCGGCGTCCGGGATTTCGTGCCAGTGGCGGCGATGCCGTTCCAGCAGGATTTCTGCCTGTTCGGGGCCGTTGCTACCGGCGGCATAAGGGCGCGGGCTCTGGTAGTGCTGGTGCCAGCCCTGGAGGATCGGGTCGACCCATTGCCAGGCGGCTTCCACTTCATCGCGGCGCATGAACAGGGTCGAGTCGCCGTCGATCACGTCGAGCAGCAGGCGCTCGTAGGCGTCCCATCGGCGCTGCTGGTTGAAGGCCGTGGCCAGGTTCAGATCAAGTTCCACAGGCTCCAGGCGCATACCCTTGCCCGGGTTCTTGGCCATCAACTGCAGGCTGATGCGTTCCTCGGGTTGCAGTCGGATCAACAGGGCGTTGGCTTCGCCGTCGCCGAACAGGCGGTGCGGCACCGGCTTGAACTGAATGAGGATTTCCGAGGTTTTCTTCGCCAGGCGTTTGCCGGTGCGCAGGTAGAAGGGCACACCGGCCCAGCGCCAGTTGTCGATCTCGACCTGGATGGCGACGAAGGTTTCGGTGTCGCTGTCGTTGTCGACGTTCTTCTCGAAATAGTAGGCAGGCACTTCCTGGCCGCCGATCTTGCCGGCGGTGTACTGGCCGCGCACGGTCTTGTCCTGCACGTCGAGCCCGGAGATGGGCTTGAGAGCCTGGAGAATTTTCACCTTCTCGTTGCGCACGGCCTCGGCATCGAAGCGCACCGGCGCCTCCATACCCACCAGGCAGAGCAGCTGCAGCAGGTGGTTCTGCACCATGTCACGCATGGCGCCGGCGTTGTCGTAGTAGGCGCCGCGGTTTTCCACGCCGAGGGTTTCGCAGACGCTGATCTGCACGTGGTCGATGTGCCCGGTGCGCCAGATCGGCTCGAACAGCGCGTTGGCAAAGCGCAGGGCCATCAGGTTCTGCACGGTTTCCTTGCCCAGGTAATGGTCGATGCGGAACACCCGCGGTTCGTCGAACACCGCGCCGATGGCCTCATTGATCGCCCGGGCGGACTCCAGGGAATGGCCGATGGGTTTTTCCAGCACGATGCGGGCCTTGGGGCCAGCCAGGCGGGCGATATTGAGGTGCGAGGCGATGTCTTTGAACAGGTCCGGGGCAGTGGCCAGGTAATAGACGCGCACACGTTCGTCATTGGTGCCCAGGTGCCTGGCCAGGCGGCCGAAGTCGGCGCTCTGCCCGGCGTCCATGGCGAAGTAGTCAAGGCGTTCGGCGAAGCGCAGCCAGGTGTCGTTGTCGAAGTCGCTGCGGGCGACCTGCGCCCGGCAGCGGCGCTCGGCCAGCGCCTGATAGGCATTGCGGGTGTGCGGGCTGCGGGCCAGGGCGATAATGCGCATATCGGGATGCAGGCGCCCGTCGCGGTGTAGGTGGTAGAGCGCTGGCAGCAGTTTGTGCAAGGCCAGATCGCCTGTGCCGCCAAATACCAGCATGTCACAAGGAATGCTCAAAGCAGGAACTCCGACTCGGTTTACCCGTGCGAGGGGCTCGGCCATGTAGTATAACTACAAGGTCACTACAGCCCGGCTTGCCCTGATCATAACCGAGACGTATCTCGGCCGAGGGTAGGCAAGCGGATTCGATATCTTTTCAACCGAGCCTATTTCCGTGAATTTGTTGCAGCACATTGCCCAGTCGCGTCATTTACTTCGCAAGTCGGAACTCAAGGTGGCCGACCATGTGCTGCTGGACCCGGCTGCGGTGATGCACAGTTCCATGGCCGAGCTGGCGCACAGCGTTGGTATCAGCGAGCCGACCATCGTGCGTTTCTGCCGGGCGATTGGTTGCAGCGGGTTCCAGGACCTCAAGCTGAAACTCGCGCAAAGCCTGGCGGCGGGTGCCAGTTTCGGTCAGTTCGCGATTCATGAAGACGACTCGGTCGCCGACTTCAGCCTGAAGATCTTCGACACCACGCTGCATACGCTGATCGAGGTGCGCGAGAAGCTGGACCCGCAGGCCCTGCAGCAGGCAATTGCCGCGTGTGCCCATGCCCAGCGGGTGGAGTTCTATGGCTTTGGTGCCTCCGGTGCCGTGGCCGCCGATGCCCAACACAAGTTCTTCCGCCTGCTGCTCACGGCGGCGGCCTATTCCGACCCGCACATGCAGGCGATGTCTGCAGTGACCCTGCGCCCGAGCGACGTGGCGATCTGCATCTCCCAGTCTGGCCGCTCCAAGGACCTGCTGATCACCGCCAACCTGGTGCGTGAAGCCGGTGCCACGCTGATCACGTTGTGCCCGAGCCAGACGCCGCTGGCGGACCTGGCTACCGTGAACCTGGCCATCGACGTGCAGGAAGACACCGAGATCTACACCCCGCTGACCTCGCGCATCGCCCACCTGGTGGTGATCGACGTGCTGGCGATGGGCGTGGCCATGGCCCGCGGCCCGAGCCTGGTCAACCACCTGAAAAGCGTCAAGCGCAGCTTGCGCAGCCTGCGGCTGTCGCCCAAGTCGCTACGCAATACGGAAGACTAAGGTTCCTGGTGTCACGGATGACGCGGATGGCAAGGCTGGGGGCGAGCATCGTCCTGCTCAGCATGCTAAAGAGGACACCCCGCAGACGGCCAGCAGCTAGGTTTTACCTGGTGTTCTCATCGCTTCGATAACGAGGCGACCGCCCGCTGTCACCGGTTTTTCATCCCCGTGCCGTCAAAGCGTCATACCGCTGGCTGAAGCTGTTACTCCCGTTGTTCAGCCTGGGAGTCAGAACATGCCTCACTACTCGGATGAATCACCGTCGCACGCCAACAGCGATGCCAAAGCCCGCCGCAAAGTGCTCGATCAGCGCCGCATGGCCTATCGACGTGCTATCGAGAGTTATGCCGAGCAACGTCAGTTGCAGCACGACCTGACCGATTACCCTGATCTGCTCGTTGCCAGCGCCCGTGGGGCCGAGCCGGCACAGCAGCGCCGCGTCGCCTGACCACAGGCAGGTGCGTTGCCTGTCCGGGATGAGCATCCTGCACAGGCGACGCATCCGTCTGCTCTCGGGAGTCAGCCGCGAGCCGTTCTCATTGCGGCCGCTGCGCTTGCACGATCCTGTCCGTTTATTGCCCGATTCTGTTTGGCCGCCTGCCGCTCCGTGACAGGCCCATTCGCACTCTCTACATTGCTGGACAGCCCCCACGCGCGCGATGACACCGGGTGCCCAGCTGCCTTGCTGGGCGCCCCTGCCATCGACTGCCACGGGTCACCGTGAAGCGCCGGTCACCGTGCCGGATACCCAGAACACCATCCTGAAACAAGGTGGGCAGACCATGATTACCCTCAACCTCAATGGCAAAGACCATGAGCTCGACGTGGCCGACGATATGCCGCTGCTCTGGGCCCTGCGTGATGTCGCCAATCTGACCGGCACCAAATATGGCTGTGGCATGGCGATGTGCGGTGCCTGCACCGTCACTGTCGATGGTCAGCCAACCCGTTCCTGCATCACGCCGGTATCGGCGGTGGCCGGAAAGTCGATCACCACCATCGAAGCGGTCGGTGAGCAGGCTGTAGGCAAGGTCGTACAGGAAGCCTGGCGCCGGCTCGACGTGGTGCAGTGTGGTTACTGCCAGTCCGGCCAGATCATGGCCGCCACGGCGCTGCTCAGCAGCAACAAGGCCCCGACGGATGCCGATATCGACGCAGCCATGGGCGGCAATATCTGCCGTTGCGCCACTTACGTGCGTATCCGGGCAGCCATTCATGATGCTGCCGGCCAACTGGCCTGAGGGAGTCGAAACCATGGGTAAGATCGAATCCGCCGAGTCCCTCGGCAAAGGCATCCTCAACGTCAGTCGTCGTGGCTTTCTGAAGGGCAGTGGCGGCCTGGCGCTGGGCATTTTCTTCGCGCCGCTGTTGCGCGGCGGCGATGCATTGGCGGGTACCGTCAACCAGCCCTTCGGCCCCAACGCCTTCGTGCGTATCGATGGTGACGGCATGGTGACCGTGCTGGCCAAGCACCTGGAGATGGGGCAGGGCAGCTACACCGGCTTGGCCACGCTGCTCGCCGAAGAGCTGGACGCCGACTGGAACAAGGTCCGCGTCGAGGGCGCCCCGGCCGATGTGAAGCAGTACAACAACAACGCCTTCGGCCCGATGCAGGGCACGGGCGGCAGTACCGCCATGGCCAACTCCTGGGAGCAGATGCGCAATGCGGGTGCCAGCGCGCGGGCCATGCTGGTGGGCGCGGCCGCCCAGCGCTGGAATGTGCCGGCCAGTGAGATCAGTGTCAGCGATGGTGTGGTCAGTCACGCCGCCTCGGGCCGCAAGGCCGGTTTCGGCGAACTGGTCGAGGCCGCCGCCCAACTGCCGGTGCCGCAGCAGGTTCAGCTCAAGGATCCAAAGGACTTCAAGCTGATCGGCAAGACCAACCTGCGTCGCAAGGACAGCCGCGACAAGACCGACGGCAGCGCCATCTTCACCCAGGACTTCAAGCTGCCGGGCATGCTGGTGGCGATGGTCGCCTACCCGCCGCGTTTCGGCGGTGTGCCACGCTCGGTGGACAGCAGCAAGGCCAAGGCCGTGCGCGATGTGGTCGAGGTCGTGGAAATCCGCGACCTGCCCCATGGCCGTACCGGTGTGGCGGTGCTGGCGAAGAACACCTGGGCCGCCCGCCAGGGCCGCGACGCGCTGGTGATCGACTGGGACGAGAGCAAGGCCTTTACCCTCGGCAGCGAGGAGATTCTTGCCCAATACCGCGAGAGCGCCAGCAAGCCGGGCCTGCCGGCGACGCAAACCGGTGACGCGGAGGCAGCGTTGGCTGCCGCGGTGAAAACCGTCGAGGCGGAGTACGAATTCCCCTACCTGGCGCACGCGGCGATGGAGCCGATGAACTGCCTGGTGAAGCTCTCCGACGATCGCTGCGAAATCTGGAACGGCGAGCAGTTCCAGACCGTGGACCAGGCCATTATCGGTGGCTATCTGGGGTTGCCCCCGGAGAAGGTCTTCCTGACTCAGCTGTATGCCGGTGGCAGCTTCGGCCGGCGCGCCGGCTCGCGCTCCGACTACCTGGTGGAAGCGGTGGCGATCACCAGGGCGGCCCGGGCCAAGGGCCACGATGTGCCGGTGAAGCTGGTCTGGACCCGCGAGGACGATACGCGGGGCGGTCACTACCGACCGATGTTCGTGCACCGGGTACGGATCGGCCTGGATGAGGCTGGCACGCTGCAGGCCTGGCACAATCGCCTGGTCGGCCAGTCGATCATGACCGGCACGTCCATGGAGGCCGTCATGATCAAAAACGGCATCGACCACACCTCGGTGGAAGGCGTGTCCAACCTGTCCTATGCCGTACCCAACCTGCAGGTGGAGCTGAGCACCCCGACCAACATCCAGGTGCCGGTGCTGTGGTGGCGTTCGGTGGGCCATACCCACACCGGCTACGTCGCCGAAACCATGATCGATGAAGCGGCCGTGGCTGCCGGCAAGGACCCCTACACCTTCCGCGACGGCTTGCTGGAAAAACACCCGCGTCACCGTGGCGTGCTGAAACTGGCCGCCGAACAGGCGGGCTGGGACAAGCCGCTGGCGCCGGGGGCAAATGGGGAGAAGCGCGGGCGCGGGATTGCCGTGCACGAATCCTTCGGCTCGTTCGTGGCGCAGGTCGCCGAGGTCACCGTGAAGGCGGACGGCAGCTACCGGGTCGACCGCGTGGTGTGCGCGGTGGACTGTGGCATTGCCATCAACCCGGACGTGATCCATGCGCAGATGGAGGGTGGCATCGGCTTCGCCCTGGCGGCGGCTCGACATGGCGCCATCACCTTGAAGGAAGGGCGGGTCGAGCAATCGAACTTCCATGACTTCCAGGTGCTGCGCATCAATGAAATGCCGACCATCGAAGTGCACATCCAGCCTTCCGGGGAAAACCCGACCGGTGTGGGTGAGCCCGGTGTACCGCCGCTGGCGCCTGCGGTGGCCAATGCGCTGTTCGCCGCCACCGGTGTTCGCCTGCGCAAGCTGCCGTTCCCGGCGCAGCTGACGGTCTGAACCTGGCCGGGCCGCTCTGTGAGCGGTCCGGCCGCGTCGATGAGTCTGTAACAGGGTGCGCACACCGAGGGGTTGAAAGGACGGAGGCGGCCTATAATGGCCGCCTTTCCCGTTCTACTCGCCAGGGATGTGCCATGCGTCGTCTGCTCTGCCTTGTATGTTTGCTGTTGCCTCTTGTCGGCCTCGCTCAAGAGGCTCAGCCGAAGGTTGGCCTGGTGCTGTCGGGCGGCGCGGCTCGCGGCCTGGCACACATCGGCGTGCTCAAGGCCCTGGAAGAGCAGGGCGTGCAGGTCCACGCGATCGCCGGCACCAGCATGGGCGCCGTGATTGGCGGGCTCTACGCCTCCGGCTACTCGGTTGCCGAACTGGAAGAGTTGGCACTGACCCTGGATTGGCGCCAGGTGCTTTCCGACGACCCGCCTCGGGCCGACGTGCCGTTCCGGCGCAAACAGGACGACCGTGATTTCCTGGTCAAACAGCGCCTGAGCTTTCGCGACGATGGCAGTCTGGGGCTGCCGCTGGGTGTGATCCAGGGCCAGAACCTGGCCCTGCTGCTGGAGCGTCTGCTGGTGCGCAGCAGCGACACCCGTGATTTTGATCGCCTGCCGATTCCTTTCCGGGCTGTTGCCACCGATATTGCCAACGACGAGAAGGTGGTGTTCCGCAGCGGGCATTTGCCCCAGGCGATCCGCGCCAGCATGTCGATTCCGGCGGTGTTCGCCCCGGTGGAGGTCGACGGTCGACTGCTGGTCGATGGCGGCATGGTCGACAACATTCCCATCGGCGTGGCCCGCGACATGGGCGTCGATCGGGTGATCGTGGTCGACATCGGCACCCCGCTGAAATCGCGCAAGGATCTGCTCACCGTGGTCGACGTGCTCAACCAGTCGATCACCATGATGACCCGGCGCAATTCCGAGGCCCAACTGGCCACCCTGCGTCCAGAGGACCTGCTGGTGCAGCCGTCCCTGGCCGCTTACGGGGTCACCGATTTCGGTCGTGCCGAACAACTGATCGATGCCGGATACCGCGCAGCCCAGGCCCTGGATGGGCGTCTGGTCGAGTTACGCGCGGGCAGTGGCGGCAATCCCGCCCTGGCCCTGGCGCGCTCGGCCGAACAGCGCACGCCGCTGATCACCGCGATCACCGTAGAGAACGATTCCAAGATCGGCGACGAGGTGATCCGCCGTTACATTCGCCAGTCCATTGGCGAGCCGCTGGACATGGAGCGTCTGCAGAAGGACATGGGCACGCTCTACGGTCTCGACTACTTCGAGCGGGTGCAATACCGCGTGGAGCATGGCGATGAGGGCAACACGCTGGTGATCAACGCGCGGGAAAAACGCTCGGGCACCGACTACCTGCGCCTGGGGTTGAGCCTGTCCGATGATTTTCGTGGTGACAGTGCCTTCAACATCGGCGCCAGCTACCGCAAGAACGGCATCAACCGCCTTGGCGCGGAGTGGCTGACGCGCCTGCAACTGGGCGACCGGCAAGAACTCTACAGCGAGTTCTACCAACCGCTGGATGCCGGTTCGCGCTGGTTCATCGCGCCCAGCGTGCTGGCCGAGGCGCAGAACGTCGAGTCCGTTCTGGATAACGACCCCATCGCCGAATACCGCCTGCAGCGCTATGGCTACGGCTTCAGCCTGGGCCGGCAGATCGCCAACAACGGCGAGCTGCGTTTCGGTGTCGGCCAGGCCTGGGGCGATGCGGAAGTGCGGGTTGGCGAGCGCGACCTGCCCAGTTTCAGTTTCAGCGAGGGCTTCTACGAGCTGCAGTACTCGTTCGACACCCTGGATGACGTCAACTTCCCCCATGAGGGCGAGGACATCGGCCTGACGCTGCGTCAGTTCGAGCCGGGTCTGGGCTCCGACGAGCGCTACCGGCAGTGGCACTTCAACCTCGACAAGGCCTACAGCCATGGTGCGAATACCTGGGTGCTCGGCGGGCGCTACGGGCGCACCCTGGACGATGCCGAAGTCGTGACGTCCAGCTACCTGCTGGGCGGCGCACGGCAACTCTCGGGGTTCCGCCAGGACGCGCTGTCCGGGCAGAACATCAGCTTCGGGCGGCTGGTGTACATGCGGCGCCTGACCCAGCGCTCGTTCCTGCCACTGGATTTCCCCCTGTACCTGGGCGCATCGCTGGAGCGCGGGCGTGCGTGGAACAACGATAACGAGTTCGACAGCGGCTACATCAACGCCGCCAGCATCTTCCTCGGCTACGACACCCCGCTGGGCCCGCTGAACTTCAGCTACGGCGTCAACGACGAGGATGAAAAGGCGCTGTACCTGAACCTGGGGCGCAATTTCTAAGACTCAGAGGGCTCTCCCGTAGGAGCGGGGGGGGGGG
>JBLZZJ010000037.1:120377-136281 GCA_050282285.1 Pseudomonas sp.
CTTGCCCGCGAGCTCGGCGGTTTTTGCCCTGCGTAGGGCTGACGGCCGAATATAAAGCTCGCGGGCAAGCCCGCTCCTACATGAAGCCGGCACCGTTCTATGCCAAGGCTGCAGTGTCCCCTGTAGGAGCGGCTTCAGCCGCGAGCTCGGCGGTTTTTGCCCTTGCGTAGAGCTGACGGCCGAATATAAAGCTCGCGGGCAATCGGATTGCCGCCCAGCCGCTCCTACCAGGGCTCTGGCGCCTGCAGGGGGCTAGAACCGCTCCGCCAGCGTACTGATCTGGCTGCGCTGGTTACGCACGAAGGCGAAGAACGCCTGGGCCACCGGCGACAGGTATTTGCCGCGCGGATGCACCACGCACCAGCTGCGCAGCAGGGGCAGTTCGGCCACGGGTAGCTCGCGCAGCACGCCGCACTCCAGCTCGCGCCGCACGGCGTGGCGCGGCAGCAGGGCCAGGCCCAGGCCTGCGATTACCCCTTCGCACTGTCCCTCCATCGAGCCCACTTCCAGGGTCTGGGCGAAGTGCGCGCGTTTCTGGTGGCAGTACTCCTCGCAAGCCTTGCGGGTGCCTGAGCCTTGTTCACGCACCAGCAGCGGCCAGGCGGTGAGGTCTTGCAGCGTCAGCTGCTCCTGCTGGCACAGCGGATGGTCAGTCGGGGCGACGGCGATGATCGGGTTGTTGAGGAATGGCAGGAATTCCAGCGACAGGTCGGAAGGCACCAGGGACATGATCAGCAAGTCATCACGGTTGGCGCTCAGCCGTTTGACCGCCTGCGCGTGATTCACCACCACCAGTTGCAAGCTGACTTCCGGGTATTCGCGTCTAAATGCAGCGAACAGGTGAGGAACGAAGTACTTCGCGCTGGATTCCACCGCCAGACTCAGTTGCCCCTGCAGCGAGCCCTGCAAGTCGGCCAACTGCATATCGAGGCTTTCCAGGCGGCCGAAGATGTCCCCACTGGCGAGCAGCAACGCTTCGGCGGCATCGGTGAGGTAGAGCTTCTTGCCGACGTAATCGAACAGCGGCTGGCCGAGCAGCTCTTCCAGCTGGCGAATCTGCAAGCTGACGGCCGGCTGGGTCAGGGCCATTTCTTCAGCAGCTCGGCTGTAGGAGCGCTGCTGGCACACCGAGCGAAACACCTGAAGCTGACGCAGCGTCATGCGCATCAACGATTTACGCATGTAAACCTCGCATCGCGGGAAATCGAAACCGGCTCAAGGACCGGCCTTGTCAGCATGCATAAGCTTTTACTTATAGCCAATCAAATAATTATTGATTTTGGGTAATCCGTTGTCCGGCGTAGGGTGATTACGCGACCACTACATGCGTAGCGGTCACACCCCGACCGCTTTGCATGACCAGTGATTGTTCTGCGTTTTCACTGGTCAAGGTCGTCAGTTTGTTTACTGGGCCGAGGACAGCACCCGTGATCAAGAAAATCCTGATTGCCAACCGTGGCGAGATTGCCGTCCGAATCGTGCGCGCTTGCGCCGAAATGGGCATTCGCTCGGTGGCGATCTACTCCGATGCCGACCGCCACGCGCTGCACGTCAAGCGCGCGGACGAGGCACATGGCATAGGCGCCGACCCGCTGGCCGGCTACCTGAATCCGCGCAAACTGGTGAACCTGGCAGTGGAAACGGGCTGCGATGCCCTGCACCCTGGCTACGGTTTCCTTTCGGAAAATGCAGAACTTGCCGAGATCTGCGCCGAACGTGGGATCAAGTTCATTGGTCCGAGTGCAGAAGTGATTCGCCGCATGGGCGACAAGACCGAAGCCCGGCGCAGCATGATCAAGGCTGGCGTGCCGGTGACCCCCGGTACCGAAGGCAACGTCGCCGATATTGCCGAGGCCCTTGTCGAGGGTGATCGCATCGGTTATCCGGTGATGCTCAAGGCCACCTCCGGCGGCGGCGGGCGCGGCATTCGCCGTTGCAACAGCCGTGAAGAGCTGGAGCAGGCGTTCCCCCGGGTGATTTCCGAGGCGACCAAGGCCTTTGGTTCGGCCGAAGTGTTCCTGGAAAAATGCATCGTCAATCCGAAGCACATCGAGGCGCAGATCCTTGCCGACAGCCACGGCAATACCGTGCACCTGTATGAGCGCGACTGCTCGATCCAGCGTCGCAACCAGAAGCTCATCGAGATCGCCCCCAGCCCGCAGCTGACCCCCGAGCAGCGCGCCTATATCGGCGATCTGGCCGTGCGTGCCGCCCAGGCAGTGGGTTACGAGAACGCCGGCACCGTGGAGTTCCTGCTCGCCGAAGGCGAGGTGTACTTCATGGAGATGAACACCCGGGTGCAGGTGGAACACACCATCACCGAGGAAATCACCGGCATCGACGTGGTTCGCGAGCAGATCCGCATCGCCAGCGGCCTGCCGCTGTCGATCAAGCAGGAAGACATCCAGTACCGGGGTTTCGCCCTGCAGTTCCGCATCAACGCCGAAGACCCGAAGAACAACTTCCTGCCCAGCTTCGGCAAGATCACCCGTTACTACGCGCCCGGCGGCCCCGGCGTGCGCACCGACACGGCGATCTACACCGGCTACACCATTCCGCCTTACTACGACTCGATGTGCCTGAAGCTGATCGTCTGGGCGCTGACCTGGGAAGAAGCCATGGACCGTGGCCTGCGGGCACTGGACGACATGCGCGTGCAGGGGGTTAAGACCACCGCTGCCTATTACCAGGAAATCCTGCGCAACCCCGAGTTCCGCAGCGGCCAGTTCAATACCAGCTTCGTTGAAAGCCACCCTGAACTGACCCAGTACTCGATCAAGCGCAACCCATCGCACCTGGCGCTGGCCATCGCCACCGCCATCGCCGCCCACGCCGGCCTGTGAGGAATCGAATAATGTCTAAAAAGATCACCGTCACCGATACTATCCTGCGCGATGCCCACCAGTCGCTGCTGGCCACCCGCATGCGCCTGGACGACATGCTGCCGATCTGCGAAAAGCTCGACAAGGTCGGCTACTGGTCGCTGGAAGTCTGGGGCGGCGCCACCTTCGACGCCTGTGTGCGCTTCCTCAAGGAAGACCCGTGGACACGCCTGCGTGAACTGCGCAAGGCCCTGCCCAATACCCGCCTGCAGATGCTGCTGCGCGGACAGAACCTGCTCGGCTACCGCCATTACAGCGACGATGTGGTACGTGCCTTCGTCGCCAAGGCGGCGGGCAACGGCATCGATGTGTTCCGCATTTTCGACGCGATGAACGACGTGCGTAACCTGCGCGTGGCCATCGAGGCCGTGAAGGCCTCGGGCAAGCACGCCCAGGGCACCATCGCCTACACCACCAGCCCGGTGCACACGGTCAAGGCCTTCGTCGAGCAGGGCAAGGCCATGCAGGCCATGGGCATTGACTCCATCGCGATCAAGGACATGGCCGGTCTGCTGACCCCCTATGCCACCGGCGACCTGGTGCGTGCGCTGAAGGACGAAATCGACCTGCCGGTGTTTATCCACAGCCATGACACCGCCGGCATGGGCTCGATGTGCCAGCTGAAGGCCATCGAAGCCGGTGCCGACCACATCGACACCGCCATCTCCAGCATGGCCTGGGGCACCAGCCACCCGGGCACCGAGTCGATGGTTGCCGCGCTCAAGGGCAGCGAGTTCGACACCGGCCTGGACCTGGCGCTGCTGCAGGAAATCGGCATGTATTTCCATGCCGTGCGCAAGAAGTACCACCAGTTCGAAAGCGAATTCACCGCCGTGGACACCCGGGTGCAGGTCAATCAGGTGCCGGGCGGCATGATGTCCAACCTGGCCAACCAGCTGAAAGAGCAGGGCGCGCTGAACCGCATCAACGAAGTGTTCGCCGAGATCCCGAAAGTGCGCGAAGACCTCGGCTTCCCGCCGCTGGTAACGCCGACCTCGCAGATCGTCGGCACCCAGGCGGTGTTCAACGTACTGGCCGGCGAGCGCTACAAGACCATCACCAACGAGGTGAAGCTCTACCTGCAGGGCCGCTACGGCCTGGCGCCGGGCAAGATCAACGAAACCCTGCGCAAGCAGGCCATCGGCAGCGAAGAAGTGATCGACGTGCGCCCGGCGGACCTGCTCAAGCCGGAAATGGCCAAGCTGCGTGAGGAAATCGGCACCCTGGCCACCTCCGAAGAAGACGTGCTGACCTTCGCCATGTTCCCGGATATCGGCCGCAAGTTCCTCGAGGAACGCAAGGCCGGCACGCTTACCCCGGAAGTGCTGCTGCCGATCCCCGAGGCAGGCGGTGTCGCCGCGGCCGGCGGTGAAGGCGTACCGACCGAGTTCGTGGTCGACGTGCACGGTGAAAGCTACCGCGTGGACATCACCGGTGTCGGCGTCAAGGGCGACGGCAAGCGCCACTTCTACCTGTCCGTCGATGGCATGCCGGAAGAAGTGGTGTTCGAGGCTCTCAACGACTACGTCGGCGGCGCCAGCGGCAGCAAGCGCAAGTCGGCCAGCGCGCCGGGTGACGTCAGCACCAGCATGCCGGGCAACATCGTCGATGTGCTGGTGAAAGAGGGCGACACGGTGAAAGCCGGTCAGGCCGTGCTGATCACCGAGGCGATGAAGATGGAAACCGAAGTCCAGGCGCCGATCGCCGGCACCGTGAAGACGGTGCACGTGGCCAAGGGCGACCGGGTGAACCCGGGCGAAGTGCTGATCGAAATCGAGTGACGACCAGGCGGCTGCATGCCGGGCATGCAGCCGCCAACAACGAGCAAGTCCCCTGGGGAGCCGCAAGGCTCCCCTTTTTTATGGGGCGCGCAGTTGCTCCAGGGTTTGGCGTTGCCGGCCTTGCGCATCGAAGTTCGACGGCGCCAGCCAGCGCTCGAAGGCGCCCCGGTAAAGCGGCCATTCGCTGTCGAGCAGGGCGAACCAGGCGGTGTCGCGGTTGCGGTCCTTGATCACCATGTGCTGGCGGAACAAGCCCTCGTAGCTGAAGCCGAAGCGCTCGGCCGCGCGCCGCGAGCGGGCGTTCTGCGCGTTGCACTTCCACTCCAGGCGGCGGTAACCGAGGCGGAAGGCGTGGTCGGCGAGCAGGTAGATCGCCTCGCTGGCCTGCACGCTGCGTTGCATCACCCGGCCGTAGCAGATGTTGCCGATCTCGATGCTGCCGTGGGCCGGCATGATGTTCAGGTAGCTGAGCAAACCCTGGACCTGGCCGCTGGCCTGGTCGATCACGGCAAAGAACAACGGGTTGTCGGTTGCTGCGCAGCTGGCGAGCCAGGCATCGAAGGTGCTGCGCTCGGCGAACGGGCCGTAGGCCATGTAATCCCAGAGCGCCGGGTCGCTGTCGGGGCCCTGCAGGGCAATCCAGAGCTCATCGCCATGACGTGCAGGGTCGAGCGCTTCCAAGCGCATGTACTCGCCGTGTAGGGGGGCACGGGCGGGGGCGGCGGGAGTTTGCCAGTCGAGCGTCGGTTCGGTGGACATGCTGGATTCCTTGAAGGGCAACGCTGACGGCCTCAGCGCAGGGACTGCATCAGGTGGGCGACGGCCTGTTCACCGGGAGCGCTGCTCGCCCCCAGACCTGCGCGAACGCCTTCCTGGTTGCGTGGCGACTGGTTCTGACTGAGCTTCCATTTGCCTTCCAGGCGCGCGATCGGCAGGGCGAAACCGACGACGGCACGCAGCATGGCGTCGATGTACTCGGCCGGGGCCTCGTCCACGGACCAGGGCTGGGCACGGCCCTGCTCGTGGTGCTGGCTGAGGCGGCTGACCAAGTCGCGTAGCCGCGCGGGCTCATCGAATACCTCGGCCTGCCCATAGGCGTGCACCGCTACATAGTTCCAGGTCGGCACCGCCTTGTGGTCCTCGGCCTTGCTCGGGTAGTAGCCAGGGCTGACGTAGGCCGAGGCCCCCGGGAAGATCACCAGCACCTCGGCGCCGTTGGCCAGGCTCTGCCAGTGCTTGTTGGCCCGAGCGAAATGGCCGAACAGCGTGCCCTGGGGGCTGGCCTGGCGGTCCAGCAGCAGCGGCAGGTGGCTGGCCTGCAGGCCCTGTTCGTCCTGGGTGACCAGGATCGCCAGCGGGCTGCTGTCGATCTGGGTCTGCATCTGCTCGAGGTCGTCGACCCGAAAGGCGGCTGGCGAGTACATGGCGTTTCTCCGGTGGGATTCAGCCATGCTAGGTGTGGAAATGGTTCTGTGTAAGAGCCATTACAGGTTATTTTGAAGGAGCCAATTTCCCGCAGGGCAATCCGCTATGGGCCACAAACCGACGTTGTCTCTGGAGCCGGCCGGCATCCGCCTCGACCCGCGCAAGGGCCTGGCCCAGCAGCTGTACCAGGCGTTGCGCGAGCGCATTCTGGACGGCCGCATGGCCAGTCGCATGCGCTTGCCCGCCAGCCGTGACCTGGCGCGGGCACTGGGGGTGTCGCGCAATACCGTGGTACGCGCCTATGACCAGCTGTATGCCGAGGGCTTCATCGATGGTCGCATTGGTGATGGCACCTACGTTGCGGCGTTGGGCGAGGGCGTACCGGCCAGCCCGGAGCGGGTGCCGGTACCGATTCCCGAACCGCTGCGCCAGCGTCTGAGCCTGTATGGCCCCGGTACGCCACGCGAGGGGCCGCCGCTGGCGTTTCGCCTGGGTCTACCGGCCATGGACCTGTTCCCCTTCGACATCTGGGCACGGCTGCAGGCGCAGTTCTGGCGCGCGCCCTCTGCCCAGCAGTTGGGCTATGGCAACCCGGCCGGCGAGCCGCGCCTGCGCGAGCTGATCGCCGCCTACCTGCGCAACAGCCGGGGCCTGCGCTGCACGCCGGAGCAGGTGGTGATCACCAGCGGCGCGCAGCAGGCGATCAGCCTGTGTACGCAGTTGCTGGTGCAGCCGGGCGATGGCGTGGCTCTGGAGAATCCCTGCTACCGCTCGGCGGCCCAGGCCTTTGCCGTGGCGGGTGCGCGCCTGTGTGGCGTCGAGGTGGACGAGGACGGCATGGACACGGCCCAACTGGAATCCTTGGGCGACTGCCGACTGGCTTATGTCACGCCCTCGCACCAGTACCCCACCGGCGTCACCCTGTCCCTGGCGCGCCGCCTGGAGCTGCTGGAGTGGGCGAGCCGTCGCGAGGCCTGGATCATCGAGGACGATTACGACGGCGAGTACCGCTACAGTGGCTCGCCACTGGCGCCGTTGGCATCCCTGGACCAGCAGGGGCGGGTGCTGTACGTCGGCACCTTTTCCAAGGTGATCTTCCCGGCGCTGCGCCTTGGCTACCTGGTGGTGCCGCCGGCGCTGGTCGAGCCTTTGGCGCAACTGCGAGCGTTAGGGATGCGCCATTCCGATGTCGGCAGCCAGGAGGTGATGGCCGACTTCATCGCCCAGGGCCATTTCCAGCGGCATATCCGCCGCATGCGCCGCGCTGCCAGGCTCAGGCGTGATGCCTTGCTGGCGGGGTGGCCGGCGGACCTGGCGGGTGCGCTGCCCGAGGTGCAGGCCGGGCTGCATGTGTGCCTGCCCCTGGAGAGTCCGGCGCGGGAGCAGGCGCTGATTCGCCAGGCCGCTGCCGTCGGCGTGGAGGTCAGCGGGCTGAGTGACTTCTGGCAGGAGCCGGTTGCCGAGCAGGCTCCGCGCGCGGGCTTGGTGCTGGGCTTTGCCGGGGTCGACGAGCGCCAGATCGAGACCGCCCTGGCGGCCTTGCGGGGTGCCTGGAAGCCGGCCGTGTGATGGTTGCAGCGGGCTGAGCGTCTAGCCTGCAGAGCGCAGCGTTCGCGCATACGGTGAGTCTCGGCATGCAGAGTCTGTTGAACGAAATCCTCGATGAAGTCCGGCCCCTGATCGGCCAGGGCAAGGTCGCCAGCTACATCCCGGCGCTGGCCGATGTCCCGGCCAATCAGTTGGCGATCGCCGTCTACGGCAATGACGGTGAGGTGTTCTGCGCCGGCGACGCGCACACCCCGTTTTCCGTGCAAAGCATCTCCAAGGTGTTCAGCCTGGTGCAGGCGATCAACCATTCCGGCGAGGACATCTGGGAGCGCCTGGGCCACGAGCCTTCCGGGCAGCCGTTCAACTCGCTGGTGCAACTGGAGTTCGAGCGCGGTCGGCCGCGCAACCCGTTCATCAACGCTGGCGCCCTGGTGATCTGCGACATCAACCAGTCGCGCTTCGCTGCGCCGCCGCTGTCCATGCGCGACTTCGTGCGGCGGCTGTCCGGCAACCCGGAGATCGCCATCGACACCAAGGTTGCCGAGTCGGAGTACCAGCACCGGGCGCGCAACGCGGCCATGGCCTACCTGATGCAGGCCTTCGGCAACTTCCACAACGATGTCGAGGCGGTACTGCGCAGCTACTTCAGCCATTGCGCGCTGCGCATGAGTTGTGTCGACCTGGCGCGTGCCTTCAGCTTCCTGGCCCGCGACGGCTACTGCCAGCACAGCGATGAAGACATCCTCAGCCCGCGCCAGGCCAAGCAGGTCAACGCGATCATGGCCACCAGCGGGCTGTACGACGAAGCCGGTAACTTCGCCTACCGCGTCGGCCTGCCGGGCAAGAGCGGCGTCGGCGGCGGCATCGTGGCCGTGGTGCCCGGGCAGTTCAGCGTCTGCGTGTGGTCGCCGGAGCTGAACGCCGCGGGCAACTCCCTGGCCGGCATGGCCGCCCTGGAGCTGCTCAGCCAGCGGATTGGCTGGTCGGTGTTCTGAGGGATGGGGTATGGTCGGGGGCCGGCGCTTGCGCCGAAACCCGATTGTCCACCCTGATCCGGAGTGCTTATGTCGATGCCCGAATACCACATGTTCGCCGGTGCCCCTGCGCCGGTCGCGCCGTTTTCCCACGCCTGTGAAGCCGATGGCTGGGTGTTCGTCACCGGCCAGTTGCCCATCGACCCGGGCAACGAATCGGCACCGCTGCCCGAGGGCATCGAGGCGCAGACCCACAAGACTTTCGACAACCTGCTGGTGGTCCTGAAGGGGCTGGGCCTGGGATTGGAAAACGTGGTCTCGGCCCGTGCGTTTCTCACCGACTTCTACGGCGACTACGAGGCGTTCAACGCGATCTACGCCAGCTACTTCCCGGAAGGCAAACGCCCGGCGCGCACCTGCATCGGCACCACTGGCCTGGCCCGCCATGCGTTGGTTGAAATCGATTTCATCGCCCGCCGTCCCTGAGCTGGCGCGTTCGACCTGCCCGTCCGGCCTGGTCGACTGCACAACGTCCCGCCAGGGAGCGTTTGCACCGGCCGAACGCCTGAATTACTCGTCATCCGCGACGAAATGTCCTCTTTTTCCAGCACCTTCCGACGGCAAGTTGTTATAGCCTTGCCGCCCTGGCAACAATCACGCGCGTTGCAATGGCTTGATTCGATTCACTTTTCGTCTCGGCATCTGCGTCTGCGGTGTCGTGCGGCGATATCGATCGGCGTCGCGTCCGCAAGGGCTGACGCGCGCTGATGCTGCTCCGGGCGCCTGGGCGCCCACCCGCCTGGCACGCGGGGCGTCATCCGTCCTGTGTGTCATTCCTGTCGGCCACGAGCCGCAATGGATAGAACAAAAAGGACACCCTTCGATGGAACAACTTCTCGCTGTGCTTTCTGCCATCAGCAGCTTTATCTGGGGGCCGTTCCTGCTCATCCCCCTGCTGCTGCTCACCGGCCTGTACCTGACCATTCGCCTGCGCGGCCTGCAGTTCCGCGTGCTCGGCCATGCGTTCTGGCTGGCCTTCGTCAAACGCTCGGAGAAAGGTGACGTACCCGGCGATGTCACCCACTACCAGGCCCTGGCCACCGCCCTGGCGGCGACCATTGGCGTGGGCAACATCGCCGGGGTGGCCACGGCCATCGGTATCGGCGGCCCCGGCGCGCTTTTCTGGATGTGGATGACCGGCCTGGTGGGCATGGCCACTAAGTACTCCGAGGCCCTGCTGGGCGTGAAGTATCGGGTTACCGATGCCAAGGGTGAGCAGAGCGGCGGGCCGATGTACTACCTCACCCATGGCGTCGGTGGCAGCCTGGGCAAGACCCTCGGCATCGCCTTCGCCATCTTCGGTGCGGTGGCCTCGTTCGGTATCGGCAACATGGTCCAGGCCAACACCGCCGCGCACCAGTTGCAGGACACCTGGGGCATTTCGCCGACCCTCACCGGCCTGGTCATGGCCATCGCCACCGCCGTGGTGATCATCGGCGGGATCAAGAGCATCGGCCGTTTCGCCGCCGGTGTGGTGCCGGTGATGATCGTGCTCTACATCATCAGCAACGTCGCGGTACTGGTGGTGTTCGCCGACCGCCTGCCGGATGCCATCACCCTGATCTTCACCGACGCCTTCAGCGGCAGCGCGGCAGCGGGTGGCTTCCTCGGCTCCAGCATCATCCTGGCGGTGCAGATGGGCGTGGCCCGCGGCATCTTTTCCAACGAGTCGGGCCTGGGTACCGGCGCCATCGCGGCCGCCGCGGCCAAGACCGACAAGCCGGTGCGCCAGGCCATGGTGTCCATGACCCAGACCTTCCTCGACACCCTGGTGATGGTGACCTTCACCGCTTTGGCGATCATCGTCACCGGCGCCTGGACCCAGGAAGGCCTCAAGGGCGCACCAATGACCGCCTGGGCCCTGGAGCAGGGCCTGGGTGGCGGCTGGGGTATCTACACCGTGACCATCGGCGTACTGGTCTATGCCTACACCACCATCCTCGGCTGGTCGTACTACGGCGAGCGCTGCATGGAGCGCCTGATGGGGCGGGTAGCCGTGATGCCGTACCGCCTGATCTTCTCCATGGTGGTGTTCGTCGGCGCCGTCACCTCGCTGGAGGTGGTATGGACCTTCTCCGACATCGCCAACGGCCTGATGGCCCTGCCCAACCTGATCGGCCTGCTGCTGCTCTCCGGCATCGTGGTCAAGGAAACCCGCGACTACATGAGCCGCAAGAACTGGAAGACCGAGGACTGATCGTCCGGTAGTGTAAAAAACGCCCCGCTGATGCGGGGCGTTTTTGTTTTGTCTCCAGCCTTACAAGCCGCAGACGCTGCCATCGCTGCGTGGGTCGGCGGCGCCTTCCAGCACCCCATTGGGTTGGCGCAGCAGCGCGCCGGCATGGCCCATGGTGTCGCTGAAAGCCTCGTCCAGCAGCTCGACGACATGCCCCGCCTGGCGCAGTTGCTCCACCAGCTCGGCAGGGAAGCGGCTCTCCAGCTTCAGTGTGGTACTGACGTCGCCCCAGGTACGTCCAAGCAGCCAGCGCGGCGCGCTGACCGCCGCTTGCAGGTCGCTGCCCAGGCGGTAGCGACTGAGGATCGCTGCCTGGGTCTGCGGCTGGCCTTCGCCGCCCATGGTGCCGTAGCTCAGGGTGCGGCCATCGTCGAACAGCGCCAGCGCCGGGTTGAGGGTATGGAAGGGTTTGCGGCCCGGTTCCAGGCTCTGCAACGCGGCGGGGTCTAGAGAGAAACTGATACCGCGGTTCTGCCAGGCCACACCGGTGGAGGGCAGCACCACGCCGGAGCCGAATTCCCAGTACACGCTCTGGATGAAACTGACGGCACGGCCCTGGTCGTCGATGCAACCCATCCAGATGGTGTCGCCCGGCTGCGCCGGTTGTGGCCAGGCCAGCGCCTGCTGCGGATCGATATTGGCAGCCAGGCGCTGCAGATTGGTGTCGGCCAGCAGGCTCTGCGGGTCTTCCGGCACGCGGGCCGGATCGGTCACCACACGGTCGCGAATCAGGAAAGCCTGTTTGGTCGACTCGACCAGTCCATGAACATGAGCGAAGCCTTCGGCCTGTTCAATGCCAAGCTTCTCGAAGATGCCAAGGATCAGCAGCGAGGCCAAACCCTGGGTCGGCGGCGGCATGTTGTACAGCGTGGCATCGTTCAACCGTACGCTCAGCGGCTTGACGGCGCTGGCCCGATAATTCTGCAGATCGGCCAGGCGCAGCGGGCTGCCCAGGCGTTCGAGATCGGCGGCCATGCGCGCGGCCAGCTCGCCCCGGTAGAAGTCGTCCAGCCCGGCATCAGCCAGGCGCTGCAGCGTTTCGGCCAGGGCCGGCTGACGCAGCAGGTCGCCTTCACGCGGCGGCTGACCGCTTGGCAGATAGACATCGGCGAAGCCCGGTACGTCCTGCAGTTCGGCCAGTTTGCTGCGGGTCAGATGTGCCTGGCTGCGGCTGACCACGATGCCGCGACGGGCGTGGCCGATGGCATCGGCGAGCAGGTCGGGCAGTGCCAGCTGCGGCTGCCAGTGTGTGGTTTGCGCCAGCGCCTCGGCCCAGCCGCCGACAGTGCCGGCCACGGTCAGTGCTGCCAGCGGGCCACGACTGGGAATCTGCGTGTAGCCGGCGTAAAAGTCGCGATCGGCCAGCGCCGCACTGCTGCCGCAGGCATCGATGGCGATGGGGCGTTTGCCCGGCTCGTGGATCAGCCAGAAGCCATCGCCGCCGATGGCGTTCATGTGCGGGTAGACCACGGCGATGGTGGCCGCAGCGGCGACCATCGCTTCCACGGCATTGCCGCTGGCCTTGAGTACATCGCGCCCGGCCTGCGCGGCCAGGTGGTGCGGGGCGACGAACAGGCCGCCGGTGGCATGAGTCGTTTTCAGCATGACAGGTCCTTTCTTGTCGTGGCGACCACGCCGGTGATGGCGTGGCCGCTGTGGTCATCACCAGCCGATCGCAGCCGGCAGCCAGGTGGCCAGTTGCGGGAAGCAGAACACCACCGCTACCGCGAGCATCTGCAGGAACACGTAGGGCAGCGCGCCGATGTAGATGTCGCGGGTCGAGATACCCGGTGGTGCCACGCCCTTGAGGAAGAACAACGCCCAGCCGAACGGCGGCGTGAGAAACGACATCTGCAGGTTCAACGCCACCAGGATGCCCAGCCATACCAGGTTGGTGTCGTAGGCGATGAACACCGGCAGGAACATCGGCAGGGCGATGTAGGAAATCTCGATCCACTCCAGGAAGAAGCCGAGCACGAACAGCACCGCCATCAGGAACAGGATCGCCCCCAGTTCGCCGCCTGGCAGCATGGTGAACAGCTCATGCACCAGCGCCTCGCCACCCAGGCCGCGGAAGGCCAGGGAGAACGGCTGCGAGCAGAGCAGGATGAGAAAGATCATCGCACTGATGGTCAGGGTGCCATGCAGGGTCGCCTTGAGGGTCTTCCAGTCCAGACGCCGTGCGCAGGCGGCGATGACCAGCGCACCGAGCGCACCCATCGAGGCCGCTTCGGTCGGCGCGGCGACGCCACCGATGATCGAACCGAGCACCGCCATCACCAGCAGCAGGGGTGGCAGCACGCTGCGCGCCATGTCCTTGAATAGTTGCTTGCGGCTGGTCAGGGCGCGTTCTTCAGCCGGGATCGCCGGCACCCAGTCCGGGCGCAGCCAGCCGAGCAACAGCATGTAGGCGACGTAGATCAGCGCCAGCACCAGGCTGGGGATGAACGCAGCAGCGAAGATCGAACCCACGGACTGGCCGAGGATGTCGGCCAGCAGGATCAGCACCAGGCTTGGTGGGATGATCTGCCCCAATGTGCCGGACGCGCAGATGGTGCCGCAGGCCACGGTCTTGTTGTAGCCACGGCGCAGCAGCGTGGGCAGGGTCAGCAGGCCGATGGTCACCACTGTGGCGCCGACGATACCGGTGGAGGCGCCGAGCAGCACGCCAACCAGAATGATCGCCAGGCCCATGCCGCCATTCAGCCCACCCATGGCCCGGCCGATGGTGTCGAGCATGTCCTCGGCGACCCGGGATTTCTCCAGCATCACCCCCATGAAGGTGAACAGCGGAATCGCCAGCAGCGTGTAGTTGCTGACCACGCCGAACATGCGTGCCGGCAGCAGGGCGAAGAGCATCGGGCCGAAGCCGATCATGCCGGCGACGAAACCGGATACGGCCAGGGAAATGGCCACCGGCACGCCCACCATCATCATGGCGAAGAAACCGAAGACCATGCTGATGGCCAGCCATTCATTGGGCGTCATGGACGAGCCTCCTGCAGTCGAGCCGGCAGCAGCAGGGTGCACAGCGCACGCAGGCTGTCAGCCAGGCCTTGCAGACCGAACAGGGCGAAGCCCAGCGGCAGGAAGGCCTTGATCAGGAAGCGATAGGGCAGCCCGCCCGGATCAGGCGAGCCCTCGCCCATGTTGTAGGACTGCATCGTGTACTTGTACGCCAGGTGGGCGATGTAGAAACCAATGGCGGCGGTGGCGAAGCCGCTGAACAGGTCGACCGCCGCCTTGGTCTTCACGCCGAACTTCTCGTAGAGAAAATCCACGCGTACGTCCTGGCGATGCTTGAGGGTGTAGGCGATGCCGAGCAGGGCGATCGGCGAGATCAGGTACCACTCCAGCTCCTGCAGCGCCACCGGGCTGAAGTCGAACAGGTAGCGCATCAGCACGTCGAACGACACCAGCAGCACCAGCAGCAGCACGCAGGCGCGTGCGAGCATGCCCAGGGCTTCCACCAGTTGTTCGATTCGAGTGACGACGAACATCATGACTCGCCCATCCCGATTTCCATGAAGGCCTTCTCGCCCACCGAGGCCCAGGAAATGTACTGCTTGCGGAAGGCGAAGAAGTGCTCGTAGATCTTCTTGGTCGCTGGGTCTGCCGCCGCCATGCTGGACAGGGTGTCGCGGGTGACCTCGTGCAGGCGCTTGATGATGTCGTCCGGCAGTGGCCGGGCGATGACGCCCTGGTTGCCCACCAGGTCCTGCATGGCCTCGGCGTTGACCGCGTCGCACCACGACCAGCTGTCGGTGTTGCAGGCCTGGGCGCAGAACCGCACGATGGCCTGCAGATCGGCCGGCAGGCTGTCCCAGGCTTTCTTGTTGATGATCAGCTCGGTGACGTTGGTTGGTTCGTGCCAGCCGGTGGTGTAGTAGTTCTTGGCCGCCTTGTGCAGGCCCATGCGGCGATCCTGATAAGGACCGACGAACTCGGCGGCATCGATCACGCCACGCTCCAGCGCCGGGAAGATTTCACCACCCGGCAGCAGACGCACGGCCACGCCCAGCTCGCTGTAGACCTTGCCGGCCAGACCGGCGATGCGCATCTTCAAGCCCTTCAGGCTGTCGACGTTTTCCAGGGGCTGACGGAACCAGCCGGTCATTTGCGTGCCGGTATTGCCCATGGGCATCGGCACCAGGCCGTGGGGTTCGTAGAGTTCTTCCCAGAGCTTGAGGCCACCGCCGTTGTACAGCCAGGCGTTCATGCCCTGGGTGTTCATGCCGAACGGCACGGCAGTGAAGAACTGCGCCGCGGGGATCTTGCCGGCCCAGAAGAAGGCGTTGGCGGCGTTCATTTCCACCATGCCGCTGGACACCGCATCGAAGCCTTCCAGCGCCGGGATCAGCTCGCCAGCGGCGAAGTGCTGGATCTTCAGGCGGCCACCGGACATTTCCTCGACGCGCTTGCAGAAATCGGTCGGGCTGCCCGGGCCCTGTACGTAGAAGGGCGAGCCCGGCGCGTAGGCGTTGGTCATCTTCCAGTTGAAGGTCTTGTCGCTGACCGCAGCACTGGCCAGACCGCTGGCGCCCAAAGCGAGGCCGGCACCGGCAGCCAGGGCGCCAGCGCCGATGAAGTTACGTCGATTGAGGGTCATGAGTGTTCTCCTGTCGCTGTGGGCATCGCGGCTGGCGTGTGCCTGCCAGATGTAAAGTCGCTCTAAAGGCCTTAGAGCAACTGCCATGCCAGGAGAAAAATATTTTAACTATATGATTTATATGAATTTAATTTAGAGACATGAAAAACGTACAGTGACCTGAGCGCACAAAAAACAGGCAGTTGTAGATGCCTGGCATGACCGAATCGTCAATGCACACCCTTCAGGGTGAACATTTGTCAGGTACCCCAAGCCATATGGTTGCGATCTGTTTGTGAAGGGACAAATGAGCGAACGAATGTCAGCTATGCACTGTGGACTCAACCGGTCGACGCAACAGATTGGCTAAAGCGTTGGGCGGGCGTATCGAAGTCGAGTGTTTTCCGAGG
>JBLZZJ010000038.1:0-127719 GCA_050282285.1 Pseudomonas sp.
TGCCCCGTTTCGCTGCCAACCTGTCCATGCTGTTCACCGAAGTGGACTTCCTGGACCGCTTCGCCGCTGCCGCCGACGCCGGCTTCAGCGGTGTCGAGTACCTGTTCCCGTACGACTTCACCGCCACCGAGATCAAGGCGCGCCTGGATGCCAATCGCCTGGAGCAGGTGCTGTTCAACCTGCCGGCCGGCGACTGGGCCAAGGGCGAGCGCGGCATCGCCTGCCACCCGGACCGCGTCGAGGAATTCCGCAGCGGCGTCGACACCGCCATCGCCTACGCCAAAGTCCTAGGCAACACCCAGATCAACTGCCTGGCCGGCATCCGCCCCCAGGGCGCGGACTGCGCGACGGTCGAGCAGACCTTCGTCGACAACCTGCGCTTTGCCGCTGAGAAGCTGCAGGCGGCCGGCATCCGGCTGGTCATGGAAATGATCAACACCCGCGACATCCCGGGCTTCTACCTGAACACCACGCAGCAGGCCCTGGCGATTCGCGAAAAGGTCGGCAGCGCCAACCTCTACCTGCAGTACGACATCTACCACATGCAGATCATGGAGGGTGACCTGGCCCGCACCGTGGAAGGCAACCTGGCCGCCATCAACCATGTGCAGCTGGCCGACAACCCGGGCCGCAACGAGCCGGGCACCGGCGAGATCAACTACCGCTTCCTGTTCGAGCACCTGGACCGCATCGGCTACCAGGGCTGGATCGGCTGCGAGTACAAGCCGCTGACCACCACCACCGCCGGCCTCGGCTGGCTGAAAACCCATAACGCGATCTGAGCGAAACCGCTGTTCGTAGGATGGGTTGAGCGAAGCGATACCCATCGAACCTGGTGATGGGTATCGCAGGCTCAACCCATCCTACGGAGCGGCTACCAAACATGCGTCGACTGGCGCACACACGGACAAGAGGATTTTTCACATGGCTAAAATCGGATTCATCGGCACCGGCATCATGGGCAAACCCATGGCGCAGAACCTGCAGAAGGCCGGCCACACCCTGTTCTTCTCCGAGCACTTCGACAAGGCACCGGCCGACCTGCTGGGCGACAACGGCATCGCCCTGGCCAACCCGAAGGAAGTGGCCCAGGAAGCCGAATTCATCATCATCATGGTCCCGGACACCCCCCAGGTCGACGACGTACTGTTCCGTGAAGACGGCGTGGCCCGCGGTGTTGGTGCCGGCAAAGTGGTCATCGACATGAGTTCGATCTCCCCCACCGCCACCAAGGCCTTCGCCGAGAAGGTCAAGGCCACCGGCGCCGCCTACCTGGACGCGCCGGTGTCCGGTGGTGAGGTTGGTGCCAAGGCCGCCAGCCTGTCGATCATGGTCGGCGGCTGCCCGAATGCCTTCGAACGCGCCCTGCCGCTGTTCCAGGCCATGGGCAAGAACATCACCCGCGTCGGCGGCAATGGCGACGGCCAGACCGCCAAGGTGGCCAACCAGATCATCGTTGCCCTGAACATCCAGGCGGTGGCCGAAGCCCTGCTGTTCGCCGCCCGCAACGGTGCCGACCCGGCCAAGGTGCGTGAGGCGCTGATGGGCGGTTTCGCCGGTTCGAAGATCCTCGAAGTGCATGGCGAGCGGATGATCAAGGGCACCTTCGACCCGGGCTTCCGCATCGCCCTGCACCAGAAGGACCTCAACCTGGCGCTGTCCGGCGCCCGCGAGCTGGGCCTCAACCTGCCCAACACCGCCAATGCGCAACAGGTGTTCAGCACCTGCGCGGCCTTGGGTGGCAGCAACTGGGACCACTCGGCGCTGATCAAGGGCCTGGAACACATGGCCAGCTTCAACATTCGCGGCGAGAAGGGCTGAGTTCTGCCCGGCCCCTTGTGGGAGGCGCTTCAGCGGCGACTGTCGCGGCTGAAGCCCCTCCCACGGGATCCCGATAGGCAGCCGACCGTAGGCTGGGTTGAGCTTGCGATACCCAGTACATGTACTTGTTGGGTATCGCTTCGCTCAACACCAACCTACAGACCGAGCACCACGAACACCGCCTTCTCCCTGGAGCAGGCACCCCTTTCGACCTTCCTGGCAGAAGGTGTCACGGCCCGATTGCCAGGTTGGTCGATTCCATTCCCCAGGTGCTGCGCGCGGCGCCTGCGGAATGGAATCGATCCAGCGTCACGTTAACGGGCATGCCCTTCGCCCTCATCCGGCGCTTCGCGCCACCTTCTCCCGGCGGGAGAAGGACATAAGGAAGGCATCGCTACGCGACTTTCACGCCAAGAACAACGAGAACACCGCCATGACCTTCGATCCGCAACGCCTGCTGCGCGACCTGTTCGCCACCGCCATCGACGCCGCCCACCCGCGCCATGTACTGGCCGACCACCTGCCTGCCGATCGCAGCGGCCGGGTCATCGTCATCGGCGCCGGCAAGGCTGCGGCCGCCATGGCCGAAGTCATCGAGCGTGAATGGCAGGGCGAGGTCTCGGGCCTGGTCGTGACCCGCTACGGCCACGGCGCTGCCTGCCAGAAGATCGAAGTGGCCGAGGCCGCCCACCCGGTGCCCGACGACGCCGGCGAGCGCGTCGCCCGTCGGGTGCTGGAGATGGTCAGCGGCCTGAGCGAAGAGGACCGGGTGATCTTCCTGCTCTCCGGCGGCGGCTCGTCCCTGCTCGCCCTGCCCGCCGAGGGCATTTCGCTGGCCGACAAGCAGGCCATCAACAAGGCGCTGCTGCGCTCCGGCGCCTCGATCAACGACATGAACTGCGTGCGCAAGCACCTCTCGGCGATCAAGGGCGGCCGCCTGGCCAAAGCGAGCTGGCCGGCCAGCGTCTACACCTACGCGATTTCCGACGTGCCGGGCGACGAAGCCACGGTCATCGCCTCCGGCCCCACCGTGGCCGACCCCACCACGTCGGCGGATGCCCTGGCGATCCTCGCGCGCTACCAGATCGAGATCCCGGCCAACGTCCGTGCCTGGTTGCAGGACCCGCGCTCGGAAACCATCAAGCCCGGCGACCCGTGCCTGGCCCGCAGCCACTTCCAGCTGATCGCCACGCCCCAGCAGTCCCTCGACACCGCAGCCGCCAAGGCACGCGCAGCCGGCTTCCCCACGCTGATCCTCGGCGACCTGGAGGGTGAAGCGAGGGACGTGGCCAAGGTGCATGCCGGCATCGCCCGCCAGGTTGTGCTGCACGGCCAGCCGATCAAGCCGCCCTGCGTGATCCTTTCAGGCGGCGAAACCACGGTGACTGTGCGCGGCGATGGCCGTGGCGGCCGCAACGCCGAGTTTCTGCTCAGCCTCACCGACAGCCTCAAAGGCCTGGCCGGGGTCTACGCAGTGGCCGGCGACACCGATGGCATCGACGGCTCGGAAGACAACGCCGGCGCCATCATGACGCCCTACAGCCACGCCCGCGCCGGCATCAAGGGCCTGTCCGCCCGCGACGAGCTCGACAACAACAACGGCTATGGCTACTTCGCCGCGCTGGACGAGCTGATCGTCACCGGCCCGACCCGCACCAACGTCAACGACTTCCGCGCCATTCTGATTCTCGAGAGCACCGAAAAATGACTCCAGACAAAAAAGTGAAAATCCTCGCCACCCTCGGCCCGGCCGTCGACGGGATCGATGGCATCCGCCAACTGGTGGAAGCCGGGGTCAACCTGTTCCGCCTGAACTTCAGCCACGGCGAGCACGCCGACCACGCCCAGCGCTACCAGTGGGTGCGTGAGGTGGAGCAGCAACTGAACACGCCGATCGGCATCCTCATGGACCTGCAAGGGCCGAAGCTGCGGGTCGGGCGCTTCGCCGAGGGCAAGGTCCACCTCACCCGCGGCCAGGCCTTCCGCCTGGACCT
Source organism: Pseudomonas sp. (assembly GCA_050282285.1). Classification (GTDB taxonomy): domain Bacteria; phylum Pseudomonadota; class Gammaproteobacteria; order Pseudomonadales; family Pseudomonadaceae; genus Aquipseudomonas. The sequence goes on from JBLZZJ010000038.1 coordinate 3,816, forward strand.
GGACAGCACCCCCGGCAACGCCGAGCGGGTCAACCTGCCCCACCCGGAAATCATCGATGCCCTGCAGCCCGGCATGAGCCTGCTGCTCGACGACGGTCGCCTGCGCCTGGAAGTGACCGCCAAGCACGGCACGGCCATCGACACCCGGGTGGTCGCCGGTGGCGAGCTGTCCGACCGCAAGGGGGTCAACGTGCCGGAGGCCGTGCTGCAACTGTCGCCCCTGACCGACAAGGACCGCCGCGACCTGACCTTCGGCCTGGAGCTGGGCGTGGACTGGGTGGCGCTGTCGTTCGTGCAGCGCCCGGAAGACATTGTCGAGGCCCGGGAGCTGATCCAGGGCAAGGCCTTCCTGATGGCCAAGATCGAGAAGCCCTCGGCAGTGACCCACCTGGAAGAAATCGCCCGTCTGTGCGACGCGATCATGGTGGCCCGTGGCGACCTGGGCGTGGAAGTGCCGGCGGAAAATGTGCCGCGCATTCAGAAGGACATCATCCGCACCTGCCGCCAACTCGGCCGGCCGGTGGTGGTGGCCACACAGATGCTGGAGTCCATGCGTTTCTCCCCGGCGCCGACCCGCGCCGAGGTCACCGACGTAGCCAACGCCGTGGCCGAAGGCACCGACGCGGTGATGCTGTCGGCGGAAACCGCCTCCGGCGACTACCCGCTGGAAGCCGTGCAGATGATGAGCAAGATCATCCGCCAGGTGGAGAACGGCCCGGACTACCAGACCCAGCTCGACGTCAGCCGCCCCCAGGCCGAAGCCACCGCTTCGGACGCCATCAGTTGCGCCATCCGCCGCATCAGCTCGATCCTGCCGGTGGCGGCCCTGGTCAACTACAGCGAATCCGGTGCATCGAGCCTGCGCGCGTCCCGCGAGCGTCCGACGTCACCCATTCTCAACCTGACCCCGAGCCTCGACACTGCGCGCCGCCTGAGCGTGGCCTGGGGCATCTACTCGGTGGTCAACGAACGCCTGCGCAAGGTCGAGGAAGTCACCAGCACCGCGCTGGAGATCGCCCAGGCCCAAGGCATGGCCAAGCGTGGCGATACCGTGGTGATCACCGCCGGCGAGCCCTTCGGGCAACCGGGCAGCACCAACAGCCTGCGCATCGAAACACTGCGCTAGGCACCTGGACCGGCCGTACCTGGTAGGCCACACCTAGCCGGCCGCACCTAGCCGGCCGCACCTGACCGGCCGTACCTGGCCGGCCGCTCTGAACAGCGTCCGGTCTTTTCCCGGCGGGGTGCCAGACCCGCCTTTTTTTGTACCGGCTGCCACGGATTCAACGCTTTCGCAGGGTGGGTCAGGCGCAGACAACCGCTCCCCAGGCCAACACCACCTTCACCGGCGCCGTAACCCACCATGGCCCCGAACGACAGACACCCTTCCACGGCAGGCCCCTGCCTTTCTCGCCCTCGGTGAGCCCCATGCGTCATGCCCTGCGTTGCCTTCGCGCCCTGCTCAACGGTTTCAGCCAGATTTTCCTGCAGGCCCATGCCGGGTGCGGCGCGCTGGTGGTGCTGGCGATCCTGATCGGTGCGCCGCACCTGCTCGGTGGCGCGCTGCTCGGTGGTCTGAGCAGCATGCTCGCAGCCCATGGACGGGGCTACCCGGCAGCGGACATCGCCTGCGGCCTCTATGGCTACAACGGCATCCTGCTTGGCCTGCTGATCAGCCTGCAGTTCGCCTGGTCGCCCCTCATGGCGCTGCTGATCATCGCCAGCGCCGGCCTGTCCAGCCTCGCCCTGGGCCACTGGATGGTGCGCCTGCGCCAGCGCCAGTGGCTGCCAGCCTTCACCTTCCCGTTCGTGGCCCTGGGCTGGGTCCTGCTGGGACTGGCACCGGCTCTGCCCCTGGAGGCGCCACCCGCCAGCGCCGCATTGAGCGTACCCACGCTCGACGGATTCGGCGCCCTGCTCGCGCTGCTGCGCGGCATCGGCCAGGTAATCTTTCTCGACACGCCGCTGGCCGGGGCCTGCCTGTGGCTCGGTCTGCTGCTCGCCAGCCGCCGCGCCGCCTGCTGCGCGCTGCTGGGTTCGGCCGGCGGCACGGCGCTGGCGCTGCACCTGGGCTGGCCGCTCGACAGCGCCCTGGCCGGCCTGTACGGCTATAACGCCTGCCTGGCGGCCATTGCCCTGGGCCAGGTGCACCGCGGCCCCTGGATGCCCGCACTGGGCATCGGCCTGGCGCTGCTGTTGCAACCCGGCTTTACCGCCCTCGGCCTGCCGGCGCTGACCATGCCATTCATCCTCGCCTGCTGGCTGATCCAGGCCAGCATCCGCCTCTGGCAACAAGCCGTCGCCGACAGCGCGCCGCGCCTGCCACGTCACCATTGCTGAACGCTGTCGCAGTCGCGAAATTGCAAGCGAACCCCTGGGGTATTCGGCAGTCCCACCTCTAGTACGGACAACTGACGAGACGTCGCGGCGCACGATGCGCCCGGTGCTGGAGACCATTCCATGCCCCTGCTCAAGCTGCTGCACCTGACGGCCCTGATCTGCTGGTGCGGCACCCTGCTCTACCTGCCGGCGTTGATCGCTGCCGGAACCCGCAGCAGCGACACCCTGTTCTACCGCGACCACGGGCACCTGACGCGCATGGTCTTCACCCTGATCGCCACGCCCGCCGCCCTGCTGGCCATCGGCTCGGGTACCGCGCTGTTCCTGCGCGATTCGATTTTCGATGCCTGGCTGATCTTCAAGCTCACGGCCGTGGCCGGGATGGTGCTCTGCCATGCGTTGTGCGGCGTGCTGGTGCTGAGGATCGAGCGCACCCCGGAACGGGCCGTGAGCCGTGAATGCGCGCTGATCGCGGTCGTGCTGGTGGCGCTGATCGCCATCACCCTCTGGCTGGTGCTGGCCAAACCCTACTGATCAAGGATTCTCCAACGCCATGAACGGCCCGCAGACCACCGACCGCTCATCCATCCACATCCACACCCACGGCATGCTCGTACACCAGGCGCCCGCCCAGGTACGCGGCCAGGGCGATCAGGGCCGCGGTCAGCAGCGACAGGTAGAGGCACCAGCGCGCCATCCCGTCCTCCTGCCCCTGGTAGTGCAGCAGCCAGTTGAGGCTGGCCAGCGACAGCATCATCACGGCGATGATCGCGTGGCACCAGGCGGTGATCTTCTCGCGGATACGCTGGACACTCAGCAGATCGACCAGGCCGGCGATGCTCGCCACCCAGCCACCCAGGGCCCCGACGCCGGACAGCCACAGACTGGCCCGCGACCAGAACGGATCGCCGGTGAGGATGTAGGCCATATCCGTAGCGACCAGGCCCAGCAGGGCCGCTACCGGGAAGTGGATCATCATTGGGTGCAGCGGGTGCCCGGCAATTGCCGCGCGGCTCATGATCGATCCAGTGTCCTTTGCCATCGCGGCCTCCATGATTCAACGAGCGAAAAAACGTCGGCGCCAGCCAAGCGCAGCGCCTACCTGCAATTGACCACCCTGGCGCTGGCAGTTCCATCAATCGTGGGCTGCAGCGGACCGCAATCGGCCCTTGATCCGGCCGGGCCGATGGCCCGCGAGGTCGCCATCCTGTGGTGGGCGATGTTCGGTTTCGCCAGCGTGGTGCTGCTGGTGGTCACGCTGCTGTGGCTCTACGCCATGTACCGCACGCCGCCACAGATCGACGAGCAGCAGGCGCGGCGAATCAACCGCCACTGGCTCATCGGCGGCGGGCTGGTCCTGCCCAGCGTCAGCATCGTGCTGTTGCTGGTGTTCGGCATTCCCGTGGGGCACCGCATGCTGCCTTTGCCGGTGATCGGCGAACAACCGCTGCGCATCGAGGTGATCGGCCATCAGTGGTGGTGGGAGGTGCGCTACCCCGACAGCGGCGTGGTCACTGCCAACCAGCTGCACCTGCCAGTGGGGCGCCCGGTCGACCTGGAGGTCACCAGCGCCGACGTGATCCACGCGTTCTGGGTGCCGCGCCTGGGCGGCAAGATCGACATGATCCCCGGCCGGCACAACCGTATCCGCCTGCAGGCCGACCAGGCGGGCACCTTCCGTGGCCAGTGCTCGGAGTTCTGCGGCACCCAGCACAGCCACATGATCCTTGACGTGCAGGCCCACGAAGAGGAGGCCTTCGCCGCCTGGCTCGAGGCCCGCCGCGCGCCCCAGGTCGCCGCCCTGCCCGGCCCGGCCGGCGAGACCTTCGCCAGCCAGTGCGGCAACTGCCACCGGGTGGCCGGGGTCAGCGACGGCGAACGCGCCCCCGACCTCACCGACATCGGCGCCCGGCGCAACCTGGGCGCTGGCGTTCTGCCCAACGAGCCCGGCGCCATGCTGCGCTGGCTCAACGACCACCAGCGGCTCAAGCCCGGCAATGGCATGCCGCTGGCCGATGACATCGCCCCCGACCACCTCAGCGCCATCGCCGACTGGCTGGAGACCCTCGCCCCGTGACCCGAGAAAAGAGCCCGACCGCCACCGATCCGGATCAACTGCACGACCAGTTCAACGAGGTCTGGGGCAACCCGCGCGGCTGGAAAGCGCTGACCATCGTCAACCACACCACCATCGGCCTGCGCTTCATGCTCACCGGGCTGGGCTTCTTCCTGTTCGGCGGGCTGCTGGCGATGCTGGTGCGCACCCAGTTGGCGCTGCCGGGCTACGACTTCCTGGAACCGGACGCCTACAACCAGATTTTCACCATGCACGGCACGGTGATGATGTTCCTGTTCGCCGTGCCGATGATGGAAGGCCTGGCGGTCTACCTGATCCCGAAGATGCTCGGCGCCCGCGACCTGGCCTTTCCCCGGCTGTCGGCCCTGGGCTACTGGTGCTACCTGTTCGGCGGGCTGATCCTCTGCTCCAGCCTGTTCCTCGGCATCGCGCCCAAGGCCGGCTGGTTCATGTACACGCCGCTGTCCAGCGCCGCGCACACACCGGGGCCGAACTCGGACTTCTGGCTGCTGGGCATCACCTTCGTGGAGATTTCCGCCGTGTCGGCGGGCGTCGAACTGGTGGTGTCGATCCTGCGCACCCGTGCCGAAGGCATGTCACTGAACAAGATGCCGATCTACGCCTGGTACATCCTGGTGATGGCGATGATGATCGTAATCGGCTTCCCGCCACTGATCCTCGGCAGCATCCTGCTGGAGTTGGAGCGCGCCGCCGGCATGCCGTTCTTCGAGGTGGCCCGGGGCGGTGACCCGCTGCTCTGGCAGCACCTGTTCTGGCTGTTCGGCCACCCCGAGGTGTACATCATCTTCCTGCCGGCGGCAGGCATCGTCTCGACCCTGCTGCCGGTGTTCTGCCAGCGCCCGCTGGTGGGCTACCGCGCCGTGGTACTGGGGGTGCTGACCACCGGCTTCATCAGCTTCGGGCTGTGGGTGCACCACATGTTCACCGTGGGCATCCCGCAACTGGCCCAGGCGTTTTTCAGCGCGGCGAGCATGCTGGTCGCGATCCCCACGGCGGTCCAGGTGTTCGCCTGGATCGCCACGCTGTGGGTCGGCAGGCCGGTGTACCACGTACCGATGCTGTGGCTGGTGGGCTTTCTGATCGTGTTCGTCTGCGGCGGTCTGACCGGCGTGATGCTGGCCCTGGTGCCGTTCGACTGGCAGGTGCACGACACCCATTTCGTGGTGGCGCACATGCACTACGTGCTGGTCGGCGGGATGTTCTTCCCGCTGGTGGCCGGCATCTACTACTGGCTGCCGCACTTCTCCGGCCGCATGCCCTCCGAGCGCCTGGGCAAGTGGGGCTTCTGGCTGATATTCATCGGCTTCAACCTGACCTTCCTGATCATGCACTGGACCGGCCTGATGGGCATGCCGCGCCGGATTTACACCTACGAGGCCGGGCTGGGCTGGGACATCCCGAACCTGGTGTCGTCGATCGGCAGCTTCATCATGGCCTTCGGTATCGCCACGGTGCTGCTGGATATCACCCTGCACTTCCGTTTCGGCCAGCCCGCATCGAAGAACCCGTGGAACGCCGACACCATGGAATGGGCCACCAGCCTGCCGCCGAGCCCCTACAACTTCGTCAGCCTGGCGAAGATCACCAGCCGTCACCCGCTGTGGGACGACCCCAGCCTGCCCGAGAGCATCGCCCGGGGCGAACACGCACTGACCGTGATCGACCACGGCCGCCGGGAAACCTGGGGCGTGGAGCCGCTGACCGGCAAGGTCCGCGAGATCATCCACCTGCCGGGCAACAGCTGGCTGCCGTTCATTGCAGCGTGCTTTATCGCGGTCATCTGCCTGAGCCTGCTGACCAAGGTCTACTGGCTCGCCGCCGTGGCCAGCCTGGCGGCAACGGTGGTACTGCTGCGCTGGAGTTGGGAGAACGGCTCCCACCCCAAGGCCGCGCCGGATGCCCGTACCCAGCCCGGCGAACCGCCCCTGCATTCACGCACCACCGATGGCCCCGGCATCTGGGGCATGGCGGTGACGCTGCTGGCCAACGGCGCCCTCTACCTCGGCCTGCTGTTCGGCTGGTTCTACCTGTGGACGGTGTCGCCGAACTGGCTGGTGCCGGATGCCCCGGTGTTCGACCACCGCCTGCTGCTGGCCAGCGCCGTGCTGCTGGCTGCAGCGGTGTTCTGGCAGCGTCCGGTACTCAAGCGCCTGCGCAAGCGCCAGGGCGAGCCGCGCACGCTGATCCGTTGCTTCAGCGGCGTGGCGCTGCTGGGCCTGGGCCAATCGGCGCTGTTGCTGTGGGCGCTGCTCGGTGGTGACCTCGCGCCCCGGGCCACGGCCCACGATGCGGTGATCGTGGTGATGCTGGTCTACAGCCTGGTTCACGGTGTACTGGCGGCCGTCCTCAGCGCCCTGCAGGCGCTGCGCGTGTACCACGGTTATGTCGGCTCGGAGTCGCCCTATGAACCGCTGGTGGTCGAGCAACTCTGGCAATACAACCTGGTCGTGCTGTGGATCACCTACTTCTCCCTGGTGCTGTTCCCACCGACCTTTGGAGGGGCGTGATGCAGCGGCTGCGCTCCCCTTACAACCCGATCCATATTCCCCTCGGCCTGATTATCTGGAGCCTGTACTTCATCGCGCTGTACGGCGGCCTGTCGGTGGGCTGCTCGCTGGTACCGCCGCCAACCGAACAGGGCGCCTGGACCTGGCTGAACGCGGTGCTCGGGCTGACCGCCCTGCTCACCGTGGCCCTGCTGCTGTGGCTGGCGCGGCTGTTTCAGCAAGCCGCCCGGCGCGTGCCCGAGGAGCCGGCGCCGCGCTTCGTCGCCCATCTCTGCGCGGGCGTGCACCTGATCGCCGCCATCGCCACCCTGTTCATCGCCCTGCCTATCGTGAGCCTGCCCCCATGCGTCTGATACCCCTCGCCCTGCTTGCCCTGCTCCCCGGCACGGCCAGCGCCCACGGCCTGTTCGACGGTCATCTGCAAGACCGCCTGCCGGTGCTGTTCAGCGCACTCCTGCTGGGCGCGGCCTGGCTGCTGTACATCATCGGTTGCCGGCGGGCGAAACCCCACGGCCGGGAACCGCTGTGGATGCACCTGGCCATGGTGATCACCGTGCTGTCGGTGTTCGGCCCCATCGACGACTGGGCCGAAACCAGCACCACCCTGCACATGCTGCAGCACATGCTGTTCATGATCGTCATCGCCCCGCTCTGGGCCCTGGCCAGGCCGCTACCACAATGGCGCGCTGCCGCCGGCAGCTGGCTGCAGCCGCTGTACAACGGCGTGCTGCGCAGCGGGCGCCACCCGGTGCCGCTGGCCCTGCTGCACGGGGCGGTGATCTGGATCTGGCACACCCCCAGCCTGTACATGCTGGCCCTGGAAAACACCTGGTGGCACGTGGTCGAGCACGCCTGTTTCCTGTTCAGCGCCTGGCTGTTCTGGTGGTCGTGCCTGCGTGCCACGCCGCAGCGCATCCCCCATGCGCTGATGGCGATCCTGCTGACGCTGATGCACACCGGTCTGCTGGGTGCCCTGCTGACGTTTGGCAATACGCCGTTCTATGGCGAATCCCGGGACCTGGCGGACCAGCAATTGGCAGGGCTGCTGATGTGGGTGCCGGGCAGCCTGGTCTACCTGGCGGCTGCCGGCTGGATCACCTGGCGCTGGCTGACGCGGGTCTGGCGCCGCCAGAACGTGCCGGGGCAGGAAACGAACGGCTGAGCGTCAGCCGCGTTCGGAGGGGTTGGAGGTCAGCTCGAAGGGGCTGTTGCTGCGGCGCTGGTTGCGGTCTTCACGCGGCGTGGCGCCGAAGAAGTTGCGGTAGGCGCTGGAGAAATGCGGGCCGGACGAGAAACCGCAGGACAGGCCAATCTGAATGATCGACTTGCTGGTCTGCATCAGCAGCTGGCGCGCCTTGTTCAGGCGCAGCTCCAGGTAGTACTGGCTCGGTACGCGGTTGAGGTACTGCTTGAAGATGCGTTCCAGCTGACGGCGCGACACGCACACATGCTGGGCGATCTCGTCGGTGGTCAGCGGCTCTTCGATGTTGGCTTCCATCAGCAGCACGGCCTGGGTCAGCTTCGGGTGGCTGGAGCCAAGGCGGTTCTGCAGCGGAATGCGCTGGCGCTCGCCGCCCTCGCGAATGCGCTCCACCACCAGCTCTTCCGACACCGCGCCCGCCAGCTCGGCACCGTGGTCGCGGGCCAGCAAGGCCAGCAGCAGGTCGAGCACCGACAAGCCGCCGCACGCGGTCAGGCGATCACGGTCCCAGTCGAACAGGTGGCTGGTGGCGATGACCTTGGGGAAACGCTCGGTGAAATCGTCCTGCCAGCGCCAGTGCACCGCCGCGCGGTAGCCGTCGAGCAGCCCCAGTTGCGCCAGCGGGTAGACACCGGCAGAAACCGCGCCGATCACGCAGCCACTGCGCACCAGCTGCTTGAGCGCGCTGGACAGCGCCGCCGGCATCACCGCAGGCGGCTCGTCGGCGACCAGGAACAGCTTCTGGCAGCCCTCCAGCTTGCCGACCCAGGATTCCCCCGGCAGCCGCCAGGCACCGTCGACAACCGGCTCGACCTGGAGGAACGACAGCTCGTAGACCACTTCGGGGTGGACGCGCTGAGCGACGCGCAGCGCCTCTTCGGCCAACGCTAGGGTCAGGGGCTTGGTGTTGGGCCAAAGCAGGAAGCCGATTCGGTGGGCATTCATGGCGGGCAGTTTAAGCTCTGTGGGCGACTGAAGGCAGGCACTGCCGCTTTATTTAAGGCTACCGGAAAGAAATTGCTTGAGTCGGTCGGATTGCGGATTGGCCAGGACCTCTTTCGGGCAACCGCGCTCTTCCACCAACCCCTTGTGCAGGAACACCAGCTGGTTGGACACCTCGCGGGCAAAGCCCATCTCGTGGGTCACCACCACCATGGTACGCCCTTCCTGGGCCAGGTCCTGCATGACCTTGAGCACTTCGCCAACCAGTTCCGGATCGAGGGCCGAGGTCGGCTCGTCGAACAGCATGACCTCCGGCTCCATGGCCAGGGCACGGGCAATCGCCACGCGCTGCTGTTCGCCGCCGGACATGTGCGCCGGGTAGGCCTCCTTGCGGTGGGCCACGCCGACCTTGTTCAGGTAATGCTCGGCTTTCTCGCGGGCCTCGGCCTTGCCCATGCCCAGCACGTGCACCGGCGCCTCCATGACGTTTTCCAGCACGTTCATGTGCGACCACAGGTTGAAGTGCTGGAACACCATCGACAGGCGCGAACGCATGTGCTGCAACTGCTTGGGATCGGCGGCTCGCAGCGAACCGTCCTTGCTCGGCACCAGCTTCAGCTCTTCGTTGTTGAGCAGGATCTTGCCGGCGTGGGGCTGTTCCAGCAGGTTGATGCAGCGCAGGAAGGTGCTCTTGCCCGAGCCGCTGGAGCCGATGATGCTGATCACATCACCCGCCTTCGCCGCCAGGGACACGCCCTTGAGCACCTCGTGGGTGCCGTAGCGCTTGTGCAGGTCCTGAACTTCAAGTTTGTACATGGTTTCCACTCTCGTGAATCAGTCGCTGAGCCGGCGACCCTGGCGAATAGAGGTACGGGCGGCGGCGCCCATCATGACCGATTGACCGTCTTCATGCCTTGCGCGGCGCCAGGTAGGCCAGCCAGCGACGCTCGGCCAGCTTGAACAGGCGCACCAGCACGAACGTCAGGCACAGGTAGATCACCCCGGCGGTAATGAACGCTTCGAACGGCAGGTAATACTGGGAATTGACCGTGCGCGCCGCCCCGGTGATGTCGATCAGGGTCACGATCGACGCCAGGCTGGTGGTGTGCAGCATCATGATCACTTCGTTGCTGTACTGCGGCAGCGCGCGGCGCATCGCCGACGGCAGCAGGATGCGGCGGTACAGCTTGGCGCGGGACATGCCCATGGCCTTGGCCGCCTCGATCTCGCCATGGGGCGTGGCCTTGAGGCTGCCGGCGAGGATCTCGGCACTGTAGGCGCTGGTGTTGATCGCGAATGCCAGGCAGGCGCAGAAGGTCGCGTTGGACAGGTACGGCCACAGCACGCTCTCGCGCACAGCCTCGAACTGCGCCAGGCCGTAGTAGATCAGGAACAGCTGCACCAGCATCGGGGTGCCACGGATGACATAGGTGTACAGCCAGGCCGGCCCGTTGACCCAGGGCGAGCGCGATACGCGCATCAAGCCCAGCGGCACGGCCGCAGCCAGGCCGACGGCCAGGGAAATCAGCAGGATCTTCAGGGTTACCAGCACGCCACCGGCATACAGCGGCAGGCTTTCCCAGATCACGTTGTAGTCGAAAATCATGGTCACCGGCTCCTAGAGATCAGCGGCTTTGGTGCCGACCGAGTAGCGTTTTTCCACGTAGCGCAGGATCAGCAGCGAGACACTGGTGATCACCAGGTACAGGCCGGCTACCGCCAGGTAGAAGGTGAAGGGTTCGCGGGTCGCGTCGGCGGCACTCTTGGCCTTGAACATCATGTCCTGCAGACCGACCACGGAAATCAGCGCGGTGGCCTTGGTCAGCACCAGCCAGTTGTTGGTGAAGCCGGGAATCGCGAAACGGATCATCTGTGGCACCAGGATGCGGAAGAACACCTTGGTTCCGCTCATGCCATAGGCCAGGCCGGCCTCGCCCTGCCCCTTGGGAATGGCCATGAACGCGCCACGGAAGGTTTCCGACAGGTAGGCACCGAAGATGAAGCCCATGGTGAACACACCGGCCACGAACGGGTTGATGTCGATGTAATCGTCGTAGCCGAGCATCGGCGCGACGCGGTTCACCAGGTCCTGGCCGCCGTAGAAGATCAGCAGGATCAGCACCAGGTCGGGAATGCCGCGGATCACCGTGGCGTAGGTTTCGCCGAGTACGGCCAGCCACTTGATCGGCGACAGGCGAAAGGCCGCGCCAGCCAGGCCCAGCACGATAGCGACCGCCATCGAGGTGAGCGCCAGGGCCAGGGTGAGCCAGGCACCTTCGAGGATGGTCGAGCCGTAGCCGTTCAACATGCCCTGGTTACCTCATGCAGGCGTCAGCGGACGCCGGGAGTACGACAAAAACGAAAAAGTGGCGCACACCCGGCATCAGCCGGTGTGCGCCACTTTCAGTGGGCAGCGGGGATCAGTCGCCGTAGACGTCGAACGAGAAGTACTTGTCCTGCACTTCCTTGTACTTGCCATTGGCGCGGATCGCCAGGATGGCAGCACTGATCTTGTCAGCCAGGGCCTTGTCGCCCTTGCGCACCGCAATGCCCTGGCCTTCGCCGAAGTATTTGACGTCGGTGAAGTCAGGACCGGCGAAGGCGAAGCTCTTGCCGGCGTCGGTCTTGAGGAAACCGTCGTCGATGTTCACCGAGTCCGCGATGCTGCCGTCCAGGCGGCCGGCAGTCAGGTCCAGAAACACTTCGTTCTGCGAGGTGTAGCGAACGATCTCGGCACCGGCTGGCGCGAAGACGTCAGTGGCATAACGGTCATAGACGGACGAGCGCTGCACACCGATCTTCTTGCCCTTGAGGTCGGTGGCGACGTTGTCCATCTTGCTGCCGGCCTTCATGACCAGCTTGGCCGGGGTGGCGTAGTACTTGCCGGTGAAGTCGACGGAGCGCTTGCGCTCTTCGGTGATCGACATCGACGACAGCACGGCGTCGAACTTGCGGACTTTCAGGGCCGGGATCAGGCCGTCGAATTCCTGCTCGATCCACTTGCACTCGACTTTCATCTCTTCGCACAGGGCGATGCCGATGTCGTAGTCGAAACCGGTGATGTTGCCTTCCGGAGTCTTGTAGGCGAACGGCGGGTAGGCCGCTTCGATACCAATGCGCAGTGGCTTGTCGGCCATGGCCAGGGGCGACAGCACGGACAACGCCAGTGCACCGAGAAGTGCGATCTTCTTCATCTTGTGACTCCTTCGAAAGGGAATGGCTCGGGACGACAATGTGAGGGTCCGGCGCATCCAGCCATGCTATGAATTGTAGAGAACGTCGCCAACACTGCTGCTTGTGGCGCATGTGTCAGGCGGGCCCGGCTGGGTGAGCGGCATTCTAGCGACAGGCCTGAAGCCGATATTTCCTCAATGCGACAACTAATTACAAAAGCCCAGGACGGGCACGGCAGGCATCTTGACAGACTCTGCTTTTCATGCAGAGCAAAACACGACGAATAACCGGTTAGCAAAGCAATTAGCGCGCCGGATGTTAACAAAGTCTTTATTGGCGCGGTATACGCGTTGCAACCGGGTTTTCCCACAGGGTGTTTCCGCCCGGCAAGGGGGCGCCGGCGTTTCCATCCGCCCCACAACCGCGCACCCCGTTACCACGCGTGCACGTCTGCGCCCCATAAAAGCGGAAACCCCGCCCGGTGCGTGGCCGGGCGGGGTTCCTGTACAGCATGCGGGGTCAGGCGACCTGCATGGTGCGGTGCGTCTCGATCAGGTGCTGCACCACGCCTGGGTCGGCCAGGGTGGAGATGTCACCGAGGGCATCGTACTCGGCGGTGGCGATCTTGCGCAGGATGCGGCGCATGATCTTGCCCGAACGGGTCTTCGGCAGTCCCGGCGCCCACTGGATGACGTCCGGGGTGGCGATCGGACCGATCTCCTTGCGCACCCAGGCCTTCAGCTCCTGACGCAGTTGCTCCGACGGCTCGTCGCCCTGGTTGAGGGTGACGTAGACGTAGATGCCCTGCCCCTTGATGTCGTGCGGCACACCGACCACCGCCGCTTCCGCGACTTTCGGGTGGGCGACCATGGCGCTTTCGACTTCGGCGGTACCCATGCGGTGGCCGGAGACGTTGAGCACGTCGTCCACGCGACCGGTGATCCACCAGTAGCCGTCTTCGTCGCGGCGCGCACCGTCACCGGTGAAGTACATGCCCTTGAAGGTCTTGAAGTAGGTGTCGACGAAACGGTCGTGGTCGCCGTACAGGCTGCGCGACTGGCCCGGCCAGGAATCGAGGATCACCAGGTTGCCCTCGGCGGCGCCTTCGATCAGGTTGCCCAGGTTGTCCACCAGGGCCGGTACCACGCCGAAGAACGGACGGGTCGCGGAGCCCGGCTTGAGCGCGGTGGCGCCCGGCAGCGGGGTGATCATGAAACCGCCAGTTTCGGTCTGCCACCAGGTGTCGACGATCGGGCAGCGCGACTGGCCGACCTTCTCGTAGTACCAGTTCCAGGCTTCCGGGTTGATCGGCTCGCCGACCGAACCCAACAGACGCAGGCTGGAGCCATCGGCGCCGGCCACGGCCGCTTCGCCCTGGGCCATCATGGCGCGGATCGCGGTCGGTGCGGTGTAGAGGATGTTGACCTTGTGCTTGTCGATGATCTTCGACACGCGGGTCACGTCCGGGTAGTTCGGGATGCCTTCGAACAGCAGCGTGGTCGCGCCGTTGGCCAGCGGGCCGTAGACGATGTAGCTGTGGCCGGTGACCCAGCCCACGTCGGCGGTGCACCAGTAGATGTCGCCCGGCTTGTAGTCGAACACGCGCTCATGGGTCAGCGCGGCGTACACCAGGTAACCGCCGGTGGTGTGCAGCACGCCCTTCGGCTTGCCGGTGGAACCGGAGGTGTAGAGGATGAACAGCGCTTCTTCGGCGCCCATTTCCTTCGGCGCGCAGACGCTGCCGGCCACCTTCATCAGGTCCTCGAACCAGATGTCGCGGTGCTGGTTCCACTTGATCTCGGACCCGGTGCGCTGGACCACGATGACCTTCTGGATGCTGCGGGTCTCGGGGTTGGTCAGCGCGTCGTCGACGTTGGCCTTGAGCGGGATCTTCTTGCCGCCGCGCAGACCTTCATCGGCGGTGATCACGACCTTGGACTGGCAGTCGATGATGCGGCCGGCCAGGGCTTCCGGCGAGAAACCACCGAATACCACGGAGTGGATGGCACCGATACGGGCGCAGGCCAGCATGGCGACCACGGCTTCCGGGATCATCGGCATGTAGATGGTCACCACGTCGCCGCGGTGCACGTCCTGGCCACGCAGGGCGTTGGCGAACTTGCACACTTGCTCGTGCAGTTCGCGGTAGGTGATTTCCTTGTGCTCGGACGGGTCGTCGCCTTCCCAGATGATCGCGATCTGATCGCCGCGCTCGGCCAGGTGACGGTCCAGGCAGTTGTAGGAGACGTTCAGGGTGCCGTCGGCGAACCACTTGATGTCGACGTGGTGGTCGTCGAACGAGGTCTGCTTGACCTTGGTGAACGGCTTGATCCAATCGAGGCGTTGAGCCTGCTCGCGCCAGAAACCATCAGGGTTGATCACCGACTGCTGGTACATGGCTTTGTACGTGGCCTCATCGGTCAGCGACTGGGCCGCAACCTCCGGGCGCACGGGATACAGGGACGCAGAACTCATCAGAAACACCTCAGGGGTAGTTGTTGTTCTCTGTGGCCCATTTTGTAGCCAGCCCCCCCTCCCCGGGCCATTCGACCATCGTATTACCGCTCTACGACCATGGTCTTGGCTGCGTCAAAAGCGCGCACGGGGTGCATCGGCGCGTATGCGTGCCCGTCAGCCGCCGGTGTGCAGCTCGGCGATTTCGATCAGATTCAGGTCTGGATCGCGAACGTACACCGAGCGAATCGGCCCGGTGGCCCCGGTGCGCATCACCGGCCCTTCGATGATCGGCCAGCCGGCCGCCTGCAGATCCCGGATCACCGCCTCCAGCGGCTGGCTGGCGATGAAACACAGGTCCAGCGCGCCCGGCACGGGCAGGTGCGCCTTGGGCTCGAACTCGTGGCCACGCACGTGCAGGTTGATCTTCTGGTTGCCGAAGCCGAACGCCTGGCGGCCATTGCCGAAGGTCTCCAGGCGCATGCCCAGCACCTTGGTGTAGAAGTGCACGCAAGCCTGCGGATCGCAGGTGGTGAGGACCAGGTGGTCGAGGTGATCGATCATGCGAACGGCTCCTGTCTGATGGGCCCAGCTTGCCCGTTCCGGGCACACGGGGCACGAAAAAAATCCGCCCTGGAGCGGGCGGATTCGGGTGATGCGGTCGACGCGATCAGGGCTTGTTGGCCGCCTGGGCCGCTTCGATCAGGTCGGCGCCGATGTCCTTCTCGAACTTCTTCCACACCGGCTGCATCGCCTTGCGCCATTCTTCACGCTGCTCGGGGGTCAGCGACACGATTTCGCTGGTCCCGGCGTCGATGATCTTCTGCCGGGATGCCTGATTCAGCTCCTCGGCCTGCTTGTTCACCTCGACGGTGACTTCGGCCATCACGGCGTCCAGCTCGGTGCGCACGTCCTCCGGCAGGCCGTTCCAGAACTGGGTGTTGGTGATCACCATGTAGTCAATGGCGCCGTGGTCAGACTCGGTGAAGAACTTCTGCACCTCGTGCACTTTCTGGCTTTCGTAGTTCGACCAGGTGTTCTCGGTGCCGTTGACCACGCCAGTCTGCAGGCCCTGGTAGACCTCGGCGAAGCTCATCTTACGCGGTGCCGCGCGCAGCGCCTTGAACTGCTCGTCCAGCACGGCGGACGCCTGTACGCGGAACTTCAGGCCACGGGCATCCTTGGGCTCGTGCAGCGCCTTGTTCGACGACAGCTGCTTCATCCCGTTGTGCCAGTAGGCCAGGCCGGTGATGCCCTTGCCTTCCATGGAAGTCAGCAGCGCCTTGCCCTGTGGGCTTTGCTGGAAGCGGTCCACGGCGTGGATGTCATCGAAGATGAACGGCAAATCGAAGATCTGGATCTGCTTGGCGTAGTGCTCGAACTTGGCCAGGGACGGCGCCAGCAGCTGCACGTCGCCCAGCAGCAGGGCTTCCATTTCCTTGCCATCGCCGAACAGCGAGGAGTTCGGGTAGACCTCGACCTTGACCCGGCCCGGCAGGCGTTCCTCGGCCAGCTTCTTGAACAGCAGGGCACCCTGGCCCTTGGGCGTGTGCTCGGCCACCACGTGGGCGAACTTGATGCTGATGGGTTCATCGGCCTGGCTCAGCCCGGCGAATGACAGGGACATGGCGCAAATCAGCGCCTTGGCGGTGAGTTTAAGCATGGTGTGACCTCGTTTTATTGTTGTAAGCGTTCACAAGCGTTAACCGTCCCTCGGAGGTTGCGTAACTCCTCGATTCGTGGCGCTCAGGCCGTCAGGCCGGCGCGCTCCAGCAGGCGCCGGGCGCGGCCCAGCACCGGCGCATCGACCATCTGGCCATCGACGACGAACACCCCGTCGCCAGTGGCGCCGGCCGCCAGCACGCGCTGCGCCCAGTCCAGCTCTTCGGCGCTGGGCATCAGGGCCTGGTGCACCACGGCCACCTGGCTCGGGTGGATGCACAGCAGGCCGCCGAAACCCATGTCACGGGCGTCCTGGCTGGCACGGTGGAGACCGTCCGGGTTGTCGATGGCCGGGAATACGCTATCCAGCGGTGCTGCCAGATTGGCGGCGCGGGTGTGCAGCAGAATGGCGTAGCGCGCCTGGTCGAGAATCCGTTCGGCGGCGGCCGTGCCACTGGCCAGGCCAAGATCCAGGCCCAGGTCGAGGGCCCCGAACGACAGCCGTTCCACGCCCTCGGCGCGGGCAATCGATGGCAGCGCCAGCAGGCCCTCGGCGCTCTCGATGATCGGCCACACCGGCTTGCCGCAGACCCGCACCCGCATCACCTGCACGGCGCTTTCCACCTTGGGCAGCAGCACGCCGATGATGCCGGGGTGGCGCTGGCACAGGTCGATGTCCTGGGCCTGACCGGCGTGGCCGGGGGCGTTGATGCGCACCAGCAGGCGCGCACCGGGGTTGTCCACGAGAAAGGCGTCAAGGTGGTTGCGTGCTTCGGCCTTGAGGCTCTCCTGCACGGCGTCTTCGAGGTCGACGATCACCACGTCGGCCCCACTGGCCAGGGCCTTGGGGATTCGCTCCGGGCGCGTGGCCGGGACGAACAGGGCGCTGCGTATGGTCTTGTTATTCATGGGCACGTCCTTCGTTTACACAGGGCGGGCGACGCCGGTCGCCCGCCGTCGATGGGCCTAAACCGTGCCCTGGGCACGCAGGCGCTCGATGTCGCCGGGGGCATAGCCCAGCTCGGCCAGCAGGCTGTCGCTGTGTTCGCCGAGGGCGGGCACGGCGTCCATGCGCGGGGTGAAGGCATTGTTCTGCCCGGGCGGCAGCAGCGCCGGCAGCGGGCCGCTCGGGCTGCCGACCTCCACCCAGCGCTGGCGGGCCTTGAGCTGCGGGTGTGCCCACACGCCGGCCATGTCGTTGACGTGGGCATTGGCGATCTGCGCGGCGTCCAGGCGTTCGATCACCTGCTCGGCACTCAGCCCGCCGAAGGTCTCGACGATCAGGCCGCGCAGGGCCTCGCGATTGGCTGAGCGCCGGGCGTTCGCGGAAAAGCGCTCATCGCTGGCCAGCGCCGGCTGCAACAGCACCTTGGCGCAGAACGCCTGCCACTCGCGTTCGTTCTGCAGGCCGAGCATCACCGTGCCGCCGTCCCCGGTGGGGAACGGGCCGTACGGGTAGATAGTGGAATGGGAAGCGCCGGCTCGTGGTGGCGGCGTCGCGCCCTGGTAGGCGTAGTACATGGGGTAGCCCATCCACTCCACCAGGCTTTCCAGCATCGACACGTCGACGCGGCTGCCCTCCCCGGTCTTGTCACGCAGCATCAGCGCCGACAGCACGCCGGTGTAGGCATACATGCCCGAGGCGATGTCGGCGATGGAGCAGCCGGCCTTGGCCATCTGCTCGTCACCGGCGCCGCCCGTCACCGACAGAAAGCCGCCTTCGCTCTGAATCAGCAGGTCGTAGGCCTTCTTCTGCTCGTAGGGACCGCCCTCGCCGTAGCCGGAAATGTCGCAGACGATCAGCCGCGGGAAGCGTTCATGCAGCGCCTCGAACGACAGCCCCATTCGCGCCGCCGCGCCCGGCGCGAGGTTCTGCACCAGCACGTCGGCCTGGGCCAGCAGGCTGTCCATGACCTGCAGCGCGTCGTCCTGCTTGAGGTCCAGGGTCAGGCTTTCCTTGGAACGATTGGTCCACACGAAATGCGAGGCCAGGCCGCTGACCCGCTCGTCATAACCCCGGGCGAAGTCACCACTGCCGGGGCGCTCGACCTTGATCACCCGGGCGCCGAGGTCGGCCAGCTGACGGGTGCAGAACGGCGCGGCAATGGCGTGTTCCAGGCTGACCACGGTAATGCCGTCGAGAGGACGGAGTTGCTGCTTGCTGGCGTTCATATCCACTTCCTGTTTCGTAAGCGCTTCCCTGGGGAGGCGCTGTCATGCGTTGGGTCGTTACCTGGCGGTTCGTGGGGCATCGCCGCTGAAGCGCCTCCCACGGGCAGCCGTCCGGGTCAGATCAGCCGGAACACGTCGGTGGCGTCGTGCAGGTTCCATACGCGCTGGATCAGCACCCCGGCTTCGTCGGCGCTGGCCGCGTCGGAGAACGCCAGCAGGCGGCGGAACTTGTCCTCCAGCTCCGGCCGCGACAGGGTGTTGCCCGGGTCGCCCTTGGGCTCGTCAATGGCTGCCTCCAGGCGTCGCCCATCGATGGTGATCACCTCGATGCGGCCCAGCCAGCGCGCCGGGTAGGCGCCGTCCACCTCGGCGTCGAGCTGCATGCCGACCTTGTCGCGGAACGCCGCCACGCGTGGATCGGTCAGGGCGTGCTGGTGGAACTCGGTCAGCCCGGCCTTGCCGTAGAAGGCGATCAGGCCCAGCACCGTGCCCATGGAGAACTTCGCCTGGTGCACGCTCTGCGGCACCGTTACACGCCCCAGCACGTCGATGGCGCCCTGATGCACGCGGGTGGTGACCTGGGCAATGTGCTCGGGACGCAGGCTGTCGCGCTGCATCAGGTGCAGCAGCGCGTCAGCCGCCGGGTGGGTGTGGCGGCACGAAGCGTGGAACTTGAACGAGGTTTCCGTCAGCGCCCAGCGACTGCCCAGGCGATCCACCAGGCACGCCGGGTTGGCGTCGCTGGACATGCCTGCGGCCATGCCCTGCTCGCCTTCGAGAATCTCCTGGGCGCCGGTCAGGCCGTCCTCGGTCAGGTAGGCGGCCAGCAGGCCATCGGCGGCGGCCTTGGCGGTGTGCAGCTGCTTGGAATCGGCGGCGTCGCGCAGGAACTGCCAGAGGCCGGCAGCCTGGGTGCCGGCGCTGCCCAGGCAGTTGACGAACTGCGCCTGGTTGAAGCCCAGCAGCTTGCCGACCGCCACGGCGGCGGCCAGGGTGCCGACGGTGGCCGTGGTGTGGAAGATGCGGTAGTGCGAACGGCCGAGGAACTCGCCGATGCGGATGCCCGCCTCGTAGCCCGCCACGGACGCGACGATCAGCTCGCGGCCGGACTTGCCCAAGTCCTGGGCCGCCGCCAACGCGGCCGGAAAGACCACGGTGGCCGGGTGCAGCACCGAGCTGTTGTGCAGGTCGTCCTGCTCCACCAGGTGCGAACTGGCGGCATTCACCAGGGCAGCGAAATAGGCCGAGGTGCGCTCGCCATTTACCAGCACCTGGCTGCGCCCGCTGCTCGGCCCCATGCGCCGGGCATAACGCTCGAACAAGGGGATCGGGTGCTGGGCCTTGCTGGCCAGGGCCGAGCCCAGCCAGTCGAGGAACAGGTCTTCGGTACGCTCGACCACCTGGGTCGGCAGGTCGTCGTAACGCAGTTCGGCAAGGAAGCCGGCGAGCTGTTGAGTGTTTGTGCTCATACCACGCTCCTTAAAATGACCGTGGCAGCTCGAGCAGATGCTCGGCCACGTAAGAGAGGATCAAATTGGTCGAGATCGGCGCCACCTGGTACAGGCGGGTCTCGCGGAACTTGCGCTCGACGTCGTATTCGTTGGCGAAACCAAAGCCGCCGTGGGTCTGCAGGCAGGCGTTGGCGGCCTCCCAGCTGGCCTTGGCCGCCAGGTACTTGGCCATGTTGGCGGCCGCCCCGGCGTTGCGGCCGGCGTCGTATTCCTCGCAGGCGCGCCAGCGCATCAGGTCGGCGGCCTCGATCTCGATATGGGCTTCGGCGATGGGGAACTGCACGCCCTGGTTCTGCCCGATCGGCCGGCCGAACACCACGCGGTCGCGGGCGTACTGGGCGGACTTCTCGATGAACCAGCGGCCGTCGCCGATGCACTCGGCAGCGATCAGGGTGCGCTCGGCATTCAGGCCGTCGAGGATGTAGCGGAAGCCCTTGCCCTCTTCGCCGATCAGGCTGCTGGCGGGGATTTCCAGGTTGTCGAAGAACAGCTCGTTGGTCTCGTGGTTGACCATGTTGGCGATCGGCTGCACGGTCAGGCCGTTGCCGACGGCCTCGCGCAGGTCGACCAGGAAGATCGACATGCCCTCGGATTTCTTCTTCACCTCGGCCAGCGGCGTGGTGCGTGCCAGCAGGATCATCAGGTCGGAATGCTGGATGCGCGAGATCCACACCTTCTGGCCGTTGATCACGTATTTGTCGCCCTGGCGCACGGCGGTGGTCTTGATCTTGGTGGTGTCGGTACCGGTGGTGGGCTCGGTCACGCCCATGGACTGCAGGCGCAGTTCGCCGCTGGCCAGCTTGGGCAGGTAGTAGCGCTTCTGTTCTTCGCTGCCGTTACGCAGCAGGGTGAACATGTTGTACATCTGGCCGTGGATGGTGCCGGAGTTGCCGCCGCAGTGGTTCACCTCTTCGAGGATCACCGAGGCCTCGGCCAGGCCCAGGCCAGAGCCGCCGTATTCTTCCGGGATCATCGCCGACAGCCAGCCGGCTTCGGTCATGGCGGTGACGAAGGCCTCGGGAAAGCCCTTCTCTTCATCGATCTTGCGCCAGTATTCGGCGGGAAATTCCGCGCAGAGGGCACGCACGCCTTCGCGGATCGCGTTGAGTTCTTCGTTGTTATTGGGGTTCATCAAGTCGCCCTCGGGTCATGCGCTATTCGTTATGTAGGAGCCCGCTTGCGGGCGATGCTCTTCGTTTTTGACCGCCCGCAAGAGCTAGCCGCCCGCCGGGTTCCTACGGATCAGTGTTTGCCGTACGAAATCAGTCGAACTGCACGTCGGCGCGCTGCGCCAGGCCGGCCTGGTTGCCGGCCCAGAGTTCGGCCTGGCCGGCAGCGGCCAGGCGCCCGCCCACCTCGAACGGCTCCGGCGATACCAGCGGACGCAGGCCGCGGTAGGCGAAACGGCGCAGACGGGCATTGGGATTGGCGCGACAGAACGCACGCAGGCTCAGGGTGGCGATCAGCGGGCCGTGCACCACCAGCCCGGCGTAGCCTTCGGTCTCGGTGACATAGGGCCAGTCGTAATGAATGCGGTGGCCGTTGAAGGTCACGGCGCTGTAGCGGAACAGCAGTGTGGCGCTCGGCGTCACGGCTTCGCGCCAGTCGCCGGCGACCAGTGCCTCGCCACTGCCGGTCTTGGGCGGGCTGGGCTCACGGTAGACGATGTCTTGCTCCTCGCGGATCGCCAGCTCGCCGTCCTGCAGGTAGTCATGGCGCACGGTGACGAACAGCAGCGCGCCGGTGCGACCGTGCTTCTCTTCGATATGGGTGATGGTCGACAGGCGACTGGCTTCGCCGCCCACCCGCAGCGGCTGGAAGAACTCGACGCGACCGCCGGCCCACATGCGGTTGCGGTTGTCCGCCGGCGGCAGGAACCCGCCCCGGGCCGGATGCCCGTCCTCACCCAGGCCACTTTCGGCCACTGGCTCCTGGAAGAACGCCCAGTGCCACAGCGGCGGCAACGCCTCGCCGTGGGCCGGGGTCGGCTCACCCAGGGTCGCGGCGATGCGCTTGACCAGGTTGCGGCTGAGTTGGTCGTGGGCCTCTTCGGTACGGCCGATCCAGGCAGAAAAAGCAGAGTCACTCATGGGCATATTCCAGCTGTCTTCTTGTGTGCTGGGAGCATGCAACCGGGCTGGCGTTCTGAGAATTTGCATTTACGTAAGCCAGCGTTCGGATATGCTGAACGCCGGATATGGCAGCTGGATGGGCATTCCTCTTGTGGGAGGGGCTTCAGCCGCGACTGAACGCATTGACACACCGCGCCCCTGTAGGAGCGGGCTTGCCCGCGAGCTTTTCGTCACCCGCCAGATTGCCGTATGGCGACGACCGTCGGGCTCGCGGGCAAGCCCGCTCCTACAACAACAGCCTCTACACGCTGGACAGGAACCCACCATGCACTTCGATCTGCCAGACCTGCGACTCTTCATCCATATCGCCGAGTCGCCGAGCCTGACCCAGGGCGCGCGGCGGGCGTTTCTCTCCCCGGCGGCGGCCAGTGCGCGGATCAAGGCCCTGGAGGGCCAGCTCGGTTCGCGCCTGCTGTACCGCGACAGCCGCGGCGTCGAGCTGACCCCGGCCGGGCAGCGGTTGCTGCAGCATGCGCGGCTGATCATGCGCCAGGTGGATTACCTGAAGAGCGAGTTCACCGAATACGGCACCGACGCCGCCGGGCATATCCGCATCTTCGCCAACACCACCGCGGTCACGGAATTTCTGCCCGAGGTGCTGGCCGGTTTTCTCGCCGCCCGCCCCGGGGTCAGCGTGGACCTGCAGGAACGCCTGAGCCGCGACATCGTGCGTGGCGTGCTGGACGGCGCCGCCGACCTCGGCATCATCGCCGGGCCGGTGCATGTGCGCGGCCTGCAGGTGCTGCACTTCAGCACCGACCGCCTGGTGCTCACCGTGCCCCTCGGCCACCCGCTGGCCAGCCGGCCGACGGTGAGCCTGGGCGACACCCTGCAGTACCAACACATCGGCCTGCACGAAGGCAGCACCCTGCTGAGCTTTCTGCGCGATCAGGTGGAGAAACTCGGCGAAAGCCTGTCGCTGCGCATCCAGGTGTCCAGCTTCGAGGCCATCTGCCGGATGATCGAGGCCGGCGTGGGGATCGGCATCATTCCCGAGTCCGCCGCGCAACGGCACAGCCGCACCATGCAGCTGGCCACCGTGGAGCTGGACGAAGCCTGGGCCGTGCGCGAACGCAGCGTGCTGGTCCGTGACCTGGACGCCCTGCCCGGCAGCGTGCGCGCCCTGATCGCCACCCTCGGCGCCGACGTACTGGAGCAAAATCCGGACGAAAAAAAGGCGACCTGAGAGAGGTCGCCTGCCCACACATTCCCATAACGGAATGGCGAAACGCTTGCATTCAAATCACGCAGGATTCGAACACCTGCAGTCTGCTCCAGGCCACGGCACGCGTGGTATTGCACCAAGGTCGTAGTCCATCGACGACAGCGGCGTTACGACTCCTTGCCTAGCCCATGCTCACGCAGCTTGTTGGCGATGGTGGTGTGCGACACGCCGAGGCGCTTGCCCAGTTGCCGGCTGCTCGGGTGGTCGTGGTAGAGGCGTTCCAGCACCGCCTTCTCGAAGCGCCCGAGAATGTCGTCCAGGCTGCCTTCCACCGAGAACTCGCCCAGGGGCTGCGGCGCGCCGTAATCCGGCAGGCGGATGTGTTCGAGCTTGACCGTGCCGCCCTCGCACAGCGAAACCGCCTGGAACAGCACGTTCTCCAGCTGCCGCACATTGCCGGGCCAGTGGTAATGGCCGAGCTTGTCCAGCACCGCCGGCGACAGGGCCGGCAGCGGGCAGCCGATCTGCCGGCTGGCCTGGTCGAGGAAGTGATCGACCAGCGGCGCCAGCCCGTCCAGGCATTCGCGCAGCGGCGGAATGTGCAGGCTGAGCACGTTGAGGCGGTGGTACAGGTCCTGGCGGAATTCGCCGCGGCTGCACAGCTCGGACAGGTCGACCTGGGTGGCGCAGATCACCCGCACGTCCAGGTACACCTCCTCGTCGCTGCCCACCCGGCGGAAGCAACCGTCCTGCAGAAAGCGCAGCAGCTTGGCCTGCAAACGCGGGCTCATCTCCCCCACGCCATCGAGGAACAGCGTTCCGCCAGCGGTCAGCTCCAGCAGCCCCAGCTTGCCTTCCGGCCGCGCGCCTTCGAAGGCACCGGGGCCATAGCCGAACAGCTCGGTCTCGGCCATGGATTCCGGCAGGCCGGCGCAGTTGAGCGCCATGAATGGCGACTGGCCGCGCGGGCTGGCCAGGTGGCAGGCGCGGGCCAGCAGCTCCTTGCCGGTGCCGGTCTCGCCCTCGATCAGCAGCGGCGCATCCAGCGGCGCCATGCGTCGGGCCTCGCGCACCACCGCGGCCATTACCCGCGAGCTCTGGAAGATGCTGTCGAAGCCGCGCAGCTCCTGCTTGCGCACGTGGTAGATGCGCTCGCCCACGCGGTCGGCACGGTGCAGGGTCAGCACCGCGCCGGCCAGGGCTTCGCTCTCGTCGTGCTCGGATTGCAGCGGCGCGATATCGGCCAGGTACACATCGCCCCGGACCTTGACCCGCAGGCCGTTGATCCGCGACTTGTTGGCCCGCACCAGTTCCGGCAGGTCGAATTCCTCCGTATAGCGCGACAGCGGAATCCCCGGCACCTCGTCGACCCGCACGCCCAGCAGCTGGGCCGCCGCGCGGTTGGCGGCGACGATCGAGCCGCCCATGTCGATGGACAGCACCGGAAACTCCAGGGCACCGAGCAGCGCGTTCAGCTCCAGATGACGCCGCTCGCTGGGCATCAGGCCCACGCGCTTGACGCCGAACACCCCGGCAATGGCTTCGAACTTGGGCCGCAGCGACTGGAATTGCAGGTTGATCAGGTTCGGGCAGTGCAGGTAGATCGCGTTGCCCTGCTCGCCACCGACTTCGCCGCGGGCGACGTTGATGCCGTACTCGACCAGCAGGTTGAGGATGTCACGCAGGATGCCGATCCGGTTCTGGCAGTGGACTTTGATACGCATGGCAGGCTCGCACGGGTCTTGTCATGGCGGTGCCAACGGGCAGAAAACTGCTGGGCGCCGCGAATTTTCGTCAAGAATATGTGACAGACAAGCACACCAGCAAGAAGACGCAGCGCGATTGGCGCCAATGCGTAATATTTTCTTTACGAAATGCGCGCGATAATCCTGTCCGCGCGCCCAGGACCGCCGCCCCACCCCTGCACGCTCCGGTGTATTTCTGTGTCCATTACAACAACAGAATGCCCCCGCAGGAGGCAGCGATGGCACACACGCAGTACGTGGCTCGGCAACCGGATGAACACGGAGTCATCCATTACAGCGATGGCGAGCATCAGGTGTGGAATACACTCATCACCCGGCAGCTGGCACTGGTCGAACAGCGTGCCTGCCAGGAGTACCTGGACGGCATCGAGCAACTCGGCATGCCGCTGACGCACATCCCCCAACTCGACGACATCAACCGCGTGCTGCAGGCCACCACCGGCTGGCGTGTGGCGCGGGTGCCGGCGCTGATTCCCTTCCAGACCTTTTTCGAACTGCTGGCCAGCAAGCAGTTTCCGGTGGCGACCTTCATCCGCACCCCCGAAGAACTCGACTACCTGCAGGAGCCGGACATCTTCCACGAGATCTTTGGCCACTGCCCGCTGCTGACCAACCCCTGGTTCGCCGAATTCACCCACACCTACGGCAAGCTCGGCCTGCAGGCGAGCAAGGAAGAGCGCGTGTACCTGGCGCGCCTGTACTGGATGACCATCGAGTTCGGTCTGCTCGACACGCCCCAAGGCCAGCGCATCTACGGCGGCGGTATCCTCTCCTCGCCGAAGGAGACGCTCTACAGCCTGTCCGGCCAGCCCGAGCACCAGCTCTTCGACCCCGTGGAAGCCATGCGCACGCCGTACCGCATCGACATCCTGCAACCGGTGTATTTTGTCCTGCCGGAACTGCGCTGCCTGTTCGACCTGGCGCACCAGGACATCATGGCCATGGTCCAGCAAGCTCGGCAGCTGGGGCTGCACGCGCCGAAGTTTCCCCCGAAGGCGGCGTAACGGCACAGTCCCGCCCCCAAGCTATCCTCACCCCCATTTCTGGAGAACCCCGATGTCCCTTGCCCAAGCCCAATGCGAAGCCTGCCGCGCCGATGCGCCAAAAGTCTCGGAGGCCGAACTGGCCGAACTGATCCGCGAAATTCCGGACTGGAACATCGAAACGCGGGGCGACCACATGGAGCTGGAGCGGGTGTTCCTGTTCCGTACCTTCCGCCATGCCCTGGCCTTCACTAACGCCGTCGGCGCCATCGCCGAAGAAGTCGGCCACCATCCGGCGCTGCTCACCGAATGGGGCAAGGTCACGGTGACCTGGTGGAGCCACGAAATGCGCGGCCTGCACCGCAACGACTTCATCATGGCCGCCCGCACCGACGTGCTGGCGAGCACTGCCGAGGGCCGCAAGTAATCCAGCCCTGCCGGGCCCCAATCAGGGACCCGTTGCCCGCAAAAACGCCCCGCGTAGGGGCAGCAAAACGCCCCGAAAAATCAAATGACCGTTCGTCGATAAAAATAACCCTTTTAAAACAGCAGCTTGCAAAGCGTAGCGGCAGATCGTGGCGCGCATTCTGCTTGCGACTCCAGGCAGAGTTCCCTAGGGTTGTTCGTCATGAAGTCTCTGATTGCCCCCATCAGTTCGTTGCTTGGCGGGGTTGCGTTACTCCTGCTGGGCAACGGCTTGCTCAACACGCTCCTGACCCTGCGCGGTGTCGCCGAAGGCTACTCCACCGGGATGCTCGGCCTGATCATGTCCGGGTACTTCGTCGGTTTCCTGCTCGGCACCTGGCTGGCGATTCCGC
This sequence comes from Pseudomonas sp., assembly GCA_050282285.1. GTDB lineage: Bacteria > Pseudomonadota > Gammaproteobacteria > Pseudomonadales > Pseudomonadaceae > Aquipseudomonas. The sequence goes on from JBLZZJ010000038.1 coordinate 30,741, forward strand.
TGGTCCGCCGCGTCGGCCACATCCGTGCATTCGCCTTCTGCGCCGCCCTGGCCGCCATCACCGCCCTGCTCCACGTACTGCTGGTCAATCCGTGGATCTGGCTCGGCCTGCGGGTGCTCTATGGCGTGGCGCTGGTGGGCCTGTACATGGTCATCGAAAGCTGGCTCAACGCCCAGGCGCCCAATGACAAGCGCGGCCAGGTGTTCGCGGTGTACATGGCGGTCAACCTCGGCGCCCTGGCTGCCGCCCAGCAACTGCTGAGCCTGGCCGATCCCGGCGAATTCCTGCTGTTCGCCCTGGCGGCGATCCTCATCAGCGCCGCGCTGATGCCCATCATGCTGACCCGCCAGGCCCAACCCAGCGTGCCGGACACGATGCACACGAACGTGCGCAAACTGGCCGGCATCGCGCCGCTGCCAATTGCCGCCGCAGCGCTCTCCGGCCTGGCCTTGGGCGGCTTCTGGGGCATGGCCCCGGTCTACGCCAGCCTCAACGGTTTCGATGCCAGCGGCGTCGGCCTGATGATGAGCAGCGCGATTCTCGGCGGCGCCCTGTTGCAATGGCCGATCGGTCGCTTCTCCGACAGCCATGACCGACGCTGGGTGCTGTTCTGGGTGGTCAGTGCGGCGGTCGTCGTGTCGCTGCTGATGAGCCTGCTGCCCGCCGGGCGCCTGCTGCTGGGGCTGATGTTCGTGTTCGGCGGGCTGTCGTTCGCCATCTACCCGATCGCCGTGGCCCAGCTGATCGACCAACTGCACAGTGATGAAATCCTCTCCGGCTCCAGCAGCCTGCTGATGATGAACGGCATCGGCGCCGTGGGCGGGCCGATGCTCGCCGGGGTCCTGATGCAGTACGCCGGCGCCGCCGCCCTGCCGCTGTATTTCGCCGCGACCCTGGGCCTGCTGGCGGCCTACACCCTGTACCGCCTGCGCCACGTCAGCGACCTGGTCGCGGGCGAGCACGCGCACTTCATGCCGATGCTGCGCACCAGCCACACCGTGCTGGAAATGATGCCCGACGCCCCACCCACGGACGACGACAACCACCCCGATCACTCCGGCGACGCGCCCGAGCGCGCCGCCACTTCACCGTAGGCCCACCCGCCTGCATACCAGAGGCACCCACCCGGGCGGTCCCAGATGGACCACCGGCAAGGTGCCCGCTTTGCTCGTCGGCTGATGTCGGCGCGTCACTGCCACCACACAAGGACAGGGAGACAGCGCATGCTACTTGCCACCGATCTTGATGGAACCTTTCTCGCCGGCGATCCCGAGGATCGCCTCGCCCTCTACCAGACCATCGCCGCCCACCCCGAAATCAAGCTCGCCTACGTCACCGGTCGCAGCCTGGAAGCGGTGTTGCCGCTGCTGGCCGACCCGACGTTGCCGCAGCCGGACTTCATCCTCGCCGACGTCGGCTGCAGCCTGGTGCACGGCGACACCCTGCAACCGGTCCAGCCCCTGCAAAGCGTGGTGGATGCCCGCTGGCCCGGCGAAAGCCAGGTCGCCAGCGCCCTCGAAGGCTTCGGCCTGGAGCGCCAGGACGTGCCCCAGGCGCGCCGCTGCTCCTACTTCTGTACCCCGCAGGAAGCCGCCAACCCGGCCCTGTTGGAGGTGGCCGACGAGCTGGGCTGCGACCTGCTGTATTCCGCCGACCGCTACCTGGATTTCCTGCCCCGGGGCGTGAACAAGGGCAGCAGCCTCAAGACCCTGGCCGAGTGGCTGGGCCTGGACGATGACCAGGTACTGGCCGCCGGCGATACCCTGAACGACCTGTCGATGCTCAGCGGGCGCTTCAAGGGTGTGTGCGTCGGTCAGTCGGAAACCGCCTTGCTCGCCGCCACCGGCAGCCATTCGCGCACCCTGCACGCCAACCGCCCCGGCTGCGGCGGTATCCTCGAGGCCTTCGCCCATTTCGGCTTTCTCGGCGAGCACGGCATCGCCGCCGAGAAACGCCAGGCCACCCAGCCCGGCAAGGCCGAACTGGTGATGGTCTATCACCGCCTGCCCTACGAGGAATACCGGGGCAGCGACGACAAAGTGCAGCGCCGCCGGCCCACCTCGCCCAACGGCATCATCCCGACCCTGCTGAGTTTCTTCGGCGACGGCCGGCCCGGCTCGTGGATCGCCTGGGCAGTGCACGAGGACGGCGACGAACCCTTCGACCGCCACACCACGGTGGACGCCGAGCGCTACCCCAAGCTGACCGCGGCACGGGTCAAGCTGAGCAAGGACGACGTCGATATCTTCTACAAGCGCTTCTCCAAGGAGGCGTTCTGGCCAACCCTGCACACCTTCTGGGAGCGCGCCGTGTTCAACGAGGACGACTGGGCGGTGTACCTCAAGGTCAACCGCGCCTTCGCCGAACGCACCGCCGAAGAAGCCGCCGAGGGCGCCACGGTGTGGCTGCACGACTACAACCTGTGGATGGTCCCGGCCTACCTGCGCGAACTGCGCCCGGACCTGCGCATCGCCTTCTTCCACCACACCTACTTCCCCTCGGCAGACGTGTTCAACGTGCTGCCCTGGCGCCGGCAGATCATCGGCAGCCTGCTGCAATGCGACTACATCGGCTTTCACATCCCGCGCCAGGTGGAGAACTTCGTCGACGTGGCCCGGGGCGTCACGCCGCTGCGCACCCTCAGCCAGCACAACTGCGCGCCGCGCTTCGTCACCTACGGCTGCGCAGTCGGCCTGGAGCGCATGACCTCCGCCGTGGACACCGGCAACCGCGTGGTCAAGCTGGGCGCCCACCCGGTGGGCCTGGACATCGACCGCGTACGCGCCGCCCTCGACTCGGCGAAAATCCGCGAGATGATGGCCAAGCTGCGCGACGAGCTGGCCGGGGTGAAACTGATCCTCTCGGTGGAACGCCTCGACTACACCAAGGGCATCCTGGAAAAACTCCAGGCCTTCGAGCGCCTGCTCGACGACAACCCGGAGCTGCTGGGCAAGGTCACCCTGGTCAGCGTGTGCGTGCCGGCGGCCAAGGAAATGACCATCTACGACGAGCTGCAAGGCCAGATCGAACAGGCCGTGGGCCGCATCAACGGGCGTTTCGCCCGGGTTGGCTGGACGCCCCTGCAGTTCTTCTTCCGCAGCCTGCCGTTCGAGGAAGTCAGCGCCTGGTACGCCATGGCCGACGTCATGTGGATCACCCCGCTGCGCGACGGCCTGAACCTGGTGGCCAAGGAATTCGTCGCCGCCCAGGGCCTGCTGGAAGGCCGGGGCGTGCTGGTGCTGTCGGAATTCGCCGGCGCGGCGGCCGAGCTGAAAGGCGCCCTGCTGACCAACCCCCACGACCCGGTGGACATGGTGCAGACCTGCTACCTGGCCCTGAACATGCCCCGCGCCGAAGCCCAGGCCCGCCTGCGCGAACTATTCGACATCGTCAGCTACAACGACATCCGCCGCTGGGGGGATGACTTCCTGACGGCAGTGGCAGAACCCGAACAGGCACAACGCGCCGTGCTCGAACTGGTGTCCTGAGGCGCCCCCGTAGGAGCGGACAACCCTGTAGGAGCGGGCTTGCCCGCGAGCTCGATGGCATACGCATCATCGCAATCGACTGGTCGAACAAAAAGCTCGCGGGCAAGCCCGCTCCTACAATGGGCGATACCACAGAACAATGGATGGGCACGAAAACGTGCCGATCAATCCGTGAGGCAGGAACAGCGAGGGATGTAACGACAAGTCCGGGCACCTTGGCAGGTGCCCGGTCTCGGAGAAATCAGACGCGGAAGCGGCTGACCATGGTTTGCAGCTGGGCGCCCAGGCGGGCCAGTTCGACGCTGGAAGCGGCGGTTTCTTCGCTGGCGGCGGCGGTCTGTTCGGAGACGTCGCGCACGTTGAGGATGCTGCGGCTGATTTCCTCGGCCACGGCGCTCTGCTCTTCGGCGGCAGCAGCGATCTGCTGGTTCATCGACTGGATGTTCGACACCGTACGGGTGATGGTCTCCAGGGAGCCGCCAGCCTTGCGGGTCAGGGCCACACTGCTGTCGGTCAGCTCGCGACTGCTCTGCATGATCGACGCCACCTGCTGGGTGCCGCTCTGCAGGCCGGCCACCAGTTCCTCGATTTCCTCGGTGGACTTCTGCGTGCGCTGGGCCAGGCCCCGCACTTCGTCGGCGACCACGGCGAAACCACGGCCGGCTTCACCGGCACGGGCCGCTTCGATCGCGGCGTTGAGCGCCAGCAGATTGGTCTGTTCGGCCACGGTCTTGATCACGTCCATGACGCTGCCGATCTTCTGGCTTTCCTTCTGCAGGTCGGTCATGGCCTGGGTCGAGCGACCCACTTCAGCCGCCAGACGTTCGATCTGCTGGATCACTTCACCCACCACGCGGTCGCCCTGACGGGCTTCTTCGTCCGCCTGGGAGGCAGCACGGGAAGCGTCTTCAGCGTTGCGTGCGACTTCCTGCACGGTGGCCGACATTTCATGCATGGCGGTGGCGACCTGGTCGGTCTCGACCTTCTGGCTGTTGACGCCGGCGCTGGTCTGCTCGGTGACCGCAGACAGCTCTTCGGCAGCGCTGGTGATCTGCGCCACGCCGTCGCGGATGCCGCCGATCAGGTCGCGCAGGGTAGTGCCCATGTGCTGGATGCCCTGCTGCAACACGCCGATCTCGTCCTGGCGGGTGACGGCCAGGGTCTTGGTCAGGTCGCCGGCCGCGATGCGCTCGACCGCATCCAGGGTGTCTTTCAGCGGGCGGGTGATCTGGCGGGTGATGACCCAGGCAGCCAGCACGCCGAGGATCAGGGCCAGCAAGGTGGCGCTGATCTGCAGGGTACGGGCACTGGCGCTCTCGCTGTCGCGACGCTCCATCTGGATGGCGGTCAGCTTCTGGCTGGCATCGACGATCACATAACCCTGATCGGTCATTTCCTTGCGGTACAGGGCGACGTTTTCGGTGGCCTTCTTGAAGCCCAGCACTGCACTGCGGTAGCCGTTCAGTGCGCGCTCGATCTGCTCGACGCGGTCACTGCCGCCGTACTGAGAACGGAACTGCCCCAGGGCAGCCAGGCTCGCGTCGATCGATGACAGGGCCGTGCGCTCGGTATCGGCGTTGGTGTTGAAAATGAAGCCGCGCACGTTGTAACGCACCACTTGCCAGGCATTGCTGAGCTTGGCGATGGCCTGGAACTGGGCAAAGCGGGTTTCATCGTAATCCGGCAGGGCCGCGATGGCGTTGCCGATGTCGTCGTACAGCTGACCGACATTGCTGCCCTCGCGCACCATGGCCTCGCGGGCCTCGCCGATGCCACGGTAGGCCGTACGCATACCGTTGAGCGATACCTGGTAGGCCTTGATCTCGCCTTCCTGCTGTTTCAGCAGGCGCACGTTCTCCGGGCTCTTGAAGGTGGACAGCACTTCCTGCTGTTGGGCAGTGAAGTCCTCGAGGGTCTTCTGCACGTTATCGGCGATCTTTTCGTCACCGTTGGCGAGCATGTACTGCAGGCGCACGATGCGCAGGTTGGTCAGCGAGTCGTTCAGGCTGCTGATGCTGCCCATCCAGTCACTGCGCTGGATAAGGCTGCCCAGGCTGGTCCAGCCAGCGAGGGCGAGTACAACGGTCATGGCCAGCACGAGGCCGAAACCGATGGCAAGTTTGAGGGTGACGCTGATGTTGGCAAACCAGCTGTTCATTTAATTCTCCGACCTTTGAGGTGTATACCGGCAGCTGGAGAATTATTTTTATGACCAGCCAGTTCTAAGCGGCAGGCATTCTATCGGCAGGCAGGAAAATAACTAGAACATTGAGCAGGGCTCGTACCGCCCAAAAGAGACGACCCGGTCACACTTCTCGATCCGAAGGGAGGCGGTAGACGAATTCCTCCCTCCGGCCATCCTGCGACAATCTGCCGCACCAAGCATTTCATTCATGCTCGCAATTAATCATCCACGGCACGCCAAAACGGTCCACCAGCATGGCGAAACGCGCGGCCCAGAAGGTTTTCGCCAGGGGCATCTGCACCTGGCCCTGGGCCGAAAGCGCCTCGAACAACCGCTCGGCTTCGGCCACGCTGTCCACATTCAAGGTCACGGAACAGCCCTTGATCCCCGAATAGGGTTGGCCAGGCATGTCGTCGGAAGCCATCAGCATCTGGCCGTCCAGGGTCAGGCAGGCGTGCATGATGCGGTCGTGGAACTCCGCGGGCACATCATCCCGGGCCGGGCTTTCGCCGAAACGCATGAGTTCTAGGGTGCCGCCCAGGCACTGGGCGTAGAAGGTAAAGGCCGCCTCGGCCTGGCCATCGAAGATCAGGTAGGGATTGAGTTTCATGTTGCGCTCCTGCTCAGGGCTTGCCGATCTGGTTGCGCAGGCGTTCTTCCTGCTCGCGCAATTCGGGGGTGAACTCGGCGCCGAAATCCTCGGCCTCGAAGATCTGCCGGATCTCGATATCCGATTCGCTGACCATCGGGTTGGGGCAGCGCTTGACCCAGTCGATGCAGGCCTGCAGCGACTCGACCTGAAAGATCCAGAAGCCGGCGATCAGCTCCTTGGTTTCCATGAACGGCCCGTCGATGACCGTGCGCTGGGTGCCGGAAAAGCGCACGCGCACGCCCTTCGAACTGGGCTGCAGGCCTTCGCCGGCGAGCATCACGCCGGCTTTGACCAGCTCCTCGTTGTAGGCGCCCATTGCCGTGAGCAGTTCTTCGCTGGGCATCTCGCCGGCTTCGGATTCTTCGCTCGCTTTGACGATCACCATGAATCGCATTGTCGTTCTCCTGAATGGCAGTGGCTGGGAGGCGGCGCGATGCCGCCTCTGTCCATTGGTCGAACCACCGCGGGCGATTTCGACAGGCCGCTGACGTTTTTTTCCGGCGTGCTTCAGTCCAGCAGATCGAACCCAGTGCTGCCCACCCGTTCGCCGTTGACCAGCACGTGCACGGCGTGGTGCCCCGGGTAATGCACGCGGGTGGTCAATTGGCGTATCTGCTGGCTGCGCCCCAGGGTCACGCTGCCGTGGCCGGGCAGTTCCAGGGTGCTCAGTTTGAATACCTTGGAGCTGGTCGCCCCGCTCTTCTTCACATAGTCGATGGCGTAGTCGACCACCAGGCGCTGGGCCTGGTCTGTCTGGGAAACGAGGGTGAAGGCCAGGCGCATGCTGTCGCCCAGGCGCACCTGCTGCGGCTCGATGCGCAGGTCCTGCACCGCGACCTGGGGCGCCTGCCCGGCGCCGAGAATCGCCAGGGCCCGGCGGTTGCCCTGCTTGATCAGGCTGCGCAGCGCGTGGCGGATGATCCAGGCGGTGCGGCGGTCGTCCTGGGGCCACTGCTCCAGTTGGTCGAGCAGGTAATCCGGGTGATCCTTGCCGATGTCGTTGAGGTGATTGGCCACCGATTTGCGCACGTACAGGCTGTCATCGGCACGCAGACGTTCGAGGATCGGCATCACCCGTTGCGGTGCGGCCTGCACGCTGGCCAGGCGGAACGACCAGGGCAGTCGCGGCCGGCAGCCTTCGCTGGCCAGGCGTCGTACGTGTTCGTCATCGTCCTGCGCCCAGTCGTGCATCACCGCCAAGGTGCGGTCGAAATCCGCCAGCAGAAAATGGCGGATGGCGAACTCCGAGGAGCCGAAACCGGTGAAATAGCGCAGCGCCTCCAACGACAGCTGGAAATGGCCCTGGCCGTAGGTGGCCACGTACTGCGGCAGGAACAGGCTGACGAAGCCGCTGTTGATCCGCGGCGCGACGGGGTACAGCACCGCCAGCGCCTGGGGGAAGTCCAGGCCCAGCACCTGGTGCAGGCAATCGCTGACCCGCTGCACGCGCTGCATCACCGACAGGCCGTCCAGGCCGTCGCTGGCGAGACGCAGGAAGGTCGCCGTGTCGAACGCGGGGTGGACCGCCTGCACCTGCTCGGCGATGTGCAGCAGACGTTCGCGGTTGAAGATTTCTTTCAGCGCGGGGGCACGCTGGGGCTGGTCATCCGTGGGCTGAGGCATCGCAAGTCCTGTAGAAATCGAAGGGAATGACCACAGCCTAGCGGCAGCGACTGACAGCCCTATGTCAGGAGCTGACGGTGGTGCTGTGCAGTCTGTTCGGCGACCTCGACCATCAGTTGGCGCAGGCTGTCCGGCGCCAGCACCGTGGCGCTGCGCCCGAACGACAGCAGCCAGGTGGCCAGCGCCAGCCACTCCACGGTGGACAGGGTCAGAGTGTGTACGCCCTCTTCTACCTGCTCGTCGAGCAGCCCCAGGTACCACTCGCGCTTGGCCCGGTCGGCGGCGGCCGGCTCGAAGCGGATGCGCGCCTGCAACAGCGGCTCCGGCATGCCCTGCACGAACGCCTCAGCGGAGAAATCGGCGCGCGGCACGAAGGTTTCGTCCAGCACCTCGACCTGGCGCATGCGGTCACAGCGGAAATCCCGGTAGGCACCGCGCAGGCGGCACCAGCCGATCAGGTGCCAGCGTTGCAGGTAATGGATCAGGCCGTGGGGCTCGACTTCACGCCCCGCCGTCTGCTGGCCATGGGCGCCACCGTAGTCGAAGCGCAGTACCCGGTGCTGGCCCAGGGCGCGCTGCAGCACATCCAGGTGGCTGGGTGGCAGCCCAAGCGTGCTGCCGAAGCTGGCCATGCCCTGCTCCAGGCTGGCGATCCGCTCGCGCTGGGCCGCCGGCAATACGCTGCGCACCTTGGCCAGCGCCGACTGCATAGGGCCGCTGAGGGAGGGGTCGGTGAACTGCTGCACCAGCAGGCCGCCGGTGATCAGCGCCGCCGCTTCCTGCTCGGTGAAGTTCACCGGCGGCAAGTGGTAGCCCTTGAGCAGGCTGTAGCCAAGCCCGGCCTGGGCCGCGATGGGCACGCCGGCCTCGCCCAGGGCGGCCAGGTCGCGGTACACCGTGCGCACACTCAGGCCGAAGTGCTCGGCCAGGTACTCTGCGGTCACCAAGCGACGGCCCTGGAGCACCAGGATCATCGCCAACAGGCGGTCCAGTCGGTTCATGGGCGGGCGGAAGGCGTGGCCTGCAGCACCTCGGGGTTGGCCAGGCCCGTGGGCGCGCCACGGAAGAAGGCCAGCACGTTGGCAAAGGCATCGCCGAAGTACAGCTCGTAGCTGTGGCGCTCGACGTAGCCGATGTGCGGCGTGCACAGCACCCGGGGGTTGCGCAGCAGCGGGTGGTCGGTGTCGAGCAGCGGCTCCTGCTCGAACACATCCAGCGCGGCGAAACCGGGGCGTCCTTGCTCCAGGGCCGTTTGCAGGGCGCCGGGGGCGATCAGTTCGGCACGGCTGGTGTTGACCAGCAGCGCATCGGGCTTCATCCGCGACAGGTCGTCGAGGGTGACGCCGTGCCGTGTCTGCTCCGCCAGGCGCAGGTGCAGGCTGATGATGTCGGCCTCGGCGAAGAACGCCTCCCGCGAAGCCGCCGCCCGGTGCCCATCGGCCACGGCAGCCTGGCGCGAGGCTTCGCTGCCCCACACCAGCACCGGCATCTCGAAGGCCTGGGCGTAGCGGGCCAGGCGCTGGCCGATCTTGCCGTAACCCCAGATGCCCAGGGTCTGCCCGCACAGGCGCTCGCCCAGGTTGACCTGCCACTGGCCGGCGTACAGGCCGTCGATGGCACCGCGCAGCTGACGCCGCGCGTTGAGCATCAGCGCCCAGGTCAGCTCGGCAGCGGCCACCGGCGAACCCCGGCCCTCGACCACCGCCACGCCGCGTCGGGTGCAGGCGGCAATATCGATGTGCGGGCCGGCCTTGCCGGTCTGGCTGATCACTTTCAGCCGTGGCAGGCGCGCCAGCAGCGCGTCGTCGATCACCGTGCGTTCGCGGGTCAGGACCAGGGCGTCGGCCTCGGCAAAACGCTGAGCCAGCACGTCGGGATCTTTCTGCACATCGTGGTAAAGCGAAACCTGATGGCCCTCCAGCTGGGTGAAACACGCCAGCGAACGGATGGCGTCCTGGTAGTCATCGGGAATCACGATATGCATGGGGCCTGCTCCTTGGAATGTGGACGGGATAATGGCAAGCGCCGGCCGGTTAGTCGACTGCCGGACGCGGCACGCTCAGGCGCATGATCAGCCGGGCGAAGAAGGCCCCGGTGAGCACCACCCCCAGCAGGCGCAGGGTCTGCATGGCCAGTACCAGGCCGACGTCCGACTGGGTGTCCACCGCGATGATCGCCATGGCGTCCAGGCCGCCCGGGCTGGTGGCCAGGTACACCGAGAGGAAGTCCATGCCCAGCCAGTGGGCGATCACCCAGGCCGAGGCGGCGCAGAGCACGATCAGCAGCAAGGCGCCCAGCACCATCGCCGGCAGCCGGCCCCAGACGTAGCGCAGGGTCGGCCGGTCGAAGCGCAGGCCGACGTAGCAGCCGATCGCGCCGTAGGCTACCGCCAGCAGCGTGGCCGGCAGGTGAATCTGCACCACCCCGGTGACCTGCAGCAGGCCGCCGAGGAACAGTGGCAGCAGCAAGGCTCCGGCCGGCAGGCGTGACCCCAACAGCGCCCCGCCGACGATCACCGCCAGGCTGGCGAGCAGGTTGAAGATGCTGTCCAGGTCGAAGGCGAACGGCGCCGCCTGCACCTCGCTGGCCCCGCCCTCGACGCCCAGCAGGCGGCTAACCATGGCCCCGACCACCACCACGCAGACCACCCGCACATACTGCATGGTGGCGACTACCCGGGCGTCGGCGCCCTGCTCCTCGGCCATGCCGACGATGGCCGAGGCCGCCCCCGGTGCCGTGCCCCAGGCCGCAGTGCTGGCCGAGAGTCCGGCGAAGCGCACCAGGCCCAGGCCGACCAGGGCGCTGAGCGACACCGTCAGCAGGGTTGCCAGCAGCATCATCTGCCAGGTCTGGGCCAGGGACAGCAGCACCGCCAGGCTGATCGAGTGGGCGATCAGCGCGCCGACGCTGCCCTGGCCGAGCTTGAACAGCAGCTTCGGCACGCGAATGGTCGCGCCGCTGGCACCAAAGGCGATGGCCACCAGCATCGGCCCGAGGAACTGCCCCGCCGGTATATCCGCATGTCGCAATCCCTGCCCCGCCGCCCCTGCCAGAACCACCAGCAACAGCCACTGCACGAAGACCGGCAAGGCACTCAGGGAAACAGAACGAGGTAGCGACATGATGACCTCCAGAGCGCCGACAGACTGGTCTGGCGCGATGGACAAATTATCGGTGGCGCAACCTATCAAGTCTATTTTCTAATAGTGATGAATTCATAACTGAGAGTTATCGGTATGGACCTGCGCGACCTGACCTATTTCGAGACCATCGCCGAGCTGGAACACCTGGGAAAGGCCGCGGAAAAGCTCAACCGCAGCCAGCCGGCGCTGACCAAGAGCATCCAGCGTCTGGAGGAATCCCTGGGCACCAAGCTGTTCCAGCGCGACGGTCGGCGGATCAAGCTGACCGCGGTGGGTGAGCTGCTGCTGCAACGCGGCCGCCAGCTGCAGCGCAACATCGCCGAGACGGAACGGGAGGTACGGGATTTCGCCAGCGGCGCGGTGGGCAACATCCGCCTGGGCTGCGCGGCGACCATGGCCGAGTACCTGCTGCCACAACTGACCGCGGCCCTGCTGGAGCGGGCGCCGGACATCACCCTGAACCTGCTGATCGGCCAGGACGACATGCTCCGCGAGCAACTGCGCACCGACCGCCTGGACATGATCATCTGCCCGCTGATCAGCGGCGATCCGTCCCTGACCAGCTACCCGCTGCTGGAAGACGAAGCGGTGGTGGTCGCCAGCCGCAACCACCCGATCTTCCAGAAGCCGTGTCGTCTCGAAGACCTCAGCCAGTACCGCTGGGTATTGCCCGGCAGCGGCGTGTCGGCGCGGCGCTGGATCGACACGGTGTTCCAGTCGCGGCAGTTGCCGCCGCCCTTCGTGCAGATCGAGACCAACACCATCTCCCTGCTGCCACGGCTAATCGCACGCACCAACCTGCTGAGCTTCCTGGCCCGGGAAACCCTGGAGTTCGGCAAGGGCGTGGACCGCCTGCGCGAAGTGCCGCTGCCGGAAACCACCATGACCCGCACCATCGGCGTCAGCCTGCGTACCGGTGGCTACCTGTCGCCGGCGGCGCAGACCCTGGTGCAGCTGCTGCAGGACGACGCCAAGCGCTTCTTCACCGGGCTCTGAACGAGCTCAGGCCAGGGCGATGGCGGCGGCCTGCTGCACCAGTTCGGGCTCGGGACGCACCCCGGTGTAGAGCACGAACTGTTCGAGGGCCTGCAACACGATGACCTCGGCCCCGGTGATCACCGGCTTGCCCTGGCTGCGCGCCAGGCGGATCAGTGGGGTTTCCGGCGGGATCGCCACCACGTCGAACACATGACGAGCTGCCTCTACCGCGGCCTCGCTGAAGGCCAGGCTCTGCGCCTCCGGACCACCGCTCATGCCCAACAGGGTGACGTTGATCAGCAGCGCCGGCCGCGTCTCGCCCAACTGCGCCTGCCAGGTGAAGCCACAGGCCTGGGCCAGCGCCCTGCCCGTCGCCTCGTTGCGCGCGACGATGCAGCCGTCGCGAAAACCGCTGTCGCGCAGGGCGTATGCCACGGCCTTGGCCATGCCGCCGCTGCCGTGCAGGGCGAAGGAGGCGTCGGTGGGAATGCGGTGGCTGCGCAGTAAACTGACCACCGCCTGGTAATCGGTGTTGTAGCCGGTCAGGTGGCCCTGCTCGGCGACGATGGTGTTGACCGAGGCGATGCCGGCGGCCGAGGGATGCAGTTCATCCAGCAACGGGATGCAGGCTTCCTTGAACGGCATCGACACCGCACAGCCGCGAATACCCAGGGCGCGGATGCCGCCGATGGCAGCCGGCAGGTCGGTGGTGCTGAAGGCCTTGTAGACGAAGTTCAGGCCCAGGGCCTGGTACAGGTGGTTCTGGAAGCGCGTGCCGAAGTTGCCGGGCCGTGCCGACAGCGACATGCACAGCTGGGTGTCTCGGTTGATCGAAGCCAGCATGGGGCACTCCCTACGGGGCACGGGGCGCCCCGAAGGTCACCCCGCTGAAGGTCAGAAGATGTAGTCAGTGGTCAGGAAGCTCGACTCACGCTTGCGAATGATCTCGCTGATCAGCGCCTTGTTGTCGTCCTGGAACTTGGTGGCCACCAGGGTGCGGATGGAGAACGTGCGCAAGGCGTCATGTACCGACAGCGTGCCTTCGGCCGAGTTCTTGCGGCCGTTGAACGGGAAGGTGTCGGGGCCGCGCTGGCACTGGGCGTTGATGTTGATGCGCCCCACCTGATTGGCGAAGGCATCGACCAGCCGGCCGATCTGCGCCGAGTCGTTGCCGAACAGGCTGAGCTGCTGGCCAAAGTCGGAATGCAGCACGTAGTCGATCACCTCGTCCAGCTCGCGGTACGGCACCACCGGGATCAGCGGGCCGAACTGCTCTTCCTGGTACAGGCGCATCTGCGGCGTGACCGGGCTCAGCACTGCCGGGTAGAAGAAACTCTGGCGATGATTGCCTCCACCGGGGTTGATCACCCGCGCACCCTTCTCTACTGCGTCATCGAGCAGGCCGTTGAGGTAATCGACCTTGCCCGGTTCGGGCAGCGGCGTCAGCGCCACGCCGTCGTCCCAGGGCATGCCGGGCTTGAGCTGGGCCAGCCGGGCGCAGAACTTGTCGAGGAAGGGTTCGAGCACTGCCTCGTGGACGAACAGGATCTTCAGCGCCGTGCAACGCTGGCCGTTGAACGACAGCGACCCGGTGACCGCCTCGCTGACCGCGTTGTCCAGGTCCACGTCCGGCAGCACGATGCCGGGGTTCTTCGCGTCCAGGCCCAGGGCCGCGCGCAGGCGGTGCGGGCGCGGGTGCAGTTTCTTCAGGTCGCTGGCGCCCTTGTTGGTGCCGATGAAGGCGAATACGTCGACCTTGCCGCTGGCCATCAGCGCGCTGACGGTCTCGCGGCCACGGCCGTAGATGATGTTGATGACCCCGGCCGGGAAGCTGTCGCGGAACGCTTCGAGCAGCGGACGGATCAGCAGCACGCCGAATTTGGCCGGTTTGAACACCACGGTGTTGCCCATTATCAGCGCCGGGATCAGGGTGGTGAAGGTCTCGTTCAGCGGGTAGTTGAACGGCCCCATGCACAGCGCCACGCCCAGCGGTACCCGGCGGATCTGGCCGAGAGTGCCCTGCTCCAGCTCGAAGCGGCTGGAGCGGCGGTCGAGTTCCTTGAGCGCCTGGATGGTGTCGACGATGTAGTCGCAGGTCCGGTCGAATTCCTTTTCCGAATCCTTGAGGTTCTTGCCGATCTCCCACATCAGCAGCTTGACCACCGCTTCGCGCTGCTCGCGCATGCGCGCCAGGAAGGTCTCGACGTACTGGATGCGCTCGGCCACACGCAGGGTCGGCCAGGCGCCCTGGCCGTGGTCATAAGCGGCGACCGCTGCATCCAGCGCCGCCAGCGCGGCGTCGGCATCCAGCAGTGGCGTGCTGCCCAGTACCACCTGCTGATCGCCCTGCTCGGTGGCCAGGAACACCGGGCTGCGCACCGTGGCCAGCGGACCGTCCCAACTCACCAGTTCGCCGTTCACCAGGTACTCGCGCTGCTCGATCGGGGCGCCCGGGCGGTAGCGCTCGGGGATCTCGGCAGCAGTGGGAAACAGGTCGTCGAGCTGATGGGGCGCGGTCATGACAGGTCCTCTTGCGAATACGCGGGTGGGTAAATCAATCCAGGAGTTTCAAGGCCTCGGCACTGCACTGCTGGACCTTGGCCCAGTCGCCGTTCTTGATCCATTGGCTGTCGAGCATCCAGCTGCCGCCCACGCACATCACGTTGGGCTGGGCCATGTAGCGGGTCAGGTTCTCGGTGTTGACCCCGCCGGTGGGGCAGAAACGCGCCTCGCCGAACGGCCCGCCGAGGGCCTTGAGCGCCGCCACGCCGCCGGAGAGTTCCGCCGGGAACAGCTTGAAGCGGCGGTAGCCGAGGGCGTAGCCGAGCATGATGTCCGAGGCGCTGCTGGTCCCCGGCAGCATCGGCACCGGGCTCTCCAGGCTGGCTTTGAGCAATTCGGTGGTGGAACCCGGGGTGACGATGAACTGAGCACCGGCCTCCTCGGCTGCCGCCAGCATCTGCAGGTCGAGCACGGTGCCGGCGCCGATGCACAGCTCCGGGCGTTCTTCGCGCAGAAGGCGGATAGCGGTGAGGCCGAACGCCGAGCGCAGGGTCACTTCCAGCACCGTCAGGCCGCCTGCCGCCAGGGCGTCGGCCAGGGGCAGGATGTCCTCTTCGCGGGCGATGGTGATCACCGGCATGATCCGCGCGCGGGCGCAGATGCTGTCGAGCAGTTTGATCTTGTCGGCCATGCGCTGCTGCAGGCCAGAGTCGAGAGTCGTCATAACGGTTGGTCCTTCAGCCCTAGGGGCACCAGTAGATCGCAAGGGGAGCGTTTACGAAGGCGCGAACAGGCATCCGCGTCACGTCATCCAGGCCCAGGGCCTCGTTCAGGGTCGCCAGTTTGGCCTGGCCCTGGATCGCCAACAGGGGCAACCGGGCACTGGCCAGCACGGGCAGGGTCAGGGTCAGGCGCTGCCGCGGCTCGCTCGGCGCCAGCATCGGCAGGCACCGCCGCGTGCCGTCGGCTTGCAGCGCCTCCCGCAGGTTCGGGCTGCCGGGAAACAGCGAGGCCGTGTGTCCGTCATCGCCCATGCCCAGCACCAGCACGTCGATGGGCGGCAGGTCCGCCAGGGCCTGGTCGGCCAGTTCCGCCGCCTGTTCCAGGCTGTTCGCCACCTGGTACAGGCTGACGAAACGCGCCTCGGCCGCCGGGCCGCGCAGCAGGTGGCGGCGCACCAGGCCCTCGTTGCTGGTGGCGTGGTTGATCGGCACCCAGCGTTCGTCCGCCAGGCTCACCACCACCTTCGACCACGGTAGGTCCAGGCCGGACAGGTATTCGAAGAAAGCAATCGGGCTGCGCCCGCCGGAAACCACCAGGGTCGCCGTGCCGCGTTCGGCAATGGCGCCGCGCAGGGCCTGCGCCACATCGAGCGCCAGGCGCTCGGCCAGTTGTTCGGGGTTACCGAGGCTGCGCGTGCGCACGCCCTCGGGCAAAGCCAGATCAGAGATCGCCATACCAGGACCTTCCGTCGCGGGTTATCAATGCCACCGAGGCCATGGGCCCCCAGGTGCCTGCGGGATAGGGCTTGGGCGAATCGCCCAGTTGTTTCCAGCCGGCAATGAGCTGGTCGCACCATTGCCAGGCGAATTCGATTTCGTCCTTGCGCACGAACAGGTTCTGGTTGCCGCCCATTACTTCCAGCACCAGCCGCTCGTAGGCATCCGGGATGCGCGCGCTGCGGTAGGTGTCGGAGAAGTTCAGCTGCAGCGGGCCGCTGCGCAGTTGCATGCCCTTGTCCAGGCCCTGGTCCTTGGTCATCACCTGCAGGGCGATGCCTTCGTCCGGCTGCAGGCGGATGATCAGTTTGTTGCCGATCAACTGGCGCTGCTCGGGGGCGAAGATGTAGTGCGGCGGTTCCTTGAAGTGGATGACGATCTGCGACAGCTTCTGCGGCATGCGCTTGCCGGTGCGCAGGTAGAACGGCACGCCGGCCCAGCGCCAGTTGCGGATATCCAGGCGCAGGGCGACGAAGGTTTCGGTGTCGCTGCGGGTGTTGGAGTTCTCTTCCTCCAGATAGCCCGGCACCGCCCGGCCATCGCTGCTGCCGGCGATGTACTGGCCGCGGATCACCTGCCGCCCCAGTTGCTCGGCGGTGATCGGTTCCAGGGCCTTGAGCACCTTGACCTTCTCGTCGCGGATGCTGTCGGCGGACAGGTCGCTGGGCGGGTCCATGGCGATCAGGCAGAGCAATTGCAACAGGTGGTTCTGGATCATGTCGCGCAGTTGCCCGGCCTGGTCGAAATAGCCCCAGCGCCCTTCGATGCCGACCTTCTCCGCCACGGTGATTTCCACGTGGGAGATGTGGTTCTGGTTCCACTGAGTTTCGAACAGGCTGTTGGCGAAGCGCAGGGCGATCAGGTTCTGCACCGTCTCTTTGCCCAGGTAGTGGTCGATGCGATAGACCCGGGATTCGGGGAAGTACTGCGCCACCGCCTCGTTCACCGCCCGCGAGGACGCCAGATCGTGGCCGATGGGCTTCTCCAGCACCACCCGGGTGCGCTCGGCCAGGCCGATGGCCGCCAGGTTGGCGCAAATGCCGCCGTAGACCGACGCCGGGGTGGCGAAATAGGCGATCACCTGCTCGCTGGCGCCGACCCGCTCGACCAGGGCGGCGTAGTCGCCAGCCTGGAGGAAATCCATGGTCAGGTAGCTGAGGCGCGCGTTGAAGCGCTCCAGCACGACGGCGTCCAGGTCGCTGGCCGGCACATAACGGCGCAGGTGCTGCTCGATGACCGCCAGGTGCTGGGCCGCATCGCCGGTGTCCCGGGCCAGGGCAAGAATGCGGGTATCCGCATGCAGCAGGCCGGCACGGTCCAGTTGATAGAGCGCCGGGAACAGCTTGCGGAGCGCCAGATCCCCCAGCGCACCGAACAGGGCGAAGGAACAGGCGTCAACGGTTATGGATGGCATAATATTTGTTCTTCTATCAAGATGACGTAGAAATACCGGCTGCAGCGGGTTTTTACAAGACTCAATGTAGTAATAAACACAACATTTTTTGGGAATCCACCTCCCTATGGCCGCGATACGGGCCGCCCAGTAGGATAGGCCTGCCTTTTTACTCCCCGTCGAGGACGAACATGGATCGCGTGCGCAACCTGCTGGAACAGATCAAGGGTCGTCTCGACAGCCTGAACAAGGCCGAACGCAAGGTCGCCGAGGTGATCCTGCACAACCCGCAGCAGGCCACCCGTTTCAGCATCGCCGCCCTGGCGCAGGCCGCCCAGGTCAGCGAACCGACGGTCAACCGTTTCTGCCGCTCCTTCGGCGTCGGCGGCTACCCCGAACTGAAGATGCAACTGGCCCAGAGCCTGGCCAGTGGCGCCGCCTACGTCAGCCGCGCGGTGGAAGCCGACGACGGCCCCGAGGCCTACACGCGCAAGATCTTCGGCAGCGCCATCGCCTCGCTGGACAGCGCCTGCAACGCCCTCGACCCGCAGCTCATCAGCCGCGCCGTCGACCTGCTGATCCAGGCCCGGCAGATCCACTTCTTCGGCCTGGGCGCCTCGGCCCCGGTGGCCCTGGATGCCCAGCACAAGTTCTTCCGCTTCAACCTGGCGGTCACCGCCCACGCCGACGTGCTGATGCAACGCATGCTGGCCTCGGTGGCCCACACCGGCGACCTGTTCGTGATCATTTCCTACACAGGCCGCACCCGCGAACTGGTAGAGGTGGCGCGCCTGGCGCGGCAGAACGGCGCCTCGGTACTCGGCCTCACGGCCGCCGGCTCGCCCCTGGCCCAGGCCAGCACCCTGAGCCTGGATATCCCGCTGCCGGAAGACACCGACATCTACATGCCGATGACCTCGCGCATCATCCAGCTCACCGTCCTCGACGTCCTCGCCACCGGCGTGACCCTGCGCCGCGGCGTGGACTTCCAGCCCCACCTGCGCAAGATCAAGGAAAGCCTCACCGCCAGCCGCTACCCGGCCGACGAAGAGCCCAGCTGAACGCGTAGCCCGAATACCCTTCGCCCTGCGCACCGCGATCCCGTAGGGTGGGTTAGGCGCTTGTTATCGAACCTCAAAACACCACGGTTCGTGCTGCGCCGTAACCCACCATTGCAGCACAACCGATTACCGCCTGGTGGGTTACGCGGCGCGCCAATGCCGCGACCAACCCATGGCCCGGTATGCGCCGCTAACCCACCCTACAAAAGCAGGCGTCCTCCTGGTTACCGCAACCCCGTAGGGTGGGTTAGGCGCTTATTATCGAGCCTCAAAACACCACGGTTAGTGCTGCGCCGTAACCCACCATTGCAGCACCACCGAATATCGCATGGTGGGTTACGCGGCGCGCCGACATCGCGATCCACCGACAATCCGGTGTGCGCCGCTAACCCACCCTACGAGGGGCGTGGCGGCGCATCCCGGGTGTCGCGCTGTCACTTCCACCAATACTCGACCTGCACACCGAAGTTGGAGCCGTGGCGGGCGGTGTCGAAGGCGCCGGTGTCGGAGAGGGCCGAGCCGGCGGCCAGCAGGCTGGCGGCGCGCTGAGCGGCCTTGTTCCAGCTGGCGTAGGTGTAATACAGGCGAAATTCGGGGCGCGCCCAGAAGTCCATGCCCGCCGGCGACCAGGTCGGCGCCACGGTGAATTTGGTCAGCTTGCGCGTGCCGTCCGGTGCTTCTACCTGGTCACGACCGATCTCGCCGACCAGCTTGAACTGCTCGGTGAAGGCATAGCTGGTGCGGCCACCCACCGACAGCCAGTTCTGGTCGTCGCCATCCGGGCGGATGTCCTTCTGGTACACCACTTCGACCTGACCACCCAGGCGCGGGGTGATCTGCCAGTCGAAGAACTCCACCAGGCGCCAGCTCTTGGCGCTGTTGTCCAAGGTCGGGTCGCCGGTGTAGCCCAGACCGGTGCCCGGGCCACGACCGTATTGCAGGGCGAAGGTGTTGACCCCACCGAGAAAAGCTTCCTGCTTGTGCTGCGCGGTCACCGCCCAGCCGCTGTGGCTGTCGGAGCTGTCCGGCTTGTCGATGTAGCTGACGCCCACTTCCAGCTCGCCGCCCGGGTTGACCTTGAAGCCGCCGACGTTGAAGTCGTGACGGTTGATGTAGGGCTCCTGGTCGTAGTTGTCCTTGCGCGAGAACACGTAGCTGTACTTCAGGTCACCGATCACCATTTCGTCGATGCCGAAGCCGGTGGCGCTCTGGTTCCAGTAGTAGAAGTCGGAGATGTGGATGTCGTTCCGCTTGTAGAAACGACGCCCCGCCCACAGCGAACCGCCGTTGAGCGCCGGCATGTTGCTCCACTCGGCGTACATCTGGTTCATCCGCGCGAAGCCGTAGTCGCCGGTGAATTTCGGCGTGTGGCCGTACTGGTTGTAGAGCTGCGCCATGCCTTCGACGCTGATCACCGAACCGTCATCCAGACGGAACAGGTCCTGACGCAGGTCCAGCTCGATGTACTGCTCGCACTCGTTACCCAGGCGGTACTTGGATTGCGCACCCGGCAGCTGGAAGCACTGCTGCGTGCCCCCGGTGTCGGCACTGCCGGCGCCGCTGCGCACGTAACCGGTGAATTCCACGGCCTGCGCCTGGGGCAGGATCAGACAGCCGAGCGTTGCCGCCAGGCCCAGCTTCGATACAGTTTTCATAGCCTCTCCTTTTGTTTTTATTTTTCAACTGCTCACTGCATAACGCCCAGGCGCGTGGAAACGGCAGGCACGCCCCTGGGTACCAACACGGGTAACGAGAAAATCAGCGGGTCTTGAGCTGGGTGACGTTGCCGGCCGGCTCAGCCGCCGAGCGCGGCTTTCCCGGCAGCAGGCGCTCACCACTCTGGGCATCGAACAGCAGCACCTTGCTCGGCTCGAACTGCAGCGACAGCGTGGCCCCCACCGGCGGCGCCTGGTCCGGCGCCAGGCGACAGCAGACCTTGGTCTGGTTGAGGTTGACGAACACCAGGGTGTCCGGCCCGGTGGGCTCGGTGACTTCCACCTCGGCGCGAATGCTTGGCAGCCCGCCGCCCTCGCCCGCCAGCTGGATCTGCTCCGGGCGAATGCCGAGGATCACTTCGCGGCTCTCCACCCCTGCCGGCATGTCGCCCAGGGGCAGTTCGCAGCGCGCCTGCCCAGAGTCGAGCAACGCCCACAACTGGTCGTCGCGACGCTGCAGGCGCAGGGGGATGAAGTTCATCGGCGGCGAACCGATGAAGCTGGCCACGAACAGGTTGGCCGGGTCGTTGTAGATCTGCTGCGGGGTGCCGAACTGCTGGATGATGCCGTCCTTCATCACCGCCACCTTGTCGCCCAGGGTCATGGCCTCGATCTGGTCGTGGGTGACGTAGACCGTGGTGGTCTTCAGGCGCTGGTGCATCAGCTTGATTTCGGTGCGCATCTCCACGCGCAGCTTGGCGTCGAGGTTCGACAGCGGCTCGTCGAACAGATAGATCTTTGGCCGCCGCGCCAGGGCCCGGCCCATGGCCACCCGCTGCTGCTGGCCGCCGGACAGCTGGCCGGGCTTGCGGCCCAGCAGGTGCTCGATCTGCAACAGCTTGGCCACCCGGGCCACTTCGGTCTCGATGTCGGCGGCGCTCATCTTGCGCATCTTCAGGCCGAAGGCAATGTTGTCGCGCACGCTCATGGTCGGGTACAGCGCGTAGGACTGGAACACCATGGCGATGTCGCGATCCTTGGGGCTCATGCCGCTGATGTCGGCGCCGTCGACCAGGATCGCCCCGCCGCTGATGTCCTCCAGCCCGGCGATGCAGTTCATCAGGGTGGATTTACCGCAGCCGGACGGACCGACCAGGATCAGGAACTCGCCGGAGCCGATCGACAGCTCGATGTTTTTCAGGGTGTCCGCCAGGCCGGTGCCGTAGGACTTGTTGACGTTGCGCAGTTCGAGGGTTGCCATGTCGCTCTCCTAACCTTTGACCGCGCCGGCCGTTAGCCCGCGCAGGAAGTACTTGCCAGCCAGCACGTAGACCACCAGGGTCGGCAGGCCGGCGATCATGGCGGCGGCCATGTCGACGTTGTATTCCTTGGCCCCGGTGCTGGTGTTGACCAGGTTGTTCAGGGCCACGGTGATGGGCTGGGCGTCGCCGCTGGCGAACACCACGCCGAACAGAAAGTCGTTCCAGATCTGGGTGAACTGCCAGATCAGGCAGACCATGATGATCGGCGTCGACATGGGCAGCAGGATTCGCCCGAAGATGGTGAAGAAGCCCGCCCCATCCAGGCGCGCGGCGCGCACCAGGGCATCCGGCACGCTCACGTAGTAGTTGCGGAAGAACAGCGTGGTGAAGGCGATGCCGTAGACCACGTGCACCAGCACCAGGCCGGTGGTGGTGTTGGCCAGGCCGAACTTGCCGAGGGTGAACGAGGCTGGCAGCAGCACGGTCTGGAACGGCAGGAAGCAACCGAACAGCAGCAGCCCGAAGAACAGTTGCGAGCCGCGGAAGCGCCACATCGACAGCACGTAGCCGTTCAGCGCGCCGATCGCCGTGGAGATCAGCACCGCCGGCACGGCGATCTTCATCGAGTTCCAGAAGTAGCCGTCGACCACGCCCCAGGCCTTGATCCAGCCGATCACGGTGAACACCTCGGGCCAGGACAGCAGGTTGCCGGTGCGGATGTCGTCGGGGGTCTTGAAACTGGTCAGCAGCATCACCACCAGCGGCACCAGGTACAGCGCCGCCGCCAGCAGCAGCGTGGCGTGGATGGCCAGGCGGCTCGGGCTCAGCACCCTCATCCGGCGCTTCGCGCCACCTTCTCCCGAGGGGAGAAGGTCATCAGAAGATCGTCGCTGTGCGACGTTCGCATCATTCATGGCGCTTGCCCCGCAGTTCCGAGTAGAGGTACGGCACCAGAATCGCCAGGATCGCGCCCAGCATCAGCATGGCGCTGGCCGAGCCGATGCCCATCTGGCCGCGGCTGAAGGTGAACGAATACATGAACATCGCCGGCAGGTCGGAGGCGTAGCCGGGGCCGCCGGCGGTCATCGCCGCCACCAGGTCGAAGCTCTTGATGGCGATGTGCGCGAGGATCATCACCGCGCTGAAGAACACCGGGCGCAGGCTCGGCAGGACGATGCGCAGGTAAATGGTCGGCAGGCCTGCGCCGTCCACTTGGGCGGCGCGGATGATCGACTGGTCGACGCTGCGCAGGCCCGCCAGGAACAGCGCCATGACGAAGCCCGAGGCCTGCCACACGGCGGCGATCACCAGGCAGTAGATGACTCGATCCTGGTCCACCAGCCAGTCCAGGCGAAAGCCTTCCCAGCCCCAGTCGCGCAGCATCTTGTCCAGCCCCAGACCGGGGTTGAGCAGCCATTTCCAGGCGGTACCGGTGACGATCATCGACAGCGCCATGGGGTATAGGTAGATAGTGCGGATGACGCCTTCGCGGCGAATGCGCTGGTCCAGCAGCACCGCGAGAAACACCCCGATCAGCAGGCTGATGCCGATGAACAGGCCGCCGAATACCAGCAGATTCTGGCTCGCCACCCACCAGCGGTCGTTGTCCATCAGGCGGGCGTATTGCTGCAAACCAACCCACTTGTAGCTGGGCATGAAGCTGGAGTTGGTGAACGAGAGCACCAGGGTCCAGAGGATGTAGCCATAGAAGCCGACCAGCACCACCAGCATGCTCGGTGCCAGCACCAGCTTGGGCAGCCAGCGCTGCAGCGCATCCAGGGGTGAGGCCTTGGTCATTACCGTCGCGACACTCATCGGGCATTACCAGTCAGGGAAGAAATCCGGGCCGAACGCCGCCCCCGACAGGGTGCGGACCCTGTCGCGAGAGGCTTTGTGATGAAGGAAACGGGCCGGGGATACCGGCCCGGTTCAACCTACTGGGCGGATTTGATCGCCGCGTAGATCTGCGCGCCGGCCTTGCTCGGGTCGGCGTTCTTCTCGCTCATGAAGTTGGTCACCAC
Source organism: Pseudomonas sp. (assembly GCA_050282285.1). Lineage (GTDB taxonomy): Bacteria > Pseudomonadota > Gammaproteobacteria > Pseudomonadales > Pseudomonadaceae > Aquipseudomonas. The sequence continues at coordinate 54,203 of JBLZZJ010000038.1, forward strand.
GTCGAAGATGGCGCCCTGCACGGCGAGGTTGGTGGCCATGCTGTGGGCCATGCTCGGCTCCAGCTTGCCGCTCTTGTCGGCCTCCTGGAAATCCTTCATGGAGGCCTGGGCACAGCTGTCGAACTTGCTCATGTCCAGGTCTGAACGCACCGGGATCGAGCCCTTGTTCTGGTTGAACACGTACTGGAACTCGGGCTCCAGGGCAATCCGCGCCAGGGCATGCTGGGCAGCGATGTCGCCTTCCTTCTTGAGCTTGAACATGGCCATGGAGTCGATGTTGTAGGTGTAGCTGCCGGCGGTGCCTGGCATCGGCACGCACTGGTAATCCTTGCCCGCCACCTTGCCGGCGGCGGTCCACTCGCTCTTGGCCCAGTCGCCCATGATCTGCATGCCGGCCTTGCCGTCGATCACCTCGGCGGTGGCCAGGTTCCAGTCACGGCCGGCGCGGTTGTCGTCCATGTAGGTCGAGAGTTTTTTCAGCGCGGTGAAGACCTCGGTCATCTGCGGGCTGGTGAGGGTCGCTTCGTCGTTCTCGACGAACGCCTTGTGGAAGCCATCGGCCCCCATGATGCCCAGCACCAGGCCTTCGAACACGGTGCTGTCCTGCCACGGCTGGCCACCGTGGGCCAGGGGGATGAAACCGGCGGCCTTGAGCTTGTCGCCGGCGGCGAAGAGTTCGTCGAGGGTGGTCGGCGCCTTGGCGATACCGGCCTTCTCGAACACCTGCGGGTTGATCCACAGCCAGTTGACCCGGTGGATGTTCACCGGCACCGCTACGTAGTGGCCGTCGTACTGCATGGTGTTGGAGACTGTCTTCGACAGCAGGCCATCCCAGTTGTTGGCCTTGGCCACGTCATCGAGGGTGCTCAGCAGGTCCAGCGAGCCCCACTCCTGCAGGTCGGGGCCCTTGATCTGCGCGGCACCGGGCGGATTGCCGGAGACCACGCGGGTCTTCAGCACAGTCATGGCGGCGGAACCGGCGCCCCCGGCGACGGCGCTGTCCTTCCAGGTGAAGCCGTCTTTCTGCACCAGGTCGCGCAGGACGTTCACGGCAGCGGCTTCACCACCGGAGGTCCACCAGTGGACGACTTCGACGGTGCCCTTGGAATCGGCTGCGAGTGCAGTGAGGGGAAACAACGAGGCGAGAGAAACAGCAGTAGCAAGGCGCGTGATCGCGTTCATGTGAATACCTTTTCTTGTTGTTATGCATGCAAGCCTGCTGCTTGCGCTGCATGGATTCTAAGTCGGCTCCATGGCCCCGGAAGTAACGAAGGGATGCGCAAATGTCACGGTGGCGTTACACAGCCGCCAGGGCCGTGGCCAGGCTCGGCGCCAGCGCCAGACGCGGCAGCAGCACGGCCTGGTAGGCGTGGTAGAGGTCCGGTTTGCCGGGCCAGATGCTGCTGGCCGGTCGATTGTCACTGTCCAGTTCATGGTGCCAACTGCCGCCCCGCAGATCGATGAAGTGGCTCGCACAGAACTCCCAGAAACAGCGGTACCAGTCCTCGTAGACCGCATCGCCGGTACGCTGTAGCAAGGCAGCCGCTGCGGCGCTGGCTTCGGCGTGCACCCAGTGCAGGCGCGCCCGCACCACCGGCCGCCCTGCCCAGTCCAGACTGTACACCAGCCCCGGCGTGCCGTCCGCCTGCCAGGCGTCGCGGCAGGCACTGGCGAACAGGCCACGGGCGTCGTCCAGCAGCCAGTCCGGCGCGGCGAGACCAGCGTTCTGCATCGCCGCTTCCAGGTGCAGCAGCAGCCGCGCCCACTCGAAACTGTGGCCCGGCGTGCTGCCGTAGGGGCGGAACGGGTCGGCCCGGTTGTCGTCGTTGTAGTCCGGCAGCGCCTGCCAGGCACGGTCGAAATGCTCGACCACCACATGACCCTGGGCGGCGGCATGGCTATGGATCAGGCGCCCGGCGATGCGCAGCGCGCGCTGCAGCCACGCCGTGTCGCCAGTGGCGTCGGCCAGGGCGAGAAAGGCCTCGGTAGCGTGCATGTTGCTGTTGGCGCCGCGGTACGCCTCTTCCTGCTGCCAGTCACGGCTGAAGCTTTCACGCAGCGCGCCTTCTTCCTCGCTCCAGAAACGCCCTCCGAGTACCTCGATAGCTTCGTCCAGCACGGCCTGGGCGCCGGGGCGGCCGGCGACCTTGGCAGAACTGGCGGCCAGGGCGACGAAGGCGTGCAGGTAGGCGGACTTGTCACCGCTGCGCGTCGCATCGGCGAACCAGCCGCCGAACTGCTCATCACGCAGAGCGCCCTGCAGCGCGGCGATGCCGTGATCGACCAGCGCCGCGTAACCGGGAATGCCCTGGATATGGGCCAGGGCGAAGCAATGGGTCATGCGCGTGGTGTGGATCAGCTCGGCGACGGCACCCGGCGGCAACGCGCCGGCGGCATCGAGGGCGGCGAAGCCCTGCTCGACCCGGGAGGCCCGGGCGAAGGGCAACAGGCGCTGGCCTTCGCGGTCGAGCCAGGCCAGGTGGGCCGGCTTGAGCAGCCAGCTTTCGGGATTCAGTGCAGGTCTACTCATTGTTCTTGTTCCCTGTAGACGGGTGGGCCGGCCTTCGAACAACAGCACGGAGACGGCGGTGAGACGGGGCATGCGGCGATGAAGTTCAGCCCGTGAGCGGGTGGCAAATACACCAAGTGGTGGATGAAAAGAGCGTCATCCACCCTACGGTAGGGTGGATGTCGCTTCACCCATCCACCACACCGGCGCACCGCGTACTGCGAGATGCCTCCCCGGATTCTAACGAGCGCCCCATTACCGCCAGGTAACGAAAGCGCCCGCCTTTGTCACCAGACGGTGACATTCACTCCGGGGTGCGGGGCAGGCGCAGGGTGACGCGCAGGCCGCCCTCGCGCAGGTTGCGCAGGCTGACTTCGCCGCCGTGGCTGTGAGCGATATTGCGTGCGATGCCGAGCCCCAGGCCGTAGCCCTGCTGCTGCCCGGCCAGGCGGAAGTGCGGTTCGAACACCTGCTCCAGGCGCTGCTCGGGCACCCCGGGGCCTTCATCGTCGACGTGCAGCACGTAGGCGTTGTTGTCGTCTTCGATGTGCAGGTGGGCGTTCTGCCCGTACTTGAGGGCGTTGTCGATCAGGTTGCCGATGCAGCGCCGCAGCGCCAGGGGCTTGCCCAGATACGCGGCCTTCGCCTCGCCGTCCAGGGTCACCCGACCGTTGCCCGCCGGCGCCAGATATGGCTCCACCAGGCAATGCAGCAGGTGGTTGAGGTCCACCGGCTCGATGTTCTCGTGGATGTCGGTGTCCTTGACGCACTGCAGGGCGCCCTTCACCAGCAGCTCCAGGTCGTCCAGGTCGCGGCCGAACTTGGTCTGCAGGTTCTCGTCGTCCAGCAGTTCGACCCGCAGGCGCAGGCGAGTGATCGGCGTGCGCAGGTCATGGGAAATCGCGCTGAACAGCTGGCTGCGTTCGGTCAGGTAGCGGCTGATGCGTTCGCGCATGGCGTTGAACGCCCGGGCCACCTCGACCACCTCACGACCGCCACCCTCTGCCACCGGCTCCACCTCGGCGCCCAGCGACATGTGCCGCGCCGCCCGCGCCAGGCGCTTGAGCGGCCGGCTCTGCAGGTGCACCAGCAGGCCGATGAACAGCAGCAGGAAGCCACTGGTCAGCAGGATGAACCACAGCTGCTGGGCCGGCAGGATCGGCTCTTCCAGACTGGTATAGGGCTCGGGCAGCAGCGAAGCGATATACAGCCACTCCCCGGGCGCCAGCTGGATCTGGGTGACCAGCACCGGCGGATTCACCGGTTCCAGGGTCAGCGCGTAATGCGCCCAAGAACGCGGCAGCTCGTCGAGCTTCAGGCCGCCGTTGAAAATGCGCAGGTCATCCGGGCTGACGAAGGTCACCGAGATGTCCGCCGCATCACCGAGGGACTGGTGCAGTACTTCGCCCACGGCATCCACCACCGCCTGCTTGCGTGGCGTCACCGGCAGCAGGCGCATCTGCAGCGGCCGGTCATTGAGGCTGACCACGAACCGCGTACCCCCCATGCTGCGCAACTGGTCGAGCACCAGCGGCCGGTACGCCACGGGCAGGGAGCGGAAGTAGCGCACGCTGGCCGACATCGAATGGGCCAGGCTGCGGGCGGTGGTCACCAGGCCTTCGAGCTGGGTGGCGCGCAACTGAGACAGCCAGATGGCGCTGGACAGCGTCTGGGCCGCCAGCACCGCCAACAGGGTCAGCAGCAACATGCGCCCGAGCAGCGAGCGCGGCACGGGCAGCCAGCGCCGCCGATTAACGTGCATCGCCCACGTGCGCAGTGACCGCCGCCGCCAGTTGATACCCGCTGCCGCGCACAGTGCGGATCAGCCGCGCCGGCTTCTCGGTGTCGCGCAGGCGCTGGCGCAGGCGACTCACGGCCATGTCGACGATACGCTCCAGGGGCATCACTTCGCGGCCGCGGGTGGCGTTGCCGATGGTGTCACGGTCGAGGATCTGCTGTGGGTGATCGAGGAACAGCTTGAGCAGGGCGAAATCCGCGCCGGACAGGATCACTTCCTCGCCGTCGCGGTGGAACAGCCGGTGGCTGACCATGTCCAGGCGCCAGTCGTCGAAGGCCAGCACCTCGCCACCGCGCTCCTGGGTGAACTGCACCCGGCGCAGCAGGGCCTTGATCCGCGCCAGCAGCTCCCGGGGACTGAAGGGTTTGCCCAGGTAATCGTCGGCGCCCAGTTCCAGGCCGATCACGCGGTCGGCTTCGTCGGAGCTGGCGGTGAGCATGATCACCGGCACCTGGGCGAAGCGCTGGTGCTCGCGCACCCAACGGCAGAGGCTGAAACCGTCCTCGTCGGGCAACATCACATCGAGAATCACCAGGTCGGCCTGCTCCGCACACAGGCTCTGGCGGAAGCTGGCGCCATCGGCGGCGGCGCGCACCTGGAAGCCGGCGCGGCTCAGGTAGGTGTTCAGCAGTTCGCGAATTTCCTGGTCGTCATCGACCAGCAGAATCGACTTTCCGGGCTGGCTCATTGTCCGCCGTCCTTATTGTGATCATTTCAGTGGCGTGGCTCTGGCCGCGCAGCAATACCACAAGCGCGCGGCGCAAACCTCTCCGGCGCAGCGTCTACTGCGTGGCGGCCTGCTGCAAGGCCACGCCTGCACCCATCAGGCCGGGGTATTCGGCCGTCACCAGCCACACCGGAATGCCCTCAAAGTATTCGCTCATGCAGCCCTTGTCGCTGAAGCTCTTGGCAAAACCGCTGGCCAGGAAGCGCTCGGCGAAACGCGGCACCACCCCGCCAACGATATACACCCCGCCCCGCGCGCCCAGGGTCAGTACGTTATTACCGGCGGCACGGCCCAGCCAGCAACTGAACTGTTCCAGCACCTCGGCGGCGATGCGTTCCCCGGCCAAGCCGGCAGCGGTGATTTCGGCCGGCGTGGCGTGGTCGGGCTGGTGGCCGTCGAGGGCACAGATCGCCCGGTACAGCGCCAGCAGGCCGCTACCGCTGAGCACGTCTTCGGCGCGAACATGGCCCAACTGGTGATGCAGCACCTGCCACAGGGCGGCCTCGCGCGGGCTGCCGATGGGCAGGTCGACATGCCCGCCCTCGCCCGGCAGCGCCATCCAGCGACCATCGGGCAGCGACAGCAAGGTGCCGACACCCAGGCCGGTGCCGGCGCCGATCACCACCGCTGGGCGATCAGCCTGGGCCTCGCCGGGGCAGACCTGCACCCGCTCGTCATCGCGCACCCGGGTCATGCCCAGGGCCATGGCGGAGAAGTCGTTGATCAGCAGCAGCTCGTCGATCTGCAAGGCTTCGCAGAACGCGGTGCGGCTGATGCGCCAGTGGTTGTTGGTGAAACGGAACAGATCACCGCTCACCGGCCCGGCGCACGCCAGGCAGACAGAGCCGATGGAGCCGATGGGCAGGCCCTGGGTTTCCAGGTACGCGGCAATCGCCTGCTCCGGACCCGGAAAGTCCGCAGTCGCCAGCACCTGAACCGCCACCAGTTGTTCGTCGCGCCACAGGGCAAAGCGTGCGTTGGTACCGCCGATGTCGCCGACCAGTGCCAACTTCACTTGATTGTTTCCAGGTTACGGGTGAAGGCACTGGCGCCCAGCTCGGCCGAGCTGAAGGCCAGGCGCATGAAACCGAACAGCTCACGGCCACAACCGATGCCATCGTCCAGCAGGCCAGGGGCAAGCTCGCGGGCAGCCAATTCCTCGGCCTCGACCAATACGCGCAATTCGCCCTTCTGGCCGTCGACCCGAATGATGTCGCCGTCGCGCACCCGCGCCAGCGGACCACCGTCGTGGGCTTCCGGGCAGACGTGAATGGCCGCCGGAATCTTGCCCGACGCGCCGGACATGCGCCCGTCGGTGACCAGCGCCACCTTGAAGCCACGGTCCTGCAGCACGCCGAGGAATGGCGTCATTTTGTGCAGCTCGGGCATGCCGTTGCTGCGCGGACCCTGGAAGCGCATCACCGCGACGAAATCCCGCTCCAGTTCACCGGCCTTGAAGGCATCGGCCAGTTCCTGCTGGTCCTGGAACACCCGGGCTGGCGCTTCGACCACCTGGTGCTCCGGCGCCACGGCAGACACCTTCATCACCCCACGGCCCAGGTTGCCTTCCATCAGGCGCAGCCCGCCTTCCGGCGAGAAGGCGCGGGCTACCGGACGCAGCACGCTCTCTTCAAGGCTCTTGGTCGGCCCGTCGCGCCACACCAGCTTGCCGTCCTCCAGGAACGGTTCACGGGTGTAGCGGCTGAGGCCATGGCCGGCCACGGTGTTGACGTCCTCGTGCAGCAGCCCGGCTTCGAGCAGCTCGCGAATCAGGAACGCCATGCCGCCAGCGGCCTGGAAGTGGTTGATGTCGGATTTGCCGTTGGGGTAGACGTGGGCCATGGTCGGCACCACTTCCGAGAGGTCGGCCATGTCCTGCCAGGTCAGCTGGATACCCGCAGCCTGGGCGATGGCCGGCATGTGCAGGGTGTGGTTGGTCGAGCCGCCCGTGGCGTTCAGCGCGACGATGGAGTTGACCAGGCAACGCTCGTCGACGATCTCGCCCAGGGGCATGAACTGCCCGCTCTGCTTAGTCAGGCGGGTGACCTGGTGCGCCGCCTCGTGGGTCAGGGCATCGCGCAGCGGTGTGTTCGGGTTGACGAAGGACGAGCCCGGCAGGTGCAGGCCCATGACTTCCATCAGCAACTGGTTGGTGTTGGCGGTGCCGTAGAAGGTGCAGGTGCCGGGGCTGTGATAGGCGGCCATTTCCGCGGCCAGCAGCTCGTCACGGGTGGCCTTGCCTTCGGCGTAGCGCTGGCGCACGTCGGCCTTTTCCTTGTTCGACAGCCCGGACGGCATGGGGCCAGCGGGGACGAACAGCATCGGCAGGTGGCCGAAACGCAGTGCGCCCATCAGCAGGCCGGGCACGATCTTGTCGCAGACACCGAGCAGCAGCGCGGCGTCGAACATGTTGTGCGACAGCGCCACAGCGGTGGACATGGCGATCACTTCGCGGCTGGCGATGCCCAGCTCCATGCCCGGTTCGCCCTGGGTCACACCGTCGCACATGGCCGGCACGCCGCCGGCGAACTGGCCGACCGAGCCGACGTCGCGCAGGGCCTGTTTGATCTGTTCGGGAAAGCGCTCGTAGGGCTGATGCGCCGAGAGCATGTCGTTGTAGGCGGAAACGATGGCCACGTTGGCGGCGTTCATCAGACGCAGGGTCTGCTTGTCCTCGCCGCCGCACCCCGCCACACCGTGGGCGAAGTTGGCGCATTGCAGCTTGCCGCGCTGGGGCCCTTCGCTGGCAGCGCCGTGGATCATTGCCAGGTAGCGTTCACGGGTAGCCCGGCTGCGGGCGATCAGGCGGTCGGTGACCTCAAGGACACGAGGGTGCATGCTATCCACTCCAGGCTAGGTAACGCCGTATTTTTATAGTTAAAACAAAATACTGCCACCGGAAACGGGAAAACTCCAGCCAATAACCGGGCACTTTGTAGTAAAAACAACAAACATTCAGACAGAGGGCTGAGCATCCTCGGGAATGCAGCAATGCCGATTGTCGAGCGCCTCCAGCAGGCGGCAGTGCTCGGCATGCTCGCTGTTGCAACCCGCCAGCTTGCTCAGTTCGGCCTTCATCAATTGCAGGTCGCGAATGCGCTCCTCGATGGCCTGCAGATGATCCTGCACCAGCAGATCGGCTTCCGCGCAGGAGCTCTGCGGTTGACTGGCCAATCCCAGCAAGGTGCGAATTTCTTCCAGGCTGAAACCCAGTTCCCGCCCGCGGCGGATGAAGCGCACGCGGCGGATGTCCACCTCGTCGTAATGGCGATAGCCCGACGCGCTGCGCTTGGGCGCCGGCAACAGGGTGCTGCGCTCGTAGAAGCGAATGGTCTCCAGGTTGACGCCGCTCTCGCGGCTCAAGGCGCTGATGGTCAGTGGCTTGCCCATGGCTCGACTCCGTAGTGACTACGGGGTTTAGCGTACAACTCTGGCCGCGCAAAGAGAAGCCACCTCAGGCCTTGTGGTTCTGCACCAGCCGGTCGCTGAGGTAGTCGAGGAAGCAGGTGATGCGCGAGGCCAGGGCGGTGTTGCGGTAGTAGACCGCATGGACCGGCTGGCGCACTTCCACACGCTGCTCGGGCAGCACCTCCACCAAGGTGCCGCTGGCGCGGTCGGCGTCGGTCATGAAGTCCGAGATGCACACCATGCCCTGACCGGCCAGCGCCAATTCGCGCATGGTGTCGCCGCTGGACACCAGCATGCTCGGGGTGATTTTCCAGCGCTCGCCGAGGGCATGGCGCAGCGGCCATTCGTTGAGGCTGTCGGGCTCGGTGAAGCCGATCAGGCTATGCCTCACCAGCTCTTCGGTGCGGGTCGGCGTGCCATGGCGCGCCAGGTACGCCGGGCTGGCCAGCACACGGCGGCGGCTGTGACACAGCGGCCGGGCATGCAGGCTGGAATCCGGCAGGGTGCCGATGCGGATGGCCAGGTCGGTGCGCCGCTCCAGCAGGTCGATGATGCGGTCGTCGCTGTACAGCTCCAGTTCGATCTGCGGGTACAGGGCGCGGAAGTCACCGATCAGCGGCACGATCACGTGCAGCATGAACGGCGAGGCAGTGTTGATCCGCAGGCGCCCGGCCGGCGCCTGGCGACGCAGCGCCATCTGCTCTTCGGCCTCTTCGACGCTGGCGAGAATGCGCCGCGCCTGGGCCAGGAACACCTCGCCCTCCTCCGTCAGTTCCAGGCGGCGCGTGGTGCGGCGCAGCAGGGTGACGTCGAGTTTTTCTTCCAGGCGGCTGAGCGCCCGGCTGACACCGGACGCGGTCTGCGCCAGGTGCTCGGCCGCGGCACTGATCGAACCACTGTCCACCACGCTGACAAAGGCCAGCAATTCATCGAGGGTCGTTTTCATTCGTGCATATTAGTCAAATATCTTGTGCCGAGAACCGTATTTTTCAGCATGAGTAATCCCGAGAGACTGCGCACCATTCCCCCTTCACTGGAGCGCATCCCATGCCCATTGCCCTGCTGGCGCTTACCCTGAGTGCCTTCGCTATCGGTACCACCGAGTTCGTCATCGTCGGCCTGATCCCGACCATCGCTGCCGACCTGGCGGTCAGCCTGCCGTCCGCCGGCCTGCTGGTCAGCCTTTATGCCCTGGGGGTCGCCGTTGGCGCTCCGGTGCTCACCGCACTCACCGGCAAGGTGCCGCGCAAGGCCCTGCTGCTCGGCCTGATGGTGCTGTTCACCCTGGGCAACCTGCTGGCCTGGCAGGCACCCGGCTATGAATCTCTGATCGCCGCGCGCATCGTCACCGGCCTGGCCCACGGCGTGTTCTTCTCCATCGGTTCGACCATCGCCACCAGCCTGGTGCCGAAGGAAAAAGCCGCCAGCGCCATCGCCATCATGTTCACCGGCCTCACGGTGGCCCTGGTCACCGGCGTGCCCCTGGGCACCTTCATCGGTCAGCAGTTCGGCTGGCGCGAGACCTTCCTGGCGGTGTCTGCCCTGGGTGTGATCGCCTTCATCGGCAGCCTGCTGTACGTGCCGAAGAACATCACCCACAACAAGCCGGCCTCGGTGCTGCAACAACTGCAGGTGCTCAAGCAGCCCCGCCTGCTGCTGGTGTACGTGATGACCGCGATCGGCTACGGCGGCACCTTCATCGCCTTCACCTTCCTCGCACCGATTCTCCAGGACATCTCCGGCTTCAGCGCCGGCGCCGTCAGCCTGGTGCTGCTGGTGTACGGCGTGTCGGTGGCCGCGGGCAATATCTGGGGCGGCAAGCTGGCGGACCAGCGCGGCCCGGTCAGTGCCCTGAAGCTGATCTTCCTGCTGCTGGCCGGGGTGCTGCTCCTGCTCACCTTCACAGCCCACAACCCGTGGCTGGCGCTGGGCACCGTGCTGCTCTGGGGCGCCGTGGCCTTCGGCAACGTACCGGGCCTGCAGGTGTACGTGGTGCGCCAGGCTGAACATCACACCCCGCACGCGGTCGATGTTGCATCGGGCCTGAACATCGCGGCGTTCAATCTGGGCATTGCCTTCGGCGCCTGGGCGGGCGGGCTGATCGTCACCCACCTGGGGCTGATTCATACCGCCTGGATCGGTTCGCTGGTGGTGCTGGGCGCCTTCGCCCTGACCGCCCTGAGCGGCCACCTGGACCGCAAGAACCCGCTGCCGGAAAGCAGCGGTGACAGCCGACTGGTGGTCGGCCACTGATTGTCAGGCGGGAGCGGGTCGACGGCGAACATGGGTGACGGCACCCGTAAAAAGCTCGCGGGCGAGCCCGCTCCTACAAGAAGCATCCCTCATCCACTTCAGGAGTTTTTATGCAGACCATTCCTTCGCTGGGCCTCGGCACATTCCGCCTCAAGGGGCAGCAGGTCATCGACGCGGTGCGCACCGGCCTGGAGCTGGGCTACCGGCATATCGACACCGCGCAGATCTACGGCAACGAAGCGGAGATCGGCCAGGTCATCGCCGACAGCGGCATACCCCGTGACGAGCTGTTCATCACCACCAAGATCTGGACCGAGAACCTCGGCCGCGAGGCGCTGATTCCCAGCCTCGAAGACAGCCTGGCCAAGCTGCGCCTCGACCACGTGGACCTGACCCTGATCCATTGGCCGTCGCCCCAAGATGCACTGGCCGTGAGCGATTACCTGGGCACCCTGCTCACCGCCAAGCAGCAGGGCCTGACGCACTCGATCGGCGTGTCCAACTTCACCAATGCTCACCTGCAGAAGGCCATCGACGCCGTGGGCGCCGATGAGATCGCCACGCACCAGGTGGAGATTCACCCGTTCCTGCAGAACCGCAAGGTCGTCGAATTCGCCCGGCAACATGGCATCCACCTCACGGCCTACATGCCGCTGGCCTACGGCAAGGTGATGCACGACTCGGTGATCCAGGGCATCGCCGCTGCCCAGGGCGTGACCGCGGCTCAGGTCAGCCTGGCCTGGCTGCTGCAACAGGGCTTTGCGGTGATCCCGTCGTCGACCAAACGCGCCAACCTGCAAAGCAATCTGGACGCCATCACCCTGCGCCTGAGCGACACGGAAATGGACGCCATCGCCGCCCTGGACAAGGGTGACCGCCTGGCCAACCCGGACTTCGCACCAAAGTGGGATTGAAGCGCTAACAGCAAGTAGCCTGGATCGAGGTACCCGTACGGTGGGTCAGGTGCCTATCACCGACGTTGAAAGCACCGCCATCTCAGCCGCGCCGTAACCCACCGTTGCAGCACCACCGGCTACCGCATGGTGGGTTACGCGACGCGCCGCAACCGCGGTGACCCAACGATTCCAAACAGCGCCGCTAACCCACCCTACAAAAGCCAATCGCCGGTTCGCCACACCCGTAGGGTGGGTTAGGTGCCGATCACCGACGTTGAAAGCCCCCCCCTCAGCCGCGCCGTAACCGTGGTGGCCCAACGATTCCAAACAGCGCCGCTAACCCACCCTACAAAAGCCAAACCGTGGGAATACGCCCTCAGAAATCCACCTTGCCCCTGCCCGCCTTGATCGCCCCGCGCTTGTTCTTGCCGTCCAGGCGGCGGGTTTTCGAGCCCAGGGTGGGCTTGGTCGGGCGTCGCGTCTTTTCGGTCTTGCCTGCGCTGCGGATCAATTCCGCCAGACGTTCCAGGGCGTCGGCGCGGTTCTGTTCCTGGGTGCGGTATTGCTGGGCCTTGATGATCACCACGCCATCGGCGGTGATGCGGCTGTCGCGCAGGGCCAGCAGGCGCTCCTTGTAGAACGGCGGCAAGGACGACGCCTGGCTGTCGAAGCGCAGGTGCATCGCACTGGAGACCTTGTTGACGTTCTGCCCGCCGGCACCCTGGGCGCGGATGGCGGTCAGTTCGACTTCGTGTTCAGGCAGGTGGATGCTGTTGGAAATGACCAGCATGGCAAGCGGCTTCGCGGCAGACAGGACGCACAGGATACCCGCTATCGGCGGCCTGCCGAAACGCGCCGCGCGCCGGCAGGCCGCCTGACCGCTACAGCGCGGTCAGTGCCCAGCCCATCAGCAACGGCAGCGCCACGGCGCTGATCACCCCCAGCAGGCTCATGCCCAGGGCGGCGAAGGCGCCGCATTCCGAGCCTTCTTCCAGCGCCCGGGCGGTGCCGATGGCGTGGGCGTTGATGCCGTAGCTCAGCCCCCGCGCCGCCGGGTGGGTGATCTTGAACAGCCCCAGCAGCCAGGGCCCCAGCGCCGTGCCGACCACCCCGGTGATCATCACGAACACCGCCGCCAGGGACGCCAGGCCGCCGAGCTGCTCGGCCACCAGCATGGCGATGGGCATGGTCACCGACTTGCCCGACAAGCTCGCCAGCACCGGCAGTTCCGCGCCCATGACGGAGGCGATAATCAGGGTCAGGGCCACGGTCAGGGTACCGCCGAACAGCACCGTCAGCAGCACTGGCGCGGCCAGCAGGCGGATGCGTTTGATGTTGTTGTACAGCGGCACGGCCAGGGCGATGGTCACCGGACCGAGCAGAAACGCGATGGGCTCGGCGCCGCTCCGGTAGGTGGCGTAATCCATGCCGCACAGGTACAGCGTGCCCACCACCAGCAGCATCGACACCAGCACCGGCTGCAGCACCAGCCAGCCGCTGCGCTTGTAGACCATCAGGGCGAACTGAAACGCCAGCAGGGTCAAGCCCACCGGGAACAGCGGGTGATCGATCACCAGCTGCGCAATGGCCCATTCACTCATGACCACCCTCCGCCTTGCGCTCCACACGCCGCGCCAGGCGCTGCATCATCCAGCCGCACAACGGCACGGTGACCATCAGCGACAGGCACAGGGCCGCCAGGATCGCCGGCAGGTCGGCCAGCAGCGCGTCACTGGCGACCATGATCCCGGCCGCCGGCACCACGAACAGCAGCGGCAGGTACTGCAACAGGGTGCCGGTGGCCTGGGTCAGCGGCTCGCTCACCTGGCCGCGCAGCAGCAGGTAGCCGAACAGCAGCAACAGGCCGATCACGCTGCCGGGCAGCATGGGCAACAGCAATTCACTAAGGACACTGCCGAGGATTTGCAGGAGGACCAGCCAGGTCAGTCCTTTCAACACCATGAATACACTCCTTACGCACGACGGCTTACGTGCGGTGGCTTACGGCAACGTCGATACCCAGGCTCACGTGCGGCGGCGGAACAGCGGCCGCGGCTCGATCGCCGACCGCCCGTATACCACACTGACGCCGGCCAGTCCCTTGACCGCGTCTGCCACGGACTTGTCCTCGCGCACGGCAAAGGCATCGAAGCCGCACTGGCGCATGTGGCTGAGCTGGTCGCGCAGCACGTCACCCACCGCTCGCAATTCGCCGCGCCAGCCCAGGCGGGTGCGCAGCAGGTAGGCCTGGCTGTAGCCACGGCCATCGCGGAAGCTGGGGAAGTCGATGGCAATCAGCGGCAGCACGTTCAGGTAGGGCTGCAGCCCTTCCACCTCGTCGTCCGGTGCCAGGCACAGGCCGTCGGCACTGGGGCGTTCAGCACGCAGCGTGGCCTCGTCCTGACGGGCGATCCAGGCGTTCAGCGGCAGAATCAGCTGTCCTTCCGGCAGCGTCTCCGGTACCGGATCGATACGCTGCCAGGGGTCGTTCTCGACGATCTGCGGCGCGCCGTCGATCAAGCGGATCAGGTTGTTCATGCGGACACCTCGGCCTTGCGGTAGACCTGTTCCTTGAACGGCTCCACGCCGATGCGCTGCACGGTGTCGACGAAGCGCTCATCGGCTTCGCGGTAGTCGGTGAAGGTGCGTACCAGCCCTTCGATCACGTCGGGAATCTCCGCCGCGCTGAACGACGGGCCGATGACCTTGCCCAGCGCGCTGTCCTTGCCCTGGGCGCCGCCGATGGTGACCTGGTACCACTCGCTGCCGTTCTTGTCGACGCCGAGGATGCCGATGTTGCCGATGTGGTGGTGGCCGCAGGCGTTCATGCAGCCGGAGATGTTCAGGCTCAGGTCGCCGAGGTCGTGCAGGTAATCGAGGTCGCTGAAGCGCTCCTGGATCGCCTGGGCGATGGGGATCGACTTGGCATTGGCCAGGGCGCAGAAGTCTCCGCCCGGGCAGGCGATGACATCGGTCAGCAGGCCCACATTCGGCGTACCCAGCCCCGCCTCGCAGGCGGCCTGCCACAGGGCGTATAGGTCCGCCTTACGCACGTCCGGCAGCACCAGGTTCTGCTCGTGGGCAATGCGAATTTCCGAGAAGCCGTAGCGATCCGCCAGGTCAGCGACCCGCTCCATCTGTTCGGCGGTCACGTCCCCCGGCGGCGCGCTGATTCCCGGCTTGGTCGACAGCACCGCCGCGACGTAGCCCGGCACCTTGTGCGCCAAGGTGTTGCGCGATACCCAGCGAGCGAAGTCGGCATCACGCGCCAGGTCAGTGCCCAGCGCCAGATCGACGCCCGGCAGGTGTTCATACAGCGGTTCGACGAAGGCGTCGGCGACACGCTGGTACTCGGCCTCGGTCAGTTCAGCCGGGCCATCCTTGATGTGCTGCCACTCCTCCTCGACCTCGCGGGAAAACGCCTCGATACCCAGGGCCTTGACCAGGATCTTGATCCGCGCCTTGTACTTGTTGTCGCGTCGGCCATGGCGGTTGTAGACCCGCAGGATGGCTTCGACGTAGGACAGCAGGTGCCGCCACGGCAGCGCCTCGCGGATCTGCTGGCTGAGGATCGGCGTGCGCCCGAGGCCGCCACCGACCATGACCCGCAGCAGCAATTCGCCCTGCTCGTCGCGGTAAACGTAGAGACCGATGTCGTGCATCATCACCGCCGCGCGGTCCTCCTCGGCGGAGCACAGGGCGATCTTGAACTTGCGCGGCAGGTAGAGAAATTCCGGGTTGATGGTCGACCACTGGCGGAGGATTTCCGCCAGTGGGCGCGGGTCCACCAGCTCGTCGGCGGCGACCCCGGCGAAGGCCTCGGTGGTGATGTTGCGCACGCAGTTACCGGAGGTCTGGATCGCGTGCATCTGCACGTCGGCCAGCAGCTCGAGGATGTCCGGCACCTGCTCCAGCTCGATCCAGTTGAACTGGATGTTCTGCCGCGTGGTGAAGTGCCCGTAGCCGCGGTCGTAGTCCCGGGCGATCTGCGCCAGGGTGCGCATCTGCCGCGCCGCCAGCGTGCCGTAGGGAATCGCCACGCGCAGCATGTAGGCATGCTTCTGCATATACAGGCCGTTCTGCAGGCGCAGCGGCAGGAACTCCTCTTCGCTCAGCTCGCCGCTGACGCGCCGCTCGACCTGATCGCGGAACTGCGCCACCCGCTCGCGCACCAGCGCCTGGTCGTATTCGTCGTACTGGTACATGCAGCAGCCACCTCATCGAACCATCGGTCATCGCCCCCGGCTTCTGGGCAGGGTGGCATTCAGGCTGACGACTATGCGCAGTGGGCTGCACACGAACCAGACTCAGATAATTCAAAAAAAAGCGGATCAGACGTGGCGCATCAAGCACGCAGAACGCGCGCGCTGCGCTCACATGCAAACAGCCTTCGACCCTTCACGCAGTTACAGGCGACTCATCTGATACGGTTTTTATTGGAAAATCTGAGTCTGTTTTCAATACACCACAGCGTCGATCATGCACACAGCCAAAGATAACGCCAGATGAGGCGACCACCATGACCGACCGCATTCCCGTCACACTCATAGACACCATCAACCCCAAGGCACCGGTGCGACTGACACCGGCCCAGGCCGGTGGCGCCATTCACACCCGCAGTTTCACCGGCCTGTACCGCAACCTGCGCCTGTACGGCGCCGGCCTGCTGTTCCTGCTGTTCTTCGGTACAGCCTGGCTGAACTGGGGTGATCGCCAGGCCGTGCTCTGGGACCTGGGTGGCAGCCAGTTCCACATCTTCGGTGCCACCTTCTGGCCCCAGGACTTCATCCTGCTCTCGGCGCTGCTGATCATCGCGGCGTTCGGCCTGTTCTTCATCACAGTGTTCGCCGGCCGCGTGTGGTGCGGCTACACCTGCCCGCAGAGCGTGTTCACCTGGGTCTTCATGTGGGTGGAAAAAGTCACCGAGGGCGAGCGCAACCAGCGCATCAAGCTCGACGCCGCGCCCTGGTCGCTGAACAAACTGGCACGCCGCACCGCCAAGCACAGTCTGTGGGGCGCGGTCAGCCTGGCCACCGGCCTGACGTTCGTCGGCTACTTCACCCCGGTCCGTGAGTTGGTGCAGGCGCTGTTCCTGCTCGAACTGAACGGCACCGCGTTGTTCTGGGTGCTGTTCTTCGCCACCGCCACTTACCTCAACGCCGGCTGGCTGCGCGAGAAAGTCTGCGTGCACATGTGCCCCTACTCGCGCTTCCAGGGCGTGATGTTCGACCAGGACACCCTGCTGGTGTCCTACGACAGCGCCCGTGGCGAAGGCCGTGGCCCGCGCCGCAAGGACGCCGACTACCGTGCCGAAGGCCTGGGCGACTGCATCGACTGCACCGTGTGCGTGCAGGTCTGCCCGACCGGCATCGACATCCGCGACGGCCTGCAACTGGACTGCCTCAGCTGCGGCGCGTGCATAGACGCCTGCGATGAAGTAATGGACAAGATGGGCTATGAACGTGGCCTGGTGCGCTACACCTCCGAACGCGCCCTGGCCGGTGGCCAGACCCGGCTGCTGCGCCCACGCCTGGTGGCCTACGCCATCGCCCTGCTGGCGATGATCGGTGCCACGGTCTGGGCCTTCGAAACCCGCGCGCCGATCTCCCTCGACGTGACCAAGGACCGCGGCCTGTTCCGCGAGAACAGCGTCGGCCAGATCGAGAACATCTACAGCCTGAAGATCATCAACAAGACCCAGCAACCGCGCCGCTATGCCGTGTCCCTGGTGGACGGCGGCAGCGATTTCGCCCTGCAGGGCAAGCGTGAAGTGGAGCTGGCACCCGGCGAGATTATCGACGTACCGGTCAGCGTGGCACTGCTGAGCGAGCGTTCGCGAGGCGGCTCTGAGCCGATCGTGTTCGAGGTCCAGGACCTGCAGGACACGGACAGTCGGGTCAGCGCGCGCAGCGCCTTCGTCAGCCCGGCCGGTCGTTGAGAGAAGCCATGAACGCTGGTATAGAGTATGCCGCTCCATCCCCCCTGAATCAGGACAAGATGAAGCGCTACGAAAAGTTTGCCGATGAAATCGCCGAGCTGATCCGTACCGGCGTGCTGGCGGCGGGCGAGAAGGTCCCCTCGGTACGGCACGCCAGCCGCACCTACGGGGTCAGCCCGTCGACAGTGTTCCAGGCCTATTACCTACTGGAAGACCGTGGTCTGATCCACGCCCGGGCGCGGTCCGGCTACTTTGTCCGCGAACATGCGCAGCACCCGCTGCACGAACCGGAAATCAGCACCCGGCAGGCGCAGACCACCGAGGTCGACGTCAGCGAGCTGGTGTTCTCGGTACTCGGCTCGCTGAAGGACCCGAACACCGTGCCCTTCGGCTCGGCATTCCCCAGCCCCAATCTGTTCCCCCTACCCCGCCTGGCCCGCTCCATGGCGCAGAGTGTGAAGGACATGCAGCCCCAGGCGGTGATCGCCGACATGACCGAGGGCAACCCCAACCTGCGCCGGCAGATCGCCCTGCGCTACATGGTCAGCGGCGTGATGCTGCCGCTGGAAGAGTTGGTGATCACCAACGGCGCTATGGAAGCCCTCAACCTCTGCCTGCAGTGCGTCACCCAGCCGGGCGACCTGGTGGCCATCGAGGCCCCGGCCTTCTATGCCACGCTGCAGGTGCTGGAACGGCTCAAGCTGAAGGCGGTGGAAATCCCCGTGCACCCGCGCGAAGGCATCGACCTGGACAGCCTGGCCAGCAGCCTGGCGACCCTGCCGATCAAGGCCTGCTGGTTCATGAGCAGCCTGCAGAACCCCCTTGGCGCGAGCATGAGCGAGGACAAGAAAGCCGCCCTCTATGAACTGCTGCGCCAGCACCAGACGCCGCTGATCGAAGACGACGTGTATGCCGAGCTGTACTTCGGCAACCAGCCGCCCAAACCGGTGAAAAGCTACGACCGCGACGGCCTGGTGATGCACTGCGGCTCGTTCTCCAAGTGCCTGGCACCGGGTTACCGCGTGGGCTGGGTGGCCGGCGGGCGCTATGCCGAGCAGATCACCCGGCAGAAGCTGATGACCACCATCTCGCCGTCAGTGCCAGCCCAGGCGGCCCTGGCCGACTACCTGCAGCACGGCGGCTACGACCGGCACCTGCGCAAGCTGCGCCACGCCCTGGAGTCGCAACAGGACTCCATGCTCGCCTCGGCGGCCCGGCATTTCCCCGCCCACACCCGGGTCACGCGGCCCAGCGGTGGTTACTTCCTGTGGTTCGAATTTCCCGAGCAGGTCGATTCGCTGCGCCTGTTCAAGCTGGCCCTGGCCCAGGGCATCAGCCTCGCACCCGGGCCGATCTTTTCCGCCACGCGGCGCTTTGGCAACTGCGCCCGACTCAATTACGGACACCCCTGGAACGCCCAGAGCGAAAAGGCCATGGCCACGCTGGGGCAGATCATTGCGTCGTTTTGAGGGGGATGGGGGCGTTGTTTTTTGAATGGGTAGCGCTGGGTGGAGCAGCCAGGAGCGATGTCTGGTGGCCGTGAGTGGTTTGATCGGCTCAGGCATTGGGGCGGCCGTGAGGATGGTGAAAGCTCGCGGGCAAGCCCGCTCCTACAAAGAAGGCGCGGACACCCTTGTAGGAGCGGGCTTGCCCGCGAGCTTTTTGTTCACCGCTGATCTCAAAGCCAGCGAAAGCCCCTAGGTTCGCGGCTGAAGCCGCTCTTACACGGCGGTGTGATTGAAGGCGCGTCAACCCGGCAACAGCTGAAATCTTTGCTCGAAATTTCCCGCAGCAATCGGTGCACGGCTCCGCTAATTTAGCCGCCTGATTACTTGCGAGGTCGTGTCATGGATTCAATTACCCAGGCGGTGCTGGGCGCCACTATCCAGGGAGCATTGCTGGGCCGCTGGCAAGGCCGCAAGGCGCTGCTCTATGGCGCCATGCTCGGTACGGTGCCGGACCTGGACGTGGTTCTGGACTACGGGGACGCCGTGGCCGACATGACCTTCCACCGGGGCTTCAGCCACTCGCTGTTCTTCCTCAGCGCCCTGGCCATGCTGCTTACCTGCCTGGCCCGACGCTTCCGCCCCCATACCGGTTACTCGGCGCAGCGGCTGTTCCTGACGTTATGGCTGGTATTGATCACCCACCCGCTGCTCGACAGCTTCACCAGCTACGGCACCCAGCTGTTCTGGCCGCTGATGCCGACGCCCACCGCCTGGTCGAGCATCTTCATCATCGATCCGCTGTACACCGTGCCGCTGATCGTCGCGGTGCTGCTCGGCGCCATCGGCGGCCTGCACAGCAAAGCCAGCAAGGCGCCAGCCATCGCCCTCGTGCTCTCGACCGTCTACCTGGGGTTCACCGTGGCCGGCAAGTACATGGCCGAGCAACGCGTGGAAGCCGAACTGGCGCGCCAGGGCATCCAGGCCGACGCCATCTTCAGCGGCCCGACGCCGTTCAACAGCCTGCTCTGGCGAGTGACCGTGATCGAAGGCGAGGACTACCACGAAGCACTGGTGGGCTGGTTCGACAGCGCACCACCGCAACTCGATCGCCTGCCCCGTGGCACCGCATTGGCCGAGGCGCTGAAAGACTCGCCGGCCCATGAACGCCTGGCCTGGTTCACCGGCGGCATCCTACGTTACGACCGTATCGAGAACCACCTGATCGTCACCGACCTGCGCCTGGGCATGACCGGCTTCCACCCGTTCCGCTTCGATTTCGCCCATTGGCAGAATGGCGCCTGGCACGTAAACCCGTGGATCGACCGCCTGCCGATGGAACGCGGCGGCCTGGACCACCTGAAACTGCTGTGGTCACGCGCCTGGCAACCCGACGTTCACGTGCCGCTGACTACCTGGGCCGAGGAATTGCGCAAGCCGATCGTGGGTAAGGTGAATTGATCCTCAGACCTGCTGATTTTGTAAGAACGGGCCATAAGAGGATTACCGGCAGGAGCGGCTAGGCGGCAGCCCGATTGCCCGCGAGTTCTTCTTCCGACGTAACACCTGCATCG
This sequence comes from Pseudomonas sp., assembly GCA_050282285.1. Taxonomy (GTDB): domain Bacteria; phylum Pseudomonadota; class Gammaproteobacteria; order Pseudomonadales; family Pseudomonadaceae; genus Aquipseudomonas. The sequence continues at coordinate 74,751 of JBLZZJ010000038.1, forward strand.
AGACATATGCCGCCGAGCTCGGGGCTGAAGCCCCTCCTACAGGACGGCGGTCGGCGCTTGATTGGGGGGGGGCGCAATCCTGTAGGAGCGGGTTCGCCCGCGAGCTCTTCTTCCGACGCAACATCTGCGTCGCAACGAACGCCCTCGAGCTCGGGGCTGAAGCCCCTCCTACAAGGGGCTACAGCAGGAAAGCGCCCGGGAGGGGCCCAGGCACTCAGGTCCGGAACTGGCGCACCAGGCCTTGTAGCTCGACGCCCAGGCGGGCCAGTTCGGCGCTGGAGGCGGCGGTCTGTTCGCTGGCGCTCGCGCTCTGTTCGCCGATGTCGCGTACCCGGGTCACGCTTTCGCTGATGGTTTCGGCCACGGCGCTCTGCTCTTCGGCAGCGGCGGCGATCTGCTGGTTCATCTGCTCGATGGTGCTCACCGCCTGGGTGATACGTCCCAGGGCATCGCCGGCCTCACTGGCCAGGGTCACGGTGCGCTGGGTCAGGGTGCGGCTGCTTTCCATCTGCTGCACGGCACCCTTGGCCATGCGCTGCAGGCCGGCGATCAACGTCTCGATTTCCTCGGTCGATTCGTGGGCGCGCCGTGCCAGGGCGCGCACTTCATCGGCGACCACGGCAAAACCGCGGCCCTGTTCACCGGCGCGGGCAGCCTCGATGGCGGCGTTCAGGGCCAACAGGTTGGTCTGCTCGGCGACGCTGCGGATCACCTCAAGCACGCTGCCAATGCGCCCGCTTTCCTGGTTCAGCGCCTGGATCGCTTCGGCGGACTGTTCCACTTCGTTGGCCAGGCTGCCGATCTGAGTGACGGCCTGCTGCACCACGCGGTTGCCCTGCTGGGCCTCCTGATCGGCATCGCGCGCGGCCAGCGAGGCCTGCTCGGCATTCTGCGCCACTTCCTGCACGGTGGCCGCCATCTGGTGCATGGCGGTGGCGGTCTGCTCGGTTTCGACTTTCTGCGTCTGCACCCCGGCGCTGGTCTGCGAGGTGATGGCCGACAGCTGTTCGGCGGCCGCCGCGATCTGGCTGACACCACCGCCAATACGTCCGACCAGGTTGCGCAGGCTGTCGGTCATGCTCTGCATGGCCTTGAGCAGTTGCCCCAGTTCGTCGCCACGGTTGGTCGACAAGTCCTCACTCAGGTCGCCCGCGGCAATGCGCTGGGCGAAGGCGACGGTCTGGCGCAGCGGCGTGACGATCGAACGGGTGATGCTCAGGGCCGCAGCCAGGCCGATCACCACGGCGGCAATCCCCATCACGCCCAGTTGCAGCATGGCCTGACGGCTGTCGTCGGTCATGCCCTGCTCTTCGCGACTCTTGGCCTCCCCGGCCATCGCCAGCACCTTGTCGGCCTGCTCGAGCATGGCGGCGCCGCTGGCCAGGTTCTGCTGACGCACCTGCTGGTAGTTGGCGAACGCTTGCTGATAGGCGCCCAGCGAGGTCAGCGCGACTTCGATGGCACGCTTCTGGTCGTCATTGAGCCAGACCATCAGGCCCTGGGCCGAGGACTGCAGGTCGTAATTCACGTAGTTCCAGTCTTCCAGCGCCGACTCCGCGCCGTCGATGATGTACTGGCTCTCATGGCCGCGCAGTTCGAGCATGCGCTTGCTGAGGTTGGAGGCGGTTTCGGCCAGGGTCAGCGGATCGCTGCCCCGCAGGTTGTCACCGCTCAGACGCAGTTCACGAACCGCGTCGTACATGCCCAGCTCGGTCATCTCGAACTGGTCGCGGGCTTCACGCGCCGCGTCCTGCATCTGCGCGCGGGCCTCCGCTGCTCGGCCCTGCTGCAGCACGAACGCGTCGAACTGTGCGAGGTAGTCGGCAGTCGCCTGGTCCATGGCCTGCATGCGCGCCTTTTCAGACGGCGGCGCCAGGGCCACCTGCTCGTCCAGCAAGACCTTTACCTGGGCGAGTTGGTCGCGCATCCGTTGCGCATCGGTCTCGGCATGACTCAGCGCGAAATCACGCTCGATGCGTCGTGCCTGAAGGATTGCCGCATCGATCGCCGACAGGCGAACGGTCTGCGCGTGGCCCTGCATGACCGACTGCACGGCGACGAAGCCACTGCCCGTCACCGCGATGGTGAGCAGCAGGACCAGGCCGAAGCCCACGAGGAGCTTCTTGCCAACGGCAAGGTCGACGAAGAGACGGATGACGGATTGCAACATGAAACGACTCCATTATTTTTATCTGCTACGGCACTCAGGCGACTGCTGAATTGCACGCCTACTGCGGTGCCGTGGTTTCACACGATCATGTCAGCGCATTGTTGCAACGAAGGCAGCGCACCCTGACAGCTCGTCATCGGCCGCGCGCCGTAAAGCGTTAACCCCTATTTGCAACAGAATGTCGGCAGAACAGCAGCATGTTGCCACTACTGTCCGAGGTGCGGGCGCAAACCCTGCAAATGCCGACATGAGGTGCCGCCACACTGGCGGCACGCAATGGCCTCAGCCTCGACGGGCCTGCGCACGCTGGCGCAGCTGGTAGCAACCCCAGATGAACAGCAGCCAGAACGGGATGGCGTAGACGGACAGCCGAATACCGGGGATGAACAGCATCACGCCGAGGATGAACACCACGAACGCCAGGCACAGGTAGTTGGCGAACGGGAACCAGAACGCCTTGAAACCGGGCTCCACGCCCTTGGCCTGCATGGCCTTGCGGAACTTGAGGTGCGCCAGGCTGATCATCGCCCAGTTGATCACCAGCGAGGCCACCACCAGCGACATCAGCAGCTCCAGCGCACTCTTCGGCGCCAGGTAGTTGACCACCACGCACAGCAGCGTCACCAGCGCCGACAGACCGATTGCCAATACCGGCACGCCGCGCTTGTTGACCTTGAGCAGCGCCTTGGGCGCATCGCCCTGGGACGCCAGGCCGTAGAGCATGCGGCTGTTGCAGTACACGCCGCTGTTGTAGACCGACAGCGCCGCGGTGAGGACCACGAAGTTGAGGATGTGCGCCGCGGTGTCGCTGCCGATCAGCGAAAAGATCTGCACGAACGGGCTGCTGCCATAGGCGTCGCCGCCGGCGGTCAGGGTCGCCACCAGGCTGTCCCAGGGGTACAGCGACAGCAGCACGGTCAGTGCGCCGATGTAGAAGATCAGGATGCGGTAGACCACCTGGTTGATGGCCTTGGGGATCACTTTGCGCGGCTCGGCCGCCTCGGCAGCGGTGATACCGACCAGCTCCAGGCCGCCGAAGGAGAACATGATGATCGCCATCATCATCACCAGCCCGCTGACGCCGTTGGGGAAGAACCCGCCGTGGCTCCACAGGTTGCTGACGCTCGCCTGCTCGCCGCCCGCGCCGCTGAACAGCAGGTAGCAGCCGAGCAGGATCATGCCGATGATCGCCACGACCTTGATGATGGCGAACCAGAACTCGGTCTCACCGAAGGCTTTGACGTTGGTCAGGTTGATCAGATTGATCAGGACGAAGAACGCGGCAGCCGTGGCCCAGGTGGGGATGTCCGGGTACCAGTACTGCACGTACTTGCCGACGGCCGTGAGTTCGGCCATGCCGACCAGCACATACAGCGCCCAGTAGTTCCAGCCGGAGAGAAAGCCCGCGAACGGCCCCCAGTAGGCATGGGCGAAGTGGCTGAAGGAACCGGCTACCGGCTCCTCGACGATCATTTCGCCGAGCTGGCGCATGATCAGGAACGCGATGAAACCGCCAATCGCATAGCCGAGGATCATCGACGGCCCGGCGCTCTGCAGCACGCCGGCCGAACCGAGGAACAGGCCCGTGCCGATGGCGCCGCCCAGGGCGATCAGCTGAATATGGCGGTTCTTCAGGCCGCGGTTGAGCGAGCCGGCCTGCAGTGTGTCTTGGGTCATTCGTCACCTGCCTGTTTTTCCCTGTGACGGAATGGAACCCGTCACGCTCGTGGCAGGACGGAATGACACGGCCCAGATAAAGCCGATGGGGTGCCTACCGTTGACGGCCAGCTCAGTGGCTGGCGTTCACTGCGCGTCGCTCTGCGCCTCGGGAGCGGCCTGTTTGAAGGCATCGAGGGCTTCGCAGCGTGCGGTCATGGCGAGAATGCGCGGGTAGGCAGTAAGGTCACAGTTGAAACGGCGCGCATTGTACACCTGCGGGATCAAACACGCTTCCAGATATCCCGGGCGCTGGCCCAGGGACAGCCGGTCGTCGAACGCGGCCAACCCTTCCTCGACCGCGGCCAGGCCGGTGTGTACCCAGTGGCTGTACCAGGCAGTGCGGGCCGCCTCCTCCACCCCCAGCTCGCCCGACAGGTACTGCAGGACCCGCAGGTTGTTCAGCGGGTGCACGTCACAGGCGATATGCAGCGCCAGGGCGCGCACCCGAGCGCGGTCCACCGGGTCCACCGGCAGCAGCGCCGGCACCGGAAAGATTTCCTCCAGGTACTCGATGATCGCCAGCGACTGCGCGATGCGCACCCCGCCGTTCTCCTCGTCCACCAGCAACGGCAGCAGTTGCTGCGGGTTCAGCTCGCGGTAAGCCTCGCCCCGCTGCTCACCGCCGTCCCGCACCAGGTGCACGGGTATGTGTTCACAGACCAGCCCCTTGAGATTGAGCGCGATCCGCACCCGATACGCCGCGCTGGAGCGCCAGTAGCCATAAAGTTTCAGCATGTGCGGTTCCTTTTTTGGATTATTGGCAGAGTGTAGGAAAGGTTTTATGCCCAATACGTGCCGCGTACTGTCATCCACTTGGGTGTAGCAACCGATATGCCGTAGCGGACGCGGAGCGTCCGGGGCTGCATGCCCACGCAGAGCGTGGGAACGATCGGTAAGCACGTCGCCCTGCCTGGCCCTGATGGCTCCCACGCTCCGCGTGGTAGCCCAATCCCGTGACGCTCCGCGTCACCCGCGGTAGGCCTGACGATCCGATATCCCAAAACGGACGCAACCCTCTGTGGAGCGGCTGGGCGGCATTCCGATTGCCCGCGAGCTTTTGATCACCGTCAGGCAAAGACCGTCGAGCTCGAGGCCAAGGCCTCTCCTACAGGGTGCGCGCGTCCACAGCGGGTGTAGCAACCGATACGCCGTAGCGGACGCGGAGCGTCCGGGGCTCCATGCCCACGCAGAGCGTGGGAACGATCGGTAAGCACGTCGCCCTGCCTGGCCCTGATGGCTCCCACGCTCCGCGTGGTAGCCCAATCCCGTGACGCTCTGCGTCACCCACGGTGGACATGACGGCCGATACCCCTGAGCGGACGCACACCCCGGAGCTCACTGCTCACTCGCCGCCGTACTGCTCCACCACCTGGTCGATGGCGCCGAACAGGCTCTGGCCGCTGGCGTCGAACATTTCGATGCGCACCCGGTCGCCGAAGGCCAGGAACGGCGTGGTGGCTTCGCCGTTGGCAATGACTTCGAGCATGCGTTTCTCCGCCAGGCAGGACGACCCTGCGCTGCGGTCGTAGTTGGACACCGTACCCGAGCCGATGATGGTGCCGCAGCCCAGGGGGCGGGTCTTGGCGGCGTGAGCCACCAGGGTCGGGAAGTTGAAGGTCATGTCGGTGCCGGCGTCCGGCTGGCCGAACAGCTCGCCATTGATATGCGACACCAGCGGACGGTGCACCTTGCCGTCCTTCCAGGTGTCGCCCAGCTCGTCCGGGGTGATCGCCACCGGCGAAAAGCTCGACGAGGGTTTGCTCTGGTAGAAACCGAAACCCTTGGCCAGCTCGCCCGGGATCAGGTTGCGCAGCGACACATCGTTGACCAGCATCAGCAACTGGATGTGCTGCGCCGCTTCACCGGCAGTCACGCCCATCGGCACGTCGTCGGTGATCACCGCCAGCTCGGCCTCCAGGTCGATGCCCCAGGCCTCGTCCGCCAGGCGGATCGGTGCATACGGCGGGATGAAGGTGTCGGCGCCGCCCTGGTACATCAGTGGGTCGTGCCAGAAGCTCTCGGGGATTTCCGCCCCTCGCGCCTTGCGCACCAGCTCGACGTGGTTGACGTAGGCACTGCCATCGGCCCAGTGGTAGGCCCGCGGCAGCGGGCTGTGGCAGGCCTGCTGGTCAAAGGCGAAGGCGTCCGTCTCCAGGCCGTCGTTCAGGCGCTGGTACACCGCTTCCAGCCGAGGGCGACACTGCGCCCAGTCATCCAGCGCGGCCTGCAGGGTGGCGGCGATCCCCGGCACGCGCACGGCGCGCTGCAGGTCGCGGGAAACCACCAGTAGTACGCCGTCACGGCCCTGATTCAGTGATGCAAGCTTCATGGGTCAACCTTCAGAAATTCAGTGTGCGCGGGCCGAGCCCCATGCCCCGCCCGCGTGATGGGTCACGCCTTGCCCGGCGCTCGCCAGGAGTTCACGTACTCGGGCACATCCACCGCAGCCGCCGCGTCGCCGACTTCCAGGGCGCGCCGGGTATCGATCATGACCGCCACCTCGTCGATGAAGGTGGCCGGGTTTTCCTGGCTCTTCTTCAGCGCCTTGGGGTGCGGCCCATGGGGGAAGCCGCAGGGGTGCAGCGTGACCATGCCGGCCTCGATGTTGTCGCGGCTGAAGAAGTTGCCGCGGTGGTAGAACAGCACTTCGTCGTAGTCGTCGTTGTTGTGATAGAACGGCACTTTCAACGCACCCGGATCGCTTTCCACCGGGCGCGGGGTGAAGGTGCAGACCACGAAGCCATTGGCGACAAAGGTGGTGTGCGCCGACGGCGGCAGGTGGTAGCGGTGGCTCACCAGCGGGCGAATATCTCGCCAGTTGAGCCGTACCACGGTGTTGTCGCCATGCCAGCCCACCACATCCAGCGGGTTGTACGGGTAGGTCACGGTGCTGATCTGGTTGCGCCGCTTGATACGGATCTGCCAGGTGTTCTCGTCCTGCTGCGCCTTGAATGCCTCGTCCAGCTTCGGGTGATCCAACACCGCCGCATCGAAGATCGCCTGCGGGCCCAGCAGGCCTTTGTCCGGCAACTGGTAGGCGCCATCGGTGTTCTCGATCAGCAGCATGAAGGTCGGCTCGCTGGCCTCGATGCGCCAGGCCGTGCCGCGTGGCACCACCAGGTAGTCGCCGTCGCGGTAGCTCAAGTGGCCGAAGTCGCAATAGAACTCCCCCGCCCCCTCGTGGATGAACAGCAGATCATCGCCGTCGGCATTGCGCACCAAGTGGCGCATGGCGCCCTGGGTCTTCCAGATGCGCAGCTTGATGTCGCTGTTGTGCAGCGCCAGCGGCGCCAGCAGCGGGCAATCGCGCTCACTGGCAATGTCGTTGAAGTTGAATGCATGGGGGCGCAGCGGCCCTTCCCAATCGATCCAACCGGTGGGCGGGTGCTTGTGGTGCAGGTGGGCGGTGGGCCCGAAGAACCCCTCCCGCCCCATCTCCCGCTCATAGGTGCCTTGCGGAAAGTCGCAGTGCGCCTGGCGCGAACAGTCACCCTCGCGCAGGGGAAAACTGATCCATTTACGGCTCATGGCCGGTGTCTCCTCGATGCAGGCTTCAGGGCAATCCGGATCAATCCGCGGAAATCACGCCACGGCGCACCTGGTCTTCCTCGATCGACTCGAACAGGGCCTTGAAGTTGCCCTCGCCGAAGCCCTGGTTGCCCTTGCGCTGGATGATCTCGAAGAAGATCGGGCCGATCACCGTGTTGGTGAAAATCTGCAGCAGGATGCCGTCGTCGCCAGGCGCGCCATCAATCAGGATGCTCAGGTCACGCAGCACATCGGTAGGCTCGCCATGGCCGGCGACACGGGTGTCGACCTTTTCATAATAGGTGCCCGGCGTGCTCATGAAGTCCACGCCGTTGGCCCGCAGCTGGCGCACGGTGGCGTAGATGTCGTCGGTGGACAGGGCGATGTGCTGGATGCCCTCGCCGTGGTACTCACGGATGAATTCCTCGATCTGCGACTTGTCGTCCGCCGACTCGTTGATCGGGATGCGGATCTTGCCGCAAGGCGCGGTCATGGCGCGGGATACCAGGCCGGTGAGCTTGCCTTCGATGTCGAAGTAGCGGATCTCGCGGAAGTTGGCGATGCGCTCGTAGAAGCCCGACCACACGTCCATCTGCCCGCGCCGTACGTTGTGGGTCAGGTGGTCGATGGCCTGCAGGCCCACCGCGTGGTCATTGGCCGTGCACCCGGCGTGGTATTCGAAATCCACGTCATAGATGGTCTTGTCGCCGTAGCGATCCACCAGGTACAGCAGCGAACCACCAATGCCTTCGACACAGGGAATGTTCAGCTCGCCGAAGTTGGCGTGGCTACCGACCAGGCGCGCACCCTGGGACTCGACATAGGCCGCGGCCTGGGCGGCATTCTTCACCCGGAACGCCATGGCGCAGGCACTCGGGCCGTGCTTGAGGCCGAAGTCGCGAACATGCCCGGTGGGGCTGCCGTTGAGCACGAAGTTGATACCGTTCTGCTGGAACAGGAACACTTCCTTGGAACGGTGCTTGGCGGTTTCGGTGAAGCCCATGGCCACGAACAGCTCGCGAAGTTGCTGGATGCCTTCGGGGGTCGGGGCGGTGTATTCGACGAACTCGAAGCCGTCGGTGCCGATAGGGTTGTGCTGTTCGATCTTGGTCACGGCGTTCATTGCGCCTCCACGTTGTTGTTATGGGCCAGGCCGGTGTCGGCGCTGCATTGACCTCATCACAACCGAGCGGAGCATGGCCGACAAGGCGGCGCCGCCCCTGTGCAGGGTGAACCACCGGGCACCACTGGCAACTAAACCTTACAGCCAGCGCAGGGCTATCCTTCAGCTGGCTCCCCATGCAGAAAAGGCCACCGCGCGTAACGTTTTATTTACAAAGCGGTTCATTGGGTTGCCACGGGAGCGTGCATGGTGTGCTGGAGACGCTCCCTGGGACGGAGCGCCATTCGCATCCGCTCACAAATAATGGCACCATGCCATCAAGTGGCGCTTTCCCGACAAGAACAATCCAGGAGGCCATCCAATGAGTGATGAAGCGACCGTCAGTACTGAAGTTCCTGCCAGCGACGAACAGCGCCTCGAGGCGCTGGAAAAAGGCCAGCGGCTCAACCGCATCCTGCTTGTCGCCCTGAGCGGTGTGCTGCTGATGACCCTGGCCAGTTGGGGCACCTGGGGGCTGTTCAGCCTCTTCGGCACCACGCCGGAATACCTCACGGCCTCGCATATCGAAGCGCTGCAAAAACGCGCCGAGAGTGCCGAGCGGCACGCACAGAAGCTCGACACCCAACTGGAACAGCTGCGCGCGCTGATTGCCGTCCAGGCCAAGACCAGCGCTGCCCCGCCCCCGGCGGCCCCTGCTGTCGTAGACCCTAGCCCCGAAATCCTGCGTCAGGTCGCCACCGTGATGACCGCCCAGGAGCAGAGCTTCCAGCACAGCCTGGGCGCCCTGAAGAATGGCATGCGCGACCTCGCCGGCATGATCGCCGGCTCACGCAGTTGGCTGAGCGATTACAACGAGGCGTTGGACAAATCGCTGAAGGACAGCCAGGAACGGCAGAAGCGCCTGCAGCAGTGGACCACCGGAGCGGGCAAGCCGGCGCCGCGGTCCTGATCGCGGCCGTTGCATACCCGGGTGTCGCTGCGCTCGACCCAGGCTACAAACTTCGCCGCGTGCTCCTTTGGGGGCACACCGCCTCCGTAGGGTGGATCACGCTTCACCGATCCACCTGGCAACGCAATGGTGGATGTAAACAGCGACATCCACTCTACGACTGGCCTACATCGACGAAAAAGGCCACCCCCCCTGTAGGAGCCGCGCCCCGCGGCGAATGGAGGCCGTACGCCGGATCGTTGGATGGCTGACGCAAAAACGGCCGAGTGCGCGCTTCAGTTCTGCAGGTGGCCGTAGAGCTTGGCGTAGAGGCCGCCTTCGTCGATCAGCTGCTGGTGGCCGCCGTCTTCGGCAATGCTGCCTCCGTCGAACACCAGTACCCGGTCGGCCTGTTTCACCGCGCTCAGGCGGTGGGCGATGATCAGGGTGGTGCGGCCATGGAGGAACTGCCCCAAGGCCTGGTGCAGGGCGTATTCGGTGGCTGCATCAAGCGCCGAGGTGGCCTCGTCGAGGATCACCACCTTGGGCTTGGCGAGCACCATGCGGGCAATCGCCAGGCGCTGGCGCTGACCGCCGGACAGGCGCACGCCGGAACGGCCGACGATGCTGTCCAGACCTTGAGGCAACTGGGCGATGGTGGTCGACAGCTGGGCGATTTCCAGCGCGCGCCAGCAGTCCTCATCGGAACGCTCACGGCCCATGCACAGGTTGGCGCGCACCGTGTCGTTGAACAGCGCCGGATGCTGCAGCACCACCGCCACGTTCTCACGCACGGTTTCCAGGCCGACTTCGTCCAGGCCACTGCCACCAAAACGGATGCTGCCGGCCTGCGGCGTGTAGAGCCCCAGCAGCAGTTGCACCAGGGTGCTCTTGCCGCCGCCGCTGGCGCCGACGATGGCCACCTTCTCCCCCGGCGCGATGCGCAGGTTGAGCCCGTCGAGCACCGGTTCGTCGCTGTAGGCGAAGGTCAGCCCGCGCACCTCGATGCCCACGGTGTCATGCCCCTTGAACGGATCGACTTTTGCCGGGTACTGCGGCTCGTCGGCACGCGCCAGCAGCTCGTTGATCCGGGTCAGCGCGCCGCCCGCTGCATAGAACGCGTATTGCAGGCTGAGCAACTGCTCCACCGGGCCGATCATGAACCACAGGTAACTGAACACCGCGAGCATCTGGCCGATCGACAGGTCGGAAAACAGCACGGTGAGCATGGCCGCGGCGCGGAACACGTCGATGCCGAACTGGAACAGCAAGCCACTGGCGCGGTTCGAAGCGTCGGTTTTCCACTGCGAGGCCACGGCGTAATCGCGCACGTCCTGGGCACGCTGCCCGAGCCGTCCGAGGAAGAAGCCCTGGCGATTGCCGGCGCGGATTTCCTGGATCGCATCCAGGGTTTCGGTCAGGGCCTGGGTGAAGCGCGAGGTGCTGTCGTTCTCCAGCTTCTTCAGGTGCTTGACCCGCTTGCCCAACTGCACCGTGGCGTAGATCACCAGCGGGTTGAACAGCAGGATCAGCAACGCCAGCTGCCAGTGCATCCACAGCAGGATCGCCGAGGTGCCGGCCAGGGTCAGGATCGCCACCAGGAAGCGGCTGAGGGTCTCGCCGACGAACTTGTCCAGCGTGTCCAGGTCGGTGACCAGGTGGGTGGTCACGGTGCCGCCGCCCAGGCTTTCGTACTCGCCGAGGGAGATGCGCTTCAGGCGCTCGATCAGGCGAATGCGGATGCGGTAGACGATGTCCTTCGACAGCCGCGCGAACAACCGTGCCTGCAGCACGTTGAAGATCAGGGCAAACCCGCGCAGCAGCGCCGTCAGCACCAGCATCAGGCCGATATAGCCGGCGGCGGTCTGCCAGTCGCTCGGCAGGAAGTTGTCCATGACCTTGAGCGCGGCGTCGCCGTCGTTGAGCAGCACCTCGTCGACCAGCAGCGGCAGAAGCAGCGGAATCGGCACGCTGCACAGGGTGGCGAATACTGCCACCAGGTTGGCCAGGATCAGGGCTTTCTTGTGGCGCAGGGCCAGGCGGCGGATCTCTTCCCAGCTCAGCCGATCAAGCATTGACCGCGCGCTCCAGCCACCGCGCCAGCAGCGGTTGCAGCGCCGACAGCGGCTGGTAGCCGTTGGTCAGCAGCGCCAGTTGCCCGTCGCGCTCGGCCAGCAGGGTGGGAAATCCGGCGATGCCGAGGTCCTGCACCCAGGTGAAGTCAGCGGCGGTGGCCACGTGCTGTTCGGCGCTGTCGAAGGCGCCGGCGAATTCGATGCGCGGCAGGCCGGCCTGCTCGGCCAGCTCGACCAGCACGCTGGCCTGGGTCACATCACGGCCTTCGGTGTAGAACGCTTCCTGAATGCGCTCGGCCAGCGGCCGGACACTCTCGATGTCGAGGTGGCGCGCGGTCACCAGCGCCCGGCAGGCCGGCTCGGTGTCGTAGACCAGCCCCTCCGGCAGGCCCTCCTCGAAATTGAACAGCTGGCCGGTACTGGCGTTCACCGCCTGCCAGTAGCCCAGGTAACGCACCCGCGCGGCAGCGTCGATCGCCACCCGATCACGGCGCAAGCCGCCGACGATCAGGTGCGTCGACACGCCTGCGGCGGCCGCCTGCTCGGCCAGGGACGCCAGCACCGGGGCAAAGCCCCAGCACCAAGAGCACATCGGGTCCATCACATAGAGCAGGCGTGCGTGCATGCTTAGTTCTCGCGTGTTTGGCGGGGGTTGTAGCCCAACGGGTGCGGCTGGTTGCGGGCCTTGGCCAGCTCAATCTGGCGCTGACGCTCGCGGGCACCTTCACGGGTTTTCTCCGGCAGCGCGTCCCAGCAGTGCGGGCAGCTCACACCGGGAGCGTAGAACTCGGACTCACGGTCGGCAACGGACACCGGGGTGCGGCAGGCGTGGCATTGGTCGTAGTCGCCTTCGGACAGGTCATGGCGCACGGTGACGCGGTTGTCGAAGACGAAGCAGTCGCCCTGCCACAGGGTTTCTTCCTGGGGTACTTCTTCCAGGTACTTGAGGATGCCGCCCTTGAGGTGGAACACCTCGTCGAAGCCCTGGCCGAGCATGTAGCTGGAGGCCTTCTCGCAGCGGATGCCACCGGTGCAGAACATGGCGACTTTCTTGTGCTTGGCCGGGTCGAAATTGGCTTTGATGTAGTCCGGGAATTCGCGGAACGACTTGGTCTTGGGGTCGATGGCGCCAGCGAAGGTGCCGATCGAGACTTCGTAGTCGTTGCGGGTGTCGATCAGCAGCACTTCCGGGTCGCTGATCAGTGCGTTCCAGTCCTGCGGTTCGACGTAGGTGCCGACCTGCTGGTTGGGATCGACGCCCGGCACGCCCAGGGTCACGATTTCTTTCTTCAGCTTGACCTTGGTGCGGTAGAACGGCTGCTCGTCGCAGTACGATTCCTTGTGATCGACGTCCGCCAGGCGCGGGTCGAGGCGGAACCAGGCGAGCAGCCCGTCGATGCCTTCGCGGCTACCGGAGACGGTGCCGTTGATGCCCTCTTCGGCCAGCAGCAGAGTGCCCTTGATGTCGTGCTCGAACATCACGTCCAGCAGGGGCTCGCGCAGGTCGGGGTAATCGGGCAGGGAAACAAACTTGTAGAGCGCCGCCACGACGATCTTGTCGGTCATGTCATATTCCTTCAGTAGTCGCCCACGTAAAGGGCGGACTGGGTCTATAAAAACGAACGCGCCGGCAATCAGGCCGGCGCGCTGCATAGTTTACGTTTCCCCGGGGCCGCCGTGTAGGGGCGAATTGCCTCAGGACAGGCCGTGTATCAGTGGCTGCCACCCCGGCAAGTCGGCGAAGCCGGTGCCACACCCTGGGTTTCCCACTCTTCGGGGGTGTAGGTGTGCAGGGCCAGGGCATGCACCTGGCCCATCAGCTCACCGGCGCAGGCGTAGGCCTTCTGATGGCGCTTGACCGCGTTCAGCCCGGCGAACTGCTGGCTGACGATCACGGCCTTGTAATGGGTTTCCAGGCCACGGCTGTGCATGTGGCTTTCGTCCTGCACGGTCAGGTGCTGGGGCTCCAGGGCGGCAAAGGCCGCCTGGAGTTGTTCGAGTTTGCTCATCAACAGACTCCGGTTACTGCTTTTTCTGTCCGAGCTCGGCAGTCATGTCCGTCAGCAGCTTGTTCACCTGCGGAACGGCCGCTTCCAGCTTGGCCTGGGTCAACTGCGCCGATTCGGCGGTCAGGGTCGGCATTTTCTGCAGGACTTTCTGGCCCAGGGGCGATTTGTAGAAGGTGATCAGTTCCTGCAGCTCCGCTTCGGTGAAGTTGCTGGTGTACAGCTTGACCATGTCCGGCTTGATCTTGTCCCAACCCACCGCCTGGTCCAGCGCGGTATTGGCCTTGGCCTGGTAGCTCTCGAGCACGGCCTGCTTGTTCTGCGGCGCGCCGCTTTCGGCAAAGCGCTGGGCGAACATCTGCTGGACCTGGGCATAGACCGGAACCGCCAGCTTGTCTGCGCGGGCCAGTTGCAGGAACTGCTCGGCATCAGCGGCGTGGCTTTTCGCGTCGGCCAGTACCTGGGCGCTCCCGCAGGTCAGCAGAACGGCAGCAACGAGGGCAGGAAAACGGGTCATTGGATACTCCTGGATGGGGGAACGAGTAGGCTTCGACCCCTGAAGGCGCCATTTTGTGCCCAACAGCACCGCACACTCAAGCGAATGCCAGCGTGCAGGCCGTCACACAATCGCCGTGCGCCAGCGCACTGGCTGGCCCATAAGCAATTTGCCAGCACTTGCAGCAGGCGGCAGCGCGGGAGCATTCTTTGCGGATAACTTCCAACAAGAAGCTGCGGAATTCGTTCACGCAGCGCCGCTGCACACATGGACGTGTTCAATGAACAGCATCACCCACCCACCCTTGCCCTCCCTGTGCGATGCCCACGGGCAGCTCAACCCGCAGGCCGTTGGCTGGTCGACCCGCCCGCAGGTGGATTACAGCCTGCCCGGCCACAGTGGCCGACGCAAACGCTGGAACCACTGGTGCACCACCACCCCGCGCTGGATGCTGTCGCTGACCCAGGCCGATGTCGATTACCTGGGCTACAGCGCCGCCTATTTCCTCGACCTGGAAACCGGTGCCTCGGTGGCACACAGCCAGTTGCGCCTGCTGTCCCGGGGTTGCCACCTGCCCAGCCAGCCGCTGCAGGGACACGAATTCAATCACCCGCGCCTGCACCTGCACATCGCCGAGCACCCCGGCCGTGCCCGCATCACCGTCAGCGCCCCGGACATCGGCGGGCAGCCCCTGCATGTGGCCCTGGACATCCAGCGCCCCGCGCACCTGGAGTCGGTCAACCTGGTCGCGCCCCTGAGCCATAACCGCTTTCATGCCACCTGCCGCCAACTCGGCCTGCCCACCAGCGGCAGCGTGCAGCTGGGCGGCCGTCACTATGAATGCGAACCCGGCCAGAGTTTCTCCGCCATGGACTTCGGCCGCGGCGTATGGCCCCTGCGCAGCCACTGGACCCGCGCCGCCTTCGCTGCCCCCGGCGGCATCGCTGGCAACTTCGGTGCGGGCTGGACCGAATACAGCGGCCTGTCGGAGAACGCCCTGTGGTTCGGCGGCGAGCTGCAGCACCTGGAATCGCCGGTCACCATCGAACAACCCTTCCACAGCCCACTCGCGCCCTGGCGCCTGAACAGCAACGACGACCGCGTCGACCTGACCTTCACCCCCCGCCATCGCCACCTGGCTCGCCCGAGCCTGGGGTTCTTCTACGCCGACACCAAACAGTGGTTCGGCCATTTCGACGGCGTACTGCGCGGTCCGAGTGGAGAACGTGTTCCCGTGGACGGTGCACTCGGCTGGCTGGGAGCCACCGACGCCCGTTGGTAATCAGCGCCATAGAGAAACAAGGGAACCGCGGCCGGCAGGGACAGCCTAAACTTGCGAAATCGCCCCCCGGAGAATCTCCATGAGCCGCACCGAAACTGACAGCCTCGGCCCCATCGAAGTCCCTGAAGATGCTTACTGGGGCGCCCAGACCCAGCGCTCGCTGATCAACTTCGCGATTGGCGAAGAACGCATGCCCCTGGCCGTGCTGCACGCCCTGGCGCTGATCAAGAAAGCCGCGGCCCGGGTCAACAACCGCATTGGCGATCTCCCACCCGACATCGCCCGCCTGGTCGAACAGGCCGCCGACGAGGTGATCGCCGGCCAGCATGACGACCAGTTTCCCTTGGTGGTGTGGCAGACCGGCAGCGGCACGCAGAGCAACATGAACGTCAACGAAGTGATCGCCGGCCGTGCCAACGAGCTGTCTGGCGGCGCCCGTGGCGGCAAGAGCCCGGTACACCCGAACGACCACGTCAACCGCGCGCAAAGCTCCAACGACTGCTTCCCCACCGCCATGCACATCGCCGCCGCCCGTGCCGTGCAGCAGGACCTGCTCCCAGCGATCAGCGAGCTGTCCGGCGGCCTGGCCGAACTGGCAGCCCGCCACAACAAACTGGTGAAGACCGGGCGCACCCACATGATGGACGCCACGCCGATCACCTTTGGCCAGGAGGTCTCGGCCTTCGTCGCCCAGCTCGACTACGCGGAGCGCGCGATCCGTGGTGCCCTGCCCGCCACCTGCGAACTTGCCCAGGGCGGTACCGCCGTGGGCACCGGCCTCAACTCGCCGCCCGGCTTTGCCGAAGCCATCGCCGCCGAATTGGCGGCCCTGAGCGGCCTGCCCCTGGTCAGCGCGCCGAACAAGTTCGCCGCCCTCGCCGGCCACGAACCCCTGACCGCCCTTTCCGGCGCGTTGAAAACCCTGGCCGTGGCCCTGATGAAAATGGCCAACGACCTGCGCCTGCTGGGTTCCGGCCCCCGCGCAGGCTTCGCCGAAGTGCGCCTGCCCGCCAACGAACCGGGCAGCTCGATCATGCCGGGCAAGGTCAACCCGACGCAGTGCGAGGCCCTGTCGATGCTGGCCTGCCAGGTGCTCGGCAACGACGTGGTGATCGGTTTCGCCGCCAGCCAGGGCCACTTGCAGCTCAACGTGTACAAGCCGGTGATCATTCACAACCTGCTGCAGTCGGTGCGACTGCTGGCCGATGGCTGCCGCAACTTCCAGCGCCACTGCATCGCCGGCCTGGAGCCCGATCCGCGGGCGATGGCGGCGCACCTGGAGCGCGGCCTGATGCTGGTCACCGCGCTCAACCCGCACATCGGCTACGACAAGGCAGCGGAAATCGCCAAGAAGGCCTACCAGGAAGGCAGCACCCTGCGCGAAGCAGCCCTGCAACTCGGCTACCTGACCGAGGAGCAGTTCGACGCCTGGGTGCGTCCGGAAAGCATGCTGGAGGCCGGCCACCATGACTGAGGGAGCCAAGAGCGGTGCCACGCCCCTGGAGGGCGATGGCAAACGCATCCTGATGATCTTCGGCACCCCCAAGAGCAGCAGCCTGTGCCACGCCCTGGGCGAAGCCTACGCCCACGGCGCACGCAGCGAAGGCCATGTGGTGCGCCAATTGAAGCTGGGGGAGATGACCTTCGACCCGATCCTGCGCGACGGCTACGACCAGAGCCAGGCCCTGGAACCGGACCTGCTCGAAGCCCAGCGGCAGATTCACTGGGCCGAGCACCTGGTGTTCGTCTACCCGGTCTGGTGGGGCGGTATTCCTGCGCTGCTCAAGGGTTTCTTCGACCGCACCTTTCTGCCCGGCTTCGCCTTCAAGTACCGCAACCGCTCGCAGCTCTGGGACAAGCTGCTCAGTGGCCGCACGGCCGACCTGCTGGTGACCATGGACACGCCGCGCTGGTACTTCCGCCTGATCTACGGGGCACCGGCGCATCGGCAGATGACCCGCACGATTCTCGGTTTCTGCGGCATCAAGACCCGGCGCCTCACCGAGTTCGCGCCGGTACGCCCCTCCTCCGAAGCGCAACGCCAGAGCTGGCTGCGCCGCGCCGAGACCCTCGGTTCGCAAGTCTGAACCCTGCTGGCGGGTGCCCTGCCCGCCAGCATCGATCAACCCTGATCCTGAACTCCGGCACGCGCCGCACGGCGCGCCCGCAGGCTGGCCAGCATCGACGGCGCCAACGCCGTCAGCGCCGAACCCAGAACCACCAGCACCGCCCCACAGTAGGCGATCCAGTTGACCTGCTCCGGTAGCACATGACTCGGCCACCAGGTGGCGGCCAATGCCACGGAAGCGAAGGTCACCAGCGGGGTCAGGGCCAGGGTCGCACTCACCCGAGATGCCTCCCAGTGCGCCAGGGCTTCGGCGAAGGCGCCGTACGCCACCAGTGTATTCAGGCAACAGGCCAGCAGCAGCCAGCCCTGCACCGGACTGAGCGCCAGCACCTGCAACGGCTGCGCCCAGGGCGTGAGCAACGCGGCGCAGGCCAGGTAGATCACCATCATCACCTGCACAGAATTCCACACGGTCAGCAGTTGCTTCTGCGCCAGGCCGTAGAAGGTCCAGACGAAGGCGGCTGCCAGTACCACCAGCACCCCGACGGTGTAGTCGCTCAGCGAAGTCAGCAGCTCACCCAGGCGCTGATTGAAGAACAGCACGAAGCCCGTCATCAGCACCAGCAGGCCAACGCTCTGCCCGACGCTGAAGCGCTCGCGAAAGATGAACAGGCTGCTGATCAGCAGCAGGATCGGCGCCACCTGGATCACCAGTTGCGTGGTGCCCGGGCTGAGCAGGTTGAGGCCCATCAGGTACAGCACATAATTGGCGCTCAGGCCGGCGATCGCCAAGGCCAGCAGCCAGCCACCCTTGCGCCCCAGCGGCCGGAAACGCGGCAGGCGGCGGGCTACGGCGAGGTAGATCAGCAGGATGGAGCCGGACACCAACAGGCGATACCAGGTCACCGTGACCGGGTCCATCACCTGCAGCACTTCCTTGAGTTTGATCGGGAGCACGCCCCACAGCACGGCCGTGGTCAGCGCAAGGAACAAGCCGTATGCCCAACGGCCGGAGGAAATATGCATGAAAACCTCTGAAAGGCGGTGTCCACAGCGTCCCGGACAGGCTGGCCGGCACCGCGAAGCCGCATTCTAGAGTGGTCGACTGCCCCGGCACAGCAACAGTTCAGACTGTGGCGACCCACCAACTGTACCGGCACGCGTCACGAAGCCGGCGCCAAAAAACATTAAAATCAGCGAAAAGACCGCTAACAAGCGGTAAAAGCACGCCTTCTGTCGACAAGTCGAGCAACTTCATCCTCTCGGATTAGACTGAAGACATTGCGCATCCTTCTGTGAGGTTTCGTCATGTTCGGTCAACGCACAATCGATCCCGCCCCCAGCACCCACTACCGCAGCGAGCGGGTCAGCGCGGTGAATGGCCAGTATTTCTTCGCCACCCGCGAAGGCACGCTGGAAGGTCCGTATTTCACCCGTGTCGACGCCGAGCGGGAAATCGCCTTCTACATTCGCCGCATGATCAAGGCTGTCGAAATTATCGAAAGTCGCGCGTTCTAGCGGCGTCCGGCGGGTCATCACAGCGCACGCTACGTTCCCGGGTATCGCTTCGCTCGACCCAGGCTACGCAAAGCTTGCCGCCCAACAAAAAAAACCGCGCCTCGGCGCGGTTTTTCGGTTCTAAAGCTGAAGGCACTGGCCCCGTGGGAGGGGCTTCAGCCGCGACGTGCCGGTCAGCGCACGGCTTCAAACAGGCCGGTGGCACCCATGCCGCCGCCTACGCACATGGTGACGATGCCGTAGCGCAGGTTACGCCGCTGCAGCTCGCGCACCAGGTGGCCAACCTGTCGCGAACCGGTCATGCCGAACGGGTGGCCGATGGAGATCGAGCCACCGTTGACGTTGTACCTGGCGTTGTCGATTTCCAGGCGGTCGCGGGCATACAGGCACTGCGAAGCGAAGGCTTCGTTGAGTTCCCACAGGTCGATATCGGCGATGCTCAGGCCCTTGGCCTTGAGCAGCTTCGGTACCGAGAACACCGGGCCGATGCCCATCTCGTCGGGCTCGCAGCCGGCGACAGTGAACCCACGGAAGAACGCCTTCGGCTTGAGGCCCAGCTCGAAGGCTTTCTCCAGGCTCATCACCAGGGTCATCGAAGCGCCGTCGGACAGCTGCGAGGCGTTGCCGGCGGTAACCGAACCATCGTCGGCGAACACCGGCTTGAGCGACGCCAGGCTTTCCAGGGTGGTATCAGCCCGGTTGCAGTCATCGCGGTCGACCACACCGTCGACGATCTTCTTCTCGCCCGTGGCCTTGTCTTCGACCAGGTACTTGACGTTCATCGGCACGATTTCGTCGTCGAACAGGCCGGCCGCCTGGGCCTGGGCCGTGCGCTGCTGGCTTTGCAGGGCATAGGCATCCTGGGCTTCGCGGCTGACGTTGTAGCGGCGCGCCACCACTTCCGCGGTCTGGCCCATCGGGTAGTAGATGCCCGGCACGTCCTTCTGCAGGATCGGGTTGAACAGGTTATCCATGTTCATGCTTTTCAGGGTCAGGGTGATCGACTCGACGCCGCCCGCGACGATCACGTCGCTGCAGCCCGAGGCGATCTGGTTGGCCGCGATGGCGATGGCCTGCAGGCCCGAGGAGCAGAAACGGTTGAGGGTCATGCCCGCCACCTGGGTGCCCAGGCCGGACAGCACCGCCACGTTGCGGCCGATGTTCATACCCTGGGCGCCTTCATTGGAGCCCGCGCCGACGATGCAATCGTCGACCAGCGCCGGATCGATGCCGCTGCGCGCCAGCAGCGCATTCACGCAATGGGCCGCCATGTCGTCCGGACGGGTCTGGTTGAACTTGCCACGGAAGGATTTGGCCAGGCCAGTCCGCACGCTGTCGACGATCACCACTTCACGCATGACGCACCTCGTTGTTATTGGGTTATGAGATGGGCCGAGCATAAATCCGGGCAATCGTCAGCGGCGACGACCATTCACCAGGCGTATGCAAAACCATCCGTTCGCCACGCCCAGCGCGCATCGATAGCGCCTCAATCCTTGGCGAACGCCGCCTCCAGGGCTTCGTTGATGGTGCGCAGCACCTTGACCCGGGCGAAGCGCTTGTCGTTGGCCTCGACCAGCGTCCACGGGGCAATTTCGCTGCTGGTGCGGTTGACCATGTCTTCCACGGCGTCGCGGTACAGCGGCCACTTTTCGCGGTTGCGCCAGTCTTCCTCGGTGATCTTGAAGCGTTTGAAGGGGATCTGCTCGCGCTCCTGGAAGCGCTTGAGCTGGGTCTCGGAATCGATCGCCAGCCAGAACTTGACCAGCACCACGCCGGCGTTGGTCAGCTGCTCCTCGAAGTCGTTGATCTCGCCGTAGGCACGCAGCCAGTCGGTGGTGCTGCAGAAACCCTCAACCCGCTCCACCAGCACCCGGCCGTACCAGGAGCGGTCGAAGATGGTGAACTGGCCCTTGCCCGGAACGTGCCGCCAGAAGCGCCACAGATACGGCTGGGCGCGCTCCTCTTCGGTAGGCGCGGCAACCGGGATGATGCGGTACTGGCGCGGGTCCAGCGCCCCGGTCACCCGGCGGATCGCCCCGCCCTTGCCCGCCGCGTCGTTGCCCTCGAACACCGCCACCAGGGCGTGGCGGCGCATGCGCTTGTCGCGCATCAGCCCGGAGAAACGCGCCTGCTCGGTGGTCAGCTGTTCCTGGTAATCGTCTTTGGCCAGCTGCTGCGACATGTCCAGGCTGTCGAGCAGCCCCCGGTTGTCCAGGCTGGCGCCCATGGAGGCGGCATGCGGGTTGGTGCGCTGATCCGTAGCCTGCTTCAGCGCGGCCTGCAGGCCCTCCAGCAGAATCCGCCCGACCGTGAGGCTGCGGTAGTACTCGTCGACGCCCTCGATCACGTGCCAGGGCGCGTGCTCGCGGCTGGTGCGGCGCAGCACCCGCTCGCCATGGCGCACGAACTTGTCGTAGGTCTTCGATTGCTGCCAGTCCAGCGGGCTGATGCGCCAGCTGTGCAGCGGGTCGTCCTTGAGCGAGTCCAGGCGCGCCTTCATCTGCTGCTTGGAGAGGTGGAACCAGAACTTGAAGATCAGCGCACCTTCGTCGCAGAGCATCTGCTCCAGGCCCAGGGCGCCGCTGATGGCTTGGTCCAGCACCGCATCCTTGAAGTCGCCGTGCACCCGGCCCTGCAGCATCTGGCTGTACCAGTTGCCGAAAAAGATGCCGATGCGCCCCTTGGGCGGCAGTTGGCGCCAGTAGCGCCAGGCCGGCGGACGGGCCAGTTCTTCGTCGGTCTGCTGGTCGAAGGTGCTGACCTGGATCAGCCGCGGGTCCATCCACTCGTTGAGCAGCTTGACCGTCTCGCCCTTGCCCGCGCCCTCCACGCCATTGATCAGGATGATCACCGGGAAGCGACCCTGGGCCTTGAGTTCGTACTGGGCCTCGAGCAACGCCTCGCGCAGCGCGGGCTCCTCGGCGGCGAAGGTCGCCTTGTCGATGCGATGGCCAATTTCGGCTGATTCGAGCATGCACAACTCCCTGTCAGAGGTTCATGTTCCAGCCTAATGGATCAACGCCGCTCCTGCCCACCCGCAGGGCAACAAACCGTCGATCAGTCGCCGGCAGCTTTCGCCAGGGGCCAGGCGTAACTCAGGTGCTTGCTGGTGGACAGGCGCAGCTGCACCAGCGCTTCCACCCACTTCAGCGCCACCTGCACCCCATCGACCACTGGCACTCCAAGGTCGTCCTGCAGGCGCCGCGCCCACTGGCTCATGCCGGCGCAGCCCATCACCAGGCATTCGCTACGATCGGCGGCAAGGATGCTCTGCCCCAACTCGCGCAGGCGCCGGTAATGCGCCGGGTCGCGTTCCAGCTCCAGCACCGGGATATTCGCCGCATGGATATTCGCGCAGCGCCGCTGCAGGCCGTAGGCGTGCATATTGCGCTCGATGATGTGGATCGAGCGCGGCAGGCTGGTGAGGATCGAATAACGCACGCTGAGCATGCTCGCGGCATGCATCGCTGCCTCGCCAATGCCCAGCACCGGTCCGCTGACCAGCTCACGAGCAGCGTCCAGCCCGGTGTCATCGAAGCAGGCGATGACGAAGCCCTGCACGCCCTCCTCCTGGCCCTTCTGCATGGCGTCCAGCAGGTGGTAGGCAGCACGGGCACCGTCGGCGGCGCCTTCGATGCTCGCCACCGAATCGGGCAGATGGATCACGCTCAGTCGAGTATCCGGCGCCTTGATGCCCTGGCAGGTGGCCGCCAGCAGCTCGGCCATGCCCGCCGAGCCGTTGGGGTTGATGACGCGAATTTTCATAGCGGTTTTCTCATGCGCTGGCTCAGGCTCATCAGCAGTACCACCACACCGATCAGGGCGAACGAGAACAGCGTGGTCAGTGTGCCCAGGGCGTAGAGCACGGGCGTGGTGACATTGGTGGTCACGCCGAAGATTTCCAGCGGCAAGGTGTTGAAGCTGCCGGAAACCATCAGGGTGCGGGCGAACTCGTCGTAGGACAGGGTGAAGCCGAACAGCGCCACGCCGAACAGGCTGGGGGCGATCAGCGGCAGCACGATCATCCGTACCGTCTGCCAGGCGCTGGCGCCGAGGTCGCGGGCGGCCATCTCGTAGGCACGGTTGAAGCGGTTGAACACGGCGAACATGATCAGTAGGCCGAACGGCAGGGTCCAGGTCAGGTGCGCGCCGAACGCCGAGCTGTACCAGATCGGCTCCCAGCCCATGCGGTCGAACATCAGGCCGATGCCCAGGCTGACCAGGATCGAAGGGATGATCAGGCTGGCCAGGGTCAGGTAGAACAGCCCCTGGCTGCCGGCGAATGGCCGTCGGTAGGCGAAACCGGCCAGCACCGAAAACAGCAACGTGCAGGCCATCACCGCCGTTCCCAGCAGCAGCGAGCGGCTGAATGCCCCCGCAAAATCCCCCACCTGCTGGGCCTGGAACAGGTTGTGGAACCAGTGCAGCGACACCCCGTTCATAGGGAAGGTCAGGCCGCCGTTGGGCCCCTGGAACGACAGGATGCCGATGGTCAGCGTCGGGCCGTAGAGAAACAGCACGAACAGGCCGAAGAACAGGCTCAGCAGGTAAAAGCTCAGTGGGCGCGCAGATTTCATGGTCACAGCTCCTTACGAATATCCACCAGGCGGAACATCACCACCAGCATCAGCAGCACGGTGGCCAGCAGCACCACGGCACTGGCGGCGGCCGCCGGGTATTGCAGCAGGCTGATCTCGTTATGGATCAGCACGCCCACCGAGGCGTGCAAACCACCGCCCATGATGCGCACGGTGACGAAGTCGCCCATGACCAGGGTCAGCACGAAGATGCTGCCGATCAGAATCCCCGACTTGCACAGCGGCACGATCACCAACAGCAGGATCTGCCAGGTGCGGGCACCCGCGTCCCGCGCGGCCTCGATCAGGCGCCGGTCGATGCGCATCATGGTGTTGAAAATCGGCACCACCATGAACAGCGTGTACAGGTGCACGTAGGCCAGGACGATGGAGAAGTCGCTGTAGAGCAGGAACTCCAGCGGCTGCTCGATCACCCCCGCGCCCATCAGGCTGCTGTTGACCAGGCCGTTGCGCCCCAGCAGGGGAATCCAGGAAATCATGCGGATGATATTGGAGGTGAAGAACGGGATGGTGCACAGCAGGAACAGCAAGGTCTGCACCTTGCTGCTACGAATATGGAAGGCCAGGTAGTAGGCCACGGTGAAGCCCAGCGCCAGGGTGATCAGCCAGGTCAGCAGCGCGTACTTGAAGGTATTCAGGTACGCCTGCAGCGTCGTTGGCGACGACAGCAGGTACTGGTAGTTGCCCAGGATGAAATCCGGGATCAACTGGTAGGAGTCGTAGTCCCAGAAACTGACCACCACGATCACGGTGATCGGAAACACCAGGAACAGCAGCAGAGTCAGCGCCAGCGGCAGGGCTTGCAGGTGGCTGATGTTGGCGATTCCGGTGGTGCGCATGGCCGTTCGTCTCTGTCCGGTTGAAGCCCCTGGGAAGGCCCTGGGGCAGTATGTGATTGATCAAGGATGCCAATCGCCGCTGAAGCGCCTCCCACAACAGCGAGGTGCGCCGGGTGGATGACAAAAATGCCGTCCTCCCGGCGGCCCACAACCCGTAGGGTGGATCGCGGCGCGTAGATGACGCTTTTTCCATCCACCAACCGGCTGCACGGTGGATGGGTGAAACACCAGCTACGCGCCCCCCCTACGGTCACACTCAGGACACGATGAACTCGTTCCACTTGCGGACCATGTGGCGGTTCTCGTCCATCACCGAGTTCCAGCAAGCCACGATGCCCATGCGCTGCTCGTAGGAGCCGCCATCGCGCACTGCGCCGGCCTTTTCCATGACCTTGCCGTCCGGGCTGAGGATGTCGCCCTGGGCCGCCTTGCCCTCCATCCAGAAGCCCCACTCGTCGGCGCTCATGTGCTGTTTCGAGGTCTCCGGCGCCGCGCTGTAGTAGCCCTGGCGGCTGAGGTAGGCACCGACCCAGCCCGACAGGTACCAGTCGATGTATTCGTACGCGGCGTCCAGCTCCAGGCCGCTGAGGTGCTTGGCCAGGCCGATGCCGCCGCCCCAGGCGCGGTAGCCCTCTTCCAGCGGCTGGTAGGTACAGGCCACACCGCGGCTGCGCACGGCGGCCACGGCCGGCGACCACATGGACTGGATCACCACCTCGCCGGACGCCATCAGGTTCACCGACTCGTCGAAGCTCTTCCAGAACGCGCGGAACTGCCCGTCCTTCTTGGCCTGCATCATGATCGCGATGGTCTTGTCGATCTCGGCCTGGGTCATGTTGCCCTTGTCGCCGTAGGTGATCTCGCCCATGGACTCGCAGATCATCGCCGCGTCCATGATGCCGATGGACGGGATGTTGAGGATCGAGGTCTTGCCCTTGAAAGCCGGGTCCATGATGTCGCGCCAGTTCTTGATCGGACGCCCCACCAGGTCCGGGCGGATGCCCAGCGTATCGGCGTTGTAGATGGTCGGGACCAGGGTCATCCAGCGGGTCGGCTCGCTGGCGAACTTCACCGAATCGGCGCTTTCGACAAAGCCCACTGTGTGCGGCGCCGTGCCCTGGGCGATGGTCGAATCCGGGGTCAGCTTGCCATCGATGAACAGCCGCGAAATCTTGTCGAAGTTCTTCAGCCGCTGGGTGTCCATGGCCTGCATGGTGCCGGACGGATAGACCTTCTTGCCGATCCAGTACTCGATGTCGGCGATGTCGAACGAGCGCGGCTGGGTCACGGCGCGCTGCGCCACCGCATCGGAATCCAGGGCGGTGAGTTGCAGGGTGATGCCCAGGTCTTCCTTGGCCTTCATCGCGATGTCGTTGAGGTTGGACACGCCGGTGCCGAACTGACGCAGGGTGATGTTCTTGATGTTCTGCGCCCAGATCATCGGGAACCCGGTGATCGCGCCGGAGCCCACGGCGACCGCCGAGGCAACGCCGAGCCCCTTGATCAGGGTGCGTCGGGACAGGCCTGGGCCGGTCTCGACAAGCGGGGTTTCAGCAGGTTGTGGCGTAGTGCTGTCGTCGTGCTCGCTCATGGTTGAACCTCCTTGGTCAGGTTGGCGTGTTGCGGTGGGAAAAGGTTGAGATGCGCCGCGTCCCAGGCCAGCAGCACCTCGGCGCCGACCTCCGGCACCTGGCGCAGACGGTCGGCCAGGTACACCATCAGCGGCGTGCCGCTGGCGGTCTGGCACTCGACATAGAGAAAGGCGCCCTGGAACTCGACATCGCAGACCCGGGCCGGCAGCACGAACTGTCCGGCGGACGGCGCACTGCCGCTCGGCAGAATGTCCAGGTGATCGCAGCGCACCGAGAACGCCAGCGGCGTACCCGCTGCAGCACCGGCATAAGCCGTCAGTTGCTCCGGCGCCAGGCGGCCCTGCCCGGCGCCCTCCACGGAGACCGTCACGCGGCCGTCCTGCGGCTCGCCGAGCTCACCGCGCATCAGGCTGTGACCGCCGATGAACTGGGCAACGAAAGGCGTGGCCGGCCGCTCGAACAGCTCACGGGGCGGCGCCACCTGCTGGATCGTGCCGCCGTCCATCACCACCGCCAGGTCGGCCAGGGCAAAGGCTTCTTCCTGGGAATGGGTGACATGAATGAAGGTCAGGCCCAGCTGCTTCTGGATCGCCTTGAGCTCCTTGCGCATGCGGATGCGCAGGAACGGATCGAGGGCGGACAGCGGCTCGTCGAGCAGCACCACATCCGGCTGGGTAATCAGCGCTCGGGCCAGGGCCACCCGCTGCTGCTGGCCACCGGACAGTTGTTCGGGGTAGCTGTCGGCGTAGTCCTGCATGTTCACCAGGGCCAGCAGTTCGCGGGCCCTCACATGACGCTCGGCCTTGGCCATGCCGGCGATGCGCAGACCAAAGGCAACGTTGTCCAGGCAGCTCATGTGCGGGAACAGTGCGTAGTTCTGGAACATCATCGCCGTGCCGCGCTGGGTCGGCGAAAACTCGGTGACGTTGCGGTTATCCATCAGGATGTCGCCCGCCGTGACCTCTTCATGCCCGGCGAGCATGCGCAGCGTGGTGCTCTTGCCGCAGCCACTGGGGCCGAGCAGGCAGCAGTAGCTGCCACTGGGAATTTTCAGATTAATGTCACTGACCGCCGTGCGCGCCCCATAGGCCTTGTGCACCGCCACCAGCTCGACCTGACCTTTGCCTGACATGATTGCCGCCCATAGATTGCTAACAATTGCATACCAAGTGTTAGCAACAGCTATGCCAGACATTTTTAAAGCCGCGCGGATTTGCGTTCTTTCAACGCGCTGAAAACCCGTATCCAACTGAAATTCAGCAGTTTTTATTTTGTATACAAACAGCCATAAAACCTGACAAGGATCAGCAATTACAGGATATTTCAGTAAAAAACGCACAACAAATGCGCACATCGCCTCGACCGTGCACCAGCCTGTGCAGGCGGTTACGGCTTTACCGAAACATTGTTAACAATCTAGACTGCACAGCATTCCAGATCCGGCCAGGCCGGGCACAGCCCCTGTTCGAGCAGAGTCATGACCAGTCATGTGATTCGTGAAGTCCAGCGTATCTACAGCGCCATCTACGACGCCATCGTCGAGCAGCGCCTGCCGCCCGGCACACGGCTGACCGAGCTCAACCTGGTCGAGGTGTTCCAGGCCAACCGCAACCACATCCGCAGCGCCCTGCGCGACCTCGCCCACCTCAAGCTGGTGCGTCTGGAGATGAACCGCGGCGCCTTCGTCGAGGAGCCCACGCCGCAACAAGCCCGCGAAGTATTCGCTGCCCGCCGGGCCATCGAGAAAGCGCTGATCGAAGAAGCCTGCAAACGCCTTCAACCGGCCGATAGGCAGGCGATCCAGGCCCATGTGGCCGCCGAACTGGCGCTGGGGCACGATCCATCCAAACCCGAATTCGTGCGGCTGTCCGGTGATTTTCACCGGCTGCTGGCGCGCATCGCCGGCAACAGCACCCTGGGCGACATGCTCGAAGGCCTGATCGCCCGCAGTTCGCTGATCATTGCCCTGTATGAAAACCACAGCGGCATCCAGTGTTCGCACAACGAACACCAGGCCCTGGCCGAGGCGCTGCTCAGCGGCGACGTGCAGCACGCCACCTGCTGCATGGAGGACCACCTGCTGAATATCGAGCAACGCCTGCGCCTGACACCACCCGAAAGCCAGGAAGTTGATCTGTACAAGGTGTTTGCCCAGCCTCCTCGCGGTTAAAATCGGCGCCTGCCCGCTCAGGCCCCGCTCTGGAATAGCCGCACCATGCCCGATACGCCATCACCCCACGCACAACTCGACTGGGACGACCAGGGACAGCCGCTGTCCCGGCAGTACGGCGACGTCTACTTCTCCCAGCAGGACGGCCTGGAGGAAACCCGCTACGTGTTCCTGGCCAACAACGGCCTGCCCGAGCGCTTTGCCGCCCTCGCGGACGGCGAGCACCTGGTGATCGGCGAAACCGGTTTCGGCACCGGGCTCAACTTCCTGTGCGCCTGGCAACTGTTCGAGCAAAAGGCAGCGCCAGGTGCGCGCCTGCACTTCGTCAGTGTCGAAAAGTACCCGCTGCACCGCGACGACCTGCGCCGTGCCCTGGCCCTGTGGCCGGAACTGGCGCCTTATGCCGATGCGCTGATCGCCCAGTACATTGCCCTGCACCCGGGCTTCCAGCGGCTGGTGTTCGACAATGGCCGGGTGATTCTGACGCTGCTGATCGGCGATGCTCTGGCGCTGCTGCCGCAACTCGATGCGCGGGTCGACGCCTGGTTTCTCGATGGTTTCGCACCGGCCAAGAACCCGGAAATGTGGGCCGACGAGCTGTTCAGCGAACTGGCGCGACTGTCGGCACCGGGCACGACCTTCGGCACCTTCAGCAGCGCCGGGGTTGTGCGTCGGGGCCTGAAAGGCGTCGGCTTCAGCGTCAAGCGGGTGCCCGGCCTGGGCAATAAATGGGAAGTCATCAAGGGACGCTTTGACGGTGAACCGGCCGCTCCCGGCAAGCCCTGGTTCGCCCGCCCGTCCCTGCTCGAACAGCCACGCCACGCGCTGGTGATCGGAGCCGGCCTGGCAGGCTGCGCCACCGCGGCCAGCCTGGCGGCCCGGGGCTGGCAGGTCACTGTACTGGAGCGCCACGCGGGAGTCGCCGAGGAGGCGTCCGGCAATCCGCAAGGCGTGCTTTACCTCAAGCTGTCGGCCCACGGCACTACGCTGTCGCGGCTGATCGTCAGCGGTTTCGGTCATACCCGCCGGCAACTGGAGCGCCTACAAAAGGGCCAGGACTGGGACAACTGCGGCGTGCTGCAACTGGCCTTCGATGCCAAGGAAGCCCAGCGCCAGGCGCTGCTGGCGACGGCATTTCCACCGGACCTGCTGATCAACCTCGATCAGACCACCGCCGAGGCCGCCACGGGCATTCGCCTGCCTGCTGGTGGCTTGTTCTACCCGGAAGGTGGCTGGGTGCATCCGCCTGCACTGTGCCGGCACCTGATCGACCACCCGGCGATCACCCTGGTGACGCATCAGGAGGCACTGGAGCTGCGGCGTACAGCAGATGGCTGGCAAGCCTGGAACGGTGCACAGCTGCTCGCCAGCGCGCCGGTCGTGGTGTTGGCCGGCGCGGCCGAGATCAAGCGGTTTCCGTTCAGCGCTGACCTGCCGCTCAAGCGCATTCGCGGGCAGATCAGCCGTCTGCCAGCCACCGCCACCAGCGTGGACCTGCGCAGCGTGGTATGCGCAGAGGGCTATGTCGCGCCGGTGCGCCACGGGGAGCACACCCTGGGGGCGAGCTTCGACTTCAGCAGCGACGACCTGACGCCCAACAGCCGCGATCATGCCGGCAACTTGGCGCTTCTTGAGGAAATCTCCGGCGATCTGGCAGAACGCCTCGGCGCCAGCGAGCTGGACCCGGATACCCTGCAGGGGCGCGCGGCGTTTCGCTGCACCAGCCCGGACTACCTGCCCATCGTCGGCCCCCTGGCTGACCGCGACGCCTTCAACACGGCCTACGCAGTGCTGGGCAAGGACGCCCGCCAAGTGCCGGACACGCCCTGCCCCTGGCTCGACGGCCTGTATATCAACAGCGGGCATGGATCGCGCGGCCTGATCACCGCCCCCCTGGCCGGCGAACTGATCGCCTCCTGGCTGAACGACGAACCCCTCCCCGTCGCCCGCGACGTCGCCGACGCCTGCCACCCCAACCGGTTTGCGTTGCGTCAGTTGATTCGCAGCACCTGA
Source organism: Pseudomonas sp. (assembly GCA_050282285.1). Taxonomy (GTDB): domain Bacteria; phylum Pseudomonadota; class Gammaproteobacteria; order Pseudomonadales; family Pseudomonadaceae; genus Aquipseudomonas. The sequence continues at coordinate 104,879 of JBLZZJ010000038.1, forward strand.
GCCCCCCCTACACCTGTAGGAGCGAGCTTGCTCGCGAGCACGGCGGCCCTTGGCTTACGCAGATCGTTCGACCACCGAGGAGCTCGCGGGCAAGCCCGCTCCTACGGAGGAGGTACGCGGTCAGCGAGGCTGATGGCTTCCATACGCTGCGAGGGGGACGAACTTCCACATCGTTGTGGCGGCTGGAACCTGTAGGAGCGGGCTTGCCCGCGAGCACGACGGTCTGTGGGACGTGAAGGTTTGTCGGTTGAAATCAAGAGCGCGCGGGCGATCGGAATGCCGCCCAGCCGCTCCTACGGGGATGCGTCACCGACGGCGTGGCTGTCGGCCATCACTCCAACTCATCACACAGCTCTGCCGCACGCAGCAGCGCGGCGGTGAGGCTGTGGCGCTCCCAGTCGCTCAGTGCGGCGAAGCGCTGACGGAATTCGGGGGGCAGCAGGGTCGGGGCCTGCTGCATCAGCACCCGGCCGGCGTCGCTGAGCAGCAGCCACTGCTTGCGCCGGTCCTGGTCGTCGCGCTGACGCTGCAGCAAACCGCGTTCTTCCAGGCGATCGAGCATGCCGGACAGGGTGGCGGCGGTCAGGCTGACACGGCCGCTGAGATCGCTGGCGGTCAGGCGTTTCTCACCTGCCAGCACCTGCAGAATCATCAGTTGCATAGGTGTCAGGCCGCCGAAGCGGGTCAGGCGCTTGGCATGCACTTCCCCCGCCTGCTGCAGGCGCCGCATGGCCTGAAACAGCGGCAGCTCGAAGGCGACGATAGATGACAAATCAGTTTCAGCAGGAACTATTTTCTCGTCCATATCTCTATTTAGGCTCAACTTATCACTTTGACATGAAAGCATTTATTTGTTTTGGTGTAAAAGGTCCGGCACTGCTGGACAACCCTCCCCAACGGCAACACCGGTAAGGAATTATGTGCGGAATAGCAGGAGAACTACGTTTTGATCAGCGCCCGGCCGACCTGGCTGCGGTGGAACGGATCACCCACCACCTGGCCCCTCGCGGCCCTGACGCCCACGGCTTCCATAGCCAGGGCCCGGTCGCCCTCGGCCACCGCCGACTGAAAATCATGGACCTGGCCGAAGCCTCCGGCCAACCGATGATCGACAGCGATCTTGGCCTGTCGATGGTGTTCAACGGCGCCATCTACAACTACCCCGAATTGCGCGAAGAACTGAAAGCCCTGGGCTATCGCTTTTTCTCGGGCGGCGACACCGAGGTGTTGCTCAAGGGCTACCACGCCTGGGGCAAAGACCTGCTGCCCAAGCTCAACGGCATGTTTGCCTTCGCCGTATGGGAACGCGACAACCAACAGCTGTTCATCGCCCGCGACCGGCTCGGCATCAAGCCGCTCTACCTGTCGCAAACCGGCCAGCGCCTGCGCTTCGCGTCGAGCCTGCCGGCACTGCTGCAAGGCGGTGATATCGGCAAGACCCTCGACCCGATCGCACTCAATCACTACCTGAATTTCCATGCCGTGGTGCCCGCACCGCGCACGATTCTCGCCGGGGTGGAAAAACTGCCACCGGCCACCTGGATGCGCATCGACGCCAAGGGCCAGGTCGAGCAGCAATGCTGGTGGACCCTGCCCTTCGGCCCCCAGGGTGATGAAGCCAACTACAGCTTCGAAGACTGGCGCGACCGCGTGCTCGACGGCATGCGTGAAGCCGTGTCGATCCGTCAGCGGGCGGCGGTGGATGTCGGCGTGCTGCTGTCCGGCGGCGTCGATTCGAGCATGCTGGTCGGCCTGCTGCGTGAAGCGGGCGTGGAAAACCTGTCGACCTTCTCCATCGGCTTCCAGGATGCCGGCGGCGAACGGGGCGACGAGTTCCAGTACTCGGATCTGATTGCCGAACGTTTCGCCACCCAGCATCACCAGCTGCGCATCGGCGAGCACGAGATTCTCGAGCAGCTGCCGGCGGCCTTCCGCGCCATGAGCGAGCCGATGGTCAGCCATGACTGCATCGCCTTCTACCTGCTCTCGCGGGAAGTGGCCAAGCACTGCAAGGTGGTGCAGAGCGGCCAGGGCGCTGATGAACTGTTCGCCGGGTACCACTGGTACCCGCAGGTCGACGGTGCCGACGACGCGTTCGAGGCCTACCGCAAGGCGTTCTTCGACCGCGACCACGATGAGTACGCAGCCTGCGTGCAGCCGCAATGGCTGACCGGTGATGCGGCGGGTGATTTCGTTCGCGAACACTTCGCCCAACCGGGCGCCAATGCCGCCGTGGACAAGGCCCTGCGCCTGGACAGCACGGTGATGCTGGTCGACGACCCGGTCAAGCGGGTCGACAACATGACCATGGCCTGGGGCCTGGAGGCGCGCACGCCCTTCCTGGACTACCGATTGGCGGAACTCTCGGCGCGCATCCCGGGTCGGTTCAAGTTACCGGACGGCGGCAAATACGTACTCAAGGAAGCAGCGCGCCAGGTCATTCCGGCAGCGGTCATCGACCGCCCGAAAGGCTACTTCCCTGTGCCGGGCCTCAAGCACCTGGAAGGCGCCACGCTGGGCTGGGTGCGTGACCTGCTGGTGGACCCGAGCCAGGACCGTGGGGTGTTCAACCCGGCCATGCTCGACCAACTGCTGACCGACCCGCATGGGCAATTGACGCCCCTGCGCGGTTCGAAGCTCTGGCAACTGGCCGCACTCAACCTGTGGCTGACCGAACAGGGCCTCTGAGTGCGTTACCCGGTTCACCCCGAGTGGTGGACATCGCCTGCGCCCCGCGGCGCTGGCGATGTCCACGCAACCCAAGACCCGGCAGAAAGCCGGGCGAAGCCGAGAGCAAGGACCACCATGCGATCCACTGCCTTCAATCAACGTCTTCTGCGCGGCCAGGCACCCTCTTACGAGCGTCTGCAAGCGCGTTTCGCCGAAGGCCATGACGACGAACTCCGACAACCCATCGCCCTGCATTGCGGTTGGGGTCGTCTGCTCATCGGACACACCTACCCCGACGCCGGCATGCTGGCCCAGGACCTGCTGACCGAGCAGGCGGGCGAGCGGGACATCGCGCTGTATGTCGCGGCCCCGCAGCAGGTACTGGCGCAAGCTCCGCAGCAACTGTTTCTCGACCCCTCCGACACCCTGCGCCTGTGGTTCAGTGATTACCGCCCTGCCCGCCGCAGCTTTCGCGGGTTCCGCATCCGCCGTGCACAGACCGCCGACGACTGGCAGGCCATCAACTGCCTGTACCAGACGCGCAGCATGCTGCCCATCGACCCGGAAAAGCTCACCCCCCGCCACCTGGGTGGTCCGGTGTACTGGCTGGCGGAAGATGACGACAGCGGCGCGGTGATCGGCAGCGTGATGGGCCTCAATCACCACAAGGCCTACGGCGACCCCGAACACGGCAGCAGCCTGTGGTGCCTGGCGGTCAACCCGAACTGCAGCCGCCCGGGCGTAGGTGAGGCGCTGGTGCGCCACCTGGTGGAGCACTTCATGAGCCGCAGCCTGAGCTACCTCGATCTGTCGGTGCTGCACGATAACGGCCAGGCCAAGAAGCTCTACGCCAAGCTGGGCTTCCGGGAACTGCAGACGTTCAGCATCAAGCGCAAGAACGGCATCAACCAGCCGCTGTTCCTCGGCCCTGGCCCCCAGGACGAGCTGAACCCGTATGCCCGCATCATCGTCGACGAGGCCATGCGCCGTGGCATCGAGGTGCAGGTGGACGACGCCGAAGCCGGCCTGTTCACCCTCAGCCACGGCGGGCGCCGCATTCGCTGCCGGGAATCACTGACCGACCTCACCAGCGCCGTGAGCATGACGCTTTGCCAGGACAAGCGCCTGACCCACCGCGCCCTGTCACGGGCCGGCCTCAGCCTTCCCGCCCAGCGCCTGGCCGGCAGTGCCGAGGAAAACGCCGCGTTCCTGGCCACCCATGGCAGCGTGGTGGTCAAGCCGGTGGACGGCGAACAGGGTCAGGGCGTGGCCGTCGACCTGCGCACGCCAGGCGAGGTGCAGGCAGCCATCGAGCGCGCCCTGCCGTTCGACAACCGTGTGTTGCTGGAAAGCTTCCATGAAGGCTTCGACCTGCGCATCGTGGTGATCGGCTTCGAGGTCGTCGCCGCAGCGATCCGCCGCCCGGCGGAGATCGTCGGCGATGGCCGCCACAGCATTGGCGACCTGATCGACGTGCAAAGCCGCCGTCGCCAGGCCGCGACCTCGGGGGAAAGCCGCATTCCCAAGGACGCGGAAACCCTGCGCACCCTGCATTCGGCGGGCTTCGACTACGACAGCGTGCTGCCTGCGGGTAAACGCCTGGCGGTGCGCAAGACCGCCAATTTGCACACCGGTGGCAGCCTGGAGGACGTCACCGACATTCTCCATCCGACCCTGGCTGACGCCGCAGTGAAAGCCGCCCGCGCCCTGGAAATCCCGGTGGTCGGCCTCGACCTGCTGGTGACCGCGGCCGATCAGCCCGACTACGTGTTCATCGAAGCCAATGAGCGCGCCGGCCTGGCCAACCATGAACCGCAGCCGACGGCGGAACGCTTCGTCGATCTGCTGTTCCCGCTCAGCGAGGAAATTCACCAGGCCCGATGAGCAGACGACTCGCCGCGAGGCGCGGCTCCCACAGCCGACCGCAGGCCCACCACACACCTGTGGGAGCCCCGACTCGGGGCGAAGCGCTGCGGGCCGCCAGCAAGACCGCGCCATGGCCACCATTCGCCGCGGGGCGCGGCTCCTACAACGGATCGCGGGCCTGCCTCACATCTGTGGGAGCCCCGCCTCGGGGCGAAGCTCTGCGGGCCGCCAGCGAGACCGCGCCTGTCGACGCCTCGACCCGGAGCGAAGCGCCATCGGCCGTCGGCTCAGTCGCCTCACGATAACCCCTTCGATGCCCAAGGAGACCTCATGTCGCAGCTCCCTGAACCCGACTCCGAGTACCTGCAGAAAGTCCTGCTGGAGATGCTCGCCATCCCCAGCCCCACCGGTTTCACCGACACCATCGTGCGCTACGTCGCCGAGCGTCTCGAGGAAATCGGCATCCCCTTTGAAATGACCCGCCGGGGCACCATTCGCGGCACCCTGAGGGGCAAGCAGACCAGCCCGGACCGTGCAGTCTCAGTCCACCTGGACACCATTGGCGCAATCGTTCGCACGGTGCAGGACAACGGCCGCCTCGGCCTGGCGCCGGTGGGCTGCTGGTCGAGCCGCTTTGCCGAAGGTAGCCGGGTCAGCGTCTTTACCGACCACGGCGTGGTGCGCGGCAGCGTTCTGCCACTGATGGCCTCCGGTCATGCCTTCAACACCGCCGTCGACAACCTGCCGATCAGTTGGGACCACGTCGAACTGCGCCTGGATGCCTACAGCACGACCCGCGCCGACTGTGAATCACTGGGTATTTCCGTGGGTGATTTCGTGGCCTTCGACCCACTGCCGGAATTCACCGAAAGCGGGCATATCAGCGCCCGTCACCTGGACGACAAAGCCGGCGTTGCTGCCCTGCTCGCCTCCCTCAAGGCCGTGCACGATAGCGGCCTCGAGCCGGAAATCGACTGCCACCCGCTGTTCACCATCACCGAAGAAGTGGGCTCCGGCGCTGCGGGCGCACTGCCCTGGGACGTCAGCGAATTCGTCGGCATCGACATCGCCCCTGTCGCCCCCGGCCAGCACTCCAGCGAGCACGCGGTCAGCGTCGCCCTGCAGGACTCCGGCGGCCCCTACGACTATCACCTGTCCCGCCAGTTGCTGCGCCTGGCCGCCGAGAACGAGATCCCAGTACGCCGCGATCTGTTCCGCTATTACCACAGCGATGCACAGTCGGCGGTCACTGCCGGCCACGACATCCGCACCGCGCTGATGGCCTTCGGCTGCGACGCCACCCATGGCTATGAGCGCACCCATATCGATAGCCTGATGGCCCTGAGTCGCCTGATCAGCGCCTACCTGCTCAGCCCGCCGGTGTTCGCCAGCGATGCCCAGCCTGCCACGGGTTCGCTTGAGCGCTTCAGCCATCAACTGGAGCACGATGCGCAGATGGAAAGCGATACCCGTGTGCCGACCGTGGACAGCGTGCTGAACCATCGTGATCAGGACTCTTGAAGGGGCCTGAACATCCGGGCAAAGTGTCGAGCAAATGGATTGCGGGTGCTGATGGAGGCCCGGTTTGGCTCGCTTGAGGTGTTCGGATGCCTCGTCTCGCACTGGCTCTTCTTCTGTTGTGGCTCAGCGGCACGGCCTGGGCCCAACAGCCCATCGTGCTCGCCACGGATGACCTGCGACTTTCGCTCTCGCCGGGCCTGTCGTATTACGAAGATGTCGCCGGTAACCATACCCTCAAGCAAGTGCGCGCCCTGGATGACAGCGCCTTCACGCCTGTCACCAGCAAATACGCCAACTTTGGCAAGAACGAATCGGTCTGGTGGTTCAGGGTCCAGCTGGACAACACCCTCGCCCACTCTCTGGACGGCTACCTCGAAATCAATTATCCGCTGCTCGATGACCTGCGCGTTTACCTGATCGGGCCCGACGGCCAGTACACCGAGCAGAGCAGCGGCGACCGGCAGGCGTTTTCCCAGCGACCGGTGCAGGTGCGCAATTTCTGGTTCCCCACCCACCTGTCGCCCGGCCAGAACACCCTGCTGCTGCGGGTAGAGACCACCAGCACGGTGTTCGTGCCACTGTTCTTCAGCACCTACGGTGCCAGCGCCGCCGCCCAGGAAAATCTCATGGGCTTCAACGGCGCGTTCTATGGCGTGCTGTTCGCCATGTTCTTCTACAACCTGTTCCTCTACCTCTCGCTGCGCGAATCCGCCTACCTTTGGTACCTGGCCTACAACATCAACGTCGGCCTGCTGGCCGCCTGTTTCGACGGCATGCTGTTCAAGCTGCTGCCCGAGCATGTGGCGTTCCAGTCCGTCAGCATCTATGTACTGATGTACCTGCACTGCCTGACCGCGGTGCAGTTCAGCCGCCACTTCCTGCATGCGCACCAGTACTTCCCGCGCCTGGACAAGGGCCTGCGCCTGCTGATGCTGCTGACCTTCGCATGCCTGATCGCGGTGCCGCTGATCGGCCTGCAGGCCTGGAACATCCTGGCCAGCATCACCGTTTCCATGGTGTCACTGACGCTGCTGCTGAGCGGGGTTTACGTCTGGCGCAAAGGGTTGCGCTATGGCTCCTACTACATCCTGGCCTGGGGCATTCTGCTGTTCGCCTTTATCCAGGCCACCACCGGCTCCCTGGGCCTGGAGATCTTCGGCATCTTCGGCGCCACGGTGGTGAAGATTGGCGTGACCATCGAACTGATCACCCTGTCCATCGGGCTGGCGGACCGCATCAACACACTTAAAGAAGAAGGCTTCCTCTCGCGCCAGGCCGCCGAGCAGGCGAACATCGAGAGCAAGGCCAAGAGCCGCTTCCTGGCCAAGATGAGCCACGAGATCCGCACCCCGCTCAATGGCGTGTTGGGCATGCTGCAACTGCTCAAGGAAACCCCGCTGGACCGCAGCCAGCGCTTCTACGTCGACACCATTTCCAGCTCCGGCGGCTCGTTGATGACGGTGATCAACGACATCCTCGATTACGCACGGATCGAGTCCGGCAAGCTCGTCTTGGAAAAGATCGAATTCGATCTGGAAGAAATGGTGTCCGAGACCCTCAGCCTGTTCACCGGGCAGGCACTGGACAAGCGCCTGCGCCTCTATGTCAGCCTGGAGAACGGCGTTCCTCGGCGTATCCAGGGCGATCCGATCCGCCTCAAACAGGTGCTGATGAACCTGCTGAGCAACGCCCTGAAATTCACCGCCGAAGGGCACGTGGCAGTGAACGTCTGCCGCCGCAGCGATTCCCAGGGCAACCCGCACCTGGTGTTCGCGGTCAGCGACAGTGGCATCGGCATCAGCGATGACGTCCTGGCGCAGCTGTTCGAATCCTTCGCCCAGGGCGACTCCAGCACCACCCGTCGCTACGGCGGCAGCGGCCTGGGCCTGTCGATCAGCAAGGAGCTGGTGGAAATGATGGGCGGCCGCATCGAAGCGCAGAGCACACCGGGCCAGGGCACACGCTTCGCGTTCGACATCCCGCTGGAAAACGAAAACACCGACGACGATCACCTGGCCCAGTTGCTCAAGGGGCGCACCGCGCTGCTCACGTCGCTCGACGGCCTGGGCCTCGACGCCTTGAGCCGCCTGCTCGGGCGCTGGGGCATGCGCACCGAACGCTGCCAGACGCCGGAACGCCTGCAGAATTACCTCGACGACTACGCGGTTCCGCCTCTGCTGGTACTGATGGCCCCCTGGCCCGGCAGCACCTGCCACTGGCTGGACAGCTTGCGTCCACGACTCAAACCGGGCCAGCGTGTACTGTTGCTGTGCCCGCCCGACCAGTGCCAGCAGACGCCCCCCAGCGGCTCGCTGCGCCTGCTCAGCCTGGCACAACCATTGGCAGTCACCGCCCTGCGCGAAGCGTTGCAGGAGCTTTACGAGGAGCGTCGCATGGAGGTCCGCAGCATGCCGCGAGAAGTGAGCAACAGTCACCTCAGCGCGCCGTGCATCCTGGTCGCCGAGGACAACGCCGTGAACCAGTTGGTGGTTCAGGGCTTTCTCAAGAAGCGCGGCTACACCATCAAGCTGGTGGCCAACGGCCTGGCAGCACTGGATGAATACCGTCGCAATCCCGCCTCGATCCAACTGGTACTGATGGATTGCGAAATGCCGGAAATGGATGGCTTCGAGGCTACCCGGCAGATTCGCCGCTTCGAGCGGCAGAACAACATCCCCGCCGTGCCGATCATCGCCCTGACCGCGCATATCCTCGACGAACACCGCCAGCACGGCGCCGAAGCCGGCATGGACGAATTCCTCGGCAAACCCCTGGACAGCGCCAAGCTCTACAGCACTTTGGACCGCTACCTGCTCGATCAGCCGGCGGATAGCTGAATGCAGACGCCCTTTCGGAAGCCGCACCACCTGTAGAAGCAGCTGGGCGGCATACCGATTGCCCGCGAGCTCGGCGGACCATGGTTCGAGGCAGGTCCTGACGTGAAACAAAAAGCTCGCGGGCAAGCCCGCTCCTACAGAGGCGGCCCCTCCACTGCATTCACACCGTAGGAGCGGCCTTGGCCGCGAGCTCGACGGCCTGCGGTCCGACGCAGGTCCTGACCTGAAATACAAAGCTCGCGGGCAAGCCCGCTCCTACAGAGGCGGCCGATCCACCGCATTCACACTGTAGGAGCGGCCTTGGCCGCGAGCTCGGCGGCCTGTGGTTCGACGCAGGTCCTGACGTGAAACACAAAGCTCGCGGGCAAGCCCGCTCCTACAGGTACACGCCAAACGCCGCAATCGGACGACCATCGCTGCCACGGCACATTGCTCGGCGGCATGGTCAACGGCCCGCCGGCGCGCTAGCATCGCACCCCGCATGCCCTGGAGACCCCGCCGTGCTGATCCCTGCTGACCTGTTGGAAGCTGACACCCTGAGCCGTCTGATCGAAGACTTCGTGACCCGCGACGGCACCGACAACGGCGACGAAACGCCGCTGGAAACGCGGGTGGCCAGGGTGCGGCGAGCACTGGACAAAGGCGAAGCGGTGATCGTCTTCGATCCGGAAAGCCAGCAGTGCCAGCTGGCGTTGAAACGGGACGTGCCCAAGGAATGGCTGGAAGACCTCAACAACTGAGGCCTCAGCCGAGCATACTGCTCTCGCGCTCCCAGGCGCAGCGTACCCGCAGCTCACCTTCCTGCGGGCTATGGAAGCCGCTGTCGGACTCCCAACGGAAGGTGTGCGTGCCATTCAGCTCGGTTTCCAGATGCACCACGGCACTGGCCCAATAAAGCCGCTTGAGCAGCGCCTCGAAGTGCTTGATCCACAGGTTCCACTCGTACTCCACCGCGCGATAGCTCGCGCCGAAGTGGATCACCTGGGTCTGGTACAGGCCATCGCCCGGTTGCTCGCAAAACGAGAACATCTCCCGCCCGAGGAACGGCCACGCCTCACCGGCTGGCAGCTGATCCAGCACCTGGCGATTGATTTCGCGGCGCAAACGGCTCTCCTGCGCACTGTCCGAGGGCCAGTCGCGGATACAGCCATAAACGATGGATTCAGACTCCACACCGGCACTCCAGAAAAACAAGGCTGCGTTCTAACACAGCCCTGCCAAGCAAGAAAGGAACGAGCGGCAACTTTGCGGATTCCCGCGCACGGGCACGCCGCTCGCGCAGTGGTAGGAGCGGGCTTGCCCGCGAGCTTTGTTTCACCGCCAGGACCTGCGTCGAACTACAGACCGCCGAGCTCGCGGGCAATCGGTATGCCACCCAGCCGCCCCTACAAAATACCGCTTCCGCAGTGAGCCCCGCCTGATTGAAGAATCATGACCCACGATTCGCCGCAAGACTCAGCGCCTGCTGCGATTCAACATCAGGCCTTTCTCGGCCCGCGACGCATGATCCAGGCCAGCACCGTCATCGACACAGCCAGGCAGGTCAGTACGACGAACGGCAACTGGTAATTGCCCGACAGGTCGCGGGCCAGACCCGAGAGGATCGGCGTCAGGCAGGCAATGCTGTAGCCCATGAACAGCATCATGGCGGTCCAGCGGCTGACCGCCATGGGCGAGCCCGCCTCGTACAGCGGCAGCACCAGTGACAGGGCGAACGAGCCGCCGAGGCCGAAACCGATGGTGACCGCCCACAGCTCGGGGACGAAGGTCGGCAGGAAGGTGATCATCGCCAGGCTCACCGACGACAACAGCCCGCACGCCACCAGCAACAGGTAGCGGGCGTCGAAGCGCTGGGCCAGCCACGGCAGGATGAACGAACTCGGCAGGCCCATCAGCATCGATACACTAAACAGCGTGTTGCTGTGCAGCATCGACAACCCTGCTTCGTGATAACGCGCCACCGCCCAGGTGGCCAGGGCGTAGAACAGGCCGGCCTGGATCGCGAAAAACCCACTGATCAACCAGGCGCGCGGCTGTCGCCAGGGCAAGCCGCCCTTCCCTTCACCGCTGCTGTCCTGCTCCGGGTGGCTCGGCAGGAAACTCCACACCACCACACCGACGATGGCCGGCAGTGCCCAAACCGCCAGGCCGAACGACCAGTCATCCCCCAGCAATTGGGTGGCCGGTGCCGTCAGCACAGCACCACCGGCCCCACCAATGGCCATGCTCAGGGAATACCAGCCGACCACATGGCCCATGCGCCCGGCGAAATGCCGCTTGATGAAACCGGACAGCAGCGGGCCAGCCACCGCAATGGCTGCACCCAGCAACACCGCGCTGCCGATCAGCACGGCACTGGCATGCCCGGCCAGGCGCAGCAGCAGCGCCAGCGCGATCACGCCGAGACACAGGGTAATCGTACGTTCCAGCCCCAGACGCAGCGCCAGACGCGGCGCGACGGGCGCCAGCAGGCCCATGCACAAGACCGGCAAGGCGGTGGTGAGACTGATCAGGCTGCGGGTCAGGGACAGCTCGGTCGCTATCCGCTCGATCAGCGGGGCCAGGGAGGTGATGCCGGGGCGAAGGTTGATCGCCGCGAACATCAGGGCCAACAACAGGGTTGCCCGGGAAGTCGCTTTCACAAGAAGTCCAACGTCAAGACGGCTGGCAGGCCGGGGGGCGCAACCCTAACGCCCCGAATCGTCAGGAGCAAGCCTGACCGGCTATCTTTCTGACTAAAAGGTCAACCTCTGGAGCCCACTGCCCTCACCGTGCTTCCGGCCGGTGTGGGCAGATAACAAACTTCAGCTTTGCTTGGCCTTGGCGCGCATCTTGTCGGCCATATTGGTCATCTCGGCATACAGCAATTGCGGGTTCTTCTGCTTGATGGCCCAGGCCATGCGCCCCTGTTCGTGCGGCAGGATCATGAACTCGCCCTTGTCCACTTCCTGGTAGATGTAGTCGGCGATATCCGCAGCAGTGATCGGCGAACTCTCCAGCAGCTTGCCGACCTGGGCCTTCATCGCCGGCGTCGGGCCGCGGAAGGAATCCAGCAGGTTGGTCTGGAAGAACGACGGGCACACCACATGCACCGCTACTTCCTGCATCTTCAGTTCGACCAGCAGGCTCTCCGACAAGGCCACCACACCGGCCTTGGCCACGTTGTAGTTGCTCATGCCCGGACCCTGCATCAGCGCAGCCATGGAAGCGATGTTGACGATCTTGCCCTTGCTACGCTCCAGCAGCGGCAGGAACGCCTTGCAACCCTTGACCACGCCCATAAGATTGATCGCGATCTGCCAGTCCCAGTCTTCCAGCGACAACTCGCTGAAAAATCCGCCCGAGGCCACGCCAGCGTTGTTGACGATGACATCGATGCCGCCGAACTTCTGCTCGCAGGCCTGGGCCAGCGCCGTGAGCTGGCTGTAGTCACGCACATCGCAGCGCTGGGTGAAGCCATCACCGCCGGCTTCGCGCACCAGAGCAAGGGTTTCAGCCAGACCGGGTTCATTCACATCAGCCAGCGCCAGCTTCCAACCTTCGCGGGCCCAGCGCAGAGCGATTTCACGACCCAACCCCGAACCCGCGCCGGTAATCATCATGCGATTTTGCATACAGAGGTCGCCTTACGTGTGCTGTGGTAGATGGCGTCAGTGTAGCGAAGGAAATAATCGCCCCCACCTACCATCAGACTCCTGAATGCCAAGGCCGAAGCCAACGTCAAGCAGGCCTCGCAAGTCGTGTAGGAGAGGACTTGTCCGCGAGCTCTGCGATTCGAGGCGCAGACCGCCGGGCTCGGGGCCAAGGCCCCTCCTACAGGCTCCGCGCCGAGCGGCGACTGCTCCAGGCGCGCCAACCGATCACGCCGTACACCAGCAGATTGACGATCAGGACAAACGCGCCCAGCCACAGCTGTATCTGCGGCGTCAGCCCAGCCGGATAGATGATCGGCACCAGATAGTGCTCGATAAAACCACCGTCATACCCAGCCTCACCCGCCGTATGACGCAGGCTGTTTTCCAAGGGCGTGAGAGGACACTGCAGGTGCATCACCTCGACAGTGACACCCCAGACAGCGGCCGGCAGATGCAACCAGATCAGCCAGGACCAGCGCAGCAGCAACAGGCCACCCAGCACGGCGAAGAGGATGAACAGCAGGTGGATCAGCAGCACCGCGTCCGCGGCGAAAGAAAGCATCATGACGGCAATCCGAAGAAAGGCGCCTGGGCGAAGTGTCATCGCCCAGGCGCAGACGCCGATCAGGTCCGGCGCTTGAGGTGAATCCAGTCGACGATCTCGCCTTCCGGGGTATAACCGCTGACAGTCTCACGCAGGATCTGCCGTACACGATCGTAGTCATCCCGTTCGACCGCCGCGAGCAACTCGCCCAACACCTTGCGGAACACATCCCACGCCAGGTACTCCTCGTTGGCGCGCATGATCATCGGGTGCTCGGTGGGGCTGACGTTGTCACCGATCAGCAGCTCCTCGTAAAGCTTCTCCCCTGGGCGCAGCCCGGTGAACTCGATGGCGATATCCCCTTGCGGGTTCTTGTCCGAGCGAACGCCCAGGCCGCTGAGGTGAATCATCTTCTCGGCCAGCTCGACGATCTTCACCGGCTGCCCCATGTCCAGCACGAACACATCGCCGCCCTGCCCCATGGCGCCAGCCTGGATCACCAGTTGCGCGGCCTCCGGGATCGTCATGAAGTAACGGGTGATATTGGGGTGCGTGACCGTAACCGGCCCGCCCTTGCGGATCTGCTCATAGAAGCGCGGAATCACCGAACCAGAAGAGCCCAGCACATTGCCGAAGCGCACCATGGTGAACCGCGTCTTGTTGACCTGGTGAACCGTCTCGCGCTCGCCGAACAGAACCGGCGCAGACTCGACGCTGAGCGCCTGCAGCACCATCTCGGCGAGCCGCTTGGTGCTGCCCATGACGTTGGTCGGGCGTACCGCCTTGTCGGTGGAAATCAGCACGAAATGCTCGACCCCGGCCTTCACCGCCGCCTGCGCCGTGAAGGTCGAACCCAGCACGTTGTTCAGCACGCCTTCAGCAATGTTGTGCTCGACCATCGGCACATGCTTGTACGCCGCCGCGTGATAGACCGTATTGACGCTCCAGGTACGCATCACATCGAACAGCCGCTCAGGGTTGCGGATCGACCCGAGAATCGGCACCAACCGCACCGGCAGCGAATCGCGACGAACCCGCTGCTCCAGCTCGGTGTGGATGCTGTAGAGGTTGTACTCGCTGTGCTCGAACAGCAGCAGCGTGGTCGGTCCAGTCGCCACAATCTGCCGACACAACTCCGACCCGATCGACCCGCCCGCCCCGGTCACCATCACCACCTGACCACGGATGCACCGTTCGAACAGCGTCTTCTGCGGCGGCACCGCATCCCGGCCGAGCAGGTCGGCGATGTCGACTTCCTGAAGATCCGTAACGCTCACCCGGCCGCTGGCCAGGTCCATGAAACCCGGAATCGTGCGCACATGAACCGGGAAAGCCTCCAGCGATGTGAGAATTTCCCGGCGGCGCGAACGCGAGGCTGACGGAATCGCCAGCAGCACTTCCTGGGAGCCGGTATCGTCGATCATCCGCTGGATGTCATCGGACTTGTAGACCTTTACCCCATCGATCACACGCCCGGCAATGCCAGTGTCATCGTCGATGAAGGCCACCGGAAGCATTTGCTTGCCCAGGCGCAGCGCCGCCAGTAACTGATTGCCTGCCGCGCCGGCACCGTAGATGGTGACGCGTTGCAGGCCGTGCTCATCGGCGCGTATGCGGAGGGGGAAAAGCTCACCGATAAAATACTGTCGCATCAGCAACCGAAGGCCACCCACCAACAGTAGAGACATCACCCAGTAAATGACGATAACCGAACGAGGCATCAGTTCTTCGGGGCGAGCCAGATAAATCACTACCGCAAGAAGCAACGCCGAGAGGCTGACGGCGTTGAAGATCGCCACTAGCGCCGCGCTACCCAGATAGCGCAAGACCGCGCGATACAAGCCGAAACGGACAAAGAGAGGTATGGCTGTAGCCGGGGCAGCGATAAACAACCATAGGTACTCACCCAACGGATCTATCTGCTGGAAACTGCTCAGGCGAATGACGAAGGCAGCCCAAAGGGCTGCCCACAACAGGAGCACATCGGTGAGGACTTGTAGGGTGCGCTTGGTTTGCCGCGGCAGCCCTAGCAACCACTCACGCACTCGGTTAATCGCTCCTAACACTGCGGTGCCCCTGCTGATAGGAACCGCATCACTGATCAACCGCCGCCAATGCCATCACTTCCGCAAGAACATCACAGGTCCGCTCAATTTCCCGCTGTTCGAGCGTCGGGTGAACCAGGAACATCAAACTGGTTTCGCCCAGCTCTTGGGCAACAGGCAAGCGCTCCGCAGGCCGCCAGCCGGTGTTATCGAAGGCCTTCTCTAAGTAAACCTCGGAACAAGAACCCGCGTAACATGGGACCCCACGCGCCGAAATTTCGGTCTGAATACGGTCCCGGCTCCAATTCGCTTTGAGCATGGTCGGCTCGACGAACACATAACATTTATAGGCCGCATGGCGAATGTTCTCAGGTATCGGCGGAACACGCAGCCCGCTCAACAAACGAGCTTGCTCCCAAATATGGCTGGCATTCTTGATACGCGCGGCCTGCCACACCGGCATGCGCTTCAATTGAATGCGGCCGATTACCGCCTGTACCTCAAGCATGCGCCAGTTGGTACCAAAACTCTCATGCAGCCAGCGGAAACCC
Organism: Pseudomonas sp.; assembly: GCA_050282285.1. GTDB lineage: Bacteria > Pseudomonadota > Gammaproteobacteria > Pseudomonadales > Pseudomonadaceae > Aquipseudomonas. Next base: position 120,548 of record JBLZZJ010000038.1, read on the forward strand.
GGTGCATGGTCGCGCTCATAAACGGCCTCCCAAGACTTGCCATGATCCTTGAACGACCACATTTTTGACCAAAGCTCGGCGTCATTGGTGGTCACCATGCCCCCTTCCCCACCAGTGGTCATGATCTTGTCCTGGCAAAAAGACCAGGCGCCGATGTGACCAATCGAACCGACTGGGCGCCCCTTATAGAGAGCACCGTGTGCCTGGGCACAATCCTCAATGACAAAAAGCTGATGATCTTTCGCCAGCGCCATGATCGGATCCATGTCGCAGGGCCAGCCCGCTAAATGAACGCAAATGATTGCCCGCGTACGAGAGGTCAAGACGGCCGCAATCGAGTCGGCAGTGATCGCCTGAGAGTCAGGGTCGACATCCGCGAATACGGGCACGGCGCCAGCGTTTACGATCGAAGATGCAGAAGCTAGAAACGTGCGAGAGGTAACGACGACTTCATCGCCTTCACCGATTCCAAGCGCATTCAGCGCAAGATCCAGCGCCACCGTTCCGTTGGCCAAGGAAATCGCGTGCCTGGTGTCGGCCCATTCTGCGAACTCACGCTCGAATTCTCGGCATTCCTGTCCCGTCCAATAGTTGACCTTGTTGGACAAAACAACATCACGAACGGCGTTCGCCTCTTCTTCGGTAAAGGAAGGCCAAGGAGAAAACGGGGTATTCAGCACAATAGAATTCCAATGAAAAGCGTTGAAAGTTTGCGCAGCATTGTACAGAACCGCTACACAGAACGAGCTGGCACACCTGTTACGGTAACGCCATCGGCGACATCGGTCACGACTACCGCACCGGCCCCGACAATAACGCCCTTACCAATGCACAACGATTGCCGAGCGCATGCACCGATACCAATCCAGCTCGCCTCTCCTACGCGCACCCCGCCCGCCAAGTGAGCACCAGGGCTGACATGGACGCCAGCCTCAAGGACACAGTCATGATCAACGCTGCATCCGGTATTCAGAATGCAACCTGCACCGATGGTTGCAAATGCATTCACTATGGCCCCCGCGAACACTACCGTAGCCTCCTCGACAGTAGCGTGGCGGCTAACCGTCGCAGCTGGATGCACAAGAGAAGTGAAGAGCGCTCCGGACGCCTTCAGTACGGCTAACTTTTCCAGCCGAATACGGTTGTCACCAATTGCAACCAGAACAGCATCGAAATCAGCAAGACGCGTCAGCAAATCTGAGGTGCCCCCCACCACTGACCAAGCGCCATTTTGCACTTTCGTCGGCCAAGCATCGTCGAAGAACACGACGGACTGCCAGCCACAGGCCTCGGCCGTATCGGCCACAACCTTGCCATGCCCGCTGGCACCTAGAACAGCCAGGTGCTTCACTTTTTGCTTCCAGTGAATTTAGGCATAGTGACTTCACCTTCGGCACTGATGCCATCACGCACCAGTACCTTCTTGACCGTTAGCAGCAGAATTTTCATATCCAGCCAAAACGAGCGATTTTCGACGTACCACACGTCGAGCTCGAATTTTTCGTCCCAACTAAGCGCATTACGCCCATTGATCTGAGCCCAGCCAGTAATACCTGGTCGAACCTCATGACGACGATATTGATACGCGTCATAAAGCGGCAAGTATTCCATGAGTAGTGGGCGCGGGCCAACTAGACTCATTTCTCCCTTGAGCACATTCCACAGCTCTGGCAGTTCATCCAGGCTACTAGAGCGTAAAAAACTACCGAAGCGTGTCATGCGTTGAGAGTCAGGCAATAACGCGCCATTTGTATCAATTGCATCAATCATGGTGCGGAACTTCACCATCTTGAATGGCTTGCCTTCCATTCCAGGTCGGACCTGAAAAAAAATAACCGGCGCCCCGAGCTGCCGGCGGATGCCTACTGCGACAGCGAGAATTACGGGGAAAAGTACAATTAGCCCAAGCAAAGCAAGAGCAATGTCAACGAACCGCTTCACTTCGTTTCACCTTGAAAAAGGATCGACAAGTAGTCACTAGCCAGCTTCGAATAGCTCCTATTTTGAAGCAGCCATTCACGCCCGCGGGCCCCCATTAAGGAACGTTCTTCCTCGCATCTCGATTTAATATCGAGCACAGCAGCGACCACTGCATCGATATCATTTGCAGGGACAAACAGGCCACATCCAGACTCATCTATCATGGATGGATAACCGTTGTAGGAAGCTACAACTGGCTTGGCTGCAAGCATGTAATCGACAACCTTGTTAAGCGACTGGCCGTAATCCCAAACCTTCGAATCATGAACGGAAAAGTAAAGGAGGTCTCCCTTGGAGAGCACCGCTTGCACCATGTTGCGAGGCACCTTTGGCGCGAAAACGAGGTTGGGAAGATCACCATACTGTTTCTCGTAGCCCTGCTTCAGCGCGCCGTCACCTACAATAATAAATTCAACATCCGAGTATTCCCGCATGGCTTCGGCTGCTGCAAAAAACACATCCAAAGCATTGGTGATACCAATGGTTCCCGCGTGAACCACCTTGAATTTGTTATTGGACAGATAGCGTTCGGCATATTCTGCGGGAGCCTCAACCACATCGCTTAGGTGTTCTTGGCTTACCCCCATCGGTATGCAATACACTGGCCGCTCGTGGCCTAGTTCCGCTTTCACATGTGCAGCCAGGTTTGGCATCGTCCCGACAATTGCATCCGATTTTTTGTAGGCGAGTCGCTCCAGCCACGACAGGCCTTTGACAAACGGATTGCTATTACTGAAGCCCCCCTCCTCGATGATAGTGAGCGGCCATATATCCCGCACCTCAAAAACCAGGCGGCATTTGTATTTCCAGCGCAGTAATAATCCATTGAGGATAGTCAGCAGTGACAAGCTGGATACGATCACAACGTCAGGGCGCTCTAGCTTGCTCTTGTCGAGCCAGAACAGATTCCACTCGAAGTGAAACCAGCTCAGAATTCGGCGCAAGGACTTGGCAACCGAATACTTCATCGTTCTCAGCCAAACGATTTTTACGCCATTATCGACTTGTAGCGTTACCTGATCAGTTAACACAGGAAGGTCGACCAAATTATTGGAGTCCGAGCTGATAACAATAACTTGATGCCCGATACGTACCATTTCATTTGCCAAGAACCAGCCCCTTCCTCCGGGGCTGGTAGCGGTCCTGGGTGAAAAGTACTTCGTTACATACCAGATCGTTCCATTCATCGCGTAACGGGCCGTCAGTCTTTATATAGCCGTGGGATGGCGTTAACGATCTTAATCACCTCAGTGAAATCCATCCCCAGCGCATCAAGATACCAGCGAATATTTTGATAACGAGGCTGGTTTTCCTTACGAACCAATTCGAGTGCGCGCTCACGACTGATCTCACCTTCACGTATCTGATTGCTACGGAAGGTATCGTGTTCGGAGAAACCAGCAACAAGATAATAGATATAGTTGTAGAGGCCAGCAGTCCCGTCACCGATACGCCAAGTAGTGCTGGTATCGACCGCAAGCTCCCAACCATAATCGTTGATCAGCGTGTCATCGATGGCCTTCTCGTCCCAGCGCCAATAATCGAAGATGTGGTAGTAATCTTTTTTCTCGGTGAAACTGCGATAGTACTCACCTGACAAGGTGTCCCACAGCGAGCTATTGAAATAGCCAGGACTCTGGAGCATCGCTTTGAAACGCAGTTTCTGATACTCAACTTGCTTTTGCCAGCCGTGCATGTACACGCGTTTCTCTTCAAAATCTGGTGGTACGCCCAGGAAACCGGCTTTGAAGTGAGTAACTTCCAGCGGGTTGACACCCCATAAATTCAAGCTCACACCGGTTTGCTGCTTCACCGTCTCGATATGTCGAAAGAAGTGCTTATCACCCGCGGTAAGTATACTGATCATCCCCAAATGCGGGGCCTTTAGCCAAGCCTTGAGGTTGACAGCGATATTTTGGCGTTTCTTTGCAATATCGTCGGCAACGATGATGTTTTCTACACCCAACTCGGCGCTCATACGGCTGATGTTGCGCCGACCAAGATCCGTCACCATCCCCCAGTCATAGGTATAAGTGACCGGGTTCATCTTCAGCTCCTTGACGATCAAGTGCAGCCCGTAGCAGCTGTCACGACCACCGGAGAACGGCACGATACAGTCAGTCACCCCGGCACGCCGGTACCCTTCCACTAGGTTGAAGAGTTCCTCCTTAGGCTTAGGCACATTGCGCGGAGTGTAAGCGTGGCAGTAATTACACACGCCATCCGCATCGAAATCGATGAACGGCATCGTCTCCGGAAGAATACAGCGAGTGCAACGACGTAGGCTTGGCTGAGGGTAAAGCAGTTGCTTTTCTTCGGATGAGATGAACTGGAACGGGGGAATCAGGTTGTGAACACGCTGATTGTTATCGGACACGCGAATATCCGTGGCAGCCGGTAAATCCAAGACAACGGCGTCTTGCCTGACCTGCTTGATATTCGAGCAGCCAATCTGGCTGAGCGGGAACATCTCCGAAGAGAAGCAAACGCCTTCATTACCGGCGACGCCAAGGTAAAGGCTACCGTTGTTGGAGAACAGCAGTGCCTTGCCCAGCCGGGGAATGACGATCGCACAAGCGACGACTCCCTCACACAAAGCAAGCACCCTATCCGCCAAACCGCTCAAGTCATCGCTCGACTCTTCAAGGTACTGCTCGGTAATTGCCGCAATTACCTCGCTGTCGATTTCCAGCGTTCGCGTGGGGTTGATGTGGTTCCATACGTCAGCATCATTGACGATAATTCCGTTATGAATAACGCAAATACCGCCCCGAACAACCGGTTGATTGTCGGAAAGGCCGTTGGTGATGAGGCGGCTGTGCCCAAAGACGAATGCAGAATCAAATGGCTTGACTTCCGAAATCAACTTTTTGATGTCGTAGTCAGCTCGTTTTACCTGATAACCAGAACGATCCGCATAGATCAGCCCACTTGAGTCACGTCCGCGCTGCCTAGCATGCAGGGCCAGTGTCATCAGACTCTCTTTATTAACTTTTTCCCCGGCAATAAAGCCAAAAATTCCACACATAGCACAGCCTGTATCAATTAGTTATCCCACTGCAAACACAGTGGGTTGCGGTCTGTAATGCGAAGCAAGTAACGCCTACTCCGCGCCGTCGAACCTTGCCCTTGGGCACCAGCCCTATCCAAAACCAGTGCAGACTCGTCACGGTACGCAGCATAATCCTGCATGCCACCAAAAATATTCAATGACTCTCCGCCGATAGGCATTGTTGATACAGAGCCACCAATTTCTGCTCCTGCGCCTGCCAGCTCAGTGGCGCCAGGCTCGCGAACTGGAACCTCGACTGCGAGCATTCGAGCCTCAAAATAGCGTCGCGGATCTCATCGGCATGTAGTTTACAGGGTTCGCCGATTCCATACTCCGAAAGCACAGCACGAATGTCAGGAAAATCTGACGCCAGCACAGGTACCCCAGCAAAGCAATACTCAAAGAGCTTGTTCGGCAAGCAATAGTAATCGCTGAGCGAGACGTCCTGGACCAGGCACAACCCGAAGTCCGCCGACTGCACAATAGAAACGACCTGCGAATGCGGCACAGCATCATGCACATGCATATTCGAATGCAGGGCAGCCTGACGCTTGAGCTCGTCGCGCAGTTCGCCATACCCAAGAAACACTACATGAGAGGAAACCTGCGGATCCCTGAAGGCCTCCGTAAGCAGGTCAATGCCACGACCGTGGCCAAGGATCCCAACGTAAATAAAAATCTTGCTTTCAGCTGGGATGGAAAATTTTGCTCTCAGATAATCTTCGTCCTGCTGAAGACCTTCGGAAAATAGCGGCGAATTGAGAATGACCGCCGACTGCTTTGGCCCAACAGTCTCATGATACCAGCGCTCAATGGACGGACTGACCACAATCAAGGCATCAACGAAACGCCACAACATTTTTTCCAACCGCAAAGTAAGGGCGCCCTGCAGTCTGGTAAGGCCGTTGCGGTCGGACTCTAGCTCATGAGCATCATAAACAAGCTTGGCTCGTGTAAAAAGCTTCACGATCACACCCAAGGGAAGAACCAGCGTGTCGTGACAATGGATGACATCGGGCCGCTGTCGAATGGCGCGAGGCAACATTTTGGCAACCAGCTCACAGAGCGATACAACATGCCTCAATGTTCGGGGAAGAAAAGTCATCTTTCGCGAACGCAGTTGAATTGCATCAATATCCGCTTTGAAAGAGATAGTGGACTTCTCTGCCCCCTCATCAAGCACAACACCGATACCACTCACCGCGTAACCTGCGGCAGCCAACGCACCCATTTCTTTAAGAATCCGGGAGTCAGACTCAATGTCTGTATGTGTTAAATGTAAAATATTTTTCATACTTCAGCAGTTCATCGTCATATGGATTCAGCAAATACATGAGGCTGGCAAGGTCCCACGCAGAAAATCAAGAAAAAACCTGCACCTGCGTCGGCAGAATCAAACAGCCTTATCAACAGAAGCCTCAAAAAAACCACAGCCAAGCCTTCGTAATATCTCTCAAGATGATTTTATTAGCAGGACAAGATACGTACATACATTTCTCGAAGCCCTTTTTGAAAAAAATAGGAATTATGCCACAAAATAGTAAACCCCCCCCCCACGTCACGACACCGTTCTTTTAGTAATCGTATCTTTTCCTCTGCCGCTTCAGTAACTCCAAAACCTAGATAAACAGCATCGATCACCGTGCACTCCATCATCACCAACGGGCGCACTCTCAGCATAAGCTTTTGCTGGGCAATTGGATCAAACGCCGGATAGTCAAAACAGCTTCCACAGCGAAAGCCTGGCCGATCCGCGTAGCCAAGGGTGGAGTCGTAGTCCATACCCGCATCAACCCAGGCGCGAAGGGTAGTTGGATGCTCCCAGCGGAGGTAATGCATACGACCGCCCCACTCATCTTGCTCAATACCTTCTTCGGCACAAATACGCTTGAGCCGCAGCGCTTCCTGCCCAATTAGCTCAGACTGTTGATAAGTTCCATAACTAGGATGCAGGCCTATTTCATGGCCGCGCTTGTGAATGCGCCACATTAGACTACGGATAATAGGATGATCAGGCTCATAATCAGCGTCACGAGCTTTATCAGTGCACCCACAAATGAAATAAAATGCACTTTTCAGGTTGTTGGCTTCGGATACATCCATCAGCCAATCAAAGGTATTATAGGGATCGTCTGGGTGA
>JBLZZJ010000039.1:0-23951 GCA_050282285.1 Pseudomonas sp.
TACAACCCCAACCTCATCGACAAATCCACCGCCTTCACATCCTTGGTCAGCGTGCCGATCGAGATGTAGTCCACCCCGGTCTCCGCAATCCCCCGCAATGTCGTTTCATTCACCCCGCCTGACGCTTCCAGCTTTGCTCTGCCTTGGGTGAGGGCGACGGCTTGGCGCATGTCGTCCAGTGACAGTTCGTCGAGCATGATGATGTCGGCGCCGGCATCCAGGGCGTGTTGCAGTTCTTCCAGGCTTTCCACTTCCACTTCCACCGGCTTGCCTGGGGCGATCTGATGGGCGGCGGTGACGGCTTGGGCGATGCCACCGCAGGCGGCGATGTGGTTTTCCTTAATAAGGAAGGCGTCGTACAGGCCGATGCGGTGGTTGTGGCAGCCGCCCTGGGTCACGGCGTACTTCTGGGCCAGGCGCAGGCCGGGCAGGGTCTTGCGGGTGTCGAGCAGTTTCACCGAGGTGCCTTGCACCAGGTCCGCGTAATGCTGGCAGCGGGTGGCCACGGCGGAGAGGGTCTGCAGGAAGTTCAGGGCGCTGCGCTCGCCAGTGAGCAGGGCGCGGGCCGGGCCTTCAAGGTGGAACAGCGCCTGATTGGGCGAAACCCGCTCGCCATCGCGAACCTGCCAGTGCACGGCGACCCGCGGATCGAGCTGACGAAAAACGGCGTCAACCCAGGCGGTGCCGCAGATTACTGCTTCATCACGGGTGATGATGGTGGCGTGAGCCAGGCGTTCGGCGGGGATCAACTGGGCGGTGATGTCGCCACTGCCTATGTCTTCGGCCAGGGCCCGGCGCACGTTGGCGTCGATTTCGGCGGTCAGGTCGGCAAGGGTCAGGTTCGGCATGCGCGGGCTCCAGGTTCGGGATCGGGCGATTATAAGGACAGCGGCGCGATGCTGCAGCGCGTTTGCACGCAATCGCTCTCTAGCGGCAGTAGCAGCAACCGCCGATTGGCGTCTGGTCGCAAAAACCACCGGAAAAAGCAACTTTCAGCGCCGTTCGTGTTCCCTATCTGTGACTTTTCACTCGATTTCAGCGCGTTTGTCGCGTGCCAGTAGCCGGTGAGCGACTAGTGCGCTACATCTGTGATCTGGATCATGTCTGAAGTAAAAGCCGGCTTGGTATGTGCGCCCACATCCCTATAATGCCTTTACTTTTTACGAAATTGACGCCAGGCCTTTGACGTTACGGATGACGCTCGGTTGATCGCTATGCAGGCCGTATTCGCCCAAGAGGGGCCGCCTGCAGGAGACTCGCAATGAAGACTGATGCGAATGTGGTGCATCTGAACAAGATGGCCCCTGAGCAATCGCCCACTTCGTCGGTAGGAAGACTGCCTGTGGCGCTCATTCAAGTGCGGGACAAGGCTGCCCAGCAGCTCAAGCAGGCGCTCCAGGCGCTGTTCGATAACGCCGACGACACGCTGTTCGAAATGGCGGATCGGGCGACCAGTAACGCCGAGCAGAACGCGTTCTTCGAGGCCATGCGTGACTTGCGCCTGAAGCGCAAGAACATCGAACGCGGCTTCCTGCAGAAGGTGTTCGAGACCTTCGCCACCCTCAATCAATATGAAATCGGCCGGCCGGCTCCGCTGGACGCGGTTTCCTACGACAACCTGTCGCTGGTGCAGAACGACGAGCTGGAAGAGTCGGTCGCCCTGGACGCCATGGTTGCCAAGGTCATGAGCCGTGACAGCATGGCCCTCGGCCACCTGACCACACGCCTCAATGCCATGGTCAGCAAGAAGCTGGACGACAAGAGCAACCCGCTGGGCCCGACCGCATTGTGCGGAGCGTTCCTTGATTCCTGCGGCAGCCTTGGGGTTGAGATCAAGGTCAAACTGATCATCTTCAAGCTGTTCGAAAAATACGTGCTGGGCGATCTGGACCAGCTCTACGCCGAAGCGAACCAGGCGCTGGTGACTGCCGGTGTCCTGCCCGAATTGAAGACCGCGCCGGTTCGGCGCAATCCCGGTCGCTCTCCGGCGGTATCCCGTGGCACCGGTGAAGCATCGCCGCAGTTGTCCCAGGGCGAGTTTGCCGACGAAGGCGTGCAGGAAGTGTTCAGCGCCCTGCAAGAGCTGCTGTCCCAGGCCCGTGGCAGCGCTATTCCGCGCCGCGAAGCCCCTGCGGGCGCCATGCCGATTTCCAGCAATGACCTGATGCGCCTGCTGTCGCACATGCAGCAGCGTGCGCCGGCCCAGGTCAGCGATGACTTCGACCTGCGCGAGCAGCTCGAGAGCCTGCTGGTACGTGCCAGTGCCAAGAGCGGCAAGACGCGGATGGTGGGTGAGGTCGATGAAGACGTCATCAATCTGGTGTCGATGCTCTTTGAATTCATTCTCGATGACCGCACCCTGCCGGATTCGCTGAAAGCCCTGATCGGCCGCCTGCAGATCCCGATGCTCAAGGTCGCGGTGCTGGACAAGACCTTCTTCAGCCGTGGCAGCCATCCGGCTCGCCGCTTGCTCAATGAAATCGCATCGGCCGCGCTTGGCTGGGGCGAACAGGATGACGCCCAGCGCGACAGCCTGTACCAGAAGATCGAGCAAGTGGTGATGCGCCTGCTCAACGATTTTGCCGACGACCCGGTGATCTTCTCCGAGTTGCTGGCCGACTTCCTGGCGTTTACCGGCGATGAGCGTCGCCGCAGCGAACTGCTCGAACAGCGTACCCGCGATGCCGAGGAAGGCAGCGCCAAGGCCGAGCTGGCTCGCCGCGAGGTCGAACATGCGCTGAACGAGCGCCTGTTGGGCAAGACGTTGCCGGAGGTCGTCGTGCGGTTGCTGCAGGAAGCCTGGAGCAAGGTGCTGATGCTCACCTGCCTCAAGCACGGCGTGGAATCTGCCGAATGGCAGGCTGCGCTGGAGACCATGGATGACTTGGTCTGGAGCGTCGAGCCCCACGAAGATCCGGAAGCGCGCCTGCGTCTGCTGGAACTGGTGCCCGGCCTGCTCAAGGCGCTGCGCGAAGGCATGGCCAGCGCCGCATTCGACCCGTTCTCCACCAGTGAATTCTTCAGTCAGCTGGAGGCTCTGCATGTGCAGGCTTTCCAGCGCTTCAAACGCAACCTGCAGGAAGCCGAACGGCCTGCTGACGTCGATCAGGCGGCAATCAGCGAGCAGCATGAAGCGCTGGCCGAGATGGGCCTGGAGCTGCCGCTGCTGGATCTACCTCCCGCCGAGGAGGAAGATGCCCCGGCAATGGTGGAAGTGGTCGAGGAAATCGTCCTGCTCGCACCGGGTGAAACCCGCGCCAGTGAGCCGGAAGTCAGCCTGCCGGATGACGACGTAAGCTTGCAGCAGGTCGATAGCCTGCGCGTAGGCAGCTGGGTCGAATTCCAGGAAGACGAAGAGCACAAGGTACGTTGCAAGTTGGCGGCGATCATCAAGCCAACCGGCAAGTTCGTGTTCGTCAACCGCACCGGCATGAAAGTGCTGGAGAAGACCCGTATGGGCCTGGCTGTAGAGTTCCGTCGCCAGGCCATTCGCCTGCTGGACGATGCGCTGCTGTTCGACCGTGCGCTGGAGTCGGTCATCGGTAATCTGCGCAAGCTCAAGGGCGCCTGATCAGAACCGCCAGTCGTTGTTGAAAACGCCGCCATTGTTGGCGGCGTTTTTGTTTGTGTGGTCGCAGGTGCTCTTCGCTGTGTTGAATCACTGAGGCTAGCTCTGTAGGAGAGGCCTTGGCCTCAAGCTCTTGTTTGCTCCTGGCGCGATGGTCTCGCGGCTGGCGAAGAGCTCGCGGGCAAGCCCGCTCCTACGGTTGAAGCCGTACCCGGTTCGAAAACCATAAACGACACGCGGGCAGTGCGTAGGGTGGATGACGCTTTTTTCATCCACCATGGAATCGCAAGTGGTGGATGGGTGAAGCGTCATCCACCCTACGCTGGGTTCAGGGCAGGTGCGGGCCTTGCAATGGAAACCTTGGCCTCGAGCTCGGTGGCCTGTGCCGGGAATGAAGAGCTCGCGAGCAAGCCCGCTCCTACGGTCGTGCTGTCGCCACGCCTACGGTCGGCAATCTGATGTGACACCTGAGTGCCGCTGCGCTTCCTTGCCGGCCGGCGTCAGGCTTGGCCTTGGCGAAGCGCTGCTCTAGAGTGGGGGCTCGTTCAAGGAGCCCCTATGCAGTTGGACCTTTCCAGTGGTTGGTGCGATGAAGCACGCCACTGCCCCTCGCCCAATTTCAATGCACGCCCTGCCGGCGAGATTTCGCTGCTGGTGATCCATAACATCAGCCTGCCGCCGGGTCAGTTCGGTACGGGCAAGGTGCAGACCTTCTTCCAGAACAATCTGAACCCCGCTGAGCACCCTTATTTTGCCGATATCTGCAGCCTGCAGGTGTCAGCGCATTTTCTTATCGAGCGTGATGGTGCCGTTACCCAGTTCGTCTCCTGTAACGAGCGGGCATGGCATGCCGGGGTATCGAGCTTTGCCGGACGCGAGAACTGCAACGATTTTTCGCTGGGCATCGAGCTGGAAGGCACCGATGATTTGCCATTTACCGATGCGCAATATGACGCACTGGTGGCACTGACCCGGGCGCTGCAAGCGGCCTATCCGGCAATCACCCCGCCGCGTATCTGCGGGCACAGCGACATTGCCCCGACGCGCAAGACCGACCCGGGGCCGGCGTTCGACTGGAAGCGCTTACGCAGCGCATTGATGGACAAGAAGGAGGCGTCATGAGTTTTCTGGTGTTGCTGCTGGTGCTCTGGGTGGAGAAATTTTCTGCCTGGCGCAGCGCCATTCAGCAGGATGGTCCGTGGTTGCGCGCACTGGCGCGGGTCGAGCGGCAGAAGGACCTGATGGCCAATCCCTGGCTGGCGATCGCTGCCCTGGTGGTCTTGCCGCTGCTGGCATTGGCGCTGGTATTGACGCTGTTGGAGCCTATCGCCTATGGCTGGCTGGCGCTTCCGGTTCATGTGCTGGTGTTGATCTACAGCCTGGGGCGTGGCGACTTGCAGGCGGCCCTCGGGCCGTTCCGCGACAGCTGGCGACGCGGCGATACCGAGGCGGCCTATCTGGTGGCCCGCAGGGATCTGGCGCTGGAGGAGGCCGACGAGGGCGCTCTGCTGCAGAGTGTTCAGCGGCATCTGGTGTGGCAGGCGTACCAAAGCTTCTTCGCGGTGATTTTCTGGTACGCGCTGCTTGGGCCGTTGGCTGCCCTGGCCTACCGGTTGCTGGCGCTGCTGGCTGAACATGCCGAGCAGGAGGCCTTGCGTGAGCGCGCGATGCAACTGCGGCATGCCTTCGACTGGCTCCCGGTGCGGGTGCTGGCGGCGAGCTTCGCCCTGGTGGGCAATTTCGTTGCGGTCAGCCGCGCCTTGCTGCATGAGTTGCTGAGCTGGGACATTTCCGCGGCACAGCTGGTGATCAGCGTTGGACGCGCCGCCAGCGAGACGCCTGAGCCTGTCGTCGGGGAGGAGGGCGTCAGCACCCTGGACGGTCTCTGGCAATTGCTGGTGCGGGCGGCTGTGCTCTGGTACGCAGGCTTTGCCCTGTGGACGCTATTCCTCTGATAGGGCGCTGACTGGCTCATGGGCTGGTTCGTGACGTCTCGGATGAGGCGTGATGCGCCGAACCTGACGGCTATCTGAGTCGGCGCCGGCGGGGCACCGTCAGATCGGCGGTATGACCCACTCCCCCCGGGTATCGCTTCGCTCAGCCCAGGCTACGGGGCTGCCTACTTATTCCCCTGCGCGGCGGATTGCCGCGTCATTCTTGCTGGAATCAATCGTCGCGTTTGGCCGCACCTGCTGTGGCGCTGCTTCACGAGCTTCGGCCCCAGGATGCGTCAGATCGACGGCGTCAAACCTGCACGCGCTTAACCTTAAGTTACAAAGAAGCGCGTCGATAACAGGTATATAAGACGCCGGGTGCGTGATGGCTTTTGTGACATCAGTCACGTTAATCGAGCTGTATCCGCCCTGTTGATCAATGCGCCAAGGGTCGAGCTACCAGGGACGGGGGCGTCCGTTTTCTGCGATCCTGCGCAGCTGTTCTTGCGGTCTACAACAATAATTAGAACTGGAGACGTCTTGTGAAGACTGTGTTGTATCCGGCCATCGCGCTGATGAATCGTCTCAGCTTCGGCATGAAGTTCAGCCTGATCAGTGTCTTGTTCTTTCTGCCCATGATCGTCACCAATTTTTATCTGGTGCGTGACTCCTATCGTCAATTCGTCAGCACCCAGGCAGCCCTGGAAAGCCTGGATCTGCTGGGTGAGTCGCTGTCGCTGCGTCGCGATCTGGAAAGCTATGCCGACCAGGTGGAGATCAACGCCATGATCGGCCAGTCCGGTCAGGCCGGCGACCTCGAAGTCCGCATCGGCCAATTGCAGGACACCCTGCGTCAGCGCATCCAGGCGCTGGAGCCGGTGGTGTATGAAAGCGAGCAGATCGCCGAATTCAACGCCAAACGCGACGAGATGCTTGCTGAATTGCAGACGGTCGAGAACGAAACGTCCCTGCAAGGCAAGATTGCACTCGCCGAGAAGCTGCTGGGTAGCTCACAGGTGTTCATCAAGCTGGTCGCCAGCCAGGCGGGCCTGAGCCAGGACCGCCAGCGCGAAGTGCGGCAGATGACCGAGTTGGTCACCGCCGTTACGCCTCTAGTGACGGCACCACTCAGCGAGGGCCGGGCGATCGGCGCGTACTCCCTGGGTCAGGGCTTCCTCAATTCTTCTGCCAGCACCAAGTTCGATGAGCTGCTGTTGGAGCTGGAAAAACTGCACGCCGAGTACGGCCTCAATCTGCAGGAAGCGCTCAACAGCAGCCCGGCGGCGCGTTCGGCGCTGGAGGAACTGGCCAAGGCCAGCCAGGCGACCCTGAAAGACAGCATCGCGCTGTTCGAAGACAAGGTGGTGATCGCCGATACCCTCGACACGCCCTGGCTGCAGTTCTACGACGACGTCAGCACGGCCATGGGCAAGACCTATCAGTTCAACGATGCGGTGCTGACGTTCCTCGATCAGCAACTGCAGGCGCGGCTGCAGGAAAACCGGGCGCAGATGCTGTTGCTGGTTGTGGCGCTGGTGGTGGTGTTCCTGCTGATCGTCTACCTCTACAGCGGCTTCTATGTCTCCACCCGTACCACCCTCAAGAGCCTGGGCCAGGTCATGGACAAGGTGGCGGCGGGCGACATGACGGTCAGTTTCTCGGCACAGAGCCGTGACGAACTGGGCGAGCTGGGCCAGGTCTTCAATGAGACGGTGCGCAAGATCCATGACCTGATCGAGCGGGTCGACCAGACGGTGGTCGAGGTCGAGCGCCAGGCCGGGCGTGTCGAGGTGGTGTCCGGTGAAAGCAACCAGGCCGTGGCCGGTCAGCGCAGTCAGATCGAACAGGTTGCCACTGCCATGAACCAGATGTCCGCCACCGCTCAGGAAGTGGCCCGCAGTGCCTCGGCCGCAGTAGACAGTGCCCAGAGCGTCAACCAGGAAACCGTGAGCGGGCGTGCTCTGGTGGCGTCCCAGGTCGGCAGCATCCAGCGGCTGGCGGGCGAGATCGATCAATCAGTGCTGGTGATCAACCAGTTGGCCAGCGACAGCGCGTCGATCAGCCAGGTGCTGGATGTGATCAAGGGCATTGCCGAACAGACCAACCTGCTGGCCCTCAACGCGGCAATCGAGGCCGCGCGGGCCGGTGAGCAGGGGCGCGGCTTTGCCGTGGTGGCCGACGAGGTGCGCAACCTGGCTAAGCGCACTCAGCAGTCCACCGAAGAAATCGAAACGATGATCGTCAAGTTGCAGGGCGGCGTCGGGGCGGCGGTGAAGACCATGAACATCAGCCACCAGATGGCGGACGGCACGGTCAACGAGTCGGGCAAGGTCCAGCAGGCGCTGGAAAACATCCTGGGGGCTGTCGGCACCATCGTCGACCAGAACCAGCAGATCGCCGCCGCCGCCGAGCAGCAGACCGCAGTGGCCCACGATATCGACCAGAACATCGTCGAAATCAACCACGCCGGCGAACGCACTGCCATGGGCGCCAGCCAGACCGAACAGGCCAGCCGCGAGCTGACCGAACTGGTGTCACGCCTGAAAATGCTGATCGGCGCATTTCGCGTCTGATCGCCGCTTCCGCTGTAGAAAAGCCCGCCTTCTGGCGGGCTTTTTCATTCAATCGCAGGCACGGCTCTACTGTAGGAGCGGGCTTGCCCGCGAGCTCTTAATCTGCGGCATCACCGAAATACCTGAATCAAAGCAAAGAGCTCGCGGCCAATCGGAATGCCGCCCAGCCGCTCCTACAGGACCGCAGCACGTAGCCTGGGTTGAGCGAAGCGATACCCAGGGAGATGGCGACTCAGGCCGGCCTAAAGTCCCAGCCAAACACCTGCGCCGCATTCCGACTGCTGGCTTCGGCCAGTTGCTCGGCGCTGACGCCCATCAGCTCCGCAATGGCCGTGCAGATGGCGGGCAGGTGTTCCGGGCTATTGCGTTGGTTGGGGTACATGACGGGGGCCATGTCCGGGGCGTCGGTTTCCAGCACCACCGCATCCAGCGGCAGGCGCGCCACCACCTTGTGCAGGCGGTTGGCCTGGGGCCAGGTAGGGGCACCGCCGAGGCCCAGCTTGAAGCCCAGCTTGAGGTACTCCCGGGCTTCCTCGTAGCTGCCGGCGAAGGCGTGGATGATGCCGGCGCGCTTGAGCTTCGCGTGTTTCAGGGTGGCGATGGTGGCCGCATGGGCGCGACGCACATGGATCAGCGCCGGTAGGTCGAATTCGCTGGCCAGCGCCAGTTGCGCCTCGAACACCGCCTGCTGGCGGTCGCGGTCGAGGTGTTCGACGTAGTAGTCCAGGCCGATTTCACCCACGGCGCACAGCTGCGCATGCCCCGCCAGGCGCTCCAGCCACTGGCGCAATTCATTCAGGTGCTCGGGACGGTGGTCGTCGAGGTAGATTGGGTGCAGGCCCAGGGCCGCGTGCAGGCCGTTGTCCGTCTGCACCAGGTCCCACACACGCTGCCAGTTGGCCTGGTAGACGCCCAGTACCACCAGGCGCTCGACCCCCACGGCACGGCTGCGCGCCAGCAACGCCGCGCGGTCGGCGTCGAAATCGGGGAAGTCGAGGTGGGTGTGGGTGTCGATCAGGCGCATGGGCGGATTTCCTGGCGCATTCGCTTCTGGGCACTTCTAAAAACTACCTACGTTGCCATCGCAGCGTTAAAAACAGGCTGGATTGCCAGCCCAGTCAAAATGCTCATTTACACGTCGTAAACTCCGCTTTTCGCCTGTTTTTGCCTCGCGCTGACTGCCTCGCCTACGTTTGTAGAGGTGCACTGCTTAGGTGGAATGGGGAATCATACGGGCATTGTTCCGGTCGATAACACCATGGGTCGACCGAAAACCGACCTTGCTACACTGGAGCCGGTTCGAGAAGGGAGTGTGCATGACGCGTGTTCGCAGAGTGGTAGGTGCTTGTCTGGCCGCGGTGCTGGTGCCGGTGGCGGTGCTGATGCTGTTCCTGGTGCTGTTCGACTGGAACCTGCTCAGGCCGACGATCAACACCCAGGTGTCCGAGGTCCTGCACCGTCCATTTGCGATCAATGGCGATCTGCGGCTGATCTGGCGGCGCGAAACGGATGAGGGTGGCTGGCGTGCCTGGGTGCCGTGGCCGCACCTGTCCGCCGAGCAACTGGTGCTGGGCAATCCGGAGTGGGCCGAGGGCGATACTTTCGTCAGCCTGGACCGGGTGGCCCTGCGCCTGGCGCCGCTGCCGCTGCTGTGGAAAACCGTGCACATCCCGTACATCGAACTGGGGGCTCCCCGCGCCAACCTACAGCGCCTGGCCGATGGCCGCGCCAACTGGACGTTCGACCTTGGCGAGCAGAAGAAGGACGAGGCACCGTCGCCCTGGACCCTGGATATCGGCAGCATCGCCTTCGATGAAGGGCAGATCACACTGAACGACCAGAGCCTGAACAGCGCGTTCGAGGTGCAGGTCACCCAGCTGGGTGAGCCGATCGCCTTCAGCGATGTGGTTGGCAAGCAGCGTGCGGAGCGGGTGCCGGACAGTGAAGCGCTGGCCTATGCTTTCGCCTGGACCGCCAAGGGCCGCTACAAGGGCCAGCCGCTGAACGGCAGCGGCAAGCTGGGTGGCCTGCTGGCGCTGCACGACGCTGATGTACCGTTCCCGTTGCAGGCGGACATCCGCGCCGGCGCCACGCGCATCGTCCTGACTGGCACCTTGACCGATCCGAAAAACCTGGGCGAACTCGACCTGCAGCTCAGTCTGTCCGGCAGCAGCCTGGGGCATTTGTACGGCCTGACGGGCGTGATCCTGCCGGATACTCCGGCCTATGCCACCGATGGCCGGTTGATCGCCCACCTGCACGATGCCGGTGGCGCGCGCTTCCGTTATCAGGGCTTCAGCGGGCGTATTGGCGAGAGTGATATCCAGGGTGACCTGGAATTCGTCGCTGGTGAGCCACGGCCCAAGCTGTCCGGCACGCTGGTTTCCAACCAGCTGCGTTTCGCGGATCTGGCCCCGCTGATCGGGGCCGACTCCAATGCCGAGAAAAAAGAGCGCGGCGCGTCCAGCCGGCAACCGGCGGATCGAGTGTTGCCGGTCGAGGAGTTCCAGACCGAACGCTGGCAAGCCATGGATGCCGACGTACGATTCACCGGCAAGCGCATCGTGCACAGCGAGGCGTTGCCGATCAGTGATCTGTCGACCCGCCTGCTGCTGGATGCCGGCGTGCTGAGCCTGGACCCGCTGCGTTTCGGCGTGGCCGGTGGCACCCTGGATTCGCTGATCCAGCTGGACGGCAGCCGTACGCCGTTGCAGGGCCGCGCGCGCCTGAAGGCCCGAAGCTTCAAGCTCAAGCAACTGTTCCCCACGTTCGAACCGATGCAGACCAGCCTGGGCGAACTCAATGGCGACGCCGACCTGCGTGGGCAGGGCAACTCCGTGGCCGCCTTGCTCGGCACGTCCAACGGCGACCTGAAGCTGATACTCAATGATGGCGCGGTCAGCCGCGGGCTGATGGAAATCGCTGGCCTGAATGTCGGCAACTACCTGGTGAGCCGGATGTTTGGCGACGAGGAGGTGCAGATCAACTGCGCGCTGGCCGACCTGGGCTTCAAGAATGGCCTGATGACCACGCGCCTGGCGGTGGTGGACACCGAGAACGCCATCATCCGCGTGGACGGCACCGCCGATTTCGCCAAGGAACGCCTGGACCTCGACATCACACCGGCCTCCAAGGGCCTGCGCATCTTCTCCCTGCGTTCCCCGCTGTACGTCGAGGGCAGCTTCAAGAACCCGTCGGCCGGGGTACAGGTAACGCCGCTGGCCCTGCGTGGTGCCGGCATGCTGTTGCTGGGCGTTACTCTCGCGCCGGCTGCCGGCGTGCTCGCGTTGGTCGCCCCCAGCGGCGATCAGCCCGACCAGTGTGAGCCGTTGCTGAAACAGTTGCAGGGCAATCGCTGAGCGCGATCAGACGGCCCGCGCCACGCTGGCGGAGATCGCCACGGCAGCAGCGGCGGTGCGGGTTTCCACCCCCAGCTTCACGTAGACGTGCTCCAGGTGCTTGTTCACCGTGCGCGGCGACAGGCCGAGAATGTCGCCGATATCGCGGTTGGTCTTGCCGCAGGCGACCCAGCGCAGCACTTCCACTTCACGTTCGGTCAGTTGGAAGCGTGTCGACAGGGTTTCGTAGGTGGGTTCGTTGCTCAGCGTCAGGTCGACCGGCTGGCTGGCGGCCCGTGCCGACTTGAGGATGCGCGCGGTGCGCAGGTGCGAGGCGACGCGGGCCAGCACTTCCTCGGTGTTGATCGGCTTGGTCACGTAGTCGATGCCGCCGGCCTCGAAGCCCTCCACCACGTGTTCGCTGTCGGTCAGGGCGGTCATGAACAGCACCGGGATATCCGCCGTCGCGGCATCGCCCTTGATGCGGCGACAGGTTTCGAAGCCATCCAGGCCCGGCATCATCGCATCCAGCAGGATCAGGTCCGGCCGGCGCCGCTGGATACGGCTCAACGCACTGAGGCCGTCCAGCGCGACCAGCACCATGTAGCCGACGTCGTCGAGGGCGTCGGAGAGCAGGGCGAGATTGTCCGGTGTGTCATCGACGATCAGGATCACCCCGCGTTCAGATGGATTGGTCAGCGCGTTCATGCTCGGCCTCCTTGAGTTGGCGGTTGAATTCGTCCAGGCGGAAGCTTTTCACCAGGGCCCGCAGGGGCGCGGTAAAGCCGGTGCTGGCAGGTGTCAGCCGGTCAATGGCGTCGAGTTTCTCCTGAATGCCGCGTACGTAGCCGATGGCGCCGAGTTCGCGCAGCTCCTCCAGGTCATTGGCGCCCGGCAGGACGATGGCAGTGGCCTGCGCAATGGGTGGCGTGCGCCGCAGCCATTGCAGGTCGAGCTGCTTGTGAATACGTTCGAGCAGCTCCGGGGTGTGCACCGGTTTGGCCAGGTAGTCGTTGCAGGCGGCCGCGACGCTGCGTTCGCGGTCGTCGGCGAAGGCGTTGGCGGAGATGACGATGATCGGCGCTTGGGACAGGGCATTACGGCGGATCAGCCGGCTGGTTTCCCAGCCGTCCATCTGCGGCATCGACAGGTCCATGAGGATCAGGTCGGGGGCGAGCAGAGCAACCTGGCGGATGGCTTCCTGGCCGTTGGCGGCCTGGGCGATCTCGAAACCCAGGGGTTCGAGCATGCCGGCAAGCACGCGGCGGTGCTCGACATGATCATCGACCACCAGGATCAGGCGGCGTGGGCCGTGGTAGCCGATGATGTCGTGCTCCACATGCACCACCGCCTGGGGCACCCGCACTTCCGAGAGGAACAGGCGCACCCGGAAACGCGTGCCTTGGCCCGGCACGCTGCTGACCGAAATATCGCCGCCCATCAGCGAGGTGAGCATGCGGGTGATGGTCAGGCCCAGGCCGACGCCGTTGTCCTGGCGCATCAGGTCGCCTCGCTCGAACGGCTGGAAAATCCGCTCGATCTGCTCCGGGTCGATACCGATACCGGTGTCGATGATCTCGAAGCTGGCGGTTTCGCGCAGGTAGCTGACCCGCAGGCTGACCTCGCCGCTGTCGGTGAAGCGCACCGCGTTGCCCAGCAGGTTGATAAGGATCTGCCGCACGCGTTTCACGTCACCCCGCACCACCGCAGGCATACGCCCCAGGGTTTCCAGGCGAAAGCGCAGGCCCTTTTCCTCGGCCTGGGGGGTGAACATGCGTTCGAGCTGGTGCACGAACTCGGGGAAGGGGATTTCGCTGAGCTCCAGGTGCAGCTTGCCGGCCTCGATCTTGGCCACATCGAGCAGGCCGTCGATCAATGACAGCAGGTGCGAGCCGCTACGGAAGATGGTCGCCAGCGCGTCCTGGTGCTGCCCCGGCATGCCAGCATCGCGCTGCAGAATCTGGGTG
Source organism: Pseudomonas sp. (assembly GCA_050282285.1). GTDB lineage: Bacteria > Pseudomonadota > Gammaproteobacteria > Pseudomonadales > Pseudomonadaceae > Aquipseudomonas. The sequence goes on from JBLZZJ010000039.1 coordinate 13,381, forward strand.
TAGCCGAGGATGCTGTTGAGGGGCGTGCGCAGTTCGTGGGAGAGGCCGGTGACGTAGCGGCTTTTCGCGGCGTTGGCGGCTTCGCTGGATTCCTTGGCTTTCTGCAGCGCCTCGTCGGTCTTGCGGTGGGCGGCGATCTCCTGCATCAGCAACTGGGTCTGCCGGTCCGATTCCTCCTGGGCCACGCGCCGGCTCTCGCGGGTCAGCACCACCCACCAGGCAAGGATCGCGGCGAACAGCGAAAGCGTGAGGAAGGCTTTGAAGAACGCCAGGTACAGGGTTTCCCGCGCCTCCGGTGATTGCTCCAGCAGGCCATGGGACACCTGGCTGTAAATCATGGCCATGGAGAAGAACAGCAACGCCACCAGCACCGTGAGCAGCCCCAGGTACTGCGCCAGGCGGCTGTGCAGGCGGGGGATGGAGACGGTGGGAAACAGCCAGCGAATGAAGTCGTCGAGCTGTTCGGCGAGCCGTGCCCGGGGTTTGCACACGTCGCCGCAGCGCGCGTCCAGCGAACAGCACAGCGAGCAGATCGGCGTGCTGTAGGCCGGGCAGAAAGCCATGTCCTCGGTTTCGAAGTCATTGCTGCACAGGCCGCACTGCACGGTTCTGGCCCGGCTGACCGGGTAGAGCAGGTGCTCGTCGCTGCTGCGCGCCAGGTAGTAGCGACCCTTGGTCAGCCAGGCGATCAGCGGCGCGAAGAGCATCGCCGAGCCCAGCGCGACGACCGGTGAGGCCGCCTGGGCCAGGGCGCCGAACAGCCCGCCATGGGCAATGATCGACAGCAGGGAGGCGATCAGCATGGCACCGACGCCCACCGGGTTGATGTCGTAGAGGTGCGCGCGCTTGAATTCGATGTGTTTCGGCGACAGGCCCAGGGGTTTGTTGATCACCAGGTCGGCCACCACCGCGCCGATCCAGGCGATGGCGACGTTGGCGTAGAGGCCGAGCACTTCCTCGATGGCCTGGAACACGCCCAGCTCCATCAGCATCAGGGCGATGGCCACGTTGAACACCAGCCAGACCACCCGGCCCGGATGGCTGTGGGTGATGCGCGCGAAGAAGTTCGACCAGGCCAGGGAGCCGGCGTAGGCGTTGGTGACGTTGATCTTCACCTGGCTGACGATGACGAACAGCACCATGGCGCCCAGGGCCCACTGCGGCGAGCTGAACACGTAGTTGAAGGCCACCAGGTACATCTGGGTCGGCTCGGCCGCCTTGTCCAAGGGGATTTCGTGCTGCAGGGCGAGAAAGGCGAGAAACGCCCCAGCGAGCATCTTCAGCGCGCCGGGAATGATCCAGCCGGGGCCTGCCATCAGCAGCGCCGCCCACCAGCGCGTGCGGTTCTTGCGGGTCTTCTCTGGGAGAAAGCGCAGGTAATCGACCTGCTCGCCAATCTGCGTCACCAGTGCCAGGGCCACGGTGCAGGCCGCGCCGAAGTGCAGCAGGTTGAACGCGCCACCTTCACCCTCACGCCCGGCGAAGCTGGTGAGGTCGCTCAGGGCGTCGGGGTTCTTGGCGATGACGAACACGTAGGGCAGGAACAGCAGGAACAGCCACACCGGCTGCGTCCACATCTGCAGGCGGTTGATCAGGGTGATGCCGAAGGCCACCAGCGGAATGATGATCACCGAACAGATGACATACGCCAGGGCCAGGGGGATGGCGAAGTACAGCTCCAGGGCCAGGGCCATGATCGCCGCTTCCAGGGCGAAGAACAGGAAGGTGAAGCTGGCGTAGATCAGCGAGGTGATGGTCGAGCCGATGTAACCGAAACCCGCGCCCCGGGTCAGCAGGTCCATGTCCACGCCGTAGCGGGCGGCGTAATAGCTGATCGGCAGGCCCGTAAGGAAGATCACCAGCGCCACGGAGAGTATTGCCCAGAGGGTGTTGGTGAAGCCGTAGCTGAGGGCGAGGGCGCCGCCGATGGCCTCCAGGGCGAGGAACGACACGGCGCCCAGCGCGGTGTTGGCGATGCGCAATTCCGACCATTTGCGAAACGACCTGGGGGTGAAGCGTAGGGCGTAGTCCTCCATGGTCTCGTCGGCGACCCAGCTGTTGTAGTCGCGGCGGATCTTGACGATGCGCTGGGTGCCGGTCGGTTGCACGAAAGGGGCTCCTTAGCGAGGAGGTGAAACACACGTTTGAAACTGCAACATCCATGCCCTGTGCGGCTCAAGCACGCGCCAGGGCGCGTGCGCTCAACGGCTGGCGCTCAGGCAGGCGCCAGCATGCACCAGCCTGGGGCGGCGTGCTCTACGTCAGATGACGTATGCCGTTACGTCAACCTGCGTATACCGCCTGGGGGTTGGCAAACGCATGCTGGCGGCGAACCGAACTGGTACCCGAGAGGCGAGCCAGGGAGGAAAACCACCCAGAGGAGCACGACCATGGATTCACGACCGACCCGCTTTCTTCCCCGTCGGCTAGCGTTGGGTGCTGCGGCACTCTCGCTGCTGGCGGCCAGTGTGTGCAGCCAGATGGCCCTGGCTGACGGCGTCAACACCACCGGCCTGGCCGTGACCGACACCGAGGTGACGGTGGGCCAGCTGCACTCGGCCACAGGCACCATGGCCATCTCCGAAACCGGTTCGATCCAGGCCGAGCGCCTGGCCATCGAGCAGATCAACGCCAGCGGCGGCATCCTCGGTCGGCAGATCAAGGTCATTCAGGAAGATGGGGCTTCCGATTGGCCAACCTTCGCCGAGAAGGCGCGCAAGCTGCTGGTCGGCGACAAGGTGGCGGCGGTGTTCGGCTGCTGGACCTCGGCCTCGCGCAAAGCCGTGCTGCCGGTGTTCGAGAAAGAAAACGGCCTGCTCTACTACCCGACCTTCTACGAAGGCCTGGAGCAGTCGAAGAACGTCGTCTACACCGGCCAGGAAGCCACCCAGCAGATCCTCGCGGGCCTGGACTGGATCGCCAAGGAGAAGGGCGCCAAGACCTTCTACCTGATCGGTTCGGACTACATCTGGCCGCGTACCTCGATGAAGATCGCGCGCAAGCACATCGAAAACGTGCTCGGCGGCGAAGTGGTGGGCGAAGAGTACTACCCGCTGGGCAATACCCAGTTCGGCTCGCTGATCAACAAGGTCAAGCTGCGCAAACCGGACGTGGTCTTCGCTGCCGTGGTCGGTGGCTCCAACGTGGCGTTCTACAAGCAGATGAAAGCCGCCGGCGTTACCGCCGACAAGCAGACCCTGCTGACCCTGTCGGTCACCGAGGATGAACTGCTCGGCATCGGTGGCGAGAACATGGAAGGTTTCTACGCCTCCATGAAGTACTTCCAGAGCCTGGACAACCCCAACAACGCTGCCTTCGTCGAAGCCTTCAAGGCCAAGTACGGCAAGGACGCGGTGATCGGCGACGTGACCCAGGCCGCCTACCTTGGCCCGTGGTTGTGGAAAGCCGCCGTGGAAAAAGCCGGCAGCTTCGATGTCGAGAAAGTGGCTGCGGCGTCCGTCGGTATCGAGCTGACCACCGCGCCGGAAGGCTACGTGAAGGTTCACGAGAACCAGCACCTGTGGAGCAAGACCCGCATTGGCCAGGTCCAGAAAGACGGCCAGTTCAAGCTGGTGTACGAGTCCGATCTGATCGAACCGAACCCGTTCCCGAAAGGCTACCAGTAAGCCCTGACGCGTCGCGCAGGCCAGTCCTGCGCGACGCGCTTGCCCAGGTGCCAGGGTGCTGGCGATTGCCGCCGCGCAGTCGCCAACGCCCTGGTCCCTGACGACCTTTCTTCCAGCAGGAGACCATCATCATGGAATGGCTATCGGAATTTGGAGCCATCGCGGCCATGCAAGGGTTCAACGGCCTGTCCGTGTTCTGCGTGCTGCTGCTGATGGCCCTGGGGCTGGCGATCATTTTCGGCCAGATGGGCGTGATCAACATGGCCCATGGGGAATTTCTCACCATCGGCGCCTACACCACTTTCGTGGTGTCCTCGCTCACGTCGCACTACGCACCGGCCTTCGGGCCGTACTACTTTTTTCTGGCGATCATCCTCTCGTTCTTCATCGCCGGCGCCCTTGGCTGGCTGGTGGAATGGGCGATGATCAGCAAGCTCTACCAGCGCCCGCTCGATACGCTGCTGGCGACCTGGGGCCTGTCGCTGGTGATGCAGCAGGCGTTCCGCTCGATCTTCGGCGCCCGTGAAGTCAGCGCCACGCTGCCGGACTGGCTGATGGGGTCGTGGAATCCCACCGAGGCCATCGACATCCCGCGCAACGGCCTGTTCGTCATGGGCCTGACCGTGCTGCTGACCGCCACCATCTTCCTCATGCTCTACCGCTCGCGCTGGGGCCTGCATGTGCGCGCCACCGTGCAGAACCGGGTGATGAGCCGCGCCGTGGGGATCAACACCCGCAAGGTCGACCGCATGACCTTCGCCCTGGGTTGCGGTGTGGCTGGTGTGGCCGGTGCCGCGTTCACCACCATCGGCTCCACCGGGCCGACCGCCGGTTCGCTGTACATCGTCGACACCTTCCTGGTGGTGGTCTTCGGCGGCGCGTCCAGCCTGCTCGGCACCATCGCCTCGGCATTCAGCATCGCCCAGGCGCAGTCGCTGATGGAGTTCTTCATGAGCGGTTCGATGGCCAAGGTGTTCACCCTTTCGGCGGTGATCCTGATCCTGATGCTGCGCCCCCAGGGCCTGTTCTCCAGCAAGGTGCGCAAGTGATGCAGAAGTCGCTGTTTGTAGGAGCCAGCTTGCTGGCGATGACTCCCGCAGGATCGCCAGCAAGCTGGCTCCTACAGGGTTTGTTGTGCAATCAGAGGGCCTGGACATGAACCCGACACTCGATAAATTTCTCGGCGGCAAACAGGGCGCGATTGGCCTGGCGGTGCTGGCCACGCTGATCCTGGTGGTGTTCCCGCTGGTGCTGGATGCCTTTCGCCTGAACATGGTCGGCAAGTACCTGACCTACGCCTTCGTGGCCGTGGGGCTGGTGCTGTGCTGGGGCTATGGCGGCATTCTCAGCCTGGGGCAGGGGGTGTTCTTCGGCCTGGGCGGCTACTGCATGGCGATGTTCCTCAAGCTCGAAGCCTCCGATCCGGAGAGCACCAAGATCCAGTCGACGCCGGGTATTCCCGACTTCATGGACTGGAACCAGATCACCGAACTGCCGCTGCTCTGGCAGCCGTTCCACAGCTTCGGTTTCACCCTGCTGGCAGTGATCGCCGTGCCGGTGATCCTGGCGCTGGTGATCGGCGTGGCGATGTTCAAGCGTCGGGTGGGGGATGTGTATTTCTCCATCGTGACCCAGGCCATCGCGCTGATTCTCACGGTGCTGATCATCGGCCAGCAGGGGCTGACCGGTGGGGTCAACGGCATCACCGACCTGAAGACCCTGATGGGCTGGGACATTCGTGATGACAGCGCCAAGCTGATCCTGTACTTCGTCAACGCCTTCCTGCTGTTCGGTTGCATCCTGCTCGGCCGTTTCATCCTCGCCTCCAAGCTTGGCCGCCTGCTGATGGCCATGCGCGACAAGGAAGAGCGGGTGCGCTTTTCCGGCTACGACGTGGCCAGCTTCAAGATCTTCGTGTTCTGCGTGGCGGCGGCGTTTTCCGCAATCGGCGGGGCGATGTTCGCCTTGCAGGTGGGCTTCATGTCGCCGAGTTTCGTCGGCATCATCCCGTCCATCGAGATGGTGATCTTCGCGGCCGTCGGCGGGCGCATGTCGCTGCTGGGCGCCGTGTACGGGGCGCTGCTGGTCAACTACGGCAAGACATACTTCTCCGAAACCTTCCCCGAGCTCTGGCTGTACCTGATGGGCGGCCTGTTCATCGCCGTGGTCATGTACTTCCCCAACGGCCTCGCCGGCCTGTGGGAAAGCCACGGGAAAAAATGGCTGGGCAAATTCACCCGCAAGCCAGCCCCTGTCGTTGTTCCGCCACCCAGCGTGCCGGCCAGCGTCAACAAAGCCCGTGAACTGGAGGCCACCCCATGAGCCAGCCGATCGGATTCCAGATGCCCAAGCCGGTGCTGGCCATCGAAGGACTCACCGTGTCCTTCGATGGATTCAAGGCCGTGGATGACCTCAACCTGTACATCGACCGCAACGAAGTGCGGGTGGTGATCGGCCCCAACGGCGCCGGCAAGACCACGGTGCTCGACCTGATCTGCGGCAAGACCAAAGCCACCGCCGGCAGCATCCAGTTCGAGAACCGCGAGCTGACCAAGATGCGCGAATTCGACATCGTGCGGGCGGGTGTCGGTCGCAAGTTCCAGAACCCGTCGATCTACGAAAACCTCACGGTCTTCGAGAACCTGGAAATGTCTTACCCCAAGGGCCGCACGGTGCTGGGTGCACTGTTCTTCAAACGCACTGCCGAAGTGGTGGCGCGGGTCGAAGAAGTGGCGGCGGAGATTCTGCTGGCGGACCAACTGCATATGCAGGCGGACCTGCTTTCCCATGGCCAGAAGCAGTGGCTGGAGATTGGCATGCTGCTGATGCAGGACCCGGCACTGCTGATGCTCGACGAGCCGGTGGCCGGCATGAGCGTCAACGAGCGCATGCAGACCGCCGAGCTGCTCAAGCGCATCAGCCAGGGGCGCTCGGTGCTGGTCATCGAGCACGACATGGAGTTCGTCAAAAGCATCGCGCACAAGGTCACGGTGCTGCACCAGGGCAAGGTGCTGGCCGAGGGCAGCATGGACGCGGTGCAGAGCAACCCCAAGGTGATCGAGGTGTACCTGGGGCATTGATTCGCGAGGGTGCCCGATGCGCAGCCTGAGCCCCGGACGTCATTCAGTAAGGAGTTTCCATGTTCCAGATCAGCAACCTCACCTCCGGCTACGGCCAGAGCCAGATTCTCCATGACCTCGATCTCAACGTGGAAAAGCGCGAGATCGTCGCGGTCATGGGCCGCAACGGCATGGGCAAGACCACCCTGTTCAAGAGCCTGATGGGCGTGCTGCCGCAATGGGGTGGGCAGATCCGGGTCGACGGCCAGGACATTTCCGGTCTGGACACCCATCAGCGGGTGGAGAGCGGCATCGCCTACGTGCCCCAGGGGCGGATGATCTTCCCCAGCATGACCGTGCTGGAAAACATCCAGACCGGCCTGCCGGCCTCCGCCAGGGGCAAGGTACCGGATGATCTGTATGCGTTGTTTCCGGTGCTGCACGAGATGCGTGCGCGCAAGGGTGGCAACCTCTCCGGTGGCCAGCAACAGCAACTGGCGATCGCCCGGGCCCTGGCGACCAATCCCAAGGTGCTGCTGCTCGACGAACCCACGGAGGGCATTCAGCCGTCGATCATCAAGGACATCGCCCGCACCCTGAAGGAGATCCGCAACCTGCGTGACCTGACCATCGTCGTTTCCGAGCAGGTGCTGTCGTTCACCATGGAAATCGCCGACCGCTTCCTGGTGATCGAGAAGGGCAAGTTCGTCATCGAAGAGACCCGCGACAAGGTCGACGAGGCCACCATCAGCCGCTACCTGTCGGTGTAACGGTGCCCTGAGAGCTACAACAGTTCCCGTTTTACGGCCGGCGTGTTCTCCATGCGCCGGCCGCTTTTTCGTGCGCGTCAGAAACACCTGCAAGCCCGTGTTCACGGGCGTTTCCCATACGTCATCCGACGTATTTTCCGATCACTCCCAGCCCCCGAGACTGGCCCCGTACCCGGCGCATGCCGCCAGGCTTTCACTCACGGTCCCAGGAGCTTTGTCATGACCGAAACGCTGATCAAGGTCGACCTCAATCAGGCCGCCACCGAAAACGAGCAGATCCACAACCGCTGGCACCCTGACATTCCGATGGCGTGCTGGGTCAAGCCCGGTGACGATTTCATCCTCGAGACCTACGACTGGACGGCCGGGGCGATCAAGAACAACGACGACGCCAGCGACGTGCGCGACGTCGATCTGTCCACCGTGCATTACCTGTCCGGTCCGGTCGGCGTGCAGGGCGCCGAGCCGGGGGACCTGCTGGTGGTCGACCTGCTCGACATCGGCGCGCGGCAAGACTCGCTCTGGGGCTTCAACGGCTTCTTCTCGCAGCAGAACGGTGGCGGTTTTCTCACCGATCATTTCCCCCATGCACAGAAGTCGATCTGGGACTTCAAGGGCATGTTCACCAGCTCGCGGCACATTCCGGGGGTGAACTTCGCCGGCCTGATTCACCCCGGCCTGATCGGCTGCCTGCCGGACCACAAGATGCTCGCCGACTGGAACAAGCGCGAGCAGGAGCTGATCGACACCAACCCGACCCGCGTACCGCCGCTGGCCAATCCGCCGAAGTCCGATACCGCGCACATGGGCAAGCTCAAGGGCGAGGCCCGCGACAAGGCTGCCGCCACCGGCGCGCGCACCGTGCCGCCGCGTGAGCATGGCGGCAACTGCGACATCAAGGACCTGTCGCGTGGCTCGAAGATCTTCTTCCCGGTGTACGTGGACGGTGCGGGCCTGTCGGTCGGTGACCTGCACTTCAGTCAGGGCGACGGCGAAATCACCTTCTGCGGCGCCATCGAGATGGCCGGCTGGGTGCACATGAAGGTCGAGCTGATCAAGGGCGGCATGGCCAAGTACGGCATCAAGAACCCGATCTTCAAGCCCAGCCCGGTGGTACCGAACTACAACAACTACCTGATCTTCGAAGGGATCTCGGTGGATGAGGCCGGCAAGCAGCACTACCTGGACGTCAACCTGGCATACAAGCAGGCCTGCCTGAACGCCATCAACTACCTGACCAAGTTCGGCTACAGCCCGGCGCAAGGCTACTCGCTGCTCGGCTCGGCGCCGGTGCAGGGGCACATCAGTGGTGTGGTCGACATCCCCAATGCCTGCGCGACCCTGTGGTTGCCCACGGAAATCTTCGAGTTCGACATCAACCCGAACGCCTCCGGCCCGATCAAGCACCTCGACGGCAGCATCGATCTGCCCATCGCCTACGACAAGTGAGCGAACCCGCTCCTCTCCCCAGGGGGGGAGCGGGAACAAGGCTGTTTCAACGAGTCGGGAGAACCTGTCATGCCCATCTACGAATACGACTGCGCCGACTGCGGCGACTTCACCGCCCTGCGGCCCATGGCCGAGCGCGACCAGCCGTGCGGTTGCCCCTACTGCGGCAGCGACAGCCGTCGCGTGATTCTCTCCGCGCCGGGCCTGGCCACCATGTCGGGCAGCCAGCGTCGCGCCATCGCCGCCAACGAGCGCAGCGCCAACGCGCCGCAGACTGTCGAGGAATACGCGCAACGTCGCAAGCACCCGAAAGGCTGTGGCTGCTGCACGCCGAACAAACCCCTGGCGCCAACCAAGGCCAATCCGCATGCCATGAAAGGCAAGCCGGCCGGTCGGCCGTGGATGATCAGCCATTGAGGCGTTTTTGCTTTTGTAGGGTGGACAACGCTCCGCTTGTCCACCGTTGTCATGACCGTGGTGGAAAACGCTTTGCGGTTTTCCACGGGGTGGCCATCCACCCTACGTACTGAGCCCGCGAGTGCAATCGGATCGCCAGCAAGCTGGCTCCTACACACGCCTTCGACTTGAGGAGAACCCCATGCGTCACGGCGATATTTCCAGCAGCCCGGACACCGTCGGCGTCGCCGTCGTCAACTACAAGATGCCGCGCCTGCACAGCAAGGCCGAAGTGCTCGACAACGCGCGCAAGATCGCCGAGATGATCAAGGGCATGAAGCTCGGTCTGCCGGGCATGGACCTGGTGGTGTTTCCCGAGTACAGCACCATGGGCATCATGTACGACACCGACGAGATGATGGCCACCGCCGCCAGCATTCCCGGTGACGAAACCGCGATCTTCTCCGCCGCCTGCCGCGAGGCGAAGACCTGGGGCATTTTCTCGCTCACCGGTGAGCGCCACGAAGAACACCCGCACAAGGCGCCGTACAACACCCTCATCCTGATCAACGATGCGGGCGAGATCGTGCAGAAGTACCGCAAGTGCATTCCCTGGTGCCCGATCGAGGGCTGGTACCCGGGCGATCGCACCTACGTCAGCGACGGCCCCAAGGGCATGAAGATCAGCCTGATCATCTGCGATGACGGCAACTACCCGGAAATCTGGCGTGACTGCGCGATGAAAGGCGCCGAGTTGATCGTGCGCTGCCAGGGTTACATGTACCCGGCCAAGGAGCAGCAGGTGCTGATGTCCAAGACCATGGCCTGGGCCAACAACTGCTACGTGGCGGTGGCCAATGCCGCCGGTTTCGACGGCGTGTATTCCTACTTTGGCCACTCGGCGATTATCGGCTTCGACGGGCGCACCCTCGGTGAGTGCGGCGAGGAGGAAATGGGCATCCAGTACGCCCAGCTCTCGGTGTCGCAGATCCGCGATGCGCGGGCCAACGACCAGTCGCAGAACCACCTGTTCAAGCTGCTCCACCGGGGCTACACCGGCGTTTACAACTCCGGCGACGGCGACAAGGGCGTTGCCGATTGCCCGTTCGACTTCTACCGCACCTGGGTGCTGGATGCGCAAAAGGCCCAGGCGGATGTGGAGAAGCTGACCCGCTCGACCATCGGCGTGGCGGACTGTCCGGTGGGTGAGTTGCCGCATCCGGGCAAGGAACGTACGGCCTGAACCTTCGTCTGTCGCGGCTAAAGCCCCT
>JBLZZJ010000039.1:23961-51271 GCA_050282285.1 Pseudomonas sp.
GACCCCACCGTTGTAGGAGGGGCTTTAGCCGCGAGCTCTTCAAACCCCTGAGGCGGTCCATGCCCTTCGCCAAGGAACTGATCGACAGACCGGTAGCCTGGGTTGAGCGCAGCGATACCCGGGAAGTGAGCCCCTTGGTGGAAAACATGGTGCGGTCATCCACCTGCCAACGTGAGAGCCCCTGATGCCCTTTGCCAACGATCTGATCGAGCACAACCGTGAGCGTCTGGCCAGGCAGGGCATGTCGGGCAGCCTGCAGTCGCGCTTTCTCTTCGAGCCTGAGCAGGTGATGGCCTTGCTGCGCAGCCGCATCGTCGGCCAGGACGCGGTGCTGGCGCAGGTCGAGGCCCTGCTCAAGGTGGTCAAGGCCGATATCGGCGAGCGCGAGCGGCCGCTGTCGATCAACCTGTTCATGGGGCCAACCGGGGTTGGCAAGACCGAGGTCGTGCGTCTATTGGCCCAGGCCATTCACGGGCGTGCCGATGCCTTTTGCCGGATCGACATGCACACCCTGGCCCAGGAACATTACGTTGCCGCGCTGACCGGTGCGCCGCCGGGCTATGTCGGCAGCAAGGAAGGCACCACGCTGTTCGATGTCGAGGCGATCCAGGGCAGCTACAGCCGGCCTGGTATCGTCCTGTTCGATGAACTGGAAAAGGCCAACAAGGAGGTGGTGCGCAGCCTGCTCGGCGTGCTGGAGAACGGCCGGCTGACGCTGACTGCCGGGAGCAAGACGATCGACTTCCGCAACAGCCTGATCTTCATGACCAGCAACATCGGCGCCCAGGATGCACAGCGCTACCGCGAAGGCTTCCAGAAGGGCTGGAGGCGCTGGCTGGGGCTGTCTCCCGGTGATGAACAGGCGCTGCTGGAAAAGGCGCTGCACAGCCACTTCGAGCCAGAATTCCTCAACCGCATCGACCGGATCCTGGGTTTCGAACGCATCGATGGCGAGTGGCTGGAAGCCTTGTTGGAGATCGAGCTGGGCAAGCTCAACCAGCGCCTCAGTCGTCAGGGGCGCTCGCTACACGTGGAGCCGAGTGCCCGCGTCTGGCTATGTCGCGACCATGACATCCGCTTCGGTGCCCGTGCCCTGGCTCGTCGTGTGCGCACCGAACTGGAGCCGGCCATTGCCGAACGGCTGTTGGCTGAACCAACCATCACCGAACTGTGCTGCATCTGTCACTGCGGTCGCCTGCAGATACTGTAGGAGCCGGCTTGCCGGCGATCATGCCTGGCAAGCCGGCTCCTACGGGATGGGTGTTACAACCAGACTGCATCCCAGTGGGGATAGTCTCCAATGCGCTTTACCAATCCGGCACGCAGTGGATTGGCGACGATGTAGCGCGCGGTGGCGGCCAGCTCTTCTTCCTCGCGCAAGGCGCGATCATGAAAGCCCTTCTGCCATACCCGGCCATTGATAGCTCGAGCTTTGTTGATAGCGATGGCGCTGCGGGATTTGAGCTGTAATACCAGCTTTGACAGCGGCATCTCCTGCAATTGGAAAAGCCAGTGCAGATGATCGGGCATCACTACCCAAGCGAGTGAGTGGACGAGTTGCTGATCATGCAAGCGACGCATTTCTGCAACCAACAGACGGGCGTGGTGCAAATCATGGAAGAGCGCCTGACGGCGGTGTGTGACCGTTGTGAGCAGGTAGGCGCGGCCTGGTTCGGATACACGGCCGGAGCGCAAGGCATAGCCTTGATGGATAAAGCGACTGGAATCCATTCCAGACCTCAGGGTAATGGCTGTTTGTAGGAGCCGGCTTGCCGGCGATCAGAGCTATTCGCCGCTAAGCGTGGTTCAGGATCTGATCGCCCGCAAGCGGGCTCCTACACGTTCTAACCGTTAGTGGTGCTCGCGCGTTGCGCGGAATTTCACGTCCGGCCAGCGTTCTTCCATCAACGCCAGGTTGACCCGGGTCGGCGCCAGGTAGGTGAGGTGGCCGCCGCCGTCGAGGGCGAGGTTTTCCACCGCCTTGTTGGCGAATTCCTCGAGCTTCTTCTTGTCGCTGCATTCGATCCAGCGGGCCGACCAGACGGTGATCGGCTCGTAGCCGCATTCCACCTTGTATTCCTCCTTCAGGCGGCTGGCGACCACGTCGAACTGCAGCACACCGACGGCGCCGAGGATGATGTCGTTGCTGCGCTCGGGGAAGAACACCTGGGTCGCGCCTTCTTCGGCCAACTGCTGCAGGCCCTGGCGCAGTTGCTTGGATTTCAGCGGGTCTTTCAGGCGCACGCGGCGGAACAGTTCCGGCGCGAAGTGCGGGATGCCGGTGAAGCCCAGGCTTTCGCCTTCGCTGAAGGTGTCGCCAATCTGGATGGTGCCGTGGTTGTGCAGACCGATGATGTCGCCGGCAAAGGCTTCTTCCAGTTGCTCGCGTTCGCTGGAGAAGAAGGTCAGGGCGTCGCCGATGCGCACGTCCTTGCCTAGGCGCACGTGGCGCATCTTCATGCCCTGGCTGTACTTGCCCGAGCAGATGCGCATGAAGGCGATGCGGTCCCGGTGTTTCGGGTCCATGTTCGCCTGGATCTTGAACACGAAACCGGTGAATTTCTCTTCGATCGGCTCCACGGTGCGCTCGTTGGCGACGCGGGCCAGCGGTTTCGGTGCCCAGTCGACTACCGCATCCAGTACGTGGTCGACGCCGAAGTTGCCCAGGGCCGTACCGAAGAACACCGGGGTCAGCTGGCCGTCGAGGAACTCCTGCTGGTTGAATTCGTGGCAGGCACCCTGCACCAACTCCAGCTGTTCGACGAAACGGTCGTACTCGTCGCCCAGGTGGGCGCGGGCTTCGTCGGAGTCGAGTTTCTCGATGATCTTGGTTTCGGTGCGCTCATGACCATGGCCGGCGGTGTAGACGATGATGTAATCGTCGGCCAGGTGGTACACGCCTTTGAAGTCGCGGTAGCAGCCGATCGGCCAGGTGATTGGCGCAGCCTTGATCTTGAGGACCGCTTCGATTTCGTCGAGCAGTTCGATCGGGTCGCGGATGTCGCGGTCGAGTTTGTTGATAAAGCTGACGATGGGCGTGTCGCGCAGGCGACAGACATCCATCAGGGCGATGGTGCGTGGTTCGACGCCCTTGCCGCCGTCGAGCACCATCAGCGCGCTGTCCACCGCGGTCAGGGTGCGGTAGGTATCTTCCGAGAAGTCTTCGTGGCCGGGGGTGTCGAGCAGGTTGATCATGTGCTCGCGGTAGGGGAACTGCATCACCGAGGTGGTGATCGAGATCCCGCGTTGCTTCTCCATTTCCATCCAGTCTGACGTCGCATGGCGATCGGACTTGCGCGACTTCACCGTGCCGGCCACGGCAATCGCCTTGCCCATCAGCAGGAGCTTTTCGGTAATGGTGGTTTTACCGGCGTCGGGGTGGGAAATGATCGCGAACGTGCGGCGCTTGGCGACTTCGGCGGCCTGAGTGGTCATGGATTGCGTGCCTGAATGGAATTCGATGGTGGGGCGGCTTGGCCCGAAAACCGGCGATTATAACGTCAAACGTCGGTGCTGGCCGAAACATGGCGGTCGGCGTGTGCATTCTTGCGGGCGGCGCTCTGGCCTGGGCATTGCGCGCAGGAACTGGCCTGGCAACGCGATTCCCGTGAGCGCTTTCGATCGGTTGGGCGACCGGCCGTCGCGACGGCTTCGTAAATATCTCGTAAAAGTCGGGCGATGAAAATGGTTCTCAGATAGAGTTCGCGCCCATAGCAAGGGCTTGTTTCGGGATCGCCGCATCGTGTTCAAGAAAGTCATGTTTCAGTTGCACTGGTTCTTTGGCATCAGCGCCGGCCTGGTGCTGGGCGTCATGGGGGTTACCGGTGCGTTCTATACCTTCGAAGGCGAGATTCTGCGGGCGCTGAATGGCGACCGCTGGCAGCTGGAGGCCAACGGTCGGCAGATGCTCGAACCGGTCGAACTGGTGGCCCGCCTCGAAGCCGCGACCAGTGACCGGGTAACAGGGCTGTGGGTGGACAGTCGCTACGAAATGCCCGGCACCGTTTTCCTCAGCCCGGCACCGGGCGAGCGGCGTGGGCCGCGTCTCCCGTTCGACCCCTACACCGGCAAGGTGCTCGACGCGCCGGTGGGGCAGGAGTTCTTCCGCGTTTCCCTGCAACTGCACCGTTTCCTGGCCATGGGCGAAGTGGGCAAGCAGATCACTGCGGCCAGCACCGTGGCGCTGATCTTTTTCTGCCTGTCCGGGCTCTATCTGCGCTGGCCACGCCAGGTCGGCAGTTGGCGGGTCTGGCTGACGCTGGACTGGGCCAAGAAGGGACGCGGTTTCAACTGGGACCTGCACGCAGTGGCCGGAACCTGGATGCTGCTGTTCTACCTGTGCGCCAGCGTGACGGGCTTGTACTGGTCCTATGACTGGTACCGCGACGGCATGACCCGGCTGTTGTCCGACACGCCGGTCGAGGCGCGCCAGGAAGGTCGTGGTCGGGGGCGCGAGGCGCCGGTCGGTCCGCCGCCTGAGGTCGATTACGAGGTCGTATGGCGCAGCATCCAGCAGGCGGCCGGGCCGCAGATGGTCGGCTGGAACCTGCGTCTGCCGCCGGTCGCCGGGCAGGCCGGCACGGTGTTCTACATCCTCGACGACGCGGAGCACGTCCGCGCTTTCAACCAATTCCAGATCGACCCGAAGACGGGCGAGGTCAGCCAGCACGAGCGCTATGCCGACAAGAGCTTCAAGGCGCAGATGCTGGCCAGCATGTACGCCCTGCACGTGGGCGAGTACTTCGGGCTGCCCGGACGCATCCTGATGATGCTGGCCAGCGCTGCGCTGCCGCTGTTCTTCATCACCGGCTGGCTGCTGTACCTGGATCGACGCCGCAAGAAAAAGGCCATCCGCGCCGCCCGCGGCACATTGGCGGGCGGAACGTCCGGCGACAGCTGGCTGGTGGGTTTCGCCAGCCAGAGCGGGTTTGCCGAGCAACTCGCCTGGCAGAGCGCCAGCCAGCTGCAGGCCGCCGGTATTGCGGTGCGGGTCGAACCCTTTTCGCGAATCGATGCCGACAGCCTCGGTCAGGTGCGTAATGCGCTGTTCGTGGTCAGCACCTTTGGCGATGGCGAGGCGCCGGACAGCGCCCAGGGCTTCGAGCGCAAGGTGCTGGGGGCGTCGCACGTGCTGGATCAGCTGAACTACGCGGTGCTGGCCCTGGGGGATCGGCAGTATGAGCAGTTCTGCGGATTCGCCCGCCGGGTCAATGACTGGCTGGGTCGGCAGGGCGCGCACCGCCTGTTCGACACCATCGAGGTCGATGGCGAGGACCACGCCGCCCTGCAACGCTGGCAGCAGCAACTGGGCGACCTGACCGGTACCACCCCGATCGCCTTCAAGGAAACCCCGTGGCAAAGCTGGGCGCTGCAACGCCGCGAGCTGCTGAATCCGGGCAGTCAGGGGGCGCCGGTGTTCCATATCGCACTGATGCCGCCGGCAGCGAGCGACTGGCAGGCGGGCGACATTCTGGAAATTCGCCCATGCCACGGGCAGCCGGTCGTGCAGCAGTGGCTGCAGTCGCATGGCTTCGATGGCAGCGAAGCCGTCATGCTGGGCGACCAGCCGACCACCCTGGCCATGGCCCTGAGCGAGCGCCAGTTGCCGGATACCTTCGCCCACCTGGTGGGCCTGCATGCCCAGGCGCTGCTCGATGCGCTGGTGCCGGTGGGCGCCCGTGAATATTCCATCGCCTCGGTGGCGGCCGACGGTGTGCTGGAGCTGATCGTGCGCCAGGAGCGGCGCAGTGACGGTCACCTGGGGCTGGGCTCCGGTTGGCTCACGGTACACCTGCCTGAAGGCGGCCAGGTGCTGGGCCGGGTGCGGCGCAACAGCGGTTTCCACCTGCCGGATGACGACCGGCCGCTGATCCTGATTGGCAACGGCACCGGTCTGGCCGGGTTGCGTGCGCTGCTGCGGGCCCGTGTGCTGGCCGGGCAGAACCGCAACTGGCTGCTGTTTGGCGAGCGCAACCGCGCCCAGGACTTCTTCTGCGGCGCCGAGCTGGAAACCGCCCTGACCCAGGGCGAGCTGCAGCACCTGGATCTGGCGTTCTCCCGCGATCAGGCTGAAAAGCACTACGTGCAGGATTTGCTGCGCCAGCACTGCGAACGTCTCCGTGCCTGGCTGGACGACGGTGCCTCGCTGTATGTCTGCGGCAGCCTGGAAGGCATGGCCGGCGGCGTCGATACGGCACTGCACGAACTGCTGGGAACCGAGGCGGTCCAGGCGCTGAGTGAAGGAGGGCGTTACCGGCGCGACGTGTACTGATCGAGCCGAGAGTTGCGCGTAGCGGGCGGCGTGGGGTAACTGACCACGCCGCTCATGCCGCGTTTTCCTGCCGACAGCACGCAAGGCTTTGCAGTTCTCATGCTTATATATGAGAATCATTCGCCTTAACTGTCCGAGCACTCCCACATGACCGCCAGCCTGGCTCGCATTCTGATCATCGAAGATGACCGCACGTTGTGTGCGCAATTGGGCGAGTTGCTGCGCGGCCAGGGGTATGCCACCTGCGCCAGCCATTTCGGCGAAGCGGGGCTGGGCATGGCCCTGAATGAAGCGCCTGACTTGGTACTGCTCGACGTGATGCTGCCGGATATCAACGGCTTCACCGTGTTGCGCCGCCTGCGTGAGCAACAGCAGATGCCGGTGATCATGCTGACCGCCTGCGGTGCCGAGGAGGAGCGCATTCGCGGCCTGCGCCACGGTGCCGATGATTACCTGCCCAAGCCGTTCAACATCACCGAGCTGCAACTGCGCATCGACGCCGTGCTGCGCCGCAGCCGCAGCCATGAACCGGCCCGCGGCAGCCAGGCCGAGCAGTTGCAGGTGGACACCCTGCACCTGGATCGCCATGCCCAGCAGGCCCGTGTCGGCGAGTGCGACCTGGCGTTGACCCCGCTGCAGTTCCGCCTGCTCTGGCTGCTGGTCAGCCACCGCGGCGAAGCCCTGAGCAAACCCTACCTCTACCGCGTGGCGCTGGAGCGCGAGTACAGCACCTACGACCGCAGCCTGGACATGCACGTCAGCCGCATCCGCCGGCGCCTGACCGAGGCCGGGCTGGCCACCGATCGCCTGCAGACTCTGCACGGCCGTGGGTACAGCTTCGTATGAACCGGCGCCTGTTCTGGAAGCTGTGCCTGGTTATCGCGCTGGGCAGTGTGGTGCTGTTCTGGGTGATCGCCCGGGTCGCCTGGCAGACCGAGGAGCGCATGAGCTTCATCGACACCGAGCACCAGCAGACCCTGCGCCATTACGCCCAGCAGGCCGAGGCCATGTACCGCTCCGGCGACCATGCCGCGCTCAAGCGTTGGCTGGATACGCTGCAGGAGCAGGAGCAGACCTGGGCCGCGCTGGTCGAGGCCGAAGTACGGCCACTGGCCGGCAGCGTGCTGTCCGAGCGCTTCACCGAAAGTTTTGGCCTGGGCCGTGATCTGAGCTGGAAGATCCACCTGTACTTCCAGGAAAACCCGATCATGGACATTCAATTCAGTGACGGTAGCGCGCATTTCCTCATCCAGCTGCCGCAGCGCATGCGTCCCGGTCTGTATTGGCACTACGCCAAGCTGCTGCTGCAGCTGGTGGTGCCGCTGGTGCTGCTGCTGATTCTCTGCCTGATGCTCTACCGCCACCTGATGCAGCCGCTGAGCCGCCTGGACCAGGCGACCCGGCAGTTCAGCGATGGTCGTCTGGACGTGCGGGTGCGTTCGCTGCTCGGCTCGCGCAACGACGAGCTGGCAAGCCTGGCCGATACCTTCGACGCCATGGCCGAGCGTACCGGGCAGTTGATCATCAACCAGCGCCAGCGGCTGGCGGATATGTCCCACGAGTTGCGTACACCGCTGACACGCATCGAAATGGCAGTCAGCCTGGCCGAGCAGGACGGCGGCAACCGCGGCCTGCTCGAACGTATCCGCGAGGATTGCAGCGGCATGCGCCGGCTGGTGGAGGACGCCTTGACCCTGAGCTGGCTGGAGAACGAGCGGCCGGAGCTGCGCGATGAGAGCCTGGACCTGTCCGAACTGGTCGACAGCATTCTTGACGACGCCCGCTTCGAGTACCAGGATCGGCAGATCGCCTGCCAGTTGCCCGACAGCGCGCCGCTGCATGGCAGTAGCAGCCGGGCGCTGGGCCAGGCCATCGAGAACGTGGTGCGCAATGCCCTGGATCACACGCCGGTCGGTGGCCGTGTGAACGTCGACCTGGCGCAGGAGCAGGACAACTGGCTGCTGGCGGTGGCAGATCAAGGGCCGGGGGTAGCCGAGCAGTGGCTGGAACGCATCTTCCAGCCGTTTTTCCGTGGTGGCAGCGAGCGGGCCGGTTTCGGTCTCGGGCTGGCGTTGGCGCAGCGCCAGGTCTGTGCCACCGGTGGCAGCATCCGCGCGCGCAACCGCCGCGAAGGCGGGCTGGTCATGGAAATACGCCTGCCCCGTGCGGCGGTGTAACAGTTGTAAAAGTGATTCCCTGGGGCTGCGGATGTGATGAGAATTCGCAAATGCGAAACATTCACATCTTTTCTGGGGAGGAACGATCATGCCGCATTGCCCGTATCGCTTGAGTCTGCTTGGCGCTGTCACTTTTGGCGGGCTGCTCGCCGCTGCTCAGGCGCATAGCGCCCAGCCGCTGGAGCTGAACGCACAGGAAATCACTGCCGCGGCGCTGGACCGCAGCGAGAGCGTCGAAGCCGAGCAACTGGAGCGCTACCAGGCCAGCGACCTGCAGGAAGTGTTCGAATCCAACCCCGAAGTGTCCGTGGCGGGCGGCTCCACCGCGGCGCAGAAGCTGTACCTGCGCGGCCTCGAAGACACCCTGCTGAATATCACCATCGACGGCGCCAGCCAGCCAGGGCAGACCTTCCACCACACCGGGCGTATCAGCATCGAGCCGGAACTGCTCAAGCGTGCCGAGGTGCAGGCCGGTACCGGTGATGCCACCGCTGGCGCGGGTGCCCTGGGCGGTGCGGTGCGTTTCGTCACCAAGGACCCGGATGACCTGCTGCGTGAAGGTGAGCAACTCGGCGCGCTGCTCAAGACCGGCTACTTCAGCAACGGCGAAGGCTACAAGACCAGCGCCAGCGTGTTCGGGCGTTTCAGCGAGAACTGGTCGGCCCTGGCCATGACCAGCTACCAGGACCAGAACGACTACGAAGACGGCAACAACGACGATGTGCTCGGCACCGCGTCGCGGCAGAAATTCGGCTACGCCAAGCTGGTGGGCAAGCTCAATGAGGAGCAGACCTTGCGCCTGAGCTACGAGCGCCGTCTCGACGAGGGCGAGCGCCCGCAGCGTCCGCAATGGGGCGTGACCCCGCGTAACCCGCTGTACCCGCTGCAGACCGAGCGCGAGACCTGGACGGCCAACTATGCCTGGCAGGCGCTGGACAACGACCTGCTGGACCTGGAGCTGACCGCCTATCACACCACCAACGAATTGGAGCAGGACGGGCGTTTCGGCCTGTACTTCGGTGATACCCGCAGCACCGGCTACGACCTGCGCAACACAAGCCGGATCGGCACGCACACCGTGACCTACGGCACGGACTACCGCGACGACCGCACCACCCTGGGCCCTGAAGGCGACCGCGAGCTGGACCACGAAGACGGCGAAGTCATCGGCTTCTACGTGCAGGACGCCTACCAGATCACCTCGCAGCTGCTGCTCAGCGCCGGCCTGCGCTACGACCGCTACAAGCTGGACGACCGCGCCAAGCAGAGCTTCCGTGAAGACGGCGTCAGCCCCAACCTGAGCCTGCGGTATCAACTGACGCCTGAGCTGGCGGTGTTCGCTGGCCATTCCCAGGCGCTGCGCGGGCCGCAGGTGCGCGATGCGTTCAAGCTCGACGTTGCCGGCAACGATCCAGACCTCAAGGCCGAGAAGGCGCGCACCGAGGAAGTCGGCTTCGACTACCGCGACGGCGGCATGGAGCTGTCGGGCAAGGCCTACGTCACCCGGATCAAGGACGCCATCGCCGACCCGGTCGAGCCGCCTGCGCTGTACCAGAACATCGGCGACCTGAAGACCAAGGGCCTGCTGCTGCAGACCGCCTACAACTGGCAGCAGGTCAGCCTGGGCGTGAGCTATCACCGTAACGATGCCCGTCTGGATGGCGAGCGTCTCAATGTCTACGAACACAACGGCCTCGGTACCAGCCTCGGCGACACCTGGACCACCTTCGCCGACTACCGCGTCAGCGACAGCCTGACCCTTGGCTGGCAGGGCCGCTTCGTGCGGGGTATCGACTCCCTGGACACCAGCGCTGGCGATGTCTCCAAGGCGGGTTACGGCGTGCATGACCTTTCCGCTGAATGGCAGGCGCTGCCCGAGCAACTGACCTTCACCCTGACCCTGAAGAACCTGCTGGACAAGCAGTACGTGGACCACGCCAGCAACGAGGACTTCCGGCATATCCCGGGGTACGAGGCGGTCTATGGTTCGTTCGAGCCGGGTCGTGAACTGCGTCTGGGTATGGCGTGGCGGATCTGATGCACCGGGTGATTCTGGCTGTACTGCTGGGGCTGGCATTGCCAGCTCTTGCACAGGGGCAGGCGCACGCGCAGGTGCTGACCGACCTGGCCGGGCGCGAGGTCGAGGTGCCCGCCAAGGTCGAGCGCATCGTGCTCGGTGAAGGGCGACTGCTGCCGGTGCTGGCGGTGCTCGAAGGCGAGCAGTTGCTGCAACGACTGGTGGGTATGCCGGCGGACTTGGCGCTGATCGATCCGGGCAGTGCCCGGCAGTATCAGCAGGCCTTTCCGGACCTGGCCAAGGTGCCGCGCATCGGCCAGGGTTCGGCCGACACCTTCAGCCTGGAACAGGTGCTGACACTGCGTCCGGACCTGGCCATTTTCAGCCTCTCCGGGCACGGGCCGAGCAGTGCCCAGGGGCGTCTGATCAAGCAGTTGCAGCGCGCCGGTGTGGCGGTGCTGTTTGTCGATTTTCGCGAGCAGCCCCTGGCCAACACGCCACGCAGCATGGAACTGCTCGGTCGGGCGCTGGGTCGCGAGGACCGCGCCCAAGCGTTCAATACGGCGCATGCCGAGGCGTTGGCAACGGTGCGTGAGCGCTTACCGCAAGGGCCGGGGCCGCGGGTGTTTCTGCACAGCCGAGCAGGACTGGGCGATGGCTGCTGCGAGAGCATGGCGCGGGGGATGTTCGCCGACCTGCTGGCCGAGGCGGGGGGCGACAACGTTGCCCGCGAACGCCTGCCGGGGCATGCCGGTGTGCTGAGCCTGGAACTGTTGCTCAGCGAGCCGCCGGACCTGTACATCGCCAGTGCCGTCGGTTCGGCGGACAGCCTGGCGGCTGGCGCGACCTACATCGCGCTGGGCCCTGGCGTGCAGGCCGAGCCTGCGCGGGCGTCACTAGCGCAGCTGGTCTCGCGCGGCGGCTTGCAGCACCTGGACGCCGTACGCGAGCGCCGGGTGCACGCCATCTGGCACGGCTTTTACAACAGCCCGTTCAATGTCGTCGCGGTGCAGGTGTTCGCCCGCTGGCTGCACCCGGAGGCGTTCGCCGACGTTGATCCGCGGCAGACCCTGGAAGCGTTCTACCGTGAGTTCCAGCCAGTAGCGCTGGACGGCCAGTACTGGATCAGCCTGTGACCGCGCCGAGTGCGCAGCAGGCGCTGCACCGCGGCTATCGGCGTACCCTGTGGCGGCGCTGGGCCTGCCTGGGCGGGTTGCTGGCGCTGCTGCTGGCCAGCTTCATCGCCGACCTGGCCACTGGTCCGGCCGGCCTGAGCTGGTGGCAGGTGGCGCGGGGATTGCTGCAACCCCAGGCGCTGGATGCAGCCCAGGCGGTGATTATCCTGGAGATCCGCGTGCCCTACGGGCTGATGGCGCTGGTGGTGGGCGCCAGCCTGGGTCTGGCCGGTGCCGAGATGCAGACGGCGCTGAACAACCCGTTGGCCAGCCCTTTCACCCTGGGCGTCGGGGCCGCAGCGACCCTGGGCGCGGCGCTGGTGATTCTGCTGCGGCCGAACATCGGTGGCCTCGGCGCTGACCTGTTGCTGCCGCTGGCGGCATTCATCTTCGCCTTCCTGTCGTGCCTGTTGCTGTTGGCGGTGGCGCGAATACTGGGGTCGGCGTTGCACACCCTGGTGCTGTTCGGCATCGCCCTGCTGTTCGGCCTCAATGCACTGGTGGGGCTGCTGCAGTTCCTTGCGGATGCCGATGCCCTGCAGCAGATCGTGTTCTGGACCCTCGGCAGCCTGGCTCGCGCCGACCTGCAGCGGGTCGCTCTGGTGGCCCTGGTGTTGGCTGTGTGCATGGCCTGGTCGATGCGCCAGGCCTGGTCGCTGACCAGCCTGCGGGCCGGCGAGGAGCAGGCGCGCAGCCTGGGCATTCGCGTTGGTCGTCTGCGCACGATGGTGTTGCTGCGGGTCAGCCTGCTCACCGGTGTAGCCACGGCCTTTGTTGGCGAGGTGGGCTTCATCGGCCTGGTCGGCCCCCATGTGGCGCGTCTGCTGTTGGGTGAAGATCACCGCTTCTACCTGCCGGGCAGCGCCCTGGCCGGTGCCTTGCTGCTGTCGCTGGCATCGCTGGCCAGCCGTGCCTTGTTGCCCGGCGTGATTCTGCCGGTGGGGTTGGTCACGGCGGTGGTCGGTGTGCCGTTGTTCATCGGCCTGATCCTGGCGCGCGGCCGGAGCAGCGGCGTATGAGCCTGCGCGCAGAAGGCCTGAGCCTGGCGTATGGCGGCCGGCGAATTCTCCACGACCTGAACCTGCAGCCCATCTCCACGGGCAGCCTGGTAGCCGTGCTAGGCCCCAATGGCGTGGGCAAGTCGTCCTTGCTCCGGGCGTTGGGCGGCTTGCAGGCCTGCGCGGGGCAGGCGCATTTCGGCGATTCACCGCTGCTTGGTGTCCCGCCGTGGAAGCAGCGCGAGCGCGTGGCCTACCTGCCGCAACAGCTGCCGCAGACCACCTCGCTACTGGCGTATGAAAGCCTGCAGGCTGCCTGTCGTGCGCGCTGTCCTGAACTGAGTACGGTGGCTGTGCGTGAGCGGATCGCCGAGGTGCTGGCGATGCTGGGCATCGGCGACCTGGCCCTGCGGCGGCTGGACGAGTTGTCGGGTGGCCAACGCCAGTTGGTGGGCCTGGCCCAGGTGATGGTGGGCACACCGGACCTGCTGTTGCTGGACGAGCCCACCAGCGCCCTCGACCTGCACTGGCAACTGCGGGTGCTGGAGGCCGTGCACCGCCTGACCCGGGAGCAGGGCAGCATCGGCCTGCTGGCCTGCCATGACCTCAACCTGGCCTTGCGCTTCTGCGACCAACTGCTGTTGCTGGCCCCCGGAGGGCGCTACCGACAGGGCCCGGCCGAACAGGTGCTCGACCCCGACTGGCTGCGCCTGGCCTATGGCGTGGAAGCGCGCATCGAGCGCTGCTCGCAAGGCTTTCCCCTGGTGCTGGTGGACCGTCCACTGGCCGATCATCGCTGACAGGAGTTCCACCGTGTCACCCAGCCACTGCTACCTGCCGACACCCCAGGCCTCGCGCCTGCTGTCCCGCCTGTGCAAGCACTTCTCGCACAAGATCACCGCCGTATGGGATGAAACCCGCGGCGACCTGACCTTTTCCATTGGCCATTGCCAACTGCTGGCAGACGCCCAGGGCCTGAGCCTGACCTGTACCGCCGACAATGTTGCCGATCTGCTCGAAGTACAGGACGTGATGGAGCGTCATCTGAAAGGATTTCTCGCCCAGGATGAGCTTGTATTGGCCTGGACCGAGGCTGGAAAAGAGTAGGGCAGAAGGAGCGCATCGAGGACGGGGTACCGCTTGTCAGACGCCTGTCATAAAACAGCGTCCGCGCCAGGTTTTGTGCAGCATTCAGGACGTTTTGTTAAGGATTAAAAACAGTTGGCGCCCATCTGTAAAACTGCGGAAATTTTTGATTGATATACAACCAGCATGGTCCTAAAGTTCGCGCCCGAACGTCCATGCTGGCAACGATCCATCCGGCTCAAGTACTGACGACGAGAGACCCCTCGGGTACTCGGCGACATGCCTTGGGAAGTAGGCGAACCAAAGTGGGGAAACTGATCAGGCGTTCCGGTCGGCACATCAGGTGCTGACACCCCCGACACGTAATTGAACCTGTGCACCGTTCAATTGCCCGAATCAATGTGTTCCTGGTTTTGCCATTTGGAGTCCCGCATGTCGATCAAGGTCGAAGACTACTATGCACCCGCTACCTTCCAGCGCATGAAGGCGTTCGCCGATCAGCACGAAACCCCGTTCGTGGTGATCGACACCAATATCATCGCCCAGGCCTATGACGACCTGCGCGCCGGTTTCGAATTCGCCAAGGTCTACTACGCCGTCAAGGCCAACCCGGCAGTCGAAATCATCGACCTGCTCAAGGACAAGGGGTCGAGCTTCGACATCGCCTCGATCTACGAGCTGGACAAGGTGATGAGCCGCGGCGTTGGTCCTGAGCGCATCAGCTACGGCAACACCATCAAGAAAGCCCGCGACGTGCGTTACTTCTACGAGAAGGGCGTGCGCCTGTTCGCCACCGACTCCGAAGCCGACCTGCGCAACATCGCCAAGGCCGCGCCGGGCTCGAAGATCTACGTGCGTATTCTCACTGAAGGCTCGACCTCGGCTGACTGGCCGCTGTCGCGCAAGTTCGGCTGCAACCCGGACATGGCCCTGGACCTGCTGATTCTCGCCAAGCAACTGGGCCTGGTGCCGTACGGCATTTCCTTCCACGTGGGCTCGCAGCAGCGCGACATCGACGTGTGGGACGCCGCCATCGCCAAGGTCAAGGTGATCTTCGAGCGCCTGAAGGAAGAAGACGGCATCCAGCTGCAGATGATCAACATGGGCGGTGGCTTCCCGGCCAACTACATCACCCGTACCAACAGCCTGGAAACCTACGCCGAGGAAATCATCCGCTTCCTCAAGGAAGACTTCGGTGACGAGCTGCCGGAAATCATTCTGGAGCCGGGCCGTTCGCTGATCGCCAACGCCGGCATCCTGGTCAGCGAAGTGGTACTGATCGCCCGCAAGTCGCGCACCGCCGTTGAGCGCTGGATCTACACCGACGTGGGCAAGTTCAGCGGTCTGATCGAAACCATGGATGAAGCCATCAAGTTCCCGATCTGGACCGAGCGCAAGGGCGAGATGGAAGAAGTCATCATCGCCGGCCCGACCTGTGACAGCGCCGACATCATGTACGAGAACTACAAGTACGGCCTGCCACTGAACCTGGCCAGCGGCGACCGCCTGTACTGGCTGTCCACCGGTGCCTACACCACCAGCTACAGCGCCGTGGAGTTCAACGGCTTCCCTCCGCTGAAGGCCTTCTACCTGTAAGGCCTGGAGTTGACGAGAACGCCGCGATCATTCGCGGCGTTTTTGTTTGCGTTGGACGCCGATCCCGTCCTGTTCGCCGTTGGTTTGGCGCCAGTTTTCCCGAATGGCTCAGTGGTAATAAATTGGTACAAATGTCTATATGTAAATGAAGTGTAAATCTTGATTGATATTAATTCGTAATTAGAATCGCGCCAAAATTAAAACAACGGAGCGGTCCTCATGAATGTCAGTCAAAAGAAAAACGGAGTACTTCCGCAACGGCGCTTACTGGCATCCGCCATCGGTTTTGCCGTTGCATCCTGGGCCAGCAGTGGTCTGGCAGCCGAAAGCGCAGAGACCCGCAAAGGGGCTGTCGAGCTGGATAGCCTGACCATTACCGGTAAGCAGGACCAGGGCTACAAAGTCGACAAGGTGTCCTCGCCGAAAGCCACCGCTGCGCTGCTGGATACTCCGCAGACTGTCAATGTGATCACCGAGCAACTCTACCGCGAGCAGGGCGCACGCAATCTGACCGATGTGCTGAAAAACACCCCCGGGATCAGCTTCAGCGCCGGTGAGAACGGCTTCTCCACCAACTCCAACAACTTCAGCCTGCGCGGCTTCGATACCAGCGGCAATATCTTCGTCGACGGCTCGCGGGACTCCGGCAGCTACAGCCGTGACGTGTTCAACGTCGAGCAGGTCGAAGTGGTCAAGGGCCCCGCATCCGACAACGGTCGCGGCGGCGCCGGTGGCTACGTCAACCTGGTTACCAAGACTCCTACCCTTGCCGAGTTCATTCGTGGGGGCGTCAGCTATGGTTTCGACGACTACGATTCCGAGGCGCGCAAGCGCGCGACCCTGGACACCAACCAGATCATCAATGACACCACCGCACTGCGTCTCAACCTGATGCTGGAAGACAGTGGCGTGGCTGGTCGCGAGCATGCCGAGAAAGACAGCTGGGGTCTGGCTCCGTCGATTGCCTTCGGCCTGGGTACCGACACGCGGGCGATCTTCGCCTACGAGCACCAGGTGCAGAATGATCGCCCTGACTGGGGGATACCAGGTGCCGCGGCCAAGGATATGCAGCGCTACGACCCGACTACCTCCGGGGCTGATCGCGACGCCTTCTATGGTCTGACCTCCGACTACGACGACACCACTGTCGATTCGTTGCTGGCGCGTTTCGAACACGACCTCTCCGATGGCGTGACCATCAGCAACCAGACCCGCTGGGCGCGGGTTGACCGTGATGCACGCTTTACCGTGCCGACCGGTTACACCACCGCCACGCGCATGGTGACTACCCAGACTCAGTTCTACGACCGGGTCAACACCAGCCTGAGCAACCTGACCAACCTGTCTGCTACGTTCCAGGCAGGTTCGGTCAAACACACCATCGCCACCGGTCTTGAGCTGACCCGTGAAGAGTCGGAAGCCGATCGCTTCGGGACGGCGAACCGCACCTCTACCAGTGTGTTCAACCCCAACGAAGACCGCGATGGGCCGATCAACCTGCCGCTCACCGAGACCAACGACGTCAAGGTCGATACCGTGGCGGTCTACATCTACGACACTCTCGAGTTCAACGAGCAATGGCAGCTGACCGCTGGCATGCGCCTGGAGAACTACAGCGTGAACATCGACAGCAAGACTGCTGCAGGTGGCACCGCCGGTGGCGTGGACGGCTACGACGACACCGAGTTCACTGTCGGCGGCAAACTGGGTCTGGTCTACAAGCCCGCAGAAAACGGCAGCATCTACGCCGCCTATGGCGTGTCGACCACCCCGCCGGGCTCCTACCTGTCCAGTTCGGACATTTCCCGTACCGGCGACAACGCCTTCCCGGGTTTCGTCGATGGCGCCGATCCGGTCAAGATTGTCGGCTACGAGCTCGGCACCAAGTGGGACTTCTTCGACAACCGCCTGTCCACCACCGCGGCGCTGTTCTACAGCGAGAAGAAGGACGTGCCAATCACCGGGCGTGATGTGGGCGAAACGGTGGACAGCCTGAAAGGCCACGGCAAGCAGATCGTCAAAGGGATCGAGCTCGGCGCTTCGGGCAAGATCACCGATGCCTGGGATATCTATGGCGGCATCGTGTTCATGGACAGCGAGCGCAAGCACAGTGCGTACCTCGACGAAGCACGCAAGCGCGCCAACCCGGCCGACTACGGCACGGTCGTCCGCACCAATGGCGACGAGCTGGCGTTCTCGCCGAAAATGACGGCTAACCTGTGGACCACCTACCGTCTGCCGATTGGCCTGACCCTGGGCGCGGGCTTGCAGCACAGTGATTCGTCCTACCTGGGCCGCCCGGACGATGCCAACCGCATCATTCCCAACGGCGCATTCGGCAAGCTGCCCAGCTACACGACCTTCAACGCCATGGCGTCCTACGCGGTCAACGAGAGCGTCGATGTCCGTCTGAACATCGACAACCTGACGGATGAAGAGTACGCCAGCTCCTCTAACTGGAACGGTACCCGCGTGTTCCTTGGCAACCCGCGTACCTACCTGGTCAGCACCGAGTTCCGTTTCTGATTCACTGAAACGGGTAATGAAAATGCCCCGGTCACGGCAGTGATCGGGGCGTTTTTATTGGTGGAGCCGAAGACGAAGAGCGGCCATGTGGCATAGTGCCGTCGATCTATAAAATCCTTGCGAATGCTGGACGGAGATAACCGACCGTGATGCTGACCATTCCCGATGTGCTGACATCCGAACAGCTGACTCAGTGCCGTGAGGCATTGGGCCGGGCTGAGTGGCAGGATGGCCGCCACACTGCCGGCCATCTCGCGGCCAGCGCCAAGGCCAATCAGCAGCTGGCGCAGGACGATCCGCTGGCGCAGCAGCTGGCCGATTTCATCCTCGCGCAACTGGGGCGAAGCCCGCGATTCATGGCGGCGGCGCTGCCGTTGAAGGTGCTGCCGCCGCGTTTCAACCGGTACACGGATGGCGGGACCTACGGTAACCACATCGACAACGCCGTGTTCAGTGTGCCTGGCACGCCGCACCGGATTCGCGCCGACCTCTCGGCCACGCTGTTTTTCAGCGAGCCGGACGAGTACGACGGTGGCGAGCTGGTGGTGGAAGAGGGCGTTGCCAGCCAGCGCGTGAAACTGCCGGCCGGCCACCTGGTGCTGTACCCGAGCGGCAGCCTGCACCGGGTCGAGCCGGTCACCCGCGGCGCGCGGCTGGCGGCGTTTTTCTGGATTCAGAGCCTGGTGCGCGACGACAGCCAGCGCAGCCTGTTGCTGGAACTGGACGATACGATTCAGGCGTTGACCGTACAGGTCCCTGATAGCCCTGAGTTGATTCGCCTGACGGGCGTCTATCACAACCTGCTGCGGCACTGGACGAACACCTGACCATGACTGACACGCCCCTGCCTGCATTGACGCAGATTCCTCCGACCATTGCCGCCGTCGCCGACTACGAGCCCTTTGCCCGCGAGCGCATGAGCGAGCAGGCCTGGGCCTATATCGCTGGCGGTGCTGCCGATGAGCTGACCCTGCGCGAGAATGTCAGCGCGTTCCAGCGCCTGCGTCTGCGCAGTCGGGTGCTGGCCGACCTGGCGGGCGGCAATACTCGCCTGCAGCTGTTCGGGCAGACTTTCCAGCACCCGATCATGCTGGCGCCAGTGGCCTACCAGAAGCTGGCGCACCCGGAGGGGGAGCTGGCCACGGTTCTGGCGGCTTCTGCGCTCCAGGCCGGCATGGTGGTGAGTACCCAGGCCAGTGTCGAACTGGAGGTGATCGCCCGTGAGGCGAAAGGCCCGCTGTGGTTCCAGCTGTATATCCAGCCGGACCGTGAGTTTACCCGCGACCTGGTACAGCGAGCCGAAGCAGCGGGCTACCAGGCCCTGGTGCTGACGGTGGACGCGCCGGTCAATGGCGCCCGCAACCGGGAACAACGCGCCGGCTTCGGACTGCCACCGGGTATCGAGGCGGTCAACCTGCGCGGTATGCGCACGCTGTCCATGGATGCCGCGTCGCCGGACGGGGGCTTGTTGCTGGGCGGTTCGTTGCTGGCTGCAGCCCCCACCTGGAAGGATGTGCAATGGCTGCGTTCCGTGACTCGCCTGCCGATCCTGCTCAAGGGCGTGATGTCTGGCAGCGATGCCATTCGTGCGGTCGAGGCGGGGGCCGATGGCATCATCGTGTCCAATCATGGCGGTCGGACCCTGGACACGCTGCCGGCGAGCATCGATGTATTGGCAGAAGTCGCGGAGGCGGTGGACGGGCGTGTACCGCTGTTGCTCGACGGCGGTATCCGCCGGGGCAGCGATGTGTTCAAGGCCCTGGCGCTGGGGGCGGACGCGGTCCTGGTAGGACGCCCCTATGTATTCGGCCTGGCTGCGGCTGGTGCCGTTGGAGTTGCCCATGTGGTGCAACTGCTGCGCGCCGAGCTGGAAGTCACCATGGCCCTGACTGGCTGCAAGGATCTGGCGAGCATCGGGCCGGACGCGATCTGGAAGCCAGCCTAGGTATCTGGTTTCGCTCTGCTGAACGTGAGCGCCGTTACCCTGCGGCCGTTCTAGCGCTGACCCTGATGGGTATCGTCGCTTCGCGCCTCAACACCATCCTGCGGTTTCCCTGACAGCTCACCGGTCTGCATTGCCGGGTAGACGGTCCAGACAAACGAAAGCCGCCAGCCCTTGCGGGGTGGCGGCTTTCTTGTACCGGAGAGCTTAGAACTTAGAACTCGACGACTGCCGACAGCCAGAGGCGGCGGCCTTCTTCCAGCGTGCCGGTCGTGGACTGAGCGGCCTGGATGTAGCTTGATGCCCAGCCGGTGGTACCGGTATTGGTAGTGTAGGTCTTGCCCTTGGTGAAGTCCTTGTCGAATGCGTTGTACAGCGTTGCGTTGAGCGTCAGGTTGTCCGTGGCGCGGTAGCTGCCGCCAAGGTGGAAGACCTCATAGGCCTCCAGGTCGCCGACCTGGTCCTGCAATGCCCTGTTGGCAGCAGTGAGATTTTCGTACTTGTCGGTGAAGCGGGCGCGTTCGCCACGGTACTCACCCTTGAACCACAGGGTCAGACGGTCGGTGGTGTTCCAGCTCAGGCGTGCATGGGCCATATGTTCCGGCGTGTTGGTCAGCGGTTCGCCTTTATTGATGCCGCTCTTCTGTTCGCTGTCGGTGTAGGTGTAGTTCATCGACAGTTTCCAGGCCGGTGCGAACTGCCAGCCGCCCGCGAGTTCCAGGCCCTGGGTTTCAGCCTCGCCGATGTTGATGCTCTGGGCGAAGTTCTCCTGGGTGAAGCCGCTGCCGAAGCTTACGCAGCCTGGTTGGTTGGGACTGGCGGTGTAGTTACAGTTGGGCAGGGGTGTGCCGGAGTCGATCTTGTCCTTGAACTTGTTGTGGAAGAGGGTGGCGTTGGCGTTGAAGCCGGTGAAGTTGTCGTAGTACACCCCGAACTCGGTGTTGGTGGTGATTTCCGGTTCCAGGTCGGGGCTGCCGATGGTGATGGTGCGGCCTTGGGCGGTGACACCGTTGATACCGTCGTGCAACTGGTTTAGGGACGGGGTCTTGTAGCCACGGCTGACACCGCCTTTCATGGTCCAGTTTTCAGTGGTGTTCCAGACTAGGTAGGCACGTGGGCTGACGTGCCCGCCAAAGGCTTCGTGGTCTTCGTACCGGGCGCCCAGGGTCAGTGCGAGATCGTCACGCAGGCGCCATTCGTCTTCGACGAACAGGGCCCAGGAGGTTTGCTGGAAGTCTTCGGAGGCGATGCCATCGGTGACTTCGGCGTCCCAGTACTGGCCGCCCACGGTGGCGATGTGCGAATCGCCCAGGGCGCTGACCAGCTTGGTGTCGAAAATCAGGTCGGTGGATTTCAGCTCGCGGTCGTTGCCCGCGACGATGCCGGGGTAGCCCGTGTACGCCAGACCACGAGTACCCGGGATGGTGCGGCCGATGGTCTCGGTGGTGTTGTGGGTCAGGCTGCTGTCCAGGGTGCCGAAACCGAGGCGGGCAGTGTGGCTGAGGGCGAACTGTTCACGTTCGAACACCAGCTCGTCGTCATAGCCGTTGATCAGCGTGGGGTTGTTGACGGTACAGCCGCTGATGGCGCTGCCGCCGCTTTTTCCGTCCAGGGTGCCGAGCTGGCAATCGTCGTTGTTGTAGACCTGGCGGCCTTGCTCGACATCCAGCGAGAAATCGTGGTCTTCATTGGGGGTTAGGGTCAGACGCGCGCCCAGCGTGCGGTTGCGACCTTCTACCGGCGAAGCGCCGCGCTTGCTGACCGTCGAATTATCGTCAAAGGTCAGGTCGGATTCGCCGCGGTCGAACAGACTGCCACGTACGGCCAGGCCGAGCAGGCCGTCGACCAGCGGGCCGCTGGCATAGAGGCTGGTGCTGCTGGTTTCGCCGTAGTCGCGATCTTCCTGGAAGGTATGGTCCAGGCTGATGGCTGCCCCCCACTCGGCGGCAACTTTCTTGGTGATGATGTTGACCACGCCACCCATGGCGTCGGAGCCGTACAGGGTGGACATCGGGCCGCGGATTACTTCGATACGCTCGATGGCCGACATCGGCGGCATGAAGCTGGTGGAGGTTTCGTTGAAGCCGTTGGGCGTGACGTTACCGGCAGTGTTCTGGCGGCGTCCGTCGATCAGGATCAGGGTGTAGTCGCTCGGCAGGCCACGAATGCTGATGCTCAGGCCGCCGGTCTTGCCCGTACCCTGACGTACATCGACGCCCTCTACATCTTCCAGTGCCTGGGCCAGGTTGCTGTAACGCTTCTGCTGCAGGTCTTGCTGGCTCAGCACGCTGATGCTGGCCGGTGCTTCGGTGATCTTCTGCTCGTAACCGGAGGCGCTGACCACCATGTCCTGGAGTGCGATGGGTTCGTTGGCCTGGACGCTCATGGCGCTGGCGAGGGCGATGGCACTCGCCAAAACGGTACGGGACGGGGCAAAAGACATCGAGGAACTCCTGGCAGCGGATCAGAAAGAGGGCTGGGGACTGAATGCCGCCGGATGATAATGTTTTGCAAATGAGGTTCAATTTTAATTTGCCCAGTGCTCCGGTCTGCGCTGGGAAAAAAGCCTGAACGCCACAGCTCATGCGGCTTTCGGCAAGGTGTAAATTATGTAAATGCGAGGCGTTCTCGACTGCACTTCGAGGGGAGAACCCGAAAAAACAGCCTGCCGGAGACAAAAAGCACGATGGAAAAGGGGCGGTCTGTCCGCTCTGCTGTCCCTCACTGCGATGGCCTTCTACGCTGAAGGGATGAACAGAATCCTGTTGAATTGCGACATGGGCGAGAGCTTCGGTGCCTGGCGCATGGGTGACGATGCCCATGCCATGCCGCTGGTGGACCAGGCCAACCTGGCCTGTGGTTTCCACGCAGCCGATCCGCTGACCATGCAACGCACCGTCGCCCTGGCGGTGGCCCATGGCGTGCGCATAGGCGCCCACCCGGCGTACCCGGACCTTGTGGGTTTCGGCAGGCGTCAGATGCAGTGTTCACCCGAGGAAGTCACGGCGCTGGTGCTGTACCAGATGGGGGCGCTGGAGGCGTTCTGCCGGGCGGCTGGCACTCAGCTGGCTTACGTCAAACCCCATGGCGCGCTGTACAACGACCTGGTGCGCGACGACGCGCTGCTGATGGCGGTGCTGGAGGCCTGCGCCCTGTACCGCAAGGGGTTGCCGCTGATGGTGCTGGCGTTGCGAGACAATCAGCGCGAGCTGCAATTGGCCGATGAAGCTGACGTGCCGCTGATGTTCGAGGCCTTCGCCGACCGCGCCTACCAGGCAGACGGCCAATTGGCGCCTCGGCGCTTGAGCGGGGCGGTGCATCATGAGCCGGAACGTATCCTCGAACAGGCCCTGGCGATTGCCCGGGGCGAGCCCTTTGCCGATATCGATGGCAAGCCGCTGCAGTTGCGGGCCGACAGCCTGTGCGTGCACGGCGACAACCCACAGGCCCTGGCCGTGCTGCGCCGTTTGCGGGTGCACCTGGATGCGGGCTAGCGCGATGCCGGTGGAGCGGCTGCTCCGCCGGCATCGCGTATTCAGGCGCTGATGGACTCGACGTTGTGGCAGGCCACCTGCCGTCCATCCAGGGCGCGCAGCTGCGGCACCTCGTTCAGGCAGCGTTCGCTGGCATAGGGGCAGCGCTTGTGGAAGGCGCAGCCGGAGGGGGGATCGAGCGGGTTGGGCAGTTCGCCGACGATCTTGATCTTCGGCTTGGCCGGGTTGGGGTGAATGGTCGGTGTCGCCGACAGCAATGCACGGGTGTAAGGGTGTAGCGGCCGCTCGTAGATCGGCTCGCTGGGGCCCATCTCCACCGGGCGGCCGAGGTACATCACCAGCACGTCGTCAGCCACGTGGCGTACCACCGACAGGTTGTGGGAGATGAACACGTAGCCGGTGTTGAAGGTTTCCTGCAGGTCCATGAACAGGTTGAGCACCTGGGCCTGGATCGACACGTCGAGGGCCGAGGTCGGCTCGTCCGCTACCAATACCTTGGGTTGCAGCATCATGGCGCGTGCCAGCGCGATGCGCTGGCGCTGGCCGCCGGAGAACATGTGCGGGTAGCGCTGGTAATGCTCGGGGCGCAGACCGACCTGTTGCATCATGGCCTGGACCTTCTCGCGCCGCTCGCTGCGCGACAGCGAGGTGTTGATCAGCAGTGGCTCGGCGAGCTGGTCACCGATCTTCTGCCGCGGGTTGAGCGAGGCGTAGGGGTTCTGGAACACCATCTGCACGTCGCGGCGCAGTTGCTTGCGTTCGGCCCTGCTGGCGCCGGCGACTTCCTGCCCGGCGATCTGCAGAGA
Source organism: Pseudomonas sp. (assembly GCA_050282285.1). GTDB lineage: Bacteria > Pseudomonadota > Gammaproteobacteria > Pseudomonadales > Pseudomonadaceae > Aquipseudomonas. The sequence continues at coordinate 48,050 of JBLZZJ010000039.1, forward strand.
GCCGGAGCTGGGTTCTTCGATCAGGGTCAGGGCGCGGGCCAGGGTGGATTTGCCGCAACCGGATTCGCCGACCACGGCCAGGGTCTTGCCCGCGTGCAACTCGAACGACACGCCGTTGAGTGCCTGCACGTTGGCGGCGGGTTTGAACAGGCCGCGGGACACGCTGTAGTGCCGGGTCAGTTCACGGGCTGAAAGAATGGGCGCTTCCATCAAGCCACCTCGGCGGTCAGGTTGAGTGGATAGAAGCAACGCACCGCGCCGCGCTCATGGGCATCCAGGGTTGGTCGTCGGTCACGGCAGCTCTGCTGGACGTAAGGGCAGCGCGGCGAAAGCAGGCAGCCCTGGGGGCGGTCGTAGCGGCCGGGGACGATACCTGGCAGGGTCGCCAGGCGGCGTTCGCCCTGGCTGTGCTCGGGAATCGCCTTGATCAGAGCTTCGGTGTACGGGTGCGTCGGTGCGTCGAACAGGGCAGGAACACCGCCGATTTCCACGGCCTGGCCGGCATACATGACGCAAACACGCTGCGCGGTTTCCGCCACCACCGCCAGGTCGTGGGTGATCAGCACCAGGCCCATGCCCTGTTCGCGCTGCAGGTTCAGCAGCAGCTCCATGATCTGCGCCTGGATGGTCACGTCCAGGGCGGTAGTCGGTTCGTCGGCGATCAGCAGCTTGGGTTCGGCGGCGATCGCCATGGCAATCGCCACCCGTTGGCTCATGCCGCCGGACAGTTGGTGCGGGTAGGCGTCGAGGCGGCTGGCGGCGGCCGGGATTTCCACCCGTTCCAGCAGTTCCAGGGCGCGCTGACGGGCAGCCCGGCCCTTGAGGCCCAGGTGCTGGCGCAGCACTTCCTCGATCTGGAAACCCACGGTGAAGCTCGGGTTGAGCGCCGTCATCGGGTCCTGGAACACCATGGACAAGTCCTTGCCGATGATATGTCGCCGCTGCCGGCCTTTGAGGCGCAGCATGTCGGTGCCGTCGAACTGCAGGCTGTCGGCGGTGACGATGCCGGGCGCGTCGATCAGCCCCATCAGGGCCATCATGGTCACCGACTTGCCGGAGCCGGATTCGCCGACGATGGCCAGGACTTCACCCTTGCCCACCGACAGGTCGAGGCCGTCCACCACGGGCACGGCGTTGGCGTCGCCGAAGCGTACGCTGAGGTTCTTGATGTCGAGCAGGCTCATGGGCGGCGCTCCACGGGGTTGATCTGCATGGTGGCCTCCTCAGACGGCATTCTTGAGTTTCGGGTCGAGGGCGTCGCGCAGGCCATCGCCCATCAGGTTGATGGCCAGGACGCTGAGCAGGATGGTCAGGCCGGGCAGGGTGACGACCCACCAGGCGCGCTCGATGTAGTCCCGGGCGGAGGACAGCATGGTGCCCCACTCCGGCGTCGGCGGCTGGACGCCCAGGCCGAGAAAGCCCAGGGCCGCGGCATCGAGGATCGCCGAGGAAAAGCTCAGGGTCGCCTGCACGATCAGCGGGGCCATGCAGTTCGGCAGCACGGTGACGAACATCAGGCGCGGCAGGGAGGCGCCCGCCAGGCGCGCGGCGGTGACGTAGTCGCGGTTCAGTTCGCCCATCACCGCGGCGCGGGTCAGGCGTACGTAAGACGGCAGCGAGACGATGGCGATGGCGATCACGGTATTGATCAGGCCAGGGCCGAGGATGGCGACGATGGCCACCGCCAGCAGCAGCGCCGGCAGGGCCAGCATGATGTCCATCAGGCGCATGATCGACGGGCCGAGCAGGCTCGGGAAGAAGCCCGCGACCAGCCCCAGGAGTACACCGGGGATCAGCGACAGCACCACCGAGGCCAGGCCGATCATCAGCGACAGACGAGCGCCGTGGATCAGGCGCGAGAGCAGGTCGCGACCCAACTCATCGGTGCCCAGCAGGAACTGCCACTGGCCACCTTCCAGCCAGACCGGTGGGGTCAGCAGGAAGTCGCGGTACTGTTCGCTGGGATCGTGCGGCGCGACCCACGGGGCGAACAACGCGCAGAACACCACGATCAGGATGAACACCAGGCCGGCCACGGCGCCCTTGTTGTGGGAAAACGCCTGCCAGAACTCTTTCAGGGGCGAGGGGTAGAGCAGGCTCTGGTCGAGAGGCGTTGCTGGGGTCGAGGTCATGGACGCACCTCATGGGTATCTGATGGTGGCGTAGCCCGGGTCGAGCGAAGCGCCGCCCGGGAGAAGGCATCCTGGGTATCGCTGTGCTCAACCCAGGCTGCGAATGGCGGTTTACTGATGGTGGACGGGTGAGGCGTCGTCCACCCTGCGGCGTGGAGCGTTGGCCAGCAGGACTGATGCAGGGACATGGGCAGCTCCTTAGCGCTGATGGCGAATGCGTGGGTTGACCAGGCCGTAGAGGATATCCACCACGAAGTTGACCAGGATCACCAGGCAGGCGATCAGCAGGATGCCGTTCTGCACCACCGGGTAGTCGCGGGCGCCGATGGCCTCGATCAGCCATTTGCCGATGCCCGGCCAGGAAAAAATGGTTTCGGTCAGCACGGCGCCGCCCAGCAGGCTGCCTACTTGCAGGCCGAACACGGTCAGCACCGGGATCAGTGCGTTGCGCAGGCCGTGCACGAACACCACCCGGGCCGGCGACAGGCCTTTGGCCCTGGCCGTGCGCACGTAATCCTCGCGCAGCACTTCGAGCATGGCCGAGCGGGTCATGCGAGCGATCACCGCCAGGGGGATGGTCCCGAGCACGATGGCCGGCAGGATCAGGTGGCGCAGGGCATCGACGAACGCGCCTTCTTCCTCGCTGAGCAGGGTGTCGATGAGCATGAAGCCGGTGACGGGCGGAATGTCGTAGAGCACGTCATTGCGCCCGGAGACCGGCGTCCAGCCCAGGCCGGTCGAGAAGAACATGATCAGCAGCAGGCCCCACCAGAAGATCGGCATCGAGTAGCCGGTCAGGGAGATGCCCATCACCCCGTGGTCGAACAGCGAGCCGCGCTTGAGCGCCGCCACCACCCCGGCGATCACCCCCAGGGTGCCGGCGAACAGCAGGGCGGCCAGGGCCAGCTCCAGGGTCGCCGGGAAGCGAGCAATGAATTCGCTCCACACGCTTTCGCGCGAGCGCAGCGATTCACCCAGGTCGCCGCTGGCGAGCTGGCCGATGTAGTCCAGATACTGGGCGTACAGCGGTTTGTTCAGCCCCAGGCGTTCCATTGCCTGGGCGTGCATTTCCGGATCGACCCGACGTTCG
>JBLZZJ010000040.1:0-18807 GCA_050282285.1 Pseudomonas sp.
GGCTGAAGCACTGAAAGCCAACCTGCAGTAACCCGCCCCACCCAACACGCCCCGCCGCTCACGCGCCGGGGTGTTTTTGTTTTTGTTGTAGGCAAGAGATCAAGCACAAAGGCGTGCGAACCCACAGCGCCGAGGATGACACGGAGCGTCACGGGCGGCGTGCCCACCCGGAGCGATAACCCGTAGGAGCGGGCTTGCCCGCGAGCTTTTTCGACACGCCGCTATAACGGCGAGAGCCACAGATCGCCGGGCTCGCGGCTGAAGCCGCTCCTACAAGGGAACAGCCTGTAGGCTGGGTCGAGCGCAGCGACACCCGGGGATTGTCGCCAGCCGTCCGACATAACACTCAACCACCCACTCCCCACTGATCGTGCCCACGCGGAGCGTGGGTACGCTCAATTCATGCTCCCATCCACGATATTCCCCAACAAAAAAGCCCCGGTGCCAGCACATGGCTCCGGGGCTTTCATGACGGCGAATCATGCCGCCTGGCTCTGCTCATAGGTCATGCACGCCACGCTGCCGAGCAAGTGGCGTTGCAGCGCTTCGTCGAGCACCCGCTGTAACAACGGTGCGGTGAAGTAAGCCTGTAGCGTCGCCGACGAGCGCCATTCGCCATGCACCAGCCAGGCGCCCGGTTCGTCGGCCTTGCGCCCGACGTCGAAACACAGGCAACCGTCCATCTTGCGCGCGGGCTCACACAGGGCTTGCAGGCATTGGCCCAGTTGCTCGGAGCGCCCTCGTGCGGCGCGTACTACCGTGATATGGGTCAGCATCATCACTCTCTCCAATGGTTGAATAACGCGGCTTCAAGTGGCCGCTGACCGTGCTGCCAGGACCTTACGGGGCCTGCAGCACAGGTTGAATCGTTTCTCGGCAACCACCGCCGTTCGCCCAGGCGTCCAGGCCCGCGGTGGACAGGAACAACACCACCAGCGGCAGCAGAATCCATTTACCGTTCATCACTGCCTCGCTCAGTAAGGACTGGCGGTCGGCCGGACTATCAGCTCGCTGACATCGACATCCGCCGGCTGTTCGACGGCGTAGGCAATGGCGCGGGCAATGGCATCCGGGGTGATGGCGATCTTGCGGAATTCCTTCATGGCGTCCCGGCTGAGCGGGTCGGAAATGCTGTCCGCCAGCTCCGATTCGACAACACCGGGAGAAACCAGGGTGACGCGGATGTCGCCACCGACCTCCTGGCGCAGCCCTTCGGAGATTGCCCGCACCGCGTATTTGGTGGCGCAATACACCGCCGCGGTCGGTACCACGCTGTAGGCGCCGATGGACGCGATGTTGACGAACTGACCACTGCCCTGACGCTGCATCAGGGGCAACGCCGCGGCGATGCCATGCAGCACGCCCTTGATGTTGACGTCGATCATGCGGTTCCACTCGTCCACCTTCAGCGCGTCGAGGCGCGAAAGCGGCATGACGCCAGCGTTGTTGATCAGCACATCGATGCGACCGAAGCTGGCCACCGCCGTATCGATAAACGCCTGGGTATCGGTCGGGCTGGTGACGTCCAGGCGGCAGTAGTCGGCGCGGCCACCGGCCTGGCGAATCTCGCTGACCAGCTGTTCCAGGCGCTCGGTGCGGCGCGCGCCCAGCAACAGGGTGGCGCCCCGCTCGGCCAGCAGCCGTGCGCAGGCTTCGCCGATGCCGCTGCTGGCGCCGGTAATCAGGATGACCTTGTCTTTGATGTTCAACATGATGCAAACCTCTGCGACCTGAGCGGCGAGGTGCCGCGATAGCTACAGAGATTAAGCAGATACCGCAGCAGGCGTTAGCCGATTACTGGCTAATTCTTGCCCAAAACTGCGAAACGAACATGAGCGGGGATAACGCAGGCATCGCTCGAAAATGATCAGGCAATTTCTCGAAGCCCCATCACTGCTGATCATTTGCCTAATACTGGATAATTCTTGCCTGATCCTATACAGGCTGAAGCGCAACACTGACTTGCCTGAAAAACCGAGCTAGGCTGAGCACCGGATCAGGAGCCTACTTGCATGACCACACCTACTTCTTCCACTGAACTGGATCATCGTTTTGCCGAGCGCCAGGCCGAACTGGCCGCGCTGATCCAACGCTTCAACCCCGGCGAGGGACTGCACCCCACCGCCATCGCCGGCCTCGATACCGCCTGTGCAACCGGCCCGAGCCTGCCGATGCCGACGCTCTACAAGCCGAGCCTGTGCATCATTGCCCAGGGGCGCAAGGAGGTCCGACTGGGGGCCGAGCAGTACATTTATGATCCGCTGAACTACCTGGTGGCCTCGGTCACCCTGCCGGTCACCGGCCAGGTGATCGACGCAACGCCGGAGCAGCCCTACCTGAGCCTGCGCCTGGACATCGACCCAGCCCAGATCACCAACCTGATCGCGGACGCCGGCCCCATCGAGGTGCCCAGCCCAAGCCCGCGCCGCGCGCTGTTCCTGGACCGTCTGGACCTGTCGATGCTCGACGCACTGATCCGCCTGCTGCGCCTGCTCGACACGCCCCGGGACATCGGGATGCTGGCACCGCTGGCCCTGCGCGAAATTTTCTACCGCCTGCTGCACAGCCCCCAGGGCCATCGCCTGCACGAGATCGCCATCGCCGACACCCAGAGCCATCGCGTGGCGCGCGCCATCGAATGGCTGAACAGCCACTTCGATCAGCCGTTGCGCATCGAGGAGCTGGCTCGGGAGGTCAATCTCAGCCCCTCGACCCTGCATCACCGCTTCAAGGCAGTCACCGCCCTGAGCCCGCTGCAGTACCAGAAACAGCTGCGCTTGCAGGAAGCCCGGCGCCTGATGCTCTGCGACGGCCTGGAAGCCGCGTCGGCCAGCTACCGGGTGGGTTACGAAAGCCCCTCGCAGTTCAGCCGCGAATACAGCCGCCTGTTCGGCGCCCCACCTCTTCGTGACCTGGCCCGCCTGCGCAAAACCGCGTGAAGACGCTCCCCGGTCGCCAGGCGGCCGGGGGCTGATGGCGTAGGCTAGAGCCCCATCTGCTTGCTGATGATCTCGTTCATGATTTCCCGCGAGCCGCCGCCGATGGAAAGAATGCGGTTGTCGCGGTACAGGCGTTCGACCAGGCTTTCGCGCATATAGCCCATGCCGCCCATGATCTGCACGGCATCGTAGGTCAGGCGATCAGCGATATCGGTGGCGAAGTTCTTGGCCATCGATATTTCCTTGATCACGCTCTTGCCCGCCGCCATTTTCGCAGCCTGCCGGTAGGTGAACTCGCGGGAGACTTCCAACTGGGTGGCCATCTCCGCCAGGCGATGCTTGAGCACCTGGAACTTGCCGATGGGCTTGCCGAAGGCTTCGCGCTCCCGGGCCCAGCTCATCGATTCCTCGAGAGCCAGCTGCGCGGTCATGTTGGCCATGATCGACAGCGACAGGCGCTCACTCTGGAAGTTGGCCATGATGCAGGCGAACCCCATGTTCTCCATGCCGATCAGGTTCTCCACCGGCACCCGGCAATCATCGAAGAACAGCTCGGCGGTGTCCGATGCCCACCAACCCATCTTCTTCAGCGAACGGCCGACCGTGAAGCCCGGCGTACCCTTCTCGACCAGCAGCAGGCTGACTCCGCCAAAACCCTCACCACCGGTGCGCACCGCCACGGTGTAGTAGTCGGCACGTACGCCACTGGTGATGAACGTCTTGCTGCCGGTGACGCGGTAGTGGTCGCCGTCACGTACCGCCCGGGTCTTGAGATTGGCCACGTCCGAGCCGCCGGAGGGCTCGGTGACGGCCAGCGCCATGATTTTCTCGCCCGCCAGTACCTGTGGCACCACCCGGTCACGCAGGGCCGGCTTGCCCCACTTGACCACCGGCGGCAAGCCGATATCCAGCGACCCCAGGCCAGCGACCAGCCCGCCGGAACCGCTGCGCATCAGTTCTTCGCTGGCCGCAACCTTGGCGAACACATCACCCTCATGGCTGCCGCCAAAGGCTTCCGGGTAACCGATGCCGAGAATGCCCGCGGCCCCGGCCTTGAGGTACAGCTCGCGGGGAAAGCTCTCGTCTTCTTCCCATTGGTTGATGTGCGGCAGGATTTCCCGCTCGACGAAACGGCGCACCGAATCGCGGACCAACTGATGAGAGTCGTCGAAATAATCGTGCAAGGCAGACATGGCTGTTTCCCGATAAGGTTTAGCCGACCTTACCGAGCGCTTGCTTGGTTTTCAAGGCGAGGTATCCGCCATATCCGCGGGCGATTCTCCAGCTCGTTTGAACATCCGGCTGGATCCGGGCGCGCGAACACGGCGCCAGAGCGAATCTGCGCCCGCGAAGGAATCAGTCTTTAGAGATGCGCTAGAGAACGATGGGGCGGCGACCGGCGATCGAATGGGCCAGGGTGCCGCCATCGACCAGTTCCAGCTCGCCACCCAGCGGCATGCCGTGGGCGATGCGCGAGGCAACCAGGCCTTTGTTCGCCAGCAACTGGGCGATGTAATGCGCGGTGGCTTCACCTTCCACCGTCGGGTTGGTCGCGAGAATCACCTCGGTGAAGGTGCCGGCCTCGATGCGGGCCAGCAGCTCGGGAATGCCGATAGCCTCGGGCCCCAGCCCATCCAGGGGCGACAGATGCCCCTTGAGCACGAAATAGCGCCCGCGAAAGCCCGTCTGCTCGACGGCATACACATCCATCGGGCCTTCCACGACACACAGCAGGCTGTCGTCCCGACGCGGATCGAGGCAGATCTGGCAGACCTCATCCTCGGCCAGGCTGCGGCACTGCTTGCAATGCCCCACCCCCTCCATCGCCTGGGTCAACGCCTGGGCCAGGCGCAGCGCACCGCTGCGATCACGCTCCAGCATCTGCAACGCCATGCGCTGGGCAGTCTTCTGCCCGACGCCCGGAAGAATGCGCAGGGAATCGATGAGTTGGCGAATCAGCGGACTGAAGCTCATGGAGAGGTACTCGGTGAAGACGGATTGCAGGACTGCGCCGAATGACGCTTGTGCTCTAGCGGCACGACACCAGAACAGTGGCGTTCAGGCGATGTGCAGGGCAAGGCGCCGACGGGCGAGGAACCGCAGTGTGCTGGAGCACATGAGGATTCCGAGCCCGGCGGCAACGCCGCCCAGTGCGTCGACTGGGCGGCACGGGACCAATCAGAAAGGCATTTTGAAGCCGGGCGGAAGCTGCATCCCCGCCGTCATGCCGGACATCTTGTCCTGGCTGTTCTGCTCGACCTTGCGCACGGCATCGTTCACCGCGGCGGCGATCAGGTCTTCCAGCACTTCCTTGTCTTCCTGCATCAGGCTGTCATCTAGGGTGATGCGCTTGACGTCGTGACGACCGGTCATCACCACGCTGACCAGGCCGGCGCCGGATTGACCGGTCACTTCGGCGTTCGCCAGCTCTTCCTGCATCTTCTGCATTTTTTCTTGCATCTGCTGGGCCTGCTTCATCAGGCCGGCCATGCCACCTTTCATCATGGTGCTAGTCCTCGGTAATCAGGGAGTGTCTACGGGTTCAATGCTGTCCGCCCGAATGCTCGCGGCGAACTGCTGGATCATTTGCTGCACCAGCGGGTCGTTCTGGATCGACGCTTCGGCTTCACGCTGACGGTTGGCACGCTTGCGCGCCGCAGCCTGGGCCGGGGTTTCCTGCTCCGGCTTGCGCAGCTCGATGTTCAGGGTCAGTTCGCGGCCATGGAACTGGTTGAGCGAATCGTTCAGGCGACGCTGCTGGGTCGCGTTGAACAGGGCGCTGTGCCCGGGGTCCAGGTGCAGCAGCCAGGTATCGCCCTCGACCGAAATCAGCGTGCAGTTGGCGCCGATGCTGCCGGTCATGCCGGACAGCCCGAGCTTGGGAAACAACTCCAGCCAGTCGGCTGCGAGGCCGGTTGCAGGCTGGGCGGCCGGCAGTGGATCAGGTTCGGCCGGCTGGGCGGGCGCCATGTCGGCGAAATCATAGTCGAAGGACTCGGCGTCCATCTCGACGTAGTCGTAATCGCCAAGTGGCGGCTCGTCATCATTGTCGGCCTCGGCTACCGGCACCGACTGCACAGGCGCGGGCTGAGGAGCGGCTTCGGCCACGGGAGCAACCGGCGCGATCACGGGCTCAGGCAATGCCTCGACCACTGGCTGGGGTTCGGGCATGGACTCGGCAACGGGCTCGACCACCGCTGCCGCGCTGGCGACTGGCGAAGTCACAGCAGCAGGCGCCTCTTCCCACGGCAACGGACTGGCGTCTGCGGCCACCGGCGCTTGAACGGCTGGTTCAGCGGCAACAGGCGTTGGCGTTGGCGTTGGCGTTGGCGTTGGCGTTGGCGTTGGCGTTGGCGCAACGTGAGCGACAGCAGGCGCTTCGACAACCGGAGCAACCGGAGCAACCGGAGCAACCGGAGCAACCGGAGCAACCGGAGATGCTGCCGCCGGCGCCACGACGGGCGCAACAGGTGCTGCAGGAGCAGACACCACAGCCGGCGCAGGCGTTGCCGCGCCGGCCACTGGGTTGGTACGGGGATCAGCAGTGGCCTGGCTAATCCCTAGCGGCTTTAGCGCCACCTGCGGCGCATCGCCTGTATCGGCGGGCCTGAAGGCCAGCATGCGCAACAGGACCATCTCGAAGCCGCTACGGGGATCGGGTGCCAGCGGCAGGTCGCGGCGGCCGATCAGGCCCATCTGGTAATAGAACTGCACGTCCTCGGCCGGCAGCGCCTGGGCCAACCCCAGGACCCGCTCGCGGTCACCCTGGCCGTTGTCCACCGCGTCCGGCAGCACCTGGGCAATCGCCACGCGGTGCAGCACATTGAGTATCTCGGCCAGCACGCCACTCCAGTCCGGGCCCTGCTCTGCCAAGTGGCGAACGGCATCGATCACCCCACGGGCGTCGCCTTCCAGCAAGGCATGCAGCACGCCATACACCTGGCCGTGGTCCAGCGTGCCGAGCATGGCTCGCACATCGGCAGCCAGGACCTTGCCCTCACCGAAGGCAATCGCCTGGTCGGTCAGGCTCATGGCATCGCGCATCGAACCATCGGCTGCGCGCCCCAGCAGCCACAGCGCGTCGTCCTCGAACGGCACGTTCTCGGCGCCGAGCACATGGGTCAGGTGCTCGACCACCCGCTCCGGCGGCATGTTCTTCAGGGAGAACTGCAGGCAGCGCGACAGCACCGTCACCGGCAGCTTCTGCGGGTCGGTGGTGGCAAGCAGGAATTTGACGTGAGGTGGCGGCTCTTCCAGGGTCTTGAGCAGCGCGTTGAACGAGCTGGTGGAGAGCATGTGCACTTCGTCGATCAGGTAGACCTTGAAGCGTCCGCGACTCGGCGAGTACTGCACGTTGTCCAGCAGCTCGCGGGTGTCTTCGACCTTGGTGCGGCTCGCGGCGTCGACTTCGATCAGGTCGACGAAGCGGCCCTCGTCGATTTCCCGGCAGATCGAACACGTGCCGCACGGCGTCGAGCTGATCCCGGTTTCGCAGTTCAGGCACTTGGCGATGATCCGCGCGATGGTGGTCTTGCCCACGCCCCGCGTGCCGGTGAACAGGTACGCGTGGTGCAGGCGCTGGCTGTCGAGGGCGTTGATCAGCGCCTTGAGCACATGGGTCTGCCCGACCATTTCGCGGAACGAGCGGGGACGCCATTTACGTGCAAGAACCTGATAACTCATCGAAAACCGTCGCGAGAGGAAAGCAAAAGTGGGCTAATGCTAGCGGAGCACCACGTAAATTGCATCCGATGCAGACCAGCATCTTGCGATCCGTGAAATAACACGAATATTTAGCTGGCTAATTTTTAATCACCCCGTTATCATCCGCGCCGTTCGTACCAAGCTGTAAGTCATCCGGCCTTCCTGGCCCCCTTGATGGATCCCACAGAGTTTCGACACGCATCACGCGGTCACCCCACTCTGCAACGACCCCACCTGCTGACTGATCTGGCCGTCCCGCGCAAGCGCTGACTCAAGCCCGCCTCCGAAGTACAGACCCGCAAAAGCCCAATCAATGGGAACTTTCGCGTGCCGACCCGCTCCGATCAGACACATTCCGCGACCTTCGCAGGCAGCGGACTGGAGCTTTATTCAGCGCATGATGCGCCCGTAGTTTTAGGAAACATAAATATGAATACACACCACCAACTTCAGGATGCCATTCGCACCCTCTCCAGCGCATTTGCGCCATTCGATTGCCGTATTCTGGCCGCCCGCAAAGGCAGCTTCAGCTTTACCGTGGTCAACAAGGCCGGTATCGCCCAGCACAGCCAGCGCCTGTATCCCGGCCAGTACAGCGAAGAATCGCTGCAACAGGTGATCGAGCGCACACGCCAATCCTTGATGGCATAAGTCGCCGGGCAGTCGCGAACTTCTGGAAAACACCCGGGTCATAGTGTTTCCCTCTAGGAAGGAGTTCATTGATGCAAACCATTAATCGCCAGTTCGCCGACCGCCTGTTCAACCCGCTGCGTACCGCGTTCAGCGCACCACGCCCAGACGGCAGCATCGTCCTATCGCTGATCGATGAAGCCGACGCCACCGCCTACAGCCGGGTACTGAGCGCCACGCAACTGAACGATTCCCAGGCATTCACCCAGAGCCTGGAAGAGATCCGCCTCGAACTCGCCGTACGCTCCGGCAATATTCCAGCGGAACTGCGCAAGGCACTTAAAGAACAGGACAGCGTACTCAGCTACCACAATGCCTGATACGCACATGCGAAAAAGCCCCGCCTCTGCGGGGCTTTTTCATGGACGCATAGAAATGTCCGACGATGAAGTAGCGGAGGCCACTCCCTAGTACCTAGAGCGAATCGGCCCAGCTCGGCACGTCGTTCCCACGGTTTTCGCCCACCCACCTCGGCTCACGCCGCGGCAGCAGGACTCAAACGGAAGCTGACACCCAAGCGGTTGAACGCGTTCATGGCGGCGATGGCCACTGTCAGGTCGACTAGGTCCTTCTCGGCGAAGGCAGACGAGGCTGCGGCATAAGCCTCATCGGAAACATGCGTCTCACTGACCCGGGTCACTTCTTCCGCCCATGCCAACGCGGCGCGCTCCTGGTCAGAAAACAGTTTGGATGCCTCATGCCAGACCGGCACAAGGACCAGCTTGTCGACCGACATGCCCTCTTTGATCAGATCCCGTGAATGGATATCGATGCAGTGCGCGCACCCGTTGATTTGCGACACCCGGAGAAACACCAGGTGGATGATCTGAGGCGGCAGGTTTGTCGCCGTGGTCACGAAATGGTGCAGACCGCCGAGTGCCTTGGCTGCACCGGACGAAACCTCAAACCAGTTCAAACGATTCATGGAGCGCTACCCTTCTGGAAAGTGAGTGATGTCTGCGCCGATTTTGGTAATGAAGACGACCAGGGTCTTGATCCAATTGGCGACTAATTCACTGATCCACTTTTGCGGGCGGGCCAACAATCATGAACTCCGCCGGAGAAGCCAACGCACCGAAGCCATCAGGCAGCCAGCGGCCAGGGCAAACGTCGTCAGAAGAGTCTGTTGGCGTGGGGAAATCAGACTGGAAGGCGATTCATCGAGCAGGACCAACCGCACGGCGCACTATTCAATGCGTACTACGCGCTGTCACATGTCGAGTTTTTGTCTGGACAAGCCCTTGCAGAATCGAGGGCCTGGAGATTGGAGGCGACCCCGCCAGCCACACCCCGGCACACAATGTTCCCGCTGTGGCTGCTTCCTTCCGGATCTGACCAGGTTCACGGGTAATCGTTGCGGGGGGACCGACAGGGCCACCATAACGCAGCTCACCTAGCAGTGTGAGCCGGCGCCATTGTACCGGCTTGAAGCAAACTTACAACTGCTTCAAGCACTTAGCATCAAAGACAGCTAGACGCGGAAACGCCCGACCAGTTGTGCCAGGCCCGACGACAGCTCCGAAAGACGCCGGCTGGCCTGGGTGCTCTGCTCGGAAGTCTGCGCAGCTTCGTTGGACAGATCGCGGATGTCGCTGATGTTGCGGGCGATTTCCTCGGTCACGCTGCTTTGCTCTTCGCAGGCGGTGGCAATCTGCGCGGCCATGTCATTGATTCGCTGCACCGAGTCGCTGGTGTCGTTGAGCGCCTGATCGACCCCGGCCGCCTGCTCGACACTCTGCCGCGCCCGGGCGCTGCCGGTGTTCGTGGCCTTGACCGCGTTCTGCACGCCGATCTGCAGGCGCTGGATCATGTCCTGGATGTCCTTGGTCGATTCCTGGGTTCGGGCTGCCAGCGCACGCACCTCATCGGCGACCACCGCAAAACCGCGACCCTGCTCCCCTGCCCGCGCGGCCTCGATGGCGGCGTTGAGTGCCAGCAGGTTGGTCTGCTCGGCAATCCCGCGGATCACCGCCAGCACCGCACCGATATTGGCCGCCTCCTGTTCCAGGGTAAGAATGGTGTCCGAGGCACTTTCCACTTCCTGGGCCAATTGGCGAATGGAGTGAATCGTGGCGCCTACGACCTGGGCACCTTCGCGCGATTGCGCTTCGGCGCTGCGCGCAGCATCCGCTGCGTTTTGCGCATTGCGCGCCACCTCGTGCACCGCCACGCTCATTTCCGTGGCCGCCGTACTGACCTGGTCGACCGCGGCATGCTCGCTGCTGATCAAGCGATCATTGGCCGCCGCCATACCTGCCAGGCTCTGGGCTGAGTCCGCCACTTCGCCCGTGACTCGGCCGACCTCTTTGATCAGCGGTTGCAGCTTGTCCAGGAACCGATTGAAGGCATGGCTGAGCTGCCCCAGCTCATCCTTCGACAGCACGTCCAGACGCACGCGCAGATCGCCATCACCGTCCGCGATCTGCTCGATCCGATTCAACAGGTTGTGCAGCGGGCGGGTCACCAGGATCGGGAAGCCCACCACCAGCACCAGGCACACAACCAGGCCGATGCTGATGATCACGCCCTGCTGCCAGGCCAGCGTCTCGCCCAGCTTTATCGCCGCCGTTCCTTCCGCATTGGCCGCCTGATCTTCCAGCTCTCCGAGCTTGTCGATAGCCGAACGCATCGCCTCGAACTGCGCCTCGCTGTCGCCAAAACTCAGGGCGCTGGCGGCCACCGGATCGCTGTCACGCAGTTGCAGCACGCGCTGCGAGGTGGCCTTCCATTGCTCGAAGCCACGGTCGAACTGCGCGACCAGTTGCAGCGCTTCACTGCCCGGCTGCATCGCAGCGAAATCGTGCACACGCTTTTGCGCCTGCTGCAGGTTTTCCGCATGGGACGCACGCAGCGCTTCGATATGACTGTCCGCGCTTTCGTCCAGGGTGCCACGCTCGGCGACCAGCGCCTGGTACAGGTCACGGTCGGCATTGAGCAGCAGGCTGATGCCCGGCAGGTAGCGGTTGGTCAGTGTGGTACTGGAGTCTGCGACCTGGCTGATCCCCCGCATGCCCAGGACGCCCATGGTCACCAGCAGAACCGCCAGCAGCAGGATGGGTAAAGCGATTTTCCAGCGAAAGCCCAGATCGGAGAAGACTCGCAGCATGATGGGTACTCCGGCGTAATGGCCATGTACCAGCAAGCGTAGACCAGCCGGCCGATTACCGGAGGAAAGCAGCGACCTCGACCGGCTCTGGCTCGCCGCATTGGCCTCCGGGGAATTTCCAGCGTTGACGTGGGTCACACACTGGTCTCGCTGGCTCGGCCGTCCGCACATAAACGATGCCGGCGCCGCTCAATCGCAGTACGCTGCGCGGGGCATCTATAACGCACCCTCACCCTCTCAAGGAGCAACACCATGGCCATTACCAAAGACCAACTGATCAGCGATATCGCCGAAGCCATCGACACGCCAAAAACGACCGTGCGCGCCGCGCTCGAGCAGCTCAGCGAAATCGTCAGCGACGCTCTGGAAAACGGCGGCGAAATCACCCTGCCAGGCATTGGCAAACTGAAAGTCAGCGAGCGCCCGGCACGCACCGGCCGCAACCCGCAGACCGGCAAGGCCATCGAGATCGCTGCCAAGAAAGTGGTCAAGTACGTACCGGCCAAGGCCCTGAGCGACGCAATCAACTAAGCGTGCCAGGCCAGCGGGCCGCTTGCCGGCCCGCTTCGCCAATTCAGATCGTGATGCCGTAGTCCGCCAGCACCGCCACGAACGCCGCTTCATCGAGCACCTTGATGCCCAGCTCACTGGCCTTCGCCAGCTTCGAGCCCGCCCCCGGTCCGGCGACCACACAAGCGGTCTTGGCCGAAACCGAGCCGGCAACCTTGGCGCCCAGCCCTTCCAGCTTCTCCTTGGCCACGTCGCGGTTCATCAGTTCCAGCGTACCGGTCAGCACCCAGGTCTGACCTGCCAGTGGCAAGCCTTCGGCGACCTTCTTCTCGCTGTCCCAGTGCATGCCGAACGCCTTGAGCTGCGCTTCGATGGCGCGCGCACGCTCGGCGTTTTCCGGGATGTCGAAGAATTCACGCACGGCGTTGGCCTGCCTCTCAGGCAGCGCCTGGCGCATGTCCAGCCAATCGGCGTTCAGCACGCCCTCAAGGCCGCCAAAGCGATCAGCCAGCTTCTGCGCGGCGCCAGGCCCCACGCTTGGAATATTCAACTTGTCGAGCATGCCGCCCAGGGTGGCGATGGCCGCGAACTCGGCGCTCAGCTCGCCTTCATCCTGCAGTTCCAGGCCGCATTCTTCGGGTGATAGCAAGGCGCTGATCACCTGCTGGTTGTGGCTGTCCTCGAAGAAGCTGTGGATCTCGTGGGCCACTTCCAGACCGACGTCCGGCAGGTAGGTCAGCACCTCCGGCAGGGCTTCGCGCACGCGCGCCAGCGATGCCAGGGAGCGAGCCAGCACCTTAGCGGTTTCCTCGCCCACATCGGGAATCCCGAGGGCGTAGATGAACCGTGCGAGCGTGGGTTTCTTGCTGTCTTCAATGGCCTTGAGCAGCTTGTTGCTGGAAACCTCGGCAAACCCTTCCAGGCCGATGATCTGCTCGTACTTGAGTTTGTACAGGTCAGCCGGCGAGCCGATGAGCTTCTCGTCCACCAGTTGCTCGATGGTCTTGTCGCCCAGGCCTTCGATATCCATGGCGCGGCGCGACACGAAGTGAATGATCGCCTGCTTGAGCTGCGCAGCACAGGCCAGACGGCCGACACAGCGGTACACCGAACCTTCGCTGACGGTTTCCCTGCCCTTGCTGCGCTTGACCAGCTGCGTGCGCTCAACCTGGGAGCCACACACCGGGCACTGCTCCGGCACATGCACAGGGCGCGCATCGGCCGGACGGCGCTCGCTCACCACGGCCATGACCTGAGGAATCACGTCGCCGGCGCGGCGGATGATCACCGTGTCGCCGATCATCACGCCAAGGCGCGCCACTTCATCCATGTTATGCAGCGTGGCGTTGGCCACGGTGACGCCCGCCACCTTGACCGGCTTGAGCCGCGCCACCGGGGTCACGGCGCCGGTGCGGCCGACCTGGAACTCTACGTCCAGCAGTTCGGTGAGCTCTTCCTGGGCAGGAAACTTGTGGGCGATGGCCCAGTGCGGCGTGCGCGCGCGAAAGCCCAGCTGCTGCTGGTCTTCGATGTTGTTGACCTTGAACACCACGCCGTCGATGTCATAGCTCAGCGCCATGCGCCGTTCGCCGATGTCGCGGTAATAGTCCAGACAGGCTTGTACGCCCTTGGCCAGCTTCAGCTCGCGACTGATCGGAATGCCCCAGGCCTTGAGCTGTTCGAGCAGGTGAATCTGCGTGTCCGGTAGCGCGCCACTGAATTGGCCGACGCCGTAGCAGCAGAACTCCAGGGGACGACTGGCAGTGATCTTCGAATCCAGCTGTCGCAGGCTGCCTGCCGCCGCGTTGCGCGGGTTGGCGAAGGTCTTGCCGCCGCTTTCCGCCTGGCGCGCATTGAGCTCGTCGAAACCGGCGCGAGGCATGTACACCTCGCCCCGCACTTCCAGTACCTGGGGCCAGCCCTCTCCCTTGAGGCGCAGCGGCACGTTGCGGATGGTGCGAACGTTGGTGCTGATGTCTTCGCCGGTGGAGCCGTCACCCCGGGTGGCGCCGCGCACCAGTTGACCGTTTTCGTACAACAGGCTGACCGCCAGGCCATCGAGCTTGGGTTCGCAGCTGTACTCCACCTCACCACCGGCGCCGAACAGGTCACCGGCAGGCAGGCCGAGACTGTTCTGCACGCTGCGGTCGAAGGCCCGCAGGTCGTCTTCCTCGAAGGCGTTGCCCAGACTGAGCATCGGCACCTCGTGGCGCACCTCGCCAAAGGCGCTCAGTGCTTCACCGCCGACACGCTGGGTCGGCGATTCGGGGGTGACCAGCTCCGGATGTTCGGTTTCCAGCGCCTGCAGCTCGCGGAACAGCCGGTCGTACTCGGCATCCGGCACGCTCGGCTCGTCGAGCACGTAGTAACGGTAGTTGTGTTCATCCAGCTCGGTGCGGAGTTCCTGGATGCGCTGGGCGGCGTCGGTCATAGCGGTATCTCGAAAACGAAAAGAGCAGCCGGGGCTGCTCTTTTGACTCATGGGTGGCTTCAGCGTTTCTGAGTCATCTGCCGGCGTTCGAACTCGACGATGCGCTGGCGGTAATGCTCGATGGTCTGGGCAGTCATCACGCTGCGCTGGTCATCCTTCAGCTCGCCATTGAGCTCGTGGGCGAGCTTGCGGGCAGCAGCGACCATCACGTCGAATGCCTGTTTCGGATGGCGCGGCCCTGGCAGGCCGAGGAAAAAGCTGACAGCACGGGTGCTGAAGCCTTCGATATCGTCCAGGTCGAAGGTGCCCGGCTTGAGGGCATTGGCCATGGAGAACAGCACTTCGCCGTTCCCCGCCATGCTTTCGTGGCGATGGAAGATGTCCATCTCGCCGAAACGCAGGCCGCTTTCCAGAATGTTCTGCAGCAGCGCCGGACCTTTGAAGCCATCTTCGCTGCGGGCGATCACGTTGATCACCAGCACTTCCTCGACCGGTGGCAGCTCTTTGCTGGCGGGCTTGGGCGATTTGCTGCTGGTCGCTTCAGGGGCGTCATCGACCGGATTGAGCAGGGTTGGCACCGGCTCGTCCAGGCCCAGATTCAGGTCACCCTGCTGCGGCTCACCGGTACGGCGGCGGTTCAGTTCGCGGGCGCTCATGGATGGCAGGTCTTCTTCGTCGAGCGAAGGCTCCTGGTGACGATCGACCACACGCGGCGGACTCAGCAGGTCAGGATCACCGTCCTCGTCGGGCAGGTTGGCGAAACTTCGGTCGAGCTTGAACTTCAGCTTGCCCTTGCCGCCCCGCATCCGTCGCCAACCATCGAAGAGGATGCCGGCGATCACAATAATGCCGATGACTATCAGCCATTCGCGCAGACCGAATTCCATGAAATACCTTGACCCCTGAACAAAAATTTTTATGTGGAAGAAGAGCGTCCGACTCTTGCTTCTATGACTCTAAAACGTGGCGCCAACTCCATGATCTGACTGGCGTTTCACACGTGCAACAAAAGTGGGCATTAAGCTAGCACGACGAAAGGCAACTTTACACCGCTCGCCGTTCGTTATAAACGTCACAAATCAAGACCATGGAAGCAGTGTGCCATTGACTCAGGCATCGACCATGGCCAACGCCTCTTCCACGTCCACCGCCACCAGTCGCGAGCAACCCGGCTCGTGCATGGTTACCCCCATCAGTTGATCGGCCATTTCCATGGCGATCTTGTTGTGGGTGATGTAGATGAACTGGACCTTCTCCGACATTTCCTTGACCAATCGTGCATAGCGGCCGACGTTGGCATCGTCCAGCGGTGCGTCGACTTCGTCGAGCATGCAGAACGGTGCCGGGTTGAGCTGGAAGATGGCAAATACCAGAGCCAGCGCGGTGAGCGCCTTCTCTCCACCCGAGAGCAAATGGATGGTGCTGTTCTTCTTGCCAGGCGGACGCGCCATGATCGTTACACCGGTATCGAGTAGATCTTCGCCGGTGAGTTCCAAATAAGCGTTGCCGCCACCAAATACTTTTGGAAACAGGGCCTGCAAACCGCCGTTGATCTGATCGAAGGTTTCCTTGAAACGGTTGCGCGTTTCCTTGTCGATCTTGCGGATGACGTTTTCCAGGGTGTCCAGCGCCTCCACCAGGTCGGCGTCCTGGGCATCGAGATAGCGCTTGCGCTCGGATTGCTGCTGGTATTCATCGATAGCGGCCAGGTTGATCGGCCCCAGGCGTTGAATCCGTGCAGCCATGCGCTCCAGCTCGTCTTCCCAGGCTTTTTCGCCGGCCTCGGCCGGTAAAGTCGCCAGCACCCCGTGCAGGTCGTAGTTGTCTTCCAGCAACTGATCCTGCAGGGCTTTGCGGCGCACCGTCAGCGACTGCCATTCCATCCGCTGCTGTTCCAGCTGACCGCGCAGCAGTTGCGCCTGTTGCTCGGCCTGGGAGCGACGTTTCTCCGCATCGCGCAGTTCGCGGTCGGCATCTTCCAGGGCAAGGCGCGCCAGCTTGAGCTCGTCTTCCACGCCCATGCGTTTGTCGAGCAACTCTTCCAGTTTCAGGCGCAGCTCTTCCAGCGGCGCGGCCCCTTCTTCGAGGTTGAGGTCGAGTTGCTCACGCTTCTCGTGCAGGCGCTCGGCCTGCAGTTCCAGTCGTTCCAGGGCCTGGCGGGTGGAATCATGTTGGGCCTTCAGCGAGCCCAGGCGCACGGCCAGTTGGTGCGCGTGGTCCTTGTGTTGACGGGCTTCCTGGCGCACCCGGTCGAGCCGCTCGCGTAACGCGTCGCGGCTGGCCAGCAGCGCTTCGCGCTGCTCGGTGTCGATGGCCATGGCATCCAGGGCGTCCTGCAAATGCAGGCGCGATTCGCCAAGCTGCTCATGTTCCAGTTCGCGCTGTTCGGTAAGTTCCAGCAATTCGGCGTCGAGGCGGCGACGGCGCAGGGTCAGTTGTTCGACCTTGGCCTGGCCGGCGGACAGCTGAGCCTTCAACTCGCCCAGACGACGGGCCAGTTCCTGGAGCTGACGCCGCAGTTGCTCGCGGGATTCTTCCTGCTGGCCCTGGGCTTCGCGCAGGCTCAGCAGTTGTTCGTCGAGCAGCGCCAGGCTCGCTTCACGCTCTTCACGCTCCAGGCCCAGGCGTTCGATTTCCTGACCGCGGGCCAGTACACCGCTTTCAGCTTCGCTGGCACGGCGCACGCGCAGAAAATTGCGCCCGACCCAGTAGCCGTCACGGCTGATCAGGCTTTCGCCCTCGGTCAGCGAAGCCCGTGCCGCCAAGGCATCTTCCAGAGTCTGCACCGGCTTGACCTTGCCCAGCCAGGGCGCCAGGTCCACCGAGGTTTCGACCTTGTCCAGCAAGCTGCCAGCGAACCGAGCCCCACTACCTGCTCCCGGGCTGACCAGGCGCAGGTCGCCCTGACTCAAGCCGGAGAAATCCAGGCCGCTGAAATCGTCCAGTAATACTGCCTGCAGATCAGCGCCCAGCACGGTTTCCACCGCGAGCTCCCAACCCGCCTCTACGCGCAGGCCTTCGGCCAGGCGCGGGCGCTCGCTCAGGTGCTGCTCGCGCAGCCAGTCGCCGGTGCCCTTGCCCGGGTCAAGCGCGGCCTGCTGCAAGGCTTCCAGCGAGGCCAGGCGGCCATTCAGGCGCTGCAACTCACCCTGGGCCTGCTGCTGCGCCTGCCCGGCCTCCTGCAATTCGTTACGAAGGCGTTGCAGGCGCTCGGCCTGTTCGTCCTCGTCGGCGTGCAGGGTTTCCAGATTCAGCTCGCTGGCGGCAATCTGCTCACTCAGTTCGAGGATGGCGGCATCTTCCGGATCGGCGGCCAACTGCTGCAATTCGTCATTCAGCCGGCGCTGCCGCTCAGCCAGACGCTCCAGGCTCTGCTCCAGCTGCTGGATGCGCGATTGCTGCACCTCGGCCTGGCGACGCGGCTCGGCGGAACGCTGGTTGAAACCGTCCCACTGCTCCTGCCAGCCGTGCATCGCGGTTTCCGACTCTTCCAGCGCGGCAGCGGCTTCTTCGGCAGCGGCGGCGGTCAGTTCCTGCTCGGGTTCGAGCATGGCCAGCTCTTCGCCCAGGGTAGCCAGCAAGGTGCGGTCGTGGCCCAGGTGCGATTCGGTTTCCAGCCGCGCCCGCTCGGCTTCACGCAGGTCGTCCTGCAACTGGCGCAGGCGTTGCTGGCCGTGCTGGATGCTCTGCTCGACCCGGGCGATGTCGCCACCCACCGAGTAGAAACGACCCTGGACCTGGTTGAAGCGCTCACTTAGCTCGTGGTGACCGTCGCGCAGGCGCTCGATGCTGGCATCGGCGTTGCGCTGCTCGGCCACCAGTGCTTCGAAGCTGACTTCCTGGTTGCTGATCACCGCTTCACGCTGACCAACCTGCTCGTTCAGGGTCTGCCAACGCAACGCGGTCAACTGCGCCTTGAGCTGACGCTCCTCGGCCTTGTATTCCTGGTACTTCTCGGCGGCCTGGGCCTGGCGGTGCAGGCGGTCCAGCTGACGCTCCAGCTCTTCACGCAGGTCGGTCAGGCGCGCCAGGTTTTCGTGGGTGCGGCGGATACGGTTCTCGGTCTCGCGGCGGCGCTCCTTGTACTTGGAGATGCCGGCCGCCTCCTCGATGAAGTTGCGCAGGTCCTCGGGCTTGGCTTCGATCAGCTTGGAGATCATGCCCTGCTCGATGATCGAGTAGCTGCGCGGCCCCAGGCCGGTGCCGAGGAAGATGTCGGTAATGTCCCGACGACGGCACTTGGTGCCGTTGAGGAAATAGGTGTTCTGGCTGTCGCGGGTCACCCGGCGACGGATGGAAATCTCGGCATAGCCGGCGTATTCGCCCACCAGGGTGCCGTCGGAGTTGTCGAAGATCAGCTCGATGGACGCCTGGGTCACCGGCTTGCGCGTGTTGGAGCCGTTGAAGATGACGTCGGTCATCGATTC
>JBLZZJ010000041.1:0-168572 GCA_050282285.1 Pseudomonas sp.
AAGGTACATTGCACGCAAAGTGATTGGGGTGCCTGTCGTCATGCAGATGGCCAGCCCAAGCCAACGGCAGTGAAACCTCGACCCATGAAAAAACACCTCAACGACCAGCTGTACGACATCGTCGCCACCAGCATCACGAAGGGCCGGCTGAAAAAAGGCACGCTGCTGCTGGAAGGGCCGCTGGCGGAGCTGTTCGGCGTCAGCCGTTCCCCGGTGCGCCAGGCGCTCGTCAACCTGCACGAGAACCGCCTGATCTGCACCTTCGACGGGCGCGGCTATCTGGTTGGCGCGGCACCGGGCGAGGTGCTCAGGCGCAAGCTTGATGCCAGCGATTTCGACCTGAGCGAAGGCAGCGCCGAACCCCCACGGAAAACCGAAAGCTGGAAGGCGGTGTACGACCGGATCGAGCGCGACCTGCTGCACCAGTCGCTGTTCGGCACTTACCGGGTCAACGAGCTGGAGCTATCACGGCATTACGCGATCAGTCGCACGGTTTCCAGCCAGGTGCTGACGCGCCTGTCACTGATGGGGCTGGTGGAGCGTGACGAGCGTTCGCGCTGGCAGCTCGGGCAGTGGGACGAAGAGCGCCTGGGTGAGCTGTATGAGGTGCGTCGGCGCCTGGAACCCTACGTGCTGGTGCGGGCGGCCGCGTTCATTCAGCCGGAGCAGGTCGTTGGCTACATCGACCGTCTGCATCAGGCGATGGCGCGCTATCCGGACATGGACAGCAGCCAGTTCGATGACCTGGAAAGCGACCTGCACATCGAGACCCTGGGGCGCTGCCCGAACCGGCAGATGCTGCAGATCCTGCGGCGCACGCACGCGTTGTTGCTGTCGGGCAAACACATCCTGCTCGACAAGAGTTACTTCCCGGATGAGGAGCCGTTCTTCCGCGAGCACCTGAGCATTTTCGAGAACCTGCAGGCCGGCCGCGCGGACCTGGCCGCGCAGTGCCTGGAAGAGCACCTGGTGATCGCCGAGCGCAAGGTCAAGCAGCGTCTGGCGTACTTCAGAGAGCACAACCGCATTGCGGCCGTGCCCTATCTGGAGCGTCTTTGCTGAGAGGCGGCGGTCAGGTGACCGCGCCTACCTGCCACGGGACGAACTCGTTGTCACCGTAGTTGTACTGCTCGCTCTTGGACGGTGTGCCCGAGGCGATTTCCACCAGGATGTCGAAGATCTTTTCGCCCGCTTCGGCGACGCTCAGCTCACCGTCGACGATGCCACCGCAGTTGATGTCCATGTCTTCTTCCAGGCGGCGGTACATGTCGGTGTTGGTCGCCAGCTTGATGCAGGGCGCCGGTTTGAAGCCGGACACCGAGCCGCGCCCGGTGGTGAAGCAGATCATGTTGGCGCCAGAGGCGACCTGGCCCGTGACCGACACCGGGTCGTAGCCGGGGCTGTCCATGAACACGAAGCCATGCTCGGTGATCGGCTCGCCCCATTCGTACACGCCGTTGAGCGAGCTGCTGCCCCCCTTGGCGGCGGCACCCAGGGACTTCTCCAGAATGGTGGTCAGGCCGCCGGCCTTGTTGCCGGGGGAGGGGTTGTTGTTCAGCTCCGCGCCGTTGATACGGGTGTAGTTTTCCCACCAGGTCAGGCGGTCGAGCAGTTTCTGCGCCACGTCGTGGCTGGTGGCCCGGGCGATCAGCAGGTGTTCGGCACCGTAGATTTCCGGCGTTTCGCTGAGAATCGCCGTGCCGCCATGACGGACCAGCAGGTCGGCAGCATGGCCGAGGGCCGGGTTGGCGCTGATGCCTGAATAGCCATCCGAGCCGCCGCACTGCATGCCGACCATGATGTGCTCGACGCTCTCCGAGGTGCGCTCCAGGCGGCCAATGGCCGGCAGCATTTCGGTGATCTGCTCGATCGCCTTGGCGATGCTGGCCCGTGTGCCGCCGACGTTCTGGATGTTGAAAACGCGGAAGTTTGGCCCTTCGCTGAGGTTGTAGCGCTTCATCAGCGAGGAAATCTGGTTGGTTTCGCAGCCCAGGCCGATGATCAACGCGCCGGCGATGTTGGGATTGCAGGCGTAGCCCCAGATGCTGCGCTCGAGGAACTTGAAGCCTTCCGAGTCGGTGTTGATCGCGCAGCCGCTGCCGTGGGTCAGTGCCACCACACCGTCGATGTTGTATGGCTTGAGCAGATCGGAGTCGTTGAAGTGCGCGGCGACGGCTCGAACCACGGTGGCCGAGCAGTTCACGGTGGACAGGATGCCGATGTAGTTGCGCGTGCCTACGCGGCCATCCGGTCGGCGGTAGCCCATGAAACGACGACGCTGCTCAGGCGGCAGCACGGCACTGCGCTCGACGGTTGGCGGCAGTTCGTTGCTGGCATGGCTGTCGGGCATGGCCACGTTGTGGGTGTGTACGTGGGCGCCGGCAGCGATGTCCTGGGTGGCGATGCCGATGACCTGGCCGTATTTGAGTACCGGCTCGCCCTTGGCGATGGCGCGGCGAGCGATCTTGTGGCCGCTGGGGATTTCGCTCAGGGCGTCGAGGCCAAGGCTTTCGACCCGTACACCGTGCTCCAGGGATTTGCGCGCAACGGCAACCGAGTCGCTGTCACTGAGGATGACCACGGATTGATTCTGGGTAATCAGTTGCATGGGTTTTTGTTCTCATTGTTGTCGTATCAGGTGACACCGATACTGGCAAAAATGAACATTGCGCGCAATGTGTTTTTGCCGGTTCAGACCACGTGCGAAACGCCTTCAGGCCAACTGCAAAGACAGCAATGCAACGCCTTCCGGGCGCTGATCGATCAAGGGGTATGTGGCGGATAAAGGCGAGCGGGAGGAGGGTGCGAAGTGGAGTGGGGAGGGCGAGCGTCAGACTCCGATCATCGGACCTGACGCTCGCTGAGGTGCTGTGCTGCGAGCGGGCTCAGAAGGGGTAGCCGCAACCCGCTTCGCTTGCCGCGTTACGCAGCGAGGCCAGCACGTCGTCGGGCAGTGCCAGTCCCTGATCGAAGGCTTTCTGACGGCGGGAAATACCGGCGTGACCTGGCATGCGTACCGGGTTCTCCGGTACTCGTGGACGGCTGTTCAGGCAGGCTGCGACGAAGTGATCCATCTCAGCCTTGAAGGCTTCATCGCCGCCGAAGAACTCAGGGTCGAAGGTCAGTACCGTGACGGCCGCGCCCCATTGCTTGACCCCATCCTTGCGGCCGAAGCCGCCAAGGCCAGCGGTCAGCGCTTCCACCATGGTGCCCAGGGCGAAGCCCTTGTGGCCGAACTCCAGGCTGCCCAGCGGCAGGATGGCGCCCGGCGGGGTGGTGAAATAGGCGGCGGTATCACGGGTCGGCTGGCCGTCCTGGCCGATCAGCGCGGCATGTTCAAGCTGGCCACCGGCCTGATGGGTCTTGTTCACCAGGCCATTGGTGATGGTCGACATGCTGACGTCGATGAGGATCGGCTTGTCGCCCGTGGGGATGCCGATGCCCAGCGGGTTGGGGGTGTAAACCGGATCCAGGCCGCCGTGGGGCGCAACCGACGCCACGGCTGGGTCCGAGGTCAGCACCAGCGGCATCAGGCCCTGGTCGGTGTATCGCTGCAAGTAGGCGGCCAGGCAGGCGATGTGGTGCGAACGGCGGATGGTCGCCACGCCGATGCCGAAGGTGCGAGCGGCCTGGGCAGTGAAGTCCAGGGCCTGTTCCACGCAATACGGGCCGAGCAGGTAGTCGGCGTCATACAGCACCGCCGCCGGGCTCTGTTTGACGATCTGCAGGCTGGTGGCGTTGCCTTTGGCGTGGCCGTTACGCAGGTCTTTCAGATACCCCTGTGCCAGCTTCACACCATGGGTGTGGTGCCCGAGCAGGTCGCCTTCGACCAGTACGCGGCTCACCACGCTGGCGACGTCCGGGCTGACCTGAGCGTCGAGGAACAGTTGCTCGATGAAGCGTTCGAGTTGTTGCGGGGCGATACGGCTCATTCAGTCACTTCCTTGGTCTGGGGCTGGGCGGTGCGGTGTTGCCGGCGCCAGAGCTTGGCAATCAGGGGGAACAGGGCGATCAGCAGAACGAAGCCTGCCAGGCTGGCACTGATCGGGCGCTCGACGAACGCCAGCAGGTTGCCGTCGGCCTTGATCATCGAACTCATGAAGTTGCTTTCCAGGATATTGCCCAGCACCAGGCCGAGAATGGCCGGGGCAATGGGGAAATCGGCGGTGGCGATCATGTAGGCGACGATGCCGCAGGCCAGCATGATCCACACGTCGGTCAGGCTGTTGTTGATGGCGAAGGCGCCGACGATGCAGAAGCACAGGATGATCGGCATCAGCACCCGGGTCGGGGTAACGGCGAAGATGTGCGCACTGCGAATCGCCAGGTAGCCGATGGGCAGCAGGATCAGGTTGGCCACGAAGAACGCGGTGAACAGCCCATAAGCCATGGCGCTGTTGTCCATGAAAATGGTCGGGCCGGGGTTCATGCCTTTCATGTACAGCACGCCGATCACAATGGCCGTGATCGAGTCACCGGGAATGCCGAACACCAGGGCGGGGACCCAGGCGCCGGCAACGGAGCAGTTGTTGGCCGAGCCGGCATCCACCAGGCCTTCGACGTGACCGGTGCCATAGGCTTCGGGGGTTTTCGAACGCTTCTTGCTGACGGCGTAGGACACCCAGGCGGCGATATCGGCACCGGCGCCGGGCAATACGCCGATGAAGGCGCCCAGGCTGCTGCCGCGGATCATGTTCTTCCAGTAGCGCTTCACATGCATCGGCACCTTGCCGAAGACCGTGCCGTGTTGCGGCGGGATGGTCTGTATGGCGCTACCGTCCTTCGGCTTCATCTGCGCGTAGAGCTTCATCACTTCGTACATGGCGAAGAAGCCGATCATCACCGGGATGAAGTTGATCCCGGCCATCAGGTCCGGTATGTCGAAGGTGAAGCGCGGGGCGCCGGTGACCATGTCCAGGCCCACGGTGGCCAGCAGCAGGCCGACCATCAGCGACAGAAAGCCCTTGACCGCCGAACCCTGGGAAATGAACACGGCGCAACCCAGGCCGAGGATCGCCAGCCAGAAGTATTCGAATGAGCTGAAGTTCAGGGCGAACTCGGCGAGCGATGGGGCGATCATCACCAGCACCAGGGTGCCGACCAGGCCGCCGACCACCGAGCAGGTGACGTTCAGGCCCAGTGCTTCCCGGGCGCGTCCCTGCCGGCCCAGGGCGGCGGAGTCGGCCACGTACGCGGCGGAGGCGGGGGTGCCGGGAATGTTCAGGTAGGTGCCGGGAATGTCGCCGGCGAAGATGGCCATGGCCGAGGTGGTGATGATCGCGGCGATGGCGGCAGTGGGCTCCATCGCGAAGGTGATCGGTACCAGCAGGGCAACCGCCATGGTGGCCGACAGCCCGGGAATGGCGCCGACAAACACCCCGAAGACTGCGGCAATCAGAATCACCAGCATGGTCTTGAAGTTGAAGACCAGCAGCATGCCTTCAATTAATTCGTTCATGTGCGGCTCCTCAGAAACCCAGTGGTCCGGTTGGAAGGGGAACCTTGAGCAGATGCCCGAAGGACATGCTGATCACGGCCGTGGAGACCACGCTGATCGCGGCAGCCGGCAGGATGCGCACGCCTTGCTGGAGCAGCAGCACCATCATGATGAGCAGCATCATCGTGGCCGCGCCGAGGGTTTCGTTGAACAGGATGTACGCCGCCACCATCACGCAGGGAATTGCCGCGCCCAGACTGGCGCGTATCAGGCCTGGCGGTAACTGGATCGGAGCGGTGCTCTGGCGCAGTTGCTTGATGGCGCTGAGGCTGAGGATCACACCGCCGATGATCATGCCGATGGCGATCAGCGAGGGGAACAGGTCGGCGCCGTATTGCATGCCCGGTACGGCGGGAAAGTCTCGGGCGAGGATAAGCACGGCAATCCCTGTCACGATGAAGGTCAGGCCGAACAGAAGGTCTTTCATAGCGATTCTCTTACGACGGGGCAACGACGAACGACGCCCCGGAGGGCGCCGTGGCGGCTGGGTGAATTACTTCTTCATGCCGATCTTTTCGATGATATCGCCCATGTAAGCGTTGTTGGCTTCGAGGAAGGTGGAGAAGTCCGCAGCGTTGTGCCACTCCATTCCGAAGCCGAGCTTCTGCATGTAGTTCTTGTACAGCTCCGAGTTGTAGGCCTTTTCCAGGGCGGCCTCGAGCTTGTCGACGATCTCCGGCGGCAGGTTCTTGGGACCCGCGATGCCGCGCCATTCACCCAGCGAATATTCGCTGCCGATGCTTTCCTTGAGGGTCGGGATGTCCGGGAAGGCCGGGTTGCGCTCCGGGGACAGAATGGCCAGGCCCTTGGCGCGGCCTGCCTCGATCATCGAACGGGCCTCGGGTACCGAGGTCGGGACCAGCTGAATGCTGCCGGCAGCCAGTTCGACCATGGCCGGTGCGGCGCCCTGGCTCGGGACGAAGGTGATCTTGTCCGGCGAAATGCCTTGCTCCAGCAGCAGGCCGGAGAAGGCCACGTGCCAGATGCCGCCGAGGCCGGTGCCCGAGGCCTTGATGGTGCCCTTGGGCTCGTTGCGGATGGCTTCGAGCAGCTCGCTGACATTGTTGTACGGCGAATTGGCCGCGACCTGTACGCCCGGGTAGTCGTAGTTGGTCATGGCGATCGGGGTGTAGTCCTTGTACGTCAGCTTGGTCAGCCCCTGCCAATGCATCATGTTCAGCTCGCCGGTGATGAAGCCCAGCGTGTAACCGTCCGGTCGGGCCGCTGCCATCACGCTGTGGCCGACCACGCCGTTGCCCCCGGCACGGTTGACCACGTTGATGGTGACGCCCAGTTCCTTCTCCAGCGCCGCGGCGATACCGCGTGCCGCTGCATCACTGCCACCACCGGCAGCCCACGGCACGATCAGTTGGATGGGCTTTTCCGGGTAGGCTGCCATGGCCATGGGGGACACGAACAGGGCGGACAGCAGGAGGGATTTGAGGGTGCGGCGCGCAGCGCCAGCCTGGTTGGAAAGCATGAATGTCACCTATTGAAATTATTGTCAGTGATCGCGCCGATGCTGCGTTGGCTTGGCTGCGATAGCCCGTTCCAGAGGGTTGGGCATGGTCTGCACACTATTGTCTGACAAGCCGGCATGTCTAATGAGGCTTAGTAATCAATCCATAACGTGCAGTTATTCACGTCGCCCCAGCACATGCTGCAGGGCCGTGCAGAATTGCTCGGCGTTGGGCGACAACGGTTCGTTTCGGCGGCGGATCAGGCCGTAACCGAGCGAAGGGGTCTGCAACGGTGGTTGCAGCAGGACCAATTGGCCCAGGGCGACCTGCTGCAGGACGATGGATTCGGGCAGCAGGGCCATGGCCTGGTTGTGGTGGAGCAGGTGCAGGGTCGACTGCACCGATGCGGTTTCCACCCGGTTGGTGGGAAAACGGATGCCCGCGTCGCTGAACGCCTGTTCGCTCATGCGGCGTAGCGGAGTATTCGCCGGATAGACGATCCAGGGCCAGTCCTCCAGGTCACTGGCGCTGGGGGCGGCCGCACGGGCCAGCGGGTGGCTGGGGTCCGCACACAGCAGGAAGGGCTCGCAAGCGAGTTCTTCGTAACTGAAGGTTTCCGCCTGGTGCGGCTCGATGAAGCGCCCGATGATCAGGTCCAGCTGCTTGTGCTGGAGCATGTACAGCAAATGGTCGCTGGTGTGTTCGAGCAACTCGACCGTCAACAGCGGGCGCTGCTGTTTCAGCTGCAGCAGCGTGGCGGGCACTACCTGCGCGGCTGCGGCAACGATCGCACCGACGCGCAGGTGGCCATAGCCGCCCTCACGCAGCGCCTGCAACTCCTGGGAGAAATGCCGGCAATCATTGAGCGTGCGGCGGGCGAAGGCGATCACCACCTGGCCCAGCTCGGTGGCCACCAGCTCCCGGGGCTGGCGATCGAACAGCGGGAAATCCAGCAACTGTTCGATCTCGCGCAGCATCTTGCTCACGGCCGGTTGGCTCAGTCCCATCTGCTGGGCGGTGGCATGCATGTTGGTCGTGTCGGCCAGGGTCTCGATCAGTTGCAGGTGGCGCAACCGCAGCCAGTTGTGCAGGGCGGGAAGCTTGTTCAGGGTCACTGTCATGTCGCTACCAGGAAGTTCGGGGGCGATAACCAACGTGTATCGGGCCTTGACGATTCGTCATTGGTCGCGGGTGCAAGTGCTTGGCTATGGTCGCACAGCATCGGCCGTAGCCTCCATTGATCTGTGGGGTCCGGCTGCCTCCCTACGACAATAAAAGAGCATTGCCATGGCCCGCCCCGTACTTCTGACCCCCGAGAACACCCTGCCCGAGGATGGCCTGACCGGCACCCTGATCGGCCGTATCTGGCTCCCTGGCGCGGTGCCGGGCCCTGCGCCCGTGCTGCTGCACGAGGACGGTGTGTTCGACCTCAGCGCCCTGGCGCCCACGCTGGCCGGGCTGTGCGAGCTGGACAATCTGGCTACCCGGGTGCACGACAGCCGTGCGCAGCGGGTCTGCAGCGTGGACGAGCTGCTCGCCAACAGTGGCAGCGAGCGTGACGCGGCACGGCCGAGCCTGCTGGCGCCGGCCGACCTGCAAGTGATCAAGGCCGCCGGGGTGACCTTCGCCTCGAGCATGGTCGAGCGGGTGATCGAAGAACGCGCTGGCGGCGATCCGCTGCGTGCCGAAGAGATCCGTGCCCAGGTGCGCGACCTCATCGGCGACAACCTGCGCAGCATCGTCCCGGGTTCGGAGAATGCCGCGCGAC
Source organism: Pseudomonas sp. (assembly GCA_050282285.1). Lineage (GTDB taxonomy): Bacteria > Pseudomonadota > Gammaproteobacteria > Pseudomonadales > Pseudomonadaceae > Aquipseudomonas. Next base: position 8,726 of record JBLZZJ010000041.1, read on the forward strand.
TCAAGGCGCTGCTGCAGGAGAAAGGCCTGTGGTCGCAGTACCTCGAAGTGGGCATCGGCCCGGATGCCGAGGTGTTCACCAAGGCGCCGGTGCTGGCGGCCGTGGGCAGCGGCATGGACATCGGCATCCACCCCAAGTCGGCCTGGAACAACCCGGAGCCGGAGGTGGTGCTGGTGGTCAACAGCCGTGCCCAGGTGGTGGGGGCGACCCTGGGTAACGACGTCAACCTGCGCGATTTCGAAGGACGCAGCGCGCTGCTGTTGAGCAAGGCCAAGGACAACAACGGTTCCTGCGCCATCGGCCCGTTCATCCGCCTGTTCGACGCCACGTTCGGCATCGACGACGTGCGCAATGCCGAAGTGGACCTGCGCGTGGAAGGTGAGGACGGCTTCGTGCTCAACGGCCGCAGCAGCATGAACCAGATCAGCCGTGACCCGCTGGATATCGTTGGCCAGACCCTGAACGGCAACCACCAGTATCCCGATGGTTTCCTCCTTTATCTGGGCACGCTGTTCGCCCCGACGGAAGACCGCGACCAGCCCGGCAATGGCTTCACCCACAAGCTTGGCGACCAGGTGTGCATTCACAGCCGCCAGCTCGGCAGCCTGCGCAACCGGGTGCAGCACAGCGATGCCCTGGCCCCCTGGCAGTTCGGCCTGCTGGCCTTCATCGACAACCTCGCGGCACGTCGCCTCTAACCCTCAGGCCTGCTGGGCTGCCAATAAGTTATCGCCTAATCAGAAGCTTTCATTGGGCAGCACCCCGGGCACTTCCTACGGTGCCCAGCCACCAGGCGCCGCCAGCGCGCCCAACAATAATAAGGAGTTCCGCCATGCGGCTGATTCAATTCGAAAACGAGCAAGGCCAGCGCCAGGTAGGTGTGGTGACCGGCGAGCGCATCAGCGTGGTCAAGGGCATCGGCAGCACCCGTGAGCTGGCGTTGCAGGCCATTCGCAATGGCCGCGGGCTGATTGCCGAGATCGAAGACCTGGGTGTCGAGGCGGGTCCTGCCTATGCGGAACTGCTGGAGCAACGCCGCGTGCTCGCGCCGCTGGACCACTCCGATCCGGCCCATTGCCTGGTATCCGGCACCGGCCTGACCCACCTGGGCAGCGCCTCCACCCGCGACAAGATGCACCAGCAGGTCGAAGTGCAGCAGGCCGAAGGCAAGCTCACCGACACCATGCAGATGTTCCAGTGGGGCATGGCCGGCGGCCGCCCGGCGGCGGGCAGCGAAGGTGCGCAGCCGGAATGGTTCTACAAGGGCGACGGCAGCATCGTGGTGCGCCCCGGGGAAGATTTTCCCGTGCCGGACTTCGCCGAAGACTTTGGCGAGGAGCCCGAACTCACCGGCCTCTACGTAGTCGCCGATGACGGCCAGCCGTACCGCGTCGGTTTCGCCCTGGGCAACGAGTTCTCCGACCACGTGGTGGAACGCAAGAACTACCTGTACCTGGCCCACTCGAAGCTGCGCTACTGCTCCTTCGGCCCGGAAATGCTGATCGGCGAGCTGCCGCGTCATCTGTCCGGCACCAGCCGCATTCGCCGTGGCGACCAGGTGCTGTGGGAGAAAGAGTTCCTGTCGGGGGAGGACAACATGTGCCACACCCTGGAAAACCTCGAGTACCACCACTTCAAATACCGCCAGTTCCTGCGCCCGGGCGATGTGCATGTGCATTTCTTCGGGACCGCGACCCTGTCGTTTGCCGATGGCATCAAGGCGCAACCGGGTGACACCTTCGAGGTCAGCCTGGACCTCCTGGGCGAGCCGCTGCGTAACGGGATTCGGGTGCATACGCCCGGGATTTCCGTGGGGGGCGTACGCCGGCTGTAAGTATCCGCTGGTCCGACAACGGCGTTGTCGGGTGAATTTTTTCACTGCGGATTTGCCTGAGTCCCTCACAAGGGGACCACAGGTCAGTTATCATATGTCCGACAACTGTGTTATTGGTTGCCAACCCCAGGTCCAAAAGGCCAGGGGTCTTATTCATTGTTCCGGTGGCGATGCCGTCACCGTCACTCACCTGACAGGAGAACGCCATGCTGAGTCTTACTGGCCACAACTACATCGGCGGTGAGCGCCGTGCCGCCGGCAGCATCCAGCACAAGAGCGTCGACGCCAGCACTGGCGAAGCACTGCCTTATGCCTTCATTCAAGCCACGCCGGAAGAAGTAGACGCCGCTGCTGTCGCTGCTGCCGGTGCATACCCGATCTACCGCAACCTGTCGGCCGCGCGCCGCGCCGAATTCCTTGAAGCCATCGCCGACGAAATCGACGCGCTGGGCGATGACTTCGTGTCCCTGGTAACCCGCGAGACCGCGCTGCCTGCTGGCCGTATCCAGGGCGAGCGTGGCCGTACCAGTGGCCAGATGCGCCTGTTCGCCAAGGTCCTGCGCCGTGGCGATTTCTACGGTGCCCGTATCGACCGTGCCCTGCCGGACCGCCAGCCGCTGCCGCGTCCTGACCTGCGTCAGTACCAGATCGGCGTTGGCCCGGTTGCCGTATTCGGCGCCAGCAACTTCCCGCTGGCATTCTCCACCGGTGGTGGCGATACCGCTTCGGCCCTGGCTGCCGGTTGCCCGGTGGTCTTCAAGGCCCACAGCGGCCACATGGCTACCGCTGAAGCCGTGGCTGATGCAATCATCCGCGCAGCCGATAAAACCGGCATGCCGAAGGGCGTGTTCAACATGATCTTCGGTTCCGGCGTCGGCGAAGCACTGGTCAAGCACCCGGCCATCCAGGCTGTCGGCTTCACCGGCTCGCTGAAAGGCGGCCGCGCCCTGTGCGACCTGGCTGCTGCCCGCCCGCAACCGATCCCGGTGTTCGCCGAGATGTCTAGCGTCAACCCGGTAGTGGTCCTGCCAGCTGCTCTGCAAGCCCGTGGCGCCACTGTCGCCAAGGAACTGGCTGCCTCCGTGGTCCAGGGCTGTGGTCAGTTCTGCACCAACCCGGGCCTGGTCATCGGCATCCGCAGCGCCGAGTTCAGCGCCTTCGTCGCCCAGTTGGGTGAAGCCATCGCTGCCCAGCCAGCCCAGACCATGCTCAACGCCGGTACCCTGCGCAGCTACGCCAACGGCGTGGCACAACTGCACGCCCACGCCCAGGTCAGCCATGTGGCTGGTGCCGAGCAAAGCGGCAACCAGGGCACTCCGCAGCTGTTCAAGGCGGACGTCAGCATGCTGCTGAACGGCGACCACCTGCTGCAGGAAGAAGTCTTCGGCCCGACCACTATCGTCGTCGAAGCAGCTGACCGCGAAGAACTGGTCCGCGCGCTGAAGAGCATGCACGGCCAGCTGACCGCCACCCTGATCGCCGAGCGCGACGATCTGAGCGCCTTCCGCGACCTGCTGCCGCTGCTCGAAGAGAAAGCCGGCCGCGTACTGCTCAACGGTTACCCGACCGGTGTTGAAGTCTGCGATTCCATGGTGCACGGCGGCCCGTACCCGGCCACCTCCGACGCCCGTGGTACCTCGGTCGGCACCCTGGCGATCAACCGCTTCCTGCGCCCGGTCTGCTACCAGAACTACCCGGACGAGGTCCTCCCAGAGGCCCTGCAGAACGCCAACCCGCTGGGCATCCAGCGCCTGGTTGACGGTACCCCAAGCCGCGACGCGATCTGATCCGTCCCGCCTGGTTTCCCTTCAGAGTCCTCCGACGCTGAAGGGCCCCCCCACCGCCTGGTCATGCATCACCCGTTGATGCGCCAGGCGGTACCACGTTTTGGCCCGTCCTTGTGACGGGCTTTTTTTCGTCTGCGATTCAGGCGGTCTGTCCCTGGGCCGACTCCGCCGGTGTGCGTGGGAAAATCAGCGCGGCGGTGAAGGTGAGGGCGGCAAAACCGCTGAGGATCAGGTACAGCCCCAGGAGGCCTTGCCGAGGCTCTACCAGGGCTATCAGCGGAATGGCCAGGGCGCTGGCGCCGAACGACAGGCAATAGCGCAGGGCGAACACCCGGGATTGCCACTGCGGCGCAACGAAGTTGGCGACCATCGCATCGTTGACCGTGACTTGCCCGAAAATCACGAACATCAGCCCGGCTCCCAGGGCAATCAGTGGCCAGCCCTCGACCATGGCCAGGCCGAACAACAGCGGCACCTGGCAGCAGGTGAGGATCAGGAACGGCCATTTCAGGCTGATGCGGTGCAACACGCGGCCGATGCTCAATTGCGCCACTGCGCCAAAGGCGTAGGCCAGGCTGACCACGATACCCAGGGTCTGCGGCGACGACAGCAGGTCGTGCAGGCGTTCCTGGAACAGCTTGGGGTAGGTCATGGTGGTGGCATTGAACACCACGCCGCCGGTCGCGGTGGCCAGCGCCAGCACGCCGAACACCAGCACCATGGACAGCCGTTGCCCGCTCGCGCCCTTGAGTCCCGCATGGGGACGCTGGGGAATGGGTTCTTCGCGCACCTGCAGGGCAAAACCGATACCCAGGGCGATGGCCACCAGCCCCGGCAGGATAAAGGCCCAGCGCCAGCCGAACTGCGCCACCAGCAGCCCGGTAACCAGGGCAGAAAACGCCACACCCAGGTTGCCCCACATGCCATTGATGCCGATCTCGCGACCACGGTTTTCCGCGTAGGCCACCAGCATCGCCGTGCCCACCGGGTGGTAGATCGCGGCGAAGATGCCGATCAGCGTCAGGCCGGCGATCAGCATTGGCGCGCCATTGCTCAGACCGGTAAAGATCGCCGCCGCGCCGATGCCGAAGAAGAACCACAGCATCAGGCTGCGCCGGCTCCAGCGATCGCCCAGCCAGCCCGCCGGTAGCGAGCAGGCACCGAAGGCGATGAAGCCGCCCAGCGACAGGCCGATCATCTCGGCGTAGTCCAGGGCGAACACCTGGGTCATGGCGAGCACGGCGGCGGGGTAGATCAGCATGAACATGTGATCGATCACATGGGCGGCGTTGATGTAGCGGATTACATGGCGGGCTTGGGTCATGGCGTCGGGGCCGATGGTGGAAAGAGATTTCCATGCTAAGTTGGCGATAAATCGTATTCCTGACATAAAAGTCACTGGATCGGACATGTTGATCGACCGCTTCTTCCACGGCCCCGTCAGCGCCTATCCCCGGGATTACCCCGACGGCGCGCACCAGGTGCTGCACAGCCACCGCGAGGCGCAGTTCCTCTATGCGGCGTGCGGCACCATGCGGGTGGTCACGGCGCACGGGGCCTGGGTGATACCGCCAACCCGTGGCGTATGGATTCCGCCCCTGGTGGAGCATGAGATCTTCATGGCCGGCGAGGTGCGCATGCGTTCGCTGTTCATCGCCCCGACGCTGTGTCCGGCGTCGTTGCAGCAGTGCTGCGTGCTGGCGGTTACGCCGCTGTTGCGTGAGCTGATCCTGCGGGCGGTACAGGGGCCGAAACAGGCCGAAAATCCGCTGATCCAGCAACTGATGCTGGAAGAAATCGGCAACCTGGAAAACCTGCCGCTGCATGTGCCGATGCCCGAGGACCGGCGGTTGCAGGCGATCTGCCTGGCCCTGCTGCGCCGTCCCGATCATCCATACACCCTGGAGGACTGGGCACTGCAGGTGGGGGCCAGTTCGCGGACCCTGGCGCGCCTGTTCCAGCAGGAACTGCGGATGAACTTCAACATCTGGCGTCAGCAACTGCGCCTGATGGAGGCGTTGCCACGGCTGCTGGCGGGAGAGAGCGTGCAGCAGGTCGCCGAAATGCTGGGTTACGCCAATCCGCGGGCCTTCAGCGCAATGTTCCAGCGCGTGCTGGGCGATACACCGCGCAACTACATCGGCACCCTTAACCAGCTCAGCGAAATCGGCAGCCTGCGCTAGCGCGCTGCTTTGCATTCGCCCCGTAGGGTGGGTTAGGCGCCTGCCAAAGAACGCTCGGCCAATACGATTCCCACCGCGCCGTAACCCACCATGGGCGCAACGCCGACCGTCAGGCCTGTCCGCAATAACGGCAACGGCGCATCGAAAATAAAAAAGCCCGCCGCGTGGTAAGCGCGGCAGGCCTTGGGTTGGAGCAGGTGTCAGATCTTGCAGACCATATTGGCCAGTTCCACCCGGCCAAAACTGGCGTTCGGGCTCACCGGTGTGATGGCCTCCAACTGGTCGAGGCGTACCTCGACCGGGCCTTCGTCGCTGCGCAGGCAGAAGAATTCTTCCTTCTCTGCCGACGTGCGGGTGGTCAACGCATCAGCCTGAAAACGGCGACCATCGGTGAGCTCGATGTCCAGGCGATAGCGGTGCATGCAGGCGATCTCCAGGTAATCGTGCAGATCGCAGTCCAGCGGCTGATACGTATTCATGTCCTACTCCTGGCACCCTTCAAGCGGGAGGATGAAGTAACCCTGTTTTTCGATGGCCTCGGCGACCGCCGGCGAGGCGAACTCGCTGTGGCAGAACTGGCAGCGGCTCTGGGAGATGTCCGCCGCCTGTATGCCACGGCTGGTCAGCCACTCGGCAGCGTAGACGCCTGCCTGATCGACGTCGCGGTTGTCGGTCAGCACATCGAAGTGTAGGTAACGACCGTCGCCGGTGCGTACATGAGTGTCGAATACATTCACGTTCATCATTTGCTCTCCTGTGCTTTCCAGGTGGCGGGCAGCGACAGATCGCCCGAGGCCACGTCCCACACGCTGGTGACGCACAGCAGCGGGTTGTGCAGGTCGGCGTTGACTTGCAGGGCAGCGGTCACGCCGTCGTAGTTGAAGCTCTGCGGGAAGCCCACGGCCGCCAGCGGCACGCGAATCTGCGCCGCGTCATCGGCCACGCTCAGGTCGTACCCGGGCGAGTCGATGTAGATCGGCGCGCCCGGCCAGGTGGCTGGCAGCTTGGGCTTGGCGTCTTCCGGGATGTCGCGCACTTTCAGGCCGCTCGGTCCGCAGCTTTCATCCTTGCTCAGCACCACCCAGTGGGAGTGCCAGAGGCCGCCGTCGTTGTCCTTCTTGCCGTCGCCGTTTTCGTCCAGTTGCGGGGTGTCGTCGAAGTCCGGGTGTGAGGTCAGCGCCAGGGCGAGGATGCCGGCGCCCTTGTCGAAGCCGACGGCGCTGCTGTCCAGACTGGTCGGCCACACATAGCTGTAGACCTCGGCACCGGCGAAGCTGCCGTTGGCGGTCGGCACGCGGCTGCCGGCCTTGCCGTCGACCAGTTGCTCGAACACCAGGTTGCCGCCTTCGCTGAAGACGCGGGTGTGAACCAGGTCGATGGCCGCTTCGACCTGCTGGGTTTTTTCGCTGTGGATGCCGCCGGGGCCGTGGGCCCAGACCTGGGTGGCGAGCAGGGTGCCGAGGGCGAGGGTAAGAGGCGCTTTCATGTCGGCTTCCTTATTTGAGGTCGGCGAGGGCAGCGCCGAAGTTCAGGTGCAGCACCTGGCCTTCGACCACCAGGGCAGGCACCGAGGTGACGCCAGCGGTTTCGGCTTCGGCAACGCGCTCCGGCGCTTTGCCCAGGTGGACGATTTCCACCCGGATATTCGGGTCCAGCAGGCCCAACAGGGTTTGTTCAGCCTCGATGCAAACGGGGCAGCCGGCGTGGTAGTAGCGAGCAGTGGTCATGTCGTGATCTCCAGGGTTATTGGTATCGATTCGATACTGTGTCGCAAGAGTACGCCGACAAGAGGCTTTGTCAATATAGTTTTTATTCGATACTATCAATCGACGAAAACGAACCGGGAGTCCCACGGTGCTGTTCGATCTGCTCGAAAGGCTGTCCAGCCTCATGCGTATCTGGTTCCGCCAGCACCCTTTGCTGGCGGACATCCAGCCCATTCAGTTGAGCGCCCTGATGTACCTGGCGCGCTGCAACCGTTACTCCAACACGCCGCTGGGGGTGACCGACTACCTGGGCCTGACCAAGGGCACCGTGTCGCAGTCGCTCAAGGCCCTGGAAAGCAAGGGGCTGATCGTCAAAAGCCAGGACGCGCGCGACAAGCGCAGCGTTCACCTGGAACTGACCCCCGCGGCCCGCGAGCTGCTGGACGCCGTGTTGCCACCGGCCTTCCTGCAGAACGCTGCCCAGCAGATGGGGGCGAATGCCGAACAGCTGCAGACGCTGCTCGGTGAGCTGCTGCGCAACGTGCAGCGCGGCAACGACGTCGCCAGTTTCGGCCTGTGCAAGACCTGCCGGTTTCACCGCGAGGAGAACGGCGCGCCGTTCTGCGGCCTGACCCAGGAGCCGCTGGCCCGCCCGGATGTGGAACTCATCTGCCGGGAACACCGGCCCATCGACGAAGCCGCGTAAAGGTGCCCCATGGCCGAGAAGCGCATCACCCTTGATCACCTGCTGATGGGCCCGGCCGTGGCGTTCACCCGCCCGGGCTCGCGCAGTGCCATCGTCAAGACGCCTTACGCAGGCAGCGTGGCGGTGGCGGAAAACGGTCTGCTGGGCGATGAGCAGGGTGACCTGCGCGTCCATGGCGGGCCGGAAAAGGCCATCCACTATTACCCCCGCGAACACTACGCGGCGTGGGCCGAAGAGCTAGGCGGGCACCCGTTGCTGACGCAGCCGGGCGCGTTCGGCGAGAACTTCAGTGCGCTGGGCTGGACCGAACAGACCATGTGCCTGTCCGACCGGGTGCGGGTGGGTTCTACGCTGCTGGAGATTTCCCAGGGGCGCATGCCGTGCTGGAAACTCAACGACCGCTTCCAGGTGGCCGACATGGCCCTGCGTGTGCAGCAGACCGGCCGTACCGGCTGGTACTTCCGTGTGCTGCAGGGCGGCACGGTGAAAGCGGGTGATCAGCTTGAACTGGTCGAGCGGCCGTTCGAGCACTGGTCGTTATCGCGCCTCTCGGGGGTGCTGTTCTCCAAGACGGTAGAGCTGGACATCGCCCAGGAGTGCCTGACGTTGCCCTTGGCTGCGTCCTGGCGGCGCACCATGGAGCGCCGGGTCGAGAAGCTGCTGGTGGAAGACTGGGGGCCGCGTATCGATGGCCCGGCCCGCGAAGTCGAGGCGTGACCCCGTAGCAGGTTTTCAGCGGGCTTCTACACTTGCAGCCTGAACCGTGCGGTGGGTCGGAGCAGCGCCTGAATGCAGTCAGGGCCTGCGTACGGACCGTCTCGGCACCCTGTGTCCGGGAGGGCCTATGATGGGATCGAAGCATGTCGCCACTCTGCTGGTGCTGCTGCTCGGTGGTGCGGCAAGCGTGTGTGCCGAGGACCAGGAGCCGCTGCGCATCGAGGTCCAGCCATTCGTGGCGCTACCAGACGACGTGCGTTATCCGGAGGGGCTGGCGGTCAATCCGGACAATGGCGACCTCTACGTCGGCACCTTCGACATGCGCGCGCCGAGCAGCGAGCGGCGCAACCAGCTGCTGCGTCTCTCTGCCGACGGTCGGCTGCTGGCGCGTAAAGCGTTCGGCGAGACACCGCTGACGGGCCTTGAGTATGCCGGTGGTCAACTCTACATCCTCAACTTCGGCAGTGCGCAGCTGCAGCGCCTGCCCGCGGGCTTCGCCGCAGATACTCCGGTCGAGGTGCTGGCCGAGTTCAAGGCCCTGATCCCACCAGCGCCGCCGTCGCGCTTCGTCGATAACCCGGATGGCAGCCGGGACGAGATCCGTTTTGGTTCATCGGGCGTGGCGGCGCCCAACGGTATGGTGTTCGACCGCGTCGGCAACCTGTATGTGTCCGACTCGTTCCAGGGGGCGGTGTACCGCATCGCCGATGCGGCGAACTGTTCGCCCTGCACGGTCGAGGTCATTGCCCGTGATCCGTTGCTAGCGACCACCGGGTATCTGCCGTTCGGCGCCAACGGGCTGGCATTCAGCGAGGATGAACACACGCTTTACATCAACAATGCCGGTGATGGGCGCGTGCTGCGCATGGCGATGCCCGACGGAACGGCGACCGTGCTGGCGGAAAGCGTGCCGGGAGCCGACGGGCTGCTGTTTCACGACGGCCTGCTGTGGGTCGTGGCCAATCAGGTCGACCAGATCCTGGCGCTGAACGAGCAGGGGCGGGTCGTGGCCCGGGCAGGCGGGTTTCTTGGCATAGCCGCCGACGGTTCGCCGCGTGGCCTGCTGTTCCCGGCGAGCACGGCGGTGCAGGGCCGGCGGATGATCGTTACCAATATGTCGCTACCGCTGACTGCCGCCCAGGGCGATGAATGGGAAGAGCGGGTGACGAGGTGGAATCTGGTCAGTTTCGAACTGCCGCGTAAGCGCGGGAACTGATCGTTGGATTGTTACCGGCAAGGTAAAAGTACTTCTCGGTAACCCGTGTTTTTCCCCCGGGAGTGCCTCAATACACTGGGCGCGTAATCCAGAAACGTCCCGTTGAGAGGGCAACCCCATGAAACTTCCCAGTGTGTTGACTGCCGTTCTTGTTGTTTCTTCCCTGTCCTTCGCCCAGGCCAGCCTGGCTGAAGAATCCGCCGCCTTCGTCGCGCAGAAAGCCGCCCTGGCGCAACGCGCCGCCGACGTCGCCGAGCAGCATGCCCAGGCCGAAAAAGCCGAGCCGGGCATCAAGCAGCATGCCGCGCTGCAACAGGCCGACGACGCCAAGGACAGCTGATTTTCCCGAGTAAACCTCCTGACGTTGATCGCCGATTGCTCTGTATCGACGTCCTTCCCCAGCCGCTCTTCATGAGCGGTTTTTTTTGCCCGGCGTTTAGCCTGCCAGGTCAGTGGCTGGCGTGACGGGTCGCCTCGAAGCGGTTCAGCAGGCGATGCACCACGAACACCGCGAACAGCGTCAGCAGTACCGACACACACACTGTGCTCAGGCGGTAGAGGATGGCGTACATGATGTCGTGGCTCGGCGTCAGGGACTGGCCGAACAGGATCGCCAGGGTGGTCAGGGCGCCGAAGCCGATGCCGGGTATGCCTTTTTCCAGCATGTGCCAGCGCGCGCAGCACAGCGCGGCGATCCACAGCATCACCGTCACCAGCGGCAGGATGTCGTAGTGGTTGTGCAGCACCAGCATCATCAGCAGGGCAAGCATGCAGCCGAGCAGGGTGCCGATGGCGCGGATTCGGCCGGCGAAGCTCGAGCCTTTCCAGTGCATGGGAAACAGCAGCAGGATGCTGGCGACCTGAGCGGAGAGTGCGTCATGCAGGTCCAGGCTCTGGAACAGGATGAACGACAGGGTCGCCACGGTGGCGCCGAGCAGGGCCTCGTGGCGCATGCTGGCGCGGTCCTTGGCTGGCGGTGTGCGCGGTGGGCGCGGCGTACGGTCGGGGAACAGGTAGAACATCAGCCCGGCGATCGCCGCCGATTGCACGATGGCCAGGGCGTTGTAGCTGAGCATCTGCACGACGTCGGTCTGGGGATAGCTGGCGAAATTCAGCTGGATAGAGAGGAACACCGAGCCCAGCGCGCCGAAAAGAAACAACGAGCCGCGTGCCATCAGGGCGAAGCGGTAGAGAAACAGCAGGAACACCAGCGGCACCATCAGCATCGGCCGGGCGCCGAACAGCCCGTACAGCAGGCCGGTTTCCAGGGACACCACCAGGCCCTGGGCAAAGAACTGGCGCACCAGGTGGGCGTTGAGCCGGGGCACCAGCCCCAGGAGCAACATCGGGTACACGCAGAAGAATGCCGCGTACTGCAGGTTGAGCAACTTGCAGATGAAGAACGCCAGCGCACCGCCGGTGGCGATGCGCAGGACCTGCTGCAGGTCGTTGTCGCTCAGCAGACTGGCCGGGGCTGCCGCAGGTGCCGTCTCAGTAGACGCCTTAGTAGACATAGTGCAGCAGGCTGATCAGGCGAATCTGCGCCGCGGCAAAGAAGCTCACCAGCCCATTGTCGAACGGCAGCAACTGAACCGTGGCCTTGGCCCCGGTGGGCAGCAATACGGGCAGCGGCCTGTCCAGCACGATGTGCAGGCGCTGGCGTTGGGCGTCGCGTACCCAGCGATCCGATTCGACCGGGGCCGCCAGCTCGCCGTTGGCCTCGATCTGGCCCTCGCGCACACCCGCATCGAAGTGGCTCACGCGCGCACTGAACAGCTCACCTGGGCGGGCATCGAACACCACGATCGCCGGGGTGTCGGGCTGCACGTAACGCAGGGCTTTCTCGCGGAAGTCGGCAATGATGTCGGGTCGTTCCTCCACCAGCGCCGCCACCGGCGTCCCGGCCGTGGCGAAGGCACCGACGCTGAGCTGCAGGTTGCTGATGGTGCCGGCGTTCTGCGCGCGCACGGCGCTGTAGTTCAGCTGCAACTCGGCCTGGTGCAGGTCGTTGAGGGCCTGGCGCAGGCGCAGGTTGTCGGCGCTGTCCTGACCGCGACGCGCCTTGATTTCCTGCACCCGGGCCAGCGCTGCCAGCAGATTGGCCTCGGCGACCCGGCGGTTGGCTTCGGCTTCATCGTATTGCTGACGCGAGATGTGCTGGCGGGCGAGCAGGGTACGCAAGCGCTGCGCCTGGTCGTGCAGCTCGTCACGCTGGGCGCGTGCGGCGCTGGTAGCAGCCTCGGCAGCGGCGAGGCCGGCGTCCAGCTCAGCGTTGTCCTGGCGCGCCTGTTCCACCGCCAGTTCCGCCCGCTGCACCTCGAGCAGGAAGGGCTCGGGGTCCAGGTGGAACAGCAGTTGCCCCGGTTCGACGTGCTGATTGTTGCGCACGGCGATCTGGCTGACCTGGCCCGACACCCGCGGCGCGATCTTCAGCACCGGTCGGGTCATCTGTGCCTGGGGCGTGAGGGGCATGGTCAGGTCGGCGGTGAGGAAGTAAATGAAAAAGCAGGCCAGGGCCGCGATAGCGATTTGAACCCAGCGGGCAAATCGTTGATCGGGGGTCATGAATACCTCGGACATTCCAGGGGGGGCGGGGGCAGGGGATCGCCGTGAATAAACGGCGCGGCGGCGCCGGTCGGCGAGTATATTTGCCAGGCTTTCATGCAAAAATAGCCAAGTCGCGCAAAGCACAATTGCAGGGTGGGTAACAGTTCGATGGATATCTTTCAGGCGATGCGGGTGTATGTGCGGGTCGTCGACACCGGCAGCTTCACGGCAGCGGCACGGGTCACCAATCTGTCCACCGCACAGGTTTCGCGGCTGGTGTCCGAACTGGAAAGCCACCTGCAGGCGCGCTTGCTGCAACGCACCACGCGCCGCCTGCGCCTGACCGATGTCGGCGCGCGTTACCTTGAGCGCTGCCGGCTGATCCTCAACGAGCTGGAAGAGGCGGGGGCCGAGGCCAGCGGCGCCCACCTCAAGCCCCAGGGCCGTCTGCGCGTGCATTCGCTGATCGGTCTGGGCACGCAGATGCTGGCGCCCATAGCGGCACACTACGGCGAGCAGTATCCCGACGTGAAGGTGCAACTGACCCTGTCGCAGCGCCAGCCGGATCTGCTGGAGGAAGGGCACGACGTGGTGATCATCGTTGCCCGTGGCCTGCCGGATTCCGAACTGGTCGGCCAGCACCTGGGCAAGGTCGGTAGCGTGGTCTGCGCTGCGCCGGCCTACCTGGCGCGACACGGCACGCCGCGCACGTTGGACGACCTGAAGAACCACCGCTGCCTGCACATGGCGGACCCGGTGTTCGACGACAACTGGACCTTCACCCAGGACGGTCGCGAGGAAACGGTGCTGCTGGGCGAGACCTTCCAGGTCAACGTCGCCGAGGCCATGGCCCAGGCAGCCAGCGCGGCCATGGGCATCTGCCTGCTGCCGGATTTCATCGCGGCCAAGGCGTTTCAGGAGAAGCGCCTGGTACGGCTGCTCGCGCCCCACAGCCTGAACGAGCGTGACATCTACGCCCTGTACCCGTCCCGGCGTTTTCTCGATGCCAAGGTGAGGACCTGGGTCGAGTTCCTCAAGGCCGAAATCCCCCGGGAGCTCAGCGCCTGCCAGCAGGTGGTGGAAGACCCGCTCTACTGGGCCTGAGGTCCTGTCGATTGTTACGCAACAGGCAACAGCTCCTTGCCGGGCGCGCGCTGTTTCCCGCTGGAACCGCTCTTTAAGCTGGCGACCGTAGAGGGCAACCCTGACGGCAATCGCCGCAGGCCGTCCTCGCGTGTTTATCGAGACGGAGGTGCAGCATGCAAGTCAGGTATTGGTTGGCCGGATTGGCCGTGATTGCGCAGACCCTGATCGGGCAGGCGGTGTTCGCCGCTGACGGCGAGGTTTACCACTACGGCGATACGCTGGATGTGGCTCGGGTCATCTCCATCAGCACGCCCCATGGTTGCACGGTCGGCGAGGCGCGCATGACCTACGAGGACTCCAAGGGCGAGGTACACACCCTGGTTTACCTGCAACAGGGCGACGATTGCGTGTACTGACCGTTGCCGGGGCGAGGCGGCTGCCCGCCCCGCAAGCCCGGCACGGTTTCAATCCAGGGAGAGGTCGTCGCGCATCAGTACGTAGTGGCGGCCGTTCTCGTCTTCGCTGTAATCCTCGATGAAAAACATCACCACCTGCCCATGCTCGGGCGTGCTGGCCAGCAGATCGCCCACGCCCGCGTTGAAGTAGCCGGAGGTGGCCGGTTTCGCTTCGCATTCGATGCGCGCGGTCACGAACAGGTCGGGACGGTTGTCACCGTAGAACGCCTCGCGCTCTTCGGCGTCCCACTCGGCAGGCGGCTCGAAGGTGCCGGTGAACAGTACCTTGGCATCGCCCAGGTCGGTTTCTTCGGCTTCCGGGTCCTGCTGGTCAGGGCGGTAGATGGTGCAGGCTTGCGCGTTCGGATCGGCGAGCAGGGCCTGGCGAAAGGCCAGGTGCTGTTGAGGATCATGGGGCATCGAGGGGCTCCGCTTTGCGCTGGGTAGAAAAATGAATGAGCAGTCTCGCCTGTGATGCGCGCGAGCGCCAGAGGCAGATCGATCAGGGCGCCGATCTGGCGAACAGCCACCAATACGCAAAACGGCCAGCCCCCGACATCGTGTGATGCCGGGGGCTGGCCGTTTCATCTGCCGCGATCAGGAGGCGGAGTGCAGCTGCACTTCCTCCACCACATCGACCCGCTCCGGCTCCGGGGTGCCGGTCAGTTCGCTGATCAGTTTCCACTGCTGGTCCAGCTCTTTGCTCACTGCCTCCAGCCGGCTGATCATCCGCGTGCCTGCCGCGCGTACGGTGGGGTCACCACTGCGCAGCAGGTCGAAGGACAGCGCCGTCACGGCTGCCGTCATGTGGGTGATGCTGCGTGAGGAGAGGGTCAGCAGCTCGGTGAGTTGTCGCTCTTTCTGGGTCATAGCGGCCTTCCTTGCCGGGCATGATCAGTAGGGTGTAGGCGCAGCGAACCAGGTCGCTGTGTAAAGCAACACGAGAACACATGACGCGAGCAGAACGAGTTTGCGGAGCATGCACGAAATCCATTCGTAGGCGGGATCGATCCATCGATGGGCAAAATGATAGCACTGGGCCTGTGGTGTGACGCAAGTCTCTGTAAGGGGCCATCCGTGAGCGTCACTGCCACGTCGAATTCTGGCATCGGACGGTACTCGGTGTTGCGTGGCAGCCCGTCGAGTTGACGGGTACTTGTGTCACGCGGTTGTGCGCACAAGCATAGCTGCTGCGTGCGAATCTGCCGTGCTGTCTGTCGGCTGATCGGCCGCCGCGTCGTCAGCGATTGTCCTGTGCCTCACAGGCCATTTCGCCTGCTCTGCCAAAACGCTGCAATTGCATTTCCTGCAGGCGACTGCGGGTGCGCTGGAAGGCGAAGGACAGGTAGCCCTCGGTGTACAGCGCCTCCAGCGGTACGTCGGCTTCAAGGTAAACAGGCACCTGCCGGTCGTAACACTCGTCGACCAGGGCAATGAAGCGCCGCACGCTGTCGTCATGCCGTGACAGCGCCGGCAGCTGACGGTCGCCAGCGATCACACGCTGCGCGGCGTCTTCGGTGCCCCGGGCGATCTTCGCCGCCCGTTGCTCGCTGCTCAGCGCCGGCACCTCACTGATCAGCACCGCCGGGAAACGATCACACAGGGCGATGAAGTCCACAGCCGCGAGGGGTTGCACGCAGAGGTCGGCGAAGCGACACCAGACGGCGGTGGGGCTGTGTTTGATCGTGCTGATCTGGCGATGGCCCAGCCACACCGGACCGGCCGTGGCGGGCAGGCCTTCACTCAGACGCGCGAAGACGGCCTCCAGCGCACTGGCCTGGCCAGCCTGCGACAGCCAGTAGCGTTGCTGCTGGCGACCCGGGTGCAGCCGGTGATCCTGGCCACCGTCCACGCTGACCACCTGCATATGCACACCGATGGCTGCAACCGCCGGCAGGAACCGCTCGCGGTTGAAACCGTCGGCATACAGCTGTTCGGGCGGCTGGTTGGAAGTGGCCACCAGCACCACGCGGTGCTCGAACAGCACCTGAAACAGACGGCCAAGAATGATCGCGTCGCCGATGTCGTTGACGAACAGTTCGTCGAAGCACAGCACCCGCACCTCCTGGCTCAATTCGTGGGCCAGGGCCTGTAACGGGTCTGCCGTGCCCGTGAGCTGGAACAGGCGACGGTGCACCCACTGCATGAAGTGGTGGAAGTGCTGGCGGCGGGACGGGACGCGCAGGCTCTGGTGAAAGCTGTCCATCAGCCAGGTCTTGCCGCGCCCTACCGGGCCCCACAGGTAGACGCCCTGGATCATCGCGCCTGCATCGGCATCGAACTCTGCATGCAGCGCAGCGTGACAGGTCTCCAGGCATTCGGCAGCGCGCCACTGCGCCGCGTCGACCACGAAGCCGCCCTGAGCAACAGCGTGTTGATAGGCCTCGAGCGGTGTGGGAGCAGTGGTCATGGGAAGGCCTGGTCAGCGGAACGGCGCTTTATAGCGCGCCGCAGGCAGGGTTGTCATGCACGGGATCGCGGGAACGGTTATTGCTTGGTTTGTTAGCAAAGTGATTATTTTTAGCTAGCAAAAAAGGAATCGACACCATGATGGCTGAATCCCGCCGCGGCGTGATCTGCACCCCGCACCCTGACGCCACGGCTGCCGGCATGCGCATTCTCGACGCCGGCGGCACCGCCATCGACGCCATGCTCGCCGCCAGCGCCATGCTCGCCACGGTCTACCCGCACATGACCGGCCTGGGCGGCGATGCCCTGTGGTTGCTCCATGATCGCCAGGTGCGCACCATCGTGGGGATCGGCCAGGCCGGCCAGCGCCTGCCCGAGGGCGGGGCGATCACCCTGCGTGGCCCCGGCGCGGTGGCGACCACGGCCGGCGCCATGGCCAGCTGGCAGGCGGCCCGCACCATCAGCACCCAGGAGTGGGGCTCGCGCCTGACCTGGGGCGACCTGCTGAACGAGGCCGCCGAGACCGCCCAGGCGGGCGTCGAGGTGTCAGACTCGCAGCTGTTCTGGCAGGGCCAGCGCCAGGCGCTGATCGAGACGCTGCCGGACTTGCACGCGCTGTGCAAGGTTGACGGGCGCTGGCTGCAGGCCGGCGATACCCTGCGGCAGCCGGCCCTGGCTGATACCTTGCGGCAACTGGCCCGGCACGGCATGACGGACTTCTACCAGGGCGAGCTGGCCCATGCCTTCGCCGAGGCGTTCCAGCGCCTGGGCTGCGGCCTGACCCTGGCGGACCTGGCGGCCACCCGCGCGCCGGAAACAGCGCCGCTGTCGATCCGCTACCGTCAGGGGCAGCTGTTCAACGTGGCGCCGCCGTGCCAGGGGCTGTACACACTGCAGGCCATGGGCGCGCTGGCACACACTTCGATTGCAGAGCTGGGCAACGGCAGTGCGGCCTACTATCACCATCTGGTCGAGGCGATCAAACAGGGCCTGTTGCGGCGCAACGCGGAGCTGCACGACTCGCAGACCAGCACCTGGGACTACGCCGCCAGCCTGCTGGAGGCGAGCACTGCCGGGTACGCTGCACAGATCGACCCCAAGCGTGCCGCGCCCTGGGCCGAGCCGGGACGGCCCGCCGACACCATCTGGATGGCCGCCACCGACGCCGAAGGGCGCACGGCCTGCTTGATCCAGAGCCTGTTCCATGACTTCGGTTCCGGCTGCATCCTCGGCGACACCGGTGTGCTGTGGCAGAACCGCGCCGCCGGTTTCAACGCCGACGCCAGCCACCCCAATGCCTGGGCGCCGGGCAAGCGACCGGCGCATACCCTCAACCCGTCCTGCTACCTGGCCGACGATGGCCGGCGGCTGTTCTTCGGCACCCAGGGTGGCGATGGCCAGCCACAGACGCAGATGGTCCTGGCCACGCAACTGATCGATTTTGCCGAGCCCCTCGACCGGGCGCTGCGCATGCCGCGTTTCCTGCTCGGCCGCAGTTTTTTCGACAGCACCGACAACCTCAAGCTGGAAGCGGATGTCGACGGCGCGGTGCGCGAGCACCTGGCTGCCATGGGCCATGACGTGGAAGTGATCCCGCGCCTCAGCCCGTTCACCGGGCAGGCCGGGGTGATTGCCATCGAGACCGACGGCCGGCGTTTCGCGATGCACGACCCCCGTGGCCAGGGCACCAGTCTGGGGCAGCGTGGGTGATACGCGGCGGCGTGTTTACCCGGCCCGTGGGGCTGGCGGATAATGCGCCGGCCGCCGATGCCGTTGCGGCCGTCAGTGGATGAGTGCCGTGGGTGGAGCAGAGGAAAAGATGGCTTCTAAGACCGTCACCAACAAGCAGGTCGAAGTGCAGCGCATCGTCGATGTGTTGTTCAAAGCGATTGCCCAGCACCGTCTGCCCCCCGGAACGCGCTTGATCGAGGCGCAGATCGTCGAGACCCTGCAGGCCAACCGCAACCACGTGCAGGTCGCCCTGCAGCGCCTGGCCTTGCAGCGGGTGGTCAATATCGAGCCGAACCGTGGTGCGATGGTGGCCCAGCCCAGCGCCAAGGAGGCGCGGGAAATCTTCGCCGCCCGCCGCGCTATCGAGCGGGCCATCGTCGAGGGCATCACCCCGGCCATCATGCGCAAGCAGCGCCAGCGGGTCAGCACCCACATGAGTAACGAGCGCAAGGCCACCAGCGCCACCGACCGTCGGGCGATCGTGCGTGAGTTGAGCGATTTTCACCTGATGCTGGGGGAGATCAGCGGCAATTCGGTGCTCAGCGAGATTCTCGCCAACCTGATGGTGCGCAGTTCGCTGATCGTCGCCCTGTACCAGCGCAATGACGTGCCGTCCTGCGCCTCGGACGAGCACCAGGAGATCATCACCGCACTGGAAAACGGCGAACGCGAGCGGGCCGTCGCGGTGATGATCGAGCACCTGGACGAGCTGGAAGGGCAGCTCGACCTGGATGACCAGGCCGAGCCCGAGATCAA
The DNA here is from genome assembly GCA_050282285.1 of Pseudomonas sp. GTDB lineage: Bacteria > Pseudomonadota > Gammaproteobacteria > Pseudomonadales > Pseudomonadaceae > Aquipseudomonas. The sequence goes on from JBLZZJ010000041.1 coordinate 27,859, forward strand.
CCTGCGCCAGGCGCTGGCCGACCTCTAGGGATCACGCCGTGATGCCGAATACGTCGGCCAGGTGCTGCTCGTAGCGCTGCACGTCGGCGTCGACGTTCGGGCGCTTCATCACATCCACACTCAGGAACGTCGGCAGGCGACGCATGCCGAGGAATTCGTTGGCCTTGTGGAAGGGGAAGTACACGGCGTCCACGCCCTTGCCTTCAAAGAAGTCGGTAGGGTCGTCGAAGGCCTGCTGCGGGGCGTTCCAGGTGGCCGAAATCATGTACTGCTTACCGTGCAGCAAACCGCCGCTGCCGTATTTCTGCGAGGCGTCGGAACGGGTGCGCCCGTCGTTGGCGTAGAGGCTGCCATGGCCTTCGGTGAACACCTCGTCGATGTACTTCTTCACGGTCCACGGGGCGCCCATCCACCAGCCCGGCATCTGGTAAATGATCACGTCGGCCCAGAGAAATTTGGCCACTTCTTCGGCGATGTCATAGCCGCCGTCGATAAAGGTCTGCTTGACGTCGAAACCGGCGCGGTCGAGGTAGGCGATGGCGGCGTCATGCAGGGTGGCGTTGTAACGGCCGTCGGAGTGGGCGAACTGCTTGCCGCCGTTGAGCAGGAGAATCTTCTTCATCGGTTGAGTCATGGCGTGGGGCTCTCGAAAAGCGGGGTGAGGTAACTGGATGGGAAGCAGACTAACGATTCATCCCGCGCGGAAAAACCGCCCTTCAGGCAAATGATATGTGCTGAAAAGTCATGAATCCGGGTGTCATGGCTGCTGTAGTGTTTTGAGTCTCTTGACTGACTTCCGAGTATTTCCCATGAGCGAACCCTACGGTTTCATCCTTCACGCGTACACCAAGCCGGAACGATCCGACGCCTTCGCCGAATTGTTCCAGGCCTATGTCGAGCCGAGCCGTGCCGAGGCCGGCTGCATCGAGTACCACATGCTGCGTGATCGCGAAGACCCGACGCTGTTCATCTTCTTCGAGGTGTGGCGCAGCCGTGCGGATTTCGACCTGCACGTCGCCTTGCCGCACATGCGCCAGTTCCACGAACAGCGTATGGACTACCTGACGCGGGATTTCGAGTTGCGGCTGATCGACAAACTCAGCCCCTCGCTCAAGGCTTGAGCAGGCGCGCCTGGGGCCGTTCGAAGGTCTTGCGGCCGGCCTTGAAGCCCATCAGCGGCGGGGCGATTTCCGCCACCACCGCTGCCGGCGAAGGTGCGTCGAAGACGATGAAGTCGGCGCGGCAGCCCGGCGTCAGGCCGTAGTCGGGCAGGCGCAGCAGGCGTGCCGATTCGCTCGACACCCAACCCAGGCAGCGCAGCAGTTCGGCCTCGGTGGCCAGTTGGCTGACGTTGGCGAACAGGTTGGCCTGGCGCACCAGCGAGGCGTCGCCGTAGGGGGTGAAGGGGTTGCCGATGTTGTTGGTCGACAGCGAACAGGTCACCCCGCAGGCATGCAGGTGCTGCAGCGGCGCCAGGCCCCGGGGTTTGTTGTGAAAATGCTCGCGGCCGGTGAGGAACAGGTCGGTGCTGGGCAGGCAGGTGACCTGCACGCCTGCCTCGGCCAACGACTCGGCCACCGCCAGTAGGGTGTCCCGGGGCAGGGCCGAGAGCTTGGTCACATGGCCGATGGCGACCCGGCCGCCCCAGCCGTGCTGGTGGGTGCAGCGGATCACTTCGCCGACCGTCATGCCCTCGGGGTTGAGGTCGAAATCCAGGTGAAAATCCAGATCCCGGTCGAATTCCACCGCCAGCTCGAACAGGCGGCGAATCTGCGCGCCGGGGTCGGCATCGGTGTAGGGGCAACCGCCCAGCACCTCGGCGCCCAGTGCCAGGGCCTCGCACAGCAACGCTTCGGTGCCGGGGTTGTTGAGCATGCCCTCCTGGGGAAACACACAGATTTCCAGGCTGATGGCCCAGGCGTAGTCCGCCTGCAGGCGGCGCACGGCGTGGAAGCCGGTTAGGCCGATCTGCGGGTCGATCTCCACATGGGTGCGCATGTGCGTGGTGCCCTGGGCGATGGCTTTTTCCAGCACCTGGGCGCCGCGCTGATAGACGTCCTCCTCGCTGAATTCAGCCTTGGCGGCGCGGGTTTGGGCAATGGCCTCGGCCAGGGTGCCTTCCTCCAGCTGGCAGCGCTGCATGATGCAGGCTTTGTCGAGGTGGATGTGGGTTTCCACCAGGCCGGGCAGCAGCAGCTTGCCGTCGAGGTCGAGGGTTTCGCTGCCGGCGACGGGGGCGCTGACGAAGCGGCCATTGTCGACGTAGAGGGTCTGCAGCGGCTGGCTGCTGTCGCCCAGGCGGGCATTGATGATAGTCAGGGCGTTCATGCGGCGGCTCCTTCTCCGAGGTAGGCGGCTTCCAGTTCCGGGTCGCCGCGCAGGTCTTCGGCGCTGCCGGATTTGACGATACGCCCGGTTTCCAGCACGTAGGCGCGGTCGGCCACCTGCAGGGCGAGGTTGGCCATCTGGTCGACAAGTAGCAGGGTCACGCCTTCGTCGCGCAGCGCGGCCAGGGCGTCGTACAGCTCGCCGATCATCGCTGGCGACAGGCCCAGGGACGGCTCATCGAGCAAGAGAATCTTCGGTTTGGCCATCAGCCCGCGACCCACCGCGACCATCTGCTGTTCGCCGCCGGAGAGCAGGCCGGCGGGGCTGTCGATGCGGTCGCGCAGGCGCGGGAAGCGGCGCAGGATGGCCTCGATTTCCGCCTCGGCGTCGAAAGCGCCCTTGCGCGAGTAGCCACCGAGCAGCAGGTTGTCGCGCACGCTGAGCTGGCCGAACACCTGGCGGCCTTCCGGCACCAGGGCCAGACCGCGGGCGGCGATGGTGCTGGCGTCGGCGTGCTCGATGTTTTCGTTGTCCAGTACGATGCTGCCGCCACTGGCCGGGTGCAGGCCGGCCAGGCACTGCAGAATGCTCGACTTGCCCGCGCCGTTGGCGCCGAGGATGGCGATCAGTTCGCCTGGGTTGACCACGATGTTGACCTTGTCCACCACCGGCGCGGCGCCGTAGTCGATCACCAGGTCCTTGATGTACAGCCGAGCATCGCGGGAGCCGTCCCAGACCTCGGCCCGGGGCGTGGCCTGATAGCTGGTGCCGCCGAGGTAGGCGGCGATCACCCGTTCGTCGTTGCGCACCTCGTCCGGCACGCCCCAGGCGATGGGTTTGCCGGCGTCGAGCACCAGCAGGCGTTCGGACACCGCCATCACCAGGGCCATGTCGTGCTCCACCAGAATCACCGCAATGCCAAAACCGGCCAGGGTCTTGAACAGGCTGGCCAGGCGGTCGGTGTCGCTGCGGCTGAGGCCGGCGGCCGGCTCGTCGAGCAGCAGCACGCTGGGGCGGGTGGCCAGGGCCCGGGCGATTTCCACCAGGCGCCGGTCCACGTGGGCCAGGTCGTCGGCCGGGGTGTTGACCGAGCCCTGGTAGCCGACCAGGGTCAGCAGCTGCAGCGCCAGGTCGCGCTGGGCACCGCTGGCGCGGGTGAAGGGTTGGCCGAGGCGACCCTGTTGCATGGCCACCAGCAGGTTCTCCAGTACCGACAGTTCGCCGAACAGCTGGGTGGTCTGGTAGGTACGGGCAATGCCAGCGCGAGCGATCTTCCAGGCCGGCAGGCCGGCCAGGGGCTGGCCCAGTTCGATGCTGCCGCTGTCAGGCGCATAGAAGCCGCTGATCATGTTCAGCACCGTGGTCTTGCCGGCACCGTTGGGGCCGATGATGCTGGTGATACTGCCGGGCGGTGCCTGCAGGCTGACGGCCTGCGCCGCCTGGACGCCGCCGAAGCGGATGCCGATGTCGTTCACCACCAGGCCGGCGGGTGCCACGTCCTGCTTGAAGAAGGCACTCAGGCAGGCCGGGTCGAAGGCCGCCGGGGCCGCCTGGTGCAGCGGGCGCAGCCACAGGCTGGCCAGAGTGCCGAGCAGACCACGTGGCGCCGCCCAGAGCACGGTGAGCAGCAGCACCGAGAAGATCAGCAGGCGGTACTCGGCGAAGTCCGAGAGCATTTCCGGCAGCAGAACGATCAGCAGGGCGCCGAGCAGCGGGCCGAACAGGGTGCCGCTGCCGCCGACGATCACCGCCAGCACGAACAGGATCGACTGCGAGAACGGAAACGAGGCCGGGTTGATGAACATCATCAGCGGCGCCACCAGCGAGCCGGCCAGCCCGGTGAGCAGGGCGGACAGGGCGAAGGCCAGGGTCTTGGTCTGCACCGGGTTGAAGCCCAGGGAACGGGCGGCGATTTCCGCCGATTTCACTGCGCGCATGGCCATGCCCCAGCCGCTGTGGCGCAGGCGCTGGAACAGGGCCAGGGCGCCGACCATCAGGGCCGTGGCGATCAGCGCCATGCTCACGCTGGGGTCGAGGCTGCCGATTTCCGGCATGGGAATGCCCATCAGGCCGTTGGCGCCGCCGGTCAGCGAGCGCCATTCGATCAGGCCGTGGTGGACCACCAGGGCGAAGGCGATGGTGATCATCGCCAGGTACGGACCGCTGACCCGCAGCGCAGGGATCGCCAGCAGCGCGCCAATCGCACCACAGGCCAGCCCGGCGGCGATCATCGCCAGGCCCAGGGGCAGGCCGGCCATGGTCAGCAACGCCGAGACATAGGCGCCGATGGCATAGAAGGCGATATGGCCGAAGGAAATCTGCCCGCTCAGGCCGATCAGGATATTCAGGCCCACGCCCACCACCACGGCCAGCGCGCAGAAGGTGAAAACCAGCAGCGAGTAACTGTCGAGCAGCAGCGACAGGGCGACGCCGAGCAGGCTCAGCAGGCCGAGGGAAACGGGGACGAACAGGGTGTTTTTCAGGGTCATACTTTCACCAGTGTCTGGCTGCCGAACAGGCCGTTGGGACGCAGCGCCAGGGCCAGGATGACCAGGGCGAAGGTGAACAGCTGGGTGAAGGCCGAGCCGAAGTAGATGGTCACCAGGGCTTCCACCAGACCGAACAGCAGGCCAGCGGCGAACACCCCGCTGGCGCTGGCGATACCGCCGAGGATCGCCACGGCGAAGGCCTTGAGACCGAACAGCATGCCCATCTCGGCATTCACGCTGAACAACGGCGCGATCAGCAGCCCGGCGATGGCCGCGAACACCGTCGACACGGCGAAGGCCACGGCCACCACGCGGTTGACCCGAATGCCCATGAGCATGGCCGCCTTGGGGTTCTGCACGCAGGCTTCCAGCACTTTGCCCAGGCGCGTGTAGCGGCGCACCAGGAACAGCGCCAGGGCGATCGCACCGCCCACCAGCGGGATCAGCAACTGCAGCACGCTGACGTTATTGCCCAGCAGTTCCAGGTGCTGGTTGGCCAGCGTCGAGGTGAACTGCCGGGGCTCCTTGCCGAAGGTGAACAACGCCAGGTTGTCCACCAGGATGCCCGCCGCCACCGTCGCCATCAGCCACGCTTCGGAGCCGCGCGAATGGAACGGCCGCACCAGGAACCGCTCGATGGCCAGGCCGTAGATCGCGCACAGCGTCAGGGTCGCCGGGATCGCCAGCCACAGCGGCCAGCCCCAGGTGACGTAGAAGCTGTAGCCGAGCACGGCGCCGACCATCATGGCGCTGCCCTGGGCGAAGTTGACCGTACGCGAGACCACGTAGGTGATGTGGAAACCCAGGGCCAGCAGGGCATACATGCTGCCCAGCCCGAGCCCGGTGATGATGGCGGCGGTGATCATGACGCGACTCCTCGAGGCGGGCCGCCAGGGCCCGCCGGTTCACGGCTTCAGGGGGCGAGCGGAACGATGCGACCGTCGACGAACTGGGTGAAGACGTAGTCGTCCGGGCCCAGGGCGTCGTGCTTGGCCGGGGTGAAGGGCTGCTGGTAGTCCTTGATCAGGCCCTGGTAGCTGTCGATGGCGTAGAAGCCGTCGCGCACTGAAGTGCCCTGGGTATCGCCGGCCTTCTCGATCGCGGCGGCGGCCAGGTGCATGGCGTCATAAGCGTTGGCGATGCCCACCGCCGGGGTCACGTCGGCCAGGCTCTTGATCTCCGGGAAGCGTTGTTTCAGCGCGGCCAGCACGTTGTCGCCCTTGGCGCTGTTGTTCTCGGTGAACACATAGGTCTGGATGAAGTGCACGCGGCTGGCGTTGGGGCCGGCCAGCTCGCTGAAACGCCCGCCCGCCGGACCCCAGTGCGACACCACCGGCACGTCCCAGCCCATGCGGTCGAGGGACTTGACCACCTGCGCCGATGGGCCGACGTTGCCGACCATCAGTAGGGTGTCGGCGCCGGCGTTCTTCAGGCGGGTGAGTTGCGGCACCACGTCGAGGTCGCTGTCTTCGATGCGTTCGATCCCGGCGTAGGCCATGCCGCGTTTTGCCAGGGCGTCCTTGAAGCCGATCTCGTTGGATTCGCCCCAGGGGTTGTTGATCAGGATCATCCCCGGCTTCTGCATGCCCTGCTTGCTGATGCCGTACTCCACCAGGGCTTCGTCGACCAGCTCGTCCACCGCCGAGACGCGGAACACGTAGTTGTCCTTGGCGCCGTTGACGGTGATCTTGGTACCAGCGGCCCAGATGCCCATGAACGGCACTTTCAATTGGTTGGCCAACGGCACGATGGCCAGGGACACCGGCGTGTCGAGGCCGCCGAACAGCACGGTGACCTTCTCGCGCTGCACCAGCTCGCGGGCGGCCAGCATGCCTTTGGCCGGGTTGCTTTCATCGTCGCGGCGAATCAGCTCTACCGGGCGGCCGAGCACGCCACCGTTGGCGTTGATCTCTTCGATGGCCACGGTGAGGCCGCGGGTGAGGGCTTCGCCGGACTTGGCCGACTGCCCGGACAGGGCCGCAACCAGGCCGACCTTGATCGGCTCTTCAGCCTGCGCCGGAGCGCTGAGGGCCAGACCGAACGAGGCAGCGACCGCCAGGCGGCGTAACGGGAATAGCAGTTTGCGCATGACCTTTCTCCTGATTGCTAGCATTTGCATATAATTTGCTAGCAAACGTGGTGCCATAACGCGCAAGCCGTCTAATCCGCGCTTTTACCGGATTATCTGCGCGAATCGTGCACGCATAGCGTGCAGGCTGCACCAGATGCAGGCACCGGCATATCAATGAAATCGGAGAGCAGGTAATGAGTGAGATGAACGACGCGGTACAGATTGTTAGCGATTTCCTGGCCGCCTCCATGGCCCCGGACCCGGTCAAGGCCGCCACCTACATGAGCGACGACGTGCGCATCACCTTCACCGGTGGCCGGCACATGCCCACGCCGCAGGACATCACCGCTTTCAATGGCGCACGCTACGCCTGGGTGAAAAAGGCTCTTGGCCAGTTCGACTGGACCGAGCGCGAGGACCACACCGTCGTCTACTCCAACGGCACCCTGTACGGCGAATGGCCGGATGGCCGCAGCTTCTCCGGCAACCGCTACCTGGACCGCTTCGAAGTGCGCAACGGCAAGATCACCCGCATGGACGTGTGGAACGACAGCGCCGAATGGCTCCTGACCCCCGACATCGCCAAGGCCTGAGACCGCGGGTGACGCAGAGCGTCACGGGATGCGTGCCCACGCGGAGCGTGGGTACGAGCTGCGTAGGTGCGGACGGCTGGCCGTGATCGTTCCCACGCTCCGCGTGGTAATGCATCCCCGGACGCTCCGCGTCCGCTGCGTTCTCAGGAAAACACAGGGCGAAAGAAGCTGCGTTCGTAGCTGATGATGCAGCGGGTTTCTTCGGCGTAGGCGAAAGCGGCCTGGCACTCGGCGTCCTGCATGGATTTTTCCCGGTACTGCTCGTACAGCGCCAGGCTGGGGAAGCTGAACAGGGCCAGGGCGATGTTGTTGCTGCCTTCGGATGGCATGAAATAACCGTGGTGCTGGCCGCCAAAGCGTTCCACCAGCGGTATCCACAGCTTGGCGTAGTGTTCGAACTCGTCGAGTTTGTAGGGATCGAGGGTGTAGCGCAGGTAGCAGGTGATCATGCCGGGGGCCTTGGTCAGTGAGAGGCAGCGCGTAAGGTAGCGCATGGTCATGGGGCTTGTCTGGCGGACGTCGGTGACGCAGAGCGTCACGGGATGCGTGCCCACGCGGAGCGTGGGTACGAGCTGTGTGTGGGCGCTCGGTTGTCCCCGATCGTTCCCACGCTCTGCGTGGTAATGCCTCCCCGGACGCTCTGCGTCCGCTGCGGAGCATCGGGTAGACCACGTGAGAAGCCATTCCCGGTGCTGGGTCACGGGTTAGGTGAAGCATCCTTGCTAGGCTACGCCGCTTCTGATTGGGGGCATGGAGGCGGGACGGGTGACAAGGAAATCAGCACAACAGCGTGCCGCAACCAAGGGTTCGGGATCGCGCAGTTTCACGGTCATCGGCTGGGTGACGGGGGTATGCGCCATCGCCATGACCTATGACTGGGTGTCCGACCTGATGCGCGGGGTGCACCTGGTCTACAGCCGGGTGGGACCGTCGAAGGTGTACACCCTGGCGGGTGAGCCGGGTGCCTACTGGATGTCGATGACGGTCAGCGCGGTGGCGGTATTCGCCATCGCCGGCTGTGCGGCGGTGGCGTTCTGGGCGGCCTCGCTGTTCAAGGAGTGATTGATCGCACCCACGCCGAGCGTGGGTGCGATCAACTCAACGCCAGCTAAGTATCGGCCAGCCAGCCTGTTCGGCGTGGGCGCGCAGCGCCGGGTCGGGGTTGACCACGTGGGGGTGGGGGACCTGTTGCAGCAGCGGCAGGTCGTTGCGCGAGTCGGAGTAGAAGTAGGCGCCTTCCAGCGTTTCGCCCTGTTCCTGTAGCCAGGCATTGAGTCGCGTGACTTTGCCCTCGCGGTAGGTCAGCACGCCTTGGGTGCGGCCGCTGTAGCAGCCGTGCTGCTGTTCCAGGTCGATGGCCAGTACGTCCTCGACCCCCAGGCGCGCGGCGATGGCGCTGACCAGGAAGTGCGCCGAGGCAGAGATGATCAGGATGCGGTCGCCGGCCTTGCGGTGGGTGGCCAGGCAGCGGGTGGCGTCGCTGTAGAAGATCGGCTCGATCACGTCTTCCACGTACGGCTCGACGATAAAGGCCACTTCTTCTTCGGTGCGCCCGACCAGGGGCGACAGGCTGAACGCCATGTAGTCTTCCATGGCCAGCTTGCCCTCGGCGTAGAGGGTCATCAGTTCATGATCGCGTTTCAGGAAACTCTCGCCGTCGACCCAGCCCTGGCGCGCCATTTCTTCGCTCCACAGGCTGGCGCAGTCACCGCCGATCAGGGTTTCGTCCAGGTCGAATATTGCCAGTGCCATCACGCCACCTCACGGATTGCAGAGGGCGCTATGGTAAGCGCAACGGGCTGCCCGCTGGCATGCAAATCGGCTTCCGAACGGTTCAGTACGTCCACCAGCAGTTCGACGCCACGGGCTTCGACCCGGTAGCGGATGACGTTGCCGAGCAGGCTGTGGCTGCGGATCACGCCGTCGATGCTGCCGCCCTGGCCGAGCTGGATGGCCTCAGGACGGATCGCCACCTTGCTGCCGACCGGGCGATCCAGCAGGCGACTGGCGGCGTCGGCATCGAGCAGGTTGTAGTTGCCGATGAAGCCGGCGGCGAAGGCGTCTACCGGTGCGGTGTAGAGGGTTTCAGCGTCGCCGCTCTGGACGATCCTGCCGGTGTTCATCAGCACGATGCGGTCGGACATGACCAGGGCTTCTTCCTGGTCGTGGGTGACGAACACCGTGGTCAGGCCCAGCTCGCGCTGGATGCTGCGAATCTGCTCGCGCAGGTGTTTGCGGATGCGTGCGTCGAGCGCCGACAGCGGTTCGTCGAGCAGCAGCAGGCGCGGGCGGGTGACCAGCGAACGGGCCAGGGCCACGCGCTGGCATTGACCGCCGGATAGCTGGTGCGGGTAGCGGTTGGCGAACTCGCCCAGTTCCACCATGGCCAGGGCGTCCTGCACACGCTGGGCGCTTTCGTCCTTGGCGACCTGCTGCATGCGCAGGCCGAAGGCCACGTTCTGCTGCACGGTCATGTTGGGGAACAGCGCGTAGCTCTGGAACACCATGCCGATGCCGCGTTTCTGCGGCGCCAGGGGCACCAGGTCTTCGCCGTCGAGCAGGATCTGCCCGCCGTTGACCTCGGTCAGGCCGGCGATGCAGCGCAGCAGGGTGGATTTGCCGCAGCCGGAGGGGCCGAGCAGGGTGACGAATTCGCCCTGGGCGATCTCGCAGTTGATGTCACTGAAAATCGGCGTGGCGCCGTACTGCTTGTGCAGGCCGCGGATGCTCAGGTAACTCATGGTTTGTCCTTGTTCAGGCGATTGGCTGCCCAGGTGAAGATCAGCACGAAGAAGAAGTAGGAAATCACCAGGGCACTGTTGAAGTGGCCGCTGCTGTTTTTCATGTTGTTCAGGTAGACCTGCAGGGTTTCGTAGCGGGTGCCGACCAGCAGGTTGGCGAAGACGAATTCGCCGAACAGGAAGCTGAAGGACAGGAACAGCGACACCATCAGGCCTTTGCGCAGGTTGGGCAATACCACCAGGAACGCGGCCTTCCAGGTGCTGGCGCCGAGCAGGTGGGCGGCGTCCATCAGGTCGCGCAGGTTGATCGCCTGCAGGTTGTTGGTGATCGCCCGGTACATGAAGGGCAGGGCGATGGTGAAGTAGCAGCCGATCAGGATCCACGGCGTGCCGACCATCGCCAGCGGGCCGGAGCCGTAGACCTGCAGCAACCCCACCGAGGACACCACCGGCGGCACGGCGAACGGCAGCAGGATCAGGATGTTCATCAGCCCGTCGAGCTTGGGGAAGTGGTAATGCACCACGAACAGCAGCGGCAGGATCAGCACCACCGACAGCAGCAGGGCGGCGAAGCACACCAGCAGCGACTGGCCGAAGGCGCGCAGGAAGCGCTCCTCGCTCCACAGCTGCAGGTACCACTTGAAGGTCAGTCCGTCGGGCAGGATGCTCGCCGACCAGCTGGTGGACAGCGAGTAGAGCAGGGTCGCGGCCAGCGGCGTGAGCAGGATCAGAAACAGCAGCCAGACCACCACACGGTGGTAGAGCGCGGCAGGTTTGGCGTCAGCGCGAGACATGGTAGCTCCTCTTCAACAGCACCTGATGCGCGACGGTGATCACTGCCATCAGGCCGACCAGAATCATTGCCAGGGCACTGGCCATGTTCGGGTCGAGGGAGATGTCGCCCGAGACCATGCCGGCGATGCGGATCGGCAGCACGTTGAAGTTGCCGGTGGTGAGGTAATACACCGTGGCGTAGGCGCCCAGGGCGTTGGCCAGGAGGATGACGAAAGTGCCGAGCAGTGCCGGGGTCAGCACCGGCAGCCCGATGTAGCGCCAGAAGCTCCAGGTGCCGGCGCCGAGCAGCGCGGCGGACTCACGCCAGTCCTCGCGCAGGGCGTCGAAGGCCGGGTAGAGCAGCAGCACGCCGAGGGGAATCTGGAAGTAGGTGTAGAGCACGATCAACCCGGTCTTGGAGTACAGGTTGAAGTCCTCGATCACGCCCGCCTGCTTGAGCAGGATGGTCAGCGCGCCGTTGAAGCCGAGCAGGATGATGAAGGCGAACGCCAGGGGAACACCGGCGAAGTTGCTGGTCATGTTGGAGAACGCCATGACGAAGTCCCGCAGGCGCGAATCCACCTGGCGCAGCGAGTAGCTGCCGAGAATGGCGATGACGATGCCGAACACGCTCGACCAGAAGGAAATCTGCAGGCTGTGCTTGATCGCCTGCAGGTAAAACTTGGAGCTGAAGGCCCGTTCGAAGTTGGCCAGCCCCCAGCCCTGCGGCGTGTTCAGACTGTTGACCGCGACCCAGACCAGCGGCGCGATCTGGAAGGCAATGAAAAAAATGGCAAACGGCAGCAGGCACAGCAGGGCCAGCCATTTGCCGCGGGGTGCGGCGTTCACGTGAGCAGCTCCTTGCACCAGGGTTTGTCGTGGGGCACGCCGAGCAGTTCGCCCACCGTGCCGCACAGGTCGGTTTGCCGCGGGCGGGCGTCGGGGTCCAGGCTGAAGGCATCGCCGAGCACGAACAGCGGTACTTCCCGCTCTTCCGGCAGGAGGCCGTTGTGCGATCGGTCGTTGTTCATGCCGTGGTCGGCGGTCACCAGCACCTGGTAGCCGTCGTCCAGCCAGCGTTGCAGGTAATCGGCCAGCAGGATGTCGGCCACGCGTGCGCTGTTGCGGTACTGCGGGCTGTCGAGGCCGTGCTTGTGCCCGGCGTCGTCGATGTTCATCGGGTGCACCAGCAGGAAGTCCGGCGCATGCCGCAGGCGCAGGCTTTCGGCATCGGCGAACAGGTGCGAATCCGGGTAGTGGTCGGCGTAGTAGAAGTGCCCGTGCTGGATCGGCAGGTCCGGCGCGTGGGTGTGGCGGTCGCGCACGGCGTCGAAGGGCGCGCGGTTGTACAGCTCGCTCATCCAGTGGTACGCCGCTGCAGCGGTCGTTCGGCCGGCCGCGCGGGCGTAGTGGAACACCGAGCGCTGGTGGCTCAGGCGCACTACATCGTTGTGCACGATGCCGCTGTCGATGGGGGGCACCCCGGTGAGAATGCATTCATAGAGTGGGCGGGACAGCGACGGCAGCTCGCACTCGAGTGTGTACAGCGCGGCGCGGCCGGCGCCGCAATAGGCGTGCAGGTGGCCCATGGCGTGGCGCGCCACCGAGTGGCTGAGCCCATCGAGCACGACGAGGATGACCTTGGAGGGCATGGAGAGTCCCGTGATCGAAGAAAGACGTAGGGCGGATGAGGCTTTTCTCATCCGCCGTTGCGATCGCAGTCGCAGCCTGGGTTGAGTTTCGCGGTACCCAGGGACAGCGTTCCCGGGTGTCGCTGCGCTCGACCCAGGCTACAAAACTGGCCTGGTGGCCGTCGCCGCTGAAGCGCCTCCCATGGCATCTGCCTGGGAGTGTGCCCCTTTCCTGCGGTGTTGCGACTGAACCCCTTCTACATACGCCTCTGTGGGAGGGGCTTCAGCCGCGACGCCATCACTCCATGTTGATGATCACGTGCTCCTGCCAGAGCTGCGGCAGCGCCTTGGAGGTCGCTTCCCAGGCGGCGGCATCCTTGATCGGCTGGACCTTGGCGTACTGCTCGTTGGGCAGCAGCTTGGCCTGGACGTCGGCGGGCAGGGTCAGGTGCTCGGCGCGGATCGGGCGGGCGTTGCCCTTGGCCAGGTTGATCTGGCCCGCATCGCTGAGGATGTATTCACGGGTCAGCTTGGCGGCATTGGGGTTCTTGGCGTACTTGTTGATGATGGTGGTGTAGCCGGAGATCACCGAGCCGTCGGAGGGGATCAGCACTTCGAAGCGATTCGGGTCGATCTGGTCGCGGTAGCTCAGGCCGTTGAAGTCCCACACCACGCCGACTTCCACTTCGCCTTTTTCCAGGGTCTGGATGGTCGGGTTGGCCAGCGACAGGCGACCCTGCTCGGCGATCCCGGCAAAGAAGTCCAGGCCCGGCTGAATGTTCTTCTCGTCGCCGCCGTTGGCGATGGCAGCCGCCAGCACGCCGTTCACCGCCTGGGCGGCGGCGCTGACGTCACCGATGGCGACGCGGTATTTGCCGGTCTTGAGGTCGGCCCAGCTTTTCGGGGCGTCCTTGACCAGTTGCTTGTTGACGATGAAGGCGATGGAGCCGGTGTAGGCCAGCATCCAGTGGCCGTCGGTGTCCTTGGCCCAGGCCGGGATCTGTTCCCAGGTGCTTGGCTTGTAGGGCTGGGTCACACCCTGCTGCACGGCGATGGGGCCGAAGGCGGCGCCGACGTCACCGATGTCGGCGGTGGCATTGTCTTTCTCGGCGGCGAACTTGGCGATTTCCTGGGCCGAGCTCATGTCGGTGTCCATGTGCTTGAGGCCGTATTTGCTGCTGAGGTCGTTCCAGGTGTCCTTCCAGTTGGCCCAGCTGTCCGGCATCCCCACGCTGTTCACGGCGCCTTCGGCGCGCGCGGCTTTTTCGAGTGCGTTCAAATCCGTATCGGCAGCCATGGCCTGGGTTGCCAGGGCGATGGCCGAGCCCATGAGTGACGCCAGCAGCAATTGTTTCATTTGAAACTCCTTTGCGATGGATGGTTGGTCTAGATCAGCAAGACCCAAGCCAATCTAGGCCCGACAGGTGACAGTTTTATGTCCGACGACTCCGGGCAGATGTCCATGTGCCAAAGCGGGCCGGTGAGCAACAAGCGTAGACCATGGGTAAGTCCCTGATTTAGTGGCGTGAGAGGCGCTGTGCAAGTGGCATGAGGCGTGCTTGCTGGCATTCTGTCATCTGCTGGTCATCTGCATTGCCTAGGCTTGAAACCTGGCCAGGGTCGTTCTGATCAAGCGGCTGATGCCCCGGAATGGGGCTGGACTAGTCCAAAAGAGGATGTCTTGATGCGCGATGAAGCGCCGCGTGCGATCACTACCATCTGCCGCGCCCTGGAAGAGCAGATCGGCCATGGCCTGTTGCCGTCGGGCAGCAAGCTGCCAGCGGAGCGCAGGCTGAGCGAGCTGTTCGATACCACACGCATCACCCTGCGCGAGGCCCTCAGTCAATTGGAGGCCCAAGGGCTGGTGTACCGCGAGGAGCGCCGCGGCTGGTTCGTGTCGCCGGCGCGGGTGGCTTACAACCCGCTGGTGCGCAGCCATTTTCACGCCATGGTCGCCGAGCAGGGCCGGGTGCCGGCCACCGAGGTGCTGAGTGCGCGCCTGCTGCCAGCCAACGCTGAGATCTGCCAGTTGCTGGCCTTGCCGGCGCTGTCCAGCGTCTACCAGATTCGCCGGGCGCGGCGCATTGATGGGCGTCTGGTGCTGTACGTCGAGCATTACCTGAACCCGGCCTATTTCCCCAACGTGCTGGACTTCGACCTGACCCGCTCGCTCACCGAGTTGTACGTCAGCGAGTACGGCGTGCACTACGGGCGGGTGCGCTTCGACATGGTGCCTACCGCCCTGCACAACGAAGCAGCAGCGGCGCTGAAAGTGGCGGTGGGTAGCCCGGCACTGCGCATCACCCGCGTCAACCGCGACCAGCACGGCCGCCTGATCGACTGCGACCTGGAGTTCTGGCGCCACGACGCCATTCACGTCAGCGTTGAAGTGCCGGATTGAGGTGCTGTAAGAGCTAGGGGCGTGAACACTGAAGGAGCGGCCTTGGCCGCGAGCTCGGCGGTTTGCTGGAAAGGGTGATTTTCCGGTTGGAACGGAAAGCTCGCGGGCAAGCCCGCTCCTACAGGTGGCGGCCGTTGCCAGGTGCTGTGTCGATCGTTCCCACGCTCCGAATGGTAATGCCTCTCCGGACGCTCCGCGTTCGCAGCGGTGGTGGGATGAATCAGGTGGCGTAGGCGCGACTTGGGCCTTGTAGGAGCGGCCTTGGCCGCGAGCTCGGCGGTCTGCTGAAAAGGGTGATTTGCCGGTTGGAACGTAAAGCTCGCGGGCAAGCCCGCTCCTACAGACGATGAGCGTTTCCATGACGCAGGTTTGCGCGTGATTGGGGCGCGTGCCCGCGCGGAACGTGGGCACGGTCTTCAATCCTCGGGCACGATCAGTTAGCGCTTACGGCAAATCGGCGCTGGCGTAAAACGCGGTGAGGACTTTCACCAGGTGCGCCAGGTCGTGGCTACCAGCCAGCTCGCGAATGGAGTGCATGGCGAAGGTCGGCAGGCCGATGTCCACGGTGCGCACGCCCAACTGGCTGGCGGTGATCGGGCCGATGGTGGAGCCGCAGCCCATGTCGCTACGGGTCACGAAGCTCTGTACCGGCACTTCGTTTTCCAGGCACAGGTGGCGGAAGAAACCGGCGGTTTCGCTGTTGGTGGCGTAGCGCTGGTTGCTGTTGATCTTGATCACCGGGCCGGCGTTGAGCTTCGGGCCGTGGTTGCCGTCATGCTTGTCGGCGTAGTTCGGATGCACGCCATGGGCGTTGTCGGCGGACACCAGCAGCGAGCGCTGGATGGTACGCACGAAACCATCACCATCCGGCAGCACGCGACGCAGCACCTGCTCGAGGAACGGGCCGTCGGCACCGCAGGCCGAGCAGGAGCCGACTTCTTCGTGGTCGGTACAGACCAGTACGCAGGTTTCTTCGTCGCCCGCTTCGATCAACGCTTGCAGGCCGGCATAGCAGGACAGCAGGTTGTCCAGGCGGGCGCCGGCGATGAAGTCCTGGTTGAGGCCGACCACGGCCGCACTCTGGGTGTCGTAGAAGCTCAGCTCGTAGTCCAGCACCGCGTCCGCGTTGAAGTCGTGCTCCATGGCCAGCTGTTCGGTGAGCAGCGCGCGGAAGTCGGCGCTTTCGCTGCTGGCGAGCTGGGCGAGGATCGGTGGCAGTTCGTTCTGCGGGTTGATCGCCCAGCCCTGGTTGGCCTCACGGTTGAGGTGAATCGCCAGGCTGGGGATGACGGCGATGGGCTGGTAGAAATCGATCAGGTGGCTTTCCACCTTGCCGTCGCGGCGGTAGGTCACCCGGCCAGCCAGGGACAGGTCGCGGTCGAACCAGGGCGCGAGCAGGGCGCCGCCGTAGACTTCCACGCCGAGCTGGAAGAAGCCCTGGCGCTGCAGTTCCGGGTTGGGTTTCACGCGCAGGCACGGGCTGTCGGTGTGGGCGCCGACCAGGCGGATACCGCCTTCGATGGCCGGGCGCTTGCCCAGTTTGAAGGCGATGATCGAGGAATCGTTGCGGGTCACGTAATAGCGGCCGCCGGCTTCGGTCTGCCAGGGCGAACGCTCATCGAGGTGACGATAGCCAGCCGCTTCCAGGCGCATGGCCAGGCTGGTGGTGGCGTGAAAAGGGGTGGGGGAGGCGTTGAGAAAGTCGATCAGGCCTTGGTTCAGTTCTTCGCGCATGGGGCACTCCGGGCGGCAATGCGCGAATTCTATCGGATTTGCCCGCTGCATTGGGCGCCTTGCTGCCTTAGCGGGCGATTGCTACCAGGCTGAGCAGATAATTGTCGAACTCGGCGAACTGCCCGTGCAGCAGGCTGCCGCTTGGCCAGTCCAGGTGCAGGTCGATCAGCAGGCGCAGGGTGGCGCGGCTGTCTTCCTGCAGGTCCAGCAACTCGGCATCGTGGAAGTAGAAACGTTGCAGAGTCAGCGGGTAGAGCGCCTTGAACAGGCTTTCCTTGAGCGAGAAGGTCAGGCTGACCCGCCAGGCGCGCTCGTCGTCGGGCAGGTGCTGGATGCGCCGCCATTCCTCGGGGGTAAGGATTTCCGTGGACAGGCGATCCGCGCGCTCGACCGGCAGGCGCTGTTCGACATCCAGGCCGAGGCTGCGCCAGGCGCTGTCGGGGGCGACTACCGCAGCGGCCCAGCCAGTGCCGTGGGTGATTGAGCCGCACAGGCCGGCTGGCCATTGCGGGGCGCGGTCTGCGCCTATCGATGGCACCACGGCCAGGCCGCTGACCCGGCGCAGCGCCTCCCGGGCGCACAGGCGTCCGGCCAGGTATTCCGCCTGGCGCTTGGCGACTCCGCGAACCGGCGGGATCGCGCAGCGCTCGAAATCCTGGCTGTCCAGGTGCTCGGGGGTAAAGCGGGTGCTGACCAGTTGCACCTGTTCCAGGGCATGAGGCAAGGGCCAGTGTTCGGATAGGGGGGTGCAGCAGGCGGGCAGGTAATCGTTCATCGGGACATTCTGCCGGTTGCCGTGCGAGGGGGCCAGTCAAACGAGCGTTTACATTTCTTTGCAAAGCCACAACAAAGCGACACGGATTAACCTGTGGCGTTTTGCCAGACTGACCGTGCGTTTCTTATGGGACGCAGGTGAGGTTGTAGTTGGTGCCCGGGTATCCGGGGCCGACTTTTCTCTGAGTTCGAGTACGGGAGCCCCTATAAGGCTCCCGTTTTTTTTTGCCCGCGATTCCGGAAGGTGCGGTTGGAGCGCAGGATCGAGGCATGTCTACGGGCAGAAGAGCTCGCGGGCAAGCCCGCTCCTACAGGTACGCGATTCATCCGCGCACGTCGGTTTTGAACAGCCCGTAGGGTGGGCTAGTGGCGCACACCGGTCTTGGCTGATTGCTGCGCTACGGGTGCGCCACGTAGCCCACCGACGGTATCGAGCCGGCAACATTTCGGTGGGTTACGGCGCCTTGAAACCGTTGGATTAGGCCGGGTCTGTGGCCTGGGCGCCTAACCCACCCTACGTACAGATCCACTCCACGCATTGCGGCGTTCGGTACGCGTGCTCTACCAACCCGGCACGCCGTGCATGTCCGGCAGTTTGTGGGCGATCCCTTTGTGGCAGTCGATGCAGGTGGCTTTGCCGTCGGCCAGGGAGGTGGAGTGCATCTGCCGGGCCCGGGGGCTCTGGCGGGTGAAGTCCATGAAGTCGAAACCGTGGCAGTTGCGGCATTCCAGCGAGTCGTTGGCTTTCAGGCGTGCCCATTCGTGCTCGGCCAGCTCGCGGCGCTTCTCGAGGAATTTCTCCCGGGTGCTGATGGTGCCGAAGATCTTGCCCCAGACTTCCTTGGAGGCCTGCATCTTGCGCGCGATCTTGTCCGTCCACTGGTGCGGCACGTGACAGTCCGGGCAGGTGGCGCGCACCCCGGAGCGGTTGCTGTAGTGGATGGTGTCCTGCAGCTCGACGTACACGTTGTCGCGCATTTCGTGGCACGAAATGCAGAACTGCTCGGTGTTGGTGGCTTCCAGGGCGGTGTTGAAGCCGCCCCAGAAGATGATTCCGGCGATGAACCCGCCCAGGGTCAGGAAGCCCAGGCTGTAGTGCACGCTCGGGCGTCGCAGGATGCCCCAGTAATCCTTGAGCAGGGCGATCAATGATTTCATGTCGCCTCCTCAGGGCTTCTGCTTGGCGTTGGCTTCGTCTTGCAGGATGGTGTCGATGGTCTTGAAGTCATTGCCCACCAGGGTGCCCACCTCTTTCTGCGGCACGTGGCACTGAGTGCAGAAGTAGCGGCGCGGCGACACCGCGGCCAGGGCCTGGCCGTCGCGGTCCATGTAGTGGGTGATGCTGATCATCGGTGCCTGGCTGCGGGCGCTGTTGGCCCGGCTGTGGCAGGCCAGGCACTTGTTGCCGTGCATGTCGACCTGGTAGCCGCGAATACTGTGCGGGATGGTCGGCGGTTGTTCCGGATAGTTGCGTTCGCGTTTGATGTCCTTGTTTTCGTCGGCGGGAATGGGCGGAGCTGGCAGGCTCTGGGTCAGGGTGCCGCCGGGGCGGCGCCCGTCCGGGGCAGGTGCGTCCAGCGGGTAGTTGTAGTCGGCAGCGTAGGCCAGGCCGAAGGCGGCCAGCAGAAGCAGGGGCAGCAGGCGGTAACTCATGACGATTCTCCTCAGGCCAGGCTGACCAGTTCGATCTTCACCGCACACTTCTTGTAGTCGGTCTGCTTGGAGATCGGATCGGTGGCGTCCAGCGTGACCTTGTTGATCAGCTTGTTGGCGTCGAAGAACGGCACGAACACCAGGCCGCGGGGCGGCTTGTTGCGGCCCCGGGTCTCGATCCGTGCGCGCATTTCGCCGCGCCGGCTGATCACCTTCACTTCACTGCCACGGCGGGCCTTGAGGGTCTTGGCGTCGTCCGGGTGCATGTACACCAGGGCGTCGGGCACCGCCTTGTGCAGTTCGTCGACGCGCTGGGTCATGCTGCCGGTGTGCCAGTGTTCGAGAACGCGGCCGGTGCTGAGCCAGAACGGGTAGTCGGCATCCGGCGCCTCGGCTGGCGGCTCGTAGGGCAGGGCGAAGATGATCGCCTTCTTGTCCGGGTAGCCGTAGAACTGCACGCCGCTGCCCTTGGCCACGTAGGGGTCGTGCCCCTCGCGGTAGCGCCAGCGGGTTTCCTGGCCGTCCACCACCGGCCAGCGCAGGCCGCGGGCGGCGTGGTAACTGTCGAACGGCGCCAGGTCGTGACCATGGCCCCGGCCGAACTGGGCGTATTCCTCGAACAGGCCTTTTTGCAGGTAGAAGCCGAAGGCCTTGGCCTCGTCGTTGCGGTAGCCGGCTTCGATCTGTTCGGCCGGGAACTGGTCGACCTGGCCGTTGGTGAACAGCACCTGGTACAGGGTCTTGCCCTTGAGTTCCGGCGATTTGCTCAGCAGTTCGGCGGGCCAGACTTCGTCTGTGGTGAAGCGCTTGGAAAATTCCACCAGTTGCCACAGGTCGGACTTGGCTTCGCCAGGGGCACTGACCAGTTGGTGCCAGAACTGGGTGCGGCGCTCGGCGTTGCCGTAGGCGCCTTCCTTTTCCACCCACATGGCGCTGGGCAGGATCAGGTCGGCGGCCTGGGCCGAGACGGTGGGGTAGACGTCCGAGACGATGATGAAGTTGTCCGGGTTGCGCCAGCCCGGCAGCACTTCCTGCATGATGTTGGGCCCGGCCTGCATGTTGTTGCTGACCTGGGTCCAGTACACGTTGAGCACGCTGTCCTTGAGCATGCGGCTCTGCTGCACAGCGTGGAAGCCGACCTTTTCCTGGATGGTGCCAGCGGGCAACTTCCAGATTTTCTCGGCGGTCTCGCGGTGTTTCGGGTTGGTCACCACCAGGTCCGCCGGCAGGCGATGGGAGAAGGTGCCGACTTCCCGGGCGGTGCCGCAGGCCGAGGGTTGGCCGGTGAGCGAGAAGGGGCTGTTGCCCGGTTCGCTGATCTTGCCGGTGAGCAGGTGGATGTTATAGATCAGGTTGTTGGCCCACACGCCGCGGGTGTGCTGGTTGAAGCCCATGGTCCAGAACGACATGACCTTGCGTTTCGGGTCGGCGTACAGTTCGGCCAGGGCCTTGAGACGCTCGGCCGGCACGCCGGTTTCCTGGGCAGTGCGCTCCAGGGTGTAGGGTTTGACGAATTCGCTGAACTGGGCGAGCGACATGTCGCTCCAGGTGTTGGCCTTGTCGGCGTTCTTCGCCTGCATTTCCAGGGGATTGTCCGGGCGCAGGCCGTAGCCGATGTCATCAGCACCCTTGGCGAAACGGGTGTGGCGGTTGACGAAGTCCTGGTTCACCGCGCCGCTCTGGATGATGTGGTTGGCGATGTAGTTGAGGATCATCAGGTCGGTTTGCGGCTTGAACACCAGCGGAATGTCGGCCAGGTCGAAGCTGCGGTGCTCGAAGGTCGACAGCACCGCGACTTTGGTCTGCGGATGGCTCAGGCGGCGGTCGGTGACCCGGCTCCAGAGGATGGGGTGCATCTCGGCCATGTTTGAGCCCCAGAGCACGAAGACGTCGGCGGCTTCGATGTCGTCGTAACAGCCCATCGGCTCGTCCGCACCGAAGGTGCGCATGAAACCCATCACCGCCGAGGCCATGCAATGGCGGGCGTTGGGATCGATGTTGTTGCTGCGGAATCCCGCTTTCATCAGCTTGTTGGCGGCGTAGCCTTCCCACACCGTCCATTGCCCCGAGCCGAACATGCCGATGGATTCGGGGCCCTTGTTCTTCAGCGCTTCCTTGAATTTCTCGGCCATGATGTCGAAGGCCTGGTCCCAGCTGATCGGCTGGAATTGCCCCTGCTTGTCGTACTTGCCGTTGGTCATGCGTAGCAGGGGCTGGGTCAGGCGGTCGCTGCCGTACATGATCTTCGACAGGAAGTAGCCCTTGACGCAGTTCAGGCCCCGGTTGACCTCGGCCTTGACGTCGCCGTGGGTGGCGACCACCTGGTTGTCGCGGGTGGCGACCATGACGCTGCAGCCGGTGCCACAGAAGCGGCAGGGCGCCTTGTTCCATTCCAGGCTGGTCATGTCGGCTTCGGTGATCAGGTTGCTGGCCGAGGTGGCGATCGGCAGCCCGGCGGCGGCAGCGGCGATGGCGGCCGCCTGGGCCTTGGCGAACTCACGGCGGGTGAGGTTCATGGTGTATCTCCTTCTGGAGCGAGGAGTTCGTGATAGACCAGTGCGGCGTTGAGTACGCCGGGCAGGCTGGTGATTTGCTCGATGCGTTGCAGGATCTGGTTTTCGTGTTCGGTTTCGAGAACCACCACCAGCTTGCCCAGCGGGCTTTCCTGGTGCAGTTCAAGGCCGTCGAGGTGGCGCAGGTTGGCCTTCACCGCCTCGAACAGTTCGGGGCGGGCGTGTACCAGCAAGCTGGCGATGTGCAGGGTGGCGGCCATGATCCGTGGCTCCAGGGAACGAGAGGGGGTCAGCTGGGTGGGCCGGGTGGACCCAGGAGCATCTGCAGGAACCAGATGAAGAAGCCGTAGCCACCGACGAGGGCGACCGACAGCAGCGGGAACAGGGCGACGATGAGAAACAGGAACAGACGGGTTTCCTTGCGTTTCGATGCCGCTTTTTCAGTCGCGGTGTGCATCTCTGCCAACTCCGTGGAAACGTCAAATTCACGATAGACCTTATTTGTTACAAGGGTATAGACCCTTGATCCAGATCAAGTCCAGGCCGGTTAGCAGATAATTATCTGCGTGTGCAGTGGCTCAAATCCGCGTGTTAGGCTGTGCCGACGGTTCGCCCTGGGCCGGTTTCATGAGTCTTTTCAATGGTTTCTCCTGCTGACAGCGCGCACTTCAAGCGCGGCACCGCCGCCTACCGCCGCGCCACCCTGGCCCTGTTCTGTGCCGGCTTCGCTACCTTCGCCTTGCTCTACTGTGTGCAGCCCTTGTTGCCGTTGCTGGCGACGCATTTTTCCGTGTCGGCGGCGGGCAGCAGCCTGGCGTTGTCGCTGACCACCCTGAGCCTGGCCCTGTGCCTGCTGGTGTCCGGCGCGCTGTCGGAAAGCTGGGGCCGTAAACCGGTGATGGTGGCGGCCCTGGGCCTGGCGTCGCTGCTCGGCATCGCCTGTGCCTGGGTCGATGACTGGGACCAGTTGCTGCTGTTGCGGGCGCTGCTCGGCCTGGCCCTGAGCGGCTTGCCGGCGCTGGCCATGGCCTATGTCGGCGAGGAATTCGACCCCGAGTCGCTGCCCGCGGCCATGGGCCTGTACATCGGCGGTACCGCCCTGGGCGGTCTGCTCGGGCGCCTGCTGGCGGGCCTGCTCAGCGACTTGGGCGGCTGGCCGCTTGCCTTGGGCGGTATTGCCGGCCTGGGGTTGCTGGCGCTGCTGCTGTTCGTCTGGCTGCTGCCGCCGTCCCGGCATTTCCGCGCCCAGCCGCTGTCCGCCAGGGGTCTGCTGGGCAACTTCGCCCTGCACCTGGGCAACCCGCAATTGCGTGTGCTGTTCCTGCTGGCCTTCCTGCTGATGGGCGGCTTCGTCGCGTTGTTCAACTACGTGGGCTTTCGCCTGGCCGCGCCGCCGTTCAACCTGTCGTCGACGTTGATCGGCCTGCTGTTCACCGTGTACCTGATCGGCATCTTCAGCGCCGGCTGGGCCGGGCGCCTGGTGACGCGGTTGGGCGCACGCCAGGTGCTGCAAGGCGGCATCGGCATCATGCTGGTCGGCGTTGCCCTGTGTGCCACGCCCTGGCTGACGGCGGCGGTGGCCGGTCTGGGATTGTTCACATTGGGTTTTTTCGCCGCCCATGCAGTGGCGAGCGGCCAGGTTGGCCAGCGTGCAGCGGGGGCCAAGGCCCAGGCGTCGGCCCTGTACCTGTGCGCGTACTACCTGGGCTCCAGCGTGGTCGGCTACGGTGCGGGGTATGTCTGGGAGCACGCCGGCTGGCTGGCGATGCTGGGGGTATTGACGGTGCTGTTCGTGTTCGCCGGCTGGTGGGCGCGCAAGCTGTAGATGGGGTGTGTTCAGCTCGGGTTCAGGATGCGTTCAGCGGCGGTTCAGTTGCGGGCAGGCAGCATAGGCCTTGCTTTCAACACCCCAACGAACCTTATCGAGGGCACACCATGAAGCTCAACCTGAACACCCTGGCACTGGCCACTGCAATGACCTTTGGCGCTGCCTCGGCCCAGGCGGCCGACAACTTCGCCGGGCTGACCTGGGGCAAGACCGACAACAACATCCAGAAATCCAGCTCGCTGAACGCCAACCTGGACAACCCGCGCTACGACAAAGTCGTCAACGGCACCGGAACCTGGGGCGTGCGTGCCGGCCAAGTGGCGGAGGATCACCGCTATTACGCGACCTACGAGTATGTGTCTGACACCGATGGCGCGTTGAAGCTGCGTCAGCAGAACCTGCTGGGCAGT
This sequence comes from Pseudomonas sp., assembly GCA_050282285.1. Taxonomy (GTDB): domain Bacteria; phylum Pseudomonadota; class Gammaproteobacteria; order Pseudomonadales; family Pseudomonadaceae; genus Aquipseudomonas. The sequence continues at coordinate 51,799 of JBLZZJ010000041.1, forward strand.
TACGATATGTTCTTGCCGCTGGGCGAGAACGGCACCAAGCTGTTCGGCGGTGCGACACTCGGCCTGGTCAAGCTGGAGCAGGACGGCAAGGGCCTGAAGCGTGACAGCGACATCGGTTATGCGGTCGGTCTGCAGGCGGGCCTGTTGCAGAACCTGAACAGCAACACCTCGATCGAGGCCGGCTACCGTTACCTGCGCACCAATGCTGGCACCGAAGTGGCGCCGCAGGGCGGCGGCAAGATCGGCTCCCTGGACCTGCACAGCACCTCGCAGCTGTACCTGGGTGCGAACTACAAGTTCTGATCGAGGACGGTATCCGCACAGGGTCGGGCCATTGCCCGACCCGCTTCCTGGGGAGGACGGCATCATGAAATTGCTGGTGGTGGAAGACGAGGCGTTGCTGCGCCATCACCTCTATACCCGTCTCGGCGAACAGGGCCACGTGGTGGATGCGGTGGCCAATGCCGAGGAAGCCCTGTACCGCGCAGGCGAATACCGCCACGACCTGGCGGTGGTGGACCTGGGCTTGCCAGGCGTCAGCGGGCTGGACCTGATCCGCGAGTTGCGCAGCCAGGGCAAGCGCTTTCCGATCCTGATCCTGACCGCCCGTGGCAACTGGCAGGACAAGGTCGAAGGCCTGGCATCGGGCGCCGACGACTACGTGGTCAAACCCTTTCAATTCGAAGAGCTCGAAGCGCGTCTGAATGCGCTGTTGCGACGTTCGTCCGGGTTCACCCAGGCCACCATCGAGGCCGGCCCGCTGCAACTCGACCTGAACCGCAAGCAGGCGCAGATGGGGGATACCGCCCTGTCGCTCACCGCTTTCGAATACCGCATCCTCGAATACCTCATGCGCCACCATCAGCAGGTGGTCGCCAAGGAGCGGCTGATCGAGCAGCTTTATCCGGACGATGAAGAACGTGATCCCAACGTGATCGAGGTGTTGGTCGGGCGCTTGCGGCGCAAGCTGGAAGGCGACACCGGCTTCAAACCCATCGAAACCATCCGCGGGCAGGGCTACCTGTTCACCGAGCGCTGCCGGTGAGTGACGCGGCGCGGCGCCTGCCGCTCGGTTCGTCGCTGCGCCTGCGGCTGATGCTGGGGGCGGCGGTCCTTGCGGTGCTGTTCATGGCGGCGTTGCTGCCGGTGCTGCGCGGCGCCTTTGTGATCGCCCTGGAGGAAGTCATCGAAACCCGCCTGGCCGCCGACGCCGCAGCCCTGGTGGCAGCAGCTCGCACCGACAGCGGGCGCCTGGTCATGCCGGAAAAACTGCCGGGCGAGGAGTTCGACAAACTCGACGCCAGCCTGCTGGGCTACATCTATGACCGTGACGGCAACCTGCTCTGGCAGTCGCGCTCGACCCTGGGCGAGCCGGTGCAGTACGTACCGCGCTACGACGGCATCGGCCATGAGTTCCTGCGCATTGGCGGGGAGCAGCAGGGCTTCTTCGTCTATGACGTGGAAATCGACCTGCTGCGTGGCCAGGACACGGCCCTGAGCATCGTCACCATGCAGCCGACCCGGGATTACGAAGTGATGTACCGGGGCTTCATGGACCAACTCTACCTGTGGCTGGGCGTGGCCCTGGTGGTGCTGCTGGGGCTGCTCTGGTTCGGCCTGACCTGGAGCTTCCGCAGCCTGCGCGGCCTCAGCGCCGAGCTGGATGACGTGGAGTCTGGCCATCGCGAAGGCCTCAGCGAGCAGCACCCAAAGGAATTACTGCGCCTGACCCGTTCGCTGAATCGTCTGCTCGACAGCGAACGCCATCAGCGCGAGCGCTATCGCCACTCCCTGGACGACCTGGCCCACAGCTTGAAGACCCCGCTGTCGGTGCTGCAAGGTGTGAGCGAAGAAATGGCCGGGCAACCACAGAGCCTGGAGCAGGCGCGCACCCTGCAGAGCCAGGTCGAGCGCATGAGCCAGCAGGTGGGATACCAGCTGCAGCGCGCCAGCCTGCGCAAGAGCGGCCTGGTGCGGCACAGCGTCAAACTCGGGCCGCTGCTCGACACCCTGTGCGAGGCGCTGGACAAGGTCTACCACGACAAACAGGTACAGGTGCTGCGCGATTTCTCCCCGGAACTGCGGGTGCCCATGGAACAGGCGGCCCTGCTGGAACTGCTGGGCAACCTGCTGGAGAACGCTTATCGCCTGTGCCTGGGGCAGGTGCGCATTGCCGCGCGGCAGATGGGTGCCAGTTGCGAGCTATGGGTCGAGGATGACGGGCCGGGCGTGCCCGCTGAACAGCGCGAACGCATTCTGCGCCGTGGCGAACGGCTGGATGCGTTGAACCCGGGGCAGGGTATCGGCACGGCCGTGGTCAAGGACATCATCGAAAGCTACGACGGCGAGCTCAGCGTCGAGGCCTCTGCACTGGGCGGCGCCTGCTTCCGCGTTCGGCTGCATGAATGACGCGGGTCTAGCGCAGCCATAGCTATCTAATGAAGCGCGCGCCTGCCGCGCCACCATTTCGTTGCACAACGGTCACTGGCGATTTTTCGCCAGCCCAGCATCACCGGAGCGGCAGGCCATGTGGTGCCTGCCGCCGCCAGTGAAGTCATGTACGAAAAGTGCCTGCGTTGGGCAGCAGCCTGAACGCAATCAGACCCACTGATCGTTACGCTTGCGCCGTACCCGCAGCATGGTCGGCAGAATCAGACCGGCCAGCAGGCCACCCCCGGCAATACTGCCGCCGTAGACCATGTAGCGCATCAGCACGTCCTTGTTCTCGTCACCGAGTTGCGCCTGCAGCTCGCGCAACTCGGAGCGTGCGCTGGTCAGCTCGCTGTCCAGCTCGGAGCGGGCAACCTGCAATTCGTCGATCAGCGTTTTGCGCGAATCCAGCGTTTCCTGCATGCCTTGCACGCGGGTCTTCCAGGTGTCGTTGATACCTTCCAGCTCGGCGCTGAGGTTGGCCACCTGCTGCTCCAGCTGCGGCAGACGCTCGGCCTGCCCGGGGACGGACTGCAGGTCGCGGCTGGGAATCCACACACTGCTGCCGTTGCTGCCGCGCACCCGGCTGTAATCGCCCTGGGTCTGCTGCAGCTCTACTTTCTCCCCGGACACCAGCGTGCCGACGATGCGATAGCCATCAGTCGGGCCGCTGCGCACGTAAGTACTCAGGTTGTCGCTGACCCAGCGGGTATTGCCGCCGGCTTCTTCGGCCTGGGCCAGGGAGGTGGTGGTCAACAACCCGCCGAGCAGGCAGGCCGAAAGGGAAAGAGGGGAAAAGGTGGCAAGGAAATGACGAGATGGGGACATGGGCGATCTTCACATGGCGGTCAAACAGAACCCGGCAAGCGGGGCGAAAAAAAGCGGCCACTCACGGTGGATAGGGGCGTGACGGACGTGCGCGGTGCAACCGTCCAGGCGGCAAAAGGCCATGCACGCCGCCCTGGCGGGCCGACAGCAGACAGACCACGGGGGTAGGCGTTGAGTTCAGTCATGGGGGGCGATGGAGGGCATTGGGCGACGTTTGGCGGGAGCAGGGCGGTTATTCGCCATGGGCTGGCGAGGTCACAGGTGACATCGCTGCCGCGAGCCATTCGTAGGATGGGTTGAGCGTAGCGATACCCATGCTGCCCATTTTAAGTAGAGCCGAGATCACTGCTGTTTTGTAGGAGGGGCTTTAGCCGCGAGCGTTCAATTTGCAGCCACAGCGTCACGCTGGCTGCTGCGGCGCTGTACACCGCCCTGGGCACGCAGGTTGCGTTCAGCGTCTACCGTCGCCATGATCGAAGCGACCAATCATGAATTGCAGAGAAGGCTACACACATGGATCAAATCGATGAGGTGCTGAGCAAGGTTGAACAGCTCGAACATTCGGTTGAAAAAATCACGGACGGTCTCGATGAGTTCAAGGAAGAGTTTCGTGAATCTCTGAAATTTCTTCAGGAAACGTACGACCTGCTGTTGCAAAACACCCGCATGACAATGAAGGCATGCGAAACCATCGATGAAATGGCCGAGGGCTTGGATGCCATCGGTTCATCGGTGCAATCTATCCGGTCAGAGGTTTCTGACATCCAGACTCGGGTGTATCACGGCTTCAGGTAGATTTGTCGGGGGTCTTTTGAGCTTTGCCCCTTCTACGTTGATACCCGCGCCGGATTCAAGCCGTGCAAGCCGACTACCCCGTGATTGGCTTGCAGGTTGGCGTCGGTAAGCCGCTCCTCTGCTGGCGCAATGCCGGCCTACACGTCCCTAACTCTCCTGCGCCCGATACGCCCCCGGTGTCAGCCCGGTCCATTTCTTGAACGCCCGGTGAAACGCCGAGGGCTCGGAGAAGCCGAGTTGTTCGGCGATGTCCTGGATCGGCAGGTCGGCGCGGCCCAGGTGGTAGATGGCCAGGTCGCGGCGCAGGTGGTCTTTCAGTTCCTGGAAGCTCGAGCCTTCTTCGCGCAAGTGGCGGCGCAGGGTTTGCGGGCTGATGTGCAGGTGCTGGGCGACGGCTTCCAGGTCGGGCCAGTTGCTGCAGTTGCGGCCGAGCAGCCGGCGGATCTGGCTGATCAGGCTGTCGCCGCCATCCGGGCGGGCCAGCAGGTCGGCGGGGGAGTGTTCGAGGAAGTGCTTGAGGGTGCGCTCGTCCTGCAGCAGCGGCATGGCCAGGTAGCGGGCGTGGAACAACAGGCTGGTGGCGCCGGCACCGTAGCGGCGGGGGCAGGGGAACAGCAGCTCGTACTCGCTGCTGTGGGCCGGCTCCGCATAAAGGAAGGTGGCTTCCTCCAGGCGGATGCGCTGGCCGATCAGCCAGCTGCCCAGGCGGTGCCAGATCACCAGCAGGCTCTCTACCAGAAAATGATCCGGGTCCCACTGGCCATGGTCGTCCACGCTCAGGCGCACCCAGTCGCCTTCGCGTTTGAGGCTGATGGCCGGGGCCTCGGGGAACAGGCTGTAGAACAGCATGCCCCGGCCCAGGGCCTTTTCCAGGGTTCGGCAGTGGATGATCGCGTGGCACATCATGGCGAAGGTGCCGCGCTTGCTGCGGGTCTGGCCAAAGCCCATGTACTCGTCGTCGAGCGTTTCCCAGAGGTGTTGCAGCAGGCGGGTGAATTGTTCCGGGGCCAAGCGCGCACGGGGCTCATCGAGCAGTGCGGGCTGGATGCCCAGACTGCGCAACAGCGCCGGGCAGTCATGGCCATGGCGTTCGGCGCCGCGCAGGGCGGCGCGGACGAAGTGGCTGGCAATGGTGCGCTCACGCATGGGGCTGGCTCGTCGACAGGGCCAGCCGATGGTAACGATCCGGCGGCGTGTGCAACAAGGCAGGGGAACCGGCAATCGCGGGGGGATATCCGCCAGCGCCGAAGTGGGCCTCGTGCGGTAATCCGCCATGGAACAAAACGGTCGATAGCTTGCTATTTGTATAAGTTATTGTTTTATATGGTTTTTATGTGTTTTTTTGAAGATGGCATGGCGCCTGCAATAGACCGATCAAGGATGCGCAAGACGCACCTACCAACAAATCCCTCCAGTCAGGAGGGTTAGCGATTAAAGAGAGTGTTGTAGGCATCTATGGATGATGCGGTACAGCACTCGTGAGGATCTGCCATGACCGCCATAACGACCGACGCGCCACGTCAACCGTTTTACAAGATGCTGTATGTCCAGGTGCTAGCCGCCATTACCATCGGTATTTTGCTCGGCCACTTCTACCCGGAAACCGGTGTTGCCCTGAAGCCCCTGGGTGACGGTTTCGTCAAACTGATCAAGATGGTCATCGCCCCCATCATCTTCTGCACCGTGGTCAGCGGCATCGCTGGCATGCAGGACATGAAGGCCGTCGGCAAGACCGGTGGCTACGCGCTGCTGTATTTCGAGATCGTCTCCACCGTTGCCCTGATCATCGGCCTCGTCGTGGTCAACATCGCGCAGCCAGGTGTTGGCATGCACGTCGACCCGAGCACCCTGGACGCCAGCAGTATCGCGGCCTATGCATCGGCGGGTTCGCAGCAGACGACCATCGGCTTCCTGCTCAATGTGATCCCGGCCACTGTGGTGGGTGCGTTCGCCAACGGCGACATCCTGCAGGTCCTGTTCTTCTCCGTGATCTTCGCCTTCGCCCTGCAGCGCATGGGTGAGTACGGCCGTCCGGTGATGGAATTCATCGACCGCATCGCCCAGGTCATGTTCGGCATCATCAACATGATCATGAAGGTCGCCCCGATCGGTGCCTTCGGTGCCATGGCGTTCACCATCGGCCAGTACGGCGTGGGTTCGCTGGTGCAGCTCGGCCAGCTGATGATCTGCTTCTACATCACCTGCGTGTTCTTCATCCTCGTGGTACTCGGCGGTATCGCCCGTGCCCACGGCTTCAGCATCCTGCGTTTCATCCGTTACATCCGCGAAGAGCTGATGATCGTGCTGGGCACCTCGTCTTCCGAGACCGTACTGCCGCGCATGTTGACCAAGATGGAAAAGCTGGGCGCCAAGAAGTCGGTAGTCGGCCTGGTGATCCCGACCGGTTACTCCTTCAACCTCGACGGTACCTCGATCTACCTGACCATGGCTGCGGTGTTCATCGCCCAGGCCACTGACACGCCGATGGACATCACCCACCAGATCACCCTGCTGCTGGTGCTGCTGGTTGCGTCCAAAGGTGCTGCAGGCGTGACCGGTAGTGGTTTCATCGTCCTGGCGGCCACCCTGTCCGCCGTCGGCCACCTGCCGGTTGCCGGTCTGGCGCTGATCCTGGGTATCGACCGCTTCATGTCCGAAGCCCGCGCCCTGACCAACCTGATCGGTAACGGCGTTGCCACCATCGTGGTTGCCAAGTGGTGCAAAGAGCTGGACGAAGACACCCTGCAGAGCGAGCTGGCTTCGGGCGGCAGGGCCACCCCTGTGGTCGCCCAGGACAGCCGCGAAACCGTTTGACCCCATGAGGGTTAGCTGACCGGGCGCTGGTCGCCGGGTCAGCCGTTTACAGTGTTTCTCTTCCTGACGCGGAAGAGGGTCTTCAAGCCCACCAGCACGGTGGGCTTTTTTTTGCGCGCATTTTGGTGGTTCGCGGCTGAAGCCGCTCCTACGCAAAGCGATCGTGCTCGGCCTCGAACCTGAGGCATTCCCCTGTAGGAGCGGGCTTGCCCGCGAGCTCGACGATTCGTGCCTGGCGCTGATTTGAGGGTGCGAATAAAAAGCTCGCGGACAAGTCCGCTCCTACGGGGTGATAGGCGTGGGCTGACCGAATGGGTCAATCGACCCTGAGCGCATGGGTCATTGAGCAAGCCGGACTGCCACGCCTACCCTGCGGGACGAACTCGATCAGGGAGCAGACCCGCATGCAGCGCACGATCTTCGACACCGAACACACGATGTTCCGCGACGCGTTCAGCGCCTTCCTGAACAAGGAAGTGGTGCCGCACCAGGACGCCTGGGAGGCCGCCGGGGTGGTCGATCGCAGCGTCTGGAAGAAGGCGGGGGAGATGGGCTTTCTGCTGCCCTGGGCCGATGAGCAATACGGCGGCTCCGGGCTCAAGGACTTCCGCTACGAGCAGATCATGTGCGAGGAGCTGGCGCGCATCAATGAGGCGGGTTTCATGCTGCCGCTGCATTCGGCGCTGTGCGGGCCGTACATCGCCGAGTACGGCAATGACGAGCAGAAGGCGCGCTTTCTGCCGGGCATCATCCGCGGCGAGCTGATTCTCGCCGTGGCGATGACCGAACCGAGCGCCGGCTCGGACCTGGCCGGTATGCGCACCACCGCCGTGGACAAGGGCGATCACTACTTGCTCAACGGCTCCAAGGTGTTCATCTCCAACGGCCTGCTGGCTGATGTGGTGATCGTCGCGGCCAAGACCGACCCGAACAACAAGCACGCCATGGGCCTGTTCCTGGTCGAGCGTGGCATGCCCGGTTTCGAGCGCGGCAAGAACCTGGAAAAGCTCGGCATGAAAAGCCAGGACACTGCCGAGTTGTTCTTCAACGAGGTCAAAGTGCCCAAGGAAAACCTGCTGGGCGACGCCAAGGGCGGCTTCTTCTACCTGATGAACATGCTCGCCCAGGAGCGCCTGACCAACGCTTGCGGTGCGGTCGCCGGCGCCGAGGCGGCGCTGCAGGTCACCATCGACTACGTGCGCGAGCGCAAGGCCTTCGACCGGCCGATCTCGCACTTCCAGAATACCCGCTTCAAACTCGCGGAAATGCGCACCCAGGTCGATGTGGCGCAGGTGTTCGTCGACCGCTGCGTGCTCGACCACAATGATAAGAAACTCACGCCAGAGGTGGCCGCCGAGGCCAAGCTGTTCACCACCGAACTGCTCGGCAAGGTGGTCGACGAGGGCGTGCAGTTGCACGGCGGCTGGGGTTACATGTGGGAGTACCCGATCTGCAAGATGTACGCGAACGCCCGCATCCAGCGGATCTTCGCCGGCACCTCGGAGATCATGAAAGAGATCATCAGCCGTGGCATGAAACTCTGATTCCCCACAGGAGGCAGGCCCCATGAACCGCACAGTCGGCGCCATCGATGCCTGGGCCCAGCCGGCCAATGGCCGTGCGCGAAAGCTGTTGCCGGAGGTGGTGCGGCTGTTCGAGAAATCCGGCTCGGCGCACCTGCTCGATCAGCCCCTGAGCCCGGCGCAGACCGTGGCCGAGATGGACAAGGCCGGCGTGGCGACGCTGATGCTGGCCGCCTGGTGTCGGCCCGAGGGCTGGGTGTTCAGCAATGACGAAGTGGCCGAATACACCCGGGCCTTTCCCGAGCGCTTTGTCGGCGTCGCCACGGTGGATCTGAGTAAGCCGGTGGCCGCCGTACACGAACTGGAACGTGCGGTTCGCGAGCTGGGCTTCAAGGCGCTGCGGGTGGTGCCCTGGTTGTGGAAGCTGCCACCCAATCACCGTCTGTACTACCCGCTGTACGTGAAGTGCATTGAGCTAGATATCCCGTTCTGCACCCAGGTCGGCCACACCGGCCCACTGATGCCGTCGGAAACCGGGCGGCCGGTGCCTTATCTGGATGAGGTGGCGCTGGATTTCCCCGAGTTGCGCATCGTCGCCGGACACATCGGCCACCCCTGGACCGAGGAGATGATCGGGCTGGCCTGGAAGCACGATAACGTCTATATCGATACCTCTGCCTACCTGCCGCGTTATTACCCGCAGGCGTTGCTGCAGTTCATGCGCACCTACGGCAAGGACAAGGTGCTGTTCGGCAGCAACTTCCCGCAGTTGTCGCTGGAACGCTGCATGGGCCAGGTCGAGGAACTCGGATTGAATGACGAGGTGAAAGCCGCTTTCCTTCATGAAAATGCACGCCGGGTGTTCAGACTCTGAGACCCGGTGGCAGCCACAACAAGAATAACGAGGGCTTGCCGATGATCGATCAATTGCCCCTAGAACGCCTGGCGTTCTGGGTAGGGAAGCGCCCCGACGAGGTCTGGCTGAGCCAGCCGGTGAACGGGCAGTGGCATGAGTTCAGCTGGAGAACCGTCGATCACCAGGCCCGCAGCCTGGCCACGGCGTTGCGGGCCATGGGCTGCGAGCCGGGGGACCGGGTCGCGCTGCTGGCGAAGAACTGCGCCGAATGGTTTATCGCCGACCTGGCGATCATGCTGGCCGGGCTGGTCAGCGTGCCGCTGTACCCGTTGCAGACCGCCGAGAGCATCGACTACGTGCTGCGCCATTCGCAGTGCAAAGCGATCTTCCTTGGCAAGCTGGACGAACCGCAAAGGCTGGATGGCGGGATTCCCCCAGGCGTGGCGCGTATCGCCATGCCGTACCCGACGCTGCCGGCCGAGCACCACTGGGCGACCCTGCTGGCCGAGCATGGGCCGCTGCAGGCGGTGCATACCCAGACCCCGGACGAGCTGCTGAGCATCCTCTATACCTCGGGCACCACCGGGCAGCCCAAGGGCGTGATGCTCTCGCCGCGGGCCTTTGCCTTCGCTGCTAGCCACGCGGTGCAGGAGCTGCATATCGGCCCGCAGGATCAGTACTTCTCTTACCTGCCGCTGTCCCACGCCGCCGAGCGTTTTCTGGTGCAGATGAATGCCCTGTTCAGCGGGGCGCGGGTGGCCTTCGTCGAGTCCCTGGATACCTTCGCTGCGGACCTCAAGCACGTGCGGCCCACGGTGTTCTTCTCGGTCCCTCGGTTGTGGACGCGCTTTCAGCAAGGAGTGCTGGAGAAGCTGCCGCAGGCCAAGCTGGAGCGGCTGCTGCGCATCCCGCTGCTGGGGTCGCTGGTGGCCCGCAAGATCCGCAAGGGCCTGGGCTTGGACCGGGCGCGCATCCTGGTCAGCGGTGCGGCGGCGATTCCGCCCTCGCTGTTGCTCTGGTACGAGCGCATCGGCCTGACCATTTGCGAGGGCTACGGCATGACCGAGAACTTCGCCTACGGCACCTTCAACCGGCCCGGGCAGGTGCGTTTCGGCAGCGTGGGCCGGCCCATGCCGGACAACCAGCTGCGCATCGACGACAACGGCGAAATCCTCTTTCGCAGTGCCACGCTGATGCAAGGCTATTACCTGGAACCGGAGAAAACCGCCGAAGCGCTCAAGGACGGTTGGCTGCACACCGGCGACCAGGGGCACGTGGATGCCGATGGCTACCTGAAGATAACCGGGCGGGTCAAAGACCTGTTCAAGACCAGCAAGGGCAAGTACATCGCGCCGGTGCCCATCGAGGTGGAGATCGCCAAGAACCTCTGGGTCGAGCAGGTCTGCCTGATGGGCAGCAACCTCGACCAGCCCCTGGCGCTGATCGAGCTGTCGCCAGCGGCCCGCGAGCAGAGCCGCGAGCAGATCGCCGAGGACCTGGAAGCCACCCGCCAGCAGCTCAACTGCACGCTGCTACCCCATGAGCACGTCAGCCACTTCCTGCTGGTACGCGAGGCCTGGACGGTGGACAACGGCTGCATGACCCCGACCATGAAAATCCGCCGCAACGTGCTGGAGGCGCGCTTCGCTGATGAGCTGGACAAGCTGGTGCGGGGCCAGCCGGTGTGTTGGCAGTGAGGCTGGAGGCTCGGGGCTGAGCGGATAGGATGGTGTGATGATCGTTCCCACGCTCCGCGTGGGAATGCAGCCCTCGACGCTCCGCGTCGATGCCTCGGGGGATCAGGTGGCGCTGGGAGAGAGAGGAGCCGCTGAGTGAGTTGGGGACGCAGAGCGTCCCGGGAGGCGTGCCCACGCAGAGCGTGGGTACGAGCGGAGTAGGTTGCGGGCGACCACTGATCGTTCCCACGCTCCGCGTGGGAATGCAGCCCTCGACGCTCCGCGTCGATGCCTCGGTGGATCAGGTGGCGCTGGGAGAGAGGGGCGCTGCTGAGTGAGTTGGGGACGCGGAGCGTCCCGGGAGGCGTGCCCACGCAGAGCGTGGGTACGATCGTGGCAGGTCGGAGTGCGGGTGCTCTTGCTAGTCATACCCGCACAGCGATGAGTGCGATCAGGTCGTGAATTACCGGGCGGCATCGAGCCGCCATCGAATTACGCAAGGAGTTGCAATGAAAGGCCCGTTGTCGTCGTTGAAGATCCTCGATTTCTCCACCCTGTTGCCAGGGCCGTTCGCTTCGCTATTGCTGGCGGACATGGGGGCGGATGTGCTGCGGGTCGAGTCGCCCAGCCGTGTGGACCTGGTGCGCGTGCTGCCGCCCCATGACGGTGGGGTGTCGGCCAGCCATGCCTACCTCAACCGCAACAAGCGCAGCATCGCCCTGGATCTGAAGCAGGCCGAGGCCGTGGCGGTGGTCAAGAAACTGGTCGAGGAGTACGACATCGTCCTGGAGCAGTTCCGGCCAGGGGTGATGGACAAGCTCGGCGTCGGCTACGAGGCCCTCAAGGCGATCAACCCCCGGCTGATCTATGTCTCCATTACCGGCTATGGCCAGACCGGCCCCTATCGCGACCGCGCCGGTCACGACATCAACTACCTGGCCTTGTCCGGCATCGCCAGCTACACCGGGCGCCGGGAGTCCGGGCCATTGCCGTTGGGCGTGCAACTGGCTGACCTGGGTGGTGGCTCACTGCATGGCGCCATGGGCCTGCTGGCCGCGGTGATTCAGCGCCAGGTGACCGGCGAGGGGCAGCACGTCGATATCAGCATGACCGACTGCGTCTTCAGCCTGCACGGCATGGCGGGGGCGGGGTTCCTGGCGGCCGGGGTCGAGCCGGGCATGGAGAACCAGGCGCTGAACGGCGGCAGTTTCTACGATTACTACCGCACCCGAGACGGTCGCTGGTTCTCGGTGGGCAGCCTGGAACCACAGTTCATGCAGCAGTTCTGCGCCGCCATCGGGCGCCCGGAGCTGGCGTCGCGTGGCCTGTCCCAGCGACCCGAAGATCAACAGGCGCTGAAGCGCGAAATCGAGATCGAATTCGAGAAGCGCGATGCGGCGCACTGGAGCGAGGTGTTCGCGGGGTTGGATGCCTGCGTGGAACCGATGCTGCCGCTGTCGGAGGCGGTCGAACACCCGCAGCTCAAAGCCCGCGATCTGGTCGTCGAGGTGCCCCGCGCCGGCGGTACGCCGCAGCGGCAACTGGCTTGTCCGATCAAGTTCTCGGCGGGGCTGCCCGCGCCCCGGCATATCGGTGCGGGGCTGGGGGAGCACACCGATGAGGTGCTGAGTACGCTGGGCTATTCAGCGCAGCAACTGGCGGAGCTGCGGGCGCGCAAGGTGATTGCCTGAGCCTGAGTCTCAGCCCTCGGTGAGGGGCATCAGCACGTCGGCGTACCAGGAGCAGTTCAGACCGAGGGCTTCGTCCTGCTGCAGGTCGCGGCTGCCGACATCCAGGCGTGCCGAGTGCACGCCGAGCAAGACCCACGGCAGCTCGCTGGCATGGGCCGGGTGATTCTGCGGGGCACGGGTCACCACCGGCGCGCCGCTGGTGCCCCGGTGGGTCCGGGCGTCGCTGAGGAAGTAACCCTGGCCCTGGAAGCGCAGGCCGAACGAGGAGGCGATGACCGCCTGGCGCACCACCGGCATGTGGTGCAGCGTGTCGTGAAAGCCCAGGGGAAAACCCACTACCAGCAACGAGGTACCGACTTCCATCTGCTCCAGGGAGGGCAGCAGGTGATCGGGGGTGAAGGCCTGGTAGACCATGGTGGCGGGCAGGGCGCTGCGGTCCAGTTCGATCACGGCCACATCGACCTCGCCCGTGCTGTCGACCCCCTGGCGCCACAGGCTCTTGCCGTCGCGGTAGAGGGGCACGGAAAAGCCGATGGACTGGGTCATGTTGTCTTCGGCGGTGTGCAGCTCGATTTCGATGCGGTCAGGGAAGTGCTCGCTGGGTTCATCGATCATCACATGACGGCTGGTGACCAGGAACAGGCGCTGGTCGCGCTCGAAGAAGAAGCTGCTGGCGTTGGTAAGCAACTGCTGCCCGACGAAGGTCGTGAGGCGTGCGGCGCTGAGCAGAATGGGTTCTATCATCGAGGTGGTCCTGCTGTCTGGGTGCGACCTGGGTGTGGAGTATGACAGCAGCGGCTTGGCGAGGTTGCAGGGTTATCTGCGGGGGAGAGTGGAGCCGCACGACAGCGTGCGACTCCAAGGGAACATCAGCCGAACATGCGTGGGATGACGTTGGTCTCACTGCTGCGGCGGTGCCACAGCGCGGCGGCAATGTGGCCCACGGTCAGCGCCAGCAGGGTCCAGCCGAGCAGGCCATGGAAATTGCCGCCCAGGTCGGTCATCCACTTGATCGCACCGCCTTCGAAGCCCGGCATGAGGGGGATGCCGAACGGCGCGAAGGCACGACCCGAGCCGAACTGACGCAGCAGGCCGATGAACGGCACCGCGAACATCACGGCGTACAACGCCAGGTGCCCCAAGTGTGCCAGCAGGCTGGTCGAAGCCGGACGACGGCGGGCATTGAGTAGGCTCCAGGCGCCGCGTACCAGCAGGAGCAGCATCATCAGGGCGCCCACGGACTTGTGGGTGGGCCACAGCAGCTCGTCCAGGGCTGATTCTGCGAAGAAATAGGTGGTCAGGGTGGTGGCGAACATCCAGGCGAAGCCTAGGGCCATGCCCCAGTGCAGGACGCGGCTCACGGTGCCGTAGCGTTGTGGGGAGTCAGGTTTCAACAGCGGTGCAGTCATTATCGGTTCTCAGGTCACGGTTATTCGAGGCGATGCTCGCCAGTGAAGCTCAGGGTCACCTTGCAGCGCCGGCAGTAATAGCGACGTCCCTTGGCGACCAGGGCATGGCGTTGAGCGGAGAAGGGGTAGTCGCCCTGGGGGCAGACGCAGCGGTAGATGTAGCGGCTGACGGTGCGGCGCTTCACGTCATAGCTGTGGCAGCGGTTCGGCGGCAGTTCGTAGACGCCGCGCATGATCAGTTGCCATTCCTCGCCATGGGGCTGAATGCGCGGGCCGAACAATTGATGGGCGATCAGGTGGGCAACTTCGTGGGCCACGGTTTGCTTGAGAAAGTCGTCGTGGTTATCCCGGTACAGCTGCAGGTTGAAGCGCAGCTTGTTTTCCGTCAGGTGCGCCACGCCGGCTTTTTGCCCGCGCAGCTTGAAGCAGACTTCAGGACGGGCGAAGCGCTGTTTGAAGAAGGTTTCTGCCTGCTGGTAGCAAGCTTCGACACGGGCGTGGAGCAGTTCGGGCATCGGGGGGCGCTGACGGTTGCGGGATGGCAATTATGCCGCAACCGTGGCGCTTGTGCAGTCGTCACTCGCGGCTGGGTTCCTGCGCACGCTGCTCCTGAGTGCCGTAACTCTGGTCCTGTTGCACGCTGCGTTCGTAATCAGGGCTCAGGTAATAGGTCCAGAACAGGATCATGCTGACCAGGATGGTGACCAGCGCTAGCAGTGCCACGCCCCACATCGAGGACGCGTAGAGAAAGCCCTGGTTCTGGTTGATGCGCATGAAGCGCGGCAACCCCACGTACAGCAGGAAAGTCGCATGGGTACAGGCGATCAGCAGCACCGCGATGGCCAGCCAGCGACTCGGATACAGGCCCGCGAGACCGGTCAGGAAGAAGGGGGTGCAGGTGTAGGCGATGAAACCGATGCACTGGTTGAAGGTGGGCCTGGCATCGAAGGTGCGCGACATGTAGCGCAGGAAGAAACCCATGATGAAGGTGCCGATCAGGATTGAAAAATACAGCAACACACTCAGTTGCAGGGCGCTGCCCATTTCCAGTCGAACCCGTTCCCGGTCCACCAGGCTCCAGCCGACCCAATGGGTGCCGATGAACAGGCACACTGCGGGGAGCAGGGCGGCGAGCAGCAGGTAGGGCAGGTAGTTCGCGCTGTTGCGGTCTTCGTCCTGGCGAATTTCCGTCCAGGCACGGTCAGGGCGGGTGATCAGGGTGTAAAAGTTCGCATACATGGGGAGCTCCAGCTGTCGCCGGCGCGGCCGTTCCGCTGCCGTCTACAGGTTTCGGGCAGCCATTCTTCCCAGTGGTTCAACCAAAAAACATGCCCCGAACCGCCTCCGCCCCTTTAGGAGCGGCTGGGCGGCATTCCGATTGCCCGCGAGCTCTTCCGGCCCCTTTTTCTCCTCTGAAACGCCCCGTCCAAAACCGTGATGCAATAAAAAGGCCGCCCAAAGGCGGCCCTGTATTTCGGTTTATCAGACTCAGCTTGTGTACACCGGGCCGACCCCGAGGCCCCAGAGAATCACCGAGCTGGCGATCATGGCGACCAGCACCACCAGGCCGACGGCCAGGACCGAGCTGGAGAACATAAAGCCTTCGTCTTCGGGAATGTTCATGAACGTGGGTATGCCTACATACAGCAGGTAGACCGTGTAACAGATCGCCACCGTGCCCACGGCCATCGCCAGCCACAGGTGCGGATAGAGCGCGGCAAGGCCGCCGATGAACAGCGGGGTAGCGGTATAGGCGGCGAAAACGATGCACTGCGTCAGGCTCGGGCTGGCATCGTAGGTGCGGGCCATCCAGTGGATGAAAGCGCCCATGACCGCCACGCCGGCGAGCATCGCCAGGTAGGACATGATGGTCATTTGCATCGCGCTTGCTTCGGTGAGCATCACCGGTGTTCGGTCACCAATTGCCCAGCCCACCTGGGTGGTGCCGATGTAGGCCGATATGGCGGGAATAGCCGCCAGGATCAGCACGTGGGTGAGATACATGTGGCTTATGCTTTCTTCTTCGCCACGGATTTCTTGCCATTCCTGATCGGGATGGGTGAAGAGCCCCCAAACGTGGTGGATCATGCCAGACACCTCCTCTTGTTATGGCGATCGCCCCCCAGCGCAGCGCCCGGCGCGTATGCGCGTCACCGGGTGCTGGGCCGAATCTCTGCGACCGTATGTCGCAGTATAGGACGGAGCTGGAGGTCACGCCGGCCGTGGCTTTAGAGCAAATTGGACTCTCAAGCTCAGCGGTAATAGCGAGCCAGAATTTCCATGGCCTTGTTGATCGACTGCAGGCGGGTCGTGCTGCCGCCCCGATCCGGGTGGTGCTGGCTGACCAGCTGGCGGTAGCGGTGGCGGACGGTTGCCAGGTCCAGGGGCTGCTGGCTGTCGTCCAGCTCGAACAGTTCCAGCGCGGCCTGCTTCTCCTCGCCGCCCTGCATGCGCGTCCAGAAACTGGCCAGCAGCTTGCTCACGTCCTGCTCGTCCGTGTCGTTGAGGTGGCTCAGGTCCAGGTAGTAATCACGCAACGGGTCGTGCTGGCTGAGACCGGCGCTGCCGGCCTGGTAGGGATCCAGGCGGATACACAGCGGGCTGATCTGCAGCAGGGCGCTGCCTTCCTGCCAGAGCCGGTCGCGCAGGGTGTAAAGCGCGTTGAACAGCAGGAAATGGGTGCGAAACAGCACCAGCTTGTCGGTCAGCGGCAGGTTGGGGATGTGCGTGCTGTGCCGGCTCTTCAGTTGCTGGATCAGGGTGTGCTCACCCAGGCCATCCGGTGCGGCGCGCAGCAGATGCAGCGCCTGTTCGGCGAGGTCGTGGCTGGGATCTAGGTCGTCGTTCATCGCCCGAGCCTATCATTTCGCTCTCGGTGGGGTGGGGTGCACCGCGCTTTCTGCGTAAAATGTCGCGTTTCAGCCTCCTGACTCCGGATTCCAGCGCACCATGGGCACCCTCTCGGTCAACCAGAACAAACTGCAAAAACGCCTGCGTCGCCAGGCCGGCGAAGCCATCGCCGACTACAACATGATCGAAGACGGCGACAAGGTCATGGTCTGCCTGTCCGGTGGCAAGGACAGCTACACCATGCTCGACGTCCTGCTGCACCTGCAGAAGGTCGCGCCGATCAAGTTCGAGATCGTGGCGGTGAACATGGACCAGAAGCAGCCGGGCTTCCCCGAGCACGTGCTGCCGGCCTACCTGGAGTCCATCGGCGTGCAGTACCACATCGTCGAGAAGGACACCTACTCGGTGGTCAAGGAGAAGATCCCGGAAGGCAAGACCACCTGCTCGCTGTGTTCGCGCCTGCGTCGGGGCACGCTGTACACCTTCGCCGACGAGATTGGCGCGACCAAGATGGCCCTGGGGCACCACCGCGACGACATCTTGGAAACCTTCTTCCTCAATATGTTCTACGGCGGCACCCTCAAGGCCATGCCGCCCAAATTGCTGGCCGACGACGGCCGCAACGTGGTGATCCGCCCGCTGGCGTATTGCAACGAGGCAGATATCGAGGCCTACAGCGTGCTGAAGGAATTCCCGATCATCCCGTGCAACCTCTGCGGCTCCCAGGAAAACCTGCAGCGCCAGGTGGTCAAGGACATGCTGCAGGAATGGGAGCGCAAGACCCCCGGCCGCACCGAAATCATGTTCCGCGCCCTGCAGAACGTCGTGCCTTCGCAATTGGCTGACCGCAACCTGTTCGACTTCAAGAGCCTGCGCATCGACGACACCGCCACCCCGCGCTTCCTCGATGTGATGAATCTGTAAAGCGCCGAGGTCGTAGTGCTGGAAAGAGCCAGGTGTCGGCTGCGGGTGGCGCATCGGGCGGGGTGGGTTGCGGGCGCCACCCTCTATCACCGTGCTGTGATCACTGCGTAGGCGCGGGCTTTTAGGCTCGCCGCGTCTGTAAGCCGTGCTGCGATCGTTGTGTAGGAGCGGCTTCAGCCGCGAATTCTTCGTCATACCACCGGATCACTGTCAGGCAGCAATCGCCGAGCTCGCGGGCAAGCCCGCTCCTACAGGGTGTGCCGCCGGTCAAGGTGGATATAAACAGCGACATCCACCCTACAAGGTCGGCAGGTGGTCAGATCAGCCCGAGTACGTTCAGTGCGGTGACGATGACGCTGGCGAGCACCGCACCGGACAGCACGCCGAGGAAGATTTTCGTCTTGCCCTGTTGGGTGATCGTCGAGGCGTCAAGGGTGCTCAGGCGCTCCGTAAGGCCACGCACTTCCTGCTGCAGGGTGGCCATGACGCGCTCGCGCTCGATATCGAGGCGGTTGTTTTCCTGCAGCTCTTCGACCAACGCTTTGATTGCCTGGTCCTGTTGTTCGACGATCGAGCGTTTTTCCTCCAGCAGCTTATCGATCCCCGACAGGCGTTCGGCCTTGGCCAGCAACACGGACTGGATCTGGCCGATGTCTTCCCGGCTCTTGGCCATCAGTTCGGCTTTGGTGGTGAGGGTGGACTTGATGCTTTCGATGTCTTCGCGGGCGCGAATCACCACCTGCGCTTTTGCCGAGAACTGCAGCTGTAGCTGTTCAATGTTCTGCTGATTGACCTCGATCTTGGTCTGGGTCGACTTGGAGCCATCGAGGATCTTGCTGAAGATGTCGTGTGCGCGGTCAGCGAACTGCTGGCCGGTTTCCGACAGCTCCTGGAAACGCCCCTCGCTGTCCAGCCAGCCGGTCTTGGCGCGCTGCTCCAGTTCTCCAATGACGGCGGCGAGGAAGGAGTAGCTCATGGTGTTGAGCGTGATGATCTCCTGGATCAACCCCAGCATCATTTCGTTGATCTTGTTCTGCGACCTGGAAATTTCCACCAGGTCGCCATGGGTGCTGGAGAAGGCGCGCTTGAACAGGCCGCGGTTCTCGATGCGACTGACCTGATTGCTGCTGTCCTCGATGCTGAGTTCGATGTCCTTGATGACGCTCAACAGGTCCGAGGCCACTACAGCGGGTGACTTGCCCTCGACTTGAACGAGTTCGTTTGCGCTCATTAAAACTGCTCCAGTAGATCGTCCAGGCTGTTCACGGACTGGCGATAATCGTTGAGACGACGTTGAGTCATCTGCTTGGCTTCCTTGACCTCTTCCCAGTCCAGGGCGAACTGGGTACGCAGTGTCTCGGTCGTGATGATGATGTGCTGGTAGGCACCGTCCAGAATCAGCACGGTCTGCTTCATCTTCAGGAAACCTACGGTCTGGCCCCGATGGATATCGGCCAGTTGTTTGTTGCGAAAGGCGAGGAAGTCTTTCAGGCGGTCGAAGGCGAGCACCGTGAACAGGGTCAGGGTACCGGTGATGATGCCGGTGATGACCGGGGCCAGGGTGGCGGCAAAGGGCAGCAGCAGTGGAACCGCTTCCAGGGCTTTCTGGATCACCTCTTCCAGCATTATGCCCAGGCTCAGGGTGAGTGCTGCCGAGAGGATTTTCATCACCTCGAAGGCGATGTCGCCCGGCGCCACATGGGGCGGCGGTGCGACGATCATCTTGATCGCCCGGACGATCGACAGCACCGCCTCGCGGATGATGACGACCAGATTCTTGGCAGTGGTCACGAAGGAATTGATGATCAGCGTCACCAGTGTCGAGACGAAGCCGGCAATGCCGGCGCTTGCCCCTTCCTTGAGGTACTCGGCCCATTTTTCGCGAATGCGCAGCAGGGTTGCTTCGATACGTGCCTTGACCATCTCCAGCAGCGAGGCCGCCCCGTTGAAACCTTCTCGAACCAGGTAGCGCACATCTTGCACCAGGTCCTGCACCAAATCTTTCAGCAACAGGCCGAGGATTTGCCGCAGCGCCAGCTTGCCGGCGGCCTTGCCACCTTCTACTAGGAATTCCTGGCCCTGCTTGATGAACACGGCTTTCTTCTGGTCACCGTCCACTGCTTTCTTGGCTTTGGCGTAGGTGTCCGCCACGGCTTTCGGGTCGAGCTCGTAGTATTCGGCGTTGGTCTTGCTCGGGTCCTTGGTGCTCGGTTTGGCCGCCCATACCATCAGGTCGTCTTCGCCTTTGGACGAGTTCATGTTGAAGGCGGTGAGCACAATGTTGTCGTCTTGGGTGGCGGTCTCGACACGCTCCTCGCGAGTCTGGGCCAGGTGCCCGCGGGAGGAACGCTCGATTTCGCTGGCGCTGACTACATGATCCCGGGCTTCGGCCCTCGGCCCTTCGGGCATCTCGCTGCCAGGTTTCTTGTAGGCGTCGTAGTACTTGCCGTCGGCACTTTTCATGTCGTCGTGCAGTTCGTCGAGTCGGTCGTCGTAATCGCCGCGCTCGAATTTTTCCTGATTGGCGCGTTGCCAGTTTTCGTGGCGCTGGGCGTCGGTATCGTTGGCCACCACGCCTTTCTCGAAGTTATGCAGGCTCGTGATGGCGCCACCGTCGCGGTCACCGAACATCGCGCGGGTCAAACCGAAGGGGCCCATCAACTGGTCGATCAGCATGTGCTGAAAGCTGTTGATAAAGGCATCTTGCTGCTGCGTGTTGGGGGACGCGTTGATTTCCTTGATCAGCAACTCAATCTGGTCATCGATCTCGATGACCAGCTCATCCTTGTGGGTATGCATGGGGTTAGTCTCAAAGTGCCAGTATTCGGACGATAATCACTCTCCCATAGGCTTGTCCACTGATTCGATGTCGCGCCAACTGCCTCGGAACGCTCTGCGCCGCCTGTTCGGGCGATTCTCGATTGCCGGCTTTTGTTTGCAGAGCTTTGTGGTATGAGGGTAGATAGGAGTTTTCCGCACGAATCTTCGTCACGCAGTCGGATCTGTGTCAGGGCTCAAATCGCCGAGCTCGCGGGCAAGCCCGCTCCTACAGGTGTACCGCGCAATGCAGGGGTGGATGTAACAGCACGCTTTATTGATCCAACGCTGGCTGTGAGAAGGGCATAGATCGTTGTAGGAGCGGGCTTGCCCGCGAGCTTTTTGTCACGCAGCTGGCTCTGTGTCAGGACGCAAATCGCCGGGCTCGCGGGCAAGCCCGCTCCTACGGGGTGTGCCGCCGATCAAGGTGGGTGTAAAGAGCGACATCCACCCCTACGGGCCGGTGGGCTGTATGTAGGGTGGATCACGCTTCACCTATCCACCATAGGGCCGCCAGGACGCGTGCCTGTTGTTCGATGTGCCACGCACAGCCGTGGCTCCTGACGATGTGTCCACCCGATTTTTCTCCGTCCCGCTTGCCGCCCCACGAATGCCTGGAGTATGGTTCGATCACTGTTTCGGAGAATTCCATGTCTGTCAGCCTCAACCTCCTGTCTTCGCTCCACGCCGGTGCCTCGCGCGCTGCGTTGGTTCGTGCGCAGTCGGTCGTGGCAGCGGCGTATTATTTCTTTGGGTATTGGTTTAGCCATAGGCGCGCCTGATACCCCACAGGCGGCCTGATAACCAGGGTCGCCACCAGAGACGTTTTCCCCAAAACCCCCGGTCGGCAACCCGATCGGGGGTTTTGTTTTTTCCGGCCACAAAAAGTCCACGCACATCGAGGAACCACAGATGAACCGTTACCAGACCTATTACCGCACCTACCGCAATGACTGGCGATTTAGCAGCGTGACCGCCGCCCTGACACCCCTAGAACGAACACCCTCATAGCGCCGCGCGGCATTGACCGCGCCGGCCAAGGAACCGCCAGATCATGAACGCATCCGTTTCCGCTCAACTCGCTTCGACCGCCACCTCCGTCGCCCGCCGCAGTGCCCAGCCGCTGCCAAGCCCGGCCCTGCTGCGCCAGCGCCTGCCGCTGCCCACCGAACTCGCCACACGTATCGCTGCTGACCGTGACGCCATTCGCGCCGTGCTAAATGGCCACGATTCGCGCCTGCTGGTGGTGGTCGGCCCTTGTTCCCTGCACGACCGCACCTCCGCCCTCGAATACGCCGAGCGTCTGGCCGAGCTGGCGCCACAGGTCGATGACCAACTGCTGCTGGTGATGCGCGCCTACGTGGAAAAGCCGCGCACCACCGTGGGCTGGAAGGGCCTGCTGTACGACCCGCACCTGGATGGCAGCGGCGACATGGCCGAGGGCCTGCGCCTGTCGCGCCAGTTGATGCTGGAGATTCTCGGCCGCGGTCTGCCGCTGGCCACCGAGTTGCTGCAACCGATGGCCGCCGGTTACTTCAACGACCTGCTTGGCTGGGCGGCGATTGGTGCGCGCACCAGCGAATCCCAGGTGCACCGCGAGATGGTCAGTGGTCTGGACCTGCCGGTGGGCTTCAAGAACGGCACCGACGGTAGCGTCGGAATTGCCTGCGACGCCATGCGTTCGGCGGCGCACCCGCACCAGCATTTCGGCATCGACGACCTGGGCCACCCGGCGCTGCTGCACACCGCCGGCAACCCTGACACCCACCTGGTGCTGCGTGGTGGCCACGGCGCGCCGAACCACGACGCCGCCAGTGTTGCGGCGGCGCGTGAAGCGCTGCAGCGCCAGGGCATCGCGCCGCGCATCCTGGTCGATTGCAGCCACGCCAACAGTGGCAAAGACCCGCTGCGTCAGCCGGCGGTGCTGGAGAATGTGATCGACCAGCGTCTGGCGGGTGATGTCAGCCTGCGCGGGGTGATGTTGGAAAGTCACCTGTTCGACGGTTGCCAGACGCTGGGTGGCGAGCTGCGCTACGGCGTGTCGATCACCGATGGTTGCCTGGGCTGGAGCGGCACCGAAGCGGCGTTGCGTCAGGCGACCGAGCGGCTGCGCGGCTGAGAGTAGACGGGGGCGGAGCTCCCACAGAACTTGAACTGGGGTGCTGACTGCGTGCAGGCTTCGTCATCTGTTTGCTGAAAGGTTCGATTGATGCGTGATTACAAGTGGCTGCACGAATACTGTCTCAACCGCTTTGGCTCGGTCGCGGCCCTGGAGGCCCGGCTGCCTGAGCCGCTGTCGACCGAGGCGCTGCGCGAGATCAGTGACGACCGCTACCTGTCGATGATCAGCCTGCGGGTCTTCCGGGCCGGCCTCAAGCACAGCCTGGTGGATGCCAAGTGGCCGGCATTCGAGCAGGTGTTCTTCGGCTTCGATCCGGAAAAGGTGGTGCTGATGGGCGCCGAGCGCCTGGAAAACCTGATGCAGGATGCGCGGATCATCCGCCATCTGGGCAAGCTCAAGAGCGTGCCGCGCAACGCCCAGTTCGTGCTCGATGTGCGCAAGGAGAAGGGCAGCTTCGGTGCGCTGATCGCCGACTGGCCGGAATCCGACATCGTCGGGCTGTGGAAGTACCTGGCCAAGCGCGGCAGCCAGATGGGCGGGTTGTCGGCCCCGCGCTTCCTGCGGATGATCGGCAAGGATACTTTCGTCCCCAGTGACGACATGGTGGCGGCGCTCAAGGCCCAGGGCATCATCGACAAGGCGCCAACCAGTCTCAAGGAACTGGCGGCGGTGCAGACGGCATTCAACCAGTGGCGGGAGGAGAGCGGGCGACCGCTGTGCCAGCTGTCGATGATGCTGGCGTACACCGTCAATCATTGAGCCAGGCAGGCCAGATCGTGGCCGGCGGACGAACAGGAGCGAACCATGCAGCCAATCGAACGCATTGCCAAGGCCATCAACCAGGCGGAGCGCATCCTGATCATCACCGGTGCCGGGTTGTCCGCCGATTCCGGCCTGCCAACCTATCGGGGGTTGGGCGGGTT
Organism: Pseudomonas sp.; assembly: GCA_050282285.1. GTDB lineage: Bacteria > Pseudomonadota > Gammaproteobacteria > Pseudomonadales > Pseudomonadaceae > Aquipseudomonas. The sequence continues at coordinate 75,457 of JBLZZJ010000041.1, forward strand.
GTACAACGGCCATACCGCGGAAGGGCTGCCGATCGAGGCGGCGCTGTCGGGGCCGATGCTACGGCGTGATCCGGCGCTGTGCTGGAAGTACCTGGCCGAGCTCGGCCGTGCGTGCCTGGGCGCGCAGGCCAACGAGGGGCATCGGGCGATTGCCGAGCTGCAGCGACTCAAGCCGCAGTGCTGGGTGCTGACGCAGAACATCGACGGCTATCACCGCGCTGCCGGCAGCCCGCCCGAGCGTTTGATCGAAATCCATGGCGAGCTGGCGCCGCTGTATTGCCAGTCCTGCGGGGCGGTCGATCCGCAACTGGCCGAGCACCTTGAACGTCCGCTGCCGCCGACCTGTGCGCAATGCGGGGGCGTGCTGCGACCGCCGGTGGTGCTGTTCGAGGAAATGCTGCCCGAGGCGGCCATCGGCAGCCTGTACGCTGAACTGCGCAAGGGCTTCGAGGTGGTCATCGCCGTGGGGACCAGCGCGAGCTTTCCTTATATCGTCGAGCCGGTGCTGCGTACCCGCCAGGCGGGCGGCTTCACGGCGCAGATCAACCCGACGCGCACGGACCTGAGCGATACGGTCGAGGTGAATGTGCAAGGACGGGCCTTAGATGTTCTCCCGGAACTACTGGGTCACATTTCGATCCATAGAATTTGCAAATAGGGCTTATAGAAGGCATAGTCGCTCCCTTGTCAGATTTCCGACACGGTCGTGCCCATGCGCAAACGCTTCGCACCCCTCGTGCCTTTAGCACTTACAGTGTTGCTGGCCGCCTGTGCCAGCCATGCTCCGCAGCCTCAAATGAGTGCTCCCGAGCGTCCTGTCTCAGTAGTAGAACCTGTTGTTCCCTTCGAAGAAGAAACCGCCCTGGGCGATTTCTCCGACGACAAAGCCTACAAACTGCCTGAACTGGCCGACAGCATTCTGTCCCACGGCCTGTCTCTGGTGGGCACCCGCTACCGTTTCGGCGGCAGTTCGGTGAAATCCGGCTTCGATTGCAGCGGTTTCATCGGTTACCTGTTCAAGGAAGAAATCGGTATGCAACTGCCGCGTTCGACCCGCGACATGATCAATATCGATGCGCCGCTGGTGGATCGTTCCGATCTGGAGCCGGGCGACCTGGTGTTCTTCAGCACCAACGGCCGTGGTCGCGTCAGCCACGCTGGCATCTACCTGGGCGATGATCGTTTCATCCATTCCTCCAGCAGCCGCAGCGGCGGTGTGCGGGTCGATAGCCTGGAAGATCGCTACTGGAACCGCACCTTCATCGAGGCCAAGCGCGTCCTGGCCATGGCGTCGACCGAACAGCTCGCTCGCCAGCCCTGACTGAACAGCGCAACCCCAAGGGTTGCGCTGCTGGTTTCAAGACGGCAGAGTAGGGCGCATTCAGGCTTTGGATTGCCGCGCTTATGCCCGCAACGACCCGTGTTGCCCTCTTGCTGCTTGCCGCCTTGCTCACCGCATGCGCCGGCCGTTCTCCCGCCCCCCAACAACCTGTCGTTCATGCTCCCATCGGCGCCTCTCAGGGCAATGCCGAGGATGTGCTGTTCCGTGCCCTGGGGTTGGTCGGCACACCGTACCGCTATGGTGGCAACACCCCGGACGGCGGTTTCGATTGCAGCGGGCTGATCGGTTATGTGTACCGCGATGCCGCGGGCATCAGCCTGCCGCGCTCCACCCGTGAACTCAGCGCCATGCGCGTGCCAGCGGTGCAACGCGATTCACTGCAGAGCGGCGACCTGGTGTTCTTCGCCACCAACGGCGGCCGCCAGGTCAGCCACGCCGGTATCTATGTTGGCGATGGACGTTTCGTCCATGCGCCGTCCAGCGGCGGTACGGTGCGCCTGGACAGCCTGAGTAGCACTTATTGGCAGCGTACCTACCTGGATGCCCGGCGCGTGTTCAGCCCGGAGCTGGCGCGCAATCCCTGAACCGCTTCGCATGTCCTGGGCAGCGGCATGCCGAGCAGACCATGATTCAGCGCCACTCGAACGCGGTGTGATGCATGCCTGAGCCGATTCGCCTGCCGCCGCAACCCGATGCCTGCGAGCTGTGTGCCCGCCAGTTGCCGCTGACCCGCCATCACCTGATCCCCAAGGCGCTGCACGACAAGCCCTATGTGCAGAAACGCTACGCCAAGAGCGAACGCATCACCGCGACCCTGTGGGTGTGCCGCGCCTGTCACAACCAGATTCACCGGCTGTTCACGGAAAAGGAGCTGGCCCTGACCTACAACAGCCGCGAGGCGCTGCTGGCTGATCCGCGTCTGGTGACTTTCGTCGAGTGGTTGGCGAGCAAGCCGCCGGGGTTCACGCCACGGCACTGAACCTGCGGTTCAGGCGTCGTGGAGCAGGTCGTGGGCGTTGAGCAGCTGGTAGGCGATCTGCGGATTCTTCTCCAGGCCACGGCGGATGGCGGCCGGGATGGACTGGCGGGTTTTGCGGCACATGCCCGGTAGCTCATCGATCTCGATGGCGATCCCCCGCATGGTGCGCACTTCATTGAAACCGGGGGCGATGTCCAGGCGCACGCCGAGATTGTCGTAGAGCCGCCGCTGCATGTGCCGCAGGTCATCGAGGCTGGCCAGGTTCTCCAGGCGCTCGAGCAGGCGTTTCTCTTCCTGGCGGGTCAGCAGCAGGATGCGCAGGTCCGTGCCGGGGGTTTCCAGCAGGCGCTCGCGATCGCAGGTGCAGGCACCGGGCGGGCAGGGGGAGCGGATGGGCGACTGAACTGTCATGGCTCCCGATCATAGCGATAAGCGCCGCCGCCGCGAGTACCGCCCGGAAAATAATTGCCGATATTCAAGTCTGGCAAGGCTCCTACAGGAACTGCGTACGAACCTGTAGGAGCGGGCTTGCCCGCGAGCTTTTTGCTTTTGGGCCACAACGGGATCATTGCCAAGCCACAGCCGCCGAGCTCGCGGGCAATCGGAATGCCGCCCAGCCGCTCCTACGGAAGCTGCGCACCTGCTGGCCTCAAACCGCCTGCTCTTTCAGAAAATCCACAAACGCTCTTAACGGCGACGGCACATTTCGGCGGTCGTTGTAATAGAGGTAAGGGCCCTCGAACCCCTGCCACCAGTCTTCCAGCACCGGCACCAGCTTGCCTTGTTCCACCAGCGGCCCGAGGTATTCCTCGAAGGTGTAGATGATCCCCACGCCGGCGATCGCCGCGCCAACTTCCAGGTCCTGCGATGACGACAGCAGCGGTCCCTGGGGTGGAACGCGCACCACAACGCCGTCCTTCTCCAGCTCCCAGACGCCCAGCTTGCCGCTTTCGAAGCGGTGGCCGATCAGCCGGTGCGTCAGCAGCTCCCGCGGGTGCTGCGGGGTGCCATGGGCTGCCAGGTAGGCGGGGGAGGCGACGGCGATAAAGCGCTGGCGGCGCGGGCCGATGGGCACCGCGATCATGTCCTTGGCCAGGCTTTCTTCATAACGCACCCCGGCATCGAAGCCCGCGGCGACGACGTCGATAAAGGTGTTGTCCATCGCCACTTCCACCGTAACTCCGGGGTAGCGCTCAAGGAAGGGCGGAATCAGCGTGGGCAGGACGAAGCGCGCCACCGGCACCGGCACGTTGAGGCGCAAGGTGCCCACCGGGCGCTGGGTGTTGTCGTCCAGGTCGTTGAACGCCGCCTCGATCTCGTCCAGGGCAGGGCGCAGCCGCTCCAGCAGGCGCGCGCCCATCTCCGTGGGAAACACGCTGCGGGTAGTGCGGTTGAGCAGGCGGATGCCCAGGTCGCCTTCCAGACGACGGATGCAATCGCTGAGCGACGAGGCCGACATGCCACGTTTCTGCGCCGCCACCCGAAAACCGCCTGCGTCGACCACAGCGGCGAACAGGGCAATGTCACTCAGGTTGGGTTGGCGCATGGCGATGGCTCGGTTCTGAAGAGCGTCAACTGTACGGCTGGTCGTACAAGACGTCCACTTTTGCACGGCTTATCAGGGGTAATGCAGGCGTGAACAATGAGTGCGTCGACGAATTGTGGTGCCGATAGCGGCACCAGGCGATTCGTCAGGTCGTTGCCCATTCGGAGAAATACAATGATGAATGCACGAACAGAACCCCTTTCGGCCATCCGCTCGGTGTGCCGTAACAGCCTTGTGGCGCTGGGGCTGGCCCTCGGTGGCCTGCTGGAGATGGGCAGCGCCGTTGCCCAGCCGCTGTCCAAGCCCAAGCCGGACTGGAGCGTGGCCGACATACCGTCGCAAACCGGGCGGATCTTCCTGGTCACCGGTGGCACCAGCGGCATGGGTTATGAAGATGCCAAGGCCCTGGCTGGCGCAGGTGCCCAGGTGGTGATCGCGGCGCGCAACCCCGAGCGCGGCCAGGAGGCGATTGCCCGCATCAAGCAGGAAGTCCCGGATGCCCAGGTGCAGTTCGAAGCGGTGGACCTGGCCGACCTGGCATCGGTCAAGGCCCTGAGCGAGCGCCTCAACGCTACGCTGCCGCGCCTCGACGGCCTGATCAATAACGCCGCGATCATGGCGCCGCCGCAACGCACGACCTCGGCCGATGGTTTCGAGGCTCAACTGGCGACCAACTACCTCGGCCACTTCGCCCTGGCCGCCCAGGTGCTACCCCTGCTGCGCAAGAGCGATGCCCCGCGCATCGTGACGTTGGCCAGCATCGCCGTGGCCCGTGGCAGCATCAACTTCGATGACCTGCAGTACGAGCAGGCCTACAACCCTTACGCCGCCTACGCCCAGTCCAAGCTGGCGGGTCTGATCTGGGCGTTCGAGTTGCAGCGCCGCAGCGAGGCTGCCGGTTGGGGTATCCAGAGCATTGCCGCGCACCCCGGTGTAGCCGTCACCGAACTGGTCAAGCGCGGGCCGGGCCTGGAAAGCGAGTTCGGTCGTCAGTGGGCCAAGGACCGCGAGGTCTATCACTCCGCTGCCCAGGGCGCATTGCCCACGCTGTACGCCGCCACTGCCGCCGAAGCCCAGGGCGGTGCCTACTACGGACCGATTGGCGACGAAGAGAAACGCGGGCCGCTCGGCCTGGCCACTGTACCGGCAGCGGCGCAGGATACCGAAGCGGCCGCACGGCTGTGGACTGTCAGCGAACAACTGACCGGCGTTCGCTTCCAGTGAGCCTCGGCCCAGGAGCCTGATCATGCTCTCAGCAAACCTGACGCGGCGCCTCGGCGCCGCCATCAACGCCGAACGCCACGAGCTGAATCCCGCACTCGCGGGGTTCGCCCTGTTCTTCTGCCTGTTCAGTGGCTACTTCATGCTGCGGCCCATTCGTGAGTCGATGGGCATCATGGCCGGGGTCGAGAACCTGCAATGGCTGTTCACCGCCACCTTTCTGGTGATGCTGGTGGCCGTGCCGCTGTTCGCCTGGCTCAGCTCCCGGGTGCCGCGCCTGCATTTCGTCGACTGGGTGTACGGCTTCTTCTGCCTGAACCTGCTGGCGTTCGCCTGGGCGTTCCTGGCGATGGAAGACAGCGTCTGGCTGGCGCGAGTGTTCTACGTGTGGATCTCGGTCTACAACCTGTTCGTGGTATCGGTGGCGTGGAGCTTGATGGCCGATGTGTTCGACGGTCGTCAGGCCAAGCGTTTGTTCGCCTTCATCGCCGCGGGCGCCAGCGTCGGCGGGCTGGTCGGGCCGGCCCTCAGCGCCTTGCTGGTGGGAGTGATCGGCCAGTCCGGACTGGTGCTGCTGGCCAGCCTGTTGCTGGGCGTCGCCCTGGCACTCAAGGCACCGTTGATGCGCTGGCGCGAAGTGGGTGGGGCCGGCCGACCGGGTGCGCCGCTCAGCGAAAGCACACGCAAACCGGTGGAAGGTAATCCGTTCAGCGGCCTGACCCGGGTGCTGCAATCACCCTACCTGCTGGCCATCGCCGGGTTCGTGGTGCTGCTCGCCACGGTGACCACCTTCCTCTACTTCGAGCAGGCCCGGCTGGTGGCGGAGCATTTCCCTGACCGCGACGCGCAGATCCGGGTGTTCGGCATCATCGACGTCATCGTGCAGGCCGGTGCCTTGCTGTCGCAGCTGTTCATCACCGGGCGCATTGCCCAGAAACTGGGGGTGCGCATGCTGCTGGCGATCGTGCCGATCCTGGTGTGCGTCGGCTTTATCGGGCTGGCCCTGGCGCCGACCTTCGCCATGCTGGCGGCGCTGATGATCGTCCGGCGCATCGGCGAATACGCCTTCGTCCGGCCAGGCCGCGAGATGCTCTTCGCGCCCCTGGACGCCGAGAGCAAGTACAAGGCGAAAGGCTTTATCGACACTGTGGTCTACCGCGCTGGCGATGCGGTCAGCGGCTGGGTCAAAAGCGGCCTGGACCTGCTCGGCCAGGGCGCGGTGCTGGTGGCGATCACCGGCGCGGTCTGCGCCCTGGTCTGGGGCGTGCTGGGCTGGTACCTGGGCAACCAGGCTGACCGCCTGAGCAAACAGGGAACCGAAGCTGCAGGAGAAGCGCCTTCAGGCGTTCTCGCCGGGCGTTAGCGGGGCGGCCTGCCCGAGGTGTTCGAGGACGCCTCGGGTGTGGCTCGCTTAGCGTTTGCGCAGCGCCCTGGACAGGGTCTGATCGACATGCTCGCGCCATTCTTCATCACTGCGAGAAGGATGCCAGTCGCGCTCGATATCGTTCTCCATGGCGGCTTTGCACTGGCGAAAGCCGTCATCCCACCCTTCGGCATACGCCGGTTGCTGCAGGTAGCGGGGTACGTCCTTGCGAAAGGCGTCGAGGGCACCGGCGGCCTGTCGGCCACTGCCACAGCCTGACTCATAACCATCGATGAAGGGGGCGGGGTAGCCTGCGGAAACCATCTGTTCGCGTGTGCTCTGGCAACCCACCGCCAGTGTGGCGGCGCAGCACCAGAGCGCTAGCCTGAGCATGGAATGGTGATAGTTCATGGCATTACCTCCAGCCCAATGCGTCGCTCAGCCAGTTGCCGATGTGGCACAGGTCCAAGGCCTGGGTGCTGCAGGCTCCCGAAGCGAGCGCCACGCGCAGGGCGTGTACGTCTACTCGGTGCAGGTACGCCTCGGCGTCGCCCAGGCGTTGTTCGCCGCCAAATCCTCCCAGGCGCATTTCCGCCAGGGCCTGCTCTTTGGTCCAGCCCTGGTAGACCACCCGGTAGAGGGCGGCGATCAGGCCGGTACGGTGCTGCCCATGCTTGCAGTGAATCAGCACAGGGCCGCGCGCCTGTGCCTGGCGCAGGCTGCGCAGCACATCGAGTACGTCGCTGTCGTCGATACGGTCGGTGTGCAGCGGCAGATGCACCAGGTGTAAGTCTGGGTCATGCATCCAGCCGGCATCACTGCGTTGATACAGGTTGATGACGGTCTTGATACCCAGGCCCCGCAATACGGGAACGGCTTCGGTGTCCGGCAATGCGCTGCGGTAGAGTCCGGTGTCCATACGGTAGAGGTTCAGGCGCTTGTCCAGTGGGGTTGCCCAGGCCGCTGGGCGTGTCTCCAGCCGCATGGGTGTGCTGCACCAGGCCAGGGGCGCGATCATGAGCAGAAGCAGGGCGCAATAGCGCGGCCAGGAAGGCGAAACCGTGCGCATCAGGTTTGTCCCCCGTCCAGTAGTACCGTTCCCGGTGTCGCCTGCAGGAGTGGCTGTGGCCGGTACAGCAGCCAGCGGTAGCCGAGCACGCAGATTGTCCAGTCGAGCAGCAGCGTCCACAGGTTGTGCGAGAGAAAATGGGCGCCTTGCATCATGCGCCCCAGCGAAAACACCGTGCCCAGTCCCAGCGCGACTGCCAGGGCAACGCGAGCCAGGCGCGGGTACCTGTCGCGCAAGGTAAAGAACAGCGCGATCAGGGAAAACCCGGCCGACGCATGGCCACCCGGCCAGCACCGACCGGGTTTTTCACTGGGGGCCCGCTCGCCAAACAGGGGCGTGAAGGTCTCGGTGCCACCGAACTCACTCAGGCTCCACGGGCAATGCATGCCGGTAATGGCCTTCAACGGCGGCACGATGCTGGTCGAGAGCGCCAGTGACAGCACCAGATACCCCAGCGGACGACGCCAGGCTCGCCATCCACGGTGCAGCAGGCTGAGAGCGAAGCCGGTAATGGCCAGCACGCCCAAGGCAATCAGTGCCTGCTTGGCGCGGTCATGCAGGATGTCTTCGAGCCAGAAACTGTGACGGCCGATGAACCCTTGCCCGGGCTGGTAAAACAGGTGTGCGAGGTAAAAATCCAGGCCGCTCGGCTCGAGCAGCAGGAGCAACGCCATGGCGCACAGGGGAGCCCCCAGGGCCAGGCGAAAATCGAAGGGGCGAGTGACTGCCGAACGCATGACGATCTCCTAACGCTTGCTGAGCTGTTCTGCCGACGCATTGATTCGCTGCCAGGCGATCAAGCGTTGTTGAAAGGCATGGCTGGCCCCCTGGTAGTAGGCGATGTCGCGACGTACGAGCGGGTCATCGACGCTGCTCGGGGACTCGTGGCTCAGCCCCAGGGCGTTATCGTGACGGCGCATGGCTCGACGCGGGCTGAGGATCGCCAGGCTTTCTCCGTCGAACAGCCCCAGATGTTGATAGTTGCCAATCAGCGCGCGCCCGGGAGCCCGGTCGGCGCGCAGTACGTCGCGGCCGAAGAACGTCGAGGTGTAGTCGAGGTTCAGGAGGCCCATCAGGGTTGGTGCCAGGTCGATCTGGCTGGCGACATCGGCGTAGTCGCGTGGCGTGATCACGGCCGGGGCGTAGATGAACAACGGGATGTGGTAGTTGGCGACGGGCAGGTCTTCCTTGCCCGCGCTGCCGGCCGTGTGGTCAGCGACAAACACGAACACGGTCTGCTTGAACCAGGGCTTCTCGCGCGCCTGTGCCAGGAACTGGCCGATGGCGTAGTCGGTGTACTTCACGGCGCCTTCCCGTCCCTGTCCCGAGGGGATGTCGATGCGTCCATCCGGGTAGGTGTAAGGGCGGTGGTTGGAGGTGGTCATCAACTGCAGGAAGAACGGCTTGCCGTTTGCGTAATCCTGGTCGGCGATCTTGAGGGTTTGTGCATAGAGGTCTTCGTCGGCCATGCCCCAGGCGTTCTGAAACGTCATGTCGGCTTCGGCCACGCTGCTCTGGTCGACGATGCGGTAGCCATTGCCGCCGAAGAACGCGTTCATGTTGTCGAAGTAGCCTCGTCCGCCATAGAGAAACACGCTGTCGTAGCCGAGGTTGTTGAACTGCTGACCTAGGCTGCCGTAGCCACTTTCACGACCGATACGTTTGACGATCGAGCGGCCGGGGGTTGGGGGAATGGACAGCGTGATAGCTTCCAGCCCGCGGTCGGTGCGCGTACCCGTGGCGTAGAAGTTACTGAACGCGAGGCTGTGTGTGCGCAGCTCATCCAGATTGGGCGTTAGCCCACGCGTATCGCCGAAACTGCCCAGGTATTTGGCACTCAGGCTCTCGATGGTCACCAGCACCACATTCAACCGCCTGGCTTGGCCGGGGTTCTCGATGCGTCGACGGATGTCTTGTGGATCGGCGCCGATGAAGTGGGCGTTGGGTTCCCTCACTTCATCGCGCAGCAATCCGGCGACGGTTTGCCCAGGCAGTGTGCTGTAGAACTGTTGGTAGTCCAGTTCGTTATTGCGGAAGGCCGCGAAGAACTGGAACGGACCATTGCTGGCCAACTCTCGCTGGTAGGTGTTGCCACCCAGGCCCCGGGGCGCGTCCTGCCCGATCGACAGGCTGCTCAACCCGACCAGGAGCAGCATTGTTGCAGCACTGGTGACGGCCAGCGAGCGTGGCAGCAGCGGTGCGTTCAGGGCCGCCATTACCGGCTTGCGCAGCACGGCGCTGGCAAGGGTGGCGACCACGGCCAGCAGGGCCAGCAGTGGGTAGATCGGGTACGACTCCAGGATGTTGTTGATCACCTCCTCGGAATACACCAGGTAGTCCACGGCGATGAAATTGAAGCGTACGCCGAACTCGTCCCAGAACAGCCATTCCGCGACGGCGGTGAACAGCATGACGAACACGCTGACTGCCACCACTGCCAGTAGTACACGTTGGTGCCAGCGGCTACGCCAGAACCGCGGCGGGCATAAAAACAGATACAGCGCCAAGGGCGCCGAGGCGTAGAGTAAGAAACCGAGGTCGTAGACCAGACCGATGGCATACACACCCGCCAGTTGCGGAAGGCTGGCATCGGCATCTGCCAGGTGGCTGGCCAGCAGCAGGCTGCGTGTCAGCAAGAATACCGCCAGCCACGCCAGTACGATGATCGACAGGTAACGAAGCTGGGCATAATGGAACTGAGGCATCGTATGATCCTTGTTGGATGAACGTGCCGCAGTTTGTCGAGGCGCCTGTGAGGCCCGCGTCAATGGGGTGTGAAAAAAGCGTTAAACCTCGATTAATGAGATCAAACGATGCGAATTCTGGTCATCGAAGACAACCGCGACATTCTCGCCAACGTGCTCGACTACCTGCAGCTCAAGGGGTTTACCGTCGACTGTGCCCAGGACGGGCTCAGTGGCCTGCACTTGGCCACGACCGGGCATTACGATTTGATCGTGCTGGACATCATGTTGCCCGGCATGGACGGTTACCAGGTGTGCCAGCGCTTGCGCGACGACGGCAGCAGCGAAGTACCGATCCTCATGCTGACCGCGCGCGATGCGCTGGATGACCGGTTGAAGGGGTTGCGTTCGGGTGCCGACGATTACCTGATCAAGCCCTTCGCCCTGGCCGAGCTGGTTGCCCGTATCGAGGCCATTCTGCGCCGTAGCCAGGGTAGTCGTAAGCGCCAGCTGACGGTGGCGGACCTGGTCTATGACCTCGACACTCTGTATGTCAGCCGTGCTGGCCAGGCGCTCAAGCTCAACCCGCTGGGGCTCAAACTGCTGGCGGTTCTCATGCAGAAAAGTCCGGCAGTGGTGCGTCGCGAGGTCCTGGAAGAGGCCTTGTGGGGCGATGACTGCCCGGACAGCGACAGCCTGCGCAGCCATATCCACCAATTGCGCCAGGTCCTCGATAAACCCTTCGCCACGCCGCTGCTGCATACCCTGCATGGCGTGGGTTATCGCCTCGCAGAGCAATCCCATGGCCTCTAGGCAGCCGTTTGCCCGGCGTATTCTGATCGCGTTTGTGCTCATGACCGTGGTGGTGAGCGGTCTGTTTTCCCTGAGTATCGTGGCTGTGGTGCACTTCATCGAAGATCACCTGGTGTCCGAGGAAATGAACCGCGAGCTGAATCAGGTTCTGCATGACGACGTCGAGCAGGGGCGTCCACCACGCCTGGATGCGGCCACGCGATTTTTTGCATCCAACCACCCGCAGTATGCGATCCCTGAACGGTTCACCCAGGTGGACGAGGGGTTCAATGAGGTGGTGGATGGCGACGGAGCGTTTTACATCTACAGCCAGGAAATCAACGGAAATACCTATGTACTGGTGCGCGAGCAGCACGAGTTCGAGGCACGCGAGCAAGTGCTGTTCAACGTGGTTCTGGCCGGCTTCCTGTTTACCGTGATCGGTGCCTGGGGGCTGGGGTTGGTGATGGCAAGAAAAGTCATGGCGCCGATCAGCCGCCTTGCGCAACAAGTACGCCACCGTGACCAGTTGCACGCTCTGGCCCCGCCGCTGGCCCCGCAATACCCCGCGGACGAAGTGGGGCAACTGGCCGATGCCTTCGACAGTACGCTAGGGCAGGTTCGCCAGTCGCTGGAGCGTGAGCGCCTGTTCACCAGCGATGTCAGCCACGAGTTGCGCACACCGCTGATGGTGATCGCGACTTCGTGCGAATTGCTGGCCGAAAGCAATCTGGATTCGCGTGGACGAGAGCAGTTGGAACGTATCAGCCGGGCCAGCCAGGAAATGCAGGAACTGGTGCAAACCTTCCTGCAACTGGCCCGTGACAAAACCAATCAGAGTGCTTTTGCCGAGAGCAGCCTGGCGGTTATTGCGGCTGACCAGGCCGGCCGCTGGGGCGCTCTGTTCAATGAAAAGGGGCTGTCGTTCCAGCTTATCGGAGAGGGGCCGGATAGCGGTCTTTACAACCCGACCCTCCTCACCACCGTAATGGCCAACCTGTTGCGCAATGCCCTGCATTACACCGAGCAGGGGGGCGTTCGACTGATCGTCCGGGCTGGCGGCTTTCGGGTGGAAGACAGCGGTCTGGGCATTCCCGTCGACCAGCATGAACACATCTTCCAGCCGTTCGTGCGCGGTGCCCATTCGCGCGGTGAGGGGCTGGGCCTGGGCCTTTCGTTGGTCAAGCGGATTTGCGTCAACCAGGGCTGGCGCATTGCAGTCAGCAACCTGGCAGCGGGTGGCACCTGTTTCGATGTCAGCCTGCGACCCGGCAATTAACGAATTTTTCACATCCTTTTGACGGGCCTTTGATTCCGGGTTTTCTAAGGTGGCAGGCGAACCCACTCCTGGACGACTCGCCATGCCCAAGCCACGTGTCACCGAGCTCGATTTTTCCCGTAAATACGATCAGGGCCATTCGCAGCAGTACCTGCATAAACACCAGGAGGGTCTTGCCCGGCAGCTATCGCACTGGCGGGACGTCCAGGTTGCCCGGCAGGCCCTGCAACTGGCCGGGGACCCTGATCTGGTTCTCGATCTGCCCTGTGGGGCCGGGCGTTTCTGGCCCATGCTGGCCGAGCAACCCAACCGGGTGATCCTCGCCGCGGACAATTCCTTCGACATGCTGGCCACGGCACGCGCCGCTCAGGCTCCGGAGGTGGTTGCACGGGTGAATACGTTTCAGACCTCGGCGTTCGCCATCGACCTGAGCGATAACGCCGTGGATTGCATCTTCTGTATCCGTCTGCTGCACCACATCCAGTCCAGCGCGCATCGAATGGAGATCCTGCGCGAGTTCCACCGGGTTAGCCGCGATACCGTCATCCTCTCGCTATGGGTCGATGGCAATTACAAGGCGTGGGCGCGTCGACGCCTGGAAATGCGCCGGGCAGCCGAGGGCCGTGCCGGGCAGAACCAGAACCGTTTCGTGGTGGCCAGGGCGGCCATCGAGCATGAGTTCCAGCGGGCAGGTTTCCAGATCATGGGGCACCGGGATTTTCTGCCGGGATATGCCATGTGGCGTACCTATATCCTGCGCAAGGAGGCCTGAACATGAACATCCTTACCAGTCGGACGGCGGTTCAGCCCTACGCCACCCACTTCGATCGCTGGTGGAACAGTTCGGGCGTGTGGGTCGAACCGGCCAACCAGCGCCGGGGCGGAGAGAGCGGTGTGCAGTTGCTGAGCCACCGCGATGCCAGCCACCTGCCGCTGTACTGCAAGCGCCAGGTCGGTCATCTCTACCGTTCCATACTGCACCCGTTCGGGCGGCCCACGGTGCTGCGCGAGCGCGATGCCTACCGAGCCATGGCACACCTGGGCGTGAAAACGCCGAACATCGTCTATTGCGCTGCCCGCCAGCAAGCCGATCAGTGGCAGGCACTCCTAGTCACGGAATCACTGCAGAACTACCTCAGCCTCTCGCAGTGGTACGAAGCCGAACATACGCCGGTACTCAGGTTGCGGGTGTTGACCCAGGTAGCGACGATGCTGGCGCGCATGCACCGGGCCGGCTGGCAGCATGGCTGCTGTTATCCCAAGCATATTTTCATCAAGCTCCAGCCTGGCGATACGGGGGAGCCCCAGATTCAGGTGGCGGTGCTCGACCTGGAAAAAAGTCGCCGGCGCTGGTTCTGCAGGAATGCGGCCCGACACGATATGAGTCAGTTGCAGCGTCACCGAGGCAGCATCCCTGAAGAAGATATTCATCTGCTCATGCAGGCCCATGGGCGGGCCATGCGTGAGCCGGTCGAGACTCTGCTGCCATGAGCGCCAGCCGCTTTCGCGCAGCCCCTTGCGCAACGTCATTCAAGGGGCGGACCGGCCTGCGCCGTATCGTGAATGCCACGGGCTATTCCCTGGCCGGGTTGGCCGCTGCGTTTCGCGGTGAGGCTGCATTCCGTCAGTTGGTCCTGCTCAATGGCGTGTTGTTGCTGGTCGCATGCGTGGTTGATGTTTCACGCAGTGAACGTGCGCTTCTGCTGCTTGTGCCTCTGTTGGCGCTGATCGTCGAACTGCTCAATTCCGCCGTCGATGCCACCGTGGACCGCATTTCCCTGAGCATTCACCCGTTGTCCAGGCAGGCCAAGGACATGGGCAGTGCGGCCCAGTTTCTGTCTCTCTTGGTGATCGGCATCACCTGGGCGGCCATCCTGTTGTAGGCCGTTGCTCGCGGCAGGGGGCATGGCGTGTCACTCGAACGGGTCCATCAACAGAAAAGTGCCGGGCTTGCTCTGGTACTGGTCGATCTGCGGCACCAGACGCCGGAAGTGCTCGGTCTGGCAGTGGGCATCCAGGGCGGCGCGGTCGGGCCATTCTTCGATGAAGATGAAATGGCCGGGGTCCTTCTGATCGACGCACAGCTCGTAGGAAAAGCAGCGCGGCTCCTGCCGCGTCTTGTCCACCAGCTCCCGGTACAAGGGCAGCACGCGGTCGATGTGTTCAGGCTTGATGAAATCCTGGGCGATGACTTTGAGCATGGGGCAGGTCCGAAAAGGCTGACTCGACAGTGTTGCCGTATCCCTCGGGCATTTCCAGCCTCGGGGCAGGGCGGTCGTTTGTCTGGCGACGGTGATGGAGGTCTTTATAACCTTGCTCGGGTCATAAAGACTTTTGGTCTTGATGACTCACAAATCCTATCTAACTGAATTTAAAGCGATTAATAGCTGGCACGAAGCTTGATATCACTGTGATATCTATTTGCCGATGCTCACCGGAGGTGAGACATGCTCGTACGTGCCAGCCGTTACCAGGCCCTTGAAGAAGAAAACCGTTCATTACGCACCCGCCTCGATGCGGCGGAGCAGGAAGCCCGCCACATGCGCGACGAGCTGTTCGCCAATCAGCAGGATCGCCGGGTCCACGACGACCTGGCGTTCTACAAGGGACTGGCCGGCAACCTGCTGAAGTTCGGCCATTCCATCGGGCATGTCGGGGAATCGTTCGGCTACCTGAATGCCCGCCTGGAAGACAACGACAAGCGCGCCCAGGACGTGGCCGGCGCGGCGATCCAGAACAAGCTGAAGTTCGGCCAGCTGCAGGAGCAATCGCAGCTCATGGAGAACGGTCTGGCGACGCTCAACCAGCGCATCGCCGAGCTGGTGCAGCGTGCCGGCGAGATCGACCGGATCGTCGGCCTGATCGGCAGCATCGCCAGTCAGACCAACCTGCTGGCCCTCAACGCTGCCATCGAGGCGGCGCGAGCCGGGGAGTCGGGCCGTGGTTTTGCCGTGGTGGCCGGGGAGATCCGCGACCTGGCGGAGAAGACTGCCAGCGCGACCCAGGACATCGTGC
This sequence comes from Pseudomonas sp., assembly GCA_050282285.1. GTDB lineage: Bacteria > Pseudomonadota > Gammaproteobacteria > Pseudomonadales > Pseudomonadaceae > Aquipseudomonas. The sequence continues at coordinate 90,747 of JBLZZJ010000041.1, forward strand.
GCGAGACCGCCGATATCCAGAGCGTCATCCATGCCGCCCAGAACGAGATCCAGCGCCACGCCAGCAGCGCCAACCACTTCCATGCCATGACCACTGAGGCCAGCAGCGCCATGCTGGAGGTCCATACCCTGGCGCAACGCATGCACCGCGAGATCAACCAGTCGTTCTTCCGCTCCGGCATCGAGCTGGCGAACCTGGCCGAGCTGACGCTGAAGGGGCAGGTATACGAGTCGATCCTCAGCAACAGCAAGGTGGCGATGCGCCTGGCAACCGAAGAGGAATGCCTGTTCGGTCGCTGGTACTACGGCGAGGGCAACGAAGCGCTCAAGGGCAGCCGCGAATTCCGTCTGATCGAACGGCCCCACGAGCAGGTGCACCAGTCCGGCACGGCCGCCATCGAGGCCTTCGTTCAGGGGCGGTTGAACGACACCCTGAGCGAACTGGCGCAGATGGAAGACTGCAACGTCGAGGTGATGCGCATCGTCAAACGGGTGCTGATCGAGCACGACAAAGGGCTGTGAATCGGCTCTACTCGGCGTGTGGCAATCCGCCGGTGAAGCCTGCCATCAAACCGAAACACAGCGGTCCTAGAGTAGCGCCTCGCATTCATCAGAGGCGTTCACGTGGATCGTACGACACGCGGTATATGCAAGACCCTGAGCCAAGTGGCGGACAACAACGAAGCGGCGGCCATCGCCGTGATGCGCGCGGCGGAAACCGTGGGCGACGAGCTGCTGCGCCAGCAACTGCACAATGTCATTCACCGCCTGAACCTGGACGCGTGCCAGCTGCGTTTTGCCCGCGAAGAACTGGCGGGGCAGGGGCTCAAGCGGGCCTGAGCCGCGTGCTGGCATGCCGGTTCGCGGTACGCCACTGTTGAGCCCCGGCGGCGTCCCGAGTACCGTGCACTGCACGCCTCGTTCGCGAGCCTGGAGAGGCTATGGGCTACTGCACGCTGTCACGGATGTCGATTCTTCTCGCTCTGCTGCTGCCCATCGTGGCGTCTGCCCAGACGCTGGTGAGCGGGGCGACGCAATGGGCGCCTTACACCTTCAGCGACGAGGGCGGCGAACCGAAAGGTATCGCCGTCGAAGTGGCCAGGCAGGTTCTGGAACAGGCCGGCATCCAGGCCGAGTTCGTGTTCTACCCCACCAACCGCCTGAAACTGATGGAGCAGCAGGGGCGGGTCGACCTCAACTACGCCGATTCCCCGCACTGGAGCGCCGAATCCGACGGCGTCCCGTTCCTCTTTTCGCACCCATACCTGAACGTGAAAGAGCATCTGTTCTTTCTCGCCAGCCACCCGGCCCGCGAGGTGCCGCTGGATCAGCTGAAAAGCCTGAATGTCGGCGGCGTACGCGGTTACCACTATCCCTCTCTGGAAACGGCGTTTCAGCACCGGCAGCTGGTGCGGCTCGACACCTCACGTGAAGACGCCTTGATGGAACTGTTGGTACTGGGGCGTGTGGACGCCATCGTCATGGCCGATGACATGTTCTCTTACCTGCTGCACGCCCGCGCCCTGGACCCGCAGCTGTTTGCCCGTGGCCCACAGATCAGCACTGCGCCGTTGGCCATCAAGCTGAATCCCCGGCATAGCCACTACCTGCCTGCCATCAACCAGGCCATCCAGAAGATGCTGGAGCGCGGAACCGTGGAAGATATCCGTCGAGGCTTCGTGCATGACGACGCCCAGGAAGTCCTGGGCGTTCGCTGACACCGTTCAATACGCTTGGCCAACCACTGCGCTACATAGCCGTCCTTGAACCTGTGTGAACCTATTTTTTCTCGTACGGCGGGTATTGCTCGCCCGGCGCACGTTTTTCCTCACGCGGGTCTGGCGCATCGTCGGGAATGCGCGGTGGCTGTGGTGGGTCGACCTGCGGATCGCCAGCATCCGGGGAGTCGGGGTCAAAACCCAGGTCCGGGTCCACGTTGCGTTTTTTGTCGGGCGAGTCCTGCTCCCGTGGGTAGCCCGGCAGGCCGCGCTTATCGCCAGGGGAGGCCTGTTCGGGCCACTTGTCCGAGTCGATCGTGGCCTCGTTGCGGTTGTCGTCGTGAGCATCGTTCGGCTTCATGGTCACCTCCATTGCTGAGACTGGATGAGACGTGCCGGTTCGGCCGGCGCTGTAAGGTTCGAGCCAGGCGCCGGGCGTTGAGTTCAGGTTAAAGCCGGCGTCGCGGGCCGAGCGGTTCATCCGTACAGGACCGGGCCGGCCTCACGCATGAAAATTTCCACGGTCTTGGGGCCAATGCCCTCGAACGCCAGCAAGCGGCGCTCGAACTCGCTGCGGTCGCCGCTTTCCTGCTGCAGATTACCGAGCGTGCCGGCGTATTCGTCGTTGAGCTTTTTGCACAACTTCAGCAGGCGGTCGGCGGTGGAAAGGTCGTAGCGCACGTACCGCGCCTGCCCCAGCATCCGCACCAGCTCGGCTTTGCTGCTGTTGCCCAGCGTGCGTGGCGTATCACGCTGGTGCTGCTCGACGATCACCCGATAGGCCTGCTCGGCGATGTGCTGCTGGATGGGCTTGCCGAACAGGAAACTGGCGATCAGCCATTTGAACAAGGCGTCGTCGCGGCCCTCGGCAAGCCCGTCTTCCAGGCCCAATTGTCGGGCGCTGATGTGTTTGTCGGGCATGGGAATGACCTGCGCTGCCTTGGTGACCCTCTCACTCAAGGGACTGGCGCGAGGCCTGGGTGTTCAGGCTATTTCGGCCTGAGGGCGTCTTGAAAAGCAGCGCCTGCACCGATTTTCAGGCAAAAAAAACCGGCTCGAGGCCGGCATTGAAAAGAGTTGGAGCAACACTGGATTACAGCCCGTTCAGGATCGGTGTTGCACATGACAGTCGCGCTGCAGAATCGTGAACAATCGGCGCAAACGGCCCGTCTTCAGGAGGCCGGCAGCCAATTGCTGACTTGGTTGCAGTCAGCGCGGCGTCTGCGGTTCCTGGCACTCCGGTGCGGCCACCACTTGCGGCAGCAGGTAGCCGGATTCGGTTTCCGTCTCGTTGCAGCGCGCCGTGGGCGGGCTGCTGGTGGGACTGGCACCGCGTTCGGTATCGGAGCTCCAGCGTGAACGGGGCGTGCTGTCGAAAATAAGGCAATCCAGTCTGCTCATGTTCAGGTCACCTGTTCAGAGGTCGAGGACCAGGGGTTGGATACCATCTGCATTCTCCGCCGGTATCGCACAGCAGATCAGCACCCGGTCGCCTTCCGGCAGTTGGGCCGGTGGGTTGGGGTAGTGCACCTGGCCACTGATCAGGCGCGTGCTGCAGGTGCCGCACGAGCCGCCACGGCAGCTGAAGTCGGGCGACAGACCACGGCTTTCTGCCAGTTCCAGCAGATTGCCGCTGCCGGGCGTCCAGCGTGCTTCCTTGGCCGAGGCGGTGAACAGCACCGGAACCGGAACGCTGGCCGCAGGTGGTTGCACGGGTGCCTGGGGCTGGCTGTCGAGCTGCCGCTGAAGTGTAGAAGGTCCGAAGGCTTCTGCATGGATACGCGGGTCGGGAATGTTCAGACCGCGCAAGCCGTCGTACATGTCCTGGGTAAAACTGGCCGGCCCGCACAGGTAGAAGTCGTAGTCGTCGAGGGGTAACTGGGCTTTGACCTGGGCGAAGCGCAGGCGCCCAGCCAGCTCGTAGTCACCGCCCGGCACCGGGTTTTCGCCTGCGTCGCTCAGGGCGCGATGCACGCGCAGCAGGCCGCCGGCGCGCTGTATTAGCTCCCTGACTTCCGCCTGAAACGGCAGATCCTGCAGGGTACGGGCGCCCTGGAAAAAGTAGACCGGACGATTCAGTTGCTCTCGTTGGTTCTGCTCGATCAGGGCGCGCAGCATGGCGATCAGCGGGGTGATGCCGACGCCGGCACCGATCAGCACCACCGGGCGCTTGGTCTCGCTGTCCAGGGTGAAGCTGCCCAACGGCAGGCGCACATCCAGCAGGGCGCCGACCTGCAGGCTGTCATGCAGGTGGCGCGAGGCCGGGCCTTGCGCTTTGACGCTGATGCGCAGGTGCCCATCGGACGGCGCGCTGGACAGGCTGTAGGTGCGGATCAACGGCTCTGCGCCGTTGCCTTGCTGCACGCGAACGGGCAAGTGCTGCCCCGGCAGGAACACCACCTGGGTGTCGTCCTGGGGTCGAACGTAGAACGAGCGAATGTCCACGCTTTCCTGTTCCACCCGGGTGACTTTCCACGGCAGCCACTGCCGGCGTTGCTCGCGCTCCTTGAGGCGCTTGTCGGCTTCGGTCCAGGTGCCAGTCATCAGGCTGGTCGGTGCGTAGTCGTGGAAATCCCAGCGCAGCGAGACGCCGGCGGGGCGCAGTACCACCTGTTCCACGTCCAGGGTCCACAGGCGCTCGGCGCCCTCGAAGGCAGCGATCATCGGGCTGTCCAGAATCAGCTCGGTGCGTCCGGTGATCTGCAGCACGTCGCCGGTGGTGAAATCGATGAACAGCAGCCCTGCCTGGGGGATGAGCTGCAGGTTGCCCAGGGTGTTGAAGTGCAGGTTGCCGGCGTAGTCCGGGATGGTCAGTCGATTGCCTTCGACCTTGATGAAGCCCGGGCGCCCGCCGCGGTGCGAGGCGTCCACCGAGCGGCTGCCGTCGTCGTGCTCCACGTAGCTGGCGATGAAAAAGGTGTCGGCGTTGCGGATCATCTCGGTGGTGCGCGGGTCCAGCGCCGTGAAGTCCAGGCGTGCAGGCTTGCCACCAAGCGGTTCCGGCGCACGGGTGTAGGTGCGGTGCTGGATGTACTGCGGGCAGTTGCCGAACGAGTGCTCGACGACGATCTCCAGGTGCTCGGCGGAGGCCGCGCGGATCAGGCCGTTCATGCGGTTGCGGCGGCGGGTGTGCAGTTCGATGCCGAGCAGGCCGATGGCGTCGTTTGCTTGCAGGCCAGGCGTGGCCGGGTCCTGCGGATCAAGGGCGGCGGCGAGCACCAGCTCCCTTGGATCGGGTGACGTGATGAAACCGTTTGCCCCTTCGATCAGGGTGGCCCAGGGCTGGCCGTCGAGGTCCACGGCGCCTGCGACCATGAAGGGCAGTTGCTGGTAGAACTCGCGGTGCTGATCGGGCATGTAGTTGCGCACGACCTTCTGGCCGACCGCTTCCATGCGGTCGGAGGCGCCGACCCGTTGCTGAAGCATTCTTTCACCGGCATGCCAGGGCGATTGGCGGTGTTTGGGCAGATGTTCCATGGGTGGCGCTCCTCGGGAAGGCTGCCGGGGGCGCCCCCGGCAGGGTGCTCCGTGTTCAGTTCGCGTTCAGGCCAGCGGCGGTGCGCTGCATGGGCACGAAGCCTGGGAGTGCTTCGATCCGTGCCAGCCAGGCGCGCACGTTCGGGTAGTCCTCCAGCGATACATTGCCTTCCGGCGCGTGGGCGATGTAAGCGTAGTTCGCCACGTCGGCGATGGTTGGTGCGTCGCCCACCAGGAAGGCCGAGCTGCCCAGTTCGATTTCCATGGTCTTGAACAGGGCGTGAGCACGGGTGATCACTTCGTCGGCACTGAACCCGGCGCCGAACACGGTGATCAGGCGGGCGGCGGCGGGGCCGTAGGCCACCTGGCCGGCTGCCACCGAAAGCCAGCGCTGGATTCGTGCGGCGGCCAGCGGCTCTTCCGACAGCCAGCGGCCGTCACCGTACTTCTTGGCCAGGTAAACGAGGATGGCGTTGGAGTCGACCACCACGGTGCCGTTGTCGTCGATCAGCGGCACCTGGCCGAAGGGGTTCAGTTTCAGGAATTCAGGCTGTTTGTGCTCACCTTTGGCGAGGTCGACGAATACCAGTTCGGTAGGCAGCTCCAGCAGCGAGAGCATCAGCTCGACACGGTGGGCGTGGCCGGACAGGGGGTGGCGGTAGAGTTTGATGGCGGCGTGTGACATCGGCGTAGCTCCTTGAAGGTTAGGAAAGCAGCACCGAGTCGAGGCATGGGACGCTCGTGCTGATGGACGTATCCTGCGCCCATGCAGTCACCAGCAGAATTACCAGTAATGGCAATCCATAATTCCGTTTTTCGAAAGAATCAGTGGTTAAAGGCGGGGTGTGCCCGCAGCTGCGGCACGGCGAAATCCAGGAAGGTCCTGACCCGCACCGTGGCCCGGCGGCCTTCGCGGTAGATAAGGTTCACCGGCAAGCCTTCCGGAGCGGCGTCGCACAGCACCGCTTCGAGCTGTCCGGCCTGCAGCTCCTGGTGCACCTCGTGGTTCAGGCAACGGGTCAGCCCCAGCCCCGCGATGGCCGCGCGGATGGCCGCCTGCTGAGTGGTGCAGCTCAGCACCGGTTGCGGCTTGATCCACTGCACGGCGTGACCCTGGCGAAAGCGCCAGGCCTCCACATAACCGGCGGAGGTGGCCGTCACCAGGCGGTGCTGGCGCAGGTCGTCCGGGGTGGCGGGGCGGCCCCGCTGCGCCAGGTAGCCTGGAGCACCGCAGACGACGGGTCGCACCGTACCCACCGGGATGGCGAAGCCGGACGAGTTTGGCAACGGGCCGACCACCAGCGCGATGTCGATGCCTTCGTCCAGCAGCCTGGGGATGCCGTCGTGGGACTGGGTGACGACCTGCACCTCGGGAAACGCGTCCAGGTAGCCGAGGGTGATCGGCAGCAGGACCTGGGGCGTCATCAACAACGGTGCCGAGAGCGTGAGCTGGCCGACGGGGTCGCTGTGCAGCCCGAGCACCGAGCGCTCCGCCTCCAGCACCCCCTGCAGAATCTGCCGACAGCTTGCGGCAAAGGCCTCCCCTGTGGGACTCAGGCTGACGCCCCGGGGGCTGCGTACCAGCAGCACGGTGTTCAGCCGGGCTTCCAGGGCGGCCACGCTGCGCATCACGGTTGCCGATGACAGGTCGAGCAGGCGGGCCGCCGCGGCGAGGCTGCCCGCCTGCGCCACCGCCGCGAACACCTGCATCTCCTGATAACGGCTCATGGGGTCAATCCGCTGCCGGTGGGCGCAGGGCCGGGTTGGCCAGGAAGCGGCTGGCGCAATAGTCGACGAAGGTGCGCACCTTTGCTGATACCCGCCGACCGCCCTGGTACAGGATGTGGATCGGCAGCGGCGCGGTGCCGAAATCCTCCAGCACCAGTTCGAGCTCGCCCTTGGCCACCCGCTCGGCGACCTGGTAGGACAGCACCCGGGTAAAGCCCCAGCCTTCGGAAACAGCATTGATCGCCGCCTGGTTGGAGCTGACCGTGAGGCGCGGCTTGGGGTGCAGGGTGATGTCGCCATCCGGCCCGCTGAACTGCCACTCCGTCAGCAGCGAACTGGCCGAGGACATGACGATCTGTTCCGTCAGCAGATCCCTTGGCTCGGTTGGCCGGCCGACCTGATCGAGATAGGCCGGGGCCGCGCAGATCACCGGGCGAATTTGCCCGACTTCCAGCGCCTGCAAACTGTTCTCCGGCAACCGGCCGATACGCAGGGCGACATCCACCCCCTCGTCGGCCATGTTCACCAGGCGATCCACCAGCAGGGCGTTGACCGACACCTCCGGGTGTTCGGTGAGGTAGCCGCTGATCAGCGGAATCAGGAACTGCTCACCGAAAATCACCGGCGCCGTGACCGTCAGATTGCCCAGCGCCCGCACGCCGCTGCCGGTGGCCAGCTCTTCGGCTTCCTCCAGCTCCTGCAGGATGCGCTTGCAGTCCTCCACATAGCGCCGACCCGCCTCGGTCAGGCGCAGGCTGCGCGTACTGCGCGCCAGCAGCAGCGTCCCGAGCCGCGCCTCCAGCCCCGCGATCACACGGGTCACGCTGGGCGGCGACAGCCCCAGCAGCTTGGCGCCACCGGCAAAACTCTCCGTCTGCGCAATGGCCAGCAGCACGTTCATTTCCTGGAATCTGTCCATGATCGAATCCGGCATCGGCAGTTGATCGGGTAGCGGGCAGGGTAGCGGTTGAGCGTGGGCAATACGAGATGGAGTGGCCGGATCATTTAGGGGGAGTGCCACGAACCGGATACGGGCTTTGAGTCAGGAATGCTCAGATTGAACGATGCGTAAATCTTATAGAGGCGTTTTCGGCTTTGGCACGCGTTTGGGGCCAGGGCGCCGACATGGGAAACAAAGGCAGGCGTAGCCTGACAAACCCAGCAGGCCAGCTACCCGGTGCCCGCTCGATTCGGTGTGAAGGGAAGGCGTTACCGCCGCCGATTACTGCGCGGCCGTATCGGGCGATGTGAGGGCGATTGCATCGTGGGCGCGCTGTCCGTTCTCGGCGCCCACGCGGGCGCTCAGCAGGTCTGCTGCTTGCTTGAGCTGGCTGGTGGTCAGCCCTACGTTTCGGCTGATCCGGATGTGAGATTGCAGTTGGGATTCCACCCCCGGCAGTGCGGACAGGAAGCTGACGGTGGCCAGCTCGCGGCTTTGCCAGTCGAGGTTGTCGCGCTCGAAGATATCGCCGAACAGGTGAGTCTTCAGGTAGGTGTCAACAGCCGGAGCGAACTCGAACAGTGGCCCTGCCACGGGCTGGCCGACCAGCTTGGTCTGGTTGGCGGTGCCTGCGTCCAGCAGCGCGTCCCCGGTAGGAATCGCCCGGCTCGGCTCGCGTCCAGGATCGTCCTGAATGCCGCGCTGCTTGCGGGTATCCACCACCTTCATGAGCGCGTTGAGTGCATTCAGGCTGCGCGGGAAACCCGCGTAGGCGTAGGCCTGCACCAATACTTCCCGGACATCGCTTATGGTCAGCCCATCGTCCAGCCCTCGGTTCAGGGCCTCGTCCAGTTTCGCCATGTCGCCAGCGGCGGCAAACGCGGCAATCGGAATGATCGCCTGCTGGCGGGTTGAGAGTGTGTCTGACTGGGATTGCGCGCTGCCTCCTTCCTGATTGGAGCCCGAGGCAGGCGCGGCATGGCCGAGGGTGCTTGCCAGGCTCAGCACGCCGCCAATCATCAGTATGCAGAGGCCGTTGCGCTTAGCGGGCGTTGTATTGGTCATCGCTGACTTTCTCCATCCACTCGACGTTCTTGCCGTCCGCCTGGGTTGCGGTGACGGCCAGATGCGTCATGGCGGTTTTCGGTGAGGCGCCATGCCAGTGCTTGACGCCCGGCGGGCAGTACACGACATCGCCGGGTCGAATTTCCTGCACGGGTTTGCCCCACTCCTGGGTGAGGCCGACACCAGAGACCACGGACAGACGCTGCCCGACAGGGTGGGTGTGCCAGGCTGATCGGGAACCCGGCTCGAAGGTGACCAGCGCGCCGGACGTATTGAGCCCACCACCGGCGGGCCAGACCATGTCGATGCGAACCGGGCCGGTGAAATATTCGGCCGGCCCGACAATCGATGCCTGGCTGCCTGCACGGACGATCTGCTGACCAGCCGCATCATTCGACTGTGGCTCGCTTGCGGCGCTCGCAACTGCTGCATGAAGGGCTGCGGCGCACAGAGCGATCCTGACACTTGCGTGGGACATGACGAATCTCCTTTCGGTCAGCGAAGCGCTCGCTTGTGGGCGCTTCGGAAAGTGGGCGGCGCTGCTGCCGCTCGACGCAAGGCGCGGGGTTCACTGCCCGGCAAATCGAAACCGCCAGACGCGTGAGTCTTACCTTGCGCAACACCTTAGGAGTTTCAGCCACTGTTGATAAGGTGGTAAAAAACGAACGTACTAGTGCAGTGAGCTCACCAATGGCCAAGCCCAACCTCAATGATCTGCTGGCGTTTGCAACGATCGCCCAGGAGCGGAGTTTCACCCGGGCGGCGGCCCAGCTGGGCCTGTCCCGCTCGGCGCTGAGCCACAAGATGCGCGCGCTGGAAGCGTTGCTCGGGATGCAGTTGCTCACGCGCACCACGCGCAGCGTTTCCACCACCGAAGCCGGAGCTCGGTTGCTGGCCGCTGTTGCACCCCGGATCAGCGAGATCGAGGATGAGCTGGGGAGCCTGAGCCTTCTGCGCGAGAAGCCCGCCGGGACGGTGCGGATTACCGCGAACGATCACTCCATCCAGACTCTGCTCTGGCCCAGGCTGCTGCCGCTGCTGCAGAAGTACCCGGATATCCATGTCGAACTCAGCGCTGACTACGGCTTTGTCGATATCGCGGCCAAGCGCTTCAATGCTGGCGTAAGGCTCGGCGACAGCGTGGACAAGGACATGATCGCCGTGCGTATCGCCCCGGACATGCGCATGGCTGTCGGTGCCGCGCCGAGCTATCTGCAAGGCAAGGAACTGCCGACTTCACCCCGCGACCTGACCCGCTTCAATTGCATCAACCTGCGGCTGGCAACCTATGGCGGGCTCTACGCCTGGGAGTTCGAGAAGGACGGCAGTGAACTGAGCGTGCGTGTGCAGGGCCAGGTCACGTTCAACAACTCGTACACCAAGCTCCAGGCCGCTATCGATGGCATGGGACTCGTCTATACGCCTTACGACCTGCTGGAGCCGCATTTCAGATCCGGCGCGCTGATTCCGTTGCTCGAAGCGTGGTGGCCGGTGTTCCCGGGCTACCACCTGTACTACACCAGCCGGCACCAGGTCTCGCCGGCAATGTCCCTGGTGATCGAGGCGCTGCGTTTTCGCTCACCGGATGTGAACTCGTAGGCGAGGCAGCCGTATCGCCTATGCCTCCTTCTTTGGGATTTTTGTGAGCGTGATCGCGTCGGCGTGATCAATTCGTTCTGGTGCTTTGCACAGAACAAACGCCCTGCTATAAATAATTAACGAATTTATTAATTAGTTCATTGTTAAGGCGGGTGGATGGACAAGATTTTCGAAGCCCTGGCGTCCGGGCCGCGCCGTCAGATCCTGGCGTTTCTTTCCGAGACCGAGCTCACCACTTCCGAATTGGCCGAGCGCTTCGCCATGAGCGCCCCTGCGATTTCCCGGCATCTATCGGTGCTGGAAAACGCCGGGTTGGTCACCAGTGAGCGGCGGGGGCAATTCGTCTACTACCAGCTCAATTCCGACAGCCTGGTGAATTCCCTGTCCAGTTTCATGTTCGATCTGTGCCCGGTCGCCGGGCCACTCAAGAAAGAATCCAGAGAGCTGGCCAAACAACGCAAGCCTCGTTAACAGCGCAGGAGTGCCTCTGCTATGACTGACTTACCGGAAAGCCTCAAGCAGCACCGTGTCAGATCGGCAAACGTCGACAGCGTACTGCTCGGCAAGGTCCGTTATTCACCCCTCAAGTCCCTGTGGTTGACCGGCATGGGCCTGGCCGCACTGGTGGGTGGCGTGGCCACGTTCAGTTGGGCGGCGTTCGCGGTTTTTCTGCTGGCGACCGGCACCGTACTGCTGCTGGGGCACTCGCTGGGCAGCCACCGCAAGCTGATTCATGACAGCTACCAGTGCCCCAAGTGGTTGGAGTACACGCTGGTTTATCTTGGCGTGCAGGTCGGCCTCGCCGGGCCTCTGGGGCTGCTGCGGCAGCACGACTTGCGCGACTACGCGCAACGGCTTCCCGAATGCCATGACTACCTGCGGCACGGCAGTTCGTTCTGGCTCGATGGCTGGTGGCAGTTGCACTGCGACCTGGAGCTCGACAACCCGCCGGCGCTTGAGCTCGAAGAGCGCATTGCCAATGACCGCTTCTACCAGTTTCTGGAACGCACGTGGATGCTCCAGCAACTGCTACCGGCGGCAGCCCTTTACCTCATTGGCGGTTGGGGTTTCGTGTTCTGGGGTGTGTGCGCCCGCGTCACCGCCGGGGTCGTCGGGCACTGGTTGATCGGTTACTTCGCTCACAACGATGGCCACATGCACTACCGGGTGAACGGCGCTGCGGTGCAGGGCCGAAACATCCGCTACACCTCGCTGCTGACCATGGGCGAGTCCTGGCACAACAATCACCACGCCTTTCCCGGTTCCGCGCGGCTTGGCCTGTTCCCGGGGGAATGGGACCCTGGATGGTGGATGCTTGTTGCCTTGAAAAAACTCGGGCTGGTCTGGAACCTCATCCAGCCCAGCGACCTGGCGATTCGAACAGAACTCGAAGCCCTCGACAGCCAAAGTGCTGCACACGCCGGTTACCGTGGCCTCCATGGGCAGAAAAAAGACGAACAGCAAGCCGGGATGTGCGTACTGATCAAGCTGTCGCTGCAGGCCGGATCGGATGCAGCGCCTCTGCGCATCGAAGGGCCGGCGGTGAATATATCCGGCACGCTGCTGCAAACCCTTATCGGTTCTGGCTCGCATTTCACGCATTCGCCGGCGGCCCAGCGTCTGCACCTGAACATTGGCGACACCCAGGTGTTCGGCCTGCCGGCCCTGCTGCTTGCCTTGTCGCGCCGCGGCCGCATTCTGGCGGGCGTTTGCGCGTTTCTGATGCCGCTGGCCTATGCCTGCGATCGGCTCAGAGGGGAACTGGAGTTGGTGCAAGGGTAGGGGGTGAACTGCGCTTGAGCTGTGGGCCGGGCTTGCCACAGCCAAGCGTCACTCTTCCTGGGCAGTTGGTGCCTCAGCAATCAGCTTGGATTCAGCGTGAGGTCCCATGAAACTGGCCTATGAGAGGCTTCCTGAAAATTTTAATGACAGCTGCCCATGACACCTTGCCTAATGCCGGCCTTCGGCCAATAGCAGCCCTTCGTTCACCGCCGTAGCCAACAGGCTGCCAGGCTTCCCCTCGTTGAAAAGGAATTCTCATGCTCAAAAGGATGTTCGCGCTGCTGTGCAGCAGCCTGCCGCTAATTGCCCATGCAGGCCAGGAGGCTCAGTTCTGGAACTGGTTCGTCGCTAACGAGTCTGCGCTATACCGTTTCACCTCGCCCACCGACCCGGTGCTTGATGAGTTGAGCAGCCAGTTGGGCCAGGTGCATCAGGACCTGACGTTTGAGCTTGGGCCGGTAATGGCAGGTGGCAAGCGAGAATTCATTATCAGTGCGGGTGGTCTGAAGGAGGCTTTTCCAGCGGTGAAGGCACTGCATGCAGCAATGCCGACGCTCGATCAGTGGGAGGTCATCAAATTCCGCCCTCGCCGCAACCCGATGAATATCATCACGCTGGGAGAGCACACGTTCGATCCCGCCAGGATCCTCTGCCTGCTCGCTGACGACGGTGAAAAAATTGGCGTGGTGTTGATGCACGAAGACTATGAGCAGGACAATATCGTGTTTCGTCAGGCCTCCTATTTGCTGCTGGATGAGGCGCTTGGCGAATACGTGGTCGAGACGGACGTTGGCTTCATCAATGTGCATGGCCGGGAAGCCAGGTGGATGAGCCAGGCATTCCCCATGACCGAACTGGGAGCCGAGTTCGATCATGCGCAGCAGCAACGTGCACCCGTGGGCCTATAGCGTCGTCGCAAACGCATTATCCGGTACGTAGGCTGCTGGATTGCGCGCGTTCCTGGCGAGGTACGACGAAGGTCTGGTGAGCGAAGATGGCTGATGCTGTCGCCGGGCGTGCAACGGCACTGCATGTTGGACTACAGTGAACAAAAATAGCTGGTGTATGCATGGATATCGAAAGTAGAGCGAAGCTGTTGCAGTCGCTCATTAATCAACTGTCTGCCGACACACCGCGCTCCTCAGAGGACCTCATTGGGGACCCGGCGCGCGTTCTTCTGGGCCTGGATAACCTGATCGAGCTGGGGCTGGTCACCGGCGATCTGGTGTACGGGGAGCAGGATTCGAAGGATGACTACGCGACCCTCGTTTCAGCCTCCAACCTTCTTCTGACCCACAAAGGGCTGACGTTCCAGAAAATCCCCTCGGGTACCTGAACAGCCTGTCTGCACCCTGGCCAACTGTCGCTGCGAGCGCCTTGGATGAATTCGACGGGGCGGGCCTGCTCACCGCCAGAGCGGCGAGCAGACCTGTCTGCCACTGGCTACAACCTCAACTCCGTTTGCTGCGCCAGGTGCTCACCGCCCAAGGGTGAACACAGGCGCTGATGCACGCGGCTGAGAAAGCCCAGCTCGAAGGCATGGCGCTGCACACCCGGCGGAAACAGCTGCCGCTCCAGCAGCAGATTGGCCCACAGCCAGCCGCTGTTGGTCGCATCCAGCCAGGCCTGTGCCTGCTGCACACCCCGGGCGAAACTCTCCTGGCAATCCACTCCCAGCCCGAACGCTGCAGCCGGGTGCCCATCGTGGGCGGGGAGGTGGGTCACATAGCGCTCAGTCATGGCCCTTTCTCCGCTGTGCCTGGGTGCGACAGAACTGCAGGATCAGGTCATTCAGCAGCGCTCGGTTAGCGTCTTCCCTCGCGTGTTCCGCGCCGGATTGCGGCAACGCAGGTAAAGCCTCTGAGGTGGGGCGATCAACCGGGGCAGGGCTGGCATCAGTAGGGAAGGGGATAACGACGGAATCAGATTTGGCCATGCGGCACCTCCAGGCTAGAGGTCGATGGCACAGCAGACTGCCCAAGGTGGCGCCCTTGGGTAAAAGGGGGATAGCGCATTCCTTATGCTCCTCGAACTTGTTAAGGAGCCGCCAGCCGCCGTTTCGACTCGGCATTGGGTGGCGGACCGTACGGGGGTCGAAATACCGGCGTCCGAGGGAACCGGCCAGGCCTAAGCCTGCCCCGCACGGCCCACCATAGATGCACGGAAGCACCAGGCACAAAAAAAGCGCCTGCTGCTTACGGCTATGGCGCTGTCGCGCCTCAGACAAAACACGGGTTTCGACTCCCGGTCGCGGGATTGACCGCGACGGGCGGACTGTAGCGTGGGGAGGGGAGGAGGGCAAGGGCCGGTGGTGGTTATCCATGCGGGTACTCGAAGGGCTGCTAGCGGGCGGAAGCAGGTCATGGAATACGTAAGCCCATGATGGCCTGCGCCTCAGCCATGAGGCTGCTGAGCGCCTCTTCGGACTTCTTCGCCGCCGGCAACAGTTCGTCCTTGCCTCGCAGCACGAACGGAATCAGGTGCTCTTTCAGGCTGGCGTTTTCTCCGGGCATAAAAAAGCCCCGCGCCTGCAGGGCTTCTTTTGAAGTGGTTCTACTGATACTGCGCTTTCAACGTTGCGAGTCTGCCACGTTGATTTTCTGACAAGCCCGATGCATGAAACAGCGACTCGTTATCGGGGCCATCGAGTCTTACGACCTCAACGGTAAAAACCGCATCATCCAGGCCGCTCATTGCTGCCCAGTCCTTATACATCATGGGGGACAGAACCCACTCTTGGCCCTCTCCAGATTCCAATCCACCAGGAATGGCGTGATTGAAGTCCTCAACAAACCAGGGCACGGATCGTCCGGGCGATGAAAGCGTGCCCCTGAAGTAGGCGCGGGACACCGGGTGTGCCGTAGCGTTTCGAACAGCAAGTTCGATGATGGGCTCTTTCAGGGAAAAATACTGCTGATCTCGCAGGTAGAAACGCGAACGCGTCACCTCAAACCGAGCCAGCTTCGCCCTCGCTTCGTTCGCCCCTGCGGCTAGACCTTCAAGCTCTGCAATTTCCTCGAGGGCCTGCGCTTTTTCACGTGCAGCTCGCTCGGCCTTTACAACAGCCGCCTTGGCGATGACCTCATCAGCCGTCATACCCGCCAGGGCATTGTTCATACGACCAGCCCAACCCTCGCTGCTCTGCTCGCCCTTCATGATTGCGCCAAAATCGAGCTGACTCACCATGATCACCGTGAGGGCATCCTTGAATTCGATGCGCTTTGCCAATTCAAGGCTGGCCGAAACCTTCTCGATCGACTCTCTCATTGCCTGGTCACTGGAACCGTCCAGTTTCGGCTCACCACACCCCGCAAGAATCGCGGCCAACGCAACAATTGCTGCAGATCGATACATCACGGCATCCCTTCCCATTTTAAAGATGCTGAAATCTACCATCACGCTACCGGCACCGAAACCAGGAGCAATGCCGGGGCTCCGCTTATTTACGCCGCCTTTTCCATCAGGTTCATCTCGCAGAAGTGGGAGAGGTCGGTGGCGGTAACCAGCGGATCGCCAGCAAGTCGGCTGGAGCTTTCCAGGTGCAGGTGTTCTGGGGCAAACACTGGCTGGTCTCTTCGAGCGGCGTACTTCCAGGCTGTACGGTCGTTGCTCTGGGCGGTGTTGGGAGGAGAGGGGGCTGGGAGGAACAGTGCGCAGATTCATTTCTTTGTTCTGAGCATTTGTTTCTGGCTGGAGGCTGCTACTCCCAGGCGTCCGTTTCCGGACAAAAGTAGACGCAGGAAGGTTCGGTAATAGGATCTGCGGCCCCGTGAAAAGACGAGCGAGATTCGCTGTTTTTTGCGTCAAAAGAAGATGGAGTTTTCTCTGCTATCAACTTGCCGAATGTTCGTCTCGGATAAGCCCAGCTACCCAGTCAGCAAATGCGCGTACGGCGGGCGAAAGAAAGCGCTGATGCGGGTATAGCAGGTGAACGGGAACAGAAGCGGGCTGCCAGTCAGCAAGAACTTCGACCAACCGCCCTTCTCGTAAATGCTCGTAGACTACGTTCTCAGCGAGTTGCGCCAACCCGAAGCCTTCAAGGCACATTTTTATGTAGAGCCCTGTCTCGTTGACAGCCGCTGTACCGGTCACCGGGACTGAGATCTTTTCGGTGCCACTGGCGAAGTGCATCTCGTCCGCTCGCCTTGCGCGGCCCGAGAAGTAATGGATGGCCCGGTGGTGAGACAAATCTTTCGGCGTTTGCGGGGTACCGTTCTCTTTAAGATAAGCAGCGGACGCACAGGTCACCCAGCGAAAACGGCCGAGTGGGCGCGCGACGAGCGTAGAGTCATCCAGCTCGCCTGTGCGAATTACGCAATCAACGCCCTCTTGGATGAGGTCAACCTGACGATCATTGACGCCGATCATCAGGTAGATATCCGGGTAGCGCCGGTAAAAGTCATGCAGGTTTGGCATGACGATGAAGTGCGCAATGCCACCTGGCATATCGACCCGCAAACGTCCCTGCGGCCGTTTAACGGAATCTGTCAGGCTGGACTCCGTGTGTTCAATCAACCCGAGTATCTCCCGGCATTGCACCAGATACTGAGCGCCTTCAGGCGTAAGGCTAACCCGTCGGGTTGTTCTGTTCAGCAGGCGCACCTGTAGGTACTTTTCAAGATTCTTAAGGCTGCTGGTGACCGTCGAGGCCGGCATAGAGAGCGTGAGCGCGGCATGAGTAAAGCTTCCCGCCTCAGCCACACGTACGAAAACCTGCATAGCTTGAATACGATCCATGATGCCTCCTCAGCCTCAACAGCGATGGTTGAGGGAGAGTATTATTCGTAATTTATGAATAATTAAAACAGTTTAACCATCTTTTTCCGGTAGTAGCTCCTTCCGTACATTTCTTCCAACGACGTTTGGAGAGGTGTACTGAAAATGTCTGTATACAACCGCAATATCGTGCAAGCCCCGGCCGCAGCGGCCGCCCGCACACTTATCCGCGGCGCCACTGTTCTGAGCATGGATGGAAATATTGGCAATCTGGCGCGCGGCGATATCCTCATCGAAGGCAGCACCATCGCGGCCATACATGAAAATATCGAAGTCAACGATGTCATGGTTATCGAGGCATCTGGAATGATCGCCATGCCCGGTATGGTCGATACGCATCGTCACTCCTGGGAAGGGCAACTCCGGCGAATCAATCCGAATGCCGAAACCCTGGAAGACTACTGCAACGCCACGCACTTCTCGTTCGCCAAATACTATCGCCCGGCTGACATGTATGTCGGCAACCTGCTGAGTGCATTGGGCTGCATCGATGCTGGCATCACGACCCTAGTGGATAACTCACACAACAGCCGCACCGGCGCGCACTCCGATGCCGCTGTCGAGGCGCTGCTCGATGCAGGCATACGCGCCGTACACGCCTCGGGGGCGCCGGTGGCTGGTGAGTGGGATAAAGCCCACTGGCCGGGCAACCTGGAGCGCCTGCAGGAAAAATACGTCAAGAGCGGCGACAACCCGCTGTTCTCGCTGGCGGTGATGGCACAGCTGGAACCTGAGTTGTGGGCTGAAGCCCGGCGACTGGGCCTGCCTATCATCACCGAGTTTTTTGGCGGAGCAATGGCAGCTGAGTTAGAGGGGTTGCATCGTGAAGGACTGCTGCGTCCCGACAACATCTTCAACCACTGCACCGCGCTGCCGGACGCGGGATGGAAAATCCTTCGCGAGGCTGGCGTGCGGGTCAACGTATGCCCGCGCTCAGATGCTCACTACGGCATTGAGGATGGAATGTTCGCCCTGCAGTCGGCCCAGCGTCACGGCATCAGTCCGGGGCTGAGCGTCGATAACGAAACCTCCTACAGCGGCGACATGTTCATGGAGATGCGGGTGGCGTTTTACCTGCAACGCGTCATGGGTATGCACCAGCAGCGCTGCTGCGGATCAGAGCATCATCCATTGACACTGCCCGCTCATGAGTTGCTTAAAGCCGCCACTGTCGACGGCGCCGCCTGTGCAGGATTGCAGAGCAAGATCGGCAGTCTGGCCCCCGGAAAAAAGGCCGACCTGATCCTTATCAATGCGCAGGACATAAACCTTTACCCGGTAGGCAACGCATTCGGCACCGTAGTACACGCGGCCGAACGCAGTAATGTTGACACGGTCATGATTGACGGACGCATCGTCAAGCGTCATGGCAAAGTCTTGGGCGTGAACAGCGAGCGACTTCGGGCAGCGATCAACGAATCCCGAGAACATCTATTTGCTGCTGCTGGCTACCAGCCTGACATTTTTGCCGAGACATTTATGCCGCTTGATTCAGTCCAGTAAGGAGGCGCGAGATGAACGTAGCCTACTACCTGCTGGCCATCGGCGCAGGGCTCGGCATAACCCTGCAGACCACACTGAACGGTCAACTCGCTAAAGGTATAGGTGGAGATTCCGTAGCGGCGGCGCTGTTCTCTTTTACTGCCGGTGCGCTATGCCTGGGCATCTTTTCGGTGATGCGGGGCGGGATAGTGACGTCGATGGCGGCTATACCTGACCAGCCCTGTTGGAGCCTGCTGGGCGGCTTGCTGGGTGCCGGCGCGTTGCTTAGCTATGTGGTGCTCGCGCCCAAAATCGGTTTGTCAGCCCTGCTAGGGCTCGCTATCGCCGGGCAGATCATTTCGTCGCTGGTTATCGATCATTTCGGACTGCTCGGGGCAATTGAGAGGCCGGTTTCTTCCATCAAGTTGATCGGCGCTCTGGTGATGCTCGCAGGCCTGGTCATCTCACTGTTCGGTGACCGATGGTCCGCGCTTTTCTCCAGCTGACCGCCAACTCGCCCCATCTTGCTTCGTAGGACGCAACCATGTTTAAAGCCCTAACCGACACCACCAGTCTTCTCGGTGAGTGCCCTGTCTGGTGTGAAAGAACGGAGCGCCTGTTCTGGACCGATATCCCAGGCTGCGAACAGGCAGGCGCGCGGCTGAGCCAGGAGAGAGGGATCGGCATCAGGGTGGTGTTCCGCTATTGCTGCATCATCGGCGAATGGTGGGAGATCGGTGCGAATTCGAGAACCTGTCGGCGCACGTTCATCGCCACGGTGAAGCGATCATCCGGGTACGTGGTTGCAAAGCGCGCGATTAGCGCGCCAGGGTCAGCAGTTGAGCGACCCGGTCCAGCAGCTCACTCCCATTCGCCGGCTTGAGCAGGGCATCGTCGAACCCCAGAGTGGCGGGCACCGTTTCGGGCCGCAGAGGTGGAGCTGCCGAATACAGCAGCACCGGTAGTTCCGGCCGAAGCTCCCGCACCCGACGCAACAGCCACCAGCCATCATGCCCGGGCATCATCTGATCGGTAATCAGCACATCCACCGGTTGTTGGGTCAGCAAGGCCAGGGCCTGCTCGGCGCTTTGCGCAATGAGAATATCGAAACCATAGCCACCCAATAGATCGCTCAGTGCTTCGCGGTTCTGCTCAATGTCATCAACCAGGAGAATGCTGCGCCCCTCGCCATGGATGGCCCCCCCTGTACCATCCATCACGACATCCAACTCCTGCTCATTGGCACAGACAAGACTCAGCAGAAAGCTGAACTGACTGCCGCGCGCGGGAGCCGACTCGATGACCAGTTCACTGCCCATCTGGTGCAGCAACTGGGCCACGATCGACAACCCGAGGCCGCTACCTTCGTAGCTGGCCGCATTGCGGCCGCGGCTGAATGGCTGCAGCAAGTGCTCAGCCTCCTCCGAGTGAATGCCTATACCGGTATCCCTGAGGCAAAAGCGCAGGCACGTCACGGCCTCATCACCACCCACCACCTCCACCGTAAAACTGATCGACCCTGCGTGGGTGAACTTTGCCGCGTTGCTCACCAGATTGATCAAGACACGGCGCAAGCGGCGGAAGTCCGCATGCACCAGCAGCGGCAGATCGCTGGCGAAATCACAGGTGAAGAGATTGCCCTTTCGCTTGGCCAGAAAACGCCCTTCGTCCTCTATCTCGTGGAGAAATCCATAGAGGTATCCCGGCGCCAGAACCAATTCCTGCTGCTGCAGTTCGCTACGCGAAAACTCCAGCAGTTCGTCGATCATTTCCAGCTGATGCCGGGCATTGCGCTCGATACGCTGCGGGTAGTCATGCGGCGTTTCAGCCCGTAACAGCTGCGCGTAATCGATGATGCCAGTCAATGGCGAACGCAGGTCGTGGGTGATTCTGGCCAGCAGAGAACTGCGTGCACGCAGGGACTCGCGCAATTGCTCGGTACGCCGTTCCACCGTGATTTCAAGCCGCTCGTGCTCTGCTTGCTGATGGGCATCCAGCTCGGCAATGGCACGCCGCTCACCTTGGCGGCTGCGCCGAAACTCCATGACCAGGGTACACACGAGCAGGAACACCCCCGGCAGGATAGAGACCGTGCTCAGAGGGTCTTCGCCGAAATGCCAGGAAGCCTGCGTTTCGCCCAGAACATGCCGACTAACACCTTGAGTCACGAACATAGCTGCCAGCAGCCAGGCCAGCCAGCTGGGCTTCAGCCCCTTGTACCAGGCGAGCAGGCAGGCCAGCGGTACAAGGAAGTAGGTCAGCCAGCGCGTTTCATTGAACAGAATGCGTGTCTCGATGTAGCCGTCGACTCCTCCCCATAACAGCATGCCGCCCATCAATGCAGCGAACGACGCCCACACCAACCGCCAGCCCCGTCCGAGCAAATGCAGCTTGAACAACACGTACACATAAATCGTGAATAGAACGGAGGCCAGGCAGGAAAGCAGGCTCACAACTTCCTGGACCCAGGGCAGCAACGCCGGCAGATAAAGCAGGTAGCCGGTAGCGGCGCAAACCAGAAGCAAATACGCGAGGATGGCCAGCGCATGCACCAGCAGAAGACGCGAGCGCATCATTAGAGCAAGGACCAGACTGAACGGTACGATCAGCATCCCGATGCCCAGGCATAACCCATCGATCAGATAGCTATGCTGACTGACCTCAAGCTGTTGCGCGTCCGTCCACAGCTTAGGCCTGACCAGCATCACGCTGTCGCTGACGATGCGGACCACCACCAATGCATGCTCCCCCGAATCAAGGGAGAGTGCGAACAATGGCTGACGGGTCAGGATGGCCCAGTCCGCCAGCGGGTAGCGACTGCCGGCATGCATTTCAGTCCACTCGCCGTCACGCTGGATATTCACCTGCACGCTATCGAGCAACGGTTCACCCACCGACAACCAGCGAGAACAGGGACGATCGCTGTCATTGCGCAGGGAGAATCGCAACCAGAATGCGGAAGACACATAGCTGCCGTTCGGCCACGCGCTTACTGGCAGGAAACGCTCATCCGGAAGAGCCGCAATCTCCGCGGCAGTCATCTCACCTTGCGGGTCTTCAAACCCTTGAGCGGGAACGTCCCAGCCGTCCGGTGATGACGTACAGAGCGCTGCCTCAGCCAGCACGGAGCTCGCAAGCAGCGCTAGCAGCATGGCAACCGCTAGCCGAGCGAGCACACTCACTCGCCGGGCGCCCGCAGGTAGTACTGGCTGGGAATCACACCACGAGGTGTCAGAAAAATCAGCGGAACACGCTGCGTTGCAGGCGCATTAGGCAGCAGGCGGCAGGGCGGGAAGTCGTCAAGCGTAGGGTCGACCAGAATACGGGCCGCCGGGTCACTCAGAGGCAGATCGACCATCATTTCCAGTATTGCCCTACGGTCGAAGGTTGCCCGAAGTCTTTCGGCAAAAACTCTGCTCAAGCAAAGCTTTTGTCCGCGCGCGATGATAAAACGCCTTAAAAAGAGGGGAGCTAACATAGCGCAACACAAGGCCGTATGGCACAAAAACTCGTTGCGCCGAGGACAACCCAACGTCCCGCGGGTTGCACGACATACCCCAAACACTTACTTATCGAATAGATCGCGCTTGTTGGTGGCGCCTGGTTTTACTCTCCAATGCATTCGTCGGGATGTGGGGCACAAGAGCGGTCTTATCTAAGTGTTTACCAGTACAGCCTCTTGGTATCAGATGCTCTAGCGGTTGAGTCCACAGCCAAAAGCAGACGCTTGGACTATGAATAATATGTCCGCCGCCTTTACCACCAACGGGAAAGAAAACGGAACCGGGTTGTCTCCTTTGTGCACCGAGTACACTCGGCACTATCACTACCATGTGGTTTAACAGGAAGAACCGACCATGCACGGCCTCTCAAAAGTCATTTGCGTCAGCCTCATGGTGTGGGGAGGCCAACTTCACGCCACCGACGCCCAACTGGCGGTAAAAGCCGCCGCCGAAGACAAAGCTGAAGTGCTGGAGCAAAAAGCCGCCGAGAAGGACAGTTTGAAGGCCACCCCCCAAGCGACGCCTCTGAGCAAAACTGAAGTTCAGGCCGTCGACCCCGCCGGCAAGGCACCCATGGACGACGCCATTACGTGCCTGTCACGGACGATTTATTGGGAAGCAAAAGGCGGTGCGGTTGAGGATATGGAGGCGGTGGCGAATGTGGTGCTGAACCGCCTAGGCAGCAAGGATTTTCCCGATACGGTTTGCGCAGTGGTCAAGCAGGGTTCGGAAAAAAGTCCCTGTCAGTTTTCCTGGTGGTGTGACGGTCGGCCCGATCAGGTCGAGGAGGAAGATCGCTACACCATCGCCAAGGAAATCGCCCGCAAAGCCCTCAACCAGCAGCTGCCAGACCGCACCAATGGGGCGCTGTTCTTCCACGACCGCAGCGCTTCTGTGGATTGGTCCAAGACGTATATCAAGACCAAGGAGATCGGCAGTTTCCTGTTCTACAAACCCAGAGGGGTGGCCGCGCGCTAGCGGCGAGGTTTGGCCGGTAGCAGCCGGCAAAGAGGGACCGCTTCCGGCCAATAGCGAACGTGAGGCCGCATCAAGCAATGCGACTAATTGCCAGGCGCAGTGCTCGATTCAGGTTGAGCCGGTTCGACGCTGTTAAGGGATGCCCGAGAATCGGCCACGAGAGCGATGAACTCACGCACCCATTTGAAGCCGGCGTGCCCATCCGATCGCTCATGCCAGAACATGCCAATCGCAAAACCTTCCACCGGCAATGGGGGGGCTACGCACAGTAGCTGCTCGCTGCGACCCTCTACGAGGCGACGTGGAACCAGGGCCACACAATCCGACTGAGCGACCAGCTCCGGTACCGGAAGGAATGAAGACGCTGACAGCACGACGTTACGCCGCAGCCCCCGCGCTACCAGGGCGTTATCCACTGAGGTAGAGAAACCTCCGCCGCGCAGAGACACCACGACATGTTCCAGCTGCGCGAACTCATCCACCGTCAGGTCCGCGCGCAGGCTTGGATGCCCACGGCGCCCGATCAGTACATAACGCTCGTCATACAGGTGTTGCGAGTGCAGTGCGGGTGGAACCCCGTTCATGTTGATCACGGCCAGATCCACCTCGCCGCGGGTCATCTGCAGCTCCAGCTGCGGTACGTCCAGGATGCGCAATGCGATACGGACACCCGGCGCTTCGCGTCGCATGGCGACAACGAGGTGTTTGATCAAGGCCGCCTGCACGTAATCCGTGCAGGCGATTGATACCGTCAAGTTCGCCGTCGCGGGCTCGAAATTCAGGTGAGTGGTGACGGTAGCCCTTACCTGGTCAAGTGCCTGGCGAAGCGGGGCGAGCAGTTCCAAGGCTTTGACGGTGGGTGTCATTCCACGCTGCGCGGGGACCAGAAGCGGGTCGTTGAAGACGTCGCGCAGGCGGCTCAACTGTGCACTGACTGCTGGCTGGCTCAGATGCAGACGAGCAGCCGCCCTGGTCACGTTCTGCTCGATGAGAAGGGCCTCCAGTGTCACAAGCAGATTGAGGTCAAGGCGTCTGGTATCCATCGGGCTGATGCTAGCAGGAAAATTTTGCGATTTCACAGGTTGTCCGAGCCCCGCGACACTTCCTCCGACATCACAGCGGAGCCGTCATTCATGTCGAAAAAAGTACTGATCATCCATGCCCATCCCGAGCCTTCGTCGCTGACGCGGCAACTGGTGGATGTGTCTGTTGAATGCCTGACTGCGCAAGGGTACGAGGTCCTGCAATCCGACCTATACGCCATGGGCTGGAAAGCGACGTTCGACGAGCACGACTTTCCCGAGCGGGCCAACCTTCAGCGGCTGTCGTTTGGCGCAGAGTCCGCCCATGCCTATCGTCATAACCGCCAAAGCCCTGACGTGGCGGCAGAGCAAGAGAAGGTCTTGGCGGCAGATGCTGTCATCTTCCAGTTTCCACTGTGGTGGTACGGCATGCCGGCCATCATGAAGGGGTGGATAGATCGCGTTTGGGCCGCCGGACTCGCCCACGGCTACAAGGACGCTGGCAACGCCTACCGCTATGGTGACGGGGCCTTCAAGGGAAAGCGGGCCATGTTGTCAGTCGCTGTCGGTGGACCCGCAGAAGACTACTCACCACGCGGTATCAACGGCCCACTTGAGCAGTTGCTGTTCCCGATCACGCACGGCTCGCTCTACTTCCCAGGGTTTGATGTGCTGCCTACGTTCGCCATATACGGCACTGGCAAATTGACCGCCACCGGTGCTATCGCTGCCAAAGAGGCTTGGCGCAGACGTCTCGAGGATTTGTTCACCGACACGGCCATACCTTTCCGGCCCCAGAACGGAGGGGACTACACCCCCAGCCACGAGCTCAAACCGCATGTGGCCGTCGGCCAGACCGGCATAATGGCGCACGTTGCTCATGGTGAAACAGCCCAGCGGCAGCAGTCGGAAGCGGGGGAGTTGTCATGAAAACCTTCGTGATTCTGACTCGTCGTGCTGATGGACCGGCAGAGGACTTCAAGCGACTCGCGGAGCCGGAGGTACTACACGTTTGGCAAGGCTTCGCCGACGGTATTGTTCGCGCAGTCCATGGGCTGGCCGCTGGCCCCGGGGCAGCGTTTGAGCTCGAGTCCGCCACCTTCGAAGAGGCCCGTGGGTATATCGAGGCGCTGCCTTACGTCAAAGAGAATCTGCTCCATGTGCAGTATTGTGCGCTCAAGCCCTTCTCTGACTACGAGAAACTCGTTTCCTCTTGAGTAACGATCAGCGGAAATCAGTGTTCAACCCCCTTTGAACGGCGCGGCATGCTGCAGCAGATTTTCTGGCAGCATGGCCGTCTCTGGCCCACAGCCGACCATGTCGCAAGGCCGATCAAACGCTAATACGATGGCCCACGTGGTTCAGGGGCAGCCAGCCCTGAACCACGCGTCTGTTTCCCGCCTTAACGCACAACCTCCAACGCCGTCACCTCATACAGATGCTGGTCGTCAGACGTCGATTCCAAGGTGATCGCGAGGCCCAGGTCTTCGATAAAGGCGCTGACGCTGCGGTAGCTGCTTTGCTCGCAGGTCAGTTCGATGGCGTCCCCGGCGAGGGAGGCGAATACCTTTGCGGCCGGGTAGCGTTTGCCGACGGTGCAGGTCATCTCTGACGTTCTCTGCTCGTCGCCCGGTTTGGCCGGGGTTTCTTCCATCTCCAGGCGGGCGCTCAGGGTCTGGCCGGTGGCCCAGTCCTTGGGGATTAGTACGTCGGCTTGCTGGGTGACCAGCACGCGGCCGTCGCCGATGCCGACCATCTTCGATTTCAACTGGATCAGGTCGGCCTTGACCAGGCGCTGGACCTGGAAGCTCGGGCTGTAGATCTCGGTCTTGTTCAGCAGGCCGTTCTCGACCTTTATCTCGATGGTGATCGGGTCACTCTTTTTCGAGCTGCTCTTTGACGAGGCGTAGGTGTAGCGCAGCGAAGTGAATTTCGGCTGCAGCAAGGGCACGTCGAGACGCTGCAACACGCCTTCGGGCACGACCACGTCGGTGATGTCGGTTGCCGGCACGGGTTGTGGGTAGTCGGTGGCCGGAATGTCAGGGCGCACTTCAGCGTATGCCGCTTTATCGGTCGCGCCTTGCAGCGAGCAACTGAGGCGGGTCCGGTCGGGTTGCCGGCCATCGGCCTCCAGGAGCAGCACGCGCTCCAGTCGAGCGGTGCCGGGGGCGCCTTTCAGCGGCTGGATGAGCTGCCAGCGGTCGCCCAGCCGGAGTTCGCTGCGAACAAAGGTCGGCCCGAGCGGCTTTAGCTGTTCGGGGTGCTTGAGCAGGGGTGCGAGCTGTCGGGCCACCTGGTCCGGACTGCCGTCGATGATAAAGCCCCAGAACAGGTAGTTGCCCAGATCGTCCAGGTCGGCGCTCTGGTCGAAGTAGGACACCAGCTTCATGCCTGCGACGTGTGGTGTGCCTTGAATCGGCACGGTGTCTTTGCCCTCCTTGGTGCGGTTTTCAACGGCGATCCAGCTGGCATGTTTTTCGTGCTTCAGCGGGACCAGTGCTTCCCATGACGCGCGGTGGGTCTGCAGGCTGCTGAAGAAGCTGGCGTCGCACTGGGTGAACGCGCTGAGGGTCTCAACCAGCGGTTTGTCATTGGCCTGGGCAATAGCAGGGAGCAGCAGGACGGAGGCGAGCAGGGCGGCGCGGTGTGGCAATTTCATCGAGCAGGATTTCCATATCAATCGGCGGGGCGGTTCATGACCGCGGCGGCCATTATCCAGAACCCCGTCAGGGACCTCCAGTCATGTTGGCGCGACTCTGCTGTTTTGCGACAGACTTGGTGCCGGGTTGAAAACGGTTTCACAGCCAGCAGACAAGGCCATCCGTCTGCGCGACTATAGGCAGCGAACGGACTCACTGGAGCGCTCACGCACATGGCGTTTTACGACAGGGATGGTTGGCCGCGGCTCGGCCGAGGGCTGCTGCTTGGCGTGGTTGGCACCGTCTGCCTGGCAATGCTGACGAGCTGCCACTGGCTGCAGGACTCCATCCACCCGGATTTCTTCAAGACCTTTATCGACGTCAATCGCCGCAGTGACGACAGTGCGGCGACGGTTGCCTTCGACCCGCAGATGCGCTTGCTGGCAGTCGGCCGAGAGAGCGGCCTGCTGGAGTTGTGGGATACCCGCCAGCCCGCTGCCCGGATCGTGCGCGAAGCCCATGACGTGCGCACCCAGTTCATCGCCTTTGGTCGCGATGACGGCATCGTGCTGACAGCCTCGATGTTCGACAGCCATATGGTCGATCCCGAAGCCGGACCACGGGTGTGGGATGCCTACACCGGTGAGCTGCTGCTGACCCTGACCGGCATGAATGGCCCCGGCCCCATTGCCGCCAGCCCGGTGAAGGGCCTGTACCTGCTCGCGGAATCCAGCCAGTTGTGGATCTACGACCACAGCAAGCGCAAGTTGGTGGGCGCCCCGTACGAGGTCGAGCGCAGCGGCCAGGTGACGGCGATCACCAGCGACCGAGCGTCCGGCCTGATCGCCGTGGGCAGCTCAAACGGTGACTTGATTCTGATGAAGCTGGTGGTCACCACGGAGCCGCCACGGCTTGAGGTGGTGAAACAGATTGCCCCGTATGGTCGAGAGGTTCGCACGGATGTGCTGACCCTGGCGCTGCTCGACGAGGGGCGACGCCTGGTATCGGTGGGCTGGTTGCCGGAGGCCCGGCGCACCGATTCGCAGGCCGAGATTAGCGAGTGGGACACGGGCACGATGCAGCGTCGACGCACCTATCCCTTCACCCTGCAAACGGTCAATTGGGCCGCCACTACGCCCGACTCGCACTGGCTGGTGCTGGCAGGCCTGGAGTCGACGCGCGGCAGGGTCGAGCTCGTGGATCTGCAATCCGGCATTGCCTGGCGCTACCGGGCCAACACCAGCCACCCGCGCGCAGTGCTGCTGCCGGAAGCCCGCGCCGGACTGATCCTACAGGCCGGTGGGGCAACGAAAATCAACTACCTCGATCAGGAGTAAGTGGCAGCCGGGCGTCTGATGCTCAGCGAGCACCTGGACGCTGCACGCTCGGCTTTCACGGTCGGCTACGAAAGCCCGTCCCAGTTCAGTCGCGAATACAGCCGCCTGTTCGGGGCACCACCCAAGCGCGACATCGCCATGCTGCGAGGGCAGGGCGCGGCACTGGAGTGAGTGGGGGGAGGGGCATTTGCGAGGGGCGGGCGGGTTCTCGACAGTGTGGCTAAACCCGCGTTCATTCTGTCGCAGGGCGGTTTCTTTTTACCCGGTACATTTCGCTGTCGGCGTGGCTGAGCAGTGTGTCGGCGTCCGCTCCGTCTGCCGGATAACAGGCCACGCCAATGCTGCAGGACGGCATGTCGAGCCCGGCAAAGTCATCGCCCAACGGCTCGGCCATGACCGCGAGAATCTGTTCGACCTTCTCGGAAACGGCGCTCTCCGACTGGATGTCCGTCAGCAGCACGGTGAATTCATCACCCCCCAGGCGGGCGACGGTATCCGTTTCGCGCACGCAGCCTTCCAGGCGCCGTGCAATCACGCTGAGCACGCGGTCGCCCATCGTGTGGCCATGGACATCATTGATGCCCTTGAAGTCGTTGATATCCAGAAACAGCAGCGCCAGGGTGCTGTTGTGGCGGTTTGCCGCTCGCAGGGCCGATTCCAGCCGATCGTTGAACAGCAAGCGGTTGCTCAGTTTTGTCAGCGGATCGTGGTGGGCGAGGAAGCGCAGTTCCTGTTCGGCCTGGGTCAGGGCCGTCACGTCCCGGGCGACGCCGATACGTGCGCCCACTTCCTCGGACCAGAAGGCGGCCCACAGGATGTACACGACACCACCGTCCTTGCGGATGTAGCGGTTGCGGAAATCGAAGTGGGGCTGGCCGCTCATGACACGGTTGATCGAGGCCCGGGTAGCAATCAGGTCGTCCGGGTGCATGTAGCGGGTAATCGGGGTGCCGATCAGTTCGTCCGCGCGGTATCCCAGCAGCGCATTGCAGGCATCGCTCACGAATACGATCTGGTCGTCATTGCCGACCACGAAGACTGTATCCAGCATCAGGTGGATCAGTTTTGGGTAGAGCGCTTGCAGGTCAACGGGCATAAGTCAGGATTGTCCGGTTCATAACGCGTGATCACCGCCAGGCCGGGCGGGTGATCCTGCAGGCTTGCACGATGCATGCGCCTCAAATCAGGTAACGGTTCTTGCGCCCACGCAGCCTGTACCCAGGCTGCTGGTGGGTATTCACCTTGCTATTGGCCTGCGGCAGGCGTTGACACCAGTACTGCCACATCGAAGGCCACGCCACGCCAGACCTTCGCCTTGATCCACGTGCCCACGGGCTGTTTCAAGACGTGCGCCATGAACTCGGCTGCGTCCGCGACCGGCTTGTCGTCGACCGCCAGGATGATATCCCCGCGAAGGAGGCCGGCCTGTTGGGCGGGGCTGCCTGGTACGGTGTTTTTGATCAGGACTCCGACCGTGGGCATGCCAAGGGGAGCGGCTTTCAGCGGGTCGACGGTGGTGATCTGCGCGCCGATGCGCCCCCCGCTCCAGGCGGCGGGCGGGCAACCCTCCTCTGTCAGGACCTGGGAGACGACGCTGTGCATTTTCTGCCCCCATTGGCTGACCTCCGGGTCCTGCTCGGTAATGGTCCACTGCGCCACGATGATCTGTGCATGCAGGTAATCGCAGGAGCGTCCGCGATAGTTTTCGTGTGTTTCTTCGGCAGCGTACCGTTCAACGTCGGTGCGATAGGGCTGGCCAGTCGTGGTAGCCGGTGCAACGGCGGGTGCTGGAGTCGCGACCTCGGATGTGCCTTGTGCTGCGGTTGTCGGAACCGTACAGCCTTTCTGCGCAATGGCCTGCTCACGAATGGAGACGATCATGGCCATGTTGGATGAGTCCGACTGCAGCCAGTTGGCCCGGGTCTGGGGCCAGTTGAGGGTCAGGTCTGCGCAACTCTGCTGCATCTCATTCTGAAGCAGTTCGGCCCGCACCTTGGCCTGGACATCGGGGTCGATTCCACCGGAATCACCGGCACCCGATGCGTACACGATGGGATCAAGCACGAGGGACAGCGGGTCTCCCGCACAGCCGCCCAGCAGTACATAGACGCAAAGCATGGGTAGCCGCAGGCGTGTTGTCAGGCGAGATTTCATCGCGCTCTCGATATGGACGAAGAAGTGAGCAATATATCAATTGGCCACTATTTAGCCACTCCGCCGCTATGGAATCATTCGCGGCCACCGTTATCCCGACGGCCGGACGTATCTACGGCTTTGTTACCGGTGACTGAACGGCCTGCGTTCAGTGCCTGGCCGCGGCATCTGCGTGTCGTAGCGAGACCCACGCCAAGCCCGCCGTCCACAGTACCGAGACGCCATAGTTGAGCCGCTGGAAGAGGCCGAACAGCTGACCGGCTTCAAGCGCGCTGGCCATGAGCAGCACCGTCACCAGGGCCATCACGGTGCACGCTGCCGAGAAAACGGAAAAGCGCTGTGAGCCGAGTAGGTGTTTGCCGAGGATGATCCAGATGGCGCTTGCCACCGTGAGCGAGGCGAACATCACCAGGCCGGCGAGGTTATGCCGCTCTTGCGAAAAGGACGGTTCAGCCGGTGCGCAGCCTTGATCGCAGGGGTAGTACCCGGTGGCGAAGCTGGCGAGGCCGTGCATCAGGATCAATCCGGCACTGAACTGCGCCAGGCGCGAGGTTCGGAAATGCCGCCCCACGCCGAGGGCGAACAGCACGAACAACACGCCCAGCGGGGCGTTGTTCACCCAGGCCGAGAAGCCCTGGGTGGGCGCACCGTCGGCCCCCAACAGGCTCATGGCCTGGTCGAGGTGGCTGTAGCCAGGGTAGGCGAGGGCTGTGAGCAGGACGCCGAAGAACAACCAGAACGGAATCACCATTCCCGTACTCAGGAAAACCCGGTCGATTGTTTTCATGCAAGCACCCTCCATGGCGGACAGGACAGATTGAGCGGCGCAGTTTACGACGTGCGGCCCGGGCTCGAAATCAATAAAACCCGCCAGAAACGCTTGACCTTGTAGTCGCTACAGGGTTTTCACTTCACCTATCGATTGTTGGAGGTGTGAACCATGAAGAGTTGCTGCGGCGGTGAATCAGGCCCGGAAGGGCAGGCGCGCGTGGAGGTGTTCGATCCCAAGGCATCCCAGGCCGGCGCCATGTCGACGCAGGCGCAGCCTGAACACGGCACGGCCGAGCACACGCACGAAGCCGCCGGTTGCTGCTCCAGCACCTCCAACTGTGCAGCAAGTACGCCGGCGCCTGGCAGCTTGTACTCGATCACCGAGCCCACTGCCGCCGTTGCCGCGCAACCCGCTCAATTCAAGGATGCCTGCTGCACACCCGCTGCGGCCTGTGGGGCAGCCACTGCGGTCGATACGTCTGAGCCGCTGGATGAGACAGGCGCTCGGCTCAGCCGCTTCCGGATCGGGGAGATGTGCTGCCCCACCGAGCAGACCATGATCGAAGGCCGGCTCTCCAAACTCGAGGGTATTCAGCGGCTGGAATTCAACATGATCAACCAGACCCTGGGCGTCTGGCACAGGCTGTCGGATACCCGCGGTATCGAGAAGGCCGTGGCGTCCCTGGGCATGCACGCCGAGCCGCTGGATGGGGAGGCCGTAGCGCCTGCCTCGCAAGACGACCATCACGGGCACGACCATGGCCCTGCCAGCACACGCACCAAATGGTTGCTGGGCTTTGCCGGTGTCGCGGCGGTCGCGGCGGAGGTGCTGCACTTCACCCAGTCCGCGCCGGAGTGGGTGGTCGCAGTCATCGCCTTGCTCGCCATCCTCATGTGCGGTCCCGAGACGTACAAGAGGGGCTGGATCGCCCTCAAGAACCGCAACCTGAACATCAATGCGCTGATGAGCATTGCCGTGACCGGCGCGGTGCTCATCGGCCAGTGGCCTGAGGCGGCC
The DNA here is from genome assembly GCA_050282285.1 of Pseudomonas sp. Taxonomy (GTDB): domain Bacteria; phylum Pseudomonadota; class Gammaproteobacteria; order Pseudomonadales; family Pseudomonadaceae; genus Aquipseudomonas. The sequence goes on from JBLZZJ010000041.1 coordinate 122,735, forward strand.
ATGGTGATGGTGCTCTTCACCCTGGCGGAAATGGTCGAGGCCCGCTCCCTGGATCGGGCGCGCAATGCGATCAAGGGCCTGATGGACCTCACGCCGGAGTGGGCGACGGTGCGCCAGCCGGACGGCAGCTGGCTGGATGTCGACGTCAAGACGGTGGTCATCGGTGCCCTGGTGCGGGTGCGCCCCGGTGAGCGCATCGGCCTGGACGGCGAGATCCAGAACGGCAGTTCGGCGGTGAACCAGGCGCCCATCACGGGTGAAAGCCTGCCGGTAGAGAAAGCCGCAGGCGATCCGGTGTTCGCCGGCACGATCAACGAGAACGGCTCGTTCGAATACCAGGTCACTGCCGAGGCCGGCAACACCACGCTGGCGCGCATCATCCATGCCGTGGAGGAGGCGCAGAACTCCCGGGCACCTACCCAGCGTTTCGTCGATCAGTTCGCCAGGATCTACACCCCGGTGGTGTTCTTCTTCGCCGTTGCCATCGCGGTGGTTCCGCCGCTGTTCATGGGCGGGGTATGGATAGACTGGATCTACCGCGCGCTGGTGCTGCTGGTGGTGGCGTGCCCCTGCGCGCTGGTGATCTCCACGCCGGTGTCGATTGTCAGCGGCCTGGCCGCTGCGGCGCGCAAAGGCATTCTGGTCAAGGGCGGCGTGTACCTGGAAAGCGGCGCCACACTGAGCTTCATCGCCCTGGACAAGACCGGCACCATCACCCACGGCAAACCGGAGCAGACCGATTACGTCGTGCTGGCGACGGACCTGGAGGTGGATGCACAAGCCATCTCGGCCAGCCTCGCCGGGCGCTCGGATCACCCGGTCTCGCAGGCCATCGCCAAGCAGGCGACCCTCAGCGAAACAGTGCAACTGGTGGTCGATGAGTTCGAGGCGCTGCCCGGTCGTGGCGTGCGGGGCATCGTCGGCGACGAGCAGTACTACCTGGGCAACCACCGCCTGATCGACGAGCTGGGCCTGGCGACATCGTCGCTCGATGACGCGATGAGTACGCTGGAGCGCCAGGGTAAAACCGTGGTTGCCCTGGCAACCGGCACCCGGGTCATCGCCTTGTTCGCGGTGGCCGACACGGTCAAGGCGTCCAGTCAGGCTGCTATCGAGGCCCTGCACCGCCTGGGCATCAAGACCATGATGCTGACCGGCGACAATACCCATACCGCGGAAGCGATTGCCCGCCAGGTGGGGATCGATGAAGTGCGCGGCAACCTGCTGCCCGCCGACAAGCTGACGGCTGTGGGCGAGCTGCAAAGCCGTGGACACGTGGTGGGGATGGTCGGTGACGGGATCAACGACGCACCGGCGCTGGCGAGTGCCCAGATAGGTTTCGCCATGGCCGCTGCGGGCACGGGGACGGCCATCGAGACAGCGGATGTCGCGCTGATGGACGACGATCTGCGCAAGCTGCCAGCCTTCGTCCAGCTGTCGCGCGATACTGCCGCGATTCTCAAGCAGAACATCATCTTCGCCATTGGCATCAAGGCGATCTTCCTGGTGTTCACGCTGCTGGGCCTGGCCACCATGTGGATGGCGGTGTTCGCGGATGTCGGGGTAAGCCTGCTGGTGGTGTTGAACGGGCTGCGCTTGCTGAAGAAGTAGGGCGTAGCTGCGGCGCTTGAGCGCCATTAAAAAGGCCACCGCGAGGGTGGCCTTCAAGGTGCTGCGCTTAGCGGCGGTGGCTAATCAGCCGCTGCCCGTCACTACTTCGATTTTTTCGGGGTTTGCGCAGCGGGCACCGCGCCTGCACCGATGTCCGCACCCGTGATGGAATCGCGGGTAGGGTCGGACGCCGTGCGCTCGGCCATCTGCATGACGGTTTTTTCCTGCTTGGAAGGCAGGTCCACGGTGGCATCGCCATCGCCGCCGTCCACCGCCGGTTGCGGGTTTTCGACGAACTCCCACTGATCGCCCTGGTTCCAGGGGCCACGCATGTCGCCAGCACCCTGGGACAGGTTGAAGTAGACGCTGGTGAATTCGGGCATGCCCGGCAGTTTCCCCTGGGGGTAGTTGGGCTGGATGGCGTGCAGGGCTTTTTCGAACGACTTCTGGTGCGCCAGTTCGCGGGTCATGAGGAAGCCCAGCGCTTCCTTGATCCCGGGGTCGTCGGTGACGTTGATCAGCCGTTCATAGACGATCTTGGCGCGGGCTTCGGCCGCAATGTTCGAGCGGAAGTCAGCCGTCGGCTCACCGATGGTGTCGATGTAGGCAGCTGTCCACGGCACGCCGGCGGAGTTGGTCAGCGCCGGTCCGCCTCCGTAAAGCAGGGCGGTGGTGTGGGAGTCGTTGCCGCCGCCGGTGAGCGAGCGATAGAGCTCGGCTTCCTCTTCGATGGCTTCGGCCAGGTCACCTTTGGCACCTTTGTTGAGCATCGCCACGATCGAACCGATGATTTCCAGGTGGCTCAGTTCTTCCGTCGCGATGTCCAGCAGAAGATCCTTGCGGCCTGGATCCGCTTCAGCGAGGCCCTGGGTGAAGTAGCGCATGGCCGCCGCCAGTTCGCCTTGCGGGCCGCCAAACTGTTCAAGCAGCAAGTTGGCGAGTCCGGGATTCGGCGCCGCCACTCTTACGGTGTATTGCAGTCGCTTGTTGTGCACAAACATCAGTCATTCCTCCACGGTTGTATATTCCATTCACCATTCGATAACGGCGTTCCGTGCCTACCAATATGGTGAGTCCTGGCTGCTGCGGAGGGTTCAGGAAAAATTTCAAACGCTTATTAAGCGAAGCGCCAAGCGGAACGTTCGGAATAACCGCTTCGCTTGTATCAAGAGATAAAAAAGTTGAACTGCCCGGTTGGTCGGCACCTCCCTATTACATATTCACGCCATGAGGAGATGCACCATGACCGATAAAACCGGCAACCTGTTGAGCTGGCTGAAAGATGCCCATGCCATGGAACAACAGGCAGAACAGATGCTCAGTGCCCAGAAGTCGCGCCTGGAAAACTATCCGAAGCTGCGTACCCGCATCGAGAAGCATCTGATCGAAACCCAGGGACAAAAAGCCCTGCTCGAAAAAGCACTGGATCGACTCGGTTCCCAGCCTTCGACACTCAAGGACATGGGTGGCAAGTTGATGGCATTCGGACAGGCCGTTGGCGGCATGACAGTCAGTGACGAAGTGGTGAAGGGTGCCATGGCCGGCTATGTCTTCGAGAACCTGGAAATCGCTTCTTACACGGTGCTGATCGCAGCGGCCAAGTCCGTTGGCGATACTGAAACCCAGCGCATCTGCGAAGAGATCCTGCCGCAGGAAGTCGCCATGGCCGAGTGGCTCAGAGAGCACCTGCCAGAGCTGACCCAAGCCTTCCTTGATCGTGACGAAACGCCGGGTGTCGAGGCCAAGCGGTGAAGCTGGGTGTGGGCGGGTGTTGCCACGCGGCAACACCCAATCAGCCCTTGCTGAAGACGTTGAGCTTTGCCGTACTGCACTTTTTCATCGCATTCACCGTCGCCTACCTGCTGACGGGCAGCCTGCTGACAGGTGGCCTGATCGCCCTGATCGAGCCTGCCTGTAACACCGTGGCGTTCTACTTCCATGAGAAGTTATGGAGCCGGCGCAGCAGTAAATCGGCAGAGGCGGGGTATGGCCACGGCAATCTGGCGGACGTATTCAAGAAGCAGCCGAGACAATAAATGCAACGCTACTGAAAAAACCTGAAAGTTACTGAAGGATTGCATGGATCAAGTGCAATCCTTTTTTGTTGTGTTAATTAAAAGTTGCAACTTTGCAGAACTTCGCTGTCTGCATCCTTGCGCATCTGCGCACGTGCTTATTTGTCTGGATCGAATCGTCCGGGTGCAACCTCTGTTGTGCCGGTGACAGGTGCTTTTCGGTGATTGGCACTGTTTCAGTTTCTGTTCAGAGCTTTTGGGTGCGTGCGTTTCATACGGTGCGCGCGATACAGGGGCGTGTCATGTGGCACGTTGTACAGACGTTGTATGAAACGGTGTTTGGAAAGGAAAAACATAGACAGGGTGATAGCAAAATAATTGCACTTTTTACCGTTCGTCAGAACAGGTGGAAGTGCACATCCGCTTCGCTATTTTTTTCGTCGCCGATTGAAAGGAGGTATCAATGGAACCTGATCTCGATAAAGTCGTACGTGGCCTGAGTGAGTACTGTGTCAACGTGGACCGGCGCCCAGACGGTAGTGTGCTGCTGACTGTTGCACACAACGGACATCGCCTTAAACGTGTGGTCGACACCAGTTTCTCGACGGATGAAATAGTCAGGATGATCAAGTTCGATCTGGTGGCTGAAACGGGAGAGAAACCGATAGAGGAGGCAGTCAAGTACTGCAGCACTGTCAGTTTGCCTACCTATACGCGCAGGCCGATCCGCAGAACCCGCAGTGCAAGTTTGTGGGCGATGCGCAAGATCAAGGACAGTTGAGCGTCACCCGTGGTCCACGCTACCAGGCGCACAGGCCTGAGCCCGGAGTGGCGAGCCTGCCTGAGTCATCAGGCGGGCGTTCAGGGAGGACAGGTCTGTTCACCTCGTAGGTGACCACACGTGTCTGGGGGATTGCGGTAGGTCGCTGCCTGGCAGTGGCTACCGTCCCCCGGGCATCCCACTCAGTCGTGGGATTCGCTGGCCGACCAGACGGCCAGCTCATAGCCATCGGGATCGATGAAATGGAAGCGGCGCCCGCCAGGGAAGGAATAGGTATCGCGACTGATCGTGGCACCGGCGGCAATGAGCCGCACCTGACTTTGCTCCAGGTCGTCGGCGTACAGGATAACCAGTGGGCCACCCGGCCGAACGGCCTCTCCAGTGGTCAACCCGCCGGTGATCCGGCCATCGCTGAACTCGGTGTAGGTCGGGCCGTAATCAACGAACGTCCAGCCGAACGCGCTGCCATAAAATGCCTTGCTGCGAGCGATATCGCTGACGTTGAACTCGATGTTGTCGATCGTGTGGTGCCTGCTCATGGCTACCTTCCTCGCTGATTGCAGAGGGGCGATCTTACGACGCTGACGTCTGCGGTGCGACCGCCGTCGGCCCCTCCAGGGTCTGGCTTGCGGCACGGGCCGGATGACCCACCGCCGGCGTTTTCACGGGGCGACGTACGTACATGGCACCCCTTTATTTCTGCTGCTAGCGTGTTTGAAGCACTGCAGGAGGGGACGGGAATGCTCGACTACGTGGCGCTCGGAATACTGATCTTCGTCGGCATCGTGTTGTTCTATGGCGTTATCGCGATTCACGATATTCCTTATGAAATTGCGGTTCACCGCAATCACCCCCAGCAGGATGCCATTCATGTCGCGGGGTGGGTCAGCCTGTTCACCCTGCATGCCATCTGGCCGTTTCTCTGGATCTGGGCAACGCTGTACCGCGCGGACCGAGGCTGGGGCTTTTCCACTCCTCAGGCGCCGGAAGAAGGTGACACGCGCCTGCAGACCCTGGAGCAGCAGGTAAGCGAGCTGCAGTTCCGTCTGGCCTCGCTGGAGGCGCCGACGCCGGCTCCGGTTGCTGAGCCGCCCGAGGTACCGTTGGCCGCGCCCGAGCCCCGGCAGGAGAGCTGAGCCATGGATCTTCTGCTTATCCTGACCTACACCGCCATCTGCGTGGCGATCTTCAAGCTGTTCAAGATCCCGCTGAACAAGTGGACGGTTCCTACGGCCGTGCTCGGTGGCATCGTCCTTATCGGCGCGCTGATTTTCCTGATGAACTACAACCACCCTTACTCGGAGGTGTCGCGCAGCTACTTCGTCAGCACACCCATCGTGCCGGCGGTGAGTGGCCAGGTCATCGAGGTGCCTGTGCAGGGCAACCGCATGATGGAGAAGGGCGATGTGCTGTTTCGCATCGACCCCACGCCCTTTCAGAACCGGGTGAAGTCGCTCAAGGCGCAACTGGTGTCGGCACGCGCCGATTTCGGCCGCGCCAGCGAGCTGGCGCGGCGCAATGTCGGCAACCGGCGCGATGTGGACATCACCTCTGCGCGGGTCGAAGACCTGCAGGCGCAACTCAATATCGCCCAGTTCGAGCTGGACAACACCACCGTGCGGGCACCATCCAGGGGCTACGTCACCCAGGTGTCGCTGCGCCCGGGCATCTATGCGGTGAAGATGCCGCTGCGCCCGGCGATGGTCTTCGTTCCCCACGAAGACCATTCCTACGTCGCCTGGATGCGGCAGAACAGCCAACTGCGCCTGACGTTGGGCGACGAGGCGGAAATCGCCTTCGACGGCATTCCGGGCGAGGTGTTCACGGCCAAGGTGAAGATGGTCATGCCGGTGATCGCCGAAGGGCAGGTGCAGCCCAGCGGCAACCTCATCGGTTTCACCGGTTCGCCGCCACCCGGGCGTGTGCCGGTGGTGCTGGAGGTGACCGATCCCGAGTTCGAGCAGTACCGCGACATCATGCCCGGCGGCGCCTACGGCCAGGCCGCGCTCTACTCGAAGCATTTCCATCATGTGGCGATCATGCGCAAGATCCTGCTGCGCATGTCCGCCTGGATGAACTACATCTTCCCCTTCCATTGACGGGCCGTCCGGCGTGGCCCGCAATGGCTAGAGCCAGCGGCGGGTACGCGCCTGATAACCGCTGAACTCATCGCCGAACAGCTGGGCCAGAGCGCGTTCTTCCGGGGCTATCTGGAAACGGTTCATGTACAGCACGAAGCCCGCCACGCCCAGCAGCGTCAGGGGCGCCGCCAGCAGAATCGACCAGGCGACCAGGACAATCGCAAACCCCAGGTACATGGGGTTGCGGGTGACGCGGTAGATGCCGCTGCTGACTAGGCTCGAGGCCCTGTCCGGGCGCAGCGGGTTGACCTTGGTTCGCGCCGCGCGGAACGACTGTACGCCCGCCAGGCATACCACCACCCCGACCAGCAGAACCACCAGGGCAACCGCCGAGCGCCAGGACAGCAGCAGCTCCTGTCCCAAGGTCGGCTGTGCACAGAGCCACATCAGCGCGCCGAACAGGGTCGCGACCAGGGGCGGCGGAATCCGGTTTTCCAATCCGCGCATGGTCAGTTCCTTGCCTTGAGTACTTCTTCACGCACCTGCTGGCGAAGCGCTTCGGCGCTGAACTCACGCAATGGCTGGCCATTGACGAAGAAGGTCGGTGTGCCCCGAATGCGCAGGCGTTCGACGTCTTTCATGTCCGTGGTCAGCAGGGCGCCGATGGCGTCCAGGTGCATATCGGCGCGGGCTTTCTGCACATCCAGGCCGACCTGCTCGGCGGCTTCCCAGGCTTTGCCTGCCGTCGGGTCGTCATGCCATTGCGGCTGGGCGATGAGGATGGCCTCCATCACCGGTTGATAGAGATTCTGCAGTCGCGCCGCTTCGAGCAGGCGGGAGGCTTCTTCCGACGCCTGGTGGAACAGGGTGTAGCGAATGACCAGGCGCACGTCCTCGGGATGCTCGGCGAGCACCTGTTTGACGAAGGGGTAGAACGCCCGGCAGGACTCGCAGGATGGGTCGAAGAACTCGACGATGGTGACCGGCGCCTTGGCCGGCCCGATCACCGGGGAATGGAAGCGCACCAGGTTGCTGTTGGGCGGCGGAGCCTGCACCACCGGCTCGCTCGGCGCCAGCGACTGGTAGAGAAAAGCCGCACCGGCAAAGCCGGCCAGCAGCAGGGCGGACAGGGTCAGGACCAGGTTTTTGCGGGTCATGCAGAGGTTCTCCGGCGAATGATGAGCAGCAGGATGACGAGGGTGGCGAATACGGCCAGCGCCAGCCAGGGCAGGGGCACGCCGAGGACGGTCATGTTGGCGTCCGTGCAGGACGGGCCGCTGGCGCTGCAAGGCTGGATACGCTGAGGAATGATGCCGCTGTACAGCAGGCTGTGGACCAGGGCGATCACGCCCCCGATGGCGGCCAGCGGCAGCGCGTAGACCCAGACGGCAAAGTCGGAGCGGTAGCAGGCGATGGCCAGAATCACCGCCAGGGGAAACATGAACGCTCGCTGGAACCAGCACAGCACACAGGGCGCCTGCCCCATGACTTCACCGATGAACAACGCGGCCAGCGTGGCCACCAGGGCCAACAACCAGCTCAGGACCAACAGGCCCCAGGGGGAGGTGGATGGAGGTGCGTTCATGAGGCTTCCTTGGCGGGTAAAGGCGCATCTTGAAGGCTGTAGTTACTACAGGGTCAAGCCTGGGCGCGATGATTGGCCGTGCGGGGGCGCTGACGCGTTGGTTCGGGTGCGGCTGCTGCCTTTCGAGCCATGGCAAAACCCGAGTGTATTGATCAGAATCAAGGCGCTGCCGGCCCGGCGCGGTAAGTTGAATGCTCACCCAGGCTGGGAGTACGAGATGGCCAAGCCCTTTCCCATCAGCCCCAAACACCCCGAGCGCATCTGCTGGGGCTGCGACAGATACTGCGCGTCCAATGCCCTGGCATGTGGCAACGGCGCAGATCGCACCATGCACCCTGCGGAAATGATCGGGGAGGATTGGTACCTGCATGGCGATTGGGGGATCGAGGTGCCAGAGAAAGTGAATGAGGGTGGGGCGGGGCAGGTGATTGCGTCGGATCGTGGTTCGTAGGAGCGGGCTTGCCCGCGAGCTCGGCGGTTGTGGCCTTGCAATAATCTCCGGCCGTATGCCGAAGCAAAAAAGCTCGCGGGCAAGCCCGCTCCTACAGGGACGCCGTTTCTACCGGGGCAATCCTGTCGCCCCAACTGGCAAGGCTGTCACTTTGCTATTACGCTCTCCGGCGTCAGGGCCGTTCGGGTGCCCTTATCGGTGAGACGCGATCATGAACCGGTTCTTCCTGCTGCCGCTGCTGGTGATGCCCCTGGCTGCTCCCTGCCTGGCTGCCGAGTTCGCCAGAACCGATGCTGGCTGTCAGGTCATGAACTGGAACGCGAGCCGTGTGAGCCCGACCTACACCTGGACCGGCAGATGCGTGGACGGTTATGCCGCCGGCAATGGCGTGTTGCTGTCCTTCGTCGCAGGCTCGCTGTTTTCCACCACAGAAGGCAGCATGACCCGGGGCGTTTTCAACGGCCCGTCGAAAATCCAGTGGGCAGATGGCACGCGCTACGAGGGGCAATTGACCGACGGCACGCTCACGGGGCGCGGCGTTCACCGGGCGCCCGATGGCACGGTGCTGCGAGGCGTGTTCCAGAACAGCGCCCTGGTCGAGGAGGAAGCACCGCCGGCGGCTGCCGTGGCGGATACCGCGCCCTCCGAGCCCAGCGGCAATTCCGGTCTGAACACCACGCTCTCCATGCTCGGCGCGCTCGCCACTGGGGCCGGTCAGGGGTATGCGTCCAGCGATGCGTTGCGCGCCTCGCAGCTCAGCTCCCTGGGCAACGCCCTGAGCCAGGTTGGGGCCTCGGCAGGCGGCGCGAGCACGGCGTCGGCGTCGGGCGCGTCCTATTCGAGTGGCAGCCGCATCTCCAGCGAGGTTGCCAACATGGACTTTTCTGGCGGGTGCCTAGCGGCGCAACAGAAGGGCGAGGTCTACCTCAACCGTGCCAACCAGCGGGCGGAATCCCAGGAAATGGGCGTCTGCAGCTCGGCCAGGCACATGCGCATGGCCGGCGAAATTGCCGTGCGCGTGGCAGAGCAGTGCCAGAACACCGCCGACGGCCCGGCCCTGCAGGCCGAAGGCGAGCGCATGATCCGGGAAGCCGAGCAGACCATGAGCGGCTCCTGCGGCTAGCGAACCCGCTTCCAGACGATATGCACCCGCGTACCGTCGGGTCGCTGGAAGTGTTCGACCATGCGATCGCCCTCGACCTCGAGTGTCAGGTCGTCCCGGGTACGCACTGAGCCGACCCAGTTGGGAAAGGTAGAGCCTTCGACCCGATTGCCGCTGAACTCGCCGTTGGCGTCGACCGTGTAACGGCCGAAGAAACCAATGCTGCCAGCCATGGCCGCGCGGTTTTCCGCATCCGTGCCTTCGCCGCGCACGTTCGATTCGAACGCCGCCACCCGCGGGTCGGTCAGCACCTCGACGAAGGTCAGCTCCGGTGTGAACACCAGCCAGCCGTGGGGCTCGGGCCCATAGGCATCTGCGCTGACACCCTGGCGCTCGGTCGTGGCGCTGACCATGCTCCAGGTGCCGATCAGCTGGTTCTTCGTCTGTGTCTGTGCGGCCGTGCCTGCGCTCATCGCTAGGGGCATGACGGCACCCAGGATAATTGCCCATCGTCGGTTGTTCATGTCGGTCACCTGCTGGGGGGAGGCAAAACTGCCGGTGTTACGGCGAGACCTTGTCCGCGTAAAAGGCTTCGCTTTTGTGGGCGTCCAGTACCTGCAGGCGCTTGTTCAGCGCTGCGTGGATGTTGGTGTAGGCCGTACTGCCCAATGCCAGGCGAAAGGGCGGCTGCGGCTGGTCGATGGTGCGCAGCAGGGCGTCTACCGTACGCTCGGCGTCGCCCAGTACCGGGAAGGTGCCCGAGCGCACTGCGCTGCGCACCTGGTCGGCGGGCGTATCGGCGTAGTCGGGCATGGCCTCGGCATGGTCGATGCCGGTGTCGAAGCGGGTTTGCGTCGGGCCGGGTTCGGCCAGGATGAAGTCGATACCGAAACCGGCCACTTCCTGTGCCACGGCCTCCACGAAACCCTCGATGCCCCATTTGCTGGCGTGGTACAGGCTGAAACCGGGGTAGGCGACTTGGCCGCCCTCGGACGACACCTGCACGATGCGCCCGCCGCCCTGGCGACGCAGGTGCGGCAGGGCCGCGCGGATCAGCTGAATGCTGCCGGTGAGGTTGGTCGCCAGTTGCCGCTCGATCTGGGCGTCGCTCAGCTCTTCGGCGGCGCCCACCAGTCCGTAGCCAGCGTTGCTGACGACGATGTCGATACGGCCTGCATGCTCGAACGCCGCATTCACCACGCGGCGAATGCTGGCGGAGTCGGTCATTTCCAGCTCGAGGATGTGCAGGCGCTGCGGGTGGCGGGCTTGCAAGTCCGCCAGGGCGCTGAGGTTGCGCAGGGTCACGATCACCTGGTCGCCGCGGGCCAGGGCGCGTTCTGCCAACAGGCGGCCGAGGCCGGATGAGGTGCCGGTGATAAACCATGTCTTGCTCATGACGTGCTCCTGAAAGGCGGGGGAGGCTCATGTTAGTCAGGTGATATTGGTGGCAGAATCCCCATCAAACGGAATGACCTGTTGAGGAACTTTCACCAATGAAACGCCCCTCCTGGAATGACCTGAACGCCCTGAACGAGATCGTCGCCCGGCGCAGTTTTCGCGAGGCGGCCGACGCGCTGGGTGTCACCCGTTCTTCGCTCAGCCACAGCATTCGCGCGATGGAGCGGGACCTTGGCGTGCGCCTGTTGCATCGCACGACGCGCAGCGTGTCGCCGACCCCGGAAGGCGAGCGCCTGATCGCCCGCATGCTGCCGCTGATGAGTGCGCTGGATGACGCGCTGTCCGATCTGGCGCCGTCCGACGCGCAGTTGCGTGGCGTGCTGCGCATCAACGGTAACGAGGGCGGCATCCGCCTGTTGCTGTCGACCGTGGTGCCCCGGTTCACCGAGCAGTACCCGCAGGTGGAGCTGGATTTGGTCACCGATGGTGCGCTGGTGGATATCGTCGAACGCGGTTTCGACGCGGGTGTGCGGCTGACCGAGGCGGTGCCACGGGACATGGTGGCTGTGCCGCTGGGGCCGCCGGTGCGTTTTCTTGCCGTGGCGTCGCCCGGCTACCTGGCGGGGCGACCGGCGCTGGCCTCGCCGGAGGACCTGCGTCAGCACCGCTGCATTCGCCAGCGCCTGCCCAGCGGCAAGCGCTATCGCTGGGAGTTCGAGCGCGATGGCAAGGCGGTGTCGGTGGATGTGCCGGGCCAGCTCACCCTGGACAACAGCACCTTGATGGCAGAGGGCGCCGTCGACGGGCTGGGCATCGCCTATGTGCCCGAAGCCTACGCCGCTGCGGCCCTTGCCGATGGCCGGCTGGTCGCTGTGTTGCCTGACTGGTGCCCTCCGGAGCCTGGTCTGGCCCTGTACTACTCGGGACACCGGCATGTGCCAGCGCCGTTGCGCGCCTTCATCGACCTGATCAAGGCGCTGTAGCGCTTGCGGGGCAGGAGGAGCGGGGTGGACGATGGCAAACCCGGTCGGCGCTCTTCATAATGCCGGCGGACAACCCAGGACTCAGAGATCGACGTGGCAAGAAAATCGCGCAGGGAATTGGCTGAAGCCGACGGTGATCTCGGGGACGTACCGGTCACGGTCAAGGACGTCGCCGCCAAGGCCGGGGTTTCGCCAATCACCGTGTCACGCGCCATTCACCGCCCGGACCTGGTCAGTGAGGCGACTCGCGAGCACGTGCTCGAAGTCGTGCGCGCCATGGGGTACGTGCCCAATATCCTTGCCGGTGCGCTCGCCACCCGCAAAAGCCGCCTGGTTTCCATTCTGCTGCCCACCATCGCCAACTCCATCTATTCAACGGTTGTGCAGGCGATCATGAGCCGCCTGGGCGAGTGCGGTTACCAGAGCCTGGTCGGGCCGTCCGGCTATTCGCCGGAAAAGGAAGAGGCACTGCTCGATACCATCCTGGGCCGTCGCCCTGACGGCGTGGTGCTCACCGGCACGCTGCACACTGCCAAGATCCGCGCCCGGCTCGCGGCCGTCGGGATCCCGGTGGTCGAGGCCTGGGACCTGAGCGACGATCGCCTGGATATCCAGGTCGGCTTCTCCCACGAGCGCGTGGGCATTGCCGTGGCCGAGCACTTCCATGCCAAGGGATACCGCCGCTGGGCGGTGATCGGCATCGACGACCCGCGCGCCATGCGCCGCTGCAACAGCCTGGTCGAACGCTTGGACACGCTTGGCGTGACCGATGTCGCCAAGCAGATTCTGCCGCTGCCCTCGACCTGGGAAGTGGGGCGCATCGGCCTGTCCAACCTGCTCGATGCTGGGCGCTGTCCGGAGCTGATCTTCTGCAGTTCGGACACCATTGCCCTCGGTGTACTGGCCGAAGCAGCCAGCCGTGGCCTGAAGGTGCCCGGCGACCTGGCCATTCTCGGTTTCGGCGACATCACCAACGGTCGTTTCGCCAACCCGGCGCTGTCGACCGTCAGCGTCAATGCCGAGGAAATGGGGCTGCAAGTTGCCAACGCGCTGCTGCGTCGGCTGGACGGCCTGCCGGGCGACGTGCAGATCGACACCGGCTTTGAAATCATCGAGCGCAGCAGCACCTGAGCCGCTGATCTAGGGCCAGCGCCTTTTTCATCCTCCTGAATACACCCTCCGCACTCACTGGAACCTGAGAATGACGAGCGGGGGCTGTTCGCTGATAACGTTATCAGTCTAGAATGATAACGTTATCTTTTTCGATGGCGACCGCTCGGAATCAGCTGCTGGACAGGCTGGCTCTGGCGCCGACATCGAACCGCGAAGGGCATGGCGCCCGGAAGCCGGCTGTATCTCCAACAACAATGAACCTTGCAGCACGCTGAAGAGAGGACCTGACACATGAACACCACCACCGATGCGAGCAACCTGACCGGTACCCCGGTCATCACCTCCCTGGAAGTGATCCCGGTTGCCGGCCATGACAGCATGCTGCTCAACCTCAGCGGCGCCCACGGGCCTTTCTTCACGCGCAACCTGCTGATCCTGCGCGACAACGCCGGCCATGTCGGTGTGGGCGAGGTGCCCGGTGGCGAGGCTATTCGCAAGACGCTGGAAGATTCCCGTCAGTTGCTGATTGGCCAATCCATCGGCCATTACCAGAAGCTGCTTGGCACCGTGCGCCAGACCTTCGCCGATCGCGACTCCGGCGGCCGTGGCCTGCAGACGTTCGACCTGCGCATCACCGTGCACGCCGTAACCGCCCTGGAGTCGGCGCTGCTCGACCTGCTGGGTCAGCACCTGGGCGTGCCGGTGGCGGCGCTGCTTGGCGAAGGTCAGCAACGCGATGCCGTGGAAATGCTCGGCTATCTGTTCTACATCGCCGACCGCAACAAGACCGACCTGGGCTATCGCCAGGAAGCGGACGCCGACAACGCCTGGTTCCGCGTGCGTAACGAAGAGGCGCTGACCACCGACAGTGTGGTGCGCCTGGCCGAGGCCGCCTACGAGCGTTACGGCTTCAAGGATTTCAAGCTGAAGGGTGGCGTGCTGTCCGGCGACGCGGAAATCGAAGCCGTCACCGCCCTGGCCGAGCGCTTCCCCGAGGCGCGCGTGACCCTCGACCCGAATGGCGCCTGGTCGCTGAGCGAAGCCATCCGCCTGTGCCGCGATCAGCACGACGTGCTGGCCTACGCCGAAGACCCCTGCGGCGCTGAAAACGGCTACTCGGGCCGTGAGGTCATGGCCGAATTCCGTCGCGCTACCGGCCTGCCGACTGCCACCAATATGATTGCCACTGACTGGCGCCAGATGGGCCATGCCATCCAGTTGCAGTCCGTGGACATCCCGCTGGCCGACCCGCATTTCTGGACCATGCAGGGTTCGGTGCGCGTCGCCCAGATGTGCAACGACTGGGGCCTGACCTGGGGCTCGCACTCGAACAACCACTTCGACGTGTCCCTGGCGATGTTCACCCACGTCGCGGCTGCCGCACCGGGCAAGACCACGGCCATCGACACCCACTGGATCTGGCAGGACGGCCAGCGCCTGACCAAGGAACCGTTCCGCATCGAAGGCGGCCTGGTGAGCGTGCCGAAGAAGCCGGGCCTGGGCGTGGAGCTGGACATGGACGCAGTGGCCAAGGCCCACGAGTGCTACAAGAACATGGGCCTGGGCGCCCGTGACGATGCGGTCGCGATGCAGTACCTGATCAGCGGCTGGACCTTCAACAACAAGCGTCCGTGCATGGTGCGCTGATCCGCCTGCCTTCCGGTCGAACCCTCTGCGGCTGAGGGTTCGACCGGCCCTCCTGCTACACCCTCCTGCTACAGATGTCGGCGCCATTCGCTCGCCCGAACGCCGGGCCGGCTTCCCTTGGTTTATATGATTCATATATGCTTTGTTGCGTTTCGCATATATGAGGATTTGCCGTGGGCATCATCAATCTCGACGACGATCTGCACGATCAGGTCCGTCGCGCCAGCTCCGTGTCGTGTCGCTCGATCAACGCCCAGGGTGCGTTCTGGATGAAGATCGGCATGCTCTGCGAGCTCAATCCGACCCTGAGTTTCAACGAAATCGTCACCCGTGAGCTGCAGCTCGCCGGCGTGTCGGCCCCGACGTATGAGGTCGCCAGTTGATCAAGAGCGCAGAAGAACTGGCCTGGATGAGAACCTCCGGTGGCCTGTTGGCCCAGGTGTTCGCCTTCGTCGACTCGCTGCCGCTGCTGGGCATGTCGACCCTGGAAGTGAATGACCAGGTGGAGCGCTTCATCACCCAGGAACTGCAGGCACGGCCCGCGAGCAAGGGCCAGTACGGCTTCGCCTATGTGCTCAATTCGTCAAGAAACCAGGTGGTGTGCCACGGTGTGCCGTCCGCCACCGAACGGCTGCTGGGCGGCGATATCGTCAACTTCGATATCACCCTGGAGAAGAACGGTTTTATCGCCGATTCGAGCAAAACCTACCTGATCGGCGAGGTCGAGCCGGCGGCCAAGCGTCTGGTGGCAGTGACCTACGAGGCGATGTGGAAGGGCATCCAGGCCGTGAAGCCGGGCGCCACCCTGGGTGACGTCGGCTACGCCATCGAGCGCCATGCCAAGAAGCACGGCTACACCGTCGTCCGCGATTACTGCGGGCACGGCATCGGCCGGGAAATGCACGAGCCGCCGCAGGTCTTGCATTTCGGCAAGCCGGGCAGAGGGCTGGTGCTCAAGGAAGGCATGGTGTTCACCATCGAGCCGATGATCAACCAGGGCCGGGATCGCGTCGACACCTTGGCCGATGGCTGGACCGTGGTGACCCGTGACGGTCAGCTTTCCGCCCAGTTCGAACACACCGTGGCGGTGACGCGCACTGGCTTTGAAGTGCTGACACTGAGGGCTGAAGAGCGGACGGCTTCAGCCAACTGAAGTGGGGCGCTGGTCGCGGGAATTTGCCATGCACGGCGTGGCTCGGCAGAATCTCGCGCCGATTCGGCCCGATGTGCCGGACGCCCGTGGTGAAAGAGGCCGCCGTTGAACGAACAGACACTGTCCATGCGCCTGGAACGCGTAGCCGCGCATGTGCCGCCGGGCGCGCGGCTGGCCGATATTGGCTCGGATCACTGTTACCTGCCCGTGGCCTTGATGAAGCGTGGTGTCATCTGCGCCGCGGTGGCCGGCGAGGTGGCCCTGACGCCGTTTCACGCCGCTGAGCGCACCGTGCGCGAGAATGACCTGGGCCAGCACATCACCGTGCGCCTGGCCGATGGACTGGCGGCGATCGAGGCGGCAGACGGGATCACGGCGATCAGCCTCTGTGGCATGGGTGGCGAGAGAATTCGCGACATCCTCGACAGCGGCAAGGCCCGTCTGAGCGGTGAAGAGCGACTGATCCTGCAGCCCAACGGCGGCGAGCAACCGCTGCGCCAATGGCTGATGGAAAATGGCTACCGCATCCTCTGCGAGGAGCTGCTGCGGGAAAACCGTTTCGACTACGAGATCATCGTCGCCGAGCGCGTCGGGCCGGTGCTGTACACCCCTGAAGAGCTGTACTTCGGCCCCTTGCAGATGCAGGAACGCAGCCCGGCGTTCCTGACCAAATGGCGGCGCGCCTTGCGCCTGAAGCAGCAGACCCTGGCCAACTTTTCCCGGGCGCGGCAGGCCGTGTCCGAGGAGAAGGTGCAAGAGCTCGCCCGACATACCCGCTGGATTACCGAACTGCTGGGTTGAACATGATCCGTGAGGGTGTCGCGGTCGACTACCGCTTCAGCGTGGCGCCGTGAGTAGCCGGGCAAGGGTGCTGCGCAGCTCTCCATGGGTTTCTTCGGCGTAGGGCGTCGCTGTTTTCCAGTCATAGAACCAGACGGGCATCTTGCGTTTGTTGTCGTCCGGCTCCGTGGCGTAGCGAGGAAACAGGTGGCAATGCAGCTCCGGCTCCGAGTTGCCGAGGATCTCGTAGTTCATGCGCAACGCCCCGGTGGCCTGCAAGACCGCGTCGCCGATGCGTGCCATATCGAGCAGGTAGGTCGTTCGGGCCTCGGCATCCAGGTCGTTCAGGCTTGAAACCACGGGGTCAGGCAGCAGGAGGCAGTAGCCCGGCAGGAATTGCACGTCGCCCATGACTGCCCAGCCGGAAGCCATCCGGCAAATAACCTTGTCATTGGTGCCATTGCGGGCCATTTCTACACGTTGTGAGATCAGCGACATTCAGCGTCCTTGGTGGTGGGGTGCCAGCTGCAGCGAAATCGATGCAGCCGGCGATCCGTAAGCAGAGCGATTACCAGCGGTAGCTCACCGCGCTGACCACCTGGCGTTCGTCGCCGTAGCGGCAGATGGCGTATTCGCAGTAGGTGTACTTCTTGTTGGCCAGGTTGGTTGCGTTCACCGTCACTTCCCAGCTTTCGCCAATGCTGTAGCTGGCCATGGCATCGAACAGGGTGAAGGCCGGCAAGCCCGAATCGATCCCGGAGGCCTGGGTACTGCCCTTGTAGCGCGCACCGCCGCCGATGCGCAGTTGCGGCAGGCCGAAATCGGCAAAGCGGTAGTCGGCCCACAGCGCGGCCTGATGGTAGGGCGTGTCTTCGCTGCGCTGGCCGATTTCCGTGGTGATTACGCTGCTGGTGATCCTGGCGTCGACATAGGCGTAGGAGGCGATCAGGCTGGTGTTGGCGGTGACGTCTGCCTTGGCTTCCAGCTCCAGGCCACGGGAGCGTACTTCGCCGGTCTGGCTGTAGGTGTTGGTCAACTGGTCCTGCTTGAGCACGTCGCGCTGGGTCAACTCGTACACCGCTGCGCTGAGTAGCAGATTGCTGCCCTGGGGCTGGTAGCGTACCCCCACTTCATATTGCTTGCCTTCGGTCGGCGCGAAGGTCTGGCCGGGGGCGTCCGCCACGGAAACCGGGAAGAACGACTCGCTGTAGCTGAGGTAGGGCGCCAGGCCGTTGTCCGCCTTGTAGACCAGGCCGGCGCGCCAGGTGGTGGCTTCGTTGTCGGCGCTGGAAGGGGCGCCGCCGCGGTGGGCCTGCATGTCCTGGCTGGCCCAGTCATGACGAACGCCGAGCACGGCGATCCAGCGCTCATCGAAGGTGATCTGGTCCTGCAGGTACACGCCTTTCTGCAGGGTATCGATCTGCGAGCCACGGTCCAGTGCCTGGCGCTTGTCCACCACCACCGGCTGGCCGTAGTTGTAGCGACTCAGGTCGAGGGTCGGCGCAGTACCGCGGAAGTTGTGCGAGTCGTAGGAGGTGTCGTAACCGTCGAAGCCGACCAGCAGTACATGGCGCCAGTCATCGAACTGCCAGGTGGACTCGATATTGGTGTCGCTGGCGATACCGCGCGAGCGTTCGGTGCGGTCGCTGTACTGGCGGCGCAACAGGCCGGTGTTTTGTGCAGCCTGAATATTCGCTGCGGTACTGTGGATCTGCAGGTAGTCCCACTCTACCTCGGACTCGTAATAGCGCAGCTTGTGGGCGATGCGCGTGGTCTCATTGAAGCGGTGGTCGAACTCGTAACCCACGGCGGACATCTCGCCGTCCATCTTGTCGTAGTCCGGCTCGCCGATGAAATCGTTGCGGCCGATCGTGAAGGGACCGGCGCCGACACCGTCTACCAACTGGTAGGCCAGCGGGGCAGAAAAACCGGTCTTGGTCTTCTGGTAGAACGACAGCAGGGTCAGCGAGGTGTCGTCATTCGGCCGCCAGGTGAGGGCCGGGGCGATGTACAGCTTGTCGTTGTCGATGTAGTCCTGCGGGGTCGAGCTGTCCCGATTGAGCAGGGTCAGGCGATAGCTCAGGGTTTCGCTGTCGCCCAGCGGGCCGCTGAGGTCCATGGAAATCTGACGGCGGTCGTCCTGGCCCACCTGCAGGTTCACTTCGCGGTACGGCGTGCTGGTGGGGCGTTTGCTCACCGCGTTGACCAGCCCGCCTGGCGAGAGCTGGCCGTACAGTACCGAGGCCGCGCCGCGGATCACTTCGGCACGCTCCAGGCCGTAGGGTTCCTGCACCCCATCGTAGGAGTTGTTCTGCAGGCGCAGCCCGTCGCGTAGCGAGCCGCCGGTGCCCGATTCCACATCGAAGCCGCGAATGCGGAAGCGGTCCGAGGTGCGGTTGAAGCTGGTCGGCTGGCTGGTGAAACCGGGCGTCAGGTTGAGCGCCTGGGACAGGGTTTCCGCCTGGCGATCACGGATCTCGTCGCTGGTGACCACGGACAGGGACTGTGGTGTCTCTATGATCGGCGTGTCGGTCTTGGTCGCGCTCAGGTTGCGCTTGGCCACATAGCCGACCACGTGCGTGGTGGGGCTTTCGTCATTGAAACCGCTGATGGTGGTGGCGCCCAGCTCCAGCGCTCCGTTGTTGCTCTGCGGTGTCAGGACATAGCCGTTGCTGCTTTGTCGGGCAACGAACCCGCTGCCCTGCAGCAACGTGGCAAAGCCCGCCTCGACGCTGTACTGCCCCTGCAGCCCCGGGCTGCTGCGGCCTGCAACGCTCTGGGTTTCGAACAGGATCGCCACGCCGGCCTGCTGGGCGAACCGATTGAGCGCATCGGCCAGCGGTCCGGCAGCCACGTCATAACGGGTCTGGCTCTGCTGGACATCCTGCGCCAGCGCCGGGCTGATGGCGGCCACACCGAGCAGGGTAGCGAGGGTCAGGTGAACGGCCAGTGCCAGCGGCGTGACAGCCAGGCTGAGTGGCGCAGCAGAGGCGTGCGAAGAGGTAGTGCCCATGGTCGGTGTGGTTCCTGAATGTGGGTTTCTACCTCCCTTGACGGCTGAGGCGAAAAACCCGGAACCCCTCCCGTGCGATTTTTTTCGAGTGCTTCACGGCTTGCGCGTTACGCGCACAAACCAGGGGGTGAACTCGCGCACCTCGACCGGCAATGCGTCGGCGATCAGCTTCAGCGCCTTGCGGCTGTCATCCAGCGGCAGTACGGCTGACACGCGCAGGTCCGCCAGGGCTTCGCGGTCGAACTGCACGTGCCCAGGGTGCTGGCGCGCCAATTGTTCGAGCACCTCTGGCAGCGGCTGGTCCTGCACCACCAACTGGTGGTAGCGCCAGGCATCGTCGACGCTGCGCGGGTCGACCCGGCCGAGCATTCGGACATCCGTCTGGGTGATGCGGGCCTGTTCGCCTGCGTTGACTTCAACCGCCGCCGGGTTATCGCTGGCAGTCGCCGCCACGCGGGACTCGAGCATGGTCAGCAGGGTGACGCCGTTCTCCCGCGTGACCACGAAGCGGGTGCCCAGGGCGCGCACTTGCCCGTGTTCGGTCTCGACGATGAATGGCCGCGCCGGGTCGTGGGCGACATCCACCAGCACCTCGCCGCGCAGCAACTGGATACGGCGCTGGTGAGCGTCGAACTGCAGGTCGACCGCGCTGTTGCCGTTGAGGGTCAGCAGCGACTGGTCCGGCAGGCGCTGGCTCAGCCACTGTGCCGGGCTGGTGCGCAGGTCGGCGAGGAAGTAGCCCGGCAACTCGCTGCGCCACAGGGCAACGCTCGGCAGCAGCAGGGCCAGAAGCAAGAGCAGGGCAGTGGCGCTGCGTTTGCTGCGGTAATTCTTCCGGGGGCTGGTAAAGGCTGCATCCAGCGCGGCGTGGACCGAGGTTTTCTGCGCACGCAGACTGCTCATCTGGCCGATGAAACCCTGCAGGCGCTCGGCCGCCGCGGCATGGCGCGGGTCGAGGCGTTTCCAGGTCTCGAAGTCTTCGTGCAGCCCTTGATCGGCATCAGGCTCATTGAGCTGAATCAGCCAGTTGGCGGCCTGCTCGTTGATCGTTTCGGTGCTGGCCATGGCGGCTCAGACGTCCAGCGCATTGCTGCAATGCAGCAGGGCGTGCATCAGGTGCTTGCGCACCATGCGTTCGGAAATGGCCATCTGTGCAGCAATCGCGGGCTGGGTCTGGCCATCGAGGAAATACAGCAGAAAGGCCTGGCGCTGCTTGGCGCTGAGTTCTTCGAGCACGAAGGCGATCTGCTCCAGTGCTTCGAGCGTGGTGAGGATCTGTTCGGGGGACTGGAAGCCTTCCAGGGTCTCGGCCGTCAGTGCCAATTCGCGCAGGTAGGCTTCTTCGATCTGCTTGCGACGTGCCCGGTCGATCACCAGGCGCCGGGCCGTGGTGGTAAGAAACGCCCGAGGTTCACGGACCGAACCGAGGATTTCGCGCGAAGAAAGGATGCGCGCGAAGGTGTCCTGGGCCAGGTCGGCGGCATTGTGCGAACAGCCGAGCTTTCTGCGCAGCCAGCCGAACAGCCAGCCGTGATGATCGCTGTAGAGTTCGTGAATGGCTTGTTGGAAAGGAGGTTCGGCCGCTGACATGCCTGGCTGCGCAGGGACGGGCCCTGATCAATAATTGAGAATTATTCGCATGATAGCGATATGCCCGGATACACCGCAACCAGGCCTTTCATTCCTTTCAGCCTGTAATCGCGACCGGGATTCAGCGAAGCCCACTGCAGGCTGCGCCGCTGGTCCGGCACGTCGAGGCGCGCGCCAGGGCGCCGCGAAGCGCCTTGCGGGCACCGTATCAGGGCCCATGAGTGAACCGCAGTGGTTCATGGACAAGACTTCCCGCTGGAAACCCGGATAATACCGCCCACATTTTGCGCACGTTATTCGGGTACCCCCCAATGGAAATCAAGGTCAACTTTCTCGACAACCTCCGACTTGAAGCCAAGTTCGATGACTTCACGGTGATCGCCGATCAGCCCATCCGCTACAAGGGCGACGGTTCGGCACCGGGGCCGTTCGATTACTTCCTGGCGTCGTCGGCCTTGTGCGCGGCCTATTTCGTCAAGCTGTACTGCCAGACCCGCAACATTCCGACCGAGAACATCCGCCTCTCGCAGAACAACATCGTCGACCCGGAAAACCGCTACGCGCAGATCTTCAAGATTCAGGTCGAGCTGCCTGCGGACATCTCCGAAAAGGATCGGCTGGGCATCCTGCGTTCCATCGACCGTTGCACCGTGAAGAAAGTGGTGCAGGCCGGGCCGGAATTCATCATCGAGGAAGTGGAGAACCTGGACGCCGACGCCCAGGCGCTGCTGATGCCGGTGTCCGACGCCACCACCTACATTCCCGGCAAGGACCTGCCGCTAGAGCAGACCATCGCCAATATGTCGGGCATCCTCGCCGACCTGGGGATGAAGATCGAGATCGCCTCCTGGCGCAACATCGTGCCCAACGTCTGGTCGCTGCATATCCGCGACGCCCAGTCGCCGATGTGCTTCACCAACGGCAAGGGCTCCACCAAGGAAAGCGCGCTGGCCTCGGCCCTGGGCGAGTTCATCGAGCGCCTCAACTGCAATTTCTTCTACAACGACCAGTTCTGGGGCGAAGACATCGCCAATGCGGCGTTCGTGCATTACCCGAACGAGCGCTGGTTCAAGCCCGGGCCGAAGGATGCGCTGCCAGAGGAAATCCTCGACGAGCATTGCCTGGCCATCTTCAACCCGGACGGCGAGCTGCGTGGCTCGCACCTGTACGACACCAACTCCGGCAATACGGTGCGCGGCATCTGCTCGCTGCCGTTCGTGCGTCAGTCCGACGGCGAGACGGTGTACTTCCCGTCCAACCTGATCGAGAACCTGTACCTGAGCAACGGCATGAGTGCCGGCAATACCCTGGCGGAAGCCCAGGTGCAGTGCCTGTCGGAAATTTTCGAACGGGCGGTGAAGCGCGAAATCCTCGAAGGCGAGCTGTGCCTGCCCGATGTCCCGCAGGATGTGCTGGCCAAGTACCCAGGCATCGTCGCCGGTATTCAGGGGCTGGAAGAGCAGGGGTTCCCGGTGCTGGTGAAGGATGCCTCGCTGGGCGGTGAATTCCCGGTGATGTGCGTGACGCTGATGAACCCGCGCACCGGCGGCGTGTTCGCTTCGTTCGGCGCGCACCCGAGCCTGGAAGTGGCGCTGGAACGCAGCCTCACCGAGTTGCTCCAGGGCCGCAGTTTCGAAGGCCTCAACGACCTGCCGCAGCCTACCTTCGACAGCCTGGCGCTGACCGAGCCGAACAACTTCGTCGAGCACTTCATCGACTCCAGCGGCGTGGTGTCGTGGCGCTTCTTCGGTGCCAAGGCCGACTTCGAGTTCGTCGAGTGGGATTTCTCCAGCCAGGGCGCCGACTCCAACGAGCAGGAGGCTACCACCCTGTTCGGCATCCTCGAAGACCTGGACAAGGAGGTCTACGTGGCGACCTACGATGACCTCGGCGCCAACGCCTGCCGGATTCTGGTGCCGGGTTACTCGGAGATCTACCCGGTCGAAGACCTGGTCTGGGACAACACCAACAAGGCGCTGCTGTTCCGCAAGGACATCCTCAACCTGCACAGCCTGAGCGACCGCGAGCTCAAGTCGCTGCTGCGCAACCTCAACAACACCGAGGTCGACGACTACACCGACATCACCACGCTGATCGGCGTCGAGTTCGACGACAACACGGTGTGGGGCCAACTGACGATCCTGGAACTGAAGCTGCTGATCCACCTGGCCCTGAAGAAATACGACGACGCCAAGGAGCTGGTGGAGGCCTTCCTGCAGTACAACGACAACACCGTCGAGCGTGGCCTGTTCTACCAGGCGGTGAATGCGGTGCTGGAAGTGCAGCTGGATGATGATCTGGAGCTGGCCGACTACGAGCACAACTTCCGCCGGATGTTCGGCAGCGAGCGCATGGATGCGGTGATCGGCTCGGTGGCTGGCACCGTGCGCTTCCACGGTCTGACGCCGACCAGCATGGCGCTGGAAGGACTCGACAGGCACCAGCGACTGATCGATAGCTACAAGAAGCTGCACGCGGCGCGGGCGGCAGCGGCGGGTCTGTAAGCGGCAACTCATGCGTGACTGAAAAGGGGCCTATCGAGGCCCCTTTTTCATGGGCCGTGCCTAGTGCTGGCGCTGCTGTGGCTTCTGTCCAGAACGACGCGGCGTTGGCCCGTTACGGGGCCGCTTGCTAGAACTCCTGCGCGTGAACCCATTCGACGCGATTGCGCCCGGACGTCTTGCCCCGGTACAGCGCGGCATCGGCCTGCTGCATGGATTCGTCGAACGCCTGCGCGCTGGTGAAGTCATCCGAGACGCCAATGGTCGCCGTGCAGCGAATCGGTTGATGCAGGCTGGTGCCAGGCACGTCGCTCTGTTCGATGGCCACCCGGGTACGCTCGGCCAGTTGCATGGCGCCGGCCCTGTCGGTGTCCAGGCAGATGATCAGGAATTCCTCGCCGCCCAGCCGGCAGATCAGATCACCCTGGCGGGCCGTGGACTTGAGGATGTCGGCCACATGGCGCAGCACGAGATCGCCGACCTTGTGCCCATGGGTATCGTTGATGCGCTTGAAGTGATCGATGTCCACGATCAGCAGGTACGCAGGCTCCGCCGTACGGGAGCAGAAATGCGTGCTCAGGGCATCCATCAGCCCCCGTCGGTTCAGCAGGCGGGTGAGCGGGTCATGGGCTGCCAGGGTGCGCAGTTCATCCGTGAGGCGGCGCAGCACCAGCCACACCACGCACGGCGGCAATACCGTCCCCAGGAATGACATATAGATATAGAAGGTCTTCTGGAAGCCGCTGTTGATATCGAGCGCCGCCAGCCCCCCTGAAAGAATCATCACGAACTTGACGGCGTTCAGGCCGCAGAGACCGGCGATCAACACTGCAAACACCGCCATTTCGACACGCAGGTCCCTGGCGAACGTGTGCCCGGCATAGAGCGCTGCCAGCGCCATGGCCAGGAACAGCAGCGCACACGCCCCGGCCAGCAACGCATAGGGCGCCTCAGGCCCAAGCGTCGAGTGCGCCAGTAGTTGCAGCACCGTATAGGTGCCTGCCAGCGCAAGCAGGGGGCGCCAGACCGGGGTGGGGTGATCAAAGAAGCGCATGGCGCCCAGGACATACGCAACCGGCGCGCAGATCGTCAGCGTGTGATTGACGACACTCATCACTCCCCAGCCAGCAGGGCCGTCCACCAGTTGCAGGATGTAGCCGAGTCCCAGCAGCAGATTGCCCACCGCAAAGACGTCCATGCCCAGTTTCTTGCCATTCAGCCGGGTGCTGATCAGCTGGAACATCACGCTGAAACACAGCAGGTGCACGCAGAGCATGCCAATGATGATGGTGGTGACCATGGACTCGCGCACGTGGAAAGACTGCAGTAGGACCACGCACCGAAGGAACGACGCAAGCGCGCTTCCCGAGTCTCGGGGCGCGTTTCGTCTATCAGGCATGGCAATTTAATATCGCCAATGTAATCGTATCTAACCCAGAAGGGAAATTCGCCAGCCGCGCGTGGCGTCAAACACGCGGGATGCCGACGGCCTGCTGCATCGATTGCCGCTCGAAAACTCGGCACGATGCAGCAACAGTAGCCCATGGCTTCGGCAACTCAATCCCGCGCGCAGTGTGTTGCGCTCAGCGGTCGGTTCCGCAGCCATAGGCGGTCATGTCCTGCTGCATGCACCTGCTGGCCTGGCGAAGATGTAGCGCTCTTGTCGGGCGCGTGCCATCACCTCCCATGATGGTCGTGAATAAGCGCGCCTGGCTGTGCCCGCGCACAGCCCCTCCCTATGATGGTGGCTACCGCCAGCCCATGACGGCAGGCCCAGGGAGTCAGCCATGCAAGCTTTTCGCTACGACGCGATGGACCAGCAGAACGTGTCTACCTGCCTGGGTGTGCTCAGGGTGCGCAGTAAGGGGCAGGGGCAGCCGATCGTGTTCTGGTCCAGCCTGCTGATGAGCAGCCGCATGTGGTCCGCCCAGGCGCAGTATTTCAGCGCGAACTACCGCGTGATTCTCATCGACCCGCCGGGCCACGGTGACAGCCAGGAGCTGACCCAGGGTTTCGACTTTTCGCAGTGCGCGCAGTGTGTGGTGGAGGTTCTCGATGCCCTCGGCATACGTCGCGCCCATTTTGTCGGCAACTCTTGGGGCGGCATGATCGGTGGCACCTTTGCTGCCCTGTATCCGGAACGGGTGGGCAGTGCGGTGCTGATGAATTGCACGGCATCGGCGGCCGGGCTGCGGCACAAGCTGGAATTCCCGGTATTGGCGGCAATCAGCAAATTGCTTGGCGGCATGCACGGCCCGCTGATGGGGCCAGTGATTCGCGCTTTCGCCGGCCCGACCAGCCGGCGTCAGCGGCCGCAGGTGGTCGCCACTATCCGCGAGGCTGTGGGCCAGTGCCGGGTGAATTCCGTCGCCTGGGCGGTGAGCAGCGTGGTACCCAAACGCCCGGATCAACGCGCGTTACTGGGGCGGATTCGGACGCCGGTACTGGTGGTGGCGGGGGAGGAGGACCAGACGTTTGCCGTCGCCGAGACCCGCGCCATGGCCGAGGCCATTCCGGCTGCCGAGTTCGTGGTGATGCAAGAAACCGCGCACCTGGCGGCGCTGGAAAACCCCGAAGAAGTGAACGCGCTGATCGCTGCATTCCTGGCGCGTCATTCGCTGGCCGAGTGAGTCAGCGCCTGGCAGGCGTTTCCCTTAGCGCGAGAACATCCGCTGCACGCCAAGCGCCACCAGGGCCGCGCCGGCGCAGCCGTTGATGCCGCGCTCGATACGCAGGTAAAACCCCCGCAGCGCCGAGGTGCCGAACACCAGGCTGAGGCCGATGTGCCAGCCCAGGGACAGCGCGCCGATCAGCAGCACCGTGACGACGTAGAACCACAGGGGCGCACCAATCGGAAACACGGCGGCGAAGGCGCTGGTCCAGAAGGCCGCGCCCTTGGGGTTGGTCACGCAGGTGAGCAGGCCCGTGCGGTAGGCCGCCAGGCGGGAACCATTCAACTCAGGCGTCTGGACCGCTGTATCGCGCCGCGTCGGCTGCCGGGCCGACCACAGCAGCCGGCCGCCGTACCACACTAGGTAGGCCGCGCCCAGCAGCCGCACCCCATCGGCCAGCCAGGGATGTTTCGACAGCAGCGTCGCGAGGCCGGCAATCGAGACGATTACCCAGAACACCGAGCCGCTGGTGATGCCGAGCGCGACATAACGTGCATCCCGGTGCCGCTGGCTCAGGGCCATCTGGCTGAGGATGAAGAAGTTCGGTCCCGGGCTGGCGAGCACTGCCAGGTAGATGCCGGTGATGAGGGCAAGCGAGTAGGCGTAGTTCATCGTCAGGGCTTGAGGACGTGCTGTCCTTCGATCAGGGGAGGCGTACGGCTATCTTGCCTCGCGCGTTCGCGCCGGCCTAGGTGGGCGAGAAAAAATAACTGCCGTCGTGTCCCGGGCGCGAAGGGCGGAGCGTCGGGCTCGCGCGCCTGGCGAGGGGCGGGTTACAGTGCGGGCTTCTCTTTTGCCGAGCATGCCCCTGATGAACGACGCCGTGGTTTCCGAGTTCCTCCGCGAACGGCTGCATGACCGCCGCTTTCGCGTGGTCGACAACGCCCATGGGCTGTCGAATGGCGAAACCGTTTTTCACTACCGGGTGAGCGAAACCGGCATCGCCGGCAGCTACCAGGGTGGGCATATCGCCAATGGCCAGGTGGTTGGCCGGGCGCTGGGTGCCAGCAATATCGAACTGCTGTACCACTGCCTCACCACCGATGGCGACCTGCTGGCCGGGTGGTCGAAAGGCACAGTGGGTGTCGACCCGCAGGGGCGGACCACGCTGTCGTTCATCTGGGGCTGGCTGGCCGGCGCAGACGGTGGCGGCGAGTCGCACTACGTCGAAATCACCGACTGACAATCCACCCCGAAACGACCCGCCGTAGAGCAGGCGTCCCTGTCCACTGACTGCCTAAGCCCCATGACCGTCTTCTACCTCAAGCTCCTCGTCACGCCACTGCTCATGCTCTTCATCTCCCTGGCCGCACGCCGCTGGGGCACGCGGATCGGCGGGCTGCTGTCCGGGCTGCCGATCACTTCGGCGCTGGTCATGCTGTTTCTCTGCCTGGAGCAGGGCACGGCATTCGCTTCCATGGCGGTGCCCGGCGCCCTGGCCGGCATCGCGGCGATCCAGGCTACCTACCTGTTCTACTTCCTGGTTACCCGGCGCGTTTCCGTACTGTTCGGTTGCATTGGCGCGCTGGCGTTTTATGGTGTCGCGGCCGTGGTGATGGGCAGCCTGGGCGCGCCGCTGCTCTCCATCGGCGTGGCGCTGGGGCTGGTGGCGGTGATCGTCTGGGTGACCGCTTCCGGGTCAGAGAGGGGAACGGCGCGCTACGTGCCCATGCCGCGCTGGATCATTCCCATGCGCATGTTGACCGCCACGCTCCTGCTACTGGCCATCACCGCCGGCGCGGACTGGCTGGGGCCGGGAGCCAGCGGGCTGCTGGCACCGATTCCGATCGTCGCCTGGCCGCTGGCGGTCTTCACCCACGTCCAGGGTGGCCGCCACGAACTCGCCGCCATCGTGCGCGGCAACGCGATCGGTGCCATCGGCGTGATCGGCTTCTACCTCACCCTCGACTACATGATCCTGCAGTGGGGCGTGTTCCTGACCATCAGCGCCGCCGTGATACTGGCCGTGCTGGTCACCACCGCGCTGGCGAGCCTGCTCAAGAAGGTCTGAGTGCTCGCCGCCGGTCCTACAGGGGAGTGCGGTGCCGCTGAGTGTGTAGCCTGGGTCGAGCGAAGCGACACCCGGGATTACGGGGTGATGGGTATCGCTTCGCTCAACCCATCCTACGAATGCGCTCGGCGGGGTTTAGCCAGCCCTGAGGGCTGCGAGGTTGTTGCGGGCCCAGGTGGCGTAGTCGGGGCCGAGTGCCTGTTCCGGGTCGAAATACCAGCGGTAGAAATCCTCCGCCCTGGCGGGAAAACGCGGGTAGTCCCAGGCCGAGTCGTCGGAGTAGATGAGCCCGTCGGTCAGCTCCGCCAGCGCCGCGGCGAGGATGCCGTAGGCGAGGGCGATGATCGGCGGCTGTCCGGCTGAGCGCCGGAAACGCCAGTAGCGCCCAGTGGCCAGGCAGGCCCGCACCTTGGTCTGTTGCGCCATGGCGGGTGGATGCTGCGCGACGATATCGTCCCAGCATTCCCGGTCATCGTCCGTGAGGGTGTCGCAGTAGGCATCGGTGCCGCCGGCGACCTCGTCGATGTAGAACCAGGCATATTGCTCGGTGCCCCAGGTGGCGGGCGATGACAGGTCGCGTTCCAATGGCTCATGGGTGCCGTTGGAACGCACGCTGACGCACAGGACCGGCCGTGCCGCGATGCCATGGGCGGCCAGGTGCGCGTGCAACCGTGTGGTGGCCCGTTCCAGCAATGCCTGGAAGGACGGCGCCGTCGCATGGCGAGGGTAGACTTCGAAGGTCGTGGACACAGCGGGCGTTCCGGCAGTACGGGGAAGGGCCGATTGTAGCCAGGCCCCGCCGGCGATGCGATGCGGACGCCGAACAGGCGCAGCGTGCGAGGTGAGACGGTGTGCAGGCAGTCGTAGCCTGGGTCGAGCGCAGCGACACCCAGGATTGTTCTAGCTCCGGTAGGAGCGGGCTTGCCCGCGAACTTTTTGGGAGATTGTCACAGTGGATGAGATTCACAGATCGCCGAGCTCGCGGCCGAGGCTGCTCCTACAGGGGAGTGCGGTGCCGCTGAGTGTGTAGCCTGGGTCAAGCGTAGCGACACCTGGGATTGAAGTGGTGATGGGTAGCGCGTTGCTCAACCCATTCTACGGTGACGATCCGCGTCGTTGAGCGGTGGCCGCGTGCTGTAAATGCAGTCAAACCACCAAGGTCGATAGCTGCCGAAAAAACCGGCAGCCATCAACCTGCGGGATCAGGCCGACAGGTCCTGGCGGACCGCTGCGATGCGTTGCCCGGCCTGGTTGAGCCAGGACAGGTCGCTGCCCATCAGCAGCATGTCGCTGCCCATCTCGATCAGGCGTTTGGCGGTTTCGCCGTCGGCCGGGAAGCAGGGCACCATGACCTGGATGCCGCGGGCGTGGCACTTCTCGATCAGCAGCTCCAGGCGCGATAGCACCTCGGGGTTGCCCAGGCGGTAGTCCACCGGCAACTGGCGCGACAACGAGTAGTCGGCCGGACCGAAGTGCACGGCGTCGATGCCCTCGACATCGAGAATCGCGTCGATGTTGTCGAAGAACTCGTAGCTCTCGGCCATCGGCACGATCACGGTGCGCTCGTTTTCCGACTGGGTGTAGGTGCCCCAGTCGAAGTTCGGCCCGGCGTAGTTCGCCGAGCGCACTGAGCTGTCACCGCCACGGCGCCCCATGGGGGGGAACTTGCTGCTGCGGATGATGTTGCGCATCTGCTCGGCGTTGTGCACCTGCGGGATGATGACGCCCGAAGCGCCCATTTCCAGGGCCTTGCGGATGTCCCAGTCGAGGGTGCCGCGCACCCGCACCAGGCTGTGGATGTTGGCGCACTTGGCCGCCAGGATCAGTTTCTCCATGTCGCGGTCGACGCCGAGCGAGGTGTGCTCGGCATCGATGAAGACGAAGTCCAGGCCCCAGTTGCCGGCCACTTCGATGGGCATCGAGGCGGTGCTGTAGATGTTCATGCCGAAGGTGGTGCCGCGCGCCATCAGCTGTTTCAGAGTGCGGGTCATCGGGGCCACCTCAGATGCGGTAGGTATCGGGCAGACGGTCTTTGAACGGGTGGATCTCGAACACACCGGGTTCGCGGATCAGCGACTTGTTGCGGGCCTTCTCCAGGTCGATCTCGGCGCTGTACACGCCATCTTCCAGGCCAGCACGGATCAGGGTCTTGCCGGACGGCTCGATGATGTGGCTCATGCCGATGAACTGCATGCCGTCGTCCAGATCGTTGCGGTTCGGGGCGAGGAAATAGACGATGTTCTCGGCCGCGCGAACGGTGCTGAACAGGTCCGGCAGCATGCGTGCCTGCTCGGGCCAGGCGGCCGGCAGTACGACGATGTCGGCGCCTTCCAGGGCCAGGGTGCGCACCACTTCCGGGAAGCGGATTTCGTAGCAGATGGCCAGGCCGATGCGGCCGATGTCGGTGTCGAATACCGGCGCTTTCCAGTCAGCCGGGGTATCGGTGAAGCGGTCACCGATCATGAAGGGCAGGTGGCGTTTGCGGTGCAGGCCGACGATGCCCTTGGGGCCGATCAGCGCGGCGGTGTTGAACACCGTATCGGGGTTGCGCTCGTAGAAGCCGACAACGATGTAGATGCCGGTCTCGGCGCTCACTGCCAGCAACGGGGCCAGGGCATCGAGCTCGATGGCGCCTTGCTCCAGGTCTTCGCGGCTGTCGAACGAACCACCGGTCAGCAGGCACTCGGGGAAGGCGATCAGGCGCGAACCTTCGGCGGCGGTCTGGCGCGAAACCTCGGCCACTTTGTCGATGGTCTTGAGCGGGTTACCCGCAACAGGGTGAATCTGTGCAACCGAAATCTTCATGGTGTTCCTCTTTTTTACGGGTGGCGCACCCGCATGGGCGCGCCGATTCCTTCAAGCGTGAGGGCGCGGACGGGCCACGCCGCATCGGGTGTCAGGGCTGTTCGACGTCCATGGCCTCGTAGACCTTTTTCACCAGCTCCGGGTTGATCTTGGCGGCGTACTTGTCCACGACCGGGCGGATTTTTTCCTGGATACGGGCGACTTCTTCAGCCGGCAGTTCGTTGACCTGCATGCCGGAGGCTTTCAGCTCGTCGATGGCCTTGCTGTCGGCGTCGCGGGAGATCTGCCGTTGTTCGAGGCGCACTTCCATGGCCACGTCGGTCAGCAGTTTTTTCTCGTCGTCGTTGAGCTTGTCCCAGAAACCCTTGCCGATCAGGACGATCTGCGGGTTGTAGTTGTGCTGGGTCAGGCTCAGGTACTTCTGCACCTCGTTGAACTTGGAGGCGAGGATCAGTGCGGCCGGGTTTTCCTGGCCATCGACGGTGCCGGTTTCCAGCGCCGTGTGCACTTCGGTGAACGGCAGTGGCGTGGGGTTGGCGCCCAGGGCCGACCAGACGTCGAGGAACAGCGGCGATTGCTGGGCACGGATCTTCAGGCCCGAGATGTCTTCCAGCTTGGCCACCGGGTGCTTGTTGTTGGTCAGGTTGCGCACGCCCAGTTCCCAGAACGCCAGGCCCACCAGGTTCTGCGCCGGCAGCTGGTCGGTGAGCATCTTGCCCACTTCGCCGTCGAGCATGGCGTCGACCTTGGCGGTGTCGGTGTAGAGGAACGGGAAGTCGAGGATGCCGAAGTCGGTGACGTGGTTGAGCATCAGCCCGGCGTTCCAGGTCATCATTTCGATCACGCCGCCCTGCAGCGACGACAGCACCTGGACGTCACCGCCCAGCACGCCATTGGGGAAGGTGCGGACCTTGATCTTGCCACCGCTGCGCTCGCTGACCTTCTGCGCGAACAGGTCCATGCCGATGGCCGGCGGCGTGCCCTTGGGGCTGGTGGCCGCGAACTTGATGGTGCGCGAGTTGTACTCGGCGGCGAAGGTCATGCTGCTGGCCAGCAGCAGGGTGGCCAGGAGTGTCAGTTGCTTTTTCATGGTGGAGTCCTTTGTTGGTTGTTGTTATGGATCGGGTCGTTATTTGGCGAACCAGGCGGCTGGGACCATGACCAGCTCGGGGAAGGCCACCAGCAGGAACAGCACGATGATTTCGGCGATCAGGAACGGGAACGTGCCCTTGAGCAGCGCTTCGTAGCGCATTCGTCCGATGCCGCAGACCACGTTGAGCACCGTGCCCACGGGCGGGGTGATCAGGCCGATCGAGCAATTGATCATGAACAGCACGCCGAAATAGATCGGGTCGATGTCGGCAGCGGTGACCACCGGAACCAGGATCGGCGCGAGCAGTAGCACGGTCGGGGTGAGGTCCATGACCATGGAGATCACCAGGATCAGCAGCATCAGCACCAGGATCAGCAGTTTCGGGTTGTCCATCACCGGCTGGATCAGGTCGATGATCTGCCCCGGGATGTCGGCGATGGTGATCATCCAGGCCGGGATCGAGGCGGCCGCCACCAGGAACATCACAGCGGCGGTGGTCTTGCCGGCGCGCAGCAGCAGCTCGTTGAAACCCTTGAGGTCCAGCTCGCGGTACACCAGGGACGACACCAGCAGGGCGTAGACGCTGGCCACGGCGCCGGCTTCGGTCGGGGTGACTACGCCGAAGCGCAGGCCGACCACGATGATCACCGGCAGCATCAGCGCCCAGATGCTGTCGACGAAGGCTTTCAGGCGCACCTTGCCGGACGCTTTCGGGCTCAGCTGCACATCCGTGTCGCGACGCGACACCAGCCACCAGGCCACACACAGCGCCACGGCGATCATCAGGCCGGGGGCGATACCGGCCAGGAACAGTTTGGTGATCGACAGGCCCGAGGCCACGCCGAGCACCACGAAGCCGATGCTTGGCGGAATGATCGAACCCAGCACCGATACCGAGGCGATCAGGCCACCGGAGCGGTTCTTGTTGTAGCCGGCGATGACCATCATCGGCAGCAACAGGGCGGTCAGCGACGCCGCGTCGGCCAGGGCCGAACCGGACAGGCTGGACAGCAGCACGCCGGCGAAGATGGTCACGTAGCCCAGGCCGCCACGCAGGTGACCAACCATGGCGATGGCCAGGTTGATGATGCGCTTGGACAGCCCGCCGCTGTTCATCACCTCACCGGCAATGATGAACAAGGGGATGGCCAGCAGCGGGAAGCTGCCCGCGGAGTTGATGATGTTCTGCGCGATGATCTGGCCATCGAACAGGCCCAGCAGCCACATCAATGCCACACCGCAGAGGATCAAGGCGTAGGCGATGGGAGTGCCGAGCAGGATGGCGGCCATCAGCACGCCAACGAAGACGGAGAGGGCCATTACTTGAGTACTCCGGCTTGGGTGGACGCGGCAGGCACAGGCTCACTGTCGATAGTCGACTGGGCGTAGGTGCCAGCAGGTTTGCGCAGGTTTTCCAGCAGTTGCACGAAGATCAGCCCCAGGCTGAGCACCGAGAACACCAGGCCGGCGCCGTAGAACAGGGCCATCGACACACCGGTCGCGGGGGCGCCGACGTGCAGGTTGATCAGGGTCTGTTTCCAGCTGCCGACCAGGAACAGCCAGGTCACGTAGAGCATCAGCACCTGGCTGAGCACCATCATCCATTTGGCGACCTTGGGCGAGACGCGGCTGGTCAGCATGTCGACGCCGATATGCCCGTGCTCGTGGAGCATCAGCTGGGCGCCGGCGAACACCAGCCAGACGAAGGCCAGGCGCGAGATCTCTTCACTGAAGAAGATCCCGGAGTTGAAGCCGTAGCGCAGAACCACGTTGAGAAAGATCAGCGAGGTGATGCACAGGAGGCTGGCTGAAATCAGGACTTTCAGCGTGGCGAAGTAGAGGTTCAGGATTGTTTTCACGGTGCGCTCTCCAGCGAAATGGCAGTTGAGCGAAATAGGGAAGTTGCAGGTTGTTTATATTCGGCACCGGTGAAAGTGTCCGATCCGGCATCGTTGGCCGTATGGGGTTTGGCGGGCATGTGTCACCTGTTGTTGTTATTGGTCGTATGTTGTCATACGAGCTGTGACGATTCTTTTATGAACAGGATTGGCTGTCACGAAGAGTCGGATTCAATGTTTTTATTAGGCTGATAAAAGCTGGCGGCAGGGGCGTTAGTTGCACTTTTATCGTGCACGTTGCACCAAAGGGAGACGCTCGTTTTCAGCGCGCAACAGCGCGGCGCAACGAGACGCTTAGTGCGTGAAATAGAGAAGGGCGTAGGGCGGCCTGGCCAAGCCAGGTGTGGCCTGGCGGCAGGTTGTTGGCGCCAGGTTCACTGGCGGATAGATGCAAAATCCGTTTGCATGGTGAGCGCTTTATATCCGTTTAATATCGAAAAAATATTAGGCTTATTTATTGTTTTTATATATTCCAATAAATGTTTGGTGATTTTAGTGGTGTATTTCGGTGCATGTGTCACGCGAATTGAGGAAGCCACAGTGCAAGCTGCGGAAACAGTATAAGCAAGGCAATAAGCAGCAGTAAGACGAAACAGAACGGCAGTGCACCATAGATCACGTCCATGAAGTTGCCTTTGTTGCGAATGCTCTGCACCACGAACAGGTTCATGCCGAAGGGCGGTGTTATCTGGCCCATTTCGCAGAGCACGATAAGAATCACGCCGAACCATAGCGGGTCGAAACCCAGGGCGATGATCACCGGCACCACCAGCGGCGCGGTCGTAATCAGCATGGCCAGGGTGTCCATGAAACAGCCCAGCACGATGTAGAACAGGATGATCGCCAGCAGCGTAGCCATCGGCGACAGGTGCAGGTCAGTGACGAAACCGACCAGTGCCGAGGTCAGCCCGATGGACGACAGCACGAAGTTGAGGAAGAACGCCGAGAGGGTGATGAAGATGATCATGCCGCTGGTGCGCATGGTCGACTCGAAGGCCTGCCCCAGTTTCTCCCAGGTGAACGCCCGGCGCCACAGCCCCAGGCTGAACGCGGCGAGCACACCCAGGGCCGCCGATTCGCTGGCGGTGGCGAAGCCGCTGTAGATGGCGCCGACCACCAGGGCGAAGATCGCCAGTGGCGGCAGCAGGTCCGGGATGCTTGCCAGGCGCTCGGCCCAGCTGGTGCGCTGGCGGTGACCGCCCAGCTCGGGACGAATCAGGCAGGCCAGCACGATCATCGCCACGAACATCAGGCTCAGCAGGATGCCGGGGATGGTCGCGGCCAGGTACAGCTTGGGTACCGAGAGGTTGGCGATCAGGGCGAACAGGATCATGTTGATCGACGGCGGAATCAGGATCCCCAGGGTGCCGCCGGCGGCGATGGAACCGAGGAACAGCGGTGCCGGGTAGCCTTTGCGCTCCTGCTCCGGCAGGGCCAGGGTGGAGATGGTGGCGGCGGTCGCCACGCTGGAGCCGCTGGTGGCGGAGAACAGCGCCGAGGCGCCGATGTTCGAGTTCATCAGGCCGCCCGGCAGCCACGACAGCCACTTGTCCGCCGCGCCGTACATGCGCCCTGCCACTCCGGAGCAGACCAGCAGCTCGCCCATCAGGATGTACAGTGGGATGGCCACCAGCAGGAATTCGGCGCTGGTGCTCCAGGCGATCTCGCCGAGGGCGTTGCTCAGGGGCAGGTTGGAGTACAGCCCGGACAGCGACATGCCCAGCAGGCCGACACTGACCGCCGCCGCCACGCTCAGGCCCAGCAGGCCGAGCAGAACCACTAGAGTGAATACCAGCATCAGCGTGCGCCTCCTGTGGCCGTGGCTTTACCGCGGTGGGTTTCTTCCTCGATTTCTTCTTCCACCGAGTTGATGCCGAGCCGCGCGTGTATCGCTGCCCAGCGCCGCTGGCGCAGTTGCTGCAGGCTGATGCCGCCGAGCACCAGGATGGTCGCGGCGAAGAACAGGTAGCCGGCGAACCAGATCGACTGCGGAATCCACAGCGGCACCTGCAGCGGCGTGGTGGAGATCGACTGGTAGTGAATCGAGTCCCACAGCACCTGGCCGCTGTGCAGCAGCAGGGCGCCGACGAACACCGCCATACAGGCCAGGGCGAGCAGGTCGAGGCTGACCCGGGGCTTGAGCGACAGCCGCGAATAGAGGATGTCCACGCGGATGTGCGAGCGTTTCAGCAGGGCGAGGGGGAAGGCCCAGCTGCTGACGATGGCCAGCACGTAGCCGGCGATCTCGTCGGCGCCGCCCATGGAAAAACCGATCGTCTTGCGCAGGATCAGGTCGAGGCTGATCAGCAGCGAGCAGGCCAGCAGGGCGATGCCCCCGGCCCAGGCGCTGGCCCGGGCGATGCGGTCGATGATGCCGGTGGTGTCGCTCATGCAGTTCTCCGCCAGGGGATGTGGGCAACTGGGCGCCCGGCATCCCGTGCTAGTGAATTCAGTCGTGGGGCAGCGTCAGCTGTGTGCCAATCGCGGCGCCGGCCGTGGCATTCCAGCGCTCCACGCAGGCGCTGCCGCAGCGTTTGCCCCAGTCCTCGGCAATCTTCAGGACGGCCTGGTGCAGCACCTGTTTCTCCGCCTCGGTTGGCGCGTGCACCTGCATCTGCGCGGGCCGGTGAATCTGGCAGTCGGTAGCGCCGGTATTGCAGGCCAGGGCATAACGGTTTTCCCGGGCGGTCTCTGTCCACAGGGCGTCTTCCAGCACTTGGGCCTGCTCCAGCAGCGTGCGCTGTACCGATTCGGGCAATTGCTGCCAGCGCTTCAGGCCGATGGCGTAGAAGCCGAGCGACCAGTCCACCGGGAGGTTATAGAGATGATTGGCCACCTCGTACCACTTGGCGGCGTTGCCGGAGCCGATGCCGGTCACCGCGCAATCGATCACACCGGTCTGCATGGCGGTCACCACTTCGGCGAAGGGCAGGGTCACCGGGGAGGCACCGAGGGCGGCCACCAGGTCGGCCATGTTGCGGCCGCGCACGCGCACCTTGCGCCCGCGCAGGTCATCCAGTGCGGTCACGGCGTCGCGGCAGAAAAATACCTGGGCGGTGTAGGGCATGGTGGCCAGCAGCTTGACCCCGTGGCGCTCGGCCATGCGTTGCTGCAGCACCGGTTTGTAGGCGTTGGCGATGGCGCGGGCGGTGTCGATGTCGTCGGCCATGCCGGGCAGGTCGATACCCTCGAAGGCGGGGTCATCGCTGGCGACGAAGGCGAACACGCCCATGCCGATTTCCACCGCGCCGGCGCGCAGCAGACGCACCATTTCCGGACCCTTCAGGCCGGTTTCCGAGAGGCCGCGCAGGCGGGCGGTGAGGGCGCCGCCGGAGGCAGCGGGCAATGTCTCGGTCCAGAACGGTCGTTCCACCGCACGGAAGGTGTAGTTGTGGCTGCCGCCACCGACCACATTGAACTGGATGGGCGGATGATCAGCTGCTGTCGCACCGCCTGAGAGGCAGCCAAGTACGGCGAGGATCGCTCCGGTGAGCGCGTACAGTTTCATGGTAGTCCTTTTGTTTTTCTGGGGGATCTACAAGGCAGAAACGTGATGCTGCTGTGGCCAGTGGATGCTGTCGGGCGCCTGGCTGTGCGCGTGAATCTGTGTGTGAAACGGGGGCGCTTATCGGTGGTGCGGTGTTTCTAGCGGGCCTGGATGGCGGCGTCGATGACCGCGCGCGAGCCTACGATATCCGGGAATTTCTCGCCATTGGCCAGGCGCGCCAGGGTGTGCTTCTCGTTGTTCTGGAAGTCGATGGCGCGCTGCGCCAGCACCAGCGCCTGGGCGACAGGCAGGATCACGATGCCGTTCTCGTCGGCGATCACCGCATCGCCCGGGTTGACCACCACACCGCCACACTGCACGGGCGTGCAGAACTCGCCTTCTTCGCCTTTCACCCGGGTGGTGATGGCGCTGGCGCCCCAGGACCACACCGGCACACCGTGGTCGCGAATCTCGCCGAGGTCGGTGACGTAGCCGTCGATCACTATGCCGGCGATACCCGCCTGCTTGGCGGCGTAGGCCATGGCCCCGCCCATGGCGGCAGTGACGCTCTCGCCACAGCGGTCCACGATCAGGAAGTCACCGGGCCGCGCACAGCCCATCGCGTAATGTAAGATCCCGCCGTCGGCGCCGGGCATCTTCACCGTCACGGCAGTCCCTACCGCCCGCACATTCCTGAAATGCGCCTTGATGGTCGGGCTCAGAATGCCGGTGGTGATGAAGTGGCCGATGGTGGCGGGTTCGGCGCCAAGCAGGACGGAACGCTGGTCCTGGTCGATCGGCTCGGGCAGTTCTTCGATGATATACATGCGGCCCTGTCGTTATCCGGTGTGTGCGAGAGGTGTCACCGGATCGTAACAAGCCTGTTTTTGGGGCGATAATAAAAACCAGCGAACACAGTGGGGATAGATTTTTATCATGCGAATTACCCTGATGCAGATCGAGGCCTTCTACTGGACTGCCCGGTTGGGAGGCGTTCATGCTGCATCGCGTCATCTTCATCTGACCCAGCCGGCCATCTCCTCGCGCATTCGCGAAATGGAGTCGCTGCTCAGCGTCAAACTGTTCGATCGCAGCAAGCAGCGCATGACCCTCACCGCCGACGGCCACATCGCCTTGCGCCATGCCGAACTGGCCCTGAACAACAGCGCCAAGCTCGAACAGTTCGCCGCCAAGCAGAAGCAGCACCGCCGCCTGCGCCTGGGCGCCGACGAGTGTTCGGCAATGGTCGGGCTGACGGCGGTGATCGCCGAGATCAAGGCGCACTTCCCCGAGATCACCCTGGAAATCACCATCGATGTCGGCGCCTCGCTCAACCGCAAGTTGAACGACCATGAGCTGGACCTCGCGTTGCTGACCAACCCGGCCACCCGGGAGGACGTCACCGATGTGTTCATCGGCTGGATGACTTTCCAGTGGGTATCCGGCCCGCAGCTGGCGATCGAAACGACCCCGTTTTTGCCCGAGCACGCGGCCGGCTATTCGATCATCACCCACTCGGCACCCTCGACTCTGTACTCGGCCGTCGACGGCTGGCTGAAGCAGGGCGGCAGCGCCACCTCCGAAGCCTTCCATTCGAGCAACTCGCTGGCCTTTATCGCCAAGATGATCGCCGGCGGCCACGCCATCGGCATCCTGCCGGTACCGCTGATCCGCGAGATGCTCTCTATCAACCTGCTCAAGGCCTTGCCCTGCACCCCAG
This sequence comes from Pseudomonas sp., assembly GCA_050282285.1. GTDB lineage: Bacteria > Pseudomonadota > Gammaproteobacteria > Pseudomonadales > Pseudomonadaceae > Aquipseudomonas. Next base: position 162,225 of record JBLZZJ010000041.1, read on the forward strand.
CAATCCAGCCCGCGCGGTTCTGCCTGTCCTATGTGACCGACACGCCCGACACCGAACTGGAAGCGCTGGTGGAAATCGTGCGTGACACGCTGCTGCGGCTGAACTTCCTGGTGGCTGATCCGGACCACCCGGAGCAGGGCTTGTAGGAGCGGCTGAACGGCATTCCGGTTGCCCGCGAGCTCTTCGTATACGCGACACGGATGAGGCCCAAAGACCGCCCAGCTCGCGGCCAAGGCCGCTCCTACAGACTGGAACTGCGCTTACAGGGGCGCCGTAGGGTGGATCACGCTTCACCGATCCACCGTGCCGTTGCAACGGTGGATGTAAAAAGCGACATCCACCCTACAAGAGCGCGTTGCGCTGGATCGAGCCCAGTGCGTAGCTTGGGTCGAGCGCAGCGACACCAGGGGCTCCGCGGTGATGGGTATCGCGTTGCTCAACCCATCCTACGGGCCACACACTCACATGTGTTCGCGCAGGTGCCGGGCGATGACCTGGCGCGCCGCCTTGCCCTCGGGAATCGGCAGGATCGGCCACACATGGATCAGGCCTTCGCCCACCTGCAGCTCCACCCGAACACCGGCGGCCCGGGCGAGTTCGACGAATTGCAGTTCATCGTGGCAGGCAATGTCCCGGGTGCCGGCAAACAGCAGGGTGGGCGGAAGCCCGGCCAGTTCGCCCTTGATCGGACTGACATAGGGGTGGTCCGCCGGCAAGTCACCGGCATACAGGCGGCCGGCTTCTTTCAGGCCGACAGCGGCCAGCATCGGGTCGTGCTGTTCGTGGGCGGCGATGGCCGGGTGCGTCATGCGCACATCGAGCCAGGGGCAGATCAGCACCAGGCTGGTGGGCAGGCGTTCGCCTCGTTCGCGCAGGGCGTAGCACAGCGCAAGCGCCAGGCCGCCACCGGCGGAATCCCCCATGACGCTGAGCGACTCCACCTGCTCGGTGTTGCAGGTGCGTTGGTAGAGATCGACCATGGCCGCCACGGCCTGAGTGCAGGTGGCTTCCGGGGCCAGTGGGTACAGCGGCACCGTGATGGTGTAGCTCTCGGCCTCCACCAGCGCCTGGAGGAAGCGCCAATGGTGCACGGTAATCGGCCGGATATAGGCGCCGCCGTGCAGGTACAGCAGGTGCCGGGGCGCAGTACTCGTGGCCTTCGGCGCCAGGCGATACACCTCGATGCCATTCACGATCTGATGCTGCACGTCCAGGCGGCTCACCATCCGCGCCGACGGCCGTGCCGGTCCTTGCTGCCTGACCTGGGCGATGCCGTTCAGCACACTCTGGACGGAACTGTAGATGCGTTTGCGGCGCGTAAGACGGAGCAGGCCAACCAGCAGACGACTCTGGAAACTGGGCATTGACGGCGACTCTTGTGATTGTTGTTTGTGCCGAATCCTATGCCATGGCGGGCGTCCAGGCGACTGGTGCGAGCTGCCGGCAACATGCCCCCGCCGCGTTATGACTGGCGAGGGCAGGGCGTGGCTACGTCCGTGGACGGCGGGCTTTCATGCATCCGCTCAGGCTGGTGTAGCTGCGTGCTCGAACAGCGTTCTGCCCAGTTGCTCCCCAGCCTGCAGCGCGATGGCCGGGTCCGCGGTTTCCGACTCCAGCAGCAACTGCGAACTCACCACCGTGGCGCCGCAGTAATCGAAGATGCCATGGTCGATCTGGGTCTTCATCGCCGTGTCGTAGCCATGCCGCTCGTAGGTGCCGGCATCGGCACCGGCGATGCCGACCAGGTGAGCGCGCAGGTGCCGCAGCTTCTTGATCAACCCGGCGTCCAGGCTGAAGTCGAAGGCCCAGCCATTGGAAAACACCCGATCAATCCAGCCCTTGAGCAGCGCCGGCATGGACCACCAGTACACTGGGAACACCAGCACCAGGGTATCGGCCCGGTCGATCCGCGCCTGCTCGGCCTGCACGTCGGCGGGCGGCGCAGCCTGGGTGCGGTGCACCCTGAGGTCGGCGGCGGAGAAGCGTGGGTCGAAGCCCTGCGCTGTGAGGTCGGCAATCTCGAAAGTGTTTGCCGAGTTTTCTGCAACCAGGCCGGCGCCAATGCGCTCGGCCACGCTGTGGGTGAGCGAGTGGGACTCGGGGTGAGCGACAACGATCAAGGCGTGCATGACGGGCCTCCGGGGTGGTTGAGGGTTGGTCTGTGGTAGCTATATACTTTTAGTAAGTTACCGTTGGTAAGTTACTTTTGGTACATAGCGATGTCAACCCACGACGAAACCTCTGCGCAGCTCTCCACACAATCCTCTACACAGCCCCGCCGACGCATGACCCGCGAGGATCGTTTGCGCCAACTGCTCGACACCGCCTGGCAATTGGTGCGCAGCGAAGGCACCGACGCCCTGACCCTGGGCCGCCTGGCTGAGCAATCCGGCGTGACCAAACCGGTGGTCTACGACCATTTCGGTACCCGCGCCGGTTTGCTGGTGGCTCTCTATGAAGACTTCGACGCCCGGCAAACGGCCCTGATGGACGCCGCACTGGAAGCCGGCGAGGCAACCCTGCTCGGCAGGGCGACGGTCATCGCCACCGCCTATGTGGATTGCGTGCAGCAGCAGGGCCGGGAGATTCCCGGCGTCATCGCGGCCCTGGCCAGCACCCCTGAGCTGGAGCGCACCAAGCGCGACTACGAAAACCTGTTCCTGGACAAATGCCGCAGCGCCTTCCAACCGTTTGCTGGCGACCACCCCCTCGGCACCGCCGGTCTGCGCGCCATGCTTGGCGCCGCCGAAGCGCTGTCCCACGCGGCGGCCAGTGGGGAAGTGAGTGCGGACCAGGCCAAGGCCGAGTTGGTGGCGGTGATCGTGGCGATGGTGGAGCGGTGCGTGGGGCAGGGCAGTCGCTGAAGGCGCGCGTGGCATCCAGGCCTTGTTTCTTCGGCGCTCTGTCGCCAATCAGCGGGGCTGGGCCGCTCTAGCTCGGTGCCTATCAGGCAAGCCGAGGTATCGGTGAGGCGATAAAAAGCGGGCGGTCTGGGCCCTAGTAATGTTATGGTATAACGGTTCTTTGGCGGGCCAGCCAAGCCAGTGGCCTGCCGATCCGCCTTCTTCAAGACCCTCTGTACCCAATGGATTACCGATGAAAACCAGGCTGTTCTCGTTCACCGCGCTTTCCCTCCTCGTTTCCGCTCCAGCCCAGGCCGCACCCTCCGGATCGTCGACCATCGTGCTCGGCGAGGTGCGTGTGGAGTCGAGCAGCGGCGGCAGCGGCAATGGCCCCGCGCTGCCGGTGGACAGCATTCTTACCTCGGTAGATGTGCTGGGGAGCGACCAGATCGAGGACAAGAACGTCATGAACAGCTGGGAGCTGTTGGGCCAACTGCCGGGCATCCAGCTGACAGAAACGCGCCAGGGCGCCGAGTCGGGCAAGGCCACGTTCCGGGCGTTCAATGGCGAGGGTTACATCAACGGGATCAAGGTGCTGATCGACGGCATCCCGAGCAACGTCAACAGCGGCAACCAGCGTTTCATCGACATGATCTTCCCGCTGGAGCTGGACTACATCGAAGTGGTCAAGGGCACCAACGACCCGCGCTACGGGCTGCACAACATCGGCGGCAACATCAACTTCGCCACCCGCCAGGGCGGCAACTACAACGACGGCCGCGTCACCTACGGCAGCTTCGATCACCGCGAGGCGCAGATCGCCATCGGCCGCGAATCCGACAACTTCGCGCAGAACTACTTCTTCGCCAAACAGGACTCCAACGGCTTTCGCGATCACGACGAGTCGGACAAGTTTTCCCTGGGCGGCAAGTGGTTCTACACCAATGACCCCGGCAGCCTGAAAGCCGGCCTCATCGCCCGCGTGTACCACCACGAGGCCGACGAACCGGGGTTCATGACCGCCGCCGAACTGAGTCGCAGCCGCACCCATTCGGACCTGAAGAACCGCAACGACGGCAGCGAGCGCGACATGAAGCAGATCAGCGCCCATGTCGACTACGCGCGGCAGGACAACCTCGTCCTCAGCAACAAGCTCTACTACAACCACTACGAAGACGACCGCAAGGTCACCTTCACCAGCTACGCCGCCGGCAGCGCGCCGCGCCAGCGCCGTCAGTGGGACGAAGTGCAGACCGGCTGGCTGAGCACCCTGACCTGGGAAGCCAACGAGTACCTGACGCTCGACGGCGGGGTGAACCTGGAGCACCAGGACAACGAGTACCGGCGTTTCCGCTATGCCTACAGCGTCCCGACCGACTTCAGCTCGCCGGTGCTGGTGCAGAACGACGATGACTACACCCTGAAGAACATCGGCGGCTACCTGCAGGCGGTCATCCAGCCCACCGAGTCGCTGAAGATCGTCCCGGCCATGCGTGTCGACAAGTTTTCCGGCCACACCGAACTGGTCGACGGCACCAAGGGCTCGCTGCAGGACTACGGCTGGATCCAGCAGCCCAAGCTCAGCGTCGTCTACACCATCAACCCAGACCTGAGCGTCTACGCCAACTGGGGCCGTACCTTCCAGGTGCTGACCGGCTCCACCGGGCCGGCCTACCTGACCCCGGGCCAGAACCGCTACGACCCGTCGATCAACACCGGCAAAGAGGTGGGCATCAAGTTCGCCCCGTTCGATGGCGCCGAGGCGCGCATTGCCGTCTGGCAGCAGGACGCCACCGATGAAGTGGCCAACATGCCGGCCACCGGCACCACGGTCGGGCTGGGCGAGACCAAGCGCCGCGGCGTCGACCTGCAGATCACCGCCCACGTGAACGACGAGCTGACGGTCTGGGCCTCCCACGCCATTCAGGAGGCAAAGGTCGTCAGCGCCTACAACGCCAGCGGGGAATCGCTTAAAGGCAACGAAGTCTTCTCCACGCCGCGTTACATCAGCAACATCGGTGCCGACTACCAGCCGCACCACCAATGGCGCTTTGGTATCCAGGCCCGCGCCCAGGACGATTACTACATCGAGTCCTCGAACGACCAGGGCAAGTACGGCAACTTCCTGGTGTTCGACGCCAACGTGAAGTACCAGCTCACCGACACCACCAGCGTCGACTTCCAGCTCAAGAACCTTACCGACGAAAAGTACGAATACGTCTGGTACGACAACTTCTTCTGGGGCGGCGACGACCAGGCCATGTTCTCCCCGGCACCCGGCCGGACAGGCTACGTGTCGGTCAGCATGAAGCTGTAAGGGCTGGGCGCTTTCGCCGTAACTCGCTGCGCCGTGTGCCCCTGTAGGAGAGACCTCGGCCTTGAGCTCGGCGGTCTGTGGCACGCGGTGATCTGTCGGCGAAGCGAAAAGCCAGCGGTGCGTCGTGCAGCCGCAATCGTGACAGGCCGCCGCGCATCGCGCCGTTCAAACAGGTACATTGCCCCGATTTACGAGGCCGCCATGTCGATGAATCGCCTGTTGCCGGTACGGATGATCGGTCTGGCCATGCTCCTGCTCGCGGGCTGCGAGGACGGTCCCAGTCCCGATGTGGACTGGTACGTCGACAACCCCAAGTCGCTGTCGAAGGCCCTGTATACCTGCCACCACAAACCCGCTCACATTTCCAAGCAGGCCTGTGTCAACGCCAGGGCTGCCCAGCTGAAAGCCACGACGATCAGGATCGAGGCGCTGAAGGCGCGGGACCGTGCGGCAGCCGAGCAGACGCCGGACGCGCAGCGAACCGTCGACTGGTACAAGCAGCACAAATACGCCCTGCGGGACAAACTCGAACGGTGCCGCGAGAGGGACGAAGGCTGGGGCGAGGAGAACCCGCATTCGTGCCTGATGGCGATCCAGGCCGAGCGCCGCCTGTTCATCGAAGGCGGCACCATTTACTACCGATAAGCCATTGCCTGGGCCTCACCCGGTAGGAGAGGCCTTGGCCTCGAGCTCGGCGGCCTCTGGCAGGCGTTGATCTGTCGCCGAAACGAAAGGCTCGCGGGCAATCTCTGAGCGGCCGCCCAGCCGCTCCTGCAGGGGACGCGGAGCGTCCCGGGATGCATGCCCACGCGGAGCGTGGGAACGATCAGGGCATTCACATCATCACGCGGATGGCTCCCACGCTCCGCGTGGTAGCCCACTCCCGCGACGCTCTGCGTCGCCAGCAGTAAGGCTGGCAGCCATCAATCCGGCGGATTCTCCGGGTCACCCTCATTCGAGCGGCTGCGGGGTTGTTCGCCCTGGATGCGTTTGTCCGGGCGCTCGTTCTTCGCCGGCGGCTCGTGGGTTGTAGGCTCTTGCGCAGGGTTCGTGCCCTTGGGGTTTGGCTGCTTGTTCGTGCTCATGACGCGCCTCGCATGAAAGTCGAGAGGGACGCTGTATCGGACCCAGCGGTGCGGCGCCCCGTTCCATGAATTCCGTCGGCGGCCGCCGTCAACGCAGCGCCTC
>JBLZZJ010000042.1:0-3364 GCA_050282285.1 Pseudomonas sp.
CCGCGCTGATCGACGCGCCAGTGCTCGCCGCACTGTTCGCCACCGCCGCCGTGGTGCTGGACCTGTTCAAGTACGTGGCGTGGCCCCTGGCCCTGATGCTGCTCGCAGCCCGCCGCACCCTTGCCGCGCTGCTGATGATGACCAGCGCCCTCGCCCTGGGCGCCGTGTCCGGCTGGGCGACCTACGACCGGCTTATGTCCTCGATCATCACCAGCCAGGCCGAGCACCAGGCGCAGCACGAACAGCGCCAGGCCGACCTGCTGGAGCTGCGCCAGGCCGACGCAAAGCGCATCGATCAGCTCGACGCCGAAGCGACCGCCATCCATCACCAGGCCAACACCCTGCGCGAACGCGGCATGGTCACCCGCGCCCTGGAGCTGGAAAGCGCCGCCCTCGCCCGCATCGACGCCCTGCGCAACGCTGCCCAGGTGCGCCGCGACAGCGCATCGCAGGAACTCACCGCCCTGCGCAGCCAACCGGCCAAGGCCGCAGGCCTGCCCCAGGCGCTGGCCACCCTGCTGTGCATCGGCTTCGCCCTGGCGCTGGAGGTGGTCCCGGCCCTGATCCTCAGCGCGCTGCGCCCCGTACCCGTTACCGAAACCGCGCCGGTACGCACACCGGAACGCCAGAAACGCACCGAGGAACGCCCCCAGGAACACCCGGAAACCAAGCCGGAAACGGCAACAGGCACAGACCTACCCGCCGAACTGCTGCAACTGATCGCCCGCACCGATAGCGGCACCAAGCTGGCCGTGCGGCAGGTCGCGAAGGAATTGAGGATGGGCAGCGAAAGAACCACCCGACTGATGCAGCAGGCCACAGAAGCGGGTCTGCTGAGCAAGACCGCCACGGGCTACGTGGCGGCATAAAGAAAGGCCCCGGTGAGCGGCAACTCACCAGGGCCACACCAACCCCGAAGGAGAACCACCATGCAAGCAGAACCCAAAGAAGTCAGCGCCGGTAAGGCTACCACGCTGCAGTCAAACGTAAGAGATATGAGGGGTATCGACTTAATGAAAGTGCTTGGAATCTCTCAGTCGCCCCACATCCAGTTCAATTTGGGTGAAGTGCATTTTAACCAAGCGGAGTCTTGCACCAAACAGCTCCTTGGAGGAGCAAATCTCTTCAATTTCACCCGCAACCAAAGCACCTGCCTCAACAGCCTTCTTCAAATGGAAGATGTGATGAAGAAGATTCGCAGACCAAAGATGAGCTGCGGATATATCGTTCAAAATAGTGCGGTGAACAGCCCATTCCGAAGCATGCCCCCCGTCACGGTAGGTGTGTATTTTGGTTTTCATAAAATCAAGAAATTTATCGCTTGCTTCTTCCAAATCATCCGTCCAGATCCGAGGCCTCTTCAGCCGAGCACCCTCCGCAACAAGCTCAGGATCAACTTTTTGCTCGTCCTCGAAAAAACCGCCAAACGCCTGACAGCAAAGAAAGTCGAGCAGAAAACTCAGATCGCCTCTGATGTGGTTACTAATTGCCCGCAACAACTCAATTGTTCGTTGCTGGTTGCGTTTTTCCTTTACATGCCCATGCCAAAAAGGAAATGCCCCTGCACCAACGATTGCCAAGATTGCGCCAATTGCTTGAGCCCAGCCTGCGACGTCAGGTGGCAGCCAGCCTTGCTTAACCCAATACGCTACAGACCCAACGAGCAGCCAAAAGACTGCACCTGCAATCAAAAGCCACCAAAGAGCCCAAATGCTCCATTCCTTCATTTTCTGAGGGATTTTGAACCGCATCATCTGCAATGGCTCCTTGCCACCTTATTTCCTGCGAGCGTGCCGAGCCACTCGCAACACGTCCAGCCCTTGGCCGCTGTGATTGCCATTGAGCACCCGGCCAGGCCGTCATCCTTGCCCGATGCGCGGTCGGCGGGTGTGCGGCGAGTATAACCGTCCAGTCCGGCAAGAATCGGGGGCTTCAACTTCTCGGACCGGCAACAGGCCGAGCTTCTTTCAGGTCCATACACTGGGCCTTTCGTTGTTTCGCGTGGGGACACAATGGCAAAGGGTGTAGAGGTACGCGGTAACCGCGTGCGCGTGTATTTCCGCTATCAGGGCGAACTGTGCCGCGAGCCGTTCAACGGTGACGCCACGCCCGAAAACGTCGCTCAGGCCGAGCGCCTGGTCGGCATGATCGAGTACGAAATCAAGGCGGGCACGTTCAGCTACGCCCGCCACTTCCCCGACTCGCCCAGGGTGAAGACCAATACCCTGGGCCACTACATGGACCTGTGGCTAGAGATCAAGCGCAACGAAATGGCGCCGTCCGGCTTCCGCACCTACAAGAGCAAGGTCGAGACGCACATCCGCCCGCGCTGGGGCGATGTACAGGCCGACAGCATCGACCACCTGCATCTGCAGGAGTGGGTGCACAAGACGCTTATGCCGGCCCTGCACAACCGCACGGTGCGCGAGATCATCAGCCTGGTGAAGCAGATTTTCACCCTGTACCGGGCGCGTAATCGCTCCGCGCATGACCCAACCGAAGGCATCACCATCCGCCAGCCCGACCCGGACGAGGTCGACCCATTCGACCGTGAGGAAATCGACGCAATCCTAAGCACGCCCACGGACAAGATTCAGGAGCTGCACCTTGCGCAGTTCATGATATGGACGGGGCCGAGGGTGTCGGAGGCCATCGCGCTGGCCTGGGAGGACGTCGACCTCAAGGCCGGTACGGTGCGATTCCGTCGCGGCCAAGTGCGCGGCGTGTACAAGGTGACGAAAAACAGGCGGTCCAACCGCGAGGTGCGCCTACTCAAGCCCGCGCTTCAAGCGCTGATGGCCCAGGCCATCCACACCCAGAAGTCGAAACCAGTGGAAGTCGAGATCCTGGATCGAGATAACAAGACCAGGAAACGGCAGAAGTTGCGCTTCGTATTCCATTGCAGCAGCACCGGCGCTGCGCACAGCAGTTCGGAGGCGTTGCTCAAGGGGTTCTGGCGCCCGCACCTGGCAGCGGCCGGCGTGCGGTACCGGGGGCCGAACAACTGCCGCCACACCTACGCCAGCCAGTTGCTCACCACCGGCGCGGTGACGCTGCAGTGGCTCAAGGATCAAATGGGGCACACCACCATTGCCATGCTTGAACGCCATTACGGCAAGTACATCAGCAAGGACGGCCCGGACATGATCCCGCTCCTAGAGCACGCGCTAAAGCTCTGAATCCAGGGCCTAGAAACGACAAAAGGCAGCCCTCGCAGGCTGCCTTTTTCGTTCCACCATTCCCAAAGTGCTCCCAAAACGCTCCCATCTGAGAAGCGATCCGGCTAGAACCCCCGGAAATACTGGCTTGTACATGGTGCGGACGGAGAGACTCGAACTCTCACACCTTGCGGCGCCAGAACCTA
>JBLZZJ010000043.1:0-46356 GCA_050282285.1 Pseudomonas sp.
GATGCCGCTCTCAAGAGCCTTAACCGTGATGGCTTTACCTTCGTAAATCATCAACTGATCTCCACGGTATGGAAGCTAAACAGTACACATCGGAGCCAACCAGCGAGCACTCTCGCGGCGCAGCCGTCGAGAATAGCCTCAATCAGCCTGGCACACCCGCCGACGCGATAATCGGGCTATAAAGGCGCTGCTTTTCAGACAAACGCTCAATTCATACGCCCGTTTGATTTGGGTGTGCACACCATCACGGAAAAGCCACAGCTTGTCAATTGGCCTCATGACGCCAGCAACGCCAAAAACACCTCCGCAATCACGCCCGCTGCAGCCAATGGTAGGCGGCAAATCTTTCATTATCACGGGCATCAATAACGCCCTATCATCTGGTTTGCCCGGCCACAAATGCGACCCAGTGCACACCTAGCAAAATGATTCTGCTCCGGGTACAGTCGTCTCAATACGACCGGCCCAGACCGCCCGTAATAAAAAATAAAAACAACGAAACCCTAGGGCACATGGAGTTCTTCCTCATGTCGAGTCGACTGTTTGCCACTTCTTTGAGCGCCCTGCTCGCCGTCACATTCTCACTCTCCAGCCATGCCGCCGACCCGGCCAGCAACCTGCTGAATCTGCATCAGCTGCGCCTGGCTGCGCAGAAAAGCCTGGGTGACTTCTACATGTACAACGGCATGGAAGGCGACCAGCGCTACGCGCGCATGATCAACGAAGGCGTGACGGCCGCCGACGGCCACCTGGCAGCCATCAGCGATCTGCCGGGCGATGGGTCCAAGGCCCTGCGCTCGCAGCTCGACCAGCACTGGAAGGGTTACCAGATCGACCTGAACAACCTGGTCAACGCGCTGAAAAACCAGGGCTACACCGATCTTCAACCTGTCGCCGACCTCGCGGCACGCAACCAGCAGTTGATTGCGCTCAGCCAGGAGCTGTACAGCAAGATCCAGCAGGAAGGTGGGTACAACGTACCGGCGATGACCCAGCAGAGCCGCGACCAGAGCCTGCTGATGCAGACCATCGCGGTGGATTACGCCTCGCGCAGCGCCTCGGTCGGCGCCACGTTCATGGGCGGCGGTGAAAACCGCCCGATCGAAGAACTGGTCGGCGAGTTCGCCAACAAGCTGGATACGCTGGAAAAAGCGCCACAGAACACCACACAGATCAAGCAGACGTTGAGCAGTGTCAGCACAAAATGGCGCTACATCGAGAAATCACTGCTTAACTACAATGAAAATACCGTGCCCTTCCTCATCAACAAGTACTCCGACAGCATCATCGAGGGCCTTGAGGAAGCGTCCGCGCAGTATTCGGCCACCCAGCTGTGAATGCGCCGACACCTGCGGCATGATGAATCCGATTTATCCGGCCTGCCTGGCCACACCCCCAGCCCAGTGCATGCACTGGGCTTTTCTTTGCCCGGCGAAAGGCGATTCAGGCACGCGCCGTCAGAAAATCGGCAATCTTTTGCAACGCTTCGGTCGACGCCCGCTCTCCCCAGTACAGCGAAACCATCTGCACACTGGCCTCCGCTTTGTAGACGTCAGTGGGCAGGCTGGAAAGCTGTTCGAGCAATGGCACGTCCTCGCAGGGCTCGCGCCAGCGGTTCACCCAGTTCCCCGGTTCGAGCTGCCAGTAGCTCCAGCAGTCCGCCTGCCCGCGCTTGCGTCCTCGGTAGTACTGAGGGCAAGGGCTTGGCGGGGCCTGGTGCAGCCAGTGCGGCCACTCCTGACGGGACAACTGCATCGCCAGCCCCAGACGCCGAGCCTGCATGCGCATGTCCATGCGCCCACGCTGCCGCCGGGAAGGCATCAGCAAGGCCACGGGACTGAGCACAACGATCAGGAGCAACAACACGATCCACGGGGTCATAATATTTACATCTCGCAGGGAAAAGCCTGCCTTAAACGCTCAAGACAGCCATACTTAACAACATCGGCCACCTTTGAAAGGAGTTACCCATGCCTTATCAACACATTCTGGTCGCCGTCGACCTGACCGAGGAATGCGACCCCGTGATGCACCGTGCGCAAGCACTGGCTGCAAGCTGCAATGCCAAGCTCTCGGTGGTTCATATCGTCGAACCGATGGCCATGGCCTTCGGTGGCGACGTGCCGATGGACCTGTCCATGCTGCAACAGCAGCAGTTCGAGCAGGCCCGCGAACGCCTCGACAAGTTTTCCAGCAAGTACCCGGACCTGGCCAATGACTGCCGCCACCTGGCCTACGGTCAGCCGCGCCAGGAAATCCACCGCCTGGTCGGGGAGCAGAAATGCGACCTGATCATCGTCGGCAGCCACGGCCGCCATGGCCTTGCCCTGCTGCTTGGCTCCACCGCCAACGATGTGCTGCACGGCGCACCATGCGATGTCCTGGCCGTACGCCTGAAGAAGCCTGAGTAGGTGTCACCGGCGAATGGCGCCCAATGCGCCATTCGCCTACAGACTCAATCGTTGTCGCCGCCGGCGCTCATCACCAGGGGCCGAATCTTCTGCAGTTGGGTTTCCAGCGAATAGGTCATGCTCGACGACATCGAGAAGAATGTCAGGAATGCCTTGAGGTTGGAGTCGCCCTGGCAGGTGTCATGAATACGCTGCCAGAACGCCTGGTTCACCAGCTGCAACTGCTGGAACATCCGCACCAATCCCTTCAGCTCCCAGTCCGCATGACGCCCTTCGCGCGAGTTGAAGTACTGCCGCGACAGGTACAGCGAGAACGCCCGCAGGATGAATTCCTGATTATTGGCAAACGGCAGGTGGTTGTGCGCCATCGGTCGCAGCTTGCCCAGCACCGGGCAGGCGCTCGTCGCCATGATCACCCCGAGCAAGGCCCGCAAGCCCTCCTCCAGCCCAACCTGCTTGGTGTACTCACGCTCCGGCGTGCGCACCCAGACCGAGGCCCGCTTGAACGCCGGCAGCCCTTGGAAATCCTCGATCACCCGGTGCAGATCGACCGCCGCCGGGCAATGGCTGAAGGTGTTCTTGCTCAATGGGCAATTGCTGCACTGCTGGTAGTCCAGTCGCGTCCAGCTCGGCGCCACCTTGGCATCCTCGGCGTCGTATGCACGGTCCAGCTCAATGCGATAGCTGAACTCATGATTGTCGTCGAGGGTAATCCTGTACTCGATAGCCATGGATGCTCCATCAGGCCTTTTCTATAAGCGTAGCGCTCAACCTTCCAGTTCGGCCCAGCGCTCGACCAACTGATCCAGCTCACCTTGCAGCGCCTGCAAACGCGCCAGCACCTCAGCGGTTTTCTCCGCCGGCTGCTGATAGAACCCTGCATCGCCAATCTGCGCCTGCAACGTTTCGATCTGCCCTTCCAGCGCGTCGATCTGCCCAGGCATCGCGTCCAGCTCACGCTGCAGCTTGTAGCTGAGTTTCTTCTTGGCTGCCGGGGCGCTTTCTACCGGTTCGGCAGCTGGCACGGCGGCCGGCGCTTCGACGACTGCAGAACCCAACTCGGCCTTGCCTGACTTGGTCTCGCCAACGCCCAGCAGGCGTGGCGAACCGCCCTGACGCAGCCAGTCCTGATAACCACCGACGTACTCACGCACCTTGCCCTCGCCTTCGAAGACCAGGGTGCTGGTGACCACGTTGTCGAGGAATGCCCGGTCGTGGCTGACCATCAGTACGGTGCCCTGGAAGGTCAGCAGCACCTCTTCCAGCAACTCCAGGGTTTCCACGTCGAGGTCGTTGGTCGGTTCATCGAGCACCAGCAGGTTGGCAGGCTTGCTGAACAGCTTGGCCAGCAGCAGACGCGCGCGCTCACCACCGGACAGTGCTTTCACCGGCGTACGGGCACGCTGCGGGCTGAACAGGAAGTCACCGAGGTAGCTGAGCACGTGACGGTTCTGCCCATCGATCTCGATGAAGTCGCGGCCTTCGGCAACGTTGTCGATGACGGTCTTTTCCAGATCCAGCTGATGGCGCAACTGATCGAAGTAAGCGACATCGATCTTGGTGCCCTCTTCCACCGTGCCGCTGGTGGGCTGCAGGCCGCTGAGCATCAGCTTCAACAGGGTGGTCTTGCCGGTGCCGTTGGCGCCCAGCAAACCGATACGGTCGCCGCGCTGCAGCACCATGGAGAAGTCGCGGATCAGAAACGGGCCGCCCGGGTGGGCGAAGCTGACGTTCTCCAGCACCATCACCTGCTTGCCGGATTTTTCTGCGGTTTCCAGCTGAATGTTGGCTTTGCCGGTGCGCTCGCGACGCTCGCTGCGCTCGACGCGCAAGGCCTTGAGGGCCCGAACACGGCCTTCGTTACGGGTACGACGGGCCTTGATGCCCTGGCGGATCCACACTTCTTCCTGGGCCAGTTTCTTGTCGAACAGGGCGTTGGCGGTTTCTTCCGCGGCCAGCGCAGCCTCCTTGTGCACCAGGAAGCTGGCGTAATCGCCATTCCAGTCGATCAGGCCGCCGCGATCCAGCTCCAGAATGCGCGTCGCCAGGTTCTGCAGGAAGGAACGGTCGTGGGTAATGAACAGCACGGCACCCTGGAAATCCTTCAGGGCCTCTTCCAGCCAGGCGATCGCGCCAATGTCCAGGTGGTTGGTTGGCTCGTCGAGCAGCAACAGATCCGGCTCGCTGACCAACGCCTGGGCCAGCAGCACACGGCGGCGCCAGCCACCGGACAGCTGGGCCAGGGTCTTGTCGGCAGGCAGCTGCAGACGGCTCAGGGTGCTTTCGACCAGTTGCTGCAGGCGCCAGCCATCACGGGCTTCGAGGTCCTGCTGAACATGCATCAGCTTGTCCAGGTCTTCTTCGGTGACGCAGTTCTGGGCCAGGTGGTGGTACTGGGCGAGCAGCTCGCCCACGCCATCGAGCCCCTGGGCGACGACGTCGAATACGGTACGGCCATCGGCGACCGGCAGTTCCTGCGGCAGCTCACCGATTTTCAGCCCTGGCGCACGCCAGACGGCGCCGTCATCCGGCTTCTGGTCGCCCTTGACCAGCTTGAGCATGCTCGACTTGCCGGTGCCATTGCGGCCGATGATGCACACCCGTTCGCCGCGGGCGATCTGCCAGGACACCTTGTCCAGCAGCGGCATGGCGCCGAACGCCAGGGAAACATCGGTGAACTTGAGCAGGGTCATGGTGTGCCTCGTGTGTGCAGCGACACCGAAAACACGTGACCGGCCGGGCGTTTGGCAAGCGCGTCGCGCGCCGCCGGGCCTGCACGTGTTTCCAGTTCGCGAAACTGGGTTGTCGGAACGGTTGCTCACGACAAAAACTGGGCGCGCATTCTAACCGAGATGGCCCTCGGCATTGCGGGCATTTTTTCATCCGGGTGCCGGTCGGCAGTGCGGCTTTCGCCGCGCCCTGGCAAAAGGCTAAGCTAGGGGCATCCAGCGTCGGTACAGCCGGCGCCCATTTACATGCCTACTTCGGAAGTGTCATGCGCGGTCGTCTTTTTGGTCTGTTGTCCTGCCTGTTTCTCTCTGCTGCCACAGTCTCCACTGTCCATGCTGCCAACCTGGCCCAGCAGCGTCTTTACTACGATGAAGCCAAGCGTGCGCTGGCCAAGGGCGACAGCGAGCCCTACAAACGCTACGCCAATGCGCTGCGCGATTACCCGCTGGAACCCTACCTGGCGTATGACGAACTGACCGCTCGTTTGAAGTGGGCCAGCAACGACGAGATCGAAAAATTCCTCGCCGAGCACGGTGACCTGCCGCAAGCCAACTGGATGAAATTGCGCTGGTTGCGCTGGTTGTCCGAGCGCGGCGAGTGGAAAACCTTTGCAAATTACTACGACCCGGCGATGAATTTCACCGAACTGGACTGCCTCTATGGGCAGTATCAATTGAGTCACGGCCAGCAGGCCGAAGGGTTCAAAACGGCGGAAAAACTCTGGCTGGTGGGCAAATCACAACCTGAGGCCTGTGATCGCCTGTTCGACCGCTGGGCCGCTGAAGGTCAGCTCACCGAAGAAAAACGCTGGCAGCGCGCCAAGCTGGCTGCCGAAGCGCGCAACTACGGCCTGGCGACCTACCTGAGCAAGAACCTGCCCACCCTCGGCAACCACGCCAAGCTGCTGATCGAAGTGGCGCAGAAGCCGCAGATCCTGACCCAGACCGCACGCTTCACGCCCGTCGACGACGCCATGGGCGACGTGGTCGGCCTCGGCCTGCGCCGCCTGGCCCGTCAGGACCCGGAGAAAGCCCTGTCGCTGCTGGACGGTTACGCCCAGCGCATGAAGTTTTCCAGTAACGAGAAAGTCGCCATCGCCCGCGAAATCGGCCTGACCCTGGCCAAGCGCTTCGATGCCCGCGCCCTGCAGGTCATGGCCAAGTACGACCCGGAGCTGCGTGACAACACCGTCAGCGAATGGCGCGCGCGCCTGCTGCTGCGCCTGGGCCGCTGGGACGAAGCCTATCAGCTGACCCGCGCCATGCCCGCCGACCTCGGCCAGACCAACCGCTGGCGCTACTGGCAGGCGCGCAGCCTGCAACTGGCGAAACCCAACAGCACAGAACCGCAAGCGCTGTACCAGAACCTGGCCAAGGAGCGCGACTTCTACGGTTTCATGGCGGCGGATCAGGTCAAGGCGCCTTACAAGCTGAACAACACGCCACTGGCCCTCGACCCGAAAGTCATCCAGAAGGTGCGCAACACCGCCGGCATTCGCCGCGCCATGGAATTCCACGACAAGGGCCAGATCGTCGACGGGCGCCGTGAGTGGTACCACGTGAGCCGTCTGTTCAGCCGTGACGAGCTGGTGGCCCAGGCGCGCCTGGCCTACGACATGGAATGGTATTTCCCGGCAATCCGCACCATCAGCCAGGCGCAGTACTGGGATGATCTGGACGTGCGCTTCCCTATCGCCCACCGCGAGCCGCTGACGGTCGAAGCCAAGAAGCGTGGCCTGCACGCCAGCTGGGTGTTCGCCATCACGCGCCAAGAAAGCGCCTTCATGGCCGACGCCAAGTCCCACGCCGGCGCTATGGGCCTGATGCAAGTAATGCCGGCCACCGCCAAGGAAACCGCGCGCAAGTTCGGCATTCCGCTGAGCAACCCCAACAACGCCCTGCTCCCCAGCGTGAACATCCAGCTGGGCGCCGCCTACCTGAGCCAGGTCTACGGCCAGTTCAACGGCAACCGCGTGCTGGCCTCGGCCGCCTACAACGCCGGCCCGGGCCGTGTGCGCCAGTGGCTGCGCGGCGCCGATCACCTGGCGTATGACGTGTGGATCGAGAACATTCCGTTCGATGAAACCCGCCAGTACGTGCAGAACGTGCTGTCCTACTCGGTGATCTACGGGCAGAAGCTCAACGCGCCGCAGCCGCTGATCGGCTGGCACGAGCGCTATTTCGACGGGCAGTGATCCCACGATGGGGCGAGGCAGCGCAAGGCTGACTCGCCCCGGTCACTGCAATTACTCCAGCACCTCGACCGGCATCCCCACCTGCAACTGGCCATAGCCCAGGTTGATCAGGTTCTGCCCGAAGTACACCTCGCCTTCACGCTCCCGGTAGGTTTTCAGCGTCGTCAGCGGCTCACGGTCGCGGCTGCGCTCGCCGGTCTGCGGGTCGATGGTGGTAAGGATGCAGCGCGTGCAGCCCTTGGCCACGCTGAACTCCACATCGCCGATACGAATGCGCCGCCAGCTGTCCTCGGCATAGGCCTCGGCACCTTCGATCACCAGGTTCGGGCGAAAGCGCAGCATTTCCAACGGGCGCCCCACCCGGGCAGACAGATCGTCCAACGAGGCCTGGCCAATCAGCAGCAATGGGAAGCCATCGGCAAAACCGACCTTTTCTTCCGCACTGAGATTGCCCTGGATGAAACGCGCGCGCTCCGCCGGCACGTGCACCAGGCGGCAGGCCTTGCCGATGAAGTCGCTGAGCCATTGCGCTGCTTCATCGCCGGCATCCGGCACCTGTAGGCTGTCGCTCCAGATGAACACCCCGCGCAGCGGGGCCTCGGTTCCGGGCAATGCCACGTCCAGGTCCGCCCGGCCGGCGGCACTCAGGGTCAAGCCGCCCGACGCGTTCCAGCGGGCATGCAACTGGCTCATATGGGGCAACGCGCGTTGCGTCAGGAAGCGGCCGTTCTGGGCGTCAACCAGCATCCAGCGTCGATCGCCCACCACGCCCAGGGCATCCAGGCCGATGCTCTCGAGCGGCTCAGCGATGGCGGACTTGAGGGGGTAGCGGTACAAACCGGCGAGACGCAACATGGGTCGATCATCCGTTGGGGAAAACCGCCGTTATACGAGCATGCCGCTGCCCCTACAAGCCCCTGCGTCAGGCGGTTGCGGCAGGGGCCGACTTGCCCCTGCCCGGAGAACGGTCAGGCGCCCGGCTCGTCCATCATCAAGCGCTGGCGGATCACGTCGACCAGCTTGTCCGGCTGGAACTTGGAGAGGAAGTTGTCGCAACCGACCTTCTTCACCATGGCGTCGTTGAAACTGCCGGACAGCGAGGTGTGCAGCACCACGTAAAGCCCTTTCAGACGCGGGTCCTGGCGGATTTCCGTGGTCAGGCGGTAGCCGTCCATTTCCGGCATCTCGGCGTCGGTGAAGACCATCAGCAGCTTGTCGGTCAGCACCTCGCCCGCATCCGCCCACTTCTTCAGCATCTGCAGGCCTTTCAGGCCATCGGTGGCCACGTGCAGCTTCAGCCCCAACTGGGTGAGGGTGTCGCGCAACTGCGCCAGGGCCACGCTGGAGTCATCCACCAGCAGCACTTCACGGCCCGCGGCGCGGGCCAGTACCGGGTCGGCGAGTCGATCACCGGAAATCTTGGCGTTGTAGGGCACGATTTCCGCCAGGACCTTCTCGACGTCGATGATTTCCACCAGTTGCTCGTCGACCTTAGTGATCGCCGTCAGGTAGTGCTGGCGCCCCGCTCCGCCCGGCGGCGGCAGGATGGATTCCCAGTTCAGGTTGAGGATGCGGTCGACCCCACCCACCAGGAACGCCTGCACCGAACGGTTGTACTCGGTCACGATGATGGTGCTGCGCTCGTCCGGCACGATCGGGCGCATACCGATGGCCTGGGACAGATCGATCACCGGCAGGGTCTGCCCGCGCAGGTTGACCACCCCGCAGACGAACCGGTGCCGGTGCGGCATCAGCGTCAGCTTCGGCATCTGCAGGACTTCCTGCACCTTGAACACGTTGATCGCGAACAGTTGCCGGCCAGCCAGACGGAACATCAGGATTTCCAGGCGGTTCTCACCCACCAGTTGGGTACGTTGGTCTACCGAGTCGAGAATGCCAGCCATTGGGGGCTCCTGTTATTGAACGAATGCAGCGCAGCTACACCTCTGTATCGGCCAGCAATGGCAGAGCTGTAGGGGCATGGCAGTGCGCCATCATGCCCGAGCACCTGAGGCGGCACCACTGCTATTGATCGCCTTCCTCCAGTAACGGTGAACCGGTTGGCAAGTGCACGCGCAGGGCGCCGGGCCGAGCGTCGAACCGCAGCCGGTGGTTTTCCATCGGCTCGCCATCGAGGTTGAGGTCCAGCCCTTCGGCGGCTTCAATTTCCAGCCACGGCAGGCGTGCGCTCAGGGAGATGCTGTCCAGGCCATTGATGCTCCCGGAAAGCAGGGTGCCCAAGGTGCCCACCACATCGGTCGCCGCCGGCACGATGCAGATATCCAGCAGGCCATCGTTGACCACGGCCTTGGGGCACAGCGGGTGACCGCCCCCGGCCTGGCGCCCGTTGCCGATGCCCAGCGCGAGAAAGTCGCCTTCCCAGGCGAAGTCCGGCCCGCTGAAACGGCCGAATGCCGAATGCACCTGCGCAAAGCGGGTCAGCCCGGTCAGCAGGTAGGCCGCGCCACCCAGGGCGCGCTTGAGGTCTTCCGGCGTATTGGCCGTGACGTTGGAGCCGAAGCCGCCGGTGGCCATGTTGAGAAACCATTGGCCGTCCACTTCGCCCATGTCGATGGGCTGGGCCGGCGTATCCAGCAGGGCCAGCGCTTCCAGCGGGTTGACCGAGATGCCGGCCGCGAGGGCGAAGTCATTGGCCGTGCCCAGCGGCAGGAGCGCCAGGCTGGCGGTGCTGCGGGCCTTGGCCATGGTTTCCGCGACCTCGCGCAGGGTGCCATCGCCACCGCCGGCGATCAGGATCGGGTAGCCCGCCTGCAGGGCCTCTTCGACCAGGCGCTGGGTGTCTCCCGCTTCCCAGGTCACGCGCACGGCCAACTCCCAGCCATCTTCCCGGCGAGCTGCCACGGCTGCCCGCACCTCTTCGTTCATGGCCTGCTTGCCATGCAGGATCAACAACGCCTTGCGTTCGCTCATACCTGTTTCCTCAGCCTCATATGGCCCCGCGTGACAGGCACGCGGGAGCCGAATTCGCCAGCTGCCGGCCGTGCCGAAACGGACAGCAAACCAATCCAATTACTTGATAGATACATCCAATAATTCGGCATTTTATTCCGATATAACTTGATAGATCATGCCCACCACGACAACCGATACCGCACCAGCCGTATCGCCCAGAGAGGATTTGACCATGATCGATGTACGCCCGTTCGAGCAACTCGGTGGCGCCAACCACGGCTGGCTGAATGCCCGCCACCATTTCTCCTTCGCCGAATACCACGACCCGGCCCGCATGAACTGGGGCCAGCTGCGCGTGTGGAACGACGATGAAATCGCACCGCACTCCGGCTTCCCGCCGCACCCGCACCGCGACATGGAGATCATCACCTATGTACGCCAAGGCGCGATCACCCACAAGGACAACCTGGGCAACCAGGGCCGTACCGAAGCGGGCGACGTGCAGGTCATGAGCGCGGGCACCGGCATCGCCCACAGCGAATACAACCTGGAAGACGAGACCACCACGATCTTTCAGATCTGGATTACCCCGGATCAGTTCGATTCGCCACCGTCCTGGGGCGCGCGTCCGTTTCCCAAGGATGATCGCTCGGGTCAGTTCGTGACCTTGGCCAGCGGTGTCGAAGGTGATCAGGACGTGCTGTCGATCCGCGTCAACGCGCGGCTGGTGGCAGCCAACCTGAAAGCCGGCCAGACCGCCGAATACCACCTGTGCGGTGGACGCAAGGCTTACCTGGTAGGTGCTGTCGGCAGCTTCGAGGTCAACGGCGTACCTGCCAAGGCACGGGATGGCGTGGCGGTTCGTGATGTCGAGACGGTGCGCATCACCGCCATCGAAGACAGCGAGATCGTACTGGTCGATGTGGCCTGACCGGCATGCAGGAGTCCCCTCCTGCATGCATCATTTCAACCTAGGCCGGATACCCGGTGATTCGACGAATCGACCGGTACAACGGCCGAAGTTGCTTGTACATCCGTTGATAGACCTCGGTGTACAGCTGCTCGTAGGTGCGTTGCGCCTGAGGGTTGGGCTGGAATACCCGACCCACCCGGGTCATCGCCTGGATCGCTGTCGGGAAATCCGCGTGCAGACCCAGACCCACCGCACAATCGATGGCCGCCCCCAGGCCGGATGTTTCATAGGTGTGCGCCCGCTCGGCCGGCAAACCGAAGATATCGGCCGTCAGTTGCATCGCCGCATCGCTTTGCGAGCCCCCACCTGACACCCGCAACCGGGTGATCCTGGTTCCCGACCGTTTCTCGATCTTTTCCTTGCCCTGGCGCAACGCGTAGGCCAGCCCTTCCAGAATGGCGCGGTACAGGTGCGCCCGGGTATGCACGTCACCAAAACCGATGATCGAACCCTTGGCCTCGAGCCCTGGCTCACGAATGCCCGGCGACCAGTAGGGTTGCAGCATCAGGCCCATGGAACCCGGCGGCACGGCGTTGACCAGCTCGTCGAACAGCAGCTCGGCCTCGACACCCAAGTCCTCGGCCCGCTGCCGCTCGTGCAGGCCGAACTGTTGCTTGAACCAGCTGACCATCCAGAAGCCGCGGAAGATCATCACCTCGGTGTTGTAGTGGTCGGGAATGGCCGAGGGATAGGGCGGAATCAGCGGCACGGTTTCCAGGTAGGTACGCCGCGTGGTGTTGATCGTTGCCGTGGTGCCATAGGACAGACAGGCGATATGCGGCTCCACACCGCCCGCGCCCAGCACTTCACAGGCCTTGTCGGCCCCGGCGGCAATTAGCGGCAAACCCTCGGGAATCCCGGTATGGGCGCTGGCGGCGGCAGTGATGCGCCCCAGTTGCTGGCCGGGTTTATACAACTCGGGCAGTTGCTCGCGCCGCACCGGCATCGACAGCCATTTCCAGTCCCGGGCGCCGGCCCAGCGCAGCTTCTTGTAGTCGAATGGCAGGTAGGCCACGCAGCAGGCCACCGAATCGACGAAACGCCCGCACAGGCGGTGACTGAGAAAACCGGACAGCAGCAATACCTTGTCCGTCCTGGCCCAGATCTCCGGCTGCTGCTGCGCCACCCAGTT
This sequence comes from Pseudomonas sp., assembly GCA_050282285.1. Taxonomy (GTDB): domain Bacteria; phylum Pseudomonadota; class Gammaproteobacteria; order Pseudomonadales; family Pseudomonadaceae; genus Aquipseudomonas. Next base: position 12,354 of record JBLZZJ010000043.1, read on the forward strand.
GACCTCGGCCTGGGCGCGAAAGTAATCCACCGTGGCTTCGAGCCGCAGAGCCTTGAACAGCCAGCCCCAGGCGCCCTTGAGACGCCCCTGCACCTCGGCCTGGCGCTGGTCCAGCCAGAGAATCGCCGGCCGCAGCGGTACGCCCTCGGCATCCACATTGATCAGCGTGCCGCGCTGCGTGGTCAACGACACCCCCTTGATCAGGCGCCGGTCGATATCCACCTTCTGCCACAGCAGCTGGCAGGCCTCGCCCAGACTGCGCCAGTAGTATTCCGGGTCCTGCTCGGCCCAGCCGGGCTGATCGGCGTAATAGGCGTCCAGGTCGACCTTGCCCTTGCCAAGCAGGTTGCCCTGCAGGTCGAACAGCAGCGCCCGCACGCTCTGGGTGCCGTTATCGATGGCCAGCAGGTAGCTTTTTTCGCTCACGGTGCACTCCTCGCCGTTGGCAGGCTGTAGCAGCGTTGCCAGAGCTGCAGGTAATCACGCTGTTCCTGCTGCCAGCGCTCATCGCTCCAGCCCAGGCGGGCCTGGCACAGCGAGCGGATGCGCGGCAACTCTGCCGCGGCACCGCCGGCCAGCAGCAAGCCGATCCGGGTACGGCGTAACAACAGGTCATCCAGGTGCAGCACCAGTTCGTTCTGGGCCGCCCACGCCAGCTCGGCCCACAGGGTCTCGGTGCCAGCGACACGTTCGCTGCCGACCTCCGCCATCAACGCCACCAAACCCGGCAGTTCGCGGCCATGTCGCCCGGCCAGACGCCGCTGTTGGGCCGGGCTGAGCGCCGGCATGGGCGGCGTGCTGCCAGCGCGGAAGATTGCACTGCCCTGGTCGTCGACCGGCCGCCCGACAAACGCCGCGCACGCCCGCAAGACTTCCAGCGCCAGCAGGCGGAAGGTGGTCAGCTTGCCGCCGGCCAGGGTCACGCAACCAGGCTCGACCCACACGGCGTGCTCGCGCTTCTCGTCCGATGGGGTGCGCCCGGCCGCCCCGTCGCTGACCACCGGCCGTACTCCAGCCCAGGTCGACAGCACGTCCGCCACGCCAACTCCGGCAGCGGGAAACTGCTGCTGACAGGCCGCCAGCAGGTAATCCAGTTCGTCCTGGCTGATGCGTGCGTCCAGATCCAGTGGATCGCGGTGGTCCAGGTCGGTGGTCCCGACCACGGTCGCGCCCTCCCAGGGGAAGACGAACACCGGTCGCTTGTCGCTGGCATGCATGAAACTGAAGGCATGGGCCACCGGCAGACGCCAGGCGGGTAGCAGCAGGTGGCTACCGCGCAGCGGGCGAATGTGTTCCAGCCCACCCTGGCGCCGCAAGCCATCGGCCCAGGCGCCGGTTGCCTGAGCCACAGCCCGACAGCGAAAGGTATGGCGCTGGCCGCTTTCGCGGTCCTCGCCGACCAGCCCCACCACCTGCTCACCCTCGCGCAGCAGCTCCACCACGCGCACCCCGTTCAGCGCCTCGCCGCCATCGGCCCGCGCTTCGCCCAGCACGCGCTGCACAAGCCGTGCGTCATCGGTCACCGCGTCGAAGAAGCGCGTACCGCCCAGCAAGCCCTCTTCCTTCAAACCGGGGGCAAGGAAGCGCAGTTGCTGCAGCGGGTAATAGAGGTGGTTGCGCTTGCCGGCCAGCGCGTCGTAAATCGCCAGCAGGCCGCCGAACACTTTCGGCCCGGGAAACCCACCCTGGTAATGCGCCATGATGAAACTCAGGGGGTCCACCAGGCCGGGCGCTTCCTGCAGCAGGCGCTGGCGTTCGCGCACGGAATCGCGGGTCAGCTTGAGCTGGCCCTTGGCGATATAGCGCAGCCCGCCATGCACCATCTTCGACGAACGACTGGACGTGCCCCAGGCGAAATCGCGCTGCTCCAGCAACAGGCAGGTCCAGCCTCGGCGCGCCGCCTCCCGCAGGATGCCGGCACCGCTGATGCCGCCACCGACCACGATCAGGTCCCACTCGCGCGCGGCCAGCTCGGGCAACGCCTGCTCGCGCCAGGCGGCATTCCAGAAAGGTGCGGTCATTTCGGCAACAGGACGCCGGGGGCCAGGCGCTGATCCGGGTCGAAATGATCAGACAGTGCCTGCAACGCGGCCATGCCCAGTGCGCCTTTCTCGGCTTCCAGGTAAGGCGCATGGTCGCGCCCCACGCCGTGCTGATGACTGATGGTGCCTCGCCCCTCGGCAATGGTCTGGCTGGCCGCGTGCTTGAGGGTCTGCCAGCGCTCCAGGGCCTGGCCATAATTGCTGCCGGGACGGAACACGTAGGTGGTGTAGATGCTCGACCCTTCCCCATACACATGGGACAGGTGGGTGAACACATGCACCTGCTCGCCTTGGTCAGCCAGCCCCTGGCGCAGGCTGTCCTCGACCCGGTTCAGCAGGGTGTCGACGTTGCTCCAGTCAGTGGCGGTTTCCAGGGTATCCACCACATAGCCGGCGCTCCACAGCGCATGGCGCAGGTACGGGAAGCGAAAGCGATTCTGCGCCCACTTCTTGCCCAGCAGCGTACCGGTGAACACCCCGCCAAAGCCTTTCAACAGGCGCTTGGCCTGCTTCAGCGACGCGGCGTTCTGCTCGCGGCTGCCGGTGACGCCGAAGGTCAGCATGCACTTGCCGTCCCGTGCGCCGCGCAGGGCCAGGTACTTCTCCAGCCAGGCGATCTGCTGCGGATGGCCGGCCAGGGCCAGTTGCGTGCGGGTCTCGATGGCATTCGACAGGCGCAGCATGGACAGCGGCACCCGTGCCTGGGCCAGGGTGCGAATGGCCTGCAGCGCCTGGGACCAGTTCGGCAAAAACACCGCGTAAAAGCGCTCATCGTCGGCCACGCGGGAAATGCGCACCTTGACCTCGGAAATGATGCCGAAGCGCCCTTCCGAACCCATGATCACCTCGCGTAGGTCCGGCCCGGCGGCAGACGCCGGAAAGGCCGGAATCGACAGGGTGCCGGCAAACGTCTCGATCTGGCCGCCGGCGAACAGTTGCTCGATCCGCCCGTAGCGCAGGGATTGCTGGCCGCTGGAGCGGCTCGCCACCCAGCCGCCCAGGGTCGACAGCTCCCAGGACTGCGGAAAATGCCCCAGGGTGTAACCCCGTGCGCGCAGCTGGCTTTCCACCTGCGGGCCGTTGGCACCGGGTCCGAAGGTGGCGATCAGGCTGTCTTCGTCGATGTCGATCAGTGCGCTCATCCGCGCCAGCGACAGGGTCAGCACCGGGCGCGCCCCCGTCACCGGGTTGATGTGCCCGGCCACCGACGTACCACCGCCGTAGGGGATCAGCGCCACATCCTGCTCGGCCGCCCAGGCCAGCAGTTCGCGGATCTGTGCCGGGTTTTCCGGCAGCGCGACGCCATCGGGGAACACGCCGAAATCGCCGGAGCGCATGGCCAGCCAATCCGGCAGGCTCTGCCCACGGGCATGCCGCACGCGCAGCTCGGCGTCCTGAGAAACCAGGGGATGGAGCGGCAGGCGGGACGCCGGCACCTGGGCGATGACCTGCTGCAGGGTCGCATCGGCAAGCACCTGGCCAGGCCCGACCAGCTCACCCAGGAACGCTTCGCCCTGTGCCGGCAGCTCCACCACGGTCGACTCGTCGCCCCAGCCATTCCAACGTCGCATTTGCCTCTCCCCGGATATTCCGATCACGCCTCATGGCTGCCTATACTAGCCGGCCACTGTCGGGCGTCACTGTCGTATCAGGACAGGCCATATCGCCAATCAAGCCAACCAGAACAAGAAAAAAATCATGGATAACCTCGGCTATACCTCCGTCCCCGCCCTGCTCAAGTACCTGCGCCATGCCGAACACCTCGGCCTGGACATGGAGCAGGCGCTGTGCGCGGCCGGGCTGACCGCCGAGGCACTGGCCGACAACAGCAAACGCATCCCCAGCGAAGCCCACGAACGCCTGTTGCAGCACCTCATGCAGGTGTCCAACGACCCGCTGTTCGGCCTGCATTCGGCGCGTTTCGTCCAGCCGGGCTCCTGGAGCGTGCTGGGCTACATCACCATGAACTGCGCCACCCTGGGCGAAGCCATGGGCCGCATCGTGCCGTACGAGAAACTGGTGGGGGACATGGGCGTGAGCCGGGTCGAGCCCGGCGCCGAGCACGTCAAACTGATCTGGAGCTGCCGCCACCAGGCCGCGGAAATCCGCAGGCACATGGTGGAAAACGTGCTGGCCTCTTGGCTGCTCTATGCGCGCTGGATCGCCGACTCCGAGCACTCGCCCAGCGAAGTCTGGTTCGAGCACGGCCTGCCGCAAGGCGCCACGCTCGCGGAGTACGAAGCGCTGTTCGGCTGCCCGATCCGCTTCGAGCAGCCCTGCAATGCCCTGCTGGTGCCGCTGGCCTATCTCGCCGTGCCGCTGCGCCAGGCCGACGCGACGCTGCTGCGCACCCTGGAAGAACATGCACTGACCCTGATGGCCGGACTGGACGACGACGAGCCGCTACCGCAGCGGGTCAAGAACGCGCTGCGCCTGCTGCTCAAGGATGGTTTACCGCGCAAGGAACGGGTGGCGGAAAAATTCGACATGACGGTGCGCACCCTGCAGCGTCACCTGCAACACGCCGGCACCAGCTACCAGCAGATTCTCGATGAGTTGCGCCAGGAACTGGCCGAGCACTACCTGCTGCGCAGCGACCTGGCGATCCAAGACATCGCCAACTACCTGGGCTTTACCGAATCGCGCTCGTTCCACCGCAGCTTCAAGGGCTGGACCGGGCTGACACCCGGGGAATTCCGCGAAAGCCGGCGGCGCGGTGCCGATACCGCCGCGCTGTAGCGCAAACGCGGTGCTGCGCAGAGGTAGCACCGCGCCCGGACCGACCTAGCCGAGAATTTCGCTGAAGGGAATGAAACGCAGGCTATCGCCTTCAGCCAGCGTCGTGTTCTCCAGCACCTCGGCGATGCCCTCGGCCCAGGCGGCGCTGCGCAGCACCCCGGAGCTCTGGTTCGGGTACGGCACCACGCGGCCATCCTGCAGACGCGCACGCAGGTATTCGCGGCGTTTGCCCGGTTTGCTCCAGGTGAACCCGGCGGGCATCGGAAAGCCCAGCGGCTCGATCCGCGTCACGCCCATGCGGCGCAACAGGTAAGGCCGCGCCAGCAAGCCGAAGGTCACCAGGGTAGACGCCGGATTGCCCGGCAGGCCGATCACCGGCACACCCCGGAAACTCCCGCAGGTCAGCGGCTTGCCCGGTTTGATCGCCAGCTTCCACAGCGACAGCTCGCCGGCTTCGCGCAGGGCCACGCCGAGAAAGTCCGCCTCGCCCACCGACACGCCGCCAGTGGAGAGAATCAGATCGACATCGCTCAAGGCCGTCAGCGCGTCACGGGTCTTGTCCAGGTCATCCACCAGGATGCCGGCATCCACCACCTCGCAGCCCAGGCGCTGCAGCCAGGTCATCAGTAGCCGGCGGTTGCTGTTGTAGATCTGCCCAGGCCCCAGCGGCTGGCCGGGCTCGACCAGCTCATCGCCGGTGGACAGCACCGCCACACGCGGACGGCGACGCACCAACAGCTGCGCCGCACCCAGGGAGGCCGCCAGGCCCATCTCGATCGGTCCCAGGCGTGTACCGGCCGGCAACACGGCGTCGCCGGTGCGGGTTTCCTGCCCCTGCGGGCGCACGTTCTGGCTGACCCGCAGCGGTTCAAGGAAGGTCACTCGACCATCGTCGCCGACCTGTACGTTTTCCTGCATCTCCACCGTGTCGGCCCCATCGGGAACCGGCGCACCAGTAAAGATGCGCGCGCAGGTGCCAGGTTGCAGCGGCTGCGGCGCGTTACCCGCCTGAATCCGCTGGCTGACCATCAGCGGCTCGCCAGTCCAGTCCGCCAGGCACAGGGCGTAACCGTCCATGGCGCTGTTTGGCCAAGGCGGCAGGTCCAGCTCGGCAATCAACGGCTCGGCCAGCACGCGACCATCGGCCAGACTCAACGGCACCTGCTCGCTCGCCACGATGGGCGCGGCATCGGCCAGCGCCATCAAACGCTCAAGGGCAGCCTCGACCGGCATCAAGCCCGGCTGGTCACAGCAGCTCATCCACGGGTCTCGCAGGGCGCGGCCTGCTTCAGGTGCGGTACGAAATTGCAGGGGCGATGGCGGGCATCCAACTGCTCGGCCAGGATGCCTTCCCAGGCGGTGCGGCAGGCGTTGGTCGAACCCGGCAGGCAGCACACCAGGGTGCCGTTGGACAGTCCGGCCAGGGCACGGGACTGCACGGTGGAGGTACCGATATCAGCCACGGAAATCTGCCGGAACAGCTCGCCGAAGCCGTCCACCTGCTTGTCCAGCAGGCAGGTCACGGCTTCAGGCGTGCTGTCGCGCCCGGTGAAACCGGTGCCGCCAGTGATCAGTACTACCTGCACCTGGTCCTCGGCAATCCAGGTGGCGACTTGGGCGCGGATCTTGTACAGGTCGTCCTTGAGCAGAACCCGGGCTGCCAGGTTGTGCCCGGCAGCCTGCAGGCGGTCGACGAACAGCTGACCAGAGGTATCGGTTTCCAGCGTGCGGGTGTCGCTGACAGTCAGAACGGCGATATTCAGCGGCACGAATACCGCCTCGGCCTTGTGGTTCATGGCAGGCTTCCAGTTGTCGGAGAGAATGCCCGATGTTATATCACAGGCCCCGCCTTTGGAGGCTCTGCCATGCCTGCTGCGACATTACGCCCGCCCTGCTCCGTGCTACTTCTTGCCGGTGGCCGCGGCCAACGCATGGGCGGCCGCGACAAAGGCCTGGTGGCGTGGAACGGTCGCCCCCTGATCGCCTGGCTGCACGACCTGGTGCGGCCGCTGACCGACGACCTGATCATCTCCTGCAACCGCAACAGTGAGCAGTACGCCGCCTACGCCGACCGCTGCATCGACGATGGCGAAGCGGACTTTCCAGGGCCCCTGGCTGGCATTCGAGCCGGGCTGCGGATTGCCCGCCACGCCCAGTTGCTGGTCCTGCCCTGCGACGCCCCGCTGATTGATGCGAGCCTGATCAACAGCCTGCTGGAACAGGCCGGCGAACGACCGGTCATGCTCCGCCAGGGGGACTACTGGGAACCGCTGTTCTGCGTGATCCCCACCGCCCTCTGCGCTTCACTGGAAAGCGCGTGGCAGAGCGGCGAACGCAGTCCCCAGCGCTGGTTGCGGCCCTACGCGCCGGTTCCGGTGGAGTGCCCGCAAGACGATCCGCGCCTGGCGAACCTCAATACCCCCGAACTCCTGACCCAGGTCAAGAAAACCGAAAGATGAAGGCCGATCACGGAACTTGGCTGCAGAATCCCCATCTGAGGCTGGGTAAACACTTCAAGCACACGCACGGAGATCTCACCATGATTCAACGGACTATTCCCGCCCTGTTGCTCGCCTTTGGCCTGGTTACCCTGGCCGGCTGCGCATCGCCTTCAGTGATCACCCTGAATGACGGCCGCGAGATTCAAACCGTGGATCACCCGAGTTACGACGACGAGTCGGGCTTCTACGAGTTCGAACAACTCGACGGCAAGCGCGCCAAGGTCAACAAAGACCAGGTTCGCACCGTAAAAGAGCTGTAACCCGCCTCGAACAGGCCCTGGCATGCCAGGGCCTGTGCAATGCCCCGAAAATCCGCATTTCTCCTTCCCGCACCGCTCGTCAGCCCTCCTCCCCGGATAAAAATTTTCCCGCTAACCCCTTGTGCGGTAAAACTTTTTCAGTACAATCTCGACCTATTCGGAGTGTAGCGCAGCTTGGTAGCGCGTCTCGTTCGGGACGAGAAGGTCGCAGGTTCGAATCCTGTCTCTCCGACCAAATCCCACAAAAAGCCCGCCTTAATGGCGGGCTTTTTCGTTTCTGCTGTTTTTCTTCTCAGCTTAGGTATCTGCGCCCTTTCCACCTTTTGGTGACGCAAAGCGTCACGGGATGCGTGCCCACGCGGAGCGTGGGTACGATCAACACTCGCATGCTGCAACCACCCACTGCTTGCGGCGGTTGCACGACCCAGTTGCCCACGCCTATAGTTCGCCCGTCGTTGCCAATTCAACGACCGGGTTTGGCGACCCGAGCAGACATCGGCGCACAGCGCCCCTATTCCAACAGCAGGCGCTTTTTTATGCCTGCCGTTTCGAGTTATGGCGGCTGTGCGCGGGATACCTTCGGGTATGCCGGGTTCCTTTGTCCCCGGTTCGCCAACCTGCGTACAGCTGCCACCCAAAATCGTTTGGCGACGATCCGTGGCAGCTTCTCAGACATAGGAGCTTTACCCATGACGGATCATCACGCCCACCCTGCCCCGCCGCTGATCACCACCAGCGCCACCTTTCATCCCTGCAACGCCGCCAGACAGCCCTTGTTTGCGGTGCTACCGGGGGTGCCTTTGGCAGACGCACTCGACAGCGTGTATTGCCTGCTGGATGTGGCAGAAGAGCTGACCATCAGAATGAACGACCAAGGCGACCCGAATCGCGAGCAGCTCGGCCATGCCTGCACCTACCTGGTGGAAATGGCCAAGGCGACGGTACGCACCTGCATCGAAGGGCTGAATCACAAGGCGTAACGCGACCGATGCGCGACTGACTGGCCACCATAAGAAGCCGCTCGGCGTAGCATTTGCAGTGTATAGGCGCAGGAACGACACCCGAAAAAAGCCCGCTTTGATGGCGGGCTTTTTCGTTTCCTCTTGGCCCTAATTCGATCGCTCCCATGCTCCGCGTGGGAGCACCGCCTGGACGCTCCGCGTCCCGAGCCAACACGCAGACCACACTGAACGCCGCGCCCATCACGCGCCCACAAAAAAGCCCGCTTTCGCGGGCTTTTTCATTCCTGCACCACCCTACCCCAGTGTCTGGAAGGCACGCAGCAGTGCCTTGCTCAGGTCAACCGTGGAGAACTTGGTGAGCACATCGTTGGCGCCGACCGAGCGGGCCTTTTCGGTGTTCATGGTGCTGTCCAGCGAGGTGTGCAGCAGCACGTAGGTGTGGCCAATCTCGTGGTCCTTGCGGATTTCCTTGACCAGGTTGTAGCCGTCCATCTCGGGCATTTCGATGTCCGAGACCAGCACCTCGATCGGTTGCCCGGCGCGCTGCTGGGCGCGGAGCAGGTCCAGGGCCGCGGCGGCGCTGCGCACGGCCTGGCAATCGAGATCGAGGCGGCGCAGGGTGTTCAGGCTTTGCTGCAGGGCCACTTGGGAGTCGTCCACGACCAGCACGCGGCGGCCACGGAGCAAGGCACGCTCGCTGTCCGACAGCAGTTGCTCGTCCGCTTCCTCGGGTTCGGCCGGGGCGATTTCGTGCAGCACCTTCTCGATGTCGAGGATCTGCACGATGGCGCCGTCGATCTGGGTCACGCCGGTGATGAAAGCACGACCGCCCGCGCCGGCAGGTGGTGGGCGCACGTCACGGGTGGAGCACTGCACGATGCGTTCGACCTGCTGCACGTGCAGCCCCTGACGGGAGCGGCTGAGTTCGGTGACGATCAGACAGCCGTCTCGGCTGTCGTTGCTGCCACGCTCACCGATTGCCCGCGCCAGGTCGATGACGGTCAGGGCCGTGCCGCGCAGGGTCGCCACGCCGCGTACGTGGGGATGCCGGTTGGGCATCTTGGTCAGGGCTGGACACGGAATGATCTCGTTGACCTTGAGCAGGTTGATTCCCAGCAAACGGCCGCTGTGCAAGCGAAACAGCAGCAGCGATAACGCATCCCCTAACACCAGACTCATCCAGGCCTCCCTTTCATTAATCAGTTCGCACACACCGGGCCGAGCGTCTCAGTGCGCCTCGGTCTTCTTTTTAGGGTGTGCGTATTCAGCGCAGGAACGCCACAACCTGCTCGGCCTCGAACGGCCAGTTCAATTCAGCACCGGTGTCGCAGCGACGCAACACCGGTATGCGCAGGCCATAGGTTTCGACCAGCGCTTCTTCATCGGCGATGTCGATCAGTTCGACCAGCAGGCCGTGTTCGACGAAAGGCATCAAAAGCGCCTCGGCCACCTCGCACAAGTGGCAGCCCAAGGTGCCAAACAGCTGGCATTCAGGGAGCATGACGCGCCTCCTTCAGCAAAGAGGCGTGCAGTCTAGCACTTGGCTCAGGCGTCTGCGGCAGGTGTCGACTTCGCCGCGTTCGCTTGCGGCAGCAGGCTCTGCAGGCCGTCGAGCAGGCGGCTGTTGAGTTGATCGGCCTTTTCCAGGCGGGACGTATCGAAGCGGTTGTCCAGCGAGAAACCGCCCTTGAGCAGTTCGAGCAGGGTGCCCTTGCTGTCCTGGGCCACTGCGTCGGCGCTGCGCAGCGCGTCGAGCAGACCCTGGGCATATTCGGCCAGGGAGCTGTTGACCGCACTCGCCGCCTTGCCGCCCTCTTCGGCCACCGAGCTGTAGGCGTCCGTGGCCTGGCGCACGGTGGTCTGGGTCAGGCGCAGCGACATCGAGGCCAGTTGTTCGCCGTCCATGTCCAGGGCCATGGCCCGGTCGAACGCGCCGTTCAGGTCGCCCGCGTAAAACTTGTCGGAAAGGTCCTGGACCTGGGTGAAGAGCTTCTCCAGCGCCGCCACTTCTTCCTGGTCCAGCTCGCCTTCGACTTCCACCTGCCAGCCGCCGATCTGCAGGCTGCCGGATTGGCTGGCGCCAACCACGGCGCTGCCATTGGCGGTTTTCGCTGCGCCGACGGCGGTCTGCGACCAGTTGGCCGAGGCCTGGGCCACAGAAATGCGCAGGCGGTCGCCGTCACGGGTGGTGATGGCCATGTCGAAGGTTTCTGCCCGCGCCGAGAAGCGCTCGCTGTAGGCCGCCGCCGACACGCTGCCACCGGTGGTGGGCGCCGGGGTGCTGCCGAAGCGCTTGTCCAGACCGGCGAAACCGTCCTGAATGCGCTTGTAGGTGTCGTCGATATCGGCCGCCACCTTGCCGCTCAGCGCACCCATGCCATCAATGATCTTGCGCGCTTCGGCGAAGCCTTTTTCCACGCCTTCGCGGGCCTGGCTCAGCAGGCCCTGCAACTTGGCGGGATCGGCCCCCCCGGCCGCTTCACTCTGCAGGCGCTGCTCGATGAACCCGATGATGCGGTCAGCCACTTTTTCCGGCGTGTAGTCGTCGCGCTTGCCACTGAGGGCCCCCGGCTGCAACCCCAGGCGATCGGCCAGGCGGTTGGCCAGCGTGCTCTGTGCATCGGCGGCGGCGCGCTCGGCAGGCTGGTTGTTCAGGTGGGACGCGCGCGAAGCGGCGGAGTACAAGGAGGCCAAAGGATTCATGACGAGGTACCTCAGGGGCAAAGTATCTGGTCGTTTGACGGCCAGTCAGGGAAAAACTTTAGCCCGAATCCCCGGTTTCTCGACCAGCGGTACCAGCAGCTCGCGTCAGCAGGCTGCCGTCCGTTACACCAATGGCGCCGAAAGGCCCGCCAGGCGGCGGGCCATGGTCATCAGTCCTGGCTGATTGAACCGATCTTGTGGATCGACAAATCTGCGCCGTAGTACTCCTGCTCCTGGCTCAGGCGAATGCCGACCGAGACTTTCAGGATGCCGTAGACCAGGAAACCGCCCGCCAGCGCCACCAGCACGCCCAGCACGGAACCGGCCAACTGGCTGGCCAGGCTCACGCCGCCCAGGCCACCCAGCACCTCCTGACCGAAGATGCCGCAGGCAATCCCGCCCCATACGCCGCACAGGCCATGCAGCGGCCAGACGCCGAGCACGTCGTCGACCTTCCATTTGACCTGGGTCGCGGTGAAGGCCCAGACGAACAGAGCACCCGCTATCGCACCCGTAACCAGGGCGCCGACCGGGTGCATCAGGTCCGACCCCGCACACACCGCCACCAGGCCGGCCAATGGGCCGTTGTGCAAGAAGCCCGGGTCGTTGCGACCGACCAGCAGCGCCGCCACGGTGCCGCCGACCATCGCCATCAGCGTGTTGACCGCCACCAGGCCGCTGACGCTGCCCAGGGTCTGGGCGCTCATCACGTTGAAGCCGAACCAGCCGATGATCAGGATCCACGAGCCCAACGCCAGGAACGGAATGTTCGACGGCGCGAACGCCACCAGGCGCCCTTCGCGATAGCGACCATTGCGCGCCCCCAGCAGCACCACGGCGGCGAACGCCAGCCAACCGCCGACCGCGTGCACCACCACCGAGCCGGCAAAGTCATGGAACGGCGCACCGAAACGGGCCTCCAGCCAGGCCTGCACGCCGTAGTTGCCGTTCCAGATCATGCCTTCGAAGAACGGGTAGACGAACGCCACGATCAGCACCGTGGCACAGAGTTGCGGGCCGAAACGGGCGCGCTCGGCGATGCCACCGGAAATGATCGCGGGAATCGCTGCCGCGAAGGTCAGCAGGAAGAAGAACTTCACCAGGGCATAACCATTGCCCTCCGTCAGCACACTGGCCGGCTCGAGGAAGGTCACACCATAGGAAATCCAGTAGCCGACAAAGAAGTACGCCAGGGCCGACACCGCGAAGTCCGAGAGAATCTTCGACAAGGCGTTGACCTGGTTTTTTTGCCGGACCGTGCCAACCTCTAGAAAGGCAAAGCCGGCATGCATGGCGAGCACCATCACAGCGCCCAGCAGGATGAACAGGGTATTGGAACCGTGGATCAGTGTTTCCACGGCACTGTTGATGTCTTCCATCAGCGAAGAAAACTCCGTCGGCAGGAAAAAAGCACCAAAGCGGATCAACACCACCCCGTCGCGCACCAAATAGCAGCACAGGCAGGCATCAACCGTCTTACGCACGAATGAACAGCGCGCCGAAATGGCGCTTTCTGCACACTCGAAACAGGCGCTAATTCTTTGATTATTAGGGGGTTAACAACGCACCGCGGCATCCAGGCACGCACCCGCAAAGCCCCAAAAAAGCGCACAGCGAGACGGTGACGCACCAGCGCAATGCAAGCGCTATACCAGCCCATGGCACTGGAATCCGAAGGCTGACAGGCGTACAAAAAAGTGAACCGGTGCCACACACCGGACTCGAACCCTTACATTGACCATCCAGCGCAAGGAGATACACATGGCCCGTAAAACGCCCAGCCCGTCCACCTCTGCTGAACAGGAAGAGCTGCTCAACGAATTCCAGGCACTGGTACGCGACACGGAAAAACTGCTGCAGCACTCCGCCAGCCTGGCCGGTGAACAGGCCGAGGAATTGCGCGAGCAGATTCGCGGCAGCCTCAGCCGTGCACGCACCACGCTGCACGACGCCGAAGACACGCTGCGCGTGAAAGGCAAGGAGGCGGTGCAAGCCACCGAAGAGTACGTGCAAACCCACCCCTGGCAGACACTCGGCATCGCAGCTGCCGTCGGTATGCTGTTCGGCATGCTGATCACACGGCGCTGACAGAGAGGCGACATGGACGCTACGTCACCCGAAGAAAAAAGCCGCGGCCCTTCGCCGCGGCGCTGCGCCGGCGCGCTGGCAGGGCTGCTGCACGGCCAGGTCGCGCTGTTCGGCGAAGAACTCAAGGAGCAGCAGGGTGCCACCCTGCAGCTCCTCATATTCGCCGGCCTGGGTGTGGTCTTTTCCCTGATGCTGATCATCGGCTTGTCAGCCGCCCTGCTGATCGTCTTCTGGGACACCCACCGGTTCACCGTCACCTTTTCCTTGTGTGCGTTCTACGCGGCAGGCCTGCTGACCTGCGGTGGCGTGCTGCTGCATCGCCTGCGCAATGCCCCGACGCCTTTCAGCGCCAGCCTTGAAGAACTGGCCCGTGACCGGGAGCAATTACTGCGATGAGCCCACCTAGACTGCCCAACACCTCGTCCCCCCGCGAGCTGCGCAAATCCATGCTGCGCATGCGCATGGAGATGCATCGCCAGGAGCTGCGTCACGAGACCCTGGTAATGATGCAGCCCATCCGCAAGGTGCAGCATTTCGGCAGCCACTGGCGCGAAGAGCTGCGTGAAAACAGCACCTCGTTGTGGATGACCGGTGGCGCACTGCTGCTCGCCACCTTTGGTGTACGTCAGACCAACTGGCGGCGCCTGCTGCGCATCGCACTGGTTGTCGTGCCGCTGCTGCGCAAGCAATCCAAATGACCTGATCTGGCACCTGGCCACGATCTTGCTTGGTTGAACAGCCCACCGCACTCCGCGGTGGCCTGTTGCTGTACAAGCTAAGGACGTGTTCGGTGCTCGACGGTCAACCCCTCGCCGTCTTTCAACCTTTTATCGATACCGCTACCGGTCAGATCGCCGGGGTCGAAGCGCTTGCCCGCCTGCGCGGTGCCGATGGCCAGCTGCGTTCGGCCGGGCCATTGTTCGCCGATCCGAAAACCCCGCCGGCAGCCCTGCGACGCCTGGATAGGCAGGTGCGCATGCAAGCCCTGGAGCGCTTCCACGAAGCACCGGCGCCGTGGTTTCTCAGTCTCAATATTTCCCCTCGCTGGATCAGTCGCCTGCGCCCGGAACAACCCCTGCCCAGCCTGAAACAGCTGGAGGCCAGCGGCATCGACCCGAAGCGGATCGTTTTCGAAATCACCGAACTGGGCGGCGCCAGCCAGCGCCTGCCTGGCGTGGTCGCCCGCTACCGCGAAGCCGGCGCACGAATCGCCATCGATGACTTCGGCGCCGGCTACTCGCAACTCGACCGGGTTCTGGCGCTGCAGCCGGATATCCTCAAGCTCGACATGCGCCTGTTCCAGGCTGCCGCTCGCGGCGGCCCCAGTGGCGAAGTGGTCAAGGCCCTGGCGCAGATGGCAGAGAAAACCGGCTGCTGGATCATCGCCGAAGGCGTGGAAACCGAGGCCGAACTGGACTTTGCCCTGGAGTGCGGCGCGCGCTACGTGCAGGGGTTCCTCTTCGCCAAACCCGAGCTGGCGTTCTTTCACAACGATGCCTTCGTCAAACACTTCGCCCAGCTGCGCGACCGCTATGTGCAGCACAAGCTGGCCGAACGGGCGCGGCTGATGACCCTGCGCCAGCAACTCACCAGCCTGATGGGCAATCTCAAGACCTGGGCCGAAGCCAACGCCGCCAGCGATGCGCTGCCCGCACCCGACGCTTACCCCTGGCTGCTGCGCCTGTATCAGTGTGACCGCCACGGTACGCAGATCAGCCCCAACCTGGAGTGGCGCGGCAATGCCTGGCAGGCCGACACCCGTTATCTGGGGCACAACTGGTCCTGGCGCCCGTACTTTTACCAGTTGCTGGCAGAGGGCTGGGAAGAACGCCGGCTGATCATTTCCAACACCTACCGCGACGCCACCACCAACCAGTATTGCCTGACCGCCGGGCAATTCATCGACAACGGGCGACGCTTGCTGCTGGTGGATATCGACGCTGCCGGATTGTAAAAAAAGCCGCCAACCGAGAACCGGCTGGCGGCGTTTTCCGGGCTGATGCTCAGCCAAACACCAGCGATTCCTCGACTGCGGGCCGATACGCGGTATGCACCACCCGCGTGTCGACGTGGTTGATGGTGGAGAGAATCTGCAGCGGCTCGGTCAGGGTCGGCGCCATGGTCCAGCGATCCAGCTGGTCATTGCCGACGCGCAGCATGCCGGTGTGCGACTGGTCGTTGAAATCCACCACCGGGTCCACGTCATAGAAGCCCAGGCTGCGCCGCAGCAGGTCGATGTCCGCCCGCGCGCCTGTGAGGAACTGCCACCCCGGGCCGATCCGGTAACGCGCCACGTACTCACGCAGGCGCTCCGGCGTGTCCAGCTCCGGCTGCAGCGACAGCGAGTACATGAACACATCCCGCCCCGCTCGCTCGCCCAGCAGTTTCTGCACCTGCCGCAGGTTGGCGGTGCTGGTCGGGCAGGAGCGTTCGCACTGGGCGTACATCATGTTCAACGCCACGACCTTGCCGCGGATCAGGTCGTCGTAGAACTTCACCGCCTTGCCTTCGTGGGTGTACAGGGTCACGTTGGGGAAGCGGGTCGTGCCGCCGACACTGGCCTGGGGCGCGGCCGGTTGCGTCATGCTGCCGGCCCGCCAGGCAGCCAGGCCGAGGGCTGCGGCACCTGCACCGGCCAACAATTTTCTTCGCGTATTCATTGTTCTACCTCCTGGATCACGGGATGACGTGCGCAGCTCAGACGATGTCCCAGCGCAGCATCATGGAGTGATCCTCATGGATCAGGTTGTGGCAGTGCATGACGTACTTGCCCTTGTAGTCGCGGAAACGCAGCAGCACCCGGGTGGTGGAGCGACCCTCGAGCACGTAGACGTCCTTGCGTCCTTTTTCGTGGGGCGGTACGGCCACGGAACGCCCGTCGATGACCTTGCTGAGGACGCGCCCCTCCTCGAAGTGGATGTGCACCGGGTGATCCCAGCCGTCATCGATGTTGGTCAGCTCCCAGATTTCCATGGCGCCCTGGCTGATCACCGCGCGGGGCACGGTCACGTCAACGAACTGCCCGTTGATCGCCCACATGTTCTGCCGTCGCTCGAAGACGAAACGCCGCACCGGCAGCGCCGCCAGTTGCGCCGCGGTGGGCAGCGGACGCAGGGGCCGAAGGGTGGCGGGCACCTGGCTGACGTCCTGCTCCGGCGGCTCGCGGTTAACCACGATCTTCAGCACCCGCACGCCCGGTGCCACCACCTGGTGGGGTTGGCGCGTGTCTTCCGGCTGATGCGTCAAACGGTTGACCACGTACAGCTCGGTGCCGACCGGGTAGCGCGAGAAATCCACCACGATGTCGGCGCGCTCCGCCACGCCCAGGCGCACGCTGCTCTGGTTGAGCAGCGGCTGCTCCAGCAGGTTGCCGTCGTTGGCAATGTAGGTGAAGGTCTGAATCACGTTGTTCGCCCGCACTAGATAGAACTGGTAGAAGCGGCTCGGTCCTTCGTTGAGCAGACGCAGGCGGTACTTGCGCCGGGCGACCCGCAGCACCGGCTCGATCTTGCCGTTGACCAGTATCTTGTCGCCCAGCACGCCCTCCGGACTGACCTGGTCGTAATACAGGATGCCATTCGGGTCGAAACGGCGGTCGGCAAACCCCAGCGGGTAATCGTACGGATGGCTTGGCAGGCGCAACGCGCCAGGGGCGGGATCGCGCTCGTTGCCCGAGTCCAGGTGGTCGAACAGCAGGTAGAAACCGACAAGGCCACGCACGATGTTCGGCGCGGTGAAGTCGGTGGTGTGGTCGTGGTAGAACAGCGTGCCCAGGGCCTCGCGGAAGTCGCCAATGCCATTGGCCATCTCGTCGAAGCCGGCATAGATATTGGCGTACAGGTGGTCCTTGTAGCTGCCCGGCGCAGTGAGGGTCGGGCCTGCCTTGGTCGCGCTGTAGTAATCGCCGGGGAAGCCGTCGCTTTCCGAGCCGGTATGCAGGTTGTGCAGGTGCGTGGAGATTTCCGGCGTGCCGAAACCGGTGTGGTTCGCCGGCAGGTCGTTGTACATCCGGCACAGGATCGGGTAGCCGTAACGGGCAAACACCACCGGGCTCAGGGTGTTCAGATCCGGCACGGCAGCCTGGTAGGTCCAGACCTTCTGCGGCGGGTAGGACGGGCTGAACACCCAGTTGTCGCGCTGGGCTGCGTGCAGCTCGTAGGGTTCGGCCTGGGGTCCGAACTCCGCCCAGCGCTGGTGTGCCGGGCGACCGGCCTCGCCTCCGGCGGTATTGCAATCACTCATTGGCGTGGAGCTCAGCGCGCCGCCGTACAAGCGGGTGATCTCATCCGGCAGGAACTCCTGCCAGGGCACGGTGGGCGGGCTTGCCGGCTCCGCCGCGGCAGCGGGTTTGGAGGTCAGGAAAAGCGGAGCTGCCACCACGGCGGCACTGCCCTTGAGAAAGGTCCGCCGCGATGCCTGGGCGGGTGCGTCGTCTGCCAAAGGAGCCATGTTCCAGCCACCGGGACGCAGCTTGCCCGTGCAGCGTGTCAAAAATGAAGACTTCATGAATTTCCATCTCCCCGATGACAGGCCACTGCACCACAGACACAGGAATGACGGGCACAACAGTTCGTCACCGATCAAAAGGTGAACGCAACGATTTACGATGAGAGGAAGGCAGCCACCGGCGCCTGAACAGCGGCGCTACCGACGCCGCAAAAATCGCGAACGGCGGCCAGGGGCATGCCCGGTCAGATTCCAGGCGGACCGTGAATGGGAAATGTGGGACCTGGAGGTAGCAGGAAAAGAGACACGCGATGATCGTGCGAGTCGATGTTCATGATGTTCTCCCTAGCGACACCCCATGAAGATGGTTCTGCCGCGCCCTCTCCTTCGCGACAAAACCATGGAACCGCTATGCGCTTCTCACCTCTAACTAAAGCGCCGCACACGGATAATGTCAATTAGACGTCATTTATTCAGACAAGCGGATTTAATATGTATAACTACATGTATTTAAAGAAAAATAATCACTATAAATAATTTCACAGAACCAGTAATTGCCGTTTTCCAGCCGAACAGCACACTGCACCCGCCGCGAAACCACGCGCCCACCTCGCACGCTCAACCGTGCGGCAGCGCTCATTCGCCCGGGGCGCAAGCGATGCGGGGTTGCAGATGACGGCGCGAACCTCGAAGCTAGGATCATCAGCCACTGATTGGCGAGGAGCGGCCTTGGACTGGCACACATTGCTTACCCGTGAACGACTCGGCAAGCCGACCCACAGCGTCGACGAGCTTGGGCGTAGCCCGTTCCACAAGGATCATGACCGCATCATCTTCTCCGGGGCCTTCCGCCGCCTCGGACGCAAGACCCAGGTGCACCCGGTCTCGAGCAACGACCACATCCATACTCGCCTGACCCACTCGCTGGAGGTCAGCTGCGTGGGCCGCTCGCTCGGCATGCGCGTCGGCGAGATGATTCGCGAATCCCTGCCCGACTGGTGCGAACCCAGCGATCTGGGCATGGTGGTGCAGTCCGCCTGCCTGGCCCATGACATCGGCAACCCGCCCTTCGGCCACTCCGGCGAAGACGCCATTCGCCACTGGTTCCAGCAGGCCGCCGGCCGGGGCTGGCTGGATGCGATGAGCGACGCCGAGCGCGCCGACTTCCTCAATTTCGAAGGCAACGCCCAGGGCTTCCGGGTACTGACGCAGCTGGAATACCACCAGTTCGACGGCGGCACCCGCCTGACCTACGCCACCCTCGGCACCTACCTCAAGTACCCCTGGACCGCGCGCCACGCCGAGGCCCTGGGCTACAAGAAGCACAAGTTCGGCTGCTACCAGAGCGAGCTGCCGCTGCTGGAGCAGATCGCCAACAAACTGGAACTGCCGCTGCTGGAAGATCAGCGCTGGGCGCGCCACCCGCTGGTGTACCTGATGGAGGCCGCGGACGACATCTGCTACGGCCTGATCGACCTGGAAGACGGCCTGGAAATGGAGCTGCTCGACTACGAGGAAGTCGAGTCCGTGTTGCTCGATCTGGTGGGCGATGACCTGCCGGAGACCTACCGCCAGCTCGGCCCCCAGGATTCGCGGCGACGCAAGCTGGCGATCCTGCGTGGCAAAGCCATCGAACACCTGACCAACTCCGCCGCCCGCGCCTTCGTCGAACAGCAACCGGCGCTGCTGGCTGGCACCCTGCACGGCGACCTGGTGGAACACATGCACGGCCCGGCCAAGCGCTGCGTGCAGCACGCCAAGGCCATGGCGCGGGAAAAGATCTTCCAGGACAAGCGCAAGACGCTGCATGAAATCGGCGCCTACACCACCCTGGAAATTCTCCTCAACGCGTTCTGCGGTGCGGCTCTGGAGCAGCATGGCGGGCGCACGCCCTCCTTCAAGCACCGGCGCATTCTCGACCTGCTCGGGCACAACGCACCGGACCCGCATGGCCCGTTGTACAAATCGTTCCTGCGCATGATCGACTTCATTGCCGGGATGACGGACAGCTACGCTACTGAAATGGCCCGTGAAATGACGGGACGCTCGAGCCCGGTATAAACGATGAGAACTGTGTTGCGACAAACCTTCAGCTGGCACGCCGGGCCTCCCGCCTGGGGCCCCGCCATTGTGGCGGGGCTGGGCTGCGCCCTGCCGTTGCTGCTGGGTTTGTTCAGCGCCCACCCCGGTTTTCTCTGGGCGTCGGCCGGGGCCTTCCAGGCCGCCCAGGCCAACCCCCTGCACCGTTTCGGCATGCTGCGCATGCTGCTGCTCACCGGGCTCGGCGCGTGCAGCGCCGGCCTGGGTTTCTGGGCCGCCACCCACCCACTGATCAGCCTCTGGCTGTTCGCCGCGTTCGGCTTTCTGCTGGCCTGGCTGCAACGCTTCGGCACCGAAGCTGGCAAGCTCGGTATCGGCCTGGCGGTCTGCCTGTGCCTGGGTCAAGGTCAGTACGGCATCGGCAGCCTCAACAACCCCCACGCCATCGCCATGCTGTTCATCCTCGGCGGGCTCTGGGTGATGCTCCTGGCCTTCGGCCTACGTGGTTTGCACGGCCTGCGCATGTGGCCGTACATGCCGCGTTTCATCAGCATTCTCAAGGTGCTCAAGCGTCACGCCAAACGCCTGCCGCAGCAGCAATGGCGCCTGCATGCCGTAGGCTGCACGCTGGCCCTGGCCTCGGCGGGCCTACTGGTGAATCTCGCCGGCCTGCAGCGCGGCTACTGGCTGACGCTGACCGTGGTCACTACCTTGCAGCTGGAGTTCCAGGGCAGCCTCGTCCGTGCCCTGCAATCGAGTCTGGCCGGCCTCGCCGCAGCGGGCTTGCTGATTCTCTTCGGCCACAGCCTGCAGAGCCCGCCACTGATGGTGGCGACCATGCTGCCGCTGATTGCCCTCAGCCGCGCGCTACAGGCCAACCACTACGGCCTGTTCGTGCTGCAGACCACCATCTGCTTCGTGCTGCTGTCGGAAAGCCTGGCCCAGGATTGGCACCTGGCCCAGGTGCGCCTGATGAACGCGTTGCTGGGTGTTGCGCTGGCGCTGTCGGTTGCCCTGCTGATGCACGGCGTGCGTCAGCGGCTGAGCAAACGCGAGCTGAAAAAGACCGTCACGCCCCATCCAGAATCCACGTCCTGACCTCAGAAGCCCCGGCACTTCTGGCGTCTGCTCGTATAAGGGCACTGCCCCTTATTCTTAATCGCTTTTAATAAGCAGATTTTCAGTCCTTTCACTATGCTGGATGGGTCCGCAGCGCAATCCATGGAGTGACGCGCTATGCCCGCCCTCGCCTCGTCCCGCGATCGCCGTTTTCCCCTGCACGTACACATCAGCGTCCTGTTCACGCTGCTGCTGTCATTGACCGGCGTGGTGCTCGGTTTTTTCAACTACAAGCAGACCACCGAGATCATCTTCTCCAGCAGCGCCAAGCTGTTCGAGCGCATCCAGCAGGACGTGCAAGGCGACCTGAACCACACCTATCAACCGATCCGTCATCTGCTCAGCCTGCTGGCCCTGGATGACGCCACCCAGGCACAGGATCTCGACGGTCGCCTGCAAATGCTGCGCCCCATGGTCCAGGCCCTGCGCGACAACCCCAAGCTCGCCTCGCTGTACCTGGGTTATGAAGACGGTGACTTCTTCATGGTCCGCCCGCTGCGCAGCGACCTGCTCAAGGAACATTTCGACGCGCCGGACAAGGCGGTCTATCAAGTCTGGTCGATCGAACGCAACGGCGCCGGAACGGAAGCCAACTACCTGTTCTACGACGGCTCGCTGAATCTGGTCAGCCGTCGCCAGCGACTGGAGGAAGGCTACGACCCCAGGGAACGTGACTGGTACAAGCGCGCCCGCGCCGACGGCGGACAGATCACCACCGCACCCTATGTGTTTTTCTCGACGGAAGAAGTCGGCACCACCCTCGCCCGGCGCTCCGGCCTGACCACCGTACTGGGTGCAGACCTGACCCTGCTCGACCTTTCTGCCACGCTGGCCAAGCACCAGGTCACGCCCAATAGCGAAGTGCTGCTCTTCGATCCCCAGGGCAACCTGGTCGCCTACCCGGACACCTCGCGCCTGATCACCCACGACAACGGCCCCAAGCTGGCCCGGGCCAGCGACCTCAGCCCGGAGCTCAACACCTTGCTCGGCCGTGACCCTGATGGCCGCGAGCAAGGGGCGATGGAACTGGACAAGCGCCGCTGGGTGGTTTCGCGCAGCCACATGCAGGAAGGCGGGCCCCAGGGCCTGCACCTGGCGCTGCTGGTCCCGGAGGACGAACTGCTGGCCGACGCCTACCGCATACGCTGGCAAGGGGCCCTGGTCACCCTCACCACCTTGCTGCTGTGCCTGCCCCTGGGCTGGCTGACCTCGCGCATCATCGTGAAGCCGTTGCGCTCTCTGGTGCTGGAGGCCGAGGCGATTCGCCGCTTCGACTTCAAGCACCCGGCCAGCGGCCGCTCACCGGTGCTGGAGGTGGACCAGCTCGCCGTGTCGATGACACGCATGAAAGAAACCATTTCCAGCTTCCTGGAAATCACCGCCAGCCTCTCGGCAGAAACCCGCTTCGACGCCCTGCTCGAACGGGTCCTGGAAGAAACCGTGCGAATCGGTGGCGCCCACGGCGGCCTGATCTACTTGGTGGATGCTGAAAACGGCCGCCTGGAACCACACGGCCTGTTCCTCAATGGCACCCAACACGACCTCGATGACCATGGCATCCACGGCTACGACAGGCAGACCGACCCGATGCCGGAATGGTTGTACCAACCCGCCAACGGCGGCAGCAGCCGGGTGGCGTCGATCGGCTTCGACCTGGCCAGCGACTACCGCAGCCTGCTGCAAGCCCTGGACAGCCCCCGCGTGCACCTGGTCACCACCGGCCTGCACAACCGCAGCGGCGATACCGTGGGCGTGCTGGTGCTGCTGCATTGCGACCGCGGCGATGAAAACGACCTGGCCATGCAGCGCCCGGAGCGCGTGGCGTTCATCGAGGCGGTGTCCGGCGTAGCGGCGCTGTGCATCGAGAGCCAGCGCCTGCTGGAACGACAAAAGCAGTTGCTCGACGCCTTCATTCAACTGATCGCCGGCGCCATCGACGCCAAGAGTCCGTACACCGGCGGCCATTGCCAGCGGGTCCCGGAAATCACCCTGATGCTCGCCCGCGCGGCCGCCGACAGCCAGGAGCCGGCCTTCCGCGACTACCAGCCCACCGAAGAAGAATGGGAGGCGCTGCACATCGCCGCCTGGCTGCATGATTGCGGCAAGGTCACCACCCCGGAATACGTCGTCGACAAGGCCACCAAACTGGAGACCCTGTACGACCGTATTCACGAGGTGCGCATGCGTTTCGAGGTGCTCAAGCGCGACGCCTGGATCGCCTACTGGCAAGGCCGCAGCGAAGGCCGGGAAGAGGCCGTGCTGGCGCAGATCCGCGACCAGTTGCTCAGCGCCCTGGATGAGGAATTCGCCTTCGTGGCCCGCACCAATCTCGGCGGCGAAGCCATGGCGGAGGCAGACCTGCAACGCCTGCGAGGCATTGCCGAACGCACCTGGACGCGCACCCTCGACGACCGCCAGGGCCTGTCCTGGGAAGAGGCCCAGCGCCGGGAACGCCGCCCCGCCGCCCCACTCCCGGTGGAAGAACCGCTGCTGGCCGACCGCCCCGAGCACCTCATCGAACGCCCGGCAGGCGAAGCCATCCCGGCCGACAACCCCTGGGGCTTCAAACTGGAGGTACCGACACACAAGTTCAACCGCGGCGAGCTGCACAACCTGAGCATCACCCGTGGCACGCTGACGGCCGAAGAGCGTTACATCATCAACCACCACATCGTGCAGACCATTCTCATGCTCAGCCGGCTGCCCTTCCCCGCGCACCTGCAGAACGTCGCGGAAATCGCTGGCGGGCACCATGAAAAGATGGACGGCACCGGCTACCCGAAACGCCTGCGTCGTGAAGAGATGAGCCTGCCGGCACGGATGATGGCGATCGCCGATATCTTCGAAGCGCTGACCGCTGTCGATCGCCCGTACAAGAAGGGCAAGCGGCTGTCCGAGTCGCTGGAGATCATGGCGGGCATGTGCAAAGGCGCGCACATCGATCCGGAGTTGTTCGGCCTGTTCATGCGCACGCAGATCTACCGGCAATACGCCGAGCGCTTCATGAAGGCAGAACAGATCGATTGGGTGGACGAAGCCAGCATACTGGCCAAGGCGGGATTGAGCGGGTGAAACGACAAGGGCCGGGAGGCGTTGCGCCTGCCCGGCCCGGCAACATCAGGAAGCCGGATTGATCTCGTTTTCCGGGTACCAGACGTCGATCAGCGGGCTGACACTGAAGTCCAGCAGCTCGCTGCGGCTCTTCAGCCAGGCTTCGACCTGGGCACGCTGTTCTTCGCTGACCGAGCCACGCTTGGCCAGGCATACCAGACCGTAGTCGTCGCCACCTACATAGCCCAGGCCATTGGCGGTCATCGCGTCACTCAGGAACTGATCGAGAAACGCATCGACAGCCTCGTCGCTCAGGTCTTCCTTGAAGTTCAGGTTCAGTTCGAAACCCAGCTCCTGGAATTCATCCACGCAGAGTTTCTTACGCAGACGGCGGGAACGGTTAGTAGCCATGGAGCAATCCTCAAGAGTGATAACGCGCGGCACTCTAGCAGTTTAACGACCAAGATGCCCGGCTCTCTGGCCGAATGACGCTGAATCCACGCTGAATATCCGCTGTTCAAGGTGTGACGCAGCGCACGGGCGCCACCCGAACGGCGAGCCTTGGGGCATAATGCGCCTCACTTTCCAGAACCACCGAGGGACTGTCTTCTTATGCCTCGTTTTAATGTTACCCCTCACCACGAGGGTGTTCGCCCATGATCAAGACCCTGCGCCGCCTGGCCATCGCCAGCCTCCTGTTCCCCCTTTCGCTTCCCCTGCACGCCGCCGTCAACAGCACCCTGCCCAGCAAGGTCCAGCAATCGCTGAAGGCCAACAAGATCGGCACCCAATCGCTGTCGCTGGTCACGATTCCGCTGACCGGCCCCGGCGCCAGCACCTATTTCAACGCTGACATTTCGGTCAACCCGGCCTCGACCATGAAGCTGGTGACCACCTACGCGGCACTGGAGCTGCTGGGCCCGACCTACCAGTGGAAGACCGAGTTCTATACCGACGGCCAACTGAAGGACGGCGTGCTCAACGGCAGCCTGTACCTCAAGGGCGGCGGCGACCCCAAGCTGAACATGGAAAAACTCTGGCTGCTGATGCGCGACCTGCGCGCCAACGGCGTGCGCCAGGTGACCGGCGATCTGGTACTCGACCGCAGCCACTTCATCCAGCCCGACCTGCCGGTGTTCAACGATGACGGTGGCGATGCCAACAAACCCTTCCTGGTGACCCCGGACTCCCTGCTGGTCAACCTCAAGGCCCTGCGCTTCATCGCCCGCAACGAAGACGGCAAAGTCCACATCGCCGTGGAGCCGCCGATCGCCGAGATCCGTATCGACAACCGGGTCAAGGCGCTACCGGCGGCCAAATGCCCCGGCTGGCCCGATGTCCGCTACAACCCCGTGACCGAGTTCGACGGCACCACCGTGATCGTCACCGGGCAACTGGCCGCTGGCTGCAGCGCGCAGACCTACCTGTCGCTGCTCGACCACCCGGGCTACGCCGCCGGCGCCGTGCGCGCCATCTGGCAGGAACTGGGCGGCAGCATCATCGGCAAGACCCGCGTCGCGGAAGTGCCGAAAAACGCCCGCCTGCTGGCCCGCGCCTTCTCGCCGGACCTGGTGGAAGTGATCCGCGACATCAACAAGTACAGCAACAACACCATGGCCCGTCAGCTGTTCCTCAGCATCGGTGCCAACGGGCGCAACGAGGCCGACGGTGACGATGCCAAGGCCGCGCAACGGGTGATCCGCGCCTGGCTGGCGCGCAAGGGCATCACCGCACCGCAGCTGGTGATGGAGAACGGCTCGGGGTTGTCGCGGGACGAGCGCGTCAGCGCCCGGGAAATGGCCAAGCTGCTGCAGGCGGCCTGGAAGAGCCCCTACGCTGCCGAGTTCATCAGTTCCATGCCGCTGGTGGCCATGGACGGCACCATGCGCAAGCGGCTGCGCAATACGGCCCTGGTCGGTGAAGCCCACATCAAGACCGGCACCCTGAACAACGTGCGCGCCATCGCCGGTTACAGCCGCGACAGCAACGGCAACAGTTGGGCAGTGGTGGCGATTCTCAATGACCCGCGCCCTTGGGGCGCCTCGGCGATCCTCGATCAGGTGCTGATCGACCTGTACCGCCAACCCAAACCGTAAACCGGCTCAGGGCTGTACGCTGAGGCCCAGACCACACGCTGAAACGACACGAGGGGGTGGATGAACTTAACGTCATCCACCCCCTCGCGTTTCAACGAGCCGGCGCCTAGCGCCCGCTCATCACTCTCGAATCACCTGCGCCTCACCACTTGCGGTCTGCGACTCGCACGCGATCGCAGCCCTACCGAAGCGGCCTCTCTCAGCGTGCCTCTCTCAACGTGCAGAGAAACGCCAGGCGCGGTGGATCTTCGGATTACGGGCGAAGTCCGGGTCGAGGGTCGAGGCGCTGATGTCCTCTACCGCATAACGCGCGCTCAGGCTCTCGTCGATCACGAACTTGCGGAAGTTGTTGGAGAAGTACAGCACGCCACCTGGTGCCAGGCGCGCCATCGCCAGGTCGAGCAACTGCACGTGGTCGCGCTGCACGTCGAACACACCTTCCATGCGCTTGGAGTTGGAGAACGTCGGCGGGTCGATGAAGATCAGCTCGTATTCGCCACGATCCTCGGCCAGCCAGGCCATCACATCGCCCTGTTCCAGACGGTTCTTGTCGGAGAAGCCGTTGAGCGATAGGTTGCGCCGCGCCCAGTCCAGGTAAGTCTTCGACAGGTCGACGCTGGTGGTGGTGCGCGCCCCGCCCTTGGCCGCATGCACGGTGGCCGTGGCGGTGTAGCAGAACAGGTTGAGGAAACGCTTGCCGGCCGCTTCCTTCTGGATGCGCAGGCGCAGTGGACGGTGGTCGAGGAACAGACCGGTATCCAGGTAATCGGTGAGGTTGACCAGCAGCTTGGCGCCGCCTTCGTTCACTTCCATGAACTGGCCTTGGGTGTTCTGGCGCTGGTACTGCTTGGTACCGGCCTGGCGCTCACGGCGCTTGATGATCACCTTGCTCTTGTCGACGTTCAGTGCCTGGGGAATCGCCGCCAGGGCGTCGAACAGACGCGCCTGGGCCTTCTCCGGATCGATGGATTTCGGCGCTGCGTATTCCTGCACGTGCACCCAGTCCTGGTACAGGTCCACGGCCAGGGCATATTCCGGCATATCGGCATCGTACAGGCGATAGCACTCGATGCCGTCGCGGCGGGCCCACTTGCCCAGCTGCTTGAGGTTCTTCTGCAGGCGGTTGGCGAACATCTGCCCGCCTTCGCTCAGGCGCGCCTGCTCGACCACCGGCGCGGCCGGCTTGATCGGGTTGCCATTCTTGTTCAGTGCCGGCGCTTCGGCCTGCAACGCATTCTGCTCGCGCTCGCGTTCACGCTGCTCGGGAGTGCGGCGCTCGCCGGTGACGAACTGCTCGGGCTGCACCTTGATCAGCAGCAATTTGCACGGCAAGGCGCCGTTCCAGAAGGCGTATTGCTTGTGGCTGCGAATGCCCATGCGCTTGCCCAGGTCCGGGGCGCCGGTGAACACCGCCGCCTCCCAGCCCATGCAGGCCTGACGCAGGCGTTCGCCAAGGTTCTGGTAGAGGTACAGCAGGCTCGCCTCGTCGCCCAGACGCTCGCCGTAGGGCGGGTTACAGATGACCAGACCTTTCTGATTCTGGTCCGGACGCGGCTCGAAGGTCGCCACTTCGCCCTGATAGACCTTGATCCAGTCGCCCAGCCCGGCGCGCTCGATGTTGTTGCGGGCCGGCTGAATCAGACGCGGGTCCGCCTCATAACCACGGATCCACAACGGCGGCTTGGCCAAGCCGGCAGCCGCACGCTCTTCAGCTTCGCTGTGCAGCTTCTTCCACAGAGCGGGTACGTGGCCCAGCCACTGGCTGAAACCCCACTGTTCACGGGTCATGTTCGGTGCAATATCGGCGGCGATCATCGCTGCTTCGACGAGGAAGGTGCCCACACCACACATCGGGTCGGCCAGCGCGCCACCTTCGGCGGCAATGCGCGGCCAGCCGGCGCGGATCAGCACGGCGGCAGCCAGGTTTTCCTTGAGCGGCGCCGCGCCCTGCTGCAGGCGATAACCGCGCTGGTGCAGGCTATGGCCAGACAGGTCGAGGGACAGAATCGCCTCGCCACGGTCCAGGCGCAGGTGCACGCGCATATCCGGGTTGACCTTGTCGACCGAAGGGCGGGTGCCATCGGCCTGGCGCAGCTTATCGACGATGGCGTCCTTGACCTTCAGCGCACCGAAGTGGGTGTTGTCGATGCCCGAGCCATTGCCACTGAACTCCACCGCCAGGCTGCCGTTCGGCTCCAGGTGCTCGAACCAGTCGACCTCCAGCACGCCCTCGTAAAGGCTCTCGGCGTCTTTCACCGGGAAGCGCTTGAGCACCAGCAGCACACGGTTGGCCAGGCGCGACCACAGGCACAGCCGGTAGGCCGTTTCCAGCTCGCCCATGCCGCGGATGGCGGACGTGTGCTCGCGCGCCTCCTCCAGGCCCAGCTGGCCTGCTTCTTCGAGCAGAAGACCTTCAAGGCCCTTGGGACAGGTGAGGAAGAGTTCGTAACGATCCGACATGAGCAGTATCCAGTGCCTTAAGCAGTTGTCGCCGGCGCGAATGAGTCGGCACGGCCCAAAATAAGTGACAAAAAGTCACAGCGCGACCCTTCGTCGGAATAAATTCGGCTCGCAATCGCAATCGATTCGCGACGGCATTGAGCCATTACATCCGCCGCAAACGCCCATGAGCCGGCGCTTGGCGATAACAAGTGAGTTCGAGACCGCTCTGGCTTATGGCCTCACCCGCAAAAGCGTTACGTCCTTATGACAAAACGATCATTCACAGTCCCACGGGCATTCGATAGAAATCTACCCAGGCCCTCATCGCAACGACGGGGGCAAAGGAGGCTCGCGACGCCGGCAGCGGACTCCACCGGCAGAAAAAATTCTGCCTGACCTCGCCTTGAGGTCCACGGGACATAACAGTCAACAAGTGAGGGCAACACCCTATGAGAAGACTTAAGCGTGATCCGTTAGAAAGAGCTTTTTTGCGCGGCTATCAGTACGGCATCAATGGTAAATCCCGCGAGCTTTGTCCCTTTACCCTTCCGTCTGTTCGCCAAGCCTGGTTGAACGGCTGGCGCGAGGGTCGTGGCGATAACTGGGACGGACTGACCGGCACCGCCGGTATCCATCGACTCAACGAACTTCACGCTGTCGGCTGACACAAGGAACCTACCGACTTCACAAGCACGCCCCAATTCGGGCGGCGGGCGCAAGCCCAGGGGCTCCCTCAGGGAGCCCTATTTATTTCCGGCCTCCGCAAGCGCCGTTCAGGCCTTGCGAGGCAACCCGGCAATCGCGTCCACCGCTTCGCGAATCAATGCCGGTCCCTTGTAGATGAACCCCGAATAGACCTGAACCAGGCTCGCGCCCGCCTCGATCTTCTGCGCGGCATGCCGCCCTTCGGTGATCCCGCCAGCAGCGATGATCGGCAAACGCCCTGCCAGCTCAGCGGCCAGCACGCGAACCGTGTGGGTACTCTTGTCGCGCACCGGCGCGCCGGACAGGCCGCCCGCCTCGTCGGCGTGGGACAGCCCCTCGACACCTTCGCGGCTCAGGGTGGTGTTGGTGGCGATCACCGCATCCATGCCGGTTTCCACCAGGGCGCGGGCCACATCGATGATTTCTTCGTCGCTCATGTCCGGGGCGATCTTGATCGCCAGCGGCACACGCTTGCCATGCAGGGCGGTCAGGTCTTCCTGGCGCTGGCGCAGGGCTTCCAGCAACTGTTTGAGCGAGTCGCCGAACTGCAGGCTGCGCAGGCCGGGGGTGTTCGGCGAGCTGACGTTGACCGTCACGTAGCTGGCGTGGGTGTAGACCTTGTCCAGGCACAGCAGGTAATCGTCCACGGCGCGCTCGACCGGGGTGTCGAAGTTCTTGCCGATGTTGATCCCCAGCACGCCCTTGTAGCGGGCGGCCTGTACGCGGGCCAGCAGGTGATCGACGCCGTGGTTGTTGAAGCCCATGCGGTTGATGATCGCCTCGGCATCCGGCAGGCGGAACAGGCGTGGCTTGGAGTTGCCCGGCTGCGGACGCGGGGTCACGGTGCCGATCTCGACGAAGCCGAAGCCCAGCTGGGCAAAGCCGTCGATGGCGTCGCCATTCTTGTCCAGGCCCGCCGCCAGACCGACCGGGTTGGCGAAGGTCAGGCCCATGACGGTGACCGGCAACGATGCCGGCGCCTTGGTCAGCAGGCCGTTCAAGCCCAGCCGGCCACCCGCGCCGATCAGGTCGATGGACAGCTCATGGGACGTTTCCGGGGACAATTTGAACAACAGCTCGCGGGCCAGGGTATACATGGGCAGGCTTAGCTCGATCAGGACGATTGGGACGAAGGCGGCGATTATACAGACCTGGCCGCCCAGCGGGCGATGCGTGCGCCCCTCAGGGCAAACGCTGCAGGCTCAGCAGCTCGCCGCTGGTGTTGAACTCCAGGACAAAGGCCCCGTAGACGCCTTCGTGGGCCAGAAACGGGCGCAAATGATGGGCTGGCAGGTTCACCCGGCGCCCATCACGACTGCGCAACAGGATACGGTTGGCCTGCCCTTGGTAGACTGCGAGCAGCCGTTCGGCTGAAATCGCGATATCCAGTACCAGACTGGGCATGGAGGCACCTTAGACAATGAATGGAGCAAGTTTGCCACAGCCCGCACCCGAAGCAGGCAACAAACACCGATTCGCACCCTGCAAAGCCTGTGCAGCACCAGCCCACCTCTGCCACACTGGTACGGGTGACCCTGGAGTTAGTACCCGGCCATGAGCCTGTCCGAGCAGCCATCGACCCTCAGCACACGTCTCGCCGCGCTGGCTCAGCGGCTGGGGCTGATCGGCCGTGCGCAACGACAGATCCTGGAACGGGCCAGCAGCCTGCAACTGCCGTTCAGTCCGCTGCCGGAAACCCGTAACAGCATCTTCTGGCAGGAGGGCCCTCCTCTGCACCAATTGGTCGACCTGCCACGCAGCGCCCTCTCCGGCCCCGTGCAGGAAGACAAGGCCGAGGCCCACGCAGTGCTGGTCAGGGTGGTGGATCTGCAGGAACAGGAGCTGAACGCCTTCGACCTGCGGATGATCGACGGGATCAGCGGCACCGACCCGGCCCCAGCGTTCTTTGCCGACTTCGAGAGCTACGCCGCCAGCGATTTCTGTCGCCAGGTGCGGATCATCAGCTACAAGGACTTCGTCAAAACCATCAGCTTGGCGCTGCCGCGCTTCCTGGCCGGCGAGCGCATCAATCTGTGCCAGGCCAGCTGGCACAACAAGCGGGTGTACTGGGCGGATGATCACAACAGCCAGGCCTTCGCCTGTGCCATTGCCTATGCACGGCGCCGCGGGCTGGAAATCAGCCTGCCTGCCAACCTCGCTACCTACAGCCTCAGCACCCGCGGCCTGAAGGCCCTGCAGAACCAGTACCACGTGCTGGCCATGCCGGCCGCCGCCTGGAGCAACCCGGGCTTCATGGGTCTGCTGCTCGACAATCAGCTGCCCTACGCCCGCCTGTCACTGTTGCGCAGCCCGGGTGCCCCCGAATTCCTGCTGCTGCCCAAGCACTCGGCCGAAGCCACCGCCCTGGGTGAGGGCCTGCGCCTGGCCGGCGCGCCGGACGTGGTCGCACACATCCACGAACTGTCCAGCCAGCCCGGCAACTGACCCCTCCAGAAACGCAAAAGCCCCGCATGGGCGGGGCTTTTCACAGGCAGGCTCATTCGGCTTCTTTGTCGCTCAGCTCGTCCAGCGTCGCCTGGTGGCGGCGCTGCCATTCGTCGATCGATACGCCGCTGCGTTCGAGCAATTCCGGGTTCTGCTTGACCAGGTAGACCGCCGCCTTCTGCGCCGAATCGGCCACCTTGAACTCCGCAATCTGGCGATCCACCGGGCCTTCGTAGGCGATCCAGCGGCTGAACTCTTCATACACGCTGCAGACTTTCTCGAAGTCCTCGTCGTGCATCTTCTGCAGGCCGTTCTCGATGTTTTCCAGGCGCTTGGGCTTGATCCCGACGATCTCCGCAAACGCTGGCCGGCTAAGCCCCATGAGTTCACGCAAGCCACGCAGTCGCTCGCCTGCGGAGAAGAGAAAACGCTTCTTTGTCATGGTTGGTTACATCCGTGTCGTCGGAATATCAGCACAGCATTGACATACTAATTATTAGTAACTAAAACTAGCGCAACGGGTGGATGACCCGCCGAGAACGCAGTCATGGTGCAGGAAGCCGAATGAAAGTGGAAGAACTGCTCGCCGAACACTTCGCCGGCTGTCCCCGCTACCTGACTGTTGAACGCTTCAGTGAACTTGCCGGGCTAAAAGGACACCAATGCCTAGTGGAACACTGGATAACAGAGGGCGCCCTGCCGACCTGCTTGTTCGGCCGTTACCGTTTGATCGATATGCAGGCGCTCCTGATCGCTATGAGCACCAACAAGGGGACTCAAGGATGAACCACAATGTTTACCCATCGCAGATATGCGTACACGCCGCCGACCTCGCCCGAGCCAAGCGGGTCTACCTCACCGATGAAGAGCGCAAGGTGTTCGATCATTTTGCCGAAATCGGCTACGTGAATTTTCACGACGACCGCCACACTACTTCGTCCCGCACGCTCTGCACCTGCCGCCATCCGGCGCTGTTCGAATTCTACTTCTACTACCGCTGGCTGCCGGAGAATCTGCACAACTTCAAGGTGCCCCGCCGTCAGCAGGACATGGCCACCGGAACCTGACTGGAAAATCGTCGAAACCGGCATTCCAGACAGCTTTTGTAAACTATTTCGCCTGTTTTCAGAGGCAGGGCGATGGCAGTGTACGGCGCATGTTTATCCACTGAGGAGCGTCATGATGCGCCGTTTGCTTACCCCCCTGCTGCTGGCCTGCAGCCTGCCTGCCCTGGCCAGCGAAGCGCCGGTATACGGACCGGAACTCGAAGGCTTCGACTACCCACACCCGGTCAAGCGCTTTGCCTTCGAATCGCAGGGCGTTGCCGTCCAGATGGCCTACATGGACGTTCAGGCTGACAAACCGAACGGCCGCACCGTGGTGCTGATGCACGGCAAGAACTTCTGCGGCGCCACCTGGGAAGGCAGCATCGACGCACTGAGCAAGGCCGGTTACCGGGTCGTGGTACCGGACCAGGTCGGCTTCTGCAAATCGAGCAAACCGGCTCACTACCAGTTCAGCTTCCACCAGTTGGCCGCCAACACCCAGGCGCTGCTGGAAAGCCTCGACATCGACAAAGTCACCGTCATGGGCCACTCCATGGGCGGCATGCTGGCCACCCGCTTCGCCCTCTCCTACCCGGACGCCACCGAACAGCTGGCGATGGTCAACCCGATCGGTCTGGAAGACTGGAAGACCCTCGGCGTGCCGTTCATCAGCGTCGACCAGTGGTACCAGAGCGAGCTGAAAAGCACCGCCGAAGGCGCCCGCAACTACCAGAAGACCACCTACTACGCTGGCCAATGGCGTGCCGAATTCGATCGTTGGGTCGAAATGCAGGCCGGCATGATGCGCGGCGAAGGCCGTGAAGCCGTCGCGTGGAACTCCGCCCTGACCTACGACATGATCTACACCCAGCCGGTGGTCTACGAGTTCGACAAGCTGAAGATGCCGGTGCTGCTGCTGATCGGCGAACAGGACAACACCGCCCCGGGCAAGAACGCAGCGCCTGAAGAAATGCGCGGCAAACTGGGCAACTACAAGGCCCTGGGCCCGGCCACCGCCGAGCGCATCCCGAACGCCACCCTGGTGACCTTCCCTGACCTGGGCCACTCGCCGCAGATCCAGGAACCGGACCGCTTCCACAAGGCCCTGCTGGAAGGCCTCGCCAAGAAGTCCTGATCGCTGCCTGTATGAATGAAAGCCGCTTACCGGAATCCGGTAAGCGGCTTTTTTATTGCCTTGATTCAGTTGTGCGCCAGCACCATGCCCCCGTATTCAGACGTACGCAACCCACTGTAGGAGCGGGCTTGCCCGCGAGCTTTTCTTTGAATTGCCCCGGAATACCTGCACGCCAAAATCAAG
>JBLZZJ010000044.1:0-3329 GCA_050282285.1 Pseudomonas sp.
AAACACGACGGGGGGATTGCCGAAAGCGTCAAGCCCCGGTCGCGAACGGAGAGGCCGTTGGCCAGGTCGTCGAATGCTCTATGGGAAGGGCTTTAGCCGCGACAATAACGGGCGCGTCGGTTTCAGGTCGCCAGGGCTGGCAGCGCGTGGCGGTCCTGGCTGGGGCTGATGGCGAAGCGTGAGCGGTAGCAGCGGGAGAAATACGATGACGACTCGAAGCCACAGGCGACCCCTACTTCCATGACGCTCATGTCGGTCTGGCGCAGCAGCTGGCGCGCCTTGTCCAGGCGCAGACCCAGGTAGAACGCCGTGGGTGTCTCGTTCAGGTGTTGGCGAAACAGGCGCTCCAGCTGACGGGGCGTGACGCCGACCCGTTCGGCCAGGGCCTGGGTGCTCAGCGGCTGCTCGCTGTGGCGTTCCATGGCCCCGATCACCTGCACCAGCTTCTTGTTGTGCACGTCGTAGCGGCTGGCGATCTGCATGCGCTGGTGGTCCTGGCGCGTACGGATACGGCCGACCACGAACTGCTCGGACACCGCCACCGCCAGGGCGTCGCCATGGTCGTGGCCGATCAGGGTCAGCATCAGGTCGAGGCTGGCGGTGCCGCCGGCACTGGTGATGCGGCGTCCGTCGATCTCGAACAGCTCCTGGGTCACGTTCAGGCCGGGGTAGCGTTCCTGGAACGCGCCGATGGCTTCCCAGTGCAGGGTCAGGCGCTGCGTGCCGAACAGATCGGCCTCGGCCAGCACGAAGCTGCCGGTGTCGATGCCGCCGAGCAGGGCACCTTCCCGTTCGAGTCGGTTCAGCCAATGGGCCAGGCGTGGCGTGAAGGTGGCGAGCGGGTCGAAGCCGGCCACCACGAACAGCGTGTCACCGGTGCCCAGCGATTCCAGGGCACCGTCGACGTTCAACGACATGCCATTGCTGCTGGCCACGGCGCCGCCGTCCACGCTGAGCAGGCGCCAGCGGTACAGCTCGCCCTGGAAGCGGTTGGCCACCCGCAGCGGTTCGATGGCCGACATCAGGCCCATCATGGAAAAGCCCGGCAGCAGGAAAAACCATAATGTCTGGGGCATTCGGTGTGTCCTTGGGTCTTTTTCAGGTACGCCGGCGGGTCTGTGGCACCGTCGTCCGGCCAGTAGCCCGCGCGCGAAAAACCATCGAGTGTACCGGCTGCCACTAAACGGCAGGTAGGGTAGGGGCTGCAAGCAAAGTGGTCGCTCCTGTTCAACAGGTAGTCGCTTTAGTGCGTTTTACGCCCCATTTCGCTGCGTAATGTGGCCATATCGGGCGTATTGCACCTGTTCACCCGCAGGTGCCAGACCCGAGCACGGAGGGGCTGAAAGCCTCTGCACAACAACAGACAGGGCGTACGACCACGGGTCGGCCCCTGATAAACCGTACCGCCGAAGGGGAGCATCAATGAAAGGTCTCAACACACTCGCGGGTTGCTGTTTACTCACTCTGTTCAGTACGCCGCTGCTGGCCGCAGACGACGCCAGTTGCCAGAAGGTGCGCCTGGGCGCGGTCGGCTGGACCGACGTCGTCGCCACCACGGCCGTGGCCAGCGAGCTGCTTAGCGGCCTGGGCTACGAAAGCACCCAGACCCAGGCCTCGCAGCAGATCATTTTCGCCGGCATCCAGAAGGGCCAGGTCGATGCCTTTCTCGGCTACTGGAAGCCGATCATGGATGACAACATCAAGCCATTCCTGGCCAGCGGCTCGGTCAAGGTAGCCCCTGCGCCGTCGCTCAACGATGCCGTTGCGGTGCTCGCCGTGCCGACCTACACCGCCGAAGCGGGCCTGAAGACGTTCGCCGACATTGCCAAGTTCAAGGATCAGCTGGACGGCAAGATCTACGGCATCGAATCCGGGTCCGGTGCCAATAGCACGATCCAGAAGATGATCGACAGCAACCAGTTCGGCCTCGGCGGCTTCAAGCTGATCGAGTCCAGCGAAGCGGCGATGCTCACGGCGGTCAATCGCGCCGTGAAGAACGAGAAACCGGTGGTGTTCTTCGGCTGGAAACCGCACCCGATGAACATCCAGATGCCCATCACCTACCTGACGGGCAGTGAAGATGTATTCGGCCCCAACGACGGCGCCGCCACGGTGTCCACCGTCACCGCACCGGACTTCGCCACGCGCTGCCCGAATGCCGACCGCCTGCTGACCGGCCTGCGCTTCACCAGCGCCCAGGAAGCCGAGCTGATGGCGCCGATCATGGACCGCCAGGCCCCGGCCAAGGTCGCCCGTGACTGGCTCAAGGCCAACCCCGAGGTGGTCAAGGGCTGGCTCGACGGCGTGACCAGCTTCGATGGCAAGAACGGCGCCGACGCGGTGATCGCCTCGCTCCAGTAACGCCTCTCCCACTGACGCTATACCCGTGCGCGGCTCGACCGCGTACGGCTCTCTGCCGCCTGAAAAAAGGATCTGAACCGTGAATTACGAAGTCATCGTCACCTGCGCGGTCACCGGCGCCGGCGACACCGTCGGCAAGCACCCGGCCATTCCCGTCACCCCCAAGGAGATCGCTGCCGCCGCCATCGAGGCCGCCAAGGCCGGGGCCACGGTCGCCCACTGCCACGTCCGCGACCCGCAAACCGGCAAGCCGAGCCGCGACGTGGCGCTGTACCGCGAGCTGGTCGAGCGCATCCGCGAAAGCGACACCGACGTGATCATCAACCTGACCGCCGGCATGGGTGGCGACCTGGAGATCGGCCGGGGCGAGCAGCCTCTGGAGTTCGGCGCCGGTACCGACCTGGTCGGCCCGCTGGAGCGCCTCAAGCACGTCGAAGAGCTGCTGCCGGAAATCTGCACCCTGGACTGCGGCACCCTGAATTTCGGCGACGGCGACTTCATCTACGTCTCCACCCCTGCTCAGCTGCGGGCAGGCGCCAAGCGCATCACCGAGTTGGGCGTAAAGGCCGAGCTGGAAATCTTCGACACCGGCCACCTGTGGTTCGCCAAGCAGATGCTCAAGGAAGGCCTGCTCGACGACCCGCTGTTCCAGATCTGCCTGGGCATCCCCTGGGGCGCCCCGGCGGACACCACCACCATGAAAGCCATGGCCGACAACCTGCCGGCCGGCGCCACCTGGGCCGGTTTCGGCATCGGCCGCTCGCAGATGCCGATGGTGGCCCAGGCCATGCTGCTGGGCGGCAACGTGCGGGTTGGCCTGGAAGACAACATCTGGCTCGACCGCGGCGTGCACGCCAGCAATGGCCAGCTGGTCGAGCGCGCCGTCGAGATCATCGAACGCCTGGGCGGCCGCGCCCTGACCCCGGCCAAGGGCCGCGCCAAGATGAACCTCAAGCGTCGCGGCTAAA
>JBLZZJ010000044.1:3339-111937 GCA_050282285.1 Pseudomonas sp.
GCCCCTCCCACATCACATCCGTGGGAGGGGCTTTAGCCGCGAGCCTTTTGCAGCGTTCGCCAACCCCTTCCACACCACGCAGATCACTCGAGCAGGAGCTGTCATGCCCTACATCACCGACATCACGACCTTCGCCGCCCTCGGCACCGGCGTCATCGGCGCCGGTTGGATCGCCCGTGCCCTGGCCCACGGCCTGGACGTGATCGCTTGGGACCCGGCCCCAGGCGCCGAAGCCGCCCTGCGCACGCGCCTGGAGAACGCCTGGCCGGCCCTGGAGCAAAAAGGCCTGGCCCCCGGCGCTTCGCTGCAGCGCCTGCGCTTCGTCGACAGCATCGAAGACTGTGTACGCGATGCCGATTTCATCCAGGAAAGCGCCCCGGAACGCCTCGAACTCAAGTGCGAACTGCACGCGAAAATCAGTGCCGCGGCCCGCCCCGATGTGCTGATCGGCTCCAGCACATCGGGCCTGCTGCCCAGCGAGTTCTACGCCGACGCCGTGCACCCAGAGCGCTGCGTGGTCGGCCACCCGTTCAACCCGGTCTACCTGCTGCCGCTGGTGGAAGTGGTGGGCGGCGCGAAGACCGCACCTGAGGCCGTGCAGGCGGCGATTGCCGTGTACCAGTCCCTGGGCATGCGCCCGCTGCATGTGCGCAAGGAAGTGCCGGGCTTTATCGCCGACCGCCTGCTCGAAGCCCTGTGGCGCGAGGCCCTGCACCTGGTCAACGACGGCGTGGCCACCACCGGCGAGATCGACGACGCCATCCGCTTCGGCGCCGGTCTGCGCTGGTCGTTCATGGGCAGCTTCCTGACCTACACCCTGGCCGGCGGCCCGGCGGGCATGCGGCACTTCATGGCCCAGTTCGGCCCTGCGCTGAAACTGCCCTGGACCTACCTGGAGGCGCCGGAACTGACCGATGCGCTGATCGACAAAGTGGTCGAAGGCACCGCCGAGCAGCAGGGCACCCGCCAACTGGCCGACCTGGAACGCTACCGCGACGATTGCCTGCTGGCGGTACTGGCTGCGATCAAGGAAACCAAAGCCAAACACGGCTTCGACTTCGCCGAGTAATCTCCAGAACACCGTAGGAGGGCTTCAGCCCCGAACGCTTTGTCGCTCGCCGTTGAGCCCTCCTGCGCACCCTTTGTTCCCCCCGTATGCCACCAGGACACCAGCATGCCCCTGACCACCTACCGCACCCCGGTGCTGCCGGATTGGGTCGACTACAACGGCCACCTGCGCGACGCCTTCTACCTGCTGATCTTCAGCTACGCCACCGATGCGCTGATGGACCATCTCGGCCTCGACGAACAAGGCCGAGCCCGCACCGGGCACACCCTGTACACCCTGGAATGCCACCTCAACTACCTGGCCGAAGTGACGCTCGGCAGCGACGTCGAAGTGCGCACCCAACTGCTGGCCCACGACCGCAAGCGCCTGCATATCCACCACAGGCTGTATCTGCCCGGGGCCGAGTCCCCCCTGGCGGAAAGCGAGCAGATGCTGATGAACATCGACACCACCAGCGGCCGCTCTGCGGCGTTCGATGAGCAGGTGGCCCTGGCGGTAACGGCTTTGGGCGAGGCGCACCGGCAACTGCCCAGACCGGCCTGCGTCGGGCGGGTGATCGGGCTGCCGGCGTAGTGACTGACTGCCGTTAGCGCTCGATCTTTAGCCTGGGCACGTTGGGATGCAGCGCGATCCCGTCAGCTATCTCTACGGTCTTCACGGCATGGAGTTGGGTGTGCGACGAGACTAGGCAGCCGTTGTAGCCGCTGGGCAGGCTGAGCGTTCGGGGCTCCAGTAGAACCTCCGTTTTGAATACCTTGGCGATCACACCGGCGAGCCAGATGTCATCTAGTTGCAGAGCTTCCGAAGCCCATGACAGCCCTGCAGCTCTGCTGGAACGGCGCATCATGCTCAAGGCATTGCAAGAAGAGCGTGGCGCTTTCCCTTGGGTAATCTAGTGACTCAACACCCTCGGGGATGGCGTCGTTCAGTACGGCAATGAGTTGTTCTTCAGGAATGCTCTGTTTGATCAGTATGTAAACAAACGGACTCACCGAATCGGTTCTTATGTTTTTGATGTGTCAGGGTAGGTTTCCTGAAACCATTCAATGGTTTCTTTGATGCGGTTCACATCTTGAGTAGATAAGTTTTTTATCGATTTCTTGAGTGGCTCGATAGCTTCGGAAACACTGGGAGTTTCATGAACGATACCAACATCTTCGGTAATACACTCGATCATCGCATTGAGTATTATCGGGCTGAGTCCTAGGGGAGGATTTTTTATCAGCTCAATAGCTTTGTGAAGGTTCACCGCGTATAGCGTTTCAAAGGCAAAGGCCTGGAAGTATGGGTCGCCTTTATTTTCTGTCAGGATTTCGAGCGCCAACTGCTCGGTTAGCCCACTATTCAGCTTTCTCAGTGCTCGAAGTGCATCTGCTGCTGCGTCGTAGTCGTCGAGCTCAGTGACGTGCTTTCGCAATTGTTGTTCAATACTATTCATGGCAGCCGTCATGGGGAAATGGGGATAAGTTTTAGGGTCGTGAGATATACTCGTTGGTCATCGAGTATCTTCCAAGTGCTTTCTACTTTCAATGTGCCTTTCGGCCCAGTGAAGGTGCTGGGAACCCATGTTCTATTGTCTGGTGTGACCTTATTTCCAACCTGTAATAGATGAGCTATTAGTTCATTGTTGTTTTCTGGTGTATCAGGTAACCCAGCCTCGTCCAAATGCCTTGCCATGTCCTTTGATCTGTCTAAATTATGTTTTTGCGACTTTAGCTGTTCTAGGCGTTCGGCATTAATAGGTGATGAGTCGAATAGCTTGCGGTTGCTCTGTTTGAGCTTTTGGAGATCTCGTAGCTCTTCCGTCACGTCAGGAACCTTCCCACGGGAGTAGATATTGACTTTATCTAGAGGAACGATGGCATTGCCGTCCACAGCGGCCACGATCGCCTTGCCGGTAGTCGGGGCTCTGAACGTCTCAAGTTTGAAGGGCGGTGGAGGTGTATAAATTTTCGGCGGTTCCACCCCCGTTGGTCTTTTTACCTCAACTGTATGCGCACCTGTACCATTTCTCTGTGTCCGGCCACCCAACCTGATCCTGGCCCGCTTCAACGCTGCACTCAAGCGTTTTAGTGCATTGCCCAGTCGGGCGAGCTTGCTTACGTAGCTGACCGAAGAGGCCCCGCGGGCGGCCAAGCCTACGCCGCCGGTAAAGACGATCAATAGGGCTGCCAGGACAATTTCAAATAGAGCTGCTCCACCGAATTCCGCCACTTCTTCGACGTTCTGGGCTTTGGCATAGTCGACGGCGAAGCGGCCGAGCATTGCCTTGCTGGGGCCGTCTTCGTAGATGAAGTTCGCCAGTTCGTAGGCCTCTGCCAGCTGTTCACGGGTGATGCTGGTCGGGTCGAAGCCCAGGGCTTCCACCAGCTCTCGGTGTTGCTCGGCGCTGAACTGGCGGTTGTAGGCGGCAAGCCAGCTTTCTCCCGTACTGGATTTTGCTTGCCAGGCACTGCGCAGGGCATTGGTGAACACCGTAAATGGGTTAACCAGGTCCGAGTACTCCTTGACGGTTTTGAGGAGTCCCCAGGCTCCTAGGAAGAAGCCTTTTCCGGCAGCCAGCCGAACATGGATGTAATTGGACACGACATTGCGCTGATCCTGAACGGCCTGCAGCTTGGCCGCTTCCGCGCGCTCAGCAGCGAGTATCTCGTCCAGCACTGTTTGCAGTTCTGATCGTGCGCTGGTGATGTCGTTGTCCACATCTGTATCAGCCAGCAGCTGCGCATCGTATTCGTTGCTCTGGATGGTCTGGGTCAAGCTCCCGCGGGCATCCAGGCCGCCGCGGATTACGGCGCCGCCAGCAGGGGAGAGGCTGTAGGGAATATTGGCTCCCAGGCATTCGCCATTGTCCCAGACGAAGCGCAGGCCGATCAGGCAACTGCCGGTCTGGGCCGCCCCACCCTCCAGGGGGCGCGGAGCCTGACGGTCGAAGTCGCCGTTGTAGGGCTCTTGGGGTGGGGCTGGGCGCTCGTTGCGGTTGTTGGGGACGTAACCACTCATCGTCGTGCATCCATGCTATGGCCGGTGGGTATCGGCAGGG
Organism: Pseudomonas sp.; assembly: GCA_050282285.1. Lineage (GTDB taxonomy): Bacteria > Pseudomonadota > Gammaproteobacteria > Pseudomonadales > Pseudomonadaceae > Aquipseudomonas. The sequence continues at coordinate 7,452 of JBLZZJ010000044.1, forward strand.
TCCTCGATCAGCTTCGGATGGTAATCAGTGACCCGTGCGCAAAGTCTTGCGCAGCGGTGATGAGTTCATGTCCTTTTGTGACGCAGGCAGGAAAAATATCGCGCGAGAAGGCGATTTTGGATGAGTGGCAGGGGCTGGGCACGACACCGCGCCATAAAAAAGCCCCCGGCAGGTGATAAATCCTGACGGGGGCAAACAACCCTTTCGGGCCTCAGTGTTCGGGGCGGCGTGGTTTGCAGGCGATCAGTCCGTAGAGGGTCAGGGCGATCACCAGCAGCAGGCTCAGGCTCACGCGGGTCAGTCCACGCCGACCTGGCGCAGGTACGGCGCCGGGGCTTCGCCCAGGTTGTTGAGCAGGCGCGCGCTGTACCAGTCGATGAAGTTGACCACGCCGAACTCGTAGGTCTTGGAGTACGGACCTGGCTGGTAGGCGGTGGAGTTGATGCCGCGCTGGTTCTCTTCGGCCAGGCGGCGGTCCTGGTCGTTGGTGGCGTCCCAGACCTGGCGCAGGCGGGCGATGTCGTAGTCGACGCCTTCCACGGCGTCCTTGTGCACCAGCCACTTGGTGGTGACCATGGTTTCCTGGGCGCTGATCGGCCAGACGGTGAAGACGATCATGTGATCGCCCATGCAGTGGTTCCAGGAGTGCGGCAGGTGCAGGATGCGCATCGAGCCGAGGTCCGGGTTCTGGATGCGGCCCATGAGTTTCTTGCAGCCCTGCTGGCCGTCCATGGTCATCGAGACGGTGCCCTTGAGCAGCGGCATGCGCACGATGCGGTTGCGCAGGCCGAAGCTGGCGTGGGCGTAGGGGATTTTCTCCGCATCCCATTTGGCCGCGGATTCGGCCACGTGGTCCTTGAACGCCTGGCTGGCGCGGGGGTCGGTGACGTCGTCCCATTCCAGCAGGGTGTTGAGCAGCTCGGGGTGCGAACCATTGCAGTGGTAGCACTCGCGGTTGTTCTCGAGCACCAGTTTCCAGTTGGCCTTTTCCATCAGGGTGGTCTGCACCGCCACCTTGGTGTTTTCCATGTCGTAGGGCTCCATGTAGTGAGCCAGGGTGGACAGGAAATCATCGATAGCGGGCGGGTTCTCGGCCAGGGAGATGAAGATGTAGCCGCCGGCGACCTTGCAGTTCACCGGCTTGAGGCCGTACTGCTTCATGTCGAAGTCGGCGCCCATTTCGGTGCCGGCGAACAGCAGGCGACCGTCGAGTTCGTAGGTCCACTGGTGGTACGGGCAGACCAGCTTGGCCACCTTGCCCTTGTCGCTGGTGCACAGGCGCGAGCCGCGGTGGCGGCAGACGTTGTGGAAGGCATGCACCACGCCGTCGGCGCCGCGAATCACCAGGATCGGGTTGTCGCCGATCTGCAAGGTGAGGAAGTTGCCCTTGGTCGGGATCTCGCAGGTCATGCCGGCGATCAGCCATTCCTTGTGGAAGATCTCCTGCATGTCGATCTGGAACAGGCGCTCGTCGCTGTAGAACGGCTGGGGCAGCGAGAAGGTGCGCTCGCGGGTCTGCAGCATTTCGGCCGTGGCCTTGCGTGCCGGTGCCAGCGGATCGCCCAGACTCAGGGTGGAAGTGACGTCCATCGGTAACTCCTCAATGGCGAATCGCCGGTGGCGATTGCCGCAAAAAAGTGGCTGTTTCGGTTATCACGCAAGGTGGCGTATTGGCCCCGTCTCGCACCTGCCGATGGTGCTTGAGAGGAGGGGAGTCCGCTCATGACCTTTATGGTTCGGCTGAGTCGGAGTGTGGAGCGGGGCCTGGCAATGACCTTATCCATGGGCGACATGGCCGAATCCGTTTCCGACGCGGTAAGCCCCGTGGTTTGAGGCAGGTCGCGATAAGCATGTAAATGTCGCTGGCAGATAAATGAGTGCGCCGTACGATGCGCACAATCCGCCGCAAGAGGCGGACATATAGCCGCCGTGCGCGAGAGAAACGACCATGTCGAACGACTTCCTCAACCCTGTCACGACCCAGACCTGGAGCAACGGCCGGCACGTCGTGCGGTGCGTCAAGGTGATCCAGGAAACCTGGGATGTGCGCACCTTCTGTTTCATGGCCGACCAGCCGGTCCTGTTCTTTTTCAAGCCGGGGCAGTTCGTCACCCTGGAGCTGGAGATCGACGGTCAGCCGATCATGCGCTCCTACACCATCTCCAGCTCGCCATCGGTGCCCTACAGCTTTTCCATCACCATCAAGCGGGTACCCGGGGGCAAAGTCTCCAACTGGCTGCACGACAACCTGCACGAAGGCCAGGAGCTGGCGGTGCATGGCCCGGTCGGGCTGTTCAATGCCATCGATTTCCCGGCGGACAAGGTGCTGTTTCTCTCCGGCGGCGTAGGCATCACCCCAGTCATGTCGATGGCCCGCTGGTTCTACGACACCAACGGCAACATCGACATGGTCTTCGTGCACAGCGCCCGCTCGCCGAAGGACATCATTTACCACCGCGAGCTGGAGCACATGGCGGCGCGGATCAGCAACTTCAGCCTGCACGTGATCTGCGAGAAGCACGGGCTGGGTGAGGCCTGGGCCGGCTACCGGGGCTACCTCAACCAACGGATGCTGGAGCTGATCGCCCCGGATTATCTGGAGCGGGAAATTTTCTGCTGCGGACCGACGCCCTACATGAGCGCGGTCAAGCGCCTGCTTGAAGCCAATGGCTACGACATGGCGCGCTATCACGAAGAAGCCTTCGGCCCGACGCCGCCGGAAGTGCGCGCCGAGGTCAAGGAGCTGGCCGCCTCGGCTGCCGAAGCGCCGCCGGTGCCGGTTGCTGACCAGCACCAGGTCGCGTTCGCCGCCACTGGCAAGAGCATCCGCGTCGACCCGGGCGAGACCGTGCACGCTGCCGCCGCCAAGCTTGGCCTGCATATCCCCAAGGCGTGCGGTATGGGCATCTGCGGCACCTGCAAGGTGATGAAGACCTCGGGCGACGTGGAGATGGACCATAACGGCGGCATCACCGACGAGGACGTGGCCGAGGGTTACATCCTGTCCTGTTGCAGCGTGCCCAAGGGCGATGTGGTCATCGAGTACTGAGGCAATCGATCAATAAATGAGCAGCATCCTGCAGGCCACGCACAGCCTGGCCTGCAGGGTTATCCACACACCTTATGCACAGATCTCTGCACAGTAATTGTGGGCTAACTCACTGAATTGGCTGGGAAAAGCCCGGGTGCTCCGCTGCTTGTCCTCCCTGTTTGAACAGCCAGCCGTCTGGTCAGAAAACCATCAGCCGACGAAATACCCCATCGAACGCGGGCTGTGGCTGCATTCCAACAGCTTGTCCACAGATCGGTCCCCTGATCGTGTGGTTAGTTTTTCTCGCCATCCGGCTTTCGCTCGGATATTTGGGGATAACCCAGGTTTTCTGTCGGCCATGTTGCGGCTGAGCAGTTATTGCTCAACAGGCTGTAAATCACTGATAGCAGAGCCTCCAGCACGTTATCAACAGGACGTTGACAGCTTGATGCACAGTATCTGTGTACAGCATCGTTGCGCAGGTTATTGAAATCGTTCATTTAATGAGCTGAACACCAGGCCTGCCGCGGGCTCTGGGCCCCAGAGAGGGGTATACAGCTTATCAACAGCTTGATCCCCAGTTGGTGGGGACAAGCTGCGGCGCTTGAGTGTCGATGAGATTGGTCAGTAGGGCTATTTCTAACTTGTTGAATCTGTTTGGAAAATGATCAGTTCTCTGGCGGCCTACTGTCGCGTAGGCTGCAGCGGTTTCCCTACATCTTATCCACAGATTGGTACACGGTTTTCGGGGGTAAGTGGCTGTTGGCCCTACCTTCCGAGCTTCTGTTTTTATGAAGTAAATCATTGATCCTGATCGAAAAATATCCACTCGCTGGCGGCCCCCGGCATACGTGGCCTGGCGCGCTTGCCGTACAGGTTTTCCACAGCTTGCTCCACCGAAACAGGGGGTAAGTGAAAATGTTCTCCAACGCGGATCAGTCAGGGTGATGATCTCCCGGCCAGTCCGGCGGATAGATGCCAGCCTGCACCGCATGATGAAAGCTCGAATGAGGCCAGTCTCCTGCGCGACTCGCCCAGCCGTGGGTCACCGGGTCGAGATGGATATAGTCGTAATAGCGGCGGAAGTCGGCGGCGTCGCGAATCCGGTGCTCCTCGTAGTGCCGCTGCCAGACGCCCAGCCGCCGTTGTCGGCCGAAGGTGGCGCGCAGGGGAAGAGTGCGGGTGAACTGGTGTCTGAGCATCGTCCAGCGACGACTGTGATCCCGGTCGCCCTCGGGCAGGGTCCATAGGCAGTGCATATGGTCAGGCAGGACTACCCAGGCGTTGATGCGCAGCGGATGCCGCTGGCGGGTGAGGGCGGTGACCTGGCGCAGCAGGTCGATATGGCGGGTCAGCAGGTCGCTGCCGCGATCGCTCAGGTTGACGGTGAAGAAGTAGGTGCCACCCGGCACCCAGCTCGGCTGGTGTTCAGGCATGGGACGCATCCTTGTGTCCGTTCATTTGCTTGAACCAGTCTAGCCGGCACGGGCTGGCCTGTCTTATGCGCAGCAGGGTGATGAAAACTCTGTCTCATCGGTCAGCATCGCTAACTGACTGAAATCGTTCGAAAAACGATCGATTGTTTGCAGGCCTTGGCGTACGTGGCGTGGCGCAGTTGTCCTACAGCTTATCCACAGGCTGATCCACCGCTGGCGGGGGTAACTTGCTGCCAGCAAGGGCGGTCTGGTCACCCCTCAGAGAGCACGTTTTCCAGGCTGGTGTCGATCACTAATCAGGCGAGCGCTCGCAACGCCACTGTGAGGTGCCTTCTGCGCGTACGGCATCAGTAACAGCCCAACTGCCGGAGTCGCTGCTCAGACAGAAGCGTTTGTAGAACCAGGCGCGCCGATTTTTCTGATCGCTTGCCTGCAACAGAACTTCATACACGCCGGGCTCAAGTTCACGAGGCGAGACTGTGGTTGAAAACAAGGCAATGGGTTTGCCGTATTCGATACAGGCGCCTGGCTGTAATTGAACGGACGAACCAGTTGTGCCTCGAGGCGCCTGGGCACTCCAGGCCTGATACGACGGTCGATTGACCTGTACCGCGTACAAGGTGACCTGGTTCTGGTCAAGGCGCGCTGTGCTCGGAAAGAAACCAGACACCTCGTAGGTGGCGGCGGTACCGATACATAGCGAACGCTCTCTCACCCAGACCTGTGCGTCGCCGTCATGGTGCCGTGACATTGCATGGCCCTCGGCCAGAAAGGCGAAGGCCAGCAGGGGCGCCAGGGTTTTAAGGCAGGAGCGCATGGTCATGTGGGTCGCTCAGGAAATTGCGGAGAACGTTCTCTCATGTCTTTGCTTCCTGCAGTTGAGAGCAGGCGGGCCGATCCATTGGCCCGCTGCGTTGCGTTGAACGATGGGAAACGATGAAGGCTTTATCGGCAATGGTTGTTAAGCCATTGCCTCTCGGATATCTGCCGCCAGTTGCCGAACCCGTGCCTCTTCGGTGTCCCAGGAACACATGAAGCGTGCACCGCCGGCGCCGATGAAGGTGTAGAAGCGCCAGCCCTTGGCACGCAGGTGTTCCAGGGCCGGTTCGGACATTTGCAGGAACACGCCGTTGGCCTCCACCGGGAACATCAGGCTGACGCCCGGCACGTCGCTGACCAGTTCGGCGAGCAGGCGGGCGCAGTGGTTGGCGTGGCGCGCGTACTTCAGCCAGGCCTCGTTCTGCAGGATGCCGACCCAGGGGGCGGACAGGTAACGCATCTTCGAGGCCAACTGGCCGGCCTGCTTGCAGCGGTAGTCGAAGTCTTCGGCCAGGTCCTTGTTGAAGAACAGAATGGCTTCGCCCACCGCCATGCCGTTCTTGGTGCCGCCGAAGCACAGCACGTCGACCCCAGCTTTCCAGGTCAGCTCGGCCGGGGTGCAGCCGAGGAAGGCGCAGGCGTTGGAGAAGCGCGCGCCGTCCATGTGCAGGTTGAGACCCAGCTCATGGCAGGTGTCGCTGATCGCGCGGATTTCTTCGGGGCGGTACACCGTGCCGACTTCGGTGGCCTGGGTCAGGGTGACAACGCGCGGTTTGGGGAAGTGGATGTCCTGGCGTTTCATGGCCACATCGCGGATCGCTTCCGAGGTCAGCTTGCCGCTCTCGGTCTTGGCCAGCAGCAGTTTGGAGCCGTTGGAGAAGAATTCCGGTGCGCCGCATTCGTCAGTCTCGACGTGGGCGGTCTCCGAGCAGATCACGCTGTGGTAGCTCTGGCACAGGGCGGCCAGGGCCAGGGAGTTGGCCGCCGTGCCGTTGAAGGCGAAGAACACTTCGCAGTCGGTTTCGAACAGCTGGCGGAAGTGGTCGGCGGCGCGGGCCGTCCACTGGTCATCGCCGTAGGCGCGCTGGTGACCCTGGTTGGCTTCCGCCATGGCGGCCCAGGCTTCCGGACAGATACCTGAGTAGTTGTCGCTGGCGAATTGCTGGCTCTGGTCGGGCATTGCGTATTCCTTTCTCGATCGGGCGCCGGTGGGGCATCGGCGAATGCCGTTACTTTACCCTTGCCCCGCGCCGCGTTGGGGACATTGCCGCGACATCTTGTTCAGTCCAGGCGCTGTCCTTCCGGGTACCGGTTCGGCGGAAGACGGAACTCATGGCGCCGACAGGCCTCACAACTAGGGCCATGGTGATTGACTCGCCTGACAGGCTTCTGGCGCCATTCGCGGCGCCCACAGCCAGCGTCCGGTACACAGTCACTTGCCGTGGACCAAGAAAACAGGCCGTGATGCCTGGGCCGACGGGGGTTCGAACCAGCGGGTTCGAGTCGATCGGTCAGGTGTCGCGCTGTGACTGACCCGAACAGGAGTCCACCATGAACTACCGTCATCTGATCGCTTTTTTCGTGCCCGTGGCCTTTGCGCTGCCGTCCGTTGCCGCTGAGCCCTGGCCTGCCGGCGCCAAGGCCGCGTTCGTCAACGAATGCGTAGCGGGGGCGCCCGAAGGACACGACACGAGCAACCTGAAGGCGTACTGCGAATGTGCCGCCGAGAAGGTCAGCAGCGAGTTCAGCGAAGCGGAAATGCAGGCCATGGCGCGCCAGTCGCCGCCTGACCCCGCCATGCAGCAGCGCCTGATCAAGGCCTCGAGCAGCTGCGACAACACCTTGCAGCGCTGATGTGACACCGTGCGCGCATTGACGGTGTCATTGGGTTACCGTCAGGCAATCCAATGACTCCGTGAGTGCAGCAATGCCTACACCCCCTGCCGGTCGCACCCGCGACGCCGCGCTGGATCTGATCAAGTGGCTGGCCCTGGCGACCATGCTGATCGACCACCTGCGGCATGTCTGGCCGTCTCTGTATTGGGTGTATATCCCTGGCCGCCTGGCCTTTCCGTTCTTCTGTCTGGCGATTGCCGCCAACCTGGTGCGGCCGTCGGCAGACGCTGGCAAACCTTTTCCCCTGCGTTATCTCGGGCTGCTGGTGCTGTTCGCGGTGGTGTCCGAGTGGCCGTACCGGCTGCTGGTCGGCAGTTCCCCGCAGTCGCTGAACGTCATGCCCACCCTGGTGCTGGGCCTGCTGATCGCCAGCGGCGTGCAGCAGCCCGCGGGGCAGCGGCGCTGGCTGGCCATCGGTGCGGCACTGGTGGCGCTCGTTTCTCACCCCTGGTTGATGTTCGGCTTTCCCGGCGCATTGCTGCCGGCGGCGTTCGTCTATGCCCTGAAGCGCCCCGGCGCCAGTTGGATCTGGCCGGTGGTGCTGTGCCTGGTCGCGAACTACTGGCCGCCGTTCTATGTCGATGCGGCTCGCGGCGATCCCTTCGCCTGGCTCTACATCCTTGTCTGCATCGCGGCGCCGCTGCTGGGGCTGTGGCTGTTGCGCCAGTCGCTGCAGGGCCGGGTGCCGCCGGTACGGCGCTGGGCCTACCTGTTCTATCCGGGTCACTTCCTGCTGCTGGTCGGCGTGCGCGAGCTGTTCGCCTGACCCGTCTGCTGGCCTAGCCTCCGCGCCATCCACCGTCTCCATTCCCGTCAGCGACCTGTCGGGCGTCTGCGCATGTCGCAAACGCAATCCCCCGTGGCGTGCCTAGGCATCTGACCGATCAGGGCGAGTCATACCATCGGCTTCACAGGGCTCAGCCCGCTTCCGACACAGACGCGCCGTTCCCGGTGCTGCAGGAGATCAGCGATGTTCAGCAAGCATGACCAGATCAAGGGCTACGACGACGAACTGCTGGGCGCGATCAACGCCGAGGAGCGTCGCCAGGAGCATCACATCGAGCTGATCGCCTCGGAGAACTACACCAGCAAGCGCGTCATGGAAGCCCAGGGCAGCGGCCTGACCAACAAGTACGCCGAAGGCTATCCGAGCAAGCGTTACTACGGCGGTTGCGAGCACGTCGACGTGGTCGAGCAGTTGGCCATCGACCGCGCCAAGCAGCTGTTCGGCGCCGATTACGCCAACGTCCAGCCGCACTCCGGATCGTCCGCCAACAGCGCGGTATACCTGGCGCTGCTCCAGGCCGGTGACACCATTCTCGGCATGAGCCTGGCCCACGGTGGCCACCTGACCCACGGCGCCAAGGTGTCGTCCTCAGGCAAGCTGTATAACGCGGTGCAGTACGGCCTCAACACCGACACCGGGCTGATCGATTACGACGAGGTCGAGCGCCTGGCCGTCGAGCACAAGCCGAAGATGATCGTCGCCGGTTTCTCCGCCTACTCGAAGACCCTGGATTTCCCACGCTTCCGCGCCATCGCCGACAAGGTCGGGGCGCTGCTGTTCGTCGATATGGCCCACGTCGCCGGCCTTGTTGCCGCCGGCCTGTACCCGAACCCGATTCCCTTTGCCGACGTGGTCACTACCACCACCCACAAGACCCTGCGCGGTCCGCGTGGCGGGCTGATCCTGGCCAAAGGCAACGAAGAGATCGAGAAGAAACTCAACTCCGCGGTGTTCCCCGGTGCCCAGGGTGGCCCGCTGATGCATGTGATCGCCGCCAAGGCCGTGTGCTTCAAGGAAGCGCTGGAGCCGGGCTTCAAGGACTACCAGGCCCAGGTGATCAAGAACGCCCAGGCCATGGCCAAGGTGTTCATCGAGCGCGGTTTCGACGTGGTTTCCGGCGGCACCGACAACCACCTGTTCCTGGTCAGCCTGATCAAACAGGGCATCACCGGCAAGGACGCGGACGCCGCCCTGGGTCGTACCGGCATCACCGTGAACAAGAACGCGGTGCCCAACGACCCGCAGTCGCCGTTCGTCACCTCCGGGCTGCGCATCGGCACGCCGGCGATCACCACCCGCGGCCTCAAGGAGGCCCAGAGCACCGAGCTGGCCGGGTGGATCTGCGACGTGCTCGACCACCTGGGCGATGCCGATGTGGAAGCCCAAGTCGCCACGCTGGCAGCCGGGCTGTGCGCCGATTACCCCGTATACCGCTAGAGCCTTCTGCTCTGTTGTAGGAGCCAGCTTGCTGGCGATCAGCCGAGCTCGTTGTAATGGATCGCCAGCAAGCTGGCTCCTACAGGTTAGGCGTTCGAGAACAGATTCAAGGAGCATCTTCATGCAACGTTTTTCCGGCTTCGGCCTGTTCAAGCACTCGTTCAGCCACCATGAGAACTGGCAGCGCATGTGGCGCAACCCGACACCCAAGCCAGTGTACGACGTGATCATCGTCGGCGGTGGCGGCCACGGCCTGGCGACCGCCTACTACCTGGCCAAGGAGTTCGGCGTGAAGAACGTCGCGGTGGTCGAGAAGGGCTGGCTGGGCGGCGGCAACACCGCACGCAACACCACCATCGTGCGCTCCAACTACCTGTGGGACGAATCGGCCCATCTCTACGAGCACGCGATGAAACTGTGGGAGGGCCTGTCCCAGGACCTCAACTACAACGTCATGTTCTCCCAGCGCGGCGTCTACAACCTGTGCCACACCCTGCAGGACCTGCGCGACTCCGAGCGCCGGGTCAGCGCCAACTGGCTCAACGGCGTGGACGGTGAGCTGCTCGACGCCAAGCAGGTCGCCGAAGAGATTCCCTACCTCGACTGCAGCAAGAACACCCGCTACCCGATCATGGGTTCCACCGTGCAACGGCGCGGCGGCGTCGCCCGTCACGATGCCGTGGCCTGGGGCTATGCACGGGCCGCCGACGCCCTGGGTGTGGACCTGATCCAGCAGACCGAGGTGATCGGTTTCCGCAAGGAAAACGGTGTGGTCATCGGCGTCGAGACCAACAAAGGCTTTATCGGCGGCAAGCGCGTGGGCGTGGTCACCGCCGGCAACTCCGGGCACATGGCCAAGCTCGCCGGCTTCCGCCTGCCGCTGGAGTCGCACCCGCTGCAGGCACTGGTGTCGGAGCCGGTCAAGCCGATCATCGACAGCGTGATCATGTCCAACGCCGTGCACGGCTACATCAGCCAGTCGGACAAGGGCGACCTGGTCATCGGTGCCGGCATCGACGGCTACAACGGCTACGGCCAGCGCGGTTCGTACCAGACCATCGAACACACTTTGCAGGCCATCGTCGAAATGTTCCCGGTGCTGTCGCGGGTGCGCATGAACCGCCAGTGGGGCGGCATCGTCGACACCTCGCCGGACGCCTGCCCGATCATTTCCAAGACCCCGGTGCCGAACCTGTTCTTCAACTGCGGCTGGGGCACCGGCGGCTTCAAGGCCACTCCCGGCTCCGGCCATGTGTTCGCGGCGAGCCTGGCCAAGGGTGAAATGCACCCGCTGGCCCAGCCGTTCTCCATGGACCGTTTCCACACCGGCGCACTGATCGACGAGCACGGCGCTGCTGCCGTGGCCCATTAAAAGGTCGCGCGTAGCGCGACGGCTGATGCCCCTCTCCCTCCGGGAGAGGGTGCCCGAAGGGCGGGAGAGGGCAGTTCGGTGTTAGACCGCAGCCATCGCCACCCTCACCCCCGGCCCCTCTCCCAAGGGAGAGGGGAGAACAGCATTGACCCTCTCCAGAACGGTGAGGGACGAAAGATTTTCTGGAGGTACCGACCATGCTGCATATCTTCTGCCCTCACTGTGGCGAGTTGCGCTCCGAAGAGGAATTCCACGCCAAGGGCCAGGCGCATATCCCGCGTCCGCTGGACCCGAGCGCCTGCACCGACGCCGAGTGGGGCGACTACCTGTTCTTCCGCGATAACCCGCGTGGCATTCACCACGAGCTGTGGATCCATTCCGCCGGTTGCCGCAAGTATTTCAACGCCACGCGCCACACCGTGAGCTACGAGATTCTGGAAACCTACAAGATCGGTGAAAAGCCCAGCGTGACCGAGGTCAGCAGCACCGAGAAGAAGACCGCCGGCCAAGGAGTAACCGCATGAGCCAGGTCAACCGTCTTTCCCAGGGGGGCCGCATCGACCGCGGTCAGCCCATCAGCTTCAGCTTCAACGGTCAGACCTACCAGGGGTATGCCGGTGACACTCTGGCCGCTGCCCTGCTGGCCAACGGCGTGGACATCGTCGGGCGCAGCTTCAAATACTCCCGTCCGCGCGGCATCGTCGCTGCCGGTTCGGAAGAGCCGAACGCCGTGCTGCAGATCGGCTCCAGCGAAGCGGCGCAGATTCCCAACGTGCGTGCCACCCAGCAGGCTCTGTATCCGGGCCTGGTAGCCAACAGCACCAACGGCTGGCCGAGCGTCAACACCGACGTCATGGGGATTCTTGGCAAGGTCGGTGGCAAGATGATGCCGCCCGGGTTCTACTACAAGACCTTCATGTACCCGCAGAATCTCTGGCTGACCTACGAGAAGTACATCCGCAAGGCAGCCGGCCTGGGACGTTCGCCGACCGAGGTCGACCCGGACAGCTACGACTACATGAATCAGCACTGCGATGTGCTGGTCGTGGGCTCCGGCCCCGCCGGTCTTGCCGCCGCCCTGGCCGCCGGCCGCAGCGGTGCGCGGGTGATCCTGGCCGATGAACAGGAAGAGTTCGGTGGCAGCCTGCTCAGCACCCGGGAAACCCTCGACGGCAAACCGGCCGCCGACTGGGTGGCCCAGGTCATCGCCGAGTTGAGCGCCATGCCGGAAGTCACCCTGTTGCCGCGCTCCACGGTCAACGGTTACCACGACCACAACTTCCTCACCATTCACCAGCGCCTCACCGACCACCTGGGCGAGATCGCGCCGATGGGCATGGTGCGCCAGCGCATGCACCGCGTGCGGGCCAAGCGTGTGGTGCTGGCCACCGGCGCCCACGAGCGGCCGCAGGTGTATGCCAACAACGACGTACCCGGCAACATGCTGGCGGACGCCGTGTCCACCTACGTGCGTCGTTACGGCGTGGCGCCGGGCCGTCAGCTGGTGCTGTCGACCAACAACGATTACGCCTACCGCGTGGTGCTCGACTGGCTCGACGCCGGTCATCAGGTGGTGGCCGTTGCCGATGCGCGCAACAACCCCCGTGGTGCCTGGGTCGAGGAGGCGCGCCAGCGCGGCGTGCGCATCCTCACCGGCAGTGCGGTGGTCGAAGCCCGTGGCAGCAAGCGTGTGACCGGTGCGCGGGTCTGCGCCATCGACCTGATGAACCACAAGGTCAGCAGCGCGGGTGAAATGCTCGACTGCGACCTGATCGTCAGCTCCGGCGGCTACAGCCCGGTGGTGCACCTGGCGTCGCACCTGGGCGGTCGGCCGACCTGGCAGGAAGACATCCTCGCGTTTGTGCCCGGCGAAGGTTTCCAGAAACGCCTCTGTGCAGGCGCATTGAATGGCGTGTTCGCACTGGGCGATGCCCTGGCGGATGGCTTCGAGGCCGGCGCCAATGCGGCCGGTGAGGCGGGTTTCAAACTGGTCGAAGGCAGCGTGCCGTTGACCGAGCCCCGTATCGAAGAGCCGGCGGTGCCTCTGTTCCAGGTACCCCACGACAAATCCACCGCACGTGCGCCGAAGCAGTTCGTCGACCTGCAGAACGACGTCACCGCCGCCGGTATCGAACTGGCGACCCGCGAGGGCTTCGAGTCGGTCGAGCACGTCAAGCGCTACACCGCCCTCGGTTTCGGCACCGATCAGGGCAAGCTGGGCAACATCAACGGCCTGGCGATCGCCGCCCGTTCGCTGGGCATCAGCATCGCGCAGATGGGCACCACCATGTTCCGCCCCAACTACACGCCGGTGACCTTCGGCGCGGTGGCGGGCCGGCACTGCGGGCCGCTGTTCGAGCCCAAGCGCTACACCGCCATGCAGCGCTGGCATTTGCAGAATGGCGCCGAGTTCGAAGATGTCGGTCAGTGGAAGCGCCCCTGGTACTTCCCCAAGGCCGGTGAGGACCTGCACGCCGCCGTCGCCCGGGAATGCCTGGCAGTGCGCAACGCGGTGGGCATCCTCGATGCCTCGACCCTGGGCAAGATCGATATCCAGGGCCCGGATGCGCGCGAGTTCCTCAACCGCGTCTACACCAACGCCTGGACCAAGCTGGATGTGGGCAAGGCGCGCTATGGCCTGATGTGCAAGGAAGACGGCATGGTCTTCGACGACGGCGTGACCGCCTGTCTCGCCGACAACCACTTCCTGATGACCACCACCACCGGCGGCGCTGCCCGGGTGATGGAATGGCTGGAGATCTACCACCAGACCGAATGGCCGGAGCTGAAGGTGTACTTCACCTCGGTCACCGACCACTGGGCGACCATGACCCTGTCCGGCCCCAACAGCCGCAAGCTGCTGGCGGAAGTCACCGACATCGACCTGGACAAGGAAGGCTTCCCGTTCATGACCTGGAAGGAAGGCCTGGTGGGTGGCGTGCCGGCCCGGGTGTTCCGGATCTCCTTCACCGGTGAGCTGAGCTACGAAGTCAACGTGCAGGCCGACTACGCCCTGGGCGTGTGGGAAAAGATCATCGAAGCCGGCAAGAAACACGGCCTGACGCCTTACGGCACCGAGACCATGCACGTACTGCGGGCAGAGAAGGGCTTCATCATCGTTGGCCAGGACACCGACGGCTCGGTGACGCCGGACGACCTCAACATGGGCTGGTGCGTTGGCCGCACCAAGCCGTTCTCGTGGATCGGCTGGCGTGGCATGAACCGCGCAGACTGTGTGCGCGAAGAGCGCAAGCAACTGGTCGGCCTGAAGCCGGTCGATCCCAAGGCAGTGCTGCCTGAAGGCGCGCAGCTGGTGTTCGATCCGAAACAGAGCATCCCGGTGACCATGGTCGGCCACGTGACCTCCAGCTACATGAGCGCGGCGCTGGGCTATTCGTTCGCCATGGGCGTGGTCAAGGGCGGTCTCAAGCGTGTCGGCGAGCGGGTGTTCGCCCCCTTGCGCGATGGCAGCGTGATCGAAGCCGAAATCGTCAGTTCCGTGTTCTATGACCCGAAAGGGGACCGCCAGAATGTCTAACCTGATCAACGTTTACCAACAGCGCCCGGATGCGGGCCACGCCGAATCGCCACTGTTCCATGCCGGCTTGCACGAGCTGGCGGACAAGGGCTCGAAGAACGCCGGCATCACCCTGCGCGAGAAGAAACTGCTCGGCCACCTGACCCTGCGCGGCGACGCCAAGGACCCGGCTTTCGCAGGTGGTGTGCACAAGGCCCTGGGGCTGGAACTGCCGGTGGCCCTGACCCTGGTGGCCGATGGCGATACCTCGCTGCAATGGCTGGCCCCGGACGAGTGGCTGCTGATCGTGCCGAGCGGCACCGAACTTGCCGTCGAGCAGACGCTGCGCGCAGCGCTGGAAGGTTTGTTCTTCGCGATCGTCAACGTCAGTGGCGGGCAGACCCTGCTGGAGCTGTCCGGGCCGAAGGTCCGCGAGCTGCTGATGAAGTCCACCAGCTACGACGTGCACCCGAGCAACTTCCCGGTGGGCAAGGCGGTGGGTACCCACTTCGCCAAGTCGCAACTGGTGATCCGCCATACCGCCGAAGACACCTGGGAGCTGGTGGTGCGCCGCAGCTTCTCCGACTACTTCTGGCTGTGGCTGCAGGACGCCAGCGCCGAGTACGGGCTGGCGATCAAATCCTGATCTGGGTGGGAGGGGCTTTAGCCGCGATTGCAGCAGTCGCGGCTGAAGCCCCTCCCACGGCTTGCCGTACGTAGGGTGGACGACGCTTTTTTCGTCCACCGTGACGTCGCAACGGTGTATGGGGCGGGCCGTGTAGGTGAAGCGTCTGCCCTGATAGCAAGACCAACAGCTGACGCGAACAGCCCCCTCTCCCTCTGGGAGAGGGTTGGGGAGAGGGTAAAGGGTGAACCGAGTTGTGTCGGATACCCCTCACCCCCGGCCCCTCTCCCGGTGGGAGAGGGGAGCACAGTGGTGGTGTCTTGAAGGTTATGTGCGCGCGGCGATGTATGCGCCGGCCTCGAACAGCCCCCTCTCCCTCCGGGAGAGGGTTGGGGAGAGGGTAAAGGGTGAACCGAGTTGTGTCGGGTACCCCTCACCCCCGGCCCCTCTCCCGGTGGGAGAGGGGTGAACAGCAACGGAGTTTATTATGAGCCGGACCCCGGATACTTGGATTCTCACCGCCCACTGCCCGAGCGTGCTCGGCACGGTGGACGCGGTGACGCGCTTTCTCTTCGAGCAGCGCTGTTACGTCACCGAGCACCACAGCTTCGATGATCGGCTGTCCTCGCGCTTTTTCATTCGCGTGGAGTTTCGCCAGCCGGATGGCTTCGACGAGGCGGCCTTCCGCGCCGGGCTCGACGAGCGTCTGGCGCCGTTCGGCATGCAGCTGGAGCTGACGCCGCCGGGCTACCGCGCCAAGGTGGTGCTGATGGTGTCCAAGGCTGACCACTGCCTGAACGACCTGCTCTACCGCCAGCGCATTGGCCAGTTGGCCATGGATGTGGTGGCGGTGGTGTCCAACCACCCTGACCTGGAACCGCTGGCGCGCTGGCACGGCATTCCCTATCACCACTTCGCCCTCGACCCGAATGACAAGCCGTCCCAAGAGCGCAAGGTGCTGCAGGTGATCGAGCAGAGCGGTGCCGAGCTGGTGGTGCTCGCCCGCTACATGCAGGTGCTGTCGCCGGAATTGTGCCGGCGCCTCGATGGCTGGGCGATCAACATTCACCACTCGCTGTTGCCCGGTTTCAAGGGCGCCAAGCCCTACCACCAGGCCTACCAGAAGGGCGTGAAGCTGGTCGGTGCCACGGCGCACTACATCAACAACGACCTCGACGAAGGCCCGATCATCGCCCAGGGCGTGGAGACCGTGGACCACGCCCATTACCCCGAGGACCTGATCGCCAAGGGCCGCGACATCGAATGCCTGACCCTGGCCCGTGCGGTCGGTTATCACATCGAACGCCGTGTGTTCCTCAACGCCAATCGCACCGTGGTGCTCAACGCCTGATGGGAAGCGAAGTAGCGGGATGCAGGGTAGGTCGGGCGGCGATCCGCTTTCGCCCACCTGTTTTCGACGTGGCGGGTGGCAATCTGTTTCAGGCCACATGACGTGTCGGTGGGCTAAAGCCCACCCTACGCGGTTACAGACGGTAGGGTGGGCTTAGCCCACCAATAGAAACTGACCCCAAGCGCAGGCCGGACCTGCCAGAGCAACGAATCACGGCGCGGACAACAGCCCGCGCCAGATGAACCGGAGAGGCAGTACCGCACTGCCCATCAGCGGTCTCTCCTCGCAACAGACGCAACTCCAGTGCAAGGCCGCGTGACCACCGGTCGCGCCTTTGTTTTCACAACAAGAAAGGAGAACACGAATGTCTGGAAATCGTGGTGTGGTGTATCTCGGAGCCGGCAAGGTCGAGGTACAGAAGATCGACTACCCGAAAATGCAGGACCCGCGCGGTCGCAAGATCGAGCACGGGGTCATTCTGCGGGTCGTCTCCACCAACATCTGCGGCTCGGACCAGCACATGGTGCGCGGCCGCACCACCGCCCAGGTCGGTCTGGTGCTCGGTCACGAGATCACCGGTGAAGTGGTTGAGAAAGGCAGCGATGTCGAGAACCTGAAACTCGGCGACCTGGTGTCAGTGCCGTTCAACGTCGCTTGCGGCCGTTGCCGCTCCTGCAAGGAACAGCACACTGGCGTGTGCCTGACCGTCAACCCGGCACGTGCCGGTGGTGCCTACGGCTATGTCGACATGGGCGACTGGACCGGCGGCCAGGCCGAATACGTGCTGGTGCCCTACGCCGACTTCAACCTGCTCAAACTGCCGGACCGCGACAAGGCCATGGAGAAAATCCGCGACCTGACCTGCCTGTCCGACATCCTGCCCACCGGCTACCACGGCGCTGTGACCGCCGGTGTCGGCCCGGGCAGCACGGTGTACATCGCCGGTGCTGGCCCGGTTGGCCTGGCTGCTGCGGCGTCGGCCCGTCTGCTCGGTGCGGCGGTGGTGATCGTCGGCGACGTCAACCCGGTGCGCCTGGCGCACGCCAAGGCGGTGGGCTTTGAAATTGCCGACCTGTCCAAGGACACCCCGCTGCACGAGCAGATCGCTGACCTGCTGGGTGAGCCGGAAGTGGATTGTGCGGTGGACGCGGTGGGCTTCGAGGCCCGGGGCCACGGCCATTCCGGCGCGCAGCACGAAGCCCCGGCAACCGTGCTCAACTCGCTGATGGGTGTGGTGCGGGTGGCCGGCAAGATCGGTATTCCCGGCCTCTACGTCACCGAAGACCCGGGTGCGGTGGACGCGGCGGCGAAGATCGGCAGCCTGAGCATTCGCTTCGGTCTCGGCTGGGCCAAGTCCCACAGCTTCCACACCGGTCAGACCCCGGTGATGAAGTACAACCGGGCGCTGATGCAGGCCATCATGTGGGACCGCATCAACATTGCCGAAGTGGTGGGCGTGCAGGTGATCAGCCTGGACGACGCGCCGCGCGGTTACGGCGAGTTCGATGCCGGCGTGCCGAAGAAATTCGTCATCGACCCGCACAAGCTGTTCAGCGCGGCCTGATCGGCCGTCGCACCTGTCGCGGCTGAAGCCCCTCCCACAGGATGTGGTGCCCCGGAAGGCGCATTACGCCCGTAGGAGGGGCTTCAGCCGCGAGCTCTTTCTGCGTTCGGCACGATTCACTGTTAGCGAAAACCGCCTCGTTTCCCCGTAGGTTGGGTTAGCGGCGCGATCCAGAAAAGCTGCATGCGAAAACAAGTGCTGGGCGCTGCGCAACCCAACATTGCGGTGTTCCGGCCTACCTGGTTGGTGAGTTACGGCACGCCCGACCAGCGCGACCATTCATCCCGCGTACCTAATCCACCCTACGCCTCGATCTCAGCCCGAATCGCCGCGATGCGGGCGTCTTTTTCCACCCACAACTCCGTGACCCACGCCTGCACCCGTGCCCGGAATTCCGGGTCGTTCTCGTAGTCGCCCTGGCACAGCGCCGGGTCGAGGGGGCGGGTGTGGATATCGATGATGACCTTGTCCACCTGGCCGCTGATCAATGCCCAGAAGCCGGGAATCCGTCCGCCGGGGTAGACCAGCGTGACATCGAGCACCGCGTCCAGCTGTTCGCCCAGGGCGGCCAGCACGAACGCCACGCCGCCGGCCTTGGGCTTGAGCAGGTATTGATAGGGTGAGCCTTGCTGGGCCTTCTTGGCCGGGGTGAAGCGTGTGCCCTCGAGGTAGTTGACCACGGTCACCGGCAGGTCCTTGAACTTCTCGCAGGCGCGCTTGGTGATTTCCAGGTCCTGGCCTTTCAGGTGCGGGTTCTTGCTCAGAAACGCTTTCGAATAGCGCTTCATGAACGGGTAGTCCAAGGCCCAGAACGCCAGGCCGAGGAACGGCACCCAGATCAGCTCCCGCTTGAGGAAGAACTTGAAGTAGGGCGTCTTGCGGTTGAAGGCCTGGACCAGGGCCGGGATGTCGACCCAGGACTGGTGGTTGCTGATCACCAGGTAGGAAGTGTCCTGGCGCAGCGCGGCGTTGCCACGGATGTCCCAGCGGACCGGCAGGAGCGTGGCGAAGATCAGTTTGTTGATCTCGGCCCAGGTTTCCGCGACCCACATGACGCCGCGTGAGCTGGCGGCCTTGAGGGCCTTGCCAGGCAGAATGAGCCGGGCGATGGCGATCAGCAGCATCGGGCCGATCAGCGTCAGGGTGTTGAGCAACAACAGCAGGGTGACGGTCAGGCCGGTCAGTAGACGGCGCATGGCAGCTCCTTGTAGTGCGCGGGCCGGGTCATCATAAGCAGGTGTTTCAGCCGCTCCAAGTCGCTTGCGACTTGTGTCATATTGCCATCACCTGGCCTGGGTGGTGAAAGCCCTGGTGCCGATACCCTATGCTGGGATGCATGGCACTCTCACCTCAGAGTCATCCTGATGCTCAAGCGCATTGCCGTGGCTGATCTGCGTGTAGGTATGTACATCCAGTCCTTCTGCGGTGCCTGGATGGACCACCCGTTCTGGAAGTCGAAGTTCCTGCTGGCCTCCGACGCGGACCTGCAGCGCATACGCGCCAGCGGCGTGGCGGAGTTGTGGATCGACGCCAGCAAGGGCCTGGACATCGAACAGGGCCAGGCCAGCGTCAGCCAGGAACAAGCCGCCGCCGAAGCCGAAGCCCGCCTGCTGGCAATCGCCCAACCCGACACGCCGCAAATCTGCTCGCTGGACGAGGAACTGACGCGCGCCGCCAAGCTTTGCGCCCGCTCCAAACAGGCGGTGATGGCCATGTTCGGCGATGTGCGCATGGGGCAGGCGCTGCACTTCGAAGCGGCGGAAAGCCTGGTCGAGGACATCACCCAATCGGTGATGCGCCACCCCAACGCGCTGATCAGTCTGGCGCGCCTCAAGCACGCCGACGAATACACCTACATGCACTCGGTGGCGGTCTGCGCGCTGATGATCGCCCTGGCGCGGCAGATGGGGCTGGCCACTGCCCAGGTCAAGGACGCCGGGCTGGCCGGGTTGCTGCACGATGTCGGCAAGATGGCGATTCCCGGCGCGGTGCTGAACAAGCCCGGCAAGCTCACCGATGCCGAATTCAGCCGGGTGCGCCAGCACCCCGAGGCCGGCGGCAAGATCCTCCTGGCCAGCAAACAGGTCAACGCGCTGGTGCTGGATGTGTGCCTGCACCATCACGAGAAGGTCGACGGCAGCGGCTACCCCCATCGTCTGGCCGGCGAGCAGATCAGCTTGTTCGCGCGGATGGGCGCGGTCTGCGACGTGTACGACGCGGTGACCTCGAACCGTCCCTACAAAAAAGGCTGGGACCCGGCCGAATCGATCCGGCGCATGGCCGAATGGAAGGGGCACTTCGACGAGGCGATCTTCCAGGCCTTCGTCAAAACCGTGGGCATCTACCCCACGGGCTCGCTGGTGCGCCTGGAAAGCGGCCGCCTGGGCATGGTGCTGGATCAGCACGGCAAATCCCTGCTCACACCGAGGGTCAAGGTGTTCTTCTCCGCACGCTCGAAAACGCCCATTCCCCAGGAGGTTATCGACCTCGCCAAATGCGTCGGTCGGGACAAGATCGTGGGCCGTGAATCGGCTGCCGACTGGGGCTTTCGCAATCTCGATGAACTGTGGGTAAACGGCTAGCCGGTAACATTTTCATGCACCTGCCGTCGAACCTTCACGGCTTGGGTCAGTCGGACATCCTGATGTTTTTAAAGAGGATTCCACGCGTGAAAGTGATTGTGATGGCGTTGTTGACCCTGTTTGCCGTGCCGGTGCTGGCGAATCAGCCCACGCTCTACGGCCGCTACGAATACATCGGCTTGCCGCAGATCGGGCAGACCCTCAAGGCCAAGATGGACACCGGTGCGATGACCGCGTCGCTGTCGGCCAAGGACATCGAACATTTCCAGCGTGACGGCGAAGACTGGGTGCGTTTCCGCCTGGCCACCGATGACGCGGACAACACCCTGTTCGAGAAGCCCCTGGCACGCATCAGCGAGATCAAGAGCCGTGCCGAGGAAAGCGGGTCCGGTGAAATGGCCGTGGCCAAGCGCCCGGTGGTCGACATGGACATCTGCCTGGGCAACGAAAAGCGCACCGTGGAGGTCAACCTGACCGACCGCACCCATTTCAATTACCCGTTGCTGATCGGTGCCAGTGCCCTGCGTGACTTGGATGCGGCCATTGACCCCTCCGACCGCTATACCGCCAATCGCCCCACCTGCTGACCCCCGCGATGTTCTAAGCTGCAGGTAGCCAATCGGGCTGCCTGCAGCGTCCTGCTGCCCGGCGTAGTTCTTGCTTGATGATGTCGTTTGGCGCACCTGCCTTCAGGTGTGCCTTGAGCTCGTTGAGGTGTCGCTATGACTGGAGTACTCAAGCCGGGTGTACGCGTGTTGGAGCGTTTCAGCTTCGCGCGTAAATTTCAGCTGCTGTTCGCATTGTTCATCCTGCCCCTGGGGTATGCGTTGTGGGTGATCTGCAGTGATCACATGGCGCGCCTGAGCCTGGTCGACCGCGAGCTTGAGGGGATGCACGGGATCGAGTCGCTGGGCAAGGTCCAGCACGCGCTGCTCGAACAACGCACCTTATTGGCGCGCTGGAAGGGCACCGATACCCAGGCTGAAGCACTGCTCAAGGAGCGTGAGCAGACGCTCGACCAGACCCTGCAAGCTGCCGTGGCCCAGTTGGAAAGCGCTGATTTCGGACCACAAGTGGCCGAACAATTGACTGTGTTGCAGGGCATGCGTGCTGAGCTGGAAGTGGCCAGCGTCGGCAAACTGGCGCTACCGGATGCCCTGGAACGTTACCAAAAGAACCTGCTGCAACTGATGGTGCTACGCGAGCAGGTGGCGACCGACAGCGGGCTGATCCTCGACCCGTACCTCGACACCTACCTGATGATGGAGCAACTGACCTTCACCCTGCCGCGCCTGCTGGAAAACCTCGGTACGTTCGCCAGCCACGGCTACGGTGCAGTGGTCTCCCAGCACTTCACCCTGCAGAGTCGGGTGCTGATCCGAGACCTGCGCCGGGCGCTGGACGAATCGCGTGGGCAACTGAGCAAGGCACGCGCCACCCTCGGCCGGGAAACGCCCAGCGCCATGCGCAACCTGCAGACGCCATTCAACGAGGCGGAGCAGGGCTTTGACCAGTTCCTTGCCGACATCGACCGCGACCTGTTCGAGTCCAGCCCCATCGCCATGACTCCGGCGCAATTCACCCAGCGTATCGAGGTCCTGCATGGGCAACTGGCGGGCCTGCAGCAGGCGCTGTATGGCCAGTTCGCCTTGAACCTGGGCGATTACCGGGGCGATGCCCAGGGCAACATGATCCAGGTGATCGCCGTGTTCAGTCTGCTGACGCTGCTCGCGCTGTACGTGCTGATGTGCCTCAACGCCTCGATCCGCCGCAGCACGGCGGGCATCATCGAAGCCGCCGAAGGCCTGCGTGACGGTGACCTGCGGGTGCGCATGCAAGTGTATGGCGAGGACGACCTGGCCAGCATCGCCGCCGCGCTCAACACCGCCGTGGGGCAGATGCGCGACTCCCTGCAGGGCGTCAATCAGGAAAGCCAGAACCTCGGCGGCACGGTGCAGGTGCTCAGCACCCAGGCGCAGAACGCCCTGGTGGCCGTGGAGCAGCAGCAAGGACAGATGAGCCAGATCGCCACCGCCGCGACGCAGATGGCGGCCACCGCCCAGAGCGTGGCTCAGAGCTGCGAGCAGGCTGCGGTAGAGGCCGGCCAGACCCGCGAAATCGCCAACCAGAGCAACCAGCGTAGCGCCCGCACCAGTGCCAGCATGCGCCAGCTCAGTACTCGCCTGGGCGACAGCGCGGCGACCCTGCAACAGCTGCGCGCGCAGACCGAGCAGATCACCCGGGTGGTCGACGTGATCAAGGGCATCGCCGAACAGACCAACCTGCTGGCACTCAACGCCGCCATCGAAGCGGCGCGGGCCGGTGAGCAGGGTCGCGGCTTTGCGGTGGTGGCCGACGAGGTGCGCTCGTTGTCCCAGCGCACCCAGAACTCCACGGCGGAAATCGCCCAGACCGTCGCCGACCTGCACAAGGTTGTCGGCCAGTCGGTCAGCCAGATGGAAGACGCGGTGCGTCAGGCCGAGGGTGATGTAGGCAGCGTGCTGGCCATGGGCGAAGACCTCGACGGCATCGTCGAGTCGGTGCAGCGGGTCAGCGACCGCCTGGCGCAGATTGCCACCGCCGCCGAGCAGCAGGCGGCCACCGCCGATGAGGTGAGCGGCAATATCCAGCAGGTGGACCAGGCCGCCAGCGCGCTGCTCGACGGCGCCCAGGCCGTGAGCAGCGCCGCCGAACAACTGCGCCGCGGCAGCCAGGGCCTGGCACAGAACACCGGCCGCTTCCAGCTGGGCTGACAGCTCGCCATCTGTAGGAGCGGGCTTGCCCGCGAGCTTTTCTGTTCCCCTGCCAGATCAATGCAAGGCCACGACCGTCGAGCTCGCGGCCAAGGCCGCTCCTACGGGGTTGGTGATCAACGATCCACAGCCTACAGCCTACAGCCTACAGCCTACAGCCTCGCACCGGCAGGCCGCACCTTGACGCCGCTTTCACCCTGCCGCAGGCTCGCTGCCATTCCTTCCAGGCAGGACGCCCATGCCGCACATTCTGATTGTCGAAGACGAAGCCGCCATTGCCGACACCCTGGTGTTCGCCCTGCAATCCGAGGGTTTTACCACCTGCTGGCTGAGCCTGGCCGGCGAGGCCCTGGAGCGGTTGGCCCAGGAGCCGTTCGACCTGGTGATTCTCGACGTCGGCCTGCCAGACATGAGTGGCTTCGAGGCCTGCAAGCGCCTGCGCCGGGTATCCGAGGTGCCGGTGATTTTCCTCACTGCGCGCAGCGAGGAGATCGACCGCGTGGTGGGGCTGGAGATCGGTGCGGACGACTATGTGGTCAAGCCGTTCAGTCCCCGGGAGCTGGCCGCCCGGGTCAAGGCGATCCTCAAGCGCATCGCCCCGCGTCAGCCCGAAGCGCCAGCCGCCGTGGCGGATGGGCCGTTCCGCGTGGACCGGTTGCGCTACCAGATTCACTACCACGGGCAGCCGCTCAGCCTGACCCGCCATGAATTTCACCTGCTGACCGCTCTGTTGGCCCAGCCGGGCAGGGTGTTCGCCCGCGAGCAATTGCTCGACGCCCTGGGCGTGGCCGCCGACGCCGGGTATGCGCGCAACATCGACAGCCATATCAAGAGTCTGCGCGCCAAGCTGCGGACGGTGGATTCCGGGGCCGAGCCGATCCAGACCCACCGCGGCCTGGGTTATAGCTACAGTCCGGAGCACTGACATGCCCCTCGGCGTCCGCATATTCCTGGTGTATTTCCTCTTCGTCGGGCTGTCCGGCTGGTTCGTCCTCAGCACCGTGATGGAAGAAATCCGCCCCGGTGTGCGGCAATCCACCGAAGAGACCCTGGTCGACACTGCCAACCTGCTCGCCGAGATTCTGCGCGAAGACCTCAAGAGCGGGCACCTGGCCGAGAGCCAGTTGTCCGAACAGCTCAAGTCCTATGGTCAGCGCCGTCCCCAGGCCAGCATCTGGGGGGTGGACAAGAGCCGGGTCGATCACCGCATCTATGTCACCGATGCCACGGGCATTGTCCTGCTCGATTCCGCAGGCGAAGCGGTGGGCCAGGACTACTCGCGCTGGAACGATGTCTACCTGACGCTCAAGGGGCAGTACGGCGCGCGCTCCAGCCGTGAAGACCCGAACGACCCGGATTCCTCGGTGATGTACGTGGCAGCGCCGATCATGGACGGCGAGCAGATCATCGGCGTGGTGTCGGTGGCCAAGCCCAACCGCGCCATGCAGCCCTACATCGAGCGTTCCCAGACGCGCCTGGGCTGGCTCGGCACCGGCCTGATCGTGCTGGGACTGCTGGTCGGCGGCGTGCTCAGCTGGTGGCTGAGCGGCGCGCTGCGGCGCCTGACCCGCTATGCCCAGGCGGTCAGCGAGGGGCAGCGGGCCGAACTGCCATCGGTGCGTGGCGGTGAGCTGGGGCAGTTGGCGGTGGCCGTCGAGCGGATGCGCACCGAGCTGGAGGGCAAGGCCTACGTCGAGCGCTACGTACACACCCTGACCCACGAGTTGAAAAGCCCGCTGGCCGCCATTCGTGGCGCCGCCGAGCTGCTGGGCAGCGACATGCCCAGCGAGCAGCGCCAGCGCTTCGTCAGTAACATTGAGCAGGAAAGCGCGCGCATGCAGCAACTGATCGAGCGCCTGCTGCACCTGGCTCAGGTCGAGCAGCGCCAGGGTCTGGAGGAGCCGGAAGAGCTGCCGCTGCGGGCGCTTCTGGACGATCAGTTGCACGGGCAGATTGCCCGTATCGAAGGCCTCGGCCTGCAGGTGGACAACCGCATCGGCGCTGACTTGAAGGTGTGTGGCGAGGCCTTCCTGCTGCGTCAGGCGGTGACCAACCTGCTGGATAACGCCCTGGATTTCAGCGTGCCCGGTGGCGCGTTGCGCCTCGACGCCAGGGCCCGCCAGGGCCGCGTCGAGCTGCGGGTGTTCAACCAGGGCGAGGCGATTCCCGAGTATGCGCTGGCGCGCCTGACCGAGCGTTTCTACTCGCTGCCGCGGCCGGCCAGTGGCCGCAAGAGCACCGGGCTAGGGCTTAATTTCGTGCAGGAAGTGGCGACGCTGCATGGCGGCAGCATCCGCGTCGTCAACGCCGAGGGCGGGGTCGAGGCCATCCTGAATCTGCCGGCGGTCTGAGGTTCGCCCGCCCGGGTGGCGGTGCGGGTTGCATGGAGGTCGTCACGGTGTTCGGTTTCCTGCGCCAGTGCGGCTATTCTCATCCTGTGCCGCACCCTTGGCCGTGGCCGTTTCTTCTGTGGAAAACAATTAGACCGGGAGTCCCCTGATGAAAACAGTTGCCGAGATACTCCGCGCCAAACCGCACGCCGCCGTCTACAGCGTCGCCCCCACCTCTACGGTGCTGGATGCGATCAAGCTGATGGCCGAGAAGGGCATCGGTGCGCTGGTGGTGCTGGAAGGCAGCCGGCTGGCCGGCATCGTCAGTGAGCGTGACTACGCACGCAAGGTGGACCTGCTGCAGCGCTCGGCCTTCACCGCCCAGGTCAGTGAAATCATGACTGCCAACGTCATCACCGTCGGCCCTCGCGACAGCGCCCAGCACTGCATGCAACTGATGACCGACCGCCACCTGCGCCACCTGCCGGTGATCGCCGAGGGCGAGCTGATCGGCCTGTTGTCGATCGGCGACCTGGTCAAGGACACCATCGCCGAGCAGGCCAGCCTGATCCAGCAACTGGAGCAGTACATTCGCGGTGAGTGATCTGCGGGCGCGCAGGGGGAGTCAGCGTATCCGCGCTCTCAGCAGGCGTAGCAGCCAGCCCAGCGTCCGCGTGACGAGGACCAGCAGCAGTGTCAGCAGCGCCAGGTAGAGAGCCAGCATGCTGACGGTCTGCGGCCAGAACAGCAGCTCCGTGCTGGGCAGGTAGCAATCGCCAAAGGCGCGCGGGCAGCCAATCAGGCGTTTGTAAACGCCGATTCCGATCTGCGCCGTCAGGGCGAGGGCTATCACGATCAGTGGGCCGGTGATTGGCCACATCGTCTTGGGCCGGCTGTTGAGGCGGCGGCCATTTTTCCCAGGTATCGAGCTGCTCAACCCAGGCTACTCATTGGTGGATGCTCAAACATTCTGATCGCACCCATGCTCTGCGTGGGCGCGTAGCCCGGACGCTCCGCGTCCGCAATGCTCGTCGCTGTGGCGCGGTGGGAGGGCTGGGCTGAAGACCGTGGGTGACGCGGAGCGTGGGAACGATCCTGGGCTGGGAGCTGGGGCGTTCCAAGGGGTGCATTTACCACCAGCCGTTGTCATCGAGCAGCATCTTCTTGTAGTAATCGATGTTGGCGCGCACCGCGAAGACGGCCGCTATGCCATAGCGCAGGCCGTCGGCGACGGTGCCGTAGCCGAGGTAATCCAGGCCGAATCCCGCGACGATCACGGCTGCGGCGCAGGCGACGAACAGCGCCAGGCCCTTTTTCCACATGCCCTTGATGGCGTAGTAGATCGGCCCGAAGAAGAAGGCCAGGAAGTTGAACCCGAACGCCTTGCGCCGTTCCGCGGGTGTCAGCTCCTTGAGCCGTGGCATCTTACTGCCACCGGCCCGGTGCATCGCGCTGAAGCGCTGTTTCCATTTATCGGAAACCGGCAGCGCTGCGATCTGTTCCTCGGTGACCAGTGACTCCGGGTCAACGTTGGATTGTGGGGGCGCGTAGGGGCTGTTCGGGGTCATGTGCCGTTCCTCCTTGGTGGCTGTGGGCGGCACGCTACCCAGTTCGCTGCGGGCTGTCCATCGGCCGGCGGCGACTTCTCACAGAGTCTCCACACACTTCCCATATTCGCTCCATAAAACCCCCTCGTCGGCTGCCCAGACTGCTCCGCATCAAAACCGTCACGGAGAGTCGCACCATGAGCCGAACCCTGGGCTTCAAACTGGGCATCATCGCCCTGCTGATCCTGTTGTTGATGATTCCCCTGCTGATGATCGGTGGGTTGGTCGGCGAGCGTCAGCACCAGCGCACCCTGGTCATGCAGGACATTGCCCGCAGCTCCAGCTACCGGCAGCAGATCACCGGGCCGATCCTGGTACTGCCCTACATCAAGACCACCCATGAATGGAAAACCAACGCCAGCGGCGAACGCTACACGGAAGAGCGCCAGAGTCGCGGGCGCTTGTACTTCCTGCCGGAGCGCTTCGTTCTCGATGGCAAGGTGAGCACCGAACTGCGTGCGCGTGGCATCTATGAGGCGCGCCTGTACCGCAGCGACAGCCAGATCAGCGGCGAATTTCGTCTGCCGCCCCGGCTCGGCCTGGGCGATGACCTGGGCTTCTACCGCTTCGAGACGCCCTTCGTGTCGGTCGGTATCAGCGATATTCGTGGCATCAGCAATGACCTCAAGCTGAACCTGAATGGCAAAGTGGTGAATTTCGAACCGGGCACCGGCGACAGCAACTTCGGTGCGGGTGTGCATGCACCGTTGCCGGTGGTGGATGCCCAGGGCGGACAAACCCTGGCGTTCGCCTTCGACCTCAAGCTGCAAGGCACCGAGCAGCTCAACGTGGTGCCGGTGGGGCGCGACAGCCAGGTCACGCTGGCGTCCGACTGGCCGCACCCGAGCTTTATCGGCGAGTACCTGCCGAGCCGCCGTGACGTGACGGCCAAGGGCTTCACGGCCGAATGGCAGACCAGTTTCTTCGCCACCAACCTGGAGGAAGCGCTGCGTGACTGCGTGGGCTCCAACCAGTGCCACGGCCTGCTGGGGCGCAACTTCGGGGTGAGCTTCGTCGACCCGGTGGACCAGTACCTGAAGACCGACCGCGCCATCAAGTACGCGCTGCTGTTCATCACCCTGACCTTCGCCACGTTCTTCCTGTTCGAGGTACTCAAGCGCCTGGCAGTGCACCCGGTGCAGTACGCCCTGGTGGGCATGTCGCTGGCGCTGTTCTACCTGTTGCTGCTGTCGCTCGCCGAGCACCTGCCGTTCGCCACGGCTTACGGATTGTCCGCCAGCGCCTGCGTCGGGCTGATCGGCTTCTACGTCAGCTTCGTGTTGCACAGCGCGGTGCGCGGGGTGGGCTTCGCCGTGTTGCTCGCCGCGCTCTATGGGATGCTCTACGCGTTGCTCAACGCCGAGGACTACGCCTTGCTGATGGGCTCGCTGCTGGTATTCGGCGTGTTGTCCGGCGTCATGGTGCTGACCCGCAAGCTGGACTGGTACGGCGTAGGCCGGACCTTGCCCGGCACCTCCACCCAAGCCTGATGCAACGGGCGCGGCGAGTGCCGCGCCCCCTCTCTGGAGAAATACCTATGCGCCTGTTACTGCAGTTCTCCGCGTGCCTGGCCCTGGGCCTGGTGGTGGCGGTGATCATCCTGGTCGGTCTGATGTTCTGTGGCTGGTTCGGCCTGATCGATGGCCTGATGCTGACCGGCAAGCCCCTGGCCCACCTCAGCCTGGTGCTGCTTCCCGAAGGGTTCTGGACCGCCCTGACCGGCTTGCCGGACGCGGTGCACCACAGCTCGTTGCGTTCCTTCCTGTCGCTCTGCGCGGCGCTCGGCCAGGTCGGCCTGGTACTGGCGCTGGGCTTCATGCGCCTGTGGTACTACGCATGAGCGGCCATCTGGGATTACGCGAAGACGCGCGCGCGGGGCACCTGCTGGCCTGGCGCATCGCCAGCCTGTTTCGTGACGCCCTCCATGGGCAGCTTGCGGAGGGCCACGTAGACTGGCGCCCGGACCCATTGGAGCGATTCACGGATGAACAGAACGACCCTTCTCGCCGCACTCTATGGTCTGCTGCTGGCGCCGCTGGCGCTGGCCGACTGCCGTGAGCATCTGCCCGGTTGGCTGGAGCAGGCACACCCTGGCCATGAGACGGGGCAGCTTCTGCAGGACGAGCGTGGCGGCTATCGAGTCGATGCCGGGCAGGGTATCTGCAAGGTGTGGCCGGCCCGCCCGCACCTGACGCTGGTGGCTGTGCCATTGATCCGCGATTCGCAGACAGACCAGGGCGAGAGCGATCTTGAGGTGCTGGTGCTGAGCTACGACGAGCATGCCATTGTGGCGCGCCTGGTCCAGCCACACCTGCTCGACTGGGATGCGATCTTCGTTTCGGGGTTCGAGTTCGATACCGCGCCTTATCGCCTGCGCGAGGACGAGCTGGCGTTTGGCATTCGAATCCACCGACGCAATTGGTCACGCCTCAATCCGTTTTACGAGACCGCACTGAGTCTCTATGAGCTAGAGAACAAGCACCTGCGATCGGTGTTGAGTGAGCTGATTGTCGTGAGGTCTGGCGGGGAGCGGGATGACGAGTGCGCAGGCAGTTTCAGTCACGCTGAAGGCGTGGTGGTCATCACCGAAAAGGTAGGCCGCAAGGGCTATCGCGATCTTCTGCTCAAGCAGAAACAGACGAGCCAGCGCATGGCCGAGGTGGCCGGCGAATGCAGAACCGTTGAGGAAAACACCGAGCGGCAGCAGCACCGCATCACCTATGACGAGCAGCGTTATCTGCTGCCGATCGAGTTGTCGCCGATTTAGGGGGTGAAGGTGGCCCGGGTGCCGGTGCGGGTACCCGAGGCTCTCTTGCGGGATCGGTTGAGCGGTATTTCGAGTGGCCGAGAGCTTTTCGTTCGGTTGTCAGATCGTTGCGAGGCAAAGACCGTCGAGCTCGCGGGCAAGCCCGCTCCTACAGACGCAACAGCAGCCGGATGTGTGCCTCTACTGTAGGAGCGGCTTCAGCCGCGAACCCAGTGGCCTGTGCCTGAAGGTATTTCGAAGGTTAAAGCGAAGAGCTCGCGTGCAATCGGAATACCGCCCAGCGCTCCTACAGGCGACTCCCGCGCGGTCTGCGCGGAAGTCGCCAAACCTGTTACCAGGCGTAGTTGAGGCTGGCGGTTACCTGACGTGGATCACCGGCGTAGCAATAGAAGCCATCGCAGGTGGACAGGTACTTCTTGTCGGCCAGGTTCTTCACGTTGAGGGCCACGGTGGCGCCTCGCAGGCTGGTGTCGACCTGACCGAGGTCATAGCGAACCGCGGCGTCGTACACGGTGTAAGCGCCGGCATGGCCGTCCGATGTGTCCCTGACGAAGCCGATGCTGCCGACCGCGATGTTGTCGGTCGAGCCAACGAAGCGTGCGCCCACGCCCACGCCGAAGCCGGCCAGCGGGCCCGCGCTCCAGTCGTAGTCAGCCCAGAGGGAGGCCTGGTGCTCCGGTGTCAGCGGCAGTGTGCGGTTCTTGTCGCGCGGGTCGCCGACCTTGGTCATCTTGCTGTTGGCGTAGGTGTAGGACGCCGTCAATTTGAATTCCTCGGTCACGTTGCCGATCGCTTCCAGCTCGAAGCCACGGACTTCCACTTCTTCCAGAGGCTGAGTGGCACCCAGCGTGTTGCTGGTGACGATGTTCTGCCGCTTCAGGTCATAGGCCGCGGCAGTGAACAGCATGTCGCTGCCCGGCGGCTGGTACTTGATGCCCAGCTCGTACTGTTTGCCGGTGCTCGGCTCGAAGGCTTCGCCCTCGCTGCCGCCGGCCTCTGCCTGGAAGGATTCGGCATAGGAAATGTAAGGCGTGAAGCCTGACTCGAAGACGTAGGCGAGGGCCGCGTTGCCGCTGAACTGGCTGTCGCGGCGGCTGTCATGGGCATTGCCCGCGTTGTAGAACACCGAGTCGGTTTCCAGGCGGTCCCAGCGGCCACCCAGGGTCAGGCGCCAGGCATTCAGGGCGATCTGGTCCTGCAGGTAGAGGCCCGTGTTGCGACGCTTCTGGTTGAAGTTCTGGAAGGCCATGTAGCCGATACCGCTGAAGTCCTGGCCATAGACCGGGGTGATGATGTTGCTGGTTGGGGCGCTGCCGTACAGCCAGCGGTAATCGGTGTTCACGCGGGTGTAGTCCAGGCCGATCAGCAGTGTGTGGCTCAGCGCGCCGGTGTCGAAATCGGCCTGGAAGTTGTTGTCCAGGGCGAAGTGACTGATGTTTTCGTCGTAGACGTTCGCCCCACGCATTACCGTACCGTCGGGGCTGACGGCCTCGTGGGGGCCGTTGGGCCAGTGGCTGCCACCCGCTGTGATGATCTGGTTATCCAGTTCGAGCTTGCTGTAGCGCAGGTTCTGGCGGAACTGCCAGACATCGTTGAGGCGGTGCTCGAAGGCGTAGCCCAGTGCGTAGAAGGTCTTGTCATAGAACTCCCAGTCCGGATCGCCCAGGTTCTTGCGCGGGTCGATCTTGCCGGCCGGCGTGCCCAGACGGGTTCCCTGCAGCGGCAGGAACTGGCTGGTGCCACCGGTATCGTCACGGTTGAACTGGCCGAGGAAGGTCAGCTTGGTCTCGTCGGCGATGTTCCAGGTCAGGCTGGGCGCCAGGTTGAAGCGCTGGTCGTCCATGTGCTCGATCGGCGTCCCGCTGTCGCGGCCGACACCACTGAAACGGTAGAGGAAGCGGCCTTCATCGTCGATCTTGCCGGTGCTGTCGAAGCTGATCTGCTTGTGGTTGTAGTTGCCGACCTGCACTTGAACCTGATGGCTGCTTTCTTCCTGCGGACGCAGGCTGACCGCGTCAACCAGACCACCGGGCGGCGTCTGGCCATAGACCGAGGAGGCCGGGCCACGGAGGATGGCGACGCGCTCCAGGTTCCAGGTTTCCAGCTTGGCCATGGTGTAGCTGCCTTTTGGCAGGGGCAGGCCGTCGAGCATCTGGATCGGTTCGAAGCCGCGGATTTTCATCCAGTCGGCGCGGCTGTCGCTGCCGTAGCTGCCGGCGACGACGCCGGGCATGTAGCGCACCGCGTCATCCAGGTTCTGTACCTTGCGGTCCTGCATCTGCTCGCGGGTGGCCACCGAAATGGAGCGCGGGGTTTCTGCCAGCGGCGTGTCGGTCTTGGTGCCGGTGGCGGAGCGGGTGGCCAGGTAACCGGTAGCCGGCCCCCAGGCGCTTTCCTGTTGGCCGCTCGCCTGTACGGTGATGTCCGGCAGCGCCATGGCGTCGGTGGGCGCCGGTACCAGACTGTAGGCGCCGCCAGAGCCGGCCTGTAGCTGCAGGCCGGTGCCGCGCAAGGCTTGGCCGAGGGCGCTGATGGCGTCGAAGTCGCCCTGAACCGGCGCGGACTGCTTGCCGGCGGTCAGCGACGGATCGATGCTCAGGGTCACGCCGGCCTGGCTGGCGATCTGGTTGAGCGTGGCGGCCAGCGGCCCGGCGGGCAGCTGGTAGGGATCAGCGCTGGCGATGCCCACCTGGCTGGCGAGGGCAACGGTCAGGGCCAGCAGGTGGCGGCGGAACGGCGTACGTTTACGGGACATTGCGAATAGCTCCTAAGCGGGAATTTATCTCAATGTCCTGTTGCCGGAGCAGAATCAAAAAGTGACAGGGGCCGATGAAAATATTTATTCGCCGGCCGGCACCACCCGTGTCCACCAAGGGCCGACATGCTCGATACGCACCGGCAGGCTGAGGCTCAGGGCCTCCAGCGCCAGTTCACTGTCATGCAGCGGGAAGCTGCCGCTGATGCGCAGGTCTGCCAGGGAATCGTCCAGGCCCAGGTAGCCGCCGCGGTACTGGCCCAGGGTGTCGAGCAGGTCGGCCAGGCGCAGGTTGTCCGCCACCAGCATGCCGCGCGCCCAGGCGTCGGCGCCGACTGGAGCCGGCTGGCTGTCGCCCAGGTGCCTGTCGTTCATGCGCACCTGTTGGCCAGCCTGAATCACCCGCTCCTGCGGCGCGTGGTTCGGGCGCGCGGCCACGGCCGATTGCAGCACCACCAGTTCGGTGGCATCGCCGTCGCGACGCACCAGAAAACGCGTACCCAATGCGCGCAGCTGCCCCTGGGCGGTTTCCACCAGGAACGGGCGTTTGTCGCCGGGGGCCGTCTGCACCAGGATTTCGCCGCTGCGCAGGATCAGGCGCCGTTCGTGGTCGCTGAAGGCGATATCCAGGGCGCTGAGGCTGTTGAGGCGCACCGCGCTGCGGTCGGGCAGCAGCAATTCGCGCTGTTCGCCGGCGGCGGTGTGCTGGTCGGTCAGGTAATCACCGAGCGGGCGCTGCTGGGCGAGCAGGCCCAGCAGGACGCCGCCGGTCAGCAGCAGGCCGAGGGTGGTCTTGCCCAGGCGCCGCAGGGAACGGCGCCGCACGCCACCGCTTTGCAGCAGGGCGCGGCGAGCGACGGGCGAGGCTGCCGCGCCGAGCTGCTGGTCGATGCCGCCCAGTTGCTGCCAGACCCGCGCGTGGTCGGGGTGGGCGGCCAGCCAGTGCTGGAACTCGTGGCGCTGCTGGTCACTGGCTTCGCCGGAATCCAGGCACAGCTGCCAACTGATGGCTTCGTCGAGGGCGCGTGCGGATACCCGGCTCATACCGGTTCTCCGTACAGGGCGACGTAGCACTGGCGCAAGCCCTGGGCCAGGTATTGGCGTACTCGCGACGGTGATACCCCCAGGCGCTCGGCGATCTCGGCGTGGCCAAGGCCGTCCAGGCGGTTATAGAGGAAAGCGGCCCGGGCTTTTTTCGAGAGCTGGCCGAGCAGGCGGTCGATTTCGCTCAGCGCTTCCAGCGCCATGGCCTGTTCTTCGGGACTGGGGTGCAGGTTCTCGGGGGCCAGTGCCAGTTCGTCGAGGTAAGCGCGTTCCAGAGCGCTGCGGCGGAAGTGGTCGATCAGCAGGCCCTTGGCGATGGTGGTCAGCAGGGCGCGGGGTTCGCGGGGTTCCTGCAGATCGCTGCGGCCCAGCAGGCGGACGAAGGTGTCCTGGCTGAGGTCCTCGGCGCGTTGGGTGCAGTTCAGGCTTTTGCGCAGCCAGCCGAACAGCCACGCGCGATGGTCGCGATAGAGCAGACCCACCAACTGCTGGTTGCTGGAACCCTGGGCCAACACGCGTACCTCGCGAGGATGGGAAATTGTTTGATAATTATTCTCATATGATCGCAGAAGCGGCCACTCGCCCGCAATCGTTGCAAGCGACACGGCGCGCGATGATTGCGGCGGGGTTATAGATGCAGGTCAATAAGCCCGGTCCGGGGCGCCCCTAGAATCGCCGGCTTTGCCTTGCAAGCAGGTGCTCCATGCTCTCCCGCCCTGAACTGCTGTCGCCCGCCGGCAGCCTGAAAAACATGCGCTACGCATTCGCCTACGGTGCCGACGCGGTGTACGCCGGCCAGCCGCGCTACAGCCTGCGCGTGCGCAACAACGAGTTTGATCACACCAACCTGGCTCTGGGCATCGTCGAAGCCCATGCCCAGGGCAAGCAGTTTTATGTGGTGGTCAACATCGCGCCGCACAACGCCAAGCTGAAGACCTTCCTCAGGGACCTGGCGCCGGTGGTGGCAATGGCCCCGGATGCGCTGATCATGTCCGACCCCGGCCTGATCATGCTGGTGCGCGAGCACTTCCCGCACATGCCCATCCACCTCTCGGTGCAGGCCAACGCGGTGAACTGGGCCAGCGTCGAGTTCTGGCGTCGTCAGGGGCTGACCCGGGTGATCCTGTCACGGGAGCTGGCGCTGGAGGAAATCGAAGAAATCCGCCAGACCGTACCGGGCATGGAACTGGAGGTGTTCGTCCACGGCGCCCTGTGCATGGCCTATTCCGGGCGCTGCCTGCTGTCCGGCTATATCAACCGCCGCGACCCCAACCAGGGCACCTGCACCAACGCCTGCCGCTGGCAGTACCAGGCCACGCCGGCGGGGGAGAACGAGATGGGCGATATCGTGCGGTTGGTGGAGCCGACCCTGGGACAGGGCGCACCGACTACTCAGGCGTTCCTGCTGGAGGAGGCGACCCGCCCCGGCGAGCAGATGGCTGCATACGAAGACGAGCACGGCACCTACATCATGAACTCCAAGGACCTGCGGGCGCTGCAGCATGTGCCGCGGCTGGTGGCCATGGGCGTGCATTCGCTGAAGATCGAGGGGCGGACCAAGAGCCACTTCTATTGCGCCCGCACTGCCCAGGCCTACCGCCGGGCCATCGATGACGCGGTGGCGGGTCGTCCGTTCGATATGGGCCTGATGCGCAACCTCGAATCCCTGGCCAACCGCGGTTACACCGAAGGCTTCCTGCGCCGGCATGTGCACGACGAATACCAGAACTACCAGCACGGCAGCTCGCAGTCGGAGCACCAGCAGTTCGTCGGCGAGTTCACCGGCATGCGTCGGGGCGAGCTGGCGGAGGTGCGGGTGAAGAACCGCTTCGCCGTGGGAGATGGCCTGGAGCTGATGACACCCCAGGGCAACCTGCGCTTCACCCTCGAACATCTGGAAAACGCCCGGGGTGAAGCCGTTTCGGTCGCCCCAGGCGACGGCCACGTGCTGTACCTGCCTGTGCCGGCCGAGTTGGACCTGGATTACGCCTTGCTGATGCGGGATCTCTAGCGGCTTGCTCGCACCCTGTCCGTAGGAACGGCTGGGCGGCATTCCGATTAGCCGCGAACCCGTGTTTCAATCTTTGGAATGCCTTTCAGACAAAGACCGTCGAGCTCGCGGCTGAAGCCGCTCCTACAGGGGGATGGATGTCGTGCGGGAATAGCGCGGCCGCCGCGATCTGTAGGAGCGGGCTTGCCCACGAGCTCTCTGCTTGAGCCGGCAAAACGTTGTTGGGCACGGACCGCCGAGCTCGCGGCTGAAGCCGCTCCTACAGGAGGATGGATGTCGTGCGGGAATAGCGCGGCCGCCACGATCTGTAGGAGCGGGCTTGCCCGCGAGCTCTTTGCTTGAACCGGCAAAATGCAGTCGGGCACATGCCGCCGAGCTCGCGGACAAGTCCGCTCCTACGGGGGGTGGTGTCATTCGGAGGCAGTCTGTCCGCTAGATCGATGGCGCGCGCTGGCGGCGGCGCCAGCCTGTCAGGCGTTGTTCGAGGAGGGGGAGGCTGTCCATCTGCTGTTTACGTGCGCGGCTGAACAGGATCAGCGCCAGTTCCGCCGTGACCAGGGCGTCGGCGCTGGCGTGGTGGCGCTGGTGCACCTGCAGGCCGAAGTAGTGGGTCCAGGCATCCAGGCCGGCCTGGTTGAGTCCGGCCTGGGGGCAGAGCATGGGGGCGAGTTCGGCAGCGTCGAAGAAGCTGTGCCGCAGGCGCAGCCCGAGGGTCTGTTTGAGGGCGCGGCCGAGCATGTGCTGGTCGAAGCCGGCATGGAACGCCAGCACCGGGCTGTCGCCGAGGAATTCCATGAAATCCAGCAGCGCTTCCGCCGGCGCCTTGCCCGCGGCGATGGCGCTGGGGGCGATGCCGTGGATCAGCACGCTGGCGCTGACCTTGTGGTCCCGGCGTTGCAGGGTACATTCGAATTGCTGGCCGAGGTCGATGGCGCCCTGGTCGATCACCACCGCGCCGATGGACAGCACTTCGTCGCGGCGCATGTCCAGGCCGCTGGTTTCCAGATCGAGCACCACCAGGCGCTGCTGCTTCAGCGGGCCGTCACTGAGCGGCGCCGGGGCCGGCAGGGCCTCGCAGCGCTGGCGTTGGGTATCGGTGAGAACCGGCGGGCGGCCGGTGAGCCAGGTCAGTGCGTTCATAGTTGGTAACGCAGCGCCAGGCTGCTCTGCAGGCGCTGCGCCTGGCGGAAGGATTCGCGCAGGATGCGCCGGTCCAGGTGGTTGAGGCTCTCCGGCGCAAGCCGGTTGGAGTAGGGCTGACCCTGGCGTGCCTGCAACTGATGCTGTTGCATGCGGGTCTGCTGGATGAAGTGGTAGGCCTCCTCGTAGGCAGCACCGTCGAGGGGATCGATCACTTCCCGGGCCACCAGTGCGCGCAGCCGTTCCAGGGTGTTGCAGGCGCCGATGCCGTGGGCCAGGGCCAGCAGCCGTGCGCCATCGACGAAGGGCGTCAGGCCCTGCACCTTGAGGTCCAGGGTGTCTTTCTCGGCGCCTTTTCGGGCCACCACGAAGTCGCGGAAGCGCCCCACTGGCGGACGTTGGCGCAGGGCGTTCTCGGCCAGCATGCGCTGGAAGATGCGGTTGTCGGCGATATGCGCCAGCAGTTCCTCGCGCAGTTGCTCGCAGCCCTTGGGGTCACCCCAGACGGCCCGCAGGTCGAAGTAGATGCTGGAGCTGAGCAGGTTTTCCGGGCTCGCTTCGCGCACGAAACCGGTGAAGCGGCGCGTCCATTCCTGGCGCGACAGGCACAGCGCCGGGTTGGACGCCATTATGTCGCCCTTGCACAGGGCAAAGCCGCACTGTGCAAGGCGCTGGTTAATGGTCTCGGCCAGGGGCAGCAGCTTGCCGCGGATGGCGGCGGCCTCCACCGGGTCACTGGCTTCGAACAGGATGCCGTTGTCCTGGTCGGTGTGCAGGGTCTGTTCGCGGCGCCCTTCGCTGCCGAAGCACAGCCAGGTGAACGGGATACCCGGATCGCCCAGGTCTTCCAGGCTCAGCTCGATGATCCGGCACACGGTGTGGTCGTTGAGCAAAGTGACGATGTGGGTGATCTGCGTCGAGCTGGCGCCGTGGGCCAGCATGCGATCGACCAGTTGCCGTACATCGTCGCGCAGCGCCACCAGGGTTTCCAGGCGACCGGCGTGGCGGATGGTGCGCGCCAGGTGCACCAGGTCGACCCTCTGCAGGGAGAACAGGTCGCGCTCGGAGACCACGCCGCACAGGCGGCCGTGTTCGACCAGGCAGACGTGGGCGATGTGCCGTTCGGTCATGGCGATGGCAGCGTCGAACGCACTGGCGTCAGGCGGCATATGGAACGGTGCCTGGGTCATCAGGTGGCTGATCGGGTGGTCCAGCGAGCTGCCGTCGGCCACCACACGGCGCAGGTCGCGCAGGGTGAAGATGCCCAAAGGTGCCTGAGCCGGATCGACGATCACGATGCTGCCGACGTGTTGGTCGTGCATCAGTTTCACCGCCTCGCGCAGCGGCGTGTCCGGGGCGCAGCCGATGGGTTGGCGCATCGCCAGTTCGCCCAGGGAGGTGTCCAGCGAGTACTGCGCGCCCAGGGTTTCCACGGCCCGCAGTTGCACCTGCTGGTTAACCTGATCGAGCAGGCTGCTGACCCCGCGCAGGGCGAAGTCGCGCAGCGGGTTGGAAATGGCGAACAGCTTGATGAAGGCCGGTTTGTTCAGCAACAGGCAGAAAGTGTCTTCGGCGGCCAGGTGCTCGGTGCGGGTGGCGCGCTCGCCGATCAGTGCCGCCAGCGGGAAGCATTCGCCGGTGGTGATCTCGAAGGTGGTTTCCGTGCCGCGACGGGCCGAATGGGGGCGTTCGCCATGTACCCGGCCCTGCTTGACGATGAAGAAATGCTCCACCGGGCCGTCGGCCGGCTTGATGATGGTTTCGCCTTCTTCGTAGAACCGCAACTGGCAGTGCTCGACCAGGTAGGCGAGGTGGCCCACGTCCATCTGGTTGAACGGCGGAAATTTCTGCAGGAATTCCATGGTGCCATGGATGTTCTGCAGTATCGCCGTCTTGCCTGCCTGGGCGAAGGCGTCCGCTCTGTTCATGCACACACTCGTGGGGAGGTTATCTGGCTGCAATGGTCGGCGGCATCGCTGCGCTTGCCCATTGGACGTAAGTCTGACAGGCCTCTGGCGGGAAGGTTTCAGGCTTTTTTGGGGCTGCCGAAAGGCCACCAGAGCGCCACATCAGACCCCGTGGGAGGGGCTTCAGCCGCGAGCCCGACGGCCTTTTTCACAACGCGTTTTGCCGATATGAACGGAAGAGCTCGCGGGCAAGCCCGCTCCTACAAAGGAGGGCAAAAACGGGCAATAAAAAACCGCCCCGGAGGGCGGTTCTTGTGCAGCGTGGGCGGGTTACAGACCGTTCTTGGCCTTGAACTCGCGACGACGGCGGTGCAGCACTGGCTCGGTGTAGCCGTTGGGCTGCTTGGCGCCTTCGATCACCAGCTCCAGGGCAGCCTGGAAGGCGATGTTGTCATCGAAGTTCGGTGCGAGCGGACGGTACAGCGGGTCGCTGGCGTTCTGGCGGTCGACCACCGGAGCCATGCGCTTGAGGCTGGCGACGATCTGCTCTTCGCTGGCGATGCCGTGGCGCAGCCAGTTGGCCAGCAGCTGGCTGGAGATGCGCAGGGTGGCGCGGTCTTCCATCAGGCCGACGTCGTTGATGTCCGGCACCTTGGAGCAGCCGACGCCCTGGTCGATCCAGCGCACCACGTAACCGAGGATGCCCTGGGAGTTGTTGTCCAGTTCATTCTGGATTTCCTCGGCGCTCCAGTTGGTGTCCTGGGCCAGCGGGATGGTCAGGATGTCGTCCACCGAGGCCGGTGTGCGCTTGGCCAGTTCGGCCTGACGGGCGAACACGTCGACCTTGTGGTAGTGCAGGGCGTGCAGGGTCGCGGCGGTCGGCGACGGTACCCAGGCGGTGTTGGCGCCGGACAGCGGGTGCGCGATCTTCTGCTCGAGCATGCCGGCCATCAGGTCGGGCATGGCCCACATGCCCTTGCCGATCTGGGCGCGGCCCTGCAGGCCGGTGGCCAGGCCGATGTCGACGTTATTGTTCTCGTAGGCGCCGATCCACTTCTCGCTCTTCATGGCGGCCTTGCGCACCACGGCGCCGGCTTCCATGGAGGTGTGGATTTCATCGCCCGTGCGGTCGAGGAAACCGGTGTTGATGAACACCACGCGCTCGCTGGCGGCCTTGATGCATGCCTTGAGGTTGACGGTGGTGCGGCGCTCTTCGTCCATGATGCCGACTTTCAGGGTGTTGCGCGGCAGGCTGAGCACGTCTTCGACGCGGCCGAAGATTTCGCTGGTGAAGGCGACTTCTTCCGGGCCGTGCATCTTCGGTTTGACGATGTACACCGAACCGGTACGGGTGTTCTTGCGGCTGGTGTTGCCGTTGAGGTTGTGCACCGCGATCAGGCTGGTGAACAGCGCGTCGAGGATGCCTTCCGGTGCTTCGTTGCCCTGGGCATCGAGGATCGCCGGGTTGGTCATCAGGTGACCGACGTTGCGCACGAACAGCAGGCTGCGACCGTGCAGGGTCAGCTCGCCACCGGCTGCGGTGGTGTACACGCGATCCGGGTTCATGGTGCGGGTGAAGGTCTGGCCGCCCTTGGCGACTTCTTCCGCCAGGTCGCCCTTCATCAGGCCGAGCCAGTTGCGGTAGATCACGGTCTTGTCGTCGGCATCGACGGCCGCTACCGAATCTTCGCAGTCCATGATGGTGGTCAGCGCCGCTTCCATCAGCACGTCTTTCACGCCGGCGGCGTCGGTGCTGCCGATCGGGCTGCTGGCGTCGATCTGGATTTCGAAATGCAGGCCGTTGTGCTTGAGCAGCACGGCGATAGGGGCCGCGGCGTCACCCTGGAAACCGACCAACTGGGCGTCGTCGCGCAGGCCGCTGTTGCTGCCGCCCTTGAGGGCCACGATCAGCTTGCCGTCGACGATGCTGTAGCCGGTGGAGTCGACATGGGAGCCGGCAGCCAGTGGCGCGGCGTCGTCAAGGAAGGCGCGGGCGAAGGCGATGACCTTGTCGCCGCGGACCTTGTTGTAGCCGCGGCCTTTCTCGGCGCCGCCCTCTTCGCTGATCACGTCGGTGCCGTACAGGGCGTCGTACAGCGAGCCCCAGCGGGCGTTGGAGGCGTTCAGGGCGAAGCGCGCGTTCATCACCGGGACCACCAGCTGCGGGCCGGCCAGGCGGGCGATTTCTTCGTCGACGTTCTGGGTGGTGGCCTGGAAGTCAGCCGGTTCTGGCTGCAGGTAACCGATTTCCTGGAGGAAGGCTTTGTAGGCGACGGCGTCATGGGCCTGGCCGCTGCGGGCCTGGTGCCACGCGTCGATCTGCGCCTGGAGCGCGTCGCGCTTGGCGAGCAGGGCGCGGTTTTTCGGCGCCAGCTCGTTGATCACGGCTTCGGCGCCGACCCAGAACGTGTCGGCAGTAATGCCGGTACCGGGGATGGCTTCGTTGTTCACGAAGTCGAACAGCACTTTGGCGACCTGCAGGCCACCGACTTGAACGCGTTCAGTCATCACTTGCCTCACTCTGCTCAGCTCTTCAGCTCTACTTAATAGCCGCTTCAAACCCGCGGGTTCGATTCTTGTAGTCCAAGGCGCGGCATACTACATCAAGATATCGGGAAAATCAGTGGGTGCGCGTCGTTCTGCGACCAAGAAGCGCTTTTCAGTCACGTGCGGGGCGTAGTGTTCTCAAAAATCGTGATTATTGTTTCATAAAAATATAAAAACGGTACACGATTTATTGTGCGTTCTGTTGTCCGCCCGGCGAAACCGGCAAACGGCCGCCTATACTGCGACGACCATCCTCTGCGGAGTTCCCAGCATGCGTATCCATGCAGCCACGTCGGCTGATCTCGATCTGCTCGCCCCGCTGTTCGGCGCCTACCTGCGTTTCTACGAGGTCGAAAAAACGGTCAGCGAGGTGCGCGAGTTTCTCCAGCAGCGCCTGGTCCGTGGCGATTCGACGGTGTTCATTGCCCGCGATGACGACGGCAGCGGCCTGGGCTTCGTTCAGCTGTATCCGCTGTTCGCGTCGTTGATGTTGCAGCCTTCCTGGTTGCTCAGTGATCTGTTCGTGACGCCCGAGGCGCGCTGCCGGGGCGTGGGGGAGGCGCTGATGAATCGTGCGCGGGATCATGCTCTGGCCAATGGCGCCTGTGG
The DNA here is from genome assembly GCA_050282285.1 of Pseudomonas sp. Lineage (GTDB taxonomy): Bacteria > Pseudomonadota > Gammaproteobacteria > Pseudomonadales > Pseudomonadaceae > Aquipseudomonas. Next base: position 49,339 of record JBLZZJ010000044.1, read on the forward strand.
CTTGCAGCTGGAAACGGCGAAGAGCAACCTGACCGGACAACGCCTGTACGAGCGTCTGGGCTATGTGCGTGACGAGGCGTTCTATACCTATTGGCTCAACCTGGCGTGAGCCGCCATTGCCGAGGAGGCACAAGATGGATCATCTGGTACTGACCGTGATTGCCCAGGACCAGCCGGGGCTGGTCGAGCGCCTGGCGAAATGCGTCGCCGAGCAGGGTGGCAACTGGCTGGAGAGCCGGATGGCGCGAATGGCCGGGCAGTTCGCCGGCATTCTGCGGGTAGCCGTGCCCAAGGATTCCCGCGAGGCATTGGTCGAGGCGCTGCAGGGCCTGGACGTCGCCGGCATCCGTGTGCTGTTCGCCGACAGCGGCAACGAACCCGCCGCTGGCAGCTGGAAACCGATCCTGCTGGAGCTGGTGGGCAACGACCGGCCGGGGATCGTCCGTGACATCACCCGAGTGCTCGCCGAGCAGGGCGTGAACCTGGAGAACCTGCTGACCGACGTCTCGCCAGCGCCCATGAGTGGCGACCCGCTGTTCCATGCCGAAGCGCTGCTGGCGGTGCCGCTGTCCCTGTCGCTGGATACCCTCAAGGCGCGCCTGGAAACCCTGGCCGATGACCTGATGGTGGAGCTCAACCTGCGCGCGGATGAGTGAAACGACATATCCCCGGTAACCGTGCGTAGCACTGTGGATAACCTGGGGGCTGCCGCTAGCCGCGCTAGTGCCCCGTGGCTTTCCGGCTTGCGGTTAAAAAATCAGCTATTTCAATAAGTTGTGCACGGAAGCTGGGGAGCCTTCTGTGGATAACAGCGGGATGAATGGCTGCGCGCCAAGCCTGGCGCGGCCTGGGTGCAATCGGCTGTTTTTTGTCCAGCGCGGCGGGGCATTGCGCCCCGCCAGCGGGCTCAGGCACGGCGGCGAATGGTCAGCCAGGCGTCGACGCTGTAGATCGCCAGGCCGGCCCAGATGAACAGGAAGGCCAGCAGCTTGCTCGGGTCGAAGTGCTCCTCGAAGACGAAGATCGCCAGCAACAGCACCAGGGTTGGTGCCACGTATTGCAGGAAGCCCAGGGTGGTATAGGGCAGGTGCCGCGCGGCGGCGTTGAAACACACCAGGGGCACCAGGGTGATCGGGCCGGCGGCCATCAGCCACAGCGCTTCCGTGGTACTCCAGAATTCCGGCTGGGCGCTCATCGCCGCCGGGTGGAACAGCAGCCAGCCGATTGCCAGGGGCAGCAGCAGCCAGGTTTCCACCACCAGGCCCGGCAGGGCAGCGACCGGTGCCTGTTTGCGGATCAGGCCGTAGAAGGCGAAGGTCAGCGCCAGCACCAGCGACACCCAGGGCAGGCTGCCAACCTGCCACACCTGTTGTGCCACACCCACCGCCGCCAGGCCCACCGCCAGCCACTGCAGCCGACGCAGCCGCTCGCCAAGAATCAGCATGCCCAGCAGCACGTTCACCAGCGGGTTGATGTAGTAGCCCAGGCTGGCCTCCAGCATGCGCCCATTGTTCACCGCCCACACATAGACCAGCCAGTTGCTGGCGATCAGCACCCCACACAACGCTAGCACCGCCAGACGCCGCGGGTTGTCGAGCAGCTCGCGCAGCCAGCCGGGGTGTTTCCACACCAGCAGCAGGGCCGCACCGAACAGCGCCGACCACAGGGCGCGGTGCACGATGATTTCCAGCGAAGGGACTTCCTGGATGGCTTTGAAGTAGAGGGGGAACAGGCCCCAGATGATGTAGGCGCTGAGGCCCAGGATGTACCCGCGCTGCGGGTTGGCGGTGGCCATGGAATTCCTTGGGGTGTGGAGGTGCTGAAACAAGTGATTCTAAACGTGTCGTCCGCGCTTGTCCGGTTGGTCAGCATCGGTCAAGGCACAAGGCTGCGACAAAAGGCCCCGCCCGGGCGCAAGCGAAGCATTCATTGCTCTGGAACAACAAACGCAGGCGGCGGTTGGCCTGCAATGGAGCCAGTCAAGAAAAAGGAGCGTCGTGATGAACGTCTTACACCCTCTGGCACTGGCCGTGGCGTTGGTCTTCGCGGGACAGGCACTGGCCGACACGGCCGACGAGTTGCAACGCATCAAGGTCGACCTGGTCGCGCCGCCGCAGGTCCATGCCCACGACCAGGCGGTGACCACCGCGCCCCGCGTGGTGCAGTTCCGCATGGTCATCGAGGAAAAGAAAATGGTGATCGACAACCAGGGCACCACCCTGCAGGCGATGACCTTCGACGGCTCGATGCCGGGCCCGACGATGGTGGTCCACGAGGGCGACTACGTGGAGCTGACCCTGGTCAACCCGGCCACCAACAGCATGCCGCACAACATCGACTTCCATGCGGCCACCGGCGCCCTGGGCGGGGCCAAGCTGAGCTTCGTGGCGCCGGGCCAGGAAGTGGTGCTGCGCTTCAAGGCCGACCGCAGCGGCACCTTCGTCTACCACTGCGCGCCGGAAGGCATGGTCGCCTGGCACGTGCTCGCCGGCATGAGCGGCACCCTGATGGTGCTGCCCCGTGACGGCCTGAAAGATCCGGCCGGCAACTCGCTGCGCTACGACCGCGCCTACACCATCGGTGAATTCGACCTCTACATTCCCAAGGACAAGGACGGCAACTACAAGGACTACCCGAGCCTGATGGCCAGCTACCCGGACAGCCGCGAAGCGATACGCAGCCTGGTGCCGAGCCATGTAGTGTTCAACGGTCGGGTCGGCTCGCTGACCGGAGAGAACGCGATGACCGCCAAGGTCGGCGAGACCGTGCTGTTCATCCACTCCCAGGCCAACCGCGATACACGTCCGCACCTGATCGGCGGTCACGGCGACTGGGTCTGGGAAACCGGCAAGTTCGACAACCCGCCGGAGAAAAACCTGGAGACCTGGTTCATCCGTGGCGGCTCGGCGGGTGCGGCGTTGTATACCTTCAAACAGCCGGGCATCTACGCCTACGTCAACCACAACCTGATCGAGGCGATGGAGCTGGGCGCCGCCGGGCACGTCAAGGTCGAGGGCACGTGGAACGACGACCTGATGAAGCAGATCCGCGCGCCCGGACCGATCACCAGCGGTCAGTGAGGTGACTGTCGTGAGAAGGCGGCTTGCGTTGCTCGCTGCGCTTCTGCTGCCGGGCTGTGTGCCCACCGCACCGCCTCCCGAGGTGGTGCTGGTGGACATCCCGGCGGGTGTCGCGCATTACCAATTGCCCGGCGCGGCGGCGCCAACGGAGGAACCGCTGCCGGGCTTTGCCATCATGCGCCGGCAGGTCAGCCAGGCCGAATACGCCGCCTGTGTCGCGGCACAGGCCTGCCCGGTCCTGAACACCGCGGGTGCCGCGCCAGACCTGCCCGCCGTGGGCTTGAGTTGGCTGGATGCCAGCGCTTACGCCAACTGGTTATCGCAGCGGCGAGGGGAGCGCTACCGCCTGCCGCGCTACGGCGAGTGGGTATTGGCGGCGGGGTCGGCGTACGTGGAGGACACGCCAATCGTTGATGACCCGCGCGATCCGGCCCGGCGCTGGTTGGCCGAGTACACCCGTGAAGCACAACGGGGCGTGCCCTCGGCGGAGCTGAAACGGTTCGGCGAGCACGGCCAGAGTTCCACCGGTCTGTTCGATGCAGCGGGCAATGTCTGGGAGTGGACCGACAGCTGTTTCGGCCAGCCTGGGCTGGCAGCGGGCGAGGGATTCTGCGGCATCCGCGTGGCGGCGGGACGGCACGCCAGCGGGCTGTCGGACTTCGTTCGTGACCCCGTCAGCGGGGCCTGCTCGGTGGGCATGCCGCCGACCCACCTGGGGCTGCGCCTGGTGCGTGAGGGCTGATCAGCCGAACAGGCGCAGCGGTTCTTCGTCGAGGGCGGCCAGCTGTTCGCGCAGTGCCAGCACCTGGTCGCCCCAGTAACGCTCGCCAGCGAACCACGGGAAGGCCAGGGGGAAGGCCGGGTCGTCCCAGCGGCGGGCGATCCAGGCGCTGTGGTGCATCAGGCGCAGGGCGCGCAGCCCTTCGATCAGCGGCAATTCGCGGGCATCGAAATCGTGGAATTCCTGGTAGCCCTCCATCAGCTCGGCCAACTGGCCCAGGCGTTCCTGGCGATCACCGGCGAGCATCATCCACAGGTCCTGCACGGCAGGGCCCATGCGGCAGTCGTCGAGGTCGACCACATGGAAGGCTTCGTCGCGGTGCAGCAGGTTGCCCGGGTGGCAGTCGCCGTGCATCCGAATCGGGTTGTAGCGCACGCGGCCGAACAGCTCGTCCAGGCGCTTGAGCAGGTCGCGGGCCACCGACTCGTAGGCCGGGCGCAAGCCGCTCGGCACATAGCCGCCGTCGACCACCGTCTTGAACGAGGCGTGGCCGAAGTTTTCCACCATCAGCGATTCGCGGTGCTCGAAGGGCCGGCTGGCGCCAACCGCATGCAGGCGCCCGAGCAACTGGCCGAGGCGGTACAGCTGGTCCAGGTTGCCCGGTTCCGGCGCCCGGCCACCGCGGCGCGGGAACAGCGCGAAACGGAAACCGGCGTGTTCGAACAGGCTCTCGCCGTCCAGCTGCAGCGGCGCCACCACGGGCACATCGCACTCGGCCAGTTCATGGCTGAAGCTGTGTTCCTCACGGATCGCGGCGTCGCTCCAGCGGTCCGGGCGGTAGAACTTGGCGATCAGCGGCTGGCTGTCTTCGATGCCGACCTGATAGACCCGGTTTTCGTAGCTGTTCAACGCCAGCACGCGGGCATCGCTCAGGTGACCGAGGCTCTCGACGGCATCCAGCACCAGATCGGGGGTGAGGTTGGCAAAGGGATGGGACATGAGCAGCTCCGGTCTATGGGGCGCAGAGTGTAGCGCTTACCCGGTGCAGCGTGTCGCGATCAGAGCTGGGTGCCGAGCAATACCTGGGAGGCGCTGAACTGCGCGCGCACCGGGTCGCCCGCCTTGAGGTGTTGCTGCGCCAGATGCTCGGGGGCGGCCAGGGCGCAGAGGGTCTGACCGCTGGCCAGGCCGATGCGCACCTCGCTGGGGCCGTCGCTGGCCGGCAGGATCTGCTCGATCCAGCCTTCCAGCGCATTGCGCTGCGGGTCGGCGGGGTTGGACAGGGGGCTGAGTTCCAGCCAGCCAGCCTTGATCAGGCTGACCACGCCACTGCCTTCGATCAGTTCGAGCTTTTCCGTGCTGTCACGGGTGATCTGCGCCTGGATGCAGGCGCCGCCCGGCAGCTCGATGGTCAGCAGGTCGTTGCGGCCCTGGGCGTCGATCTGGCGGATGCGCCCGGCCAGCTGGTTACGCGCACTGGTGCGCAACAACAGGCGGCCGAGCAGTTGCAGGTCGACATCGTTCTCCGCCGACTCCAGCAACTGGGCTTGCACCGACTCCAGGCGACGGTACAACGCCAGCAGGCGCTCGCCGGCCTCGGACAGGTGCGCGCCGCCGCCACCCTTGCCGCCCACGGTGCGCAGCACCAGGGGTTCTTCGGCCAGGTTGTTGAGTTCGTCGATGGCATCCCAGGCGGCTTTGTAACTCAGCCCGGCAGCCTTGGCCGCGCGGGTGATCGAGCCTTGCTGGCCGATCTGTTCGAGCAGCGCCATGCGCTGTGGGCGGCGAACCAGTTGTTGGGCGAGGGCGGAAAGAAGCGTCATGCGGCTGCGCTATGTGGCTGATGGGGCTGTCTGGCAATGTGCGGGATGCTGACCATGGCGTCAAATTGCGCAGGGGATCAGTCATCGCCGGGCCTGGGCGTACGGGCCAGGCAATATACATCGACCCGCCTGGCCCCGGCCTTTTTCAGCAGCCGCGCGATCATGTTCGCGGTGGCGCCGGTGGTCAGCACGTCATCCACCAGTGCCAGGTGCTGGCCCCGTAGCGCGTCGCTGTCCAGCACGGCGAAGGCATGGCGCAGGTTCTTCTGCCGGGCTGCGGCATCCAGCCGCTGCTGGGCGGGCGTGTCGCTGGTGCGGCGTATCCAGCGGGGCTGCAGGGGCAGGTGGAGTTCGTCGCTCAGCCACTGGCCCAGCATCTCCGCCTGGTTGAAGCCCCGACGTCGTTGCCTGGCGTCGGCCAGCGGCACGGGCAGCAAGTGGTCGGGCTTGGGCAGCCCTTCGTCGAAGGCATGTTGCAGGTGCCGCGCCAGCAAGGTGCCCAGCAGGCGCCCCAGTGGCCACTTGGCCTGGTGCTTGAAGCGGGTGATCAGGGTGTCGACGGGAAAGCCGTAGCGCCAGGGCGCCTCGACGCGTTCGAAGGCTGGAGGCTTTTGCTGGCAGGCCCCGCACACCAGGCCATGACCCGGCAGGGGCAGCGCGCAGACCCGGCAATGCCCCTGGAGCCAGGGCAGGTCGGCCTCGCAGTGGGTGCACAGGGCGATCGGCGTGTCAGTGCGCTCGTCGCACAGTAAACAGGTGTGTTTGTTTTTTAACCAGTTGTAAACCTGGTATTTGCTATCTGGTTGACAGCGCATAAGCCTTCCTTAACTATGCCGGACATCCGTGTCGTGTTGCTGAATCTAGCAGCTTGCAGCCTATAAGAAGGATCACCGATGAGCGCCTCCACCACCGCCACCCTGCGCCATGACTGGACTCTCTCCGAGGTCAGGGCGTTGTTCGAGCAGCCTTTCAACGATCTGTTGTTCCAGGCGCAGACGGTGCACCGCGCGCATTTCAACCAGAATCGGGTGCAGGTCTCGACCCTGCTGTCGATCAAGACCGGCGCCTGCCCGGAAGACTGCAAGTACTGCCCGCAGTCCGGTCACTACAACACCGGCCTGGACAAGGAAAAGCTGCTGGAAGTGCAGAAGGTTCTGCAGGCCGCTGCCGACGCCAAGGCCATCGGTTCGACCCGTTTCTGCATGGGTGCGGCCTGGAAGCACCCGTCCGCCAAGGACATGCCCTACGTGCTGGAGATGGTCAAAGGGGTCAAGGCCATGGGCCTGGAAACCTGCATGACCCTGGGGCGACTCGACCAGGAGCAGACCGCGGCGCTGGCTGACGCAGGGCTGGACTACTACAACCACAACCTCGACACCTCGCCGGAGTTCTACGGCAACATCATCACCACCCGCACCTACAGCGAGCGCCTGCAGACCCTGGCCTACGTGCGGGAAGCGGGGATGAAGATCTGCTCCGGCGGCATTCTCGGCATGGGTGAGTCGCTGGACGACCGCGCCGGCCTGCTGATCCAGCTGGCCAACCTGCCCGAGCACCCGGAAAGCGTGCCGATCAATATGCTGGTCAAGGTCAAGGGCACGCCCCTGGCTGACGAGAAGGACGTCGATCCGTTCGACTTCATCCGCATGCTCGCCGTCGCGCGAATCATGATGCCGCAGTCCCACGTGCGCCTGTCTGCCGGCCGCGAGGCGATGAACGAGCAGATGCAGGCGCTTGCCTTCTTCGCCGGGGCCAACTCGATCTTCTACGGCGAAAAACTGCTGACCACCGCCAACCCGCAGGCGGGCAAGGACATGCAGCTGTTCGCGCGTCTCGGCATCAAGCCGGAAGAGCGTGAAGAACATGCCGACGAAGTGCACCAGGCTGCCATCGAGCAGGCCCTGGTCGAGCAGCGCGACTCCCGACTGTTCTACAACGCCGCGGTCTGACCGCGCGCTTCACGCTGCCGCAGGTTCCCGTCGCACGTCACCCGTGTGGCGGGAACCGCCTCGTCGATTTTTCAGGATTGGCCATGCCTTTCGATCTTGCCTCCCGCCTCGCTGAACGCCGCGCCGCGCACCTGTACCGGCAGCGCCCGCTGCTGGCCTCGCCCCAGGGGCCACGGGTGGTGGTCGACGGGCAGGAGCTGCTGGCGTTCTGTTCCAACGATTACCTGGGCCTGGCCAATCACCCGCAGGTGATCGAGGCCTGGCAGGCCGGCGCCCGGCGCTGGGGCGTGGGCGGCGGTGCCTCGCACCTGGTGGTGGGCCACAGCACGCCTCACCACGAGCTGGAAGAAGCGCTGGCCGAATTCACCGGGCGCCCCCGTGCGCTTCTGTTCAGCACCGGCTACATGGCCAACCTGAGCGCGGTCACCGCGCTGGTGGGGCAGGGCGATACCGTGCTGGAAGACCGTCTCAACCATGCCTCGCTGCTGGACGCCGGGTTGCTCAGCGGCGCACGGTTTTCCCGCTACCTGCACAACGACAGCGTCAGCCTGGCCAGCCGCCTGGGCAAGGCCATCGGCAATACCCTGGTGGTCACCGACGGCGTGTTCAGCATGGACGGCGACCTGGCCGACCTGCCGGCGCTGTGTGCCGAGGCTCGGCGGAAGGGCGCCTGGGTGATGGTGGACGACGCCCATGGCGTCGGCCCGCTGGGTGCCACTGGCGGCGGCATCGTCGAACACTTCGGCCTTGGCCAGGACGACGTACAGGTACTGGTCGGCACCCTCGGCAAGGCCTTCGGTACCGCCGGGGCCTTTGTCGCCGGTAGCGAGGAACTGATCGAGACCCTGGTGCAGTTCGCCCGGCCCTACATCTATACCACCAGCCAGCCGCCGGCCCTGGCCTGTGCCACGCTGAAGAGCCTGGAGTTGTTGCGCAGCGAGCACTGGCGGCGCGAGCACCTGAACGGGCTGATCACGCAGTTCCGCCAGGGCGCCGAGGCCATCGGCCTGCACCTGATGGGCAGTGCCACGCCGATCCAGCCGATCCTGGTGGGTGATAGCGACCGTGCGATGCGCCTGTCGCAGATGCTGCGCGAACGGGGCCTGCTGGTGACCGCGATTCGCCCGCCCACCGTGCCGGCCGGCAGCGCGCGCCTGCGCGTCACCCTGTCGGCCGCCCATGAGCGCGAGCAGGTCGATACCCTACTCAGTGCCCTTGCAGAGTGCTGGCCGTTGGTAAGCGAGGGAGCAGCCGAACGTGCGTGACCGTCTGATTCTGCTGCCCGGCTGGGGGTTGGGCACAGCACCCCTGGAACCCTTGGCCGACGCGTTATGCGGGCTCGATCCGCGCTTGCAAGTGGATATCTTGCCGCTGCCCGTGCTGACTGATCCTGATCCCGCCGCCTGGCTCGACGCGCTCGACGCATGCGTGCCTGAGGACACTTGGCTGGGCGGCTGGTCCCTGGGCGGCATGCTCGCCACAGCCCTGGCAGCCCGTCGCGGCGAGCGCTGCTGCGGAGTGGTGACTCTGGCCAGCAACCTGCGCTTCGTCGCCTCGGAAGATTGGCCGAGCGCCATGCCGGCCCCGACCTTTGCCCAGTTTCAGCAGGGCTGTGCCAGCGATGCCCGCGCGACCCTGAAACGCTTTGCCCTGCTGTGCTGCCAGAATGGTGAAGACGCCCGCAGCCTGTCGCGGCGCTTGTCCGCCAGTGCGTCGGAGGAAGCTTCAGAGGTACTGCTGGCGCGGCTCGATGTGCTGGCCTCTCTGGATAATCGGGCGGCATTGCCGGCAATCATCGGCCCGCAACTGCACCTGTTCGCCGGGGCCGACGCGCTGGTGCCGGCCGAGGCCTCGGCGGCGGTGCTGGCGCTGCTGCCGGATGTGGAAGTCTGCCTGGTCGATGGGCTGAGCCATGCCTTCGCGCTGGAACGCCCCCATGAAATCGCCGCGACGATCCAGGCATTTCTGCACGAGGCCGGCGATGAGTGAGTCGAGCGTGCTGCCGGACAAGCAGCGGATCGCGGCGTCCTTTTCACGGGCGGCAGACAGCTACGACAGCGTTGCCGCGCTGCAGCGCAGCGTGGGCCATCAGCTGTTGGCGCAGCTCCGGCCCGCTGCCGCTCCCCGGCGCTGGCTCGACCTGGGCTGTGGCACCGGCTACTTCGGCCGCGCCCTGGCGGGGCATTTCGCGCAAGCGGAAGGCGTGGCTCTGGACATCGCCGAAGGCATGCTGCGCCACGCCCGCCCCTTGGGCGGTGCGCAGCACTTCGTCGCGGGGGACGCGGAGAATCTGCCGCTGCGCGATAACAGCTGCGACCTGGTGTTCTCCAGCCTGGCGTTGCAGTGGTGCGCGGATTTCGCGGCGGTGCTGGACGAGGCCCGGCGCGTCCTGCGTCCCGGTGGCGTGCTGGCGTTCAGCAGCCTGTGCGTCGGCACGCTGCAGGAGCTACGAGACAGCTGGCAGGCGGTGGATGGCTTCGTGCACGTCAACCGCTTCCGCCGCTTCGAGGATTACCAGGCGCTGTGCGCCGCCAGCGGCTTGCAGGTCGACCAACTGGAAACCCGCCCCGAGGTGTTGCACTACGCTGACCTGCGAAGCCTGACTCACGAACTCAAGGCTCTCGGTGCGCACAACCTCAACCCGGGCCGCCCTGATGGCCTGACCGGGCGCGCGCGCATGCTGGCATTGATCGCCGCCTATGAGCGCTTTCGTCAGGCCGATGGGCTGCCGGCGACCTACCAGGTGGTCTACGGCGTATTGCGCAAGGAGGATTGAATGGCTGCCGCTTATTTTGTTACCGGCACCGACACGGAGATCGGCAAGACCACCATCGCCGCCGGCCTGTTGCATGCCGCCCGGCTTCAGGGGCTGTCCACCGCCGCAGCCAAGCCGGTGGCTTCCGGCTGCACGAGAACTGCTGACGGGCTGCGTAATGACGATGCCTTGGCGTTGCTGGGTGAATGCAGCCTGGCGCTGCGCTACGACGAGGTGAATCCGCTGGCGTTCGAGCCGGCCATCGCCCCGCACCTGGCGGCGCGGGAAGCGGGGGTGGTGCTGGATGTCGCCTCCCTGCGCGGTCCGGTGCGGCGGGTGCTGGAGAAAGGCGCCGACTTCACCCTGGTGGAAGGCGCTGGCGGCTGGCGTGTGCCGCTGGATGGCCAGGCGTCGCTGTCCGATCTGGTGATCAGCTTGCAACTGCCGGTGATTCTGGTGGTGGGCGTACGCCTGGGTTGCATCAATCAGGCAGTGCTCACGGCCGAGGCGATCATTCGTGACGGCCTGATTCTGGCCGGCTGGGTGGCCAATGTGGTCGACCCGCAGACCTCGCGTCTGGAAGAAAATCTGGCGACCCTGGCCGAGCGCATTCCTGCGCCCTGCCTGGGCCATGTGCCTCGGCTATCTGTTGCAACGCCGGCAGCGGTGGCCGGTTGTCTGGATCTGGTCCTGTTGGAGCGGTTCTAAGCAGGCCTTTTGCCATAGCCTTTTGCGTGTACATTTTTTGAGCATTTTCTGGTTCAATACCCGGCAATAGTTTTCCCCTGCGGGAGTGTGTGCATGGAAATCTCCGGTAACGCCTTCAATTCCGGCCTCAGTACCATCCAGTCGGGGCAGCGTCGCGTCGATCGGGCGGCGGCGGACATTGCCAGCAATGCCGTGACGACTCCCCAGCCGCCGGTTCAGGGCACGCCCCAGAACCAGACCCCGAATCAGGTGGACGCATCCGCCCAGTCCCCGAGCGAAAATCGTCCGGACCTGGCCGAAAGCCTGGTTGCCCTGCGTGTGGGGCAATACGAGGCGCAGTCCGGTGCACGGGTGGTGGAAACCGCCGACGAAGTGCTCGGCACCCTGATCGACACCACCGCCTGACCGGCGGTTGCGCAGTATGCCCCTGGCCCCGGAGTAGGCCGATCACGCAGGGGCGAGGAGGCAATGCATGCAGATCGGCGGTGCGTCGACTTACTTTCCGCATACGCCGTCACCCCAGGCGGCTCGCCCGCTGTCGTCCGATGTTTCCCCCGACCTCCGCCGTGCCGACCAGGCCCCTCCGACTCCTGGCCAGGCGCTGAGCGACGAGCAATCCAGCTCTCCCCGTGAAGAAGCCGATAAACCGGCCGGCACTGCCGAAGACGCGGCCCGTAGTGGCTACCGTGCGAGCCGCGAAAGGCGCCTGGAACAGCTCGAACAGCTGGAAGTCGCCAAGCTGGTCAGTCGCGACCAGGAAGTACGCACCCACGAGCAGGCCCATGCCTCTGTCGGTGGCACCTATGCAGGCGCGCCGACCTACACCTTTACCCGTGGCCCTGACGGCAAGCGCTATGCGGTCGGCGGTGAAGTCAGCATCGATGTTTCCCCGGTCCCCAACGATCCCCAGGCCACCCTGCGCAAGATGGAGGTCGTGCTGCGCGCGGCCCTGGCCCCCGCCGAGCCGTCTGCCCAGGACCGTCGCGTAGCGGCCGAGGCCCAGGCGCAAATGGCAGCGGCCCGGGCCGAACTCATGGCTGCGCAACGCAGCGAGGCCAGCGCCGAAGACGAGAAAACGGCGGAAGAGAAGGCGGAAGAAGAGGCAGCTCAGGAGCCCGAACAGACGGAGCGGCAGACTGCCTCGCCAGCGCCTAATCTTGAGTTGTACCGGCTGATCGGCGATCAGCAGGGTGCGAAAAGCCAGGTCAATCTGCTTGCCTGAGCGAGCGGCCTGTCACCCCCGGCAATTCTCTCCACCCGCCCGAGCGAACCCCGTCCATCGAGCAGACGAAGCGCCATGGGTGGTGCTTGACAAGGCAGGGGCGTAAACGTATGTTTCAAACGCCTGTTTGATTGCGTGCTCGGCAACCCGCCGACCAGCAATCGGGAGCAATCCCGAAAATGACCGCCGAATCGGTCACCCACATTCCAAGAGTCCACCGCAGAGGTTAACCGCTATGCCTGATTACAAGGCCCCCTTGCGTGATATTCGTTTCGTACGTGACGAACTGCTCGGCTACGAAGCGCACTATCAGAGCCTGCCTGGCTGCCAAGACGCTACTCCAGACATGGTCGACGCCATCCTTGAAGAAGGCGCCAAGTTCTGTGAGCAGGTTCTGGCTCCGCTGAACCGTGTGGGTGACACCGAAGGCTGCACCTGGTCCCCGGAAGGCGTTAAGACCCCGACCGGCTTCAAAGAGGCCTATCAGCAATTCGTGGAAGGCGGCTGGCCGAGCCTGGCCCATGACGTGGACCACGGCGGCCAGGGCCTGCCCGAGTCCCTCGGTCTGGCAGTCAGCGAAATGGTCGGCACCTCCAACTGGTCCTGGGGCATGTACCCCGGCCTGTCGCACGGCGCGATGAACACCATTTCCGAGCACGGCACCGACGACCAGAAACACACCTACCTGACCAAGCTGGTTTCCGGCGAGTGGACCGGCACCATGTGCCTGACCGAGCCGCATTGCGGCACCGACCTGGGCATGCTGCGTACCAAGGCCGAGCCTCAGGCTGACGGCACCTACAAAGTGTCCGGCACCAAGATCTTCATCTCCGCCGGTGAGCACGACATGGTCGATAACATCGTCCACATCGTCCTGGCGCGCCTGCCCGATGCACCGGCCGGCACCAAAGGCATTTCCCTGTTCATCGTGCCGAAGTTCCTGCCGACCGCCGAAGGCGCCATCGGTGAGCGCAACGCAGTGAGCTGTGGCTCGATTGAGCACAAGATGGGCATCCACGGCAACGCCACCTGCGTGATGAACTTCGACGGCGCGACCGGCTTCCTGATCGGCCCGGCCAACAAAGGTCTGAACTGCATGTTCACCTTCATGAACACGGCCCGTCTGGGTACGGCTCTGCAAGGTCTGGCCCATGCTGAAATCGGCTTCCAGGGTGGTCTGAAGTACGCCCGTGAGCGTCTGCAGATGCGTGCTCTGACTGGCCCGAAAGCGCCGGACAAGGCTGCTGACCCGATCATCGTGCATCCGGACGTGCGCCGTATGCTGCTGACCATGAAAGCCTTCGCTGAAGGCAACCGCGCGATGGTGTACTTCACCGCCAAGCAGGTCGACATCGTCAAATACAGCCAGGACGAGGCCGAGAAGAAGGCCGCCGACGCGATGCTGGCGTTCCTCACCCCGATCGCCAAGGCGTTCATGACCGAAGTCGGCTTCGAAGCAGCCAACCACGGCGTGCAGATCTATGGCGGCCACGGCTTCATCGCCGAGTGGGGCATGGAGCAGAACGTTCGCGACAGCCGTATCTCCATGCTGTACGAAGGCACCACCGGTATCCAGGCGCTGGACCTGCTGGGTCGCAAGATCCTCATGACCCAGGGCGAAGCACTGAAAGGCTTCACCAAGATCGTCCACAAGTTCTGCCAGACCAACGAAGGCAACGAAGCCGTCAAGGAATTCGTCGAGCCGCTGGCCAAGCTGAACAAGGAGTGGGGCGACGTCACCATGAAGGTCGGCATGGCTGCGATGAAAGATCGCGAAGAAGTCGGCGCTGCCTCCGTGGACTACCTGATGTACTCCGGTTACGCCTGCCTGGCCTACTTCTGGGCCGACATGGCGCGCCTGGCTGCCGAGAAACTAGCTGCCGGTACCGGCGACGAGGCCTTCTACAAAGCCAAGCTGCAGACCGCGCGTTTCTACTTCAAACGCATCCTGCCGCGTACCCGTACCCACGTTGAAACCATGCTGTCGGGTGCCAACAACCTGATGGACATGAAGGAAGAGGATTTCGATCTGGGCTACTAAGGCCTGAGTCGAGTCATCTGAAAAAGCCGCTGCCCGCAAGGGCAGCGGCTTTTTTTATGGGATTTTCGACCCGCAGCGACGCGGCCGTATCGCGGGTGTCCCGATACCGGTAGGAGCGGCCTTGGCCGCGAGCTCGGCGGCATATGCATCACCGCAATCGACCGGTCGAACAAAGAGCTCGCGGGCAAGCCCGCTCCTACATGGGCATGCAGCCTGGTTCGGATATCGCAGGTGCCGCACCCCCTGTAGGAGCGGGCTTGCCCGCGAGCTTTTCCCAAATTCAACACCGTTGCGAGCGGAAGAATTCGCGGCTGAAGCCGCTCCTGCAGGCGCGAGTGGGGTGCGGTTACAGCGTTTGGCCGACGATCCATGCCGATACACGTTGATCACTGCGCATTTTGCGCGTTGAAGCGGTGCGTAAATGGCACGGTGCAGGCAGAATGCCAGCCTTGTTTGGATTCCGTTCGCCGTGGAGCTTGTCGTGTCGCGCTTGGCTGCTGTGCGCCTCAGTCATTTTCTTCCGTCGCTGCTGTTACTCGGCGGCGCGGTAGCGACTGCCAGCTTGCCGGGGCTCAACGAGTTCTTCACCTCGCTGTTCAATGTGCTGCCGACCCTGCTGCTATTGCTCGGCGGTCTGTTCTGCCTGGTCTATGGGCGTCAGCGCGAGCTGTTCCTGCTGGTGGTCCTGTACCTGGGCTACTTCATCCTCGATACCCACGCCGACCACTACCGCGCCAACGGTCGGGTGCGTGACGACACGGCGCTGGTCTTCCACCTGTGCAGCCTGTTGCTGCCGCTGCTTTATGGGCTTTACGCCGCCTGGCAGGAACGCACGCATCTGGTCCAGGACCTGATTGCCCGGGCGGCGGTGCTGCTGGCTGTCGGCGCGGTGGCGGTCGGCCTGGCGCAGCGCTATCCGGAGGCGCTGCTGCACTGGGTCTCGGTGGTGCGCTGGCCGGTGTTGCATGGTGCCTGGATGAGCCTGGTGCAACTGGCGTACCCGCTGTTTGCCCTGGCGTTCCTGCTTCTTCTGGTGCAGTACGTGCGCGCCCCTCGGCCCCTGCATGCGGCCCAGATGCTGGGGTTGCTCGGCGTGCTGTGGATGCTGCCCCAGGTCTTCACCCATGTGCATGCCCTGCACGTGATGAGCAGCATGGTGATGCTGACCCTGGTCGCGGCGGTCGCCCACGAGGCTTATCAGATGGCCTTCCGCGACGAGCTGACCGGCCTGCCGGGCCGCCGGGCGTTGAACGAGCGTCTGCAGCGCCTGGGACGCAACTACGTGATCGCCATGGCCGACGTGGACCACTTCAAGAAATTCAACGATACCCACGGCCACGACGTTGGTGATCAGGTGCTGCGCCTGGTCGCCAGTCGCCTGCGCAAGATCGGTGGCGGCGGCAAGGCCTACCGTTACGGCGGTGAGGAATTCACCATGGTCTTTCCCGGCAAGACCATCGAGGAATGCCTTCCGCACCTGGAAGTGGTGCGCCAGGCGGTGGAAAGCTACCAGCTGCAACTGCGCGACAAACAGCAACGGCCGCAGAACGACAAGCAGGGCCGTCAGCGTCGTGGCCAGGCCGGCGCCGCCCAGGTGTCGGTGACCATCAGCATCGGCGTGGCCGAGCGCGATCACGAGCGCAGCAGCACCGAGCAGGTGATCAAGGCCGCCGACCAGGCGCTCTACTCAGCCAAGAGTGCCGGACGCAACTGCGTGCGCAGCCACGGGCAGAAGCGCGGGGCGGTGAAGCTGGCGGGCCAGCGCTGACACGCTGGCTTATGGCAGCGCATTCAGCACGGACAGGGTCGTTGTGGTGGTTCCTCCAGCAGCAGTAGCGTGGCCCTTTGAGCCGCGCCCTGCGCATCTGCTGACGGAGAGTGACCATGCCCGAATACAAGGCCCCGATGCGCGACACGCGCTTCCTTATCGATGATGTCTTCGACTTCCATGCCAGCTACGCCGCGTTGGGTGCCACGGACGCCACGCCCGACATGGTCAGCGCGATCCTGGAAGAGGGCGCCAAGTTCTGCGAACAGGTGCTGGCGCCGCTCAACCGCTCCGGCGACGAAGAGGAATGCCGTTTCGACAACGGCGTGGTGACCACGCCCACGGGCTTCAAGGAAGCCTTCGCCCAGTACGTCGAAGGCGGCTGGAACGGCCTGGCTGCCGACCCCGCCTATGGCGGACAGGGCCTGCCGCATTCCCTGGGCCTGTTGATCTCGGAAATGGTCGGCGCCAGCAACACCTCCTGGGGCATGTACCCTGGCCTGACCCACGGCGCCATGTCGGCGATCCACGCCCACGGCACCGAAGAACAGAAGCAGACCTACCTGACCCAGCTCACCGAAGGCCGCTGGACCGGCACCATGTGCCTGACCGAGCCGCAGTGCGGCACCGACCTGGGCATCATCAAGACCCGCGCGGTACCCCAGGCCGACGGCAGCTACGCGATCAGCGGCACCAAGATCTTCATCTCCGCCGGCGAGCACGACATGAGCGAGAACATCGTGCACCTGGTGCTGGCCAAGCTGCCGGATGCGCCGGCGGGCACCAAGGGCATCTCGCTGTTCATCGTGCCCAAGTTCCTGCCTGATTCCAGCGGCCAGGCCGGTGCGCGCAATGGCGTGAGCTGCGGCTCCATCGAGCACAAGATGGGCATCAAGGCCTCAGCCACGTGTGTGATCAACTTCGACGGCGCCACGGGCTTCCTGATTGGCGAGGCCAACAAGGGCCTGAACTGCATGTTCACCATGATGAACCACGCGCGCCTGGGCACCGGGATGCAGGGCCTGTGCCTCGGGGAAACCAGCTTCCAGGGCGCGCTGCGCTACGCCAACGACCGCCTGCAGATGCGTTCGCTGACCGGGCCGAAGGCGCCGGACAAGGCCGCCGACCCGATCATCGTGCACCCCGACGTGCGCCGCATGCTGCTGACCATGAAGGCCTTCAACGAGGGCAACCGCGCCCTGGCCTATTTCACCGCGCAGCTGATCGACCAGGCCCACCGTGCGGACAGCGCCGAGCAGCGTGAAGAGGCGGACAACCTGCTGGCCCTGCTGACGCCAATCTGCAAGGCGTTCATGACCGAGACCGGCCAGGAGGTGACCAACCTCGGCATGCAGGTCTTCGGCGGCCACGGCTACATCCGCGAATGGGGCATGGAGCAACTGGTGCGGGACTGCCGTATCGCGCAGATCTACGAAGGGACCAACGGCATCCAGGCGCTGGACCTGCTGGGGCGCAAGGTGCTCGGCAGCCAGGGCAAGCTGCTGCGTGGCTTCACCAAGATCGTGCACAAATTCTGCGAAGCCCAGGGTGAACACCCGCAGCTCAAGGAGCACGTGGCACAACTGGCGACCCTGAACCGCCAGTGGGGCGAGCTGACCCAGAAGATCGGCATGGCAGCCATGAAGAACCCCGACGAAGTCGGCGCCGCTTCGGTGGATTACCTGATGTTCTCCGGCTACGTCACCCTGGCCTACTTCTGGCTGCGCATGGCGGTGGTGGCCCAGCAGAAACTGGAGGCTGGCAGCGGGGACGCGGCGTTCTACCAGGCCAAGCTGGCGACATGCGCCTTCTACTTCAAGCGCCTGCTGCCGCGCACAGCCGCCCACCTGGCGTCGGCCGAGGCGGGCAGCGATTGCATGATGGCGCTGCCAGCCGAGCATTTCGGTCTCTGACGAGCGGTCGTACTGCAAGGGCCCGCCATCTGGCGGGCCTTTTTGTTTTCAACGATCTGTAAACTTTTCGTGGTTGCATGGTCACAACGCGACCCTATGTGTCTTAAAAGTTGTTCGGTTAAACTCCAGGCCTTGCCGTAAACCCGTTTCGTTCGAGGAATGTTCCAATGGCCGACTACAAAGCCCCCCTGCGCGACATGCGCTTCGTGCTCAACGAAGTGTTCGAAGTTTCCAAGCTGTGGGCCGAGCTGCCAGCTCTGGCTGAAGTGGTGGACGAAGACACCGCCAACGCCATCCTCGAAGAAGCCGGCAAAATCACCGCTGGCGTCGTGGCACCGCTCAACCGCAGCGGCGACGAAGAAGGCTGCTCCTGGGCCGACGGCGCGGTGAAGACACCGGCCGGCTTCCCCGAGGCCTACCAGGCCTATGCCGACGGTGGCTGGGTCGGCGTGGGCGGTGACCCGCGCTTCGGCGGCATGGGCATGCCCAAGGTGATCTCGGCCCAGGTCGAGGAAATGGTCAACTCGGCCAACCTGTCGTTCGGCCTGTACCCGATGCTGACCGCCGGCGCCTGCCTGTCGATCAATGCCCACGCCAGCGAAGAGCTGAAAGAGAAATACCTGCCGAACATGTATGCCGGCGTCTGGGCCGGTTCCATGTGCCTGACCGAGCCCCATGCCGGTACCGACCTGGGCATCATCCGCACCAAGGCCGAGCCCCAGGCCGATGGCAGCTATAAAATCAGCGGCACCAAGATCTTCATCACCGGCGGCGAGCACGACCTGACCGAGAACATCATCCACCTGGTGCTGGCCAAGCTGCCGGACGCCCCGGCGGGTCCGAAAGGCATCTCGCTGTTCCTGGTGCCGAAATTCATGGTCAACGCCGACGGTAGCCTGGGCGAGCACAACGCGCTGTCCTGCGGCTCCATCGAGCACAAGATGGGCATCAAGGCCTCGGCCACCTGCGTGATGAACTTCGACGGCGCCACCGGCTGGATCGTCGATGCGCCGAACAAGGGCCTGGCGGCCATGTTCACTATGATGAACTACGAGCGCCTGGGCGTTGGTATTCAGGGTTTGTCCACCGGCGAGCGTTCCTACCAGAGCGCCATTGAGTACGCCCGCGAGCGCATCCAGAGCCGCGCGCCGACCGGCCCAGTAGCCAAGGACAAGGCCGCCGACCCGATCATCGTGCACCCTGACGTGCGCCGCATGCTGCTGACCATGAAGTCGCTGAACGAGGGCGGTCGTGCCTTCTCCAGCTACGTGGCCATGCAACTGGACACCGCCAAGTTCAGCGAAGACCCGACCACCCGCAAGCGCGCCGAAGAACTGGTGGCGCTGCTGACTCCGGTGGCCAAGGCCTTCCTGACCGACCTCGGCCTGGAAACCACAGTGCATGGCCAGCAGGTGTTCGGCGGCCACGGTTTCATCCGTGAGTGGGGCCAGGAGCAACTGGTGCGCGACTGCCGCATCACCCAGATTTACGAAGGCACCAACGGCATCCAGGCCCTCGACCTGGTCGGCCGCAAGGTCGTCGGCAGTGGCGGTGCGTACTACAAGCACTTCGCCGAAGAGATCAAGGCCTTCACCGACAGCGCCGATGCGTCGCTGGCCGAGTTCGTCGAGCCGCTGAAAGCCGCCATCGCCAACCTGGAACAGATGACTGCCGACCTGCTGGAACGCGCCAAGTCCAACCCGAACGAAATCGGCGCGGCCTCGGTCGAGTACCTGCACGTGTTCGGCTACACCGCCTACGCCTACATGTGGGCCCTGATGGCGCGTACCGCCCTGGGCAAGGAAGGTCAGGACGACTTCTACGCCAGCAAGCTGGGCACCGCACGCTTCTATTTCGCCCGCATCCTGCCGCGCATCCACTCGCTGAGCGCGTCGGTCAAGGCTGGCAGCGAAAGCCTGTACCTGCTGGACGCCTCGCAGTTCTAAGCGCATTCGGCAAACCAGAAAGCCCCGCCTCGAGCGGGGCTTTTTTATGCCCGGGTATTACGGCCTCGCCCTTGTAGGAGCGGGCTTGCCCGCGAGCTCTTTATCTGTGGACACCCGCATTGATACAAAAAGCCAAAGCTCGCGGGCAAGCCCGCTCCTACGGGATTGGTGTCGCCGTGATTTAACGGTGTATGCCGCCAGCCGTGTCGGTCCGGTATAGGTGTACCAGATAGACCTGCGCCTCTGGCTCTGGGTGCAGCTCGACGGGGTGGCGTTCATCCTGCATCAGCAGGCCTTGCCCTGCGCCCAGGTGGATGGGCGCGGCGCTGCCGATAACGGCGCTCAACGCGCCCTCCTGGCAAAAGATAAACAGCGCATCCGCGTGATGATCCAGGCGTTGCATGCCCGTCAGTGCATGACGCTCAAGCACGTGACGCCAGTTATCCCGCCGGGTCATGACATTGAAATCGGTGATCGGGCCGTTCAGCGGTTCGGCGTGCACCGGCTCTTCGCCGGCGAACTGCCAGGGTTGGCTGTCGGTCGCCAGGATGAAGGCCGGTCCGTCGCCTGCCACCAGGCCCAAACCGTGGCCTTCCAGGATCGCCAGGCTGCGATCAATCCCCGGAAAGCTGGAAAACCCGCCGGGCGCAGTCACCCGTGCGCTGCTGATGCGCCATTCGAACTCATCCAGCGCGGCGCCCGCCGGCTCGATGGCCAGCTCCCAGGTTTCACCGCCGCCATTCTTCCAGGGCATGCAGGGTGTTGTGGATAAGTCGGTCAGGCGATGGCTCATGGTGGTCTCGTCGGTTATTCGATTTATTGTATATACATAAAAGGTGTGCGCTCAGGCTATCGCTGAACTGGCCTGAATTGCCCATTTCAGAGCGATAGGCTCAGATTTATAGACCAGTTATCAGTACAGGTCCTGGCAGAGAGCGGCATAGTTTCTGTTCGGTGGTGGGTTGACGCTGACTCGTGTCGTTCTTATTGTATATACATACTCGATCAGGAGCCCAGCTCATGTCTCAGTTCCAGCAACCCGGCCTGCTATGGCGTGACGTGACCGTATTCGACGGTCTGGCGGTACTGCCCGAGCCCATGGCCGTGCTGGTCGAGGATGGGGTGGTGAAAGGCCTGTGGCCCGAAAGCGCTTTCGACCTGCGCCAGGCGCCGCGGGCGAGCGAGGCGGGCAGGGGCGGGGTGATGACGCCGGGCTTGGTGGATTGCCACACCCATCTGGTGTTCGCCGGCCAGCGTGCGGATGAGTTCGAGCGGCGCCTGGAAGGGGCGAGCTACGCAGAAATTGCCCAGGCCGGTGGCGGCATCATCAGCACTGTGCGATCGACCCGTGCGGCCAGCGAAGCGCAGTTGCTCGACCAGGCCCTGCCGCGCCTCGAAGCCCTGATGGCCGACGGCGTGACCACGGTGGAAATCAAGTCCGGCTACGGCCTGACCGTGGCCGACGAACTGAAGATGCTGCGAGTCGCCCGGCGCCTGGGCGAGGTGGCGCCGGTCCGGGTCGTGACTACTCTGCTGGGTGCCCATGCCCTGCCGCCGGAGTTCACCGGAAACAGCGACGGCTACATCGACCTGGTGTGCGAGACGATGATCCCGGCGGCCGCTGCCGAGGGCCTGGCGGATGCGGTGGACGTGTTCTGCGAGAACATCGCCTTCAGCCCGGCGCAGTGCGAGCGGGTGTTCCAGGCGGCGCAGCGTCACGGCCTGGGCATCAAGGTGCACGCCGAGCAGTTGTCCAACCAGGGCGCCAGTGCCTTGGGCGCGCGTTATGGGGCGCTGTCGGCGGACCATATCGAGTGGCTCGACGAAGACGGCGTGCGTGCCATGGCCGAGGCCGGCACGGTCGCCACCTTGCTCCCCGGCGCCTTCCACACGTTGCGCGAAACCCGCCTGCCACCCATCGAGCTGCTGCGTCAGTACAACGTACCGATGGCCCTGGCCAGTGACGCGAACCCCGGCACCTCGCCGATCTGTTTCCCCACGCTGATGCTCAACCTGGCCTGCACCCTGTTCCGTCTCACACCTCGCGAAGCGCTGGCCGGCATGACCCTCCACGCGGCCCAGGCCCTGGGCTTGGCGGATGCTGGCCGTATCGCGGTCGGCAGCCCCGCCGACCTGTGCCTGTGGGCGGTGCAGCAGCCGGCCGAGCTGGCCTATGCGGTGCAGCCGGGTCGTCTGCGTCAGCGCGTTTTCAATGGAGTCGTCACCCATGGGCAGTGACCGTCACGACATGGCCTGCTGGCAGGGCCGCATTGACCCTGAGGTGGACAGCGCCCGCTGGCACCAACGCATCCAGCCGCTGCACAGCGATAGCTCGCCGGGCGTGGCGCTGATCGGTTTTGCCAGCGACGAAGGCGTGCGCCGCAACCACGGCCGTGTCGGTGCCGCTGCGGCGCCACTGGCGATTCGCAAGGCACTGGCCAACCTGGCCTGGCACCGCCAGGGGCCGGCCTATGACAGTGGTGATGTGGTCTGCGCCGACGGTGATCTGGAGGGCGCCCAGGCGCGCCTCGGCAATCGGGTCTGTGCCCTGCTGCAGGCCGGCCATCTGCCGGTTGTGCTGGGGGGCGGTCACGAGGTGGCCTATGGCAGCTGGCTAGGTATCGCCGAGCACATGGCAGCGAGCGCCGAGGCACCGCAGGCGGCCGCCCCACGGATGGCCGCCCCACGCATCGGCATCATCAACTTCGACGCGCATTTCGACCTGCGTGATCCGGCCCACGTGCGTTCCTCCGGCACGCCCTTCGCGCAGATCGCCGAGCAGTGCGCCGCCCGTGGCTGGCCGTTCCGCTACGCCTGCCTCGGCGTCAGCCGCGCCAGTAATACCCGCGCACTGTTCCAGCGGGCCGCCGAGCTGGATGTTCTGGTGCGCGAGGACCATGAAATCCGCGAGTCCAGCCTGCTCGATATCAGCCATGAGCTGGGGGCATTCATCGCCGGCTGCGACGTGATTTACCTGACCATCGATATCGACGTGCTGCCGGCCTGCGAAGCCCCGGGCGTGAGCGCTCCGGCGGCGCGTGGCGTGCCGCTGGCGTTGCTCGAGCCGTTGCTGGAGCGGGTACGCGACAGCGGCAAGTTGCGCCTGGTCGATCTGGCCGAGCTCAACCCCGATCACGACATCGACAACCGTACCGCGCGGGTGGCCGCGCGGCTGGTGCACCTGCTGACCCTGAGCGGCTGAGCGAAGCACCCTGCAACCGATTCCCTGACAACAATAAATCCAGAGGAACCCGAGTGATGCTGTTTTCCCCCGTAGTTCGCAGCACCCGTTTCGCGCCGTTCGGCCTTGTGCTGGAGGCTAATCATGTCTGAGCAGGCATCCCTTGTCGGCAGCGTATCCCGGGGGCACGCCCTGGTGCGCCTGCTGGGCTACAGCTTGGTCGGGCTGGTGCTGTTCTTCGTGCCGTTCGAGATTGCCGGGCGTTCGACCATCCTGCTCGACCACGCCGCCAGCACCGTGCAGGAGCACGCGCGGCCGCTGGTCATCGCCATCGCCCTGGCGTTCATGGTCTACGGTGCGTTGCAGCCCTGGGTCAGCGGCAACTGGCGGGGCGATCTGACCCGTATCACCTTCAGTGTGTTCAAGCTGCTGGGTCTGCTGATCGGTGTGGCCTACCTGCTGGATATCGGCCCGGCGGTCCTGTACCAGCCGGACATGCTGCCGTTCCTCTTCGAGAAGCTGGTACTCAGCCTGGCGCTGATCGTGCCCCTGGGTTCTCTGGCGCTGGTGTTTCTGATCGGCTTCGGCCTGTTGGAACTGGTGGGCGTGCTGATGCAGCCGGTGATGCGGCCGCTGTGGCGCACGCCGGGCAAGTCGGCGATCGACGCCGTGGCCTCGTTCGTCGGCAGCTACTCGGTCGGGTTGCTGATCACCGACCGCATGTACCGGCAGGGCCACTACAGCGTGCGCGACGCGGCGATCATCGCCACCGGGTTTTCCACGGTGTCGGTGCCGTTCATGGTGATCATCGCCAAGACCCTGGACCTGATGGAGATCTGGAACCTGTTTTTCTGGGGCACCATGCTGGTCACCTTCAGCGTTACCGCCGTCACCGCCCGCATCTACCCGCTGGCGCAGATGCCCGCCAAGAGCCTGCCCGAGCCACAGCTGCAACCGGGCGAAAGCCGCCTCGCCAGCGCCTGGAATGCCGGCCTGGGCCAGGCTGCCGGTGCGCCTTCGCTGTTCAATGCGTTGCGTGAGACCTTCCTCGACGGCCTGCGCATGACCGCCGCGATCCTGCCGAGCATTCTCGCGGTTGGCCTGCTGGGGCTGCTGGCGGCCAAGTACACGCCGGTCTTCGATGTCATCGGCCTGGTGTTCTACCCGGTGACCTGGCTGTTCGGCCTCGAGGAGCCGATGCAGGTATCCCATGCCATTGCGTCCGGCCTGGCGGAAATGTTCCTGCCGGTGATGCTGGTGAAAGACGCTGGCGAGCTGGTGCGCTTCATCGTGGCCACCGTGTCGGTGAGCAGTGTGCTGTTCCTCTCCGCCTCGATTCCCTGCGTGCTCGCCACCTCCATTCCGCTGCGTCTGCGCGACCTGCTGCTGGTCTGGCTGCAGCGCACCTTTTTCAGCCTGGTGTTCAGCATTCCGCTGGCCTACCTGGCGCAATACCTGGGCTGGCTCTGATGCACCGCCCGCGACTCACCCCCTTACCCGATCCCTTGCAGGAGCCTGCCATGAGCCTTTTCCGTGATACCGAAATCCGCGCCCCCCGCGGCACCACGCTGACCGCCAAGAGCTGGCTGACCGAAGCGCCGCTGCGCATGCTGATGAACAACCTCGACCCGGACGTGGCCGAGAACCCTAACGAACTGGTGGTCTATGGCGGCATCGGCCGTGCGGCGCGCAACTGGGCCTGCTACGACAAGATCGTCGAGGTGCTGACCCGCCTGGAAGACAACCAGACCCTGTTGATCCAGTCCGGCAAGCCGGTCGGCGTGTTCGAAACCCACAAGGATGCACCGCGGGTGCTGCTGGCCAACTCCAACCTGGTGCCGCACTGGGCGACCTGGGAGCATTTCAACGAACTGGATGCCAAGGGCCTGGCCATGTACGGGCAGATGACCGCCGGCAGCTGGATCTACATCGGCAGCCAGGGCATCGTCCAGGGCACCTACGAAACCTTCGTCGAAGCCGGCCGCCAGCACTACGGCGGCAGCCTCAAGGGCCGCTGGGTACTGACCGCCGGCCTCGGTGGCATGGGCGGTGCCCAGCCGCTGGCCGCGACCCTGGCCGGTGCCTGTTCGCTGAACATCGAGTGCCAGCAGTCGCGTATCGATTTCCGCCTCAAGACCCGCTACGTCGATGAACAGGCTAGCGACCTCGACGATGCCCTGGCGCGCATCGCCCGTTACACCGCCGAGGGTGAGGTCCGCTCCATCGCACTATGCGGTAACGCCGCGGAGATCCTCCCGGAGCTGGTACGTCGCGGCGTGCGCCCGGACATGGTCACCGACCAGACCAGCGCCCACGACCCGCTCAACGGCTACCTGCCCAAGGGCTGGAACTGGGCGCAGTACCGCGACCGTGCGCAGACCGAGCCGGAAGCCGTGGTCAAGGCGGCCAAGCAATCCATGGCCGAACACGTGCGGGCCATGCTGGCGTTCCAGCAGATGGGCGTGCCGACCTTCGACTACGGCAACAACATCCGCCAGATGGCCCTGGAAGAGGGGGTGGACAACGCCTTCGACTTCCCCGGTTTCGTCCCGGCCTATATCCGTCCGCTGTTCTGCCAGGGCATCGGCCCGTTCCGCTGGGTCGCGCTGTCCGGTGACCCGGAAGACATCTACAAGACCGACGCCAAGGTCAAGGAACTGATCCCGGATGACGCGCACCTGCACAACTGGCTGGACATGGCCCGCGAGCGCATCAGCTTCCAGGGCCTGCCGGCACGCATCTGCTGGGTCGGCCTGAAGGACCGCGCGCGCCTGGCCCAGGCCTTCAACCAGATGGTGGCCGACGGCGAACTGAAGGCGCCGATCGTCATCGGCCGCGACCACCTGGATTCCGGCTCGGTGGCCAGCCCCAACCGCGAAACCGAAAGCATGCGCGATGGCTCCGACGCGGTGTCCGACTGGCCGCTGCTCAACGCCCTGCTGAACACCGCCGGTGGTGCCACCTGGGTCTCGCTGCACCATGGCGGCGGTGTGGGCATGGGCTACTCGCAGCATTCCGGCGTGGTGATCGTTGCCGACGGCACGCCCGAGGCTCATGCTCGTCTCGGTCGGGTCCTGCGCAACGACCCGGGCACCGGTGTGATGCGCCACGCTGACGCCGGCTACGAGATTGCCGTCGACTGTGCCCACGAACAGGGCCTCGACCTGCCAATGATCAATCCAGGCAAAGGAGCCTGATCATGACGTCACTGATTCTGCAGCCCGGCCAACTGACCCTGAGCCAGTTGCGCAGCGCCTATCAACAGCCGTTGCGGGTGGAGCTGGATGCGCAGGCCGGGGCCGCCATCGAGCGCAGCGTGGCCTGCGTGCAGCGCATCCTCGACGAAGACCGCACCGCCTATGGCATCAACACCGGTTTCGGCCTGCTGGCCTCGACCCGGATTGCCAGTCACGACCTGGAAAAGCTGCAGCGCTCGCTGGTGCTGTCCCACGCTGCCGGTTTCGGCGAGCCGCTGGACGACGCCATGGTGCGGCTGATCATGTTGCTCAAGGTCAACAGCCTGGCCCGGGGTTTCTCCGGCATCCGCCGGGTGGTGATCGACGCCTTGCTCGCCCTGATCAACGCCGAGGTCTACCCGCATATTCCGCTCAAGGGCTCGGTCGGTGCCTCCGGTGACCTGGCGCCGCTGGCGCACATGTCGCTGGTGCTGCTCGGCGAAGGCCAGGCCCGCCATCGCGGGCAATGGCTGCCGGCCAGCGAAGCCCTGGCCGTGGCCGGCCTGCAGCCGCTGACCCTGGCTGCTAAGGAGGGCCTGGCCCTGCTCAACGGCACCCAGGTCTCCACCGCCTATGCCCTACGCGGCCTGTTCGAAGCGGAAGACCTGTTCGCCGCTGCCACCGTTTGCGGCGGCCTCACGGTGG
Organism: Pseudomonas sp.; assembly: GCA_050282285.1. Lineage (GTDB taxonomy): Bacteria > Pseudomonadota > Gammaproteobacteria > Pseudomonadales > Pseudomonadaceae > Aquipseudomonas. The sequence continues at coordinate 76,327 of JBLZZJ010000044.1, forward strand.
AAGCGGCCCTGGGCTCGCGGGCGCCGTTCGATGCACGCATCCATGCTGCCCGTGGTCAGCGCGGGCAGATCGACGCGGCTACTGCCTATCGCCATCTGCTCGAAGCAAGCAGTGAGGTGGGGCGCTCCCACCAGGCCTGCGACAAGGTCCAGGACCCGTACTCGTTGCGCTGCCAGCCCCAGGTGATGGGCGCCTGCCTGACCCAGCTGCGCCAGGCCGCCGAGGTGCTGGGGATCGAGGCCAATGCCGTCTCCGACAACCCGCTGGTGTTCGCCGAGGAGGGCGAGGTGATTTCCGGTGGCAACTTCCACGCTGAGCCGGTGGCCATGGCCGCCGACAACCTGGCCCTGGCGCTTGCCGAGATCGGCGCCCTGAGCGAGCGGCGCATCTCGCTGATGATGGACAAACACATGTCGCAGTTGCCGCCGTTCCTGGTGGCCAATGGCGGGGTCAACTCCGGCTTCATGATCGCTCAGGTCACGGCTGCGGCCCTGGCCAGCGAGAACAAGGCGTTGTCCCACCCGCACAGCGTCGACAGCCTGCCGACCTCGGCCAACCAGGAAGACCACGTGTCCATGGCCCCGGCAGCTGGCAAGCGCCTGTGGGAGATGGCCGCCAACACCCGTGGTGTGCTCGCCATCGAGTGGCTGGGGGCCTGCCAGGGCCTGGACTTCCGTGAGGGCCTGAAGAGTTCGCCCAAGCTGGAACAGGCGCGGCAGACGCTGCGTGAGCAGGTGCCGTACTACGTCGAGGACCGCTTCTTCGCCCCCGACATCGAGGCGGCCACGGCCTTGCTCGCCGAACGCGTGCTGACCCCCTTGCTGCCGAATGGGTTGCTGCCATCCCTGGCGTAGCCGGCAGACGTAGGGCGGGCAAGCAAAGCGTTGCCCACCCTACGCGCCGCTACCCGGGCCGGCTATCATTCGCGCATCGGGTGAATCCCAAGGAGCCGCAGTGACCAGCACAACCCCGCGCTACAAGGCGATCGAGGCCTTTCTGCTCGAACGTATCCAGAGTGGCGCCTACCCGGTCAATCACCAGATCCCGCCGGAGGAACAACTGGCCCGGGATTTCGGCGTCAGCCGCATGACCGCCAACAAGGCGATTCGCGACCTGGTGCAGCAGGGCTACCTGATGCGTCAGGCCGGCCTGGGCACCTTCGTCACCGACCGCAAGGCCGAGTCGTCGCTGCACGAAGTGCTGAACATCGCCAGCGAAGTGCGTGGCCGTGGCCATGAATACGCTAACGATGTGGTTCGCTGCGAGGCCATCGAAGCCGACGACGAAGTGGCGCTGCGCCTGGGGGTACGCCTGGGGGCGGAGGTGTTCCACACGGTGCTGGTGCACCGCGAGAACGGTGTGCCGATCCAGCTGGAGGATCGCTTCGTCAACCCGCGCTGGGTGCCCGATTACCTGCAGACCGACTTCACCTGGCAGACGCCCAACGAAGTGCTGGTCGCCGCCTGCCCGATCTCCGATGTCGAGCACGTGGTGGAAGCGGTGAGTGTCGATGCACGCACCGCCGAGCTGCTGCAGATCGACGCGGCCATGCCCTGCCTCAGCGTGATCCGCCGCACCTGGTCGGAGGATCACCTGGTCAGCTACGCACGGCTGATCCACCCCGGTGAGCGCTACAAGCTGCGTTCGCTGCACAAGCGCCGCTAGCTGCCGTCGGATCACCTCGCCTCAGTTGGTAATCAGCTGATCCACCAGCGCCGGGTTGTCGATAAAGCGGTTGCGCGTGCCCTGCAGGGCTTCGATCCGGTCGTTGCGGGTCTTTTCCTCGGCGTCCGGCGGGTCCATCTGGTGCCACTGCTTGTACAACTGCACCTGGCCGATGATCGGCAGGTCGTACTCGACGTGCATGTAGAAGATTGCCCGGGCGATGTTTCCCTTGGCCTCGTCGCGGGGCTCTACCACCTGGAAGCTGCCTTTCATGTTGCAGCCGATGTCATCGAACAGGCTTGGCACACTGTCGTCCAGTTTGCCGAACTGGGCATTGCGCCGGGCCAGCTCGACGCGCGTGAGCGCCGGGTAATGGTTGTGCAGGTCCGCAGTGATCAGCGGGTAGCGGGGGTTCATGATGGTGCACTGGCGATCGGTGATACAGCGCAGGGACTGCTTCAACTGCTTGCTACTGTAGATCGGGCTGATGGTGAACAGACCGCCTTCGACCTCGAAGGCCTTGCCGCAGTAAAGCGAGGTGCCGCCACTGGCGTAGAGCTGGCCCCAGAACAACTGAGCGCTGGCCTTGGCGTCGGGAATCTGATTCTGGCCGTTGGCCAGGCAGGGGAGGCTGAGACTGGCTGCCAGGCAACCAATGGCAAGTACGGCTGTGCGCATGCTGGGCCCCAATGTGACGGCACTGACGGCGGTCTGTTGTTTTTGTAGGACAACCGGAGTCTAGCAAGACGCACGTCACAAAATAAAGAAGCGGCGGGTGCGTGGGCTGGCTGCTACGGCCGGGCTGGTGGCTACCGGCAACGCCTGTGAAATTGAGGGATTCGGCTCCCTCGCGCTGGTGAAAACCACGGCCTGGAATAGCTTGTAATCTTTGGCTTACAAGAGGTGTTGCCAATTGCCACTATTGCCCTACTGAACGTGGGCGTAATCTTCACGCCATGGACGTCGCGCAGGAAGCGCAAACATATCACCAGGGATACGCTGGACAGCCACCAGGATGGTGCGCAGATCATGGATGTCAGGACTCAGTCTGCAAGACCCCGCACAAGCGGGGTTTTCTTTTTTCCGCCCCCGAAAATTCCCGCCTCCGATTCCTTCGGCTGATGATCACCCACCTACCGCCCCATGCCGGCTGAAACCCCGGCCCTGCGAGCGGATTCCCCTTTCTTCGTGCTGTAACCCTTGCAGGGCCGTTGCGTGCGGGTCTGCTCAAACCGTGCTGCGCAGCGCAGGGGACTGCCGAGGCCGCCCTTAGCCGGCGGCGCGCAGGCGGGTGTCGACGTCGAGCTGGCCGAACCAGTCGAGCACTTCGTCCCACAGCGGCTGTGCGGCGGTACGGAAGTAACCCATGTGGCCGATGGGGCCGAGGCCTTCGCTCGGCTCGATGGTGCGGGCCTGGTAGGGCGCTTCGCGGTAGGCGGCCATAAAGGCATCTCGCGACTGGGGCGGCGCCCACAGGTCATCCAGGGCGTTGGCAGCGACGATGGGTGTGCTCACCTGGGCGAAGCGCTCGGCCAGGCCCGGCATCTGCGGGTCGTCGAAGAAATAGCGGGGGAACCGGCACCAGTGCTTCCAGTGGGTGTACACGCCCAGCGGCAGGTCCTCGCCCATGCCCAGCCCGCTCCAGGCCAGGTAACCCTTGTAGCGGGTCATCAACGGGCCGATCACTCGCCACATCGCCAGCACCCGCACCTGTTCGAGACGGGGCATCCAGCCGTGCCAGCCCGCACCGGTGCCGAAGGTGTAGAAACCCTTCACCCGGTCATGGTTGGGCAGCAGGCCGAAGGCGTGGCCACCGAATGAATGCCCGACCATGAACAGCGGTCGCGTGGCGTGCTGGTGCAGGTCCACGGCGGCGGCCAGGTCGTGGTGGGCCCAGTCCAGGTAATTCATCTCGAAGCCGCGCAGGCTGGCCGGTTTCGACAGACCGATGCCACGGTAATCCAGGGTCAGGGTGCTGAAGCCACGGCGCGCGGCGTATTCGGCAAAACGCCGGTAGAAACCTTGAGGCACGCCGGTGGCGCCGCCGACGATCAGGTGCGCCTGGGGTTGCGGCGCATGGTAGAGCGTGGCCTGCAGCGGGTAGCCGTCGAGGGCGGTCAGGGTCAGGCGTTCGCTGGTTATCGGCTGGTTGTCATTGGTCATGGTCGTGCTCCTCCCGGTTCTTGCTGCCGGGTCAAGGTGAACAGGGCATCTACGGCCCGCTTCAGGGGTTCGTTGCTGCCGGCCACACGGGCCTGCAGCAGGCCACCTTCGTACAGTGCGACGAACAGGGCGGCGAGGTTCTCGGCCGCTTCGCGGGTGTGCCCGTGGCGGTGCAGCTGCTCGGCCAGTGCCCGACGGATTGTCGCGAAACTGCGGCCCAGGGCCTGGCGTATCGCGACGTCGTCCGGGCCGCTCTCCAGCGCCACGGTGGCTAGCGGGCAACCGCGCTCGAACTGGCTGTTCTCCAGTTGTTGCAGGGCGCCGTGCAGCCACTGTTGCAGCGCGAGCAGCGGATCACTGTGGCGGCGGAAGAGAGTGGCGAACATTCCGTCGATACGCTGGCTGATGCGGTCGATGGCCGCTACGGCCAGCTCGGTCTTGCCGTCCGGGAAATGGTGATAGAGGCTGCCCTTCGGTGCACCGGCGGTGCCCAGCAGCTCGCTCAGGCCGACGCCATGCAGGCCCTTGCGTTGCAGCGCATCGGCCATGGCATCGATCAGTCTGTCGCGGGTAGAGGTCGTGTTCATGGCAACTATATAGACCGGTCGGTCTAGTCGAGGCAAGCAGTTTGTCCTGCCATTCACCTGGGCGATGGTGGGTCATGGAGAAGAAAGGGGGGGTTACATCCCGGCTGGCCCGTGCGATGCACCAGGCCAGCCTGAAGAAGGGTCAGGCGTTGCGCTCTACCCAGTTGGCGTAGGCGTCGATGTATTTCTGCAGGAACGGCTTGATGCCATCGCTCAGGGTGCCGTTCTCGTCGAAGAAACTGCCGGCGCCGCCCAGGTAGGCTTCCGGTTGCTGCAGCATGGCGACGTCGAGGAACACCATGGTCTGGCGCAGGTGGTGGTTGGCGCCGAAGCCGCCGACCGCACCGGGCGAGGCGCTGATCACCGCACCGGGCTTGCCGCTGAAGGCGCTCTGGCCATACGGGCGCGAACCGACATCGATGGCGTTCTTCATCGGCGCGGCGATCGAGCGGTTGTATTCCGGGGTGAGGAACAGCAGCGCGTCGGCCGCTTTCACCTTGGCACGGAAAGCGGTGTAAGCGGCAGGAGCCGGCTCGACATCGATGTCTTCGTTGTACAGCGGCAGGTCGCCGATCTCGACGATCTCCAGTTTCAGTGACGGCGGCGCGAGCTCGGCCAGGGCCAGGGCGAGTTTGCGGTTGATCGAGGCCTTGCGCAGGCTGCCGACCAGGACAGCGACGTTGTACACCTTGCTCATGGAAACTCCTTGGAGGGGGCGAAGAACGGATGAGCGTCTGACTATAGACGGGCTCTCGGTAGGTTGTCGTACAAGATGAGCACCTATTTGTTCGCACAGGCGACGCGAGCATCGACACCAGTCGAAGCAGCCGCCACGTAGGGTGGAAATCGCCTTTCATTTCCACCACCCGGCAGCCAACCGCGGTGCCCCATGGTGGATCGGTGAAGCGTGATCCACCCTACGGTCGGCGCCGGTTTCTGGACATACGTAGGGTGGAAATCGCTCTTCATTTCCATCATCCGGCGGCCAACCGCGGTGCTCCATGGTGAATCGATGAAGCGTGATCCACCCTACGGTCGACGCCGATTTCTGAGCACATGTAGGGTGGAAATCGCTCTTCATTTCCACCATCCGGCGGCCAACCGCGGTGCCCCATGGTGGATCGATGAAGCGTGATCCACCCTACGGTCGGCGGTGGTTTCGGGCATGTGTAGGGTGGAACTCGCTTTTCATTTCCACCACCCGACGGCTAACCGCGGTGTCCCGTGGTGGATCGGTGAAGCGTGATCCACCCTACGGCCGGCGCCGGTCTCTGGACATGTGCAGGGTGGAAATCGCTCTTCATTTCCACCATCCGGCGGGCAATGCGGTGCCCCATGATGGATCGATAAAGCGTGATCCACCCTACGGTCGGCGCCGGTTTCTGGACCTCTGTAGGGTGGAAATCGCTCTTCATTTCCACCACCCGGCGGGCAACGCGGTGCGCCATGGTGGATCGATGAAGCGTGATCCACCCTACGGGTTGGCGTCACCCGTCACGGCGATCAGCCGACGCAGGGTCACCGGTATCGATTTGGAGGCGGGGACCTTGGCTTTTTCCTCGTGGTGCCAGAGCGGCACCAGGGGATTGCACTCGGGGTAATAGCCGGCGCAGCAGCCTTCGGGAATGTCGTACGGAGTGACGCGCAGCGGCCCCACGGTGCGCTGGATGTTGTCCTCCACAGCGGTGCTCACTTGCACCTGATCGCCTTCGTCCAGGGACAGCCTGGCCATGTCGTTGCGGTGCATGAGGATCACCGAACGGGTGCCGTGAATGCCGCGAAAGCGGTCGTTGTCGCTGTAGATGGTGGTGTTGAACTGGTCGTTGCTGCGGATCGTCATGAGGTTGAGCACTTCGCGGCGCTCCGGGCTTTGCTCGACATCGTCGTTCACCGCCAGGGTGTCCGGAGTGACGAACTGCGCCTTGCCGCTGGGGGTGTCCCACTCGCGCTGGCTGGCGCCGAGGGGTTTGTGAAAACCGCCGGGTTCGAGCATGCGCACGTTGAAGTCGTGGAACACCTCCGGGTAGGTGGTGGCGATGGCGTCGCGGATCAGTCCGTAGTCGGCGACCCAGGCGTCCCAGTCCAGGCGCGGGTTGGGCGGCAACGTGGCCTTGGCCAGGGCTGCGATGATCGATGGTTCCGAGCGCAACAGCTCGCCCGCCGGTTTGACCACGCCGCGCCAGGCGCGGATGCATGCGGTGCTGTCCTCGGTGGTGTGCTGCTGCTCGCCGCTGGCCTGGGCGTCGATCTCGGTGCGGCCGAGGCAGGGCAGGATGTAGGCCTTGTCGCCGTGCGCCAGGGCGCTGCGGTTGAGCTTGGTGGCGATCTGCACGGTCAGGCGCAGGCGCCGCCAGGCCGGCTCCAGGCAACTGGTGTCCGGGGCTGCTCGCAGGAAGTTGCCGCCAAGGGAGACGAATGCCTTGATCCGTCCGTCGATGATGCCTTCGCAGGCATCCACGGTGCTGACGCCATCCTCCGGCGGTACCTCGAAGCCGAACTGTTCGCGCAAGGTGTCCACCGGCACCATCTCTACTTTTTCGGTGATGCCGACGGTGCGCTGGCCCTGCACGTTGGAATGGCCGCGCACCGGGCAGATGCCGGCGCCTTCCTTGCCCATATTGCCGCGCATCAGTAGCAGGTTGACCAGCATCTGTACGTTGAGCACGCCATGCCGGTGCTGGGTCAGGCCCATGCCGTAGATGGCGATCACCCGCTCGCAGCCGGCGTACACCGTGGCCGCACCCTCCATGGCGCCACGGGTCAGGCCGCTGCGGCGCTCCAGGGTGTCCCATGCGTAACCACGGATTGCCTGCTCGAAGGTCTCGAAGCCATGGGTGTGCTGTTCGATGAAAGCGCTGTCGAGTACCCGTGGCTGGCCGGCCTCCCGCGCCGCGTCGTCCATCGCCAGCAGGGCCTTGCAGATCCCGGCGATGGCGGCCACATCGCCGCCGATGCCAACTTGGTGATAATGGGTGCTGATGACGACGGAGTTGCCGGTGAGCATTTGCGCCGGTGATTGCGGGTCGGTGAAGCGCTCCAGGCCCCGCTCGCGTAGTGGATTGAACGTGAGAATGGGCGCGCCGCGCTCGCGAGCGGCTTTCAGGTCATGCAATAGGCGCGGGCTGTTGCTGCTGGTGTTGTGGCCGAAGATCAGCAGGCCGTCGGTGTGGGAAAAATCGTTCAGGGTCACCGTGCCGACCGGCACGCCGATGCTTTCCGGCAGAGCCACGGAGGTGCTCTCGTGGCACATGTTGGAGCTGTCCGGCAGGTTGTTGGTGCCGTATTGGCGGGCGAACAGCTGCCACATGTATGAGGCCTCCAGCGAGGCTCGGCCGGAGGCATAGAACACCGCTTCGTCAGGGCTGCCCAGGCTGTTCAGCTCGGCGCCGATGTCAGCGATGGCCTCGTCCCAGCTGACCGCCAGGTAGCAGTCGCTGGCGGCATCCCAGCGCATCGGGTGAGCCAGGCGCCCCTGTTGTTCCAGGTCGCAATCCTTCCAGTGGAGCAGGGTTTCCACCCGGTGCTGGGCGAAGAATTCCGGCGTGCAGCGCAGGCTGGTGGTTTCCCAGGCGGTGGCTTTGGCGCCGTTCTCGCAGAAGGCCAGGGGCTTGGATGGGTGGGGTTTGGCCCAGGCGCAGCTGACGCAGGCGAAGCCGTCGATCGGCCGATTCTGCTTGAGCAGGGCGCCGGCGCCGACCAGGGGCGCGCGCTCACGCAACAGGATACTGCCCACCGAGTAGGCGGAGCCCCAGCCGCCCGAGGCCCCGTGATACGGCTTGAATTTCTGCGTCATGGTCCGTCTCCCTGGCGTCATCTTGCTATTACGACGGAGGGTGGTCGGAGATGGTTCAGGTCAATTGCCCGGGCATGGCAAGCGCGCCCGGGCTTGCAAGCCGGAGCGCGCGCAGGCCACGGTTGGCGCTCGTCAGCCGCGAATCACCAGGCCGACGATCAGCACACAGGCGATGACCGCGAGCAGCAGCAACCCACGGCGGGCGGCAGCGTTCGCTGCTGGTGCTGGTGCTGGTGTGTCGGGTGTTTTAACAGCAGGTTCGGACGGCTCGCGTATGTCGGCGGATAGGGCGGCAGGCTCAGGCTCGAGTGCTTCCGGTGCCTGGGCTTCGAGGTGCGCGACAGGTGCTTCCAGTTCCTCAGGTCGCGGGATTTTTGCAGGGACTTGCTCGCTGATGACATCGCGGTCGAAATGGCTCTCCAGCACCTCCGGGCGCTGGTCGCCGTCGAGCGTCATGACGTCCAGCCGCAACGGCACGTTCAGGCTGACCATCAGGGCATGGCTCATGTCCGTCGTACCGGTGAGGGCGTCCTTCCAGGCCTTCCTGGCAGCCTCGTCGGCCAGTGCGTTCCAAAGCTGCTCGGCGGCCTCTAGGTCCTGGTTTTCCGGTACCAGCGCACTCAGGGAGCCTGCGATGCGGATGCCGCGTACCGGCTGGCCGAGGGCGGGCAGGTAGGTCTCCGGATTCAACAGGAATTCCGACGTGCTGGACACCTCGGCGCCGATCACCAGGCGGACATGCGTCCATTCGTCCTGGCGTGCGGCCAGGTCGGGCTCACCAGCGTCCAGGGCGCGTTGACGCAGGCTCAGCAGCATCAGCGACAGCATGTCGTACGCGATGGCGTAGGCCGGCTGGTCGGCGGTCAACGGCTGCTCGCCTAGCACCAGTTCGCAGCGTTCGACGGGGATGCCTGCCAGTTCGTTGAGGGCCTGCTGCGCCCTGAAGGCTTCCAGCTTGCTGGGATACACCAGGCGCTGGACATCGCGGAAAGGGGGTTGCAGGTCGATCTTCAGGCTGGGCAGCAGGGCACTGATGACCTGCATCGGGACGTCCAGTCCGGCGTTTTTCAGGTCTTCGTGAGACTGCGCCATGGCATTCGACGGGCGCAGGCGTTCATGAAGCTGCTCGATCCCGACCTGGCCGGGTTCGTTGGAGGCCATCAGCAGGTTGCCGATTGCCAGGCCCGGCACCACCCGATTCTCGGTGAGGGTATCGTCGGGCTGCTCATCGCCCACCGTCATGCTGCCGCCCGAGATGATCTGCACATGGGCCTTGAGCCCGTACAGCAGCGACTCGACATCGGCTGCGGTTTTGACCCGCTCGGGATTCTGGTCGGCCAGTGCCTGGCGCACCAGGAAGCCGGCGAAGCTCAGCAGCGCCTCGTGGGTTTCGGCCTGCCCGTCGATCTCCAGGGTCAGATCGCTCCAGGCGCCAAAGGGCAGGTTCTCGACAGGGTGCGAGCAGAAAACGAGCGGCGGGGTTTGAGTGAATGCACTCATCGTCAACGGTCCTTGTTCATGGGATGAACGATGAACCATGCCCGCCGCCCGGGTTCTGGGCAATGTTTTTTCCGTGGAACGTGACGGGGCTCCGTTAACGTGCCCCGCAGAGCGCCGTGCTATGCGCCGATCGACATTCAGGCTGGCACATGACGGCATGCTTGAAGCTGGAAGTGGCGCTTCTTGCCCAGGCTGACCCGGGCGCCCAGGTGTTTGGCCTGCAACGGCAGCTCGGCATCGCTCAGCGTCTCGCCGTCCAGGCGCAAGCCACCGCCCTCAACCAGGCGCCGTACGGCGCCGCGTGACGGTTGCAGGCCCGCTTCCAGCAGCACCGTCATCAGGCTCAGGCCGTTGCCCAGACGCTCCGGATCGATCTCCAACACCGGCAGCTCGGCGTCATCTCCACTGCCCGCGAACAACTCGGCGGCGGCATTAGCCGCTGCCTGCGCCGCGTCTTCGCCATGGGCCAGGGCCGTGGCCGCGTTGGCCAGCACGATCTTCGCCTGGTTCAACTCCGCGCCCTGCAGGGCGGCGAGTTTTGCCACCTCGTCGAGCGGCAGCTCGCTGAACAGTGCCAGGAAACGGCCGACATCGGCGTCGTCGCAGTTGCGCCAGAACTGCCAGAAGTCGTAGGGCGAGAGCTTGTCGCCGTTGAGCCACACCGCGCCCTGGGCCGACTTGCCCATCTTGCGTCCGTCGCGGGTGGTCAGCAGTGGCATGGTCAGGCCGAACAGCGGCTGGCCGCCCTGGCGTCGACTCAGTTCCACGCCATTGATGATATTGGCCCACTGGTCGGCCCCGCCCAGTTGCAGGGTGCAGTTATGGCGGCGCGCCAGCTCGGTGAAATCGTGGGCCTGCAACAGCGTGTAGCCGAACTCCTGGAAACTCAGCGAGTGCTCGCGGTCCAGGCGATTGCGCACGGCGTCGAAAGTCAGTAGGCGGTTGATGGAAAAGTGCCGGCCGACCTCGTTGAGAAATTGCAGGTAGCCGACGCCGTCCAGCCAGGCGGCGTTGTCCACCACCAGGCCGTCGCTCGGCCCGTCGCCCAGTTGGATGTAGCGGGCGAAGCAGCCGGTGATGCCGGCGATGTTGTGCTGGATCTGCTCTTCGCTGAGTACGGGGCGGCTGCTGTCGCGGAAGCTGGGGTCGCCAATGCGCGTGGTGGCGCCACCGATCAGCAGGATCGGCTTGTGCCCGGCGCGCTGCAAGTGACGCATCAGCATCAGCGCCTGCAGGTGGCCAACGTGCAGGCTGTCGGCGGTGGCATCGAAGCCGAGGTAGAAGGTGATGGGGCCCTGGCTCAGCGTCTGGCGCAGGCCATCGAGGTCGGTGCACTGGTGCACGAAACCACGGGCATCGAGCTGGTCGAGCAGGTCGGGGGATGTAGCGGGCATAACGGTCTCCTGTAAGGGCAAATAGCCTGAGGAGACTGGGAATTTTTGAGGTATGACCGAGCCGCCTCAGGCGGATCGGACATGCAACAACGCATCTACCGCCTGGTGAAAGGGGGCAGGCGGTAATAGAACGCGGCGATGGGGGTGATATGACGTTGCATGGGGCCGCACTCTACCCGCTGCGCCCGGCAAGTCAACCGGCCCGCGATGGCAGGCCGCGGTCCTGCGACAACGTGAGTGAGGCGTGCCGTTTTGGAACCTGTGTGGCCCGATTGTGGTCGATTATCAGGAACCGCCCGTCGGGGCTCACTGAAGTAGGGAGAACATTCATGGACCTGATCCGAATTCTGATCGCCATCCTCTTGCCGCCTCTGGGCGTATTCCTGCAGGTCGGTTTCGGTGGCGCATTCTGGCTGAACATCCTGCTGACGTTGTTGGGCTACATCCCGGGTATCGTCCACGCGGTGTACATCATCGCCAAGCGTTAAACAGGTTTTCATTGCCATCAAAAAGCCGCGCCGTTGCGCGGCTTTTTTGTGGGCGGCAAGCACGATGACCCAGCCCACCTTCCAAGTCCGGTGGTCGTCCGCAATGACTTCGGGATCATCGCCAATCCCTGAAAAATTAAGACTGGGACTAGTACGTGAGCGCGCCCTTCACCAAGGCGCTATTTCCCAGCCCTGTGAGCGCCGAATTTAGGAGTAGTCCGATATCTCCGATGTGGCGTGCTGAGCAGAATTCACCCCCAGCCAAGGCCCGCTGCACATGTGGGCATTTCCATGAAGTCTGCGCAGGCAGCGTACCGCTCGACCACGCCAGCCGTTGTGAATCAGCGGCAGTTCGTTGCGGTTCCGCGCTCCACGATCAAGTGCCACAGGGTGAGTCATTGTGAAAACCACATCGCGTTCCCTTCTGCCGTCCGCCTTCCTGCGGTCTGTGCCCCTCAACCCGATCCGTTACCTGGTGCGCTCCCGCTATTGCCGGTCTGCCATGCCAGCCGACGTCCAGGCGGCTCCCTGGCGCTGGTGCGCGCTGGGGCTGCTGACCCTCACGGGCATCACCGCGTTGCTCGGCGCCACCGGCGCCCAGGCCGGCAACGGTGTACACATCAATGCCAACGCCAATGACGCCTGTGTGAGCATCAACGACCCGCAAGGCAACACTGCGGCAACCGTGGCGGCGAACGTCACGTTCAACGACCCATCGAGCCGGTGCAACTCCGCCACCAAAGGCACCCAGACTGACTCCGTGCTGTTCTATCGGCCTGCTGATGTGAATGGTGTTGGTGCGACATCGCTGACCCTTGGCGGCGAGCTCTACGTCAACAGTGGCCGGCTGATGCTTGGGAACCCGAGCGGGGTCATGCTGATCGGCAACGAGCGCACCCGGGCCGCTAACTTTGGTGCGGCCTTCGGCCATGGTGCCCAGGCCAACGGCTTCAGCAGTATCGCGGCCGGTTTCGAGGCCAGCAGTGCGGGGGGGCACGCTTCTGCGTTCGGTTATCGCGCCAGTGCCACGAACAGTTATGCCACCGCCATCGGAGCTGAGTCCTCGGCAACCGGGGAGCGAGCGATTGCAGCGGGCGCCGGCGCCTCGGCCAGTGGTGATGGTTCGTTCGCCGGTGCGCTCGGCGCCAGCGCACAAGGCAACAATTCCGTGGCGCTGGGCAGCGTCGCGAGAACTGCGGCAGGAACCAATGGCAACGAAGCCGTGGCCCTGGGGGCGAATGCCAGCGCGCAGCATCAGTTCGGCGTCGCCTTGGGCAGTGGTGCTGTCACCGAGGCGGTGCGTGCGGTGGCGCCGGTGACGCTCAACGGCAACCGGTACACATTCGACAGCGCCAACACCCAGGGTGTGGTCAGTATCGGTAACGCGCAGCAGAAACGTCAGGTGATTCACATGGCACCCGGCTCGGTCACGGCGACCAGTAGCGACGGCGTCAATGGCGCGCAGTTGTTCGTAGCTTACGACGCCATTCAAAAGCTGGGCGACCGCGAACTGGCTGCCAGCCAGTCGGTGGCCGCGGCTCTGGGTGAAGGCACCACGTTCACCGATGGCAGGATCGTGCTGGCGCCGATGGCGTTGACCAGCCTGGGAGATGGCGTTGCTCAGCCGACCTCCGTGGTGGGTGCGGTCAGAGCATTGGATCGTGCCAACAAGGGCACCCAGGATGCCATGGATGTGGTTGATGCGATGGCCAAGGACACGGCGGAGAAAGTCCGTCTGGCGGCCCTCGAGCGCTACCTCGGCTGGAGCCCGGAGCAGCAGGCCTTCACCGCCCGCCAGGGGGATCTTCCGCAGAATCGCATCAGCAACCTTGACGCGGGTGTCGACGCGACCGACGCCGTGAACGTGAGCCAACTGCAGGCCGTCGAACATACCGCCACCAACGCACAGCAAGCGGCAGAAGCCGCTCAAGGCACAGCGGCAGCTGCCCTGACCCGTGCCGATAACGCCCAGGCCACTGCAGCGGCCGCCCAGGGCAGTGCCGATGCGGCGCAGCAGGCCGCAGCCGGCGCCCGCGCAGTGGCCGAACAGGCCCAGGGTACCGCCGAGGGGGCTGCGACCTCGGCGGCCACGGCGCAGCGAGCCGCCGACGCCGCACAGGGCACTGCTACCGCTGCCTTGACCTCGGCTGCCAGTGCCCAGGGCACCGCCGAGGCGGCACAAGGCACGGCCAACACCGCACTGGGCGCAGTGGAGAACGCCCAGCGGGTCGCCGACAACGCCCAGGCGACAGCGGGCACTGCCGTGAATGCCGCAGCTGCTGCACAGGACACCGCCCAGGCCGCACAAGGCACCGCCAGCACCGCCCTTGATTCAGCCGGCCGCGCGCAAACCGCTGCCGATGCGGCCCAGGGAACTGCGAACACAGCCTTGAACGCGGCCACTGAGGCTCAACAGACCGCTGGCACGGCGCGCGATACTGCCGGCACGGCCTTGAGCACGGCCACCACCGCCCAGCAAACCGCAGAGGCTGCGCAAGGCAGCGCCGATAACGCGTCGACTGCGGCGGCTACGGCACAGCAGGCTGCGACCAGTGCCCAGGGAACTGCCAATGACGCACTGACCGCAGCCTCTACCGCACAGCAGGGTGCCGAGGCCGCCCAGGGCACCGCCACCACCGCTCTCGACACCGCAACCGGTGCCCAGCAAACCGCCGAGGCCGCACAGGGCCGTGCCGACACCGCCGTGGCATCGGCCGCCACGGCACAGCGGGCCGCGGATGCTGCCCAGGGCACGGCCGATGACGCCTTGTCTGCCGCATCTGCCGCCCAGCAGGGCGCCGAAGCGGCCCAGGGCTCCGCAGACACGGCCATGGCCACTGCCAACACGGCACAAACAGCGGCGCAGGCCGCACAAGGTACTGCCGACACGGCATTGAATTCGGCGTCCACTGCACAGCAAGCTGCCGAGGCGGCCCAGGGCACGGCCGATACCGCGCTGGGCTCTGCTACTGCCGCCCAGCAGGCAGCCGATGCCGCGCAAGGAACCGCCGACACCGCAGCGAATACAGCATCCGGTGCCCAGCAGGCGGCTTTGGCTGCACAAGGCACCGCCGACACGGCACTGACCACCGCGACCGGGGCTCAGCAGGCCGCCGAGGGTGCCCAGGGCACCGCCAACACGGCCCTTGCTTCGGCCGCCACCGCACAACGAAGTGCCGAGGCTGCCCAAGGTACCGCTGATGACGCGTTGACGTCGGCGTCCACCGCGCAAGCGGCCGCCGAGGCGGCCCAGGGAACCGCCAACACCGCACTGAGCTCGGTGGCTACTGCGCAAACCACAGCAGACGGTGCGCAAACGACGGCCAACACGGCCCTGGGGGCAGCCTCGGCTGCCCAGCGCTCTGCTGACACAGCGCAAGGCACGGCTGACAGCGCTCTGACGGCCGCGGCTACCGCACAAACCGCCGCGCAGGCTGCGCAAGGTACCGCTGATACCGCATTGGGTTCCGCCTCTACCGCTCAGCAGGCCGCGCAGGCTGCCCAAGGCACCGCTGACACGGCGTTGAGTTCGGCAACCGATGCGCGGCAAATCGCTGATGCTGCACAGGGCAGTGCCAACAACGCCTTGCAGGCCGCCAATACCGCCCAGGGCGCTGCCGATGCGGCGCAAGGCACCGCCAACGACGCCAAAGCCACTGCCGATACGGCGGCCGGCCAACTGCGAGGCTTGGATGCCGGGGAAACCGTGGTCGAACGCATAGGCAGCGCGATCAACGACGCCACCGAGAAAGCCAGCAACTTTCTCGCCCAGGTACTGGGTGGTGGCTCGAGCGTAGGTACCGATGGCCAGCCGACCGTACCGTCCTATGCCACCAGCCAGGTCGCAGCAGATGGCAGCGTGCAGCCTGGCGCCCATGCGCATAATAATGTGGGCGATGCTCTGAATGCACTGGATGGCAATATCGCCACCGTCAGCGGTGCGGTACTGAATCAGGGCCAGGCGCTGGATACCCTGGGTCAGGATGTTCAGAGCCTGCGTGACGACAGCCTGCTGTGGGACGAGGCGAGCGGTACCTACAGTGCCGGTCGCGGCGGCGCGCGCACTACCCCGGCGCGCATCACCAACCTGGCCGCCGGCACGGCGCTGACCGATGCAGTCAACAAGAGCCAGCTCGATATAGTCGACGGCACGGCCAAGGCCGCCCAGGGTGTCGCAGACGCGGCCCGGGAAACTGCTGACCAGGCCCAGGGCACCGCGACCGGTGCCGTGGCCGCAGCAGCGCAGGCACAGGATGCCGCTGACACCGCCCAGCGCACCGCGGATACAGCGCTGACCACGGCCGATGGCGCTCGCCAGGCCGCCGACAACGCCCAGACTTCGGCCGACCGTGTTGCTGAAGTGGCCGACCGTTCCGCCGATCAGTTGCAGGGACTGGGTGAAGACGAAACCGTGGTGGGTCGTTTGCAAGAGGCTACCCGCGCCGGTAACCAGGCACTGGCCGATGCCCTGGGTGGCGGTGCTGCGGTCAATCCGGATGGCACGCTCAACGCGCCGGTCTTCAACGTGACTGGCGTGTCGCCTGATGGCAGCACATCCTCCATCGCAGCCGCTAACGTAGGCGAAGCCATCGACGCGCTGGACGGCTCGCTGGCAACCGTCAAGGACAAGGCGGACAAGGCCAGTGCCGATGTCGGCACCCTGCGCGGGCAGCTGGACCGCGGTGAGGTGGGCCTGGTCCGCCAGGACCCGGGCAGTCGTGATCTTCAGGTGGCGAAGGACACCGACGGTACCCGCGTCGATTTCGCTGGCAGCCAGGGCCCTCGGACCCTGGGCGGAGTGCAGGATGGCGAGCTCAGCGCGACCAGCACCGATGCAGTCAACGGCCGCCAGCTGAATGCGGTGAATCAACAGGTCCGGCAACTCGGCCAGCAGGCCTCCGGCATCGCCGTGGATACCCGTGGCGACGGCAGCGACAAGGCCCGTGTGACCCCGGGCAGCCAGGCCGTGGCGGTGGGCGCCGACGCCCATGCCAGCGGTCAGGGCAGCGTGGCGACGGGCGCGGGTGCGACCGCCCAGGCCGACCGGAGCACAGCGGTGGGTGCCGGTGCCAGCGTCAGCGCAGACAACAGTGTCGCCCTGGGCGCAGGCTCCACGGCCGATCGGCCCAATACCGTGTCTGTCGGCGCGGCGGGCAACGAGCGTCAGATCAGTCACGTGGCCGAGGCCACCCAGGCCACCGATGCGGTCAACCTGGACCAGGCCACTCGGCTCTCCAACCAGGCCGCCGACCGCACCCTGCGCCAGGCCAACGCCTACACCGACCGCCAGGTCAGTGCGCTGCGCCAGGATGCCTTCTCCGGTATCGCCTCGGCCATGGCCATGGCGGCCTTGCCTGCCGCGTCCACCCCGGGCCGTTCGATGGTCGCCATGGGCACCGCGGTGTATGAAGGGCAGTCGGCCCTGGCGGTCGGCCTGTCCGGCCGCAGCGAAGACGGTGACTGGGCCTACAAGGCCAATGGTTCCGGCAGTGCCAAGGGCAATGTCGGCCTCGCGGTTGGCGTGGGATACGAGTGGTAGAACCGTGACAGGCCAGGCGAAGCCCTTGTGCTCGCCTGGCCTCTCCTTATTGATGCCCGCGCGACGCTAAGACCAGGCCTACTCCTCATCGATTTGGTTTGCGAACGCCTGACCCAAGGCGGCTGCTTCAGCAAGCCAGGCGACCTGGCCGTACGTATTTTTCATCACTGAAAAAGCTGGGTTGGCATTCGGATTTAGGAATAGTCCGATGTCTCCAAAATATGACGCTTGTCACAATTCTCACTCGAAATCGCTGTCCGCCACCTGCGCGGGCTGTCGGGTCACCCGTATGGAAATCGCTTAAGTCGCCGGATTGCCGTCGCGCTTGTGCATCCCCTTATTGCCACAGGGTTCGTTATTGTGAAAATCATGTCGCGTTTCGCTTTGCAGGCCGTTTGCCTGCGCGCTGTTCCGCTTAACCCGATCCGCTCCATCATCCGTGCGCTCTATCGCAGCGCGGCACGGCCTGACGATGTTGTCGGCGGTCCTCGGGATTGGCAGGCGCTGGGGTTGCTGACCCTAAGCAGTGTCTCGGCCTTGTTGGATATGCCTGTTGCCCATGCAGGCAATGGCGTGCATATCAACGCAAACCTTGATGGGCAATGCACAAGCGTCAACGATTCCCAGCCGTATTTTTGGGCACTTAGCAACAGCCAGTTGCTGAGTGAAACGTTCACCTTCAACGACCGCTCCAGCGCGTGCGATGTCGGCCGCAAGAGTGACCAAGGCGACAGCGTGTTGATCTACCGACCGGATACGGGCGTCGGTGCGACGTCGCTGTCCCTGGGCGGTGAGCTGTATGTCAACAGCGGTCGCCTGATTCTGGGGGACGCTGCGGGCACCATGATGATCGGCAGGTCGACTGCCACCGATTCGGGCGCCGTTCTCGCAGCAAGCAACGGTGGCATGGCCTTTGGCGCAGGTGCCCGGAGCAGTGCTATCGGCAGCATGGCGTTTGGTCTGGACTCCCAGGCCACGAACTCGCATGCGGCTGCCTTCGGCAATACAGCGGCCGCCACCAATAACAATGCTGTGGCGTTCGGTGTGGCGGTTACTGCACGTGGCGAAGGTGCCACTGCGTTGGGACCAAGCCTTGCCCCAGGTTCATCTTCCTTCGCCGGTGGGCGCTTCGCCCAGTCAACCACTACCAACGCCGTGGCGCTGGGGCGCAGCAGCATTGCCAGCGGAGCCAATAGCCTGTCGGTGGGCTTCACGTCCCGATCCAGGGACAGTGACGGTGTTGCCCTGGGGAGTTTTTCCGTGGGGGAGGCCGGGGCGCGGCGTGATGTCGCGCCGGTCACGCTCAATGGCCAGACCTACCGTTTCGACCTGAGCAATGCCATCAGTACGGTCAGCCTGGGTGACCAGATACGCCTGCGCCAGGTGATCAATCTGGCACCTGGCAGTGTCAGCCAGACCAGCACCGATGCCGTCAACGGTGCTCAACTGTTCGCCGGCTACACCGCCATCCAGCGGCTGGGCGAGCGCGAGGTGACAGCCAGCCAGTCCATGGCCGATGCCCTGGGCACCGGGCCGCTGAGCCCGGACAGCAGGCTGGTAATGCCGCCGCTGTCGCTGACCAGCCTGGAGCCGGGAACCGCGCAACCACGCTCGGTGCTGGGCGCGATCAATGCACTCGACCGCGCGCAGGCAGTCACCGACCGGGAGCTCGGTGAGCTGTTCAATCAGGTCGACACAACAGCGTTGGAGGTCGACGGCTGGGACCACAGCGACAGATTGCGCTGGGATGCGCAAACGGGGACTTACACGGCACGCCACGGCGACACCCCGCAAAACCGTATTGTTGACCTCGAAGCGGGTGTGGCCGGCACCGACGCCGTGAACAAGGGCCAGCTGGATGCCGTGGAAGAAACCGCGCTCGGCGCCAGCCGCGCGGCAGAGGCTGCCGGCGCACTCGCCAACCAGGCCGGCGTGGCGGCCGCGAACGTCGAGGCGGCGGCAAACCGGGCGCAGGCGACTGCCACTGCTGCCACCCGTGAAGCCGCCGAGGCTGGCCAAGCCGCCAATACGGCGCGTGATACCGCCGCAGCGGCTGTCGGCGCCGCCGCGCGAGCCCAGGAAACAGCAACGGCTGCCCAGGGTTCGGCCAATTCCGCTACAGAGGCTGCCGGGTCTGCCCAGACTGCCGCCGAGGCGGCGCAAGGGGTGGCCAGTCGAGCCCAGAGCAGTGCGGCGAACGTCGAGCAGGCTGCCATCGCTGCCCAGGCCGCTGCCGATTCGGCAGCGGGCACCGTGCGCGATGCCCAGACAGCAGCGGATGCCGCCCGGCAGCAGGCCGATGCGGCGCAAAACGCAGCCGTCCAGGCGCAGACCGGTGCCGAGAGCGCACAGAGCACGGCCAACACCGCCCAGGGCACGGCGATCGCCGCCCAGGGTGTGGCCGACGGCGCTCAACGTAGCGCCGATAGCGCGCTGCAGGCGGGTATCAAAGCACAGACGGACGCCGAGGCGGCGCGGGATGCCGCGCACGGTGCACACGGCGTGGCAACCACGGCGCAGAATACCGCCGACGCTGCGCAAGGCGCGGCCAACACCGGCGTGCGTACAACTGCTGCTGCGCAGCAAGCTGTCAACACTGCCCAGGGGGCTGCCAATACGGCATTGCGTGCAGCAACGGCTGCTGAACAGAGCGCTGAAACCGCACGGGACACCGCCGACACCGCACAAGCGTCAGCCACAGCCGCGCAGACCACTGCAGGGACCGCCCAGGCAACCGGCGACAGGGCATGGGCTGCGGCAAATACGGCTCAAGAGACCGCCGATACGGCGCAAGAGACTGCTGGCAGCGCGCAAGCCGCGGCCGTCAACGCCCAGGCATTGGCGGGGGCAGCACAAGGCACCGCCGAGACGGCGCTGAGCTCGGCAGAAACTGCCCAGCAGACGGCAGAGGCGGCACAGGGCGCTGCCAATACCGCACTGGCGTCGGCCACGGCGGCGCAGCAGGGTGCAGGTGTCGCACAAGGCCGTGCAGGGGAGGCACAGACCGCCGCGTCTACAGCCCAGGCCGCTGCTTCCGCTGCCCAAGGCCGCGCCGACACGGCACTGGGTTCCGCCACCTCCGCGCAACGCGCCGCCGTGGCTGCTCAGGGTACTGCCGATCAGGCGCTGACCTCGGCCGGTGCTGCGCAAGACACTGCCGATGCAGCCCAAGGCACGGCTGACAGGGCGCTAACCGCCGGCGCCGCCGCGCAGCAGGTTGCGGCGCAGGCTCAAGGCACCGGTGACACAGCATTGCGTGCGGCGTCCACGGCACAGCAAGCCGCAACGGCCGCCCGGGGCACCGCCGACACAGCCCTGGCTGCGGCGACCAATGCCCAGCAAGCGGCCGATGCCAGTCAACGCAATGCAGATCGCGCTCATAGTGCCGCGACCGATGCTCAGCAGTCGGCTGGCCTCGCCCAGGCCACTGCCAACAATGCGCTGAGCGCGGCCGACCAGGCACAGCGCGGCGCTGAGGCTGCACAAGGTACGGCCAACTCGGCGCGCGATACCGCCGCCACTGCGCATGAACGCGCCGAGGCCGCGCAAGATACGGCTGACAGCGCGCAGCAGGTCGCCAACACCGCCCAGGGGGCTGCCGAGACCGCCCAAGGCACCGCCAGCGAGGCCAAGGCCACTGCCGATACGGCGGCCGGTCAACTGCAAGGCTTGGGCGCTGGGGAAACCGTGGTCGAGCGCATCAGCGGAGCGATTAACGACGCCACCGAGAAAGCCAGCGACTTCCTCGCCCAGGTACTGGGTGGCGGCTCGACCGTAGGTGCCGATGGTCAACCGACCGTACCGACTTATTCCACCAGCCAGGTCGCGGCGGACGGCAGCGTGCAGCCTGGTGCCCAGACGCATAACAATGTGGGCGATGCCCTGAACGCACTGGACGGCAATATCGCCACGGTCAGCGGTGCGGTACGGAATCAGGGTCAGGCGTTGGATACCCTGGATCAGGATGCTCAAAGTCTGCGTGACGACAGCCTGCTGTGGGACGAGACGAGCGGTACCTATAGCGCCGGTCGCGGGGACGAGCGCAGTACCCCGGCGCGCATCACCAAACTGGCCGCCGGTACGGCGCCGACCGATGCCGTCAACAAGAGCCAGCTCGATACCGTTGAAGGCGCGGCCATAGCGGCCAGCGATTCATCCAACACGGCACGGGGCGCTGCTGAGCGGGCCAGCGCGACCGCCGGCACTGCCGTGGCTGCCGCCGCAACGGCACAAGGTGGCGCCAATAACGCTCAGCATACAGCCGAGGCCGCGCAGACCTCGGCCGGCGAAGCTCGCCAGGCTGCAGGCAATGCGCAAGCGACTGTTGACCGTGTAGCGGCGGTCGCCAACCGTGCCGCCAACCAGTTGCAAGGCATTGGCGAGGACGAAACCGTGCTCGGTCGCCTGCAGGACACGACGCGTGATCGCAACCAGGCACTGGCATATGCCCTGGGTGCAGGTGCGGGCGTCAACCCAGATGGCACGCTCGACACGCCGGTATTCAACGTGACCGGGGTGGGGCAGGACGGCAGCACAGCACCCATTGCAGTCGCGAATGTGGGCGAAGCCATTAGCGCGTTGGATGGCTCGCTGGTAAACGCCAACGACAAGGCGAATGAGGCCAGCGCCGATGTCGGCGTTTTGCGTGACCAGGTGACCAATGGCGAAGTGGGCCTGGTTCAACAGGATCCGACCAGCCGCGATATCCAGGTGGCGAAGAACACCGATGGTACCCGTGTCGAATTCGATGGCACTCAAGGGCCTCGGATCCTGGGCGGCGTCAAGGACGGTGAACTCAGCGCGAACAGTACCGATGCCGTCACCGGTCGGCAGCTTGATACGGCCAACCAGAACGTAGCGCAGCTTGCCCGAGAGGCGTCCGGCAGGGCGGTGGACAATCGCGGTGATGGTAGCGACAGCGCCAGCGTGACCCCAGGCAGTCAGGCCGTGGCCATGGGTGCGAACGCCCGGGCCAGTGGTCAGGACAGCGTCGCGGCAGGCGCCGGTGCAAGCGCCCAGGCCGACCGCAGTACGGCAGTGGGGACTGGCGCCCGTGCCGACGCCGACAACAGCGTCGCCCTGGGGACGGGCTCCAAGGCGGATCGTCCTGACACCGTGGCAGTGGGTGCGGCAGGTACGGAGCGGCAGGTCACCCATGTGGCGGCCGCCGGCAGAGGCACCGATGCGGTCAACCTGAGGCAAGCCACGGGGCTCTCCAACCGCTCTGCCAACCGAACCCTGGCGCAGGCCAACGCCTACACCGACCAGCAAGTAGGGCACCTGCGCCAGGACATTTATGCCGGTATCGCGTCGGCCATGGCCATGGCGGGTTTGCCGGTAGCGTCTTCGGCAGGCAAGTCGATGCTGGCAGTGGCAGCAGCTGCCTACGAAGGCGAGCCGGCCCTGGCGATCGGGCTGAATGCACGCTCCGAAAATGGCAGCTGGAGCTACAGCGCCGTAGGCGCAGGCACAGCGCGTGGTGATTTCGGGCTCAACCTGGGGCTTGGTTATCACTGGTAATTGTGCGAGTACCTTGAGCACCTGCCCCTGCTTTTCAGATAACTCGTGAATACTCATTTTTACTGAGCGCTGCAGCCAAGTAACTAATCAGCTTCAATGAACGTTTTATAACGTGTTGGATATTGGCTTATTAGGACCAAGGCCATTCTTGTCATTGGAATTCTTAGGAATTACTAGCTATTGGTGGCGGGTCGTCCAGCAGTGTCAGTGGTAGTTTTAGTCCTGGTCTTATATTTGTAGTGGGTGACTTTGATTAGTTTTGTCACAACGAAACTCATCGAGCACCAACGTGATGGCAACAAAGGGCATCGAGACCCCAAAACTAAACACACTGCGCATGCTGATCCTGGCAAGCGATGGTGACTACGTACAACGCATGGCGGTCAGCCTCGAACGCTTTGGTGTGGCTGAGGTGGAGCATGTCGAGACATTGACGGCTGCCACCTCTGCACTGCGCAAGGGAGCGGTCGATATCATCGTCGCGGAAATCCATGCCGACAGAGCGGACGGTCTGATGGTGCCGTGCATGGTGAGCGAACTGGACAGGGCGGGGCGCCTGCATCGCATGCCCCATATCATCTGGACCGCCGATCAGCAAACCGGTGATGCGCTCGAGGCAACGGCCCTTTCGGCAGGAGTCGATCAGGGGTGGCAGGACACGTTGAACGGTGTCTCCAGGGTGGCGCTACTGTCCCATGCACGGCTCGCCCGTACCTCGGGCATCCAGGTGGAGATCACACCGGATAGCACCACCGAGGGCCTGATCGCCACCCTGAAACGGTTGGCGGCTGTTACACCTCAACTGCCCCAAGTCGCCTGTGCGAGCGACGCCGAGTCGCTTGATGAGGAAGAGGTGGTGAGCGCTTTGGCATCCGGTACAGGGTTGCGAGTCGTCTACCAGCCCCAGTATCACCTGCAGAGCCAGCGCATCGTTGGCGCAGAAGCGCTGATTCGCTGGCAGCATCCTCAGTACGGCGATGTATCGCCTTCGGTTCTGATCCCGCTCGTCAATCAGCTGGGCCTTGATCTGCTGCTGTTCAGCTACATCGAGAAGAGCGTGATCGAAACCCTGGTGTCCCTCGACAAAGCTGGCATCCATATCCCCGTTGCCGTCAACGCCTCCGCCAAAACCCTCTGCGCTCCTGGCCTGGCCACACGTCTCGCGACCAAGATGCACAAGGCCGGCCTACCGACGAAACGCTTGAAGATCGAGCTGACCGAAGACGTGGCGACCGACAATGAACTGTCGTTGTCCGCTTCGATAACCGCGCTGCGTGCGAAGGGTTTTCAGGTGTCGCTTGATGACTTCGGTGCTGGCGCTGCCACCCTGGCGCTGCTGTCCCAGATGCCATTCGATGAAATGAAGATCGATGGGGCGCTCGTACGCGCCGTGGGGCAAACCGCAACTTCGAGTGAAGTGATTTCCGGTGTGGTTGCCCTGGCCAAGTTATTCAACCTGACACTGGTGACCGAAGGTATCGAGGATGAGTCCACTATTGCCCTTCTGAATCAACTGGGTTGCGAAGTAGGACAGGGTTACGCATTGGCGCGGCCATTGGAAATAGACGACTTCATGCGCCTTGTTGCTTCACGGTAAACCCGTTATCCAGATACAACCAGTGAATAACCGTACACTCAATTTTGCGCCAGGGATGGCGCATTTTTTTTGCTTTTTTTAATGCCTCTAGGAGTTGTCTGATTTCAAGTTGTTCTTAGGACTCCTACGATACCCCGGTCTGTGATGGAGTTCTCAGTATTGCTGGGGATAATCATAGTGGCTGCGCTTATTGGCAGCGGTAGGGGGCGGCCAGATGAATGGATTCGTTATAAACCTCTATTGTTCGAATAGCGAAGTCTTAATCTGGTGAACGCATCCCGCCTGGTTGGCTGATTGCCAGGCGCTGGATCAATTATTGTCAAGCCTGGCTCCATGGCGGGATCGGTGAAGATAGTCTTCAATCACCACCAGCAGCCTGGTTTCACTGAGTGTCTTGGCTTATGAAACGCTTACGTATTGCTTTGCTCGACGACCATGCCGTTGTTCGCCACGGGCTTGTCAGCCACCTTGCTGCGGAGTCTGGCATCGATGTAGTCGGGGCGTACGAAAGCAGCCGCGATTTGATGCGTGGCATGGTCAGTGCGCCGGCCGATATCCTGCTGCTGGATTTCGCCCTGGGGCGTGATGAGCTCGATGGCGTTTCGCTGATTCGCGCATTGCGCGTTAAGTTTCCCGATTGCCGCATCCTCGTATTGTCCACTCACTATGAATCGGCCACGGTTTCGCTGGCTCTGCGCGTCGGTGCCCGTGGGTTCGTTGGCAAAGGGGAGGACATGGGGGACCTGGTAAAGGCCATTCGCACCGTGGCATCAGGCGCCATCTATCTGAGCGCGGACATGTCCTACCAGGTCGCCGACGCCACCCGACCTGGTGTGGCAGAGGAGGAAGAGGTCGGCGAGAGTGCGTTGCAGCGTGCGGCATTGTCAGCCAGGGAGCAGGAGGTGATTCGCTGTTACCTGGCCGGGATGACCGTTACCGAGATCGCGGAAAAATTCAACCGCAGCATCAAGACCATCAGCGCACAGAAGGCGTCGGCATTCCGTAAGCTCGGTGTCACGTCGAACAATGGTCTGTTCAAGATCATGAGTACATTGGAGTAGTCATCGCCATGCGGGGCTTTATTTGCTCACTCTGGGTACTCGTATGCTGCCTGCTTGCGGCTGGGGTGAGCGCTGACCACAACACGCGAGTGGCCCTTACCGATGAAGAGCGGGCCTGGATTGCCGAACACCCGGTGATCCGCGTGGGTGTGCTGAGGGACCTGCCTCCGATCGAGTACATGCAGGGCAGCGAGCTGAAAGGCCTGTCCGATGAGTACCTTGATTACGTCACCCGAAGAACTGGGCTGACATTTGTGTATGTGCCAGCAGGTTCCATTCAGGAACGCGTCGATCTGCTGCTCAACAAGCAGATCGACCTGATCTCGGCAGTGCGACTCAACGGCCCTACGGGCGAAGACCCGCGACTGATCCATACCTCTCCCTACCTCAACACCACCGCCGTGGTGATTACCCGCATGCGGCACCCTCCTATCCTGGAGGGCCACCAACTGAATGGCCTGACGGTCACGGTGCCTTACCTCGATCGTTACAGCGAGGTGATGTTGAAAAAAGCGCCGGATGCCAAGGTGCTGGTAGGGGGCGCTGCGCTGAACATGCTGGAACAGGTTGCTAGTGGGGAGGCTGATGCCGCCGTTGCGACCGAGGCGTATCTCCTGCCCTTCCTCTTCCGTGAGTTCCAGGGCCGCCTGCAGATTTCCGGTGTGCTGACGGACATGGCCTCTCAGGTCGGCATGAGCACGCGCGGCGATGAGGTGCTGCTGCGTTCGATTATCCAGAAGGCATTTACAGCCATTTCGCCCGACGAAATTCGCCAGATCCATGCGAACTGGCTGCAGCAGCATGCGGGGCATGATCTGTCCTTCGTCGACATCTACGATCACTACCCGCACGAAGTCGCACTGGTCGTGTTGGTTGTTCTGTTGTTGATGGCGCTGGTGTACCTGACGCACCGCATGCGCCAGCGCGCAGAACGTAACGAACAGGAAAAGACCATGTTCCTGGCCGTCATGAGCCACGAGATCCGCTCCCCCATGAACGCCGTACTCGCTGCTGTAGAGCTGCTGCGCAATACTCCCCTGGACAAGCAGCAACAGCACTTCGCCGACCTGGCCAACAATGGCGCCAACTCCTTGCTGACGCTGCTTAACGACGTGCTGGACATCTCCAAGCTCGATGCCGGCCAGGTGACGCTGGAGTTCGAGCCGGTCAACGTTGCCACGCTGGTGCGAAACGTCGTGGACCTGCAATGCCTGCGCGCCCGGGAAAAACACATTTCCCTGACGGTCGACGGCCAGGCGGACCTGCCCCTGCTCATGCTCGATGAAGCGCGCCTGGGGCAGGTGCTGCACAACCTGATTTCCAACGCCATCAAGTTCACCGAGGCGGGTGGGGTAGAGGTCAGCTTCTCCGTCACCAATGGACACTCGGTCAAACACAAGCACCTGCATATCGCCGTGACCGACACCGGCATTGGCATCACTGAAGAGACCCAGGCGCGGCTCTTTCAGCCCTATGTGCAGGCCGCGCGCATGTACAAGCGTTCCGGGGGAACAGGGCTTGGGCTGGCTATCTGCCGCGACCTGCTCAAGCTGATGCAGGGCACGATTTCTCTCAGCAGCGAACCCGGAAAGGGCACCAAGGTGGCGCTGTCACTGCTGGCCGAAGTGGCACCCGTGTCTGCCCGCCCGCCTGAAGCGCCCCCGGTTGCCATAGCGCCTTCTACCAACGGCCCGGTCAACAACCTGCGAATTCTGGTGGTGGAAGACACCCCGGCCAACCAGGCGGTGCTGCAGGCCCAGATCGAAGGCTTCGGCTGTACCCCGGTCATCGCCCGGGACGGTGCACAGGCCATCGCCTGCTTCGAGCAGGGCGTCTACGACCTGGTGCTGATGGATTGCGACCTGCCGGACCAGAACGGTTACTCCCTGACCAGCCTGTTCCGCATCATGGAAGAGGACTCTGGGCAAACGCGCTGCCCGATCATCGCCATCTCGGCTTCGACCGATAACAAGCACATCGCGCGCTGCTTCGACTCCGGCATGGACGGCATCCTCGGCAAGCCCATCAGCCTGGGCAAGCTGCAGGACGCCATCGAACTCTGGTGCGGCGTTACCCTGACGCTGCTGCCCATGCCCTTTACCGGCCAAAGCCCACTGTGCAACACGCAGATCCACGATGCCCTGGAGCAGGACCTGCATGCGCTGCTCGAGGCCGTGGTGCTGCGCAATGCCGACGCGGCGCGCCATGCCGTGCACCGCCTCCATGGCGCCGCCCTCAGCATCGAGTGGCCAGAGGTCGCCGAGCCGGCCAAGGTCATCGAAGACCTGCTGCGTGACGAAGTGCCCCTGGACGACGCGTCCTACACCGTCGCGCTGGAAGCGCTGGTCAGCCACTTTCGCACAACGTCCTTTCCAAGCCCCCTTTCCCTACGCCCGAGTGCGCACGAACTGAGCTGATGTATCGCCCATCGGCAATCGATGGGCGCGCTCTGAAGAACGTCCTCCAGCGCCGAACGCGACGATTCATGACCGTTGGGGGATAGGCCCGTGCCAGCAACGGCGGAAATCAGGTCGAACCAATGCCCTGGCAATGAAGTCGGAACCTGTAAGCCCACCGATTGTGGAGACACCGCCATGAGCTACAACTGGGACTTGATCGAACGCCTGCTGCACGAAGCGCAAAACTCCGCCGGCAAACCCTTCGTGCCGCGCCGCTACGCCGAAGAACTGGCCGACGAACTGGGCCAGGCCGGCGAGCACATCGACAACCTCGACCACTTCCGCGCCGAGGCTGCCCGCTACGAATCACTGCTGCTGGAGAACGGTTTCATCGAACCCCGCCCTGAAAGCGAAGGCGGCAACGGTGAAAACTTCGTGCTCACGCCACGCGGTGCGCAGCTGATGGCCATGCTCGACAGCGCCATCCCAGGCGGCGAACACGCACGCGAAGTCCTCGACGAAGCCGGCGAGGCAGCGCTGACACCCGAGATTTTCGACGAGCTCGCGCCGAAGGGTAACCTCACCGAGGTGAGCTGACGGCTACCGGCTCTGACGCTGGGTACTGTCGGGTCAGATGCTCCAGTGCCGAGTCGAGCGTTGCATAGCGAAACACGTAGCAGTGCTGGAGCAGCTTCTCGGGCAGCGCCCGTTGTCCGCTCAGCAGGACCTCGTCAGCCATCTCCCCGACCAGCGCTCGCACCAATATGGCGGGTAGCCGCATTCTGAACAGGGCAGTCGGGATATACCCTTTCAAGGTCGCCACGAATGTGGCGTGGGTGACGGGCGCAGGGGCGGTCAGGTTGACCGGCCCGCTGATGGCCGGCGACGCGATCAGCAGCGCGCAGATATCCAGCACATCATGCAAATGGATCCAGGGCATCCACTGCCAGCCTGTACCGAGCGTGGCAGCTACCCCCATGTCGAAGGAGCGACGCAGCTCTTCCAAGGGGCCGCCATCACGCCCCAGAACGATGCCGATACGCAGCAGACAGACCCGTACGCCCAAGGCCTCCATGCGCATCGCCCGCTGTTCCCATTGAGCGCACAGCTCATGCGAGAAGCAGGCTCTGCCGGGGCTGCTCTCGTTCAGCTCCTCGTCGTGCCAATGGCCATAAAACCCCACCGCCGATCCGTTGAGCAGCACCTCGGGCTTGCTGTCCAGTCGCTGGACCAATTGCAGCAGCGCGTCCGTCATATCCAGCCTGCTCTGCACAAAGCGCTGTTTGCGCCGGGCAGTCCAACGCGCAGCAGCGAGTGGTTCGCCCGCCAAGTTGATAATGGCGTCGATGCGTTCGTCATCACCGATCTGCTGCAGGCCGGTCAGGCAGGTCACGCGGGTGCGAATACCTCCCAGGTTCCCGAGATCGCGAGTGAGCAACAGAATGTCGTGGCCCTGCTGGCTCAGCGCATTGGCCAACGGGGTACCAATGAAGCCGCTGCCGCCCGTAATCAGGATGCGCAAGCGGCGATCAGCCAGTGCGCGGAGCTCAATGACCGGTTCTTCTGGATGAGTACGGGGCTTGAGCAATAGCAATGGAATCGCGATCGACAGCGCTGCCGCGCTGTTCAGGTAGGCATGCATCGCCAGGCCGAAATACAGCGAAATGCTGCTGTCCAGCACGCACCAGACGAGCAGGGCAACGAACAGCGCGGGTTTGATGACGGGATGCCCATGCCTGTAATACAGACTGACCAGCACACAGAGCAGCACACCCCAGCTGGCGACTGTGGGGCCGAACAGACCGACCATCGTGCGCAGCAGGCTGTCGTACGCAGCAGACGGTAGATCTGCGCTACCCGTGCTGGCGTAGAGCTGCCGGAAGTAATCGTCGGTGATCGAAAAATGCGCCGCAAAGGCCAGCATCACGCCAAGAAGGACATGGCCGCCCCCGACGGCCAGCAACCAGCGGTAAAGCCAACGATTCATCCCTGCTTCCCCATCGACCGAGTTCTGTTCGCGATCATAGGGGCGGCACCTGGCAAAGGCTCGCGAATTCTGTCGCAAACTCGGCCTACCAACCGAACTTGCCTACACCGCGGTGGACAAGCTTCGCGTTGTCCACCCTACAACCGCCCGCCACCGCGCCCTACGACTGCTTGCCACCCCGTAGGGTGGAAAACCGCGAAGCGTTTTCCACCGTGCTTAACCAGTTACTGACTGCCAGCGCTGTATGGGCAGAGCCGGGCACAACGTTCTGCAAACAGGCGAAAACCTGCCGCACGCGCCAAACCCCAGCAGGAGCAGCCTCAACCTATTCAGCAACTTCGAGCTGATAGGTAATCTCTGCATACTGCCCCACGCACTGCGTGCCGAAGGTGCTGGCGTAAAACAGCACCTTGTAGGTTCCTGCCTGCTCGGGCACTCCACGAATAAAACCATGCTTTTCGCGCTCGGTGTGAATGATGCTCAGCCCCTTCGGCAGGGGGCTTTCTGGATCATCGAGAATTCTCACAACCGGGGTGCTCGCATGGATGACGTCGATTCGCACCTCATAGGCTGAACCTGCTTTCGCGGCGGGCAGCTCCTTCGGCATGAGCTCCGGCTCAGGTCGCATTGCACAACCCACCAGCACGTTGCCCAGCATTACGGTCTCGCAACTGGTCAGCAATACGGTCAAGCCGATGACGGGGAGCGCTCGGAGATTCATCTACCTTTGTCCTTGATAGGCTATGTCTAGGGGGATACGTCATTGCCTTGCTTGTGTGTGGTTATTGGTGATAGCCAGCGCGACAACTCACCCGCGTGCGACGCACAGAGTCGCCAACCACTACATGATGAATGGCGGCGACATCCTGACCCTACAACGCGTCCTTGGCCACACTACCCTTGCAATGACGCAGAAGTACGACCACATCAGCCCGGGGCACCTGGCTGATGAACCTGAACCCGCTGGCTACCCGAGGGGCTACAGATGTTTGACGGAACGGACTGGACGACTGTTTTCGTAGCCGCCATCACAGGGGCAACGGCGCTGATTGGGGCACTTTTAACACTGACCTTGCACCTATCAGAGGGGCGACGGGAAAGGAAAAGCGTACGTGCGGCCTTACTCGCCGAAGTGGCAGCTCTGGCCCACCTGATGCGAGAAAACGATTATTTAGAAGAATTAAAAGTTGATATAGGAAACCTTCACCTTCGGCTTTCTACCGCACGCCCCTTCATGTCGCAGACGGTTGAGCCGCTCTACTACCAGATACCGGTCCCTGAGACCTACAACTTGATCTATCGGACGAACATCAGTCGCTTGGGGGCCCTGAAGCCGGTCGAGGCTGAGCAGATAGTTCTGTTCTATCAACTGCTTCAAAGCATCATCGTTGATGCCTCACCAGGAGGATATCTCGCCGATGGGACTCACGATCTTAGAAAGGTGGAATCGACAATCCAGATGCTATCCAAGGCTCTAGATTTGGCTTTCAAGCTGAGAGCCAAGCGTCCTTGGTGGACGTTATGTGGACTTATCGAGAGAGTGAAATCAGCTGTTGGGGCATCTTAAATGCGCGAAAGCCGCGCAGTGCGCGGCTTTCAGGTTGGTGGGCCCACACGGACTCGAACCGTGGACCAAAGGATTATGAGTCCTCTGCTCTAACCAACTGAGCTATAGGCCCTCAGAGGCCGGCGGATTATACCGGCGCCTTCTCGGCAGCGCCAACTGAATGGCGCGGGCCCAGGAAGTTGTGGGCGAAGGCGTCTGCGGCGAGGGGGCGGCTGACGACGAAGCCCTGGATCTGTTCGCAACCTTCGGCTGCCAGGAACAGTTCCTGGGCCTTGGTCTCCACGCCTTCGGCGATCACCGTGAGCTGCATGCTGCGCCCAAGGGCGATGATGGCGCGGGCGATGGCGACGTCGTTGGGGTCGTCGGGCAGGCCGCGCACGAAGGACTGGTCGATCTTGAGGATGTCCAGCGGCAGGCGTTTCAGGTAGCTCAGCGAGGAATAGCCGGTGCCGAAGTCGTCGATGGCCAGCTGCACGCCCAAGGCTTTGAGTTGATGGAGAATGGCCAGCGCTTCTTCGGCCTGGTTCATGATGAAGCTTTCGGTGATTTCCAGCTGCAGCAGGCAGGGTGAGAGGGCGTGGCTCTCAAGCAGGTGCGCGATGGTTTTGGCCAGCGACGGCTGGCGCAGTTGTATGCCGGCCAGGTTGACGGACAGCGGGCCGAAGGGCGCATGGGTGGCTTGCCAGTCGTGCATCTGCTGGCAGGCTTGGCGCAGTACCCAGTCGCCGAGGGGAATTATCAGCCCGGTTTCTTCCGCCAGGGGGATGAAGCGATCCGGGGGAATCTCGCCAAACAGCGGGTGGTGCCAGCGGATCAGGGCCTCGGCACCGACCAGGCGCTGGTTGGCCAGGCAGAGTTTCGGCTGGTAGTAGAGCTGCAGTTCATTGCGCTCCAGGGCGCGGCGTAGCTCCTGCTCCAGCGCCATGCGTTCGGTGGCCTGGAAGGTGAGGTCGCGGGTGTAGAGCTCGACGCGGTTGCGGCCCTTGGCCTTGGAGCGGTACATGGCGGCGTCGGCGTTTTTCACCAGGGTGGCGACGTCCATGCCGTGCTCTGGGTAGAGGCTGACGCCGATACTGGAGCTGATGAAGAACTCGTGGTCGTCGATCTGGAACGGCGGGGCGAAGCAGGTCAGGAGTTTGTTGGCGACCAGCTCGGCATCGAAGGGCTCGTGCAGCCCCGGCAGCAGGATGATGAATTCGTCCCCGCCCAGGCGGGCAATGGTGTCGATGTCGCGAAGTTGCTCGCGCAGGCGCAGGGCGATGCCTTTGAGGAGCTGGTCGCCGACCGGGTGGCCCAGGCTGTCGTTGATGTGTTTGAAGCGGTCGAGGTCGAGAAACAGTACTGCGCCCTGGCGATCATCCGTATGGGCCTCGTCGAGCGCGCTGCGCAGGCGGCTTTCGAACAGCAGGCGGTTGGGCAGGCCGGTCAGTGGGTCGTGGTGGGCCTGGTGGTCGAGGCGCGCCTGGGCATGTTTGAGCGAGGTGATGTCGGCAAAGACACCGACGAAGTGGGTGATCACGTCGGCCTGGTTGCGCACGGCGCTGATGGTCAGCCACTCCGGATACAGTTCGCTGTTCTTGCGGCGATTCCAGATCTCGCCCTGCCAATGCCCCTCGGCGCCAAGCTGATGCCACATGGCGCTGTAGAACGCGCTGTCATGTTGCCCCGACGAAAGCAGGCGCGGGGTTTTCCCCAGGGCTTCGGCCTCGCTGTAGCCGGTGATGGTGGTGAACGCTCGGTTCACCGCAATGATGCGTTGCTGTGTGTCGGTGATCAGCACGCCCTCGGCAGTGCTTTCAAAGACGGTGGCGGCCTGCTGCAGTTTTTCCTGCATGACCTGGCGGTCGGTGATGTCGCGGGCGATGGTCAGCAGGCAGGCCTCGTCGCCAATCGGCATTGGCTGGGCGGACAGCTCGCACAGGCGCACCTGGCCGCTGCGGGTGCGGATCTGCACGCACAGGTCGCGAACGCTGCCGTCCTGGCGGATACGTTCCAGTATGCGCTGCCGGTCGGCCGGGTTGGCCCAGATTCCCAGCTCCAGGGTCGAGCGGGCGGCTGCATCGTTATTGTCGTAGCCCGTGATGCGGCTGAAACCCTCGTTTGCCTCGATCAACAGACCATCGCTGATACGCGTGATCAGCAGGCCGTCGGGCGAGGCGTGAAAGGCCTTGGCGAACTTCTCTTCGGAGACCTGCAGCTGTTGCTGCGTGGCCTTGAGCTGGCTGATGTCGCGAACGACGACGACCAGTACCGGGGTGTCGCCGAGCTGGAAGGCCTGGGCGGAAATGAGGCCGGTGAAGCGTTCACCGTTTTGGCGCCGAAAGGGCAGCTCCAGGTTGCGCAGGGTCTCGCTTTGCAGGCGCGTGAGCAGGGTGCTGCCAATGCCCGGAATGCCCCAGAGGTTCAGTTCGGTGGCGGTCTTGCCGATCGCCTGGGCGATGGGGATGCCGGTGTGGTGCTCGAATGCCTGGTTGGCTTCCAGCAGGCGGCCGTCTGTGGTGCGTGCGATGACCAGAATGTCCGGGCATTGCTGGAAGATGGAGGCGAATTTCTGCTCGGAGAAACGCAGGGCCTGCTCGGTCTGCTTGGCTTCGCTGATGTCGACCATCAGGCCACGCATGGTCTGCCCGTCGCCGGTATGGCTCAGGGTGACAATGTCGCGGAACCACAGGATACGGCCGTCGGCGGTGTACATGCGGTAGTCGAGGCTGTGATCGCGGCCCGCGTCGCACTCGTGCTGGCAGAACTCCAGGGCCTGCTGAACGTCGTCCGGGTGAACCTTGCTCAACCAGAAGCCGGGGGTTTTCCATTCGGACAGCGGGTAGCCCAGCAGCTTTTCCGCATGCCGCGAGACATAGGTGAAGGTGTAGTCGTCCCGCTTGGCTTCCCAGGCGATGGCCGAGAGGTTTTCAACGAGACTGCGGTAATGCTGTTCGCTGGTGCGCAGCTCCTCTTCCAGGGCATTGCGCCTTGCCATCTCGGCGCTCAGACGACGGTTGCTGCGCATCACCACAATCAGGATGGCGATCAGTGCCAGGAGGGCGGGCAGCCCATAGAGCAGCAGCTCGCGCCAGATGCTGCGGCGATCGGTGATCGCGCCAACCCAGCGGGCTTGCAAGGCGGCGACTTCGGCCCCGCTCATGTCTGCGAATACTTTGTCGAGGATGCCGATCAGGATCGCCTGATCACGCGGTGCGGCCATGGCCAACTGGTAGCGATACGGGGTTTCGCCGCTGATCGACAGGCCTTCAAGCTTGAGTTGGCGCAGGCTCCAGACGCTGGAGGCAAGGTCGCCAACCAGCGCGTCGGCCTGGTTGGTTGCCAACGCCTGCAGCGCTGCGTTCACCGTGGGCAGCGGCAGCAGGTTCAGATCGGGGTGCTGGTTGCGCAGCAGTTCGTGGGGCGCGTAGTCCTCGACCACGGCGATCTTCAATCCATAAAGGTCTTTCATGCCCCGGGGCTGCGGGCCGCCGTCGCGCGCCAGAATGACAATGGGGAAATCCAGGTAGGGGCGGGTGAAGGCCAGGTACGCCTGGCGCTCGGGTGTCGCCATGATGCCGGGGAGCAGGTCGAGCTGACCTGTCTTGGCCTGCTTCAGGACTTCGCTCCAACTGCTGGGTTCGACAGGTTTGATGCGAATGCCCAGCCGCCGCTCGATCACGCTGATGTAATCGGCGGAGAGTCCCTGGTAGAGGCCTTGGGCGTTGCGGAATTCGAAGGGGGGCCATGAGGCGTCGACGCCCAGGCGCAGTTCAGGGTGCTCGGCGAGCCAGGCGTGCTCTTCTTCGGAGAGGGTCAAGGCGAGCGTCGGGCCTGCGCAGAACGCCAGGCACAACAGAAGAGCGGCCGTCAGTCTCGGCATGGCGGCCTCGTCGCGGGAACAGTCGGTTATTCGAGTGTAGCCGGGGCGAAGCGCAACGGGGGGCAGAAAGCAAAACCCCCGGTTTTGGCCGGGGGTTCTGGTTTACTCGTCGAGGAAGGAGCGCAGATGCTCGCTTCGCGTCGGGTGGCGCAGCTTGCGCAGCGCCTTGGCTTCGATCTGGCGAATCCGCTCACGGGTTACATCGAACTGCTTACCGACTTCCTCGAGGGTGTGGTCGGTGTTCATGTCGATGCCGAAGCGCATGCGCAGTACCTTGGCTTCACGGGCAGTGAGGCCGGCCAGTACTTCGCGGGTCGCTTCCTTGAGGCTTTCCACAGTGGCTACGTCGATCGGGGACTGCATGGTGCTGTCCTCGATGAAGTCGCCCAGATGGGAATCCTCGTCGTCGCCGATCGGGGTTTCCATGGAGATCGGCTCTTTGGCGATCTTCAATACCTTGCGGATCTTGTCCTCGGGCATTTCCATGCG
>JBLZZJ010000045.1:0-120847 GCA_050282285.1 Pseudomonas sp.
CCCACGGTGCCGTGAGTCATCAGAATGTTTTGGCGGGGGAGGTTGGTGCTGCGACCCTGGGAGGCCCAAACACATTCACCCGCCCATAAAAAAACCGCTCCGAAGAGCGGTTTTTTCCGAGCGGGGCAGGGGGCTTAGCCGCCGAGGTAGGCGTCGCGTACCTTCGGGTCGGTCAGCAGGTCGTGACCGCTGCCTTGCATGACGATACGGCCGTTCTCCAGCACGTAGCCACGGTCGGCCAGCTTGAGCGCCTGGTTGGCGTTCTGCTCGACGAGGAACACCGTCACACCGTCCTTGCGCAGCTGTTCGATGATGTCGAAGATCTGCTGGATGATGATCGGTGCCAGGCCCAGCGACGGCTCGTCGAGCAGCAGCAGCTTGGGCTTGCTCATCAGCGCGCGGCCGATGGCGAGCATCTGCTGTTCACCGCCGGACATGGTGCCGGCGCGCTGCTCGAAGCGTTCCTTCAGGCGCGGGAACAGGTGCAGCACCTTGTCCATCTGCTCCTGGAAGTCGCCTTTCTCGGTGAAGAAACCGCCCATGGCGAGGTTCTCTTCCACGGTCAGGCGGGCGAACACGCGACGACCTTCGGGTACCACGGCAATGCTCTTGCGCATGATTTCCGGGGTCTGCATGCCGACCAGCTCTTCACCCTGGTAGCGGATGCTGCCGCTGGTGGCCTGCGGGTTGCCGCACAGGGTCATCAGCAGGGTCGACTTGCCGGCACCGTTGGCGCCGATCAGGGTAACGATCTCGCCCTGGCGAACCTCAACGCTGACGTCATGCAGCGCCTGGATCTTGCCGTAGAAGGTGGAAACATTCTCGAAATACAGCATCACGCTTCCCCCAGGTAGGCTTTGATCACATCCGGGTTGTCGCGGATCTGCGCGGGCGTGCCGTCAGCCAGGGGCGTGCCCTGGTTGATCACGTAGATATGGTCGGAAATGCTCATCACCAGGTGCATGTCGTGCTCGATCAGCAGCACGGTGACGTCATGGTCGTCACGCAGCATGCCGATCAGCGCCTTGAGGTCGTCGGTCTCGCGCGGGTTGAGGCCCGCGGCGGGTTCGTCGAGCATCAGGATGCGCGGGCGGGTCATCATGCAGCGGGCAATTTCCAGGCGGCGCTGCTGACCGTAGGCCAGGGTGCCGGCCGTGCGGTTGGCGAACTCCACCAGGTTGACCTGTTCCAGCCAGTGGGCGGCGAAATCCATGGCTTCGCGTTCACTGCGGCGGAACGCCGGGGTCTTGAACAGGCCAGCCAGATAACCGGTGTTCAGGTGGCGGTGCTGGGCGACCAGCAGGTTTTCCACGGCCGTCATGTCCTTGAAGAGACGGACGTTCTGGAAGGTCCGGACTACGCCCTTGCGAGCGATCTTGTGGCCCGGCAGGCCTTCGATGCGATCACCGTCCAGGCTGATGCTGCCGGAGGTCGGCTGGTAGAAACCGGTCAGGCAGTTGAAGACCGTGGTCTTGCCGGCGCCGTTGGGGCCGATCATCGACACGACCTGCTTTTCCTTGACGGTCAGGGCGACGTTATTTACAGCCAGCAAACCACCGAAGCGCATGCACAGGCCGCTTACTTCAAGAATCGGGCGGCTCATTGCTTCAACTCCAGGTGTGGGCGTTGCATCGGCAGCAGACCTTGCGGTCGCCAGATCATCATGAAGATCATGACCAGGCCGAAAATCAGCATGCGGTACTCACTCAGCTCGCGCATTTCCTGCAGCATCACCATGACGATGGCTGCCAGGATCACCCCGAGCTGCGAACCCATGCCGCCCAGCACCACGATTGCCAGGATCATGGCCGACTCGATGAACGTGAAGGACTCCGGCGTCACCAACCCTTGGCGGGCGGCGAAGAAGCTGCCGGCGAAACCGGCCAGGCTCGCGCCGATGGTGAACGCGGACAGCTTGATCACCGTGGGGTTGAGGCCCAGGGCGCGGCAGGCGATCTCGTCTTCACGCAGTGCCTCCCACGCACGGCCGATCGGCATGCGCAGCAGGCGGTTGACCAGGAACAGGGTCATCAGCACCAGCAGCAGAGCGATCAGGTACAGGAAGATCACCTTGTACTGCGAGCTGTAGGCGATGTCGAAGAAACCGTGGAACGTCGGCATGTCAGCCGGCACGCGGCGCTCGAAGGACAGACCGAACAGGGTCGGCTTGTTTTCGTTGGCGATGCTCATGCCGTTGGGGCCGCCGGTGTATTCGGTGAGGTTACGCAGCAGGATGCGGATGATCTCG
This sequence comes from Pseudomonas sp., assembly GCA_050282285.1. GTDB lineage: Bacteria > Pseudomonadota > Gammaproteobacteria > Pseudomonadales > Pseudomonadaceae > Aquipseudomonas. Next base: position 2,249 of record JBLZZJ010000045.1, read on the forward strand.
CCAAAGCCCAATGTCACGATCGCCAGGTAGTCCCCGCGCAGTCGCAATACCGGGAACCCCAGCAAGTAGCCGAACAGCGCCGCGATCATGCCGGCCAGGGGCAGGCAGATCCAGAAACCGAAGCCGAAGTAGTGGGCAATCAGCGCATAGCTGTAGGCACCGACCGCGTAGAAACCGACATAACCCAGGTCCAGCAGGCCGGCGAGGCCTACCACGATGTTCAGGCCGAGGCCGAGCATTACGTAGATCAGGATCAGGGTGGCAATATCCACCGAGCCACGGCTGGCGAAGAACGGCCAGATCAGGGCGAAGATCACCAGACCCAGGATGACCCAGCGCTGGGTCGACGGCAGGGTCAGGAAGTTGCTCGCGCCACTGGGCATGCTCGGCAGCGAAACCTTGGCCCAGGCAGGGGTAATGCGGTCACGCACCAATTGCCAGACGAACAGCGCCAGGGCGCAGGCACCAATGGCCCACAGCTCGAACGTGGTCGCGCCTTCCACGCGCAGGCTGATGCCCACGGTGGTGAGTTTCAGGCCGAGAACCGGGTAGGAAACCAGCAGTACCAGCAGGGCGCTGAATACCGCGCTTTTGAGATTCTTGCTCATACCTTCTCGACCTCCGGGCGACCCAGGATGCCGGTTGGGCGGAACAGCAGCACCAGGACCAGCAGGCTGAACGCCACGACGTCTTTGTACTGGTCACCGAAGATATCGGCACCGAATGCTTCAGCCACACCCAGCAGCAGACCGCCGAGCACCGCGCCAGGGATACTGCCGATGCCGCCGAGTACCGCAGCGGTGAAGGCCTTGATACCGGCCAGGAAGCCCAGGTGCGGGTTGATCACACCGTACTGGATGCTCAGCAGCACCGAGGCGATAGCCGCCAGCGCCGCGCCGATGACGAAGGTCAGGGCGATGATGTTGTTGGTGTTGATACCCAGCAGGTTCGCCATCTTCAAGTCTTCGGCACAAGCGCGGCAGGCGCGGCCCAGACGGGAGCGGGAAATGAACAGGGTCAGGCCGATCATCGCCACGATGGTGATGACGAAGATCATGACCTGCATGTAGGACAGGACCACGCCGTTCATCGCGCTTTCGCCGAAGATGAAGTTACCCGGCAGCGGGTTGGGGATCGCCTTGTCCTTGGAATCCTGAGACAGCAATACGGCGTTCTGTAAGAAGATCGACATACCGATCGCGGAGATCAGCGGGATCAGGCGGTTGCCGCCGCGCAGCGGCCTATAGGCAACCCGTTCGATACTGTAGCCATAGGCACTCGTGACGATCATCGTCGCGGCGAACGCGGCGATCATGATGACCGGCAGGCTATCGAGGCCGAACATGGCGAGGCCGGCGATGACGATGAAGGCTACGTACGAGCCAATCATGTAAACCTCGCCGTGGGCGAAGTTGATCATGCCGATGATGCCGTAGACCATGGTGTAGCCGATGGCGATCAGGGCGTAGGTACTGCCGATGGTCAAGCCATTGAGCAGCTGTTGCAGGTAGTGATAAAGATCAGGCATTGCCTAACTCCTGGGCCGTCACGCAAGGCAGCGCTTGTGGCGCAGCATGAGACCGGGATTCTTCTAATAAACAAAGCCCACTGCGAAAGCAGTGGGCTTTGGGTTCAGGCGGGAAGCTTATTTAGCTTCGGATTTGGTACCGTCCTGGTGCCACTCGTATACCACGAAGTTGAAGTCCTTCAGGTCACCCTTCTCGTCGAACGCCAGGGCGCCGGTCGGGGTGTCGAAGGAGTTCGAACGCAGGGCAGCAGCCACCTTGGCGGTGTCGGTGTCGCCTGCTTTCTCGATGCCTTCGGCAATCACTTGCACGGCAGCGTAAGCTGGGAATACGAACGGACCGCTCGGGTCTTCGTTCTTGGCCTTGAACGCATCAACCAGAGCCTGGTTGCGCGGATCCTGGTCGAAGGACTTCGGCAGGGTGACCAGCAGGCCTTCGGAAGCCGGGCCAGCGATGGCCGAGATTTCCTTGTTACCCACGCCTTCCGGACCCATGAACTTGACCTTCAGGCCTTTTTCGGACGACTGACGCAGCAGCAGGCCGAGTTCCGGGTGGTAGCCGCCGTAGTAGACGAAGTCCACACCGGCTTGCTTGAGCTTGGCGATCATTGCGGAGAAGTCCTTGTCGCCGGCGTTGATGCCTTCGAACAGGGAAACCTTCACGCCTTTGCTTTCCAGGGTCTGCTTGACCGCGGTAGCGATGCCTTCGCCGTACTGCTGCTTGTCGTGGATGACAGCAACGTTGGTCGGCTTGACGTTGTCAGCGATGAAGTTACCGGCGGTCGGGCCTTGCAGGCTGTCCAGACCGATGGTGCGGAAGATCAGCTCGTAACCGCGGGCGGTGATTTCCGGGCTGGTGGACGCCGCGGTGATCATCAGGATGCCTTCGTCTTCATAAATGTCGGACGCTGGCTGAGTGGAGCTGGAGCACAGGTGGCCAACCACGAACTTCACTTCGTCGTTGACGATTTTGTTCGCGACGGCAACGGCTTGTTTCGGGTCGCAAGCGTCGTCGTAGACCACGCCTTCGAGTTGAGCGCCGTTCACCCCGCCGGCCTTGTTGATCTGCTCGATCGCCATTTTGGCGCCGATGAACTGCATTTCGCCGTATTGCGCGACAGCGCCGGTAACCGGGCCTGCCAGGCCGATCTTGATGGTGTCAGCCGCTACCGAGTAGCTGGCAACGCCGGCCATGGCCATGGCGGCAAACAGTTTGGAAATCTGCTTAGTAGCCTTGTTCATAGTGCTCCACTCTTGTGTTTTTCGTTGTTGTAGTTCTTGCGGCCAAAGCTGCAGAACCGGGATGAATCGACCCCGGTAATACCCCCGGCAACTGTACCGGTACAGTGTAGAGCGCTGATTTGCGCCTTGAAAAGCCGGCTACTGGGGGCAAACGCGTGGGTGTCGCTTAAATGCAAGAAATGTATAGAAAAACGGCGTGCCTTCGCGGTGCTCCCAAACGTCAGGCTAGCTTGCCTGGCGCCCGGGCGACGTTATCATGACGGCCGACCAGAAGTTGGCCATTCACACAAGGCACACCATGACTGAACAACCTAGCACCCTCTATGCCAAGCTGCTTGGTGAAACCGCACCGATTCGCTGGCACGAGCTGCAACCTTTCTTTGCACGGGGGGCACTGTTGTGGGTCGCCGGTGATCAGGACCTGATTACCGTGGCGCAGGCCGTGGCCGAGAACGACCAGGCGACCGTAAGTGCCTGGCTAGACGCCGGCCACCTGGCCAAGCTCGACGATCAACGCGCTGAAGACCTGCTCGCTCGAGACCCGCAACTGTGGGCCGTGGTGGTTGCACCCTGGGTGCTGGTGCAAGAGCGCACCGTTACCGAGCAAGCCGTGCACTGATCCGGGGCTTTCGGGTTCGAGAGGGGCGGGCCAGAGCCTATGGTCTATGCTCGCAGGTGTCCTGGATAAGGAGTCACCCCATGTTCGAGCCCGGCCACCTGCACCTCGCCAACGCCATTGCCACCCCCGACCACCCGCTCTTCAGCATCGACCTCCACTACGAAGTCCGCAAAGACCCGGCCGAAGGCGCGATGCTGCACATGCGCATGGTCGGCGACCTGGACGGCAAGACCTTCGAAGAAACCTTCGAACTGCACCGCGACACCGCCTTCAACTTCGCCAGCGTCGCCACCCGTATCGCGCGCAAGCACGGCCTGCCCACCAACAGCAGCCTGATCATGCGCAACCATCAGGAATACGACCTGATGTTCGAAGACATCCGCGCCAAGCTCGGCGCCCACTCCGGCGACCCGGTCGACCTCGACCACCTGGAAAAAGACGGGCTCTGACCCGCCTGCCGCGCATCGCCTTTCACCGGGCGTTGCGCCCGCTCACTGCGCTGCCGATTGCCCCGCTCGGAGGCGCCCCGGGCCTGTGATACCGTGCGCCCACGGCCCCTTCGAGTCAGCGCCATGTCCGTCACCGAAAACCTGCTCGCCTTCACTTTCGCCGCCACACTCCTGACCCTCACCCCCGGCATCGACACCGCGCTGGTGCTGCGCACTGCGGCTGTCGAGGGCCGCCAGCAAGCCTTGCGCGCCGCCCTGGGTATCGGCGCCGGCTGCCTGCTGTGGGGCGCCGCTGTGGCCTTTGGCCTGGGCGCCGTGCTGGCCGTCTCGGAGCTGGCCTACACCGTGCTCAAGTACTGCGGCGCCGCCTACCTGGCCTGGCTCGGCCTGAACATGCTGCTGCGCCCGCGCACCTCGCTCTCACCGGCTGAGCCGAACGGCAAACAAGGTGGCAACTGGTTCCTCAAGGGCCTGCTGGGCAACGCCCTCAACCCCAAGGTGGGCATCTTCTATGTGTCCTTTCTGCCCCAGTTCATCCCGCCGACCGACTCGCTGATCGCCTGGACCTTCGGCCTGGTCAGCATCCACGTGGTCATCGGCCTGGTCTGGTCCCTGGCCCTGATCGGCGCCACCCAGCCCCTGGCCGGCTTCCTGCGTCGGGAACAGGTCATCAAATGGATGGACCGCACCACAGGGCTGATCTTCATCCTGTTTGCGGCGCGGTTGGCGTTCAGTCGGCGTTGAGGGGCGGTACTCCAGGGGCGGCGTAGGTAGGCACAGTGAATATCCAGGAAAAGAACACGGTCGTTGTCATGCTGGTGCAGGCCCTGATAGGAGCGATATCCAGCAACTTCCGCATGGTCCTTATCGATCTGGAACAACCTGTGTGGGTGATCGACTTCATTCTTGCTGTCGAGTCGGAGGTTGATCGGGAAGAGATCGAAGACGTCATCACCCGCTTCGACGTCTACATGATGGATGTAGACATCCCCCGTGCGGGCTTCAAGTGGAACGTCTCCGTTATCCCAAGCCACCAGCCGCTGCCGGCCGTAGACGGAAGGTGCGTGTTCCGCAGGCGTGAAGACATTACTGATTGAGGCGAACGGCACCTGATGTAAGCAGGGCGAGGGATTTTCTCCCTCGCCCCGCGCGCTACAGCCTCAACTCCGTTCGCTGCGCCAGGTGCTCGCCACCCAAGGGTGAGCACAAACGCTGGTGCACGCGGCTGAGAAAGCCCAGCTCGAACGCATGGCGCTGCGCACCCGGCGGGAACAATTGGCGCTCCAGTAACAGATTGGCCCACAGCCACCCGCTGTTGGTTGCATCCAGCCAGGCCTGCGCCTGCTGCACCCCACGGGCGAAACTCTCCTGACAATCCTCGCCCAGCCCAAACGCCGCAGCTGGGTGCCCATCATGCGCGGGCAGGTGGGTCACATAGCGCTCAGTCATGGGCCTGCCTCCTGTTTGCCAAGGTATGGCTGTACAGCAGGATCAGGTCACTCAGCAGCGCTCTACTGGCAGCCGTGTGTTCTCGCTTGCGATCCGCCACTAGGTTGGCGGGTGTGCGGAAGGGGATAACAGTGGGTCTAGAATCGGCCATGCAGCACCTCCACAGCGAAGGTCGGCAAAACAGCCAGCAGCCCAGGGCGGAGCCCTTGGGTAAAAGGGGGAAAATGCATAATCCTTTGCTCCTTGAACGTTTTAAGGAGCCGCGTTCCATCCGTTACCACACGAATGGAGGCGGACCGTGCAAGGGTGGTAAACCGGCGTCCAAGGTAACCGGCCGGGCCGAAGCCCGCCTCACACGGCCCGCCATAGATGCACGAGAAAGCAACAGGCACAAAAAAAGCGCCCGCTCTCGGCTATGGCGCTACCGCGCCTCGAACAAATCCGGGTTACCACACCCGGTCACGGGATTGACCGTGACGGGCGGACTGTAGCGTGGGGGAGTGGAGAGGGCAAGGTTTGGGCTGCTATCGGCCAATTGCAGTCGCTCATATCCTCAGAGTTACCATCTGGTAACTACCACTTGGCACCGCGGGATCCTGCCGCTCGGCCCTTGCTTCAATTGGGTCAGGCAATCGTTCATCTATGACTATCCAGCTAGCACTTCCTGCGTAAAGACTGCGCTTCGCGGCAAGGTCCCGCTCGCCACGACTTTTCCAGAGTGGTCGCCGGGTCGGTGACGAGGAACGTTAGTACAAGCCTACGTGGACACCATCGCCCTAAATACTGGAGTTCGGGAGGTGTGTTCGCCATCCGCTTACTGCTCGCCTAACCAGCCTCCGCTTGGACAATCTCGTGTATTGATTTGTGACACGCCCTGGTAACTCGATAAGTCATTTGTCTAACGCCATTAGGCGCTTAGGTAACTCGCAAGCGACTAATGCTTACCGGAATGGTTGAAGTGAAGAGTGCAGATCAGTACTAATCACACGCCGCACAACATGAACTTCATTCCTTATAGGCGGTGAGCGTCATAGCTGACGCCTCTTGACGAAGTGGAATCAGCGCCTGATACATCGCAGACGCATACCAGTTATTGAGAGCGTCCATATCTGGAAACTTAATCACTACAACGCCTTCCTCTGAACATCCGCCCGCTAAGTCGCGCTCCTTTTCCCCACGGAAGACGATCATTCCACCAAATGCATCTATGGTGGCTGGAACTTGGGCGCGATATTCTTCCCATTTACTTTCGTCTTTTACTGAAAATTGACCGACAACATATGCACAACCCATTGCAGCCACCCCATAGTAGAATTAACTAGCTTTAAGTAGAGAGTATATCGGTATCACGCTGTCGCGCGCCTTGGGCGCCCACGTGATGGCTTTCACGCGCTGGAATCGAAGCAGCAGAACGCCATCACGCTGGACGCACATGAGGTAAACGTTTTGCTGACTCGTCGGGGACAGTCCCTAGCTTCGCTGTCCTGTTCACGAATCCGGATAATAGGGCTATTGCCTCACTCGAGTGTTAGATAGATCCCTAACGACGATTCGGGGATAGCACTGCGGAGGAATTCGACAAAGGCGCTAACGCGTTTTGGGCGGAAGCGTCCTTGCGGAAACGCAATACACAGCCGCAGGCTTTCCGGTCGCCAGCGCGGACACTGGACGATCAGGCTGCCCTGTCGCAAATGCTCCGCAATCAGCCAGCGCGGCAGCAGCGAATAGCCGATGCCATGGGTGGTCGCTTGCAGTGCTGCGAACAGGTTGTCGGTCGCGAACGCCGCAACCGGCTTGACTTTGCGTGCCTCTTCGCCGGGGCTGGTCAAGGTAAACTCTTGCCCATCATAAGAGGACAGCAACACCGCCGGAAAGCAATCCAGCTCAGCCGGAACGGTACATGGATCCTCAAGCCCGCCTAGACCAGGCACTGATACCACCAGCCTTTCGATGCTCCCCAGCGTACGCATGACCAGAGACTCGTTCCGTACTGGCCCGACCCGTATCCACAGATCAAAGCCCCCAGTAGCCAGATCGCACGGGTCGTCGCATACGCGCCAGTCAAGCCGCACGCGCGGATGCAGGCGCAGGAAGTCACAGGCGATGTCCGCGAACAGCGACTGCCCCAAGGCCGAGGGGACCGCCAGTTTCAAGAGTCCTGACAATTCGCCCTGCTCCCCCTTCAGAGCCTCCGCGCTACGCTGCCAGTCGATCAGCATGCGCCGGGCATCTTCTAGGAACATGCAGCCATCCTCGGTCAGCGAGAGCTGTTGTGTGGTACGCATGAGCAGCCGTACGCCCAGCATGTCCTCGAGCATGCGCAACCGGCGACTTGCCGCCGGCTGAGACAAGCCCATCAGGCGCCCAGCGGCGGAGATCGACTGGGTGTCAACGATGCGCACGAAGAGTTGCATCAGGTCGTGACGGTCCAGAGTCTTCGGCATGGCAAATCCTTCATTCGCAATACGCATGAACCTAATCCAGTTTGGACACCTACGCAACTGACTCTAGTTGCGAGAATGTTGTTACCGCGACGGCGCTTGGTGGCCTTACTGCACGATTGAGCTGGAGGCGCTCGAGGAGCATCGCGCCGCCTTGGAGGCCCTCGGCGCGACCCTGGTCGCGTTCTCGCCGCAGACGGTCATTCACAACCTCAAGAGCGTTCGCGATTACGGCCTGGGCTTCAACCTGCTCAGCGACGCGGGCAACGCACTGGCCGATAGGTTCGGCATCGCCTACCGCGTGGGAGAGCGCCTGATCAAGGCCGTATATCGTCCGCGGGGGCGTCGAACTGCCCCAATACAACGGCGCCCTCTCTGGCGAATGCTGCTGTCGGCGCGCTATGTCATCGGTACCGACGGCAGGAAGTGATGGCACAGGCTGACTCCGATTACGGGGCCGCTCTGAGCCGACTACGACGCTTGCGACCATCGTTTCACTTAACGTGCCCGGCAACGGCTGAATTACAGACTACCAACAGGAACTTTCATGATGGATACAATCAATCAACCAGACGGTGTGGCTCTGTCTGCGCCCGCCGTCGGGCCCGACCAAGGCTTGGGCTGGCGCAAGCTTTTGATTCTGGCGGCCGGGGCGTTCGCCGTGGGCACCTCCGAATTTCTGATGATGGGAACGCTGCCCGGCGTTGCTGCTGACCTTGGCGTCTCAGTAGCGGCTGCCGGCCAGCTGGTTTCAGCATTCGCGATAGGCATTGCGGTGGGAGGCCCGCTGCTGGCGGGCGCCGTGAGCCGCTATGACCGGCGTAAGGTGCTGGTCGGCGCGCTGCTGGCCTTCATGGCGGCCAATGCTGTGGGGGTGATGGCGCCCGTGTACAGCCTGGCGGTCGTGATGCGCTTCGTGGCGGGGGCTTTCGGCGGCCTGTTTTATGGGGTCGCCTTCTCCACCGCTGCCACGACAGCGGCGCCAAACCGCCAAGGCGTGGCGATGGCGATGGTGATGGGCGGGGTCACTATGGCCACCGTGCTGGGCACGCCGCTGGGCGCTTGGATTGGCCAGCACTTGGGCTGGCGCACGCCATACGGGATCATCTCGGCTCTGACATTCGGAGTCGCCGCCGCTGTCCACTTGCTGTTACCGCGCATTCCCGGACAGGCCACTTTAGGTTCGGGAGTTAAGGGCGCTATCGACGGGATCCGCTCGCTGTTCTCGGTATTCGACAACCGCCCCCTAACGCTTCTGTACCTGGCGATCATCCTTGTAAACACAGGCTGGTTCGCCTTATACACTTATATAGCTCCATTTTGGACCGAAGTTAGCGGCGTATCCGCAGCCACGGTGCCGACCGCGCTGCTCGCATATGGCATCTTTTCCGCTATCGGCGGGGCGGCGGGAGGCAAACTGGTGAACGGTCATGCGACGACTACCATGCTGGGATCGGTAGTGGCGCAAGCTATCCTGCTTGGTGCGATGATGTTCAGCACGACCGCTATGGTGTCGCTCGTGATCGCCATGCTGTGGGGCTTCGCAGCATGGGTGTTCGTCACGGCCGTACAAGTGCGCGTAGTTGCACTCGCTAGGGCGCAGTCCGATGTCGCCTCGTCGGTCGCAGTCTCCGCCTTCAACATCGGTAATGCGGCCGGCGCATTGGCCGGGGGCGCTGTTGTTGCCCATTATGGCCTTGACGCAACCCCGGCTGCTGCCGCGGGATTCGTGCTTGCGGGCCTGGTGATAGCCCTGTTCTCCGGACGGCGCTCCGCAGCTGCCGAGCGCCTTGAGCAAGGCTCTTAATGCACTGCTGCGAAATGGAGTCCGGCACGATCCGTCTGCCGGCCTCAGTATCCAAGCTTAGAGGCCCCGATATGATGTTCGACCATTTCTCGATGGCAACATCTGGACCGCACTTTCAATGCGATCTTGCCTAAAAAGCAACGCTGTATCGGCGTTGGACACCGACATCAGATGTGGTGGCCGATGCCGTTGCAACGCTTGATCCAATGAGGTCGCCTCGCTATCCCGACACATCGCTGCGACGATCTTCTTGCGTTGGTCGAGCAGGCCGGCAAATGCGACGACAGTCCCGAGATCGTTACCGCGACAATGGAGATGGCCCGATAGCACCAAGACCTATATCGAACTCTGACTGCGCGCCTCGGCACGTTCGTTCGAGCAGAACTGATCGCCACGGCTACACAGCTTCAGTAATGACATATCGCCGGTCGCGTACGAGAAGCAGTATTCGACAGCTCTCGAGTGCCTAAAAAGCCGTAGCGATTCGCTCAATATCCGGAAGCAAGGAGCCGCAGCGACATACCAGAACCTCCACGCAACCGTTGCGGCGCCGAGCTCGTCAGAATCAACGCAGTCCTACCAGCGCATTTCTCATAGTGGGTTCGCGGAGCGCTAAAAGGCATCTCGACAGAAGAGATCATGCCACGCCGCCTTCAACAGAAGCACACGCTTTCTCACGAAGCTAACGACCGCTCTTGGCCGAAAGCGGCCGTCCCTCGCCAAGAGCTAAGCCACACCAACTCATGCTGTTGCTTGGCTATAGCTGATCCTTGGACTGCTCAGCTTAACCACTCACCCACCGCTGCCTAGCCCACCCACTCAACCCATCCACCGCCAGCACCAGCAGCAACATCGCCAGAATCACGGTGGCGGCCTGGGCTTCCTGGAACAGGCTGAGGGAGACGTAGAGCATCTGGCCGAGGCCGCCGGCGCCGACGAAGCCGAGCACGCTGGCCATGCGGATGTTGTTTTCCCAGCGATACAGCGAGTACGCCACCAGCTGCGGCCAGACGCCGGGCAGGGTGCCGTAGCAGAAGGCGGCGATGCGCCCGCCGCCGCTGAGGCGGATGGCGTTGGCTGGTTCGGCGGGGGTGTTTTCCAGGGCTTCGGCGAACAGGCGGCCGAGCACGCCGGCGGTGTGCAGGGCCAGCGCCAGGGTGCCGGCGTTGGGGCCCAGGCCCGCGGCCAGCACCATCAGCGCGGCCCACACCAGCTCGGGGATGGCGCGCAGGGCGTTGAGCACGAAGCGCGTGGCGTGCAGGGCCACGGCGCCGAAGCGGCCCGAGGCCGGCAGCGCGAGTGCCAGGCCGAGCAGCGCCGCCAGCAGGGTGCCGATGGCGGACATGGCCAGGGTTTCCAGGGCACCACGGCCGATGGCCTGCAGGTGCGGTGCGGAAAAGTCCGGCTGCAGGAAACGGCTGGCGTACTGGCCCATCTGGCTCAGGCTGTCGCCGGCCACCAGGGCGCCGAGGTCGATGCCCAGGTAGACGAACGAGGCGATCACCGCCGCGAGGAGGGTGACGAGCAGGACCAGGCTGCCGGCTCTCATAACAACCTCGCCCGCAGCAGGCGGCTGAGCTGGTCGGCCAGCAGCACCAGCACCAGGAAGGTCAGCAGCATGCTGGCCACTTCGCCGCCAGCGAACATGCGCATCGACAGGTCGATCTGCTGGCCCAGGCCACCGGCGCCGACGAAGCCCATCACCACCGAGGCGCGGATGGCGCACTCCCAGCGGTACACGGTGTATGAGAGCATTTCCCCGGCGGCATTTGGCAGCACGCCGTAGGCGAAGGCCGCCAGGCGACCGCTGCCGGCGCCGAGCAGGGCGCGGGCGGGGCGGGCGTCCACCGATTCGAAGATTTCCGCGTAGACCTTGCCGAGCATGCCGGCGTAGGTGATGGCGATGGCCAGCACCCCGGCGGTCGGGCCCAGGCCCACGGCGCGCACGAACAGCAGCGCCCAGACGATCTCCGGCACGCTGCGCAAAAAGATCAGCAGACCACGCACCGGCCAGCGCGCCAGCTGTGCCCACCAGGCCGGGCGGCCGCCCCGGTGCACCGCCGACAGCGACAGTGCGCGACTGGCCAGCAGCGAGGCGGGGATGGCGATCAGCAGCGCCAGGCTCATGCCGGCGGTGGCGATGGCCAGGGTTTCCAGGGTGGCGCGGCCGAGCAGGGCGAGGAACTCGCCATCATGCGCAGGCGGCCAGAAGTCGCCGAGGAAGTTGCCCATGGCCCGGGCGTTGTCGCCGTTGACCAGCACCGTCAGGTCCAGCTCGCTGAGGTTCAGGCCGGGCCACAACAGCAGCACGGCCAGCACGGTGAGCAGCAGGCGCGGGATGGCGGCCGGGTCGCGGCGGTTGGTGTTCAGCATCGCGGGATATGGGCGGGCTGGGGCGGTGCCACCGGGCTGGAGGCGGCACTCAGTTGTTCGTTGGCGTACAGCGCATCCAGTTGCTCAGGGCGAATCGCCTCGGGCGCCAGGTCGAAGGCGATCCGCCCTTCTCGTACACCGATGACGCGGGGGAAGTGCGCCAGCGCCAGCTCCACCGCGTGCAGGCTGGCCAGCACGGTGGCGCCCTGGTCGGCGGCTTCGCGGTTGAGCACGGCCAGGGTGTGGCCGGCGAGCACCGGGTCCATGGCCGATACCGGTTCGTCCGCCAGGATCAGTTCCGGCGCCTGGTACAGCACCCGGGCAATGCCCACGCGCTGCAGTTGACCGCCGGAGAGCTGGTCGCAACGCTCGAAGAGTTTGTCGCCCAGGTCGAGGCGGGTCAGGGCGGCTTTCGCCCCGGCACTGTCGAGCGGGTACAGCAGGCTGGCCAGGCTGCGCAGCAGCGACCACTGGCCGAGGCGCCCGGCGAGCACGGCGGTGACCACCCGCTGCCGGGGCGGCAGCGGCGGTGCCTGGTGGATCAGGCCGATGCGTGCGCGCAGGCGCTGACGCTGGCGGGCATCCAGGCGCCAGGGGTTGTGCTGCAGCAGGTCGAGCTCGCCGCGCGTGGGTTGCAGGCTGGTGGCCAGCAGGCGCAGCAGGGTGGTCTTGCCGGCGCCGGAGGGGCCGATGATGGCCACCCGTTCGCCCGGGGCCAGCGTCAGGTCGATACCGTCGAGCGCAACCGTGCCGTTGGCGTGGGCCAGGCCCACGCCACGCAGGGCGATGCTCACTTCAACAGGCCGGCGGCCCGGGCGGCTTCTTCGATGCCCTGGTAGTTTTCCGGCTTGGTCGCGATGAAGCGGCTGGCGGCCTGCAGGTCGAGGATCGCCTTGTGCTCCGGGTTGGCCGGGTCGAGGGCGAGGAAGGCCGCCTTGATCTTCTCGCTCAGGGCCGGATCCAGGGTGCCGCGCACGGTCCAGTTGTAATCGAAGTACGGCGGGGTGGTGGCGATCACGTTGACCTTGCTGGTGTCGACCTTGCCGGCGGCAACCAGTTTGTCCCACACCGAGGCGTTGAGCACGCCGCCGTCGGCCTTGCCGGCCTGGACCCAGGCCGCGGTGGCGTCGTGGGCGCCGGAGTAGGCAACGCGGCTGAAGAATTCTTCCGGCTTGATGCCGTCCTGCAGCATGAAGTAACGCGGCATCAGGCTGCCCGAGGTGGAGGACACCGAACCGAAGGCGAAGGTCTTGCCCTTGAGGTCCTGCAGGGATTTCACCGCCGGGTCGGCGCTGATGATCTTGCTGGTGAATTTCTCGTCTTCGGCACGCTGCACCAGGGGGATGGCGTTGCCGGTCTTCAGGCGGGTCTGGACGAAGGTGAAGCCACCCAGCCAGGCCAGGTCGAGGCGGTCGGCGGCCAGGGATTCGACCACGGCGGCGTAGTCGGCCACGGGAACGAATTCGACTTTCATGCCCAGTTGCTGTTCCAGGTAGGCACCCAGCGGCTTGAACTTGCGCAGCAGTTCGGTGGGGGCTTCGTCCGGGATGGCGCTGACTTTGAGGACATCGGCCGCTTCGGCAGCCAGTGCGGAAAAGGACAGGGTCAGGCCGGCGGTCAGGGCCAGGATGCGTTTGAGCATGAAGATTCTCCGGTTCAATAGCGGAAAAGGTTCGCAGTGCGCGCGTGCGAGGCACGCCTGCAGAGGGTAGTCGAATCGCCGGCGATTATAGGGATAGGGGGGGGAAAGGCCAGCTTTGCTAGAATCCGCAACCTGTTTCCGATTTGCCGAGAGCGTTGCCGATGAGCGAGCCGATCCGTTTGACCCAGTACAGCCACGGTGCCGGTTGTGGCTGCAAGATTTCTCCCAAGGTGCTGGACGTGATCCTGGCAGGCAGCGGTGCGCAGAACCTGGACCCGCGTCTGTGGGTCGGCAATGCGTCGCGTGATGATGCAGCGGTGTATGCGCTCGATGAAGAACGCGGCGTGGTGTCCACCACCGACTTCTTCATGCCCATCGTCGATGACCCCTTCGATTTCGGTCGCATCGCCGCGACCAACGCCATCAGCGATATCTACGCCATGGGCGGCGATCCATTGATGGCCATCGCCATTCTCGGCTGGCCAGTGAATGTGCTGCCGCCGGAAGTGGCCCGCGAGGTGATCCGTGGCGGCCGCGCCGTCTGTGATGCCGCTGGCATCCCGCTGGCCGGTGGGCACTCCATCGACGCACCGGAGCCGATTTTCGGCCTGGCCGTGACCGGTGTGGTCGACAGGAAACACATGAAGCGCAACGACACCGCCAGTGCCGGTTGCGCGCTGTACCTGACCAAGCCGCTGGGCATCGGCATCCTCACCACTGCCGAGAAGAAGGCCAAGTTGCGTGAGCAGGATATCGGCCTGGCCCGCGACTGGATGTGCACCCTGAACAAGCCAGGCAGCAGTTTCGGCAAGCTGGCGGGTGTGCGTGCGATGACCGACGTTACCGGCTTCGGCCTGTTGGGCCACTTGGTGGAGATGGCCGACGGCGCCGGGCTCACCGCGCAACTGGATTTCTCCAGCGTGCCCTGCCTGCCGGGCGTCGATCACTACCTGGCCGAGGGCTGCGTGCCGGGCGGCACCCTGCGCAACTTCGACAGCTATGGCGAGAAGATCGCGCCGATCAGCGAGGTGCAGCGCGATCTGCTGTGCGACCCGCAGACCAGCGGCGGTCTGCTGGTGGCGGTGGCACCGGAAGGGGAGGCGAAGTTTCTCGCTGTGGCAGCCGAGCTGGGGCTGAACCTGTCGCCCATCGGCCGGATGGTCGAGCGACAGAGTCACGCGGTAGAGGTGGCGTGATGCGTGACAATACCGCCGACTACCGCGACATCTTTCTCAGCGATACACCCATGATGGACATGCGTGCCCCGGTCGAATATGCCAAGGGCGCGTTCCCCAATACCACCAGCCTGCCGCTGATGACCGACAACGAGCGGCAGAAGGTCGGCACCTGCTACAAGCAGCAAGGCCAGCAGGCGGCCATCGTCCTGGGCCATCAGTTGGTCTCCGGGGCGATCAAGGCGCAACGCGTCGACGCCTGGGCGGCCTTCGCCAAGGCCAACCCCAAGGGCTATCTGTATTGCTTCCGTGGCGGCCTGCGTTCGCAGATCGTGCAGCAGTGGCTCGCCGAGGCCGGTGTCGATTACCCACGGGTGATCGGCGGCTACAAGGCGATGCGTACCTTCCTGATCGAGGCGCTGGAACAGGCCATGGCCGAGTGCGACTTCGTCATCGTCGGCGGCATGACCGGCACCGGCAAGACCGAAGTGGTCGCGCGACTTGGCAACAGCATTGACCTGGAAGGGCACGCCAATCACCGCGGCTCCAGTTTCGGCAAACGTGCCACCGGCCAGCCTGCACAGATCAGCTTCGAAAACCGCCTGGCGGTCGACCTGCTCAGGCGCAGGGCGCGGGGCCAGGAGCAATTCGTGCTGGAAGACGAGAGTCGCCTGATCGGCACCTGCTCGCTGCCGCTGCCACTCCATCAGGGCATGCAGCAATACCCGATGGTCTGGCTGGAGGACAGCTTCGAAAACCGTGTGGAGCGCATCCTCCGTGACTATGTGATCGACCTGACCGCCGACTTTCTGGTGGTACACGGTCAGGAGCAGGGCTTCGAACGCTTCGCCGAACGCCTGTTGCAGAGCCTGGATAATATTCAGCGTCGCTTGGGCGGCGAGCGCCATGCCCGCCTGCGCACGATCATGCAGGACGCCCTGCACGAGCAGCACCACAGCGGTTCGGTAGCGCTGCACCGTGGCTGGATCGAAGGGCTGCTGCGCGAGTACTACGACCCGATGTACGTCTACCAGCGTGAAAGCAAGGCGTCGCGTGTCGAGTTTGCCGGTGAGGCTGAGGCGGTTATCGCTTATCTGGAAACGCGCAAATCAATGGGCAAGAGCACCTGAGAACACGGTCGATCAAGGCTCGGTTCACCTGCCGACGTACAAGGCTGTCCCGGCCAATGCGCCGTGTCGATTTCCGCTCCAGCACCCTTCGCCCAGCGGTTACTATGCGGCTTCTGTAGAACCTGACGGAGCCGCTCCCATGACTGCCACGCTGCCTGCCATTGCCTTCGCCGGTATCGGCCTGATGGGGTTGCCCATGACCCGCCGTTTGCTGGCGGCCGGGTATCCGCTGACGGTGTGGAACCGTTCCCCGGACAAGTGCCAGCCGCTGCTGGAGCAGGGCGCACACCGTGTGGAAACCCCCGCCGAACTGTGTACCGACGCCAATATCGTGATGCTCTGCCTGGCGGACACCGCTGTGGTGCGCGAGGTAGTGTTCGGCCCGGGCGGCATTGTCGAGGGTGCGAGACCGGGTCAGTTGCTGGTTGATTTCTCCAGCCTGGAGCCGGCGGCTACCCGCGAGATGGCGGCCGAGTTGGAGGCGCGTACGGGCATGCGCTGGGTGGATGCACCGGTGTCTGGCGGCACCCCGGGTGCGGCAGCGGGCACCCTGGCGATCATGGCCGGTGGGCGCGAAGAGGACGTGGAGCGGGCGCGCCCCGTGCTGGCTCACCTTGGCCAGCGGCTGACGCGCATGGGCGACGTGGGCGCGGGGCAGGTGACCAAGGTCTGCAACCAGATGATCGTGGCCTGCAATGCCCTGGTGATCGCCGAAGTGGTGGCGCTGGCCGAGAAGGCCGGCGTGGACGCTGCGCTGATCGCGCCGGCACTGGCTGGTGGTTTTGCCGATTCCAAGCCTTTGCAGATCCTGGCGCCGCAGATGGCCGCCAGCGAATTCGAACCGATCAAATGGCACGTGCGCACCCTGCTCAAGGACCTCGACACGGCCGTCAAACTGTCCCGCGAAGTCGGCTCGGCAACGCCCGTCTCGGGCCTGGCCGCACAACTCATGCGCCTGCACGGCAGCCAGGGCAACCTGGACCGTGATCCGGCGACCCTGGTCAATCTGCACCGCGAGGTGAAACCATGAAATTCTCCGCCAACCTGTCGATGCTGTTCACCGAGCTGCCCTTGGCAGAGCGCATCGTCGCGGCGTCCGCTGCCGGCTTTGACGGCGTGGAAATCCAGTTCCCCTACGAGATGCCGGCGATCCAGCTGAAGGAAGCCCTGGAGCGTGCCGGCCAACCGTTGCGGCTGATCAACCTGCCGGCCGGTGACTTCCGTGACGGTGGTCCTGGGCTGGCGGCAGTGCCGGCGCGGCAAACGGAGTTCGATGCGGCGCTGGACGAGGCCGTGACCTACGCGGCGATGGTGCGCCCGACCATGATCAACGTGCTGCCCGGCCGGCTGGCCGAGGGCGTCACCCGCGAGCAGGCCCTGGCGACCCTGGCCGCCAACCTGCGCAAGGCTGCCGAGGCGTTCGAGCCGTTGGGCATCGTGGTGCTGGTGGAAGCCATCAACCCATTGGATATGCCGGGCTTTCTGGTCAACACGCCGGAGCAGCTCGACAGCCTGCTGAAGGCCGTGGACCACCGCAACTGCCTGGCCCAGTACGACCTGTACCACATGGCGCGCCAGGGCCTGGATTTGGCGGCCGGTATTGCGCTGTTGGCTGGGCGCATTGGCCATGTGCAGTTCGCCGACAGTCCCGGTCGCGGCGCGCCCGGCACCGGGCAGGTGGCCTTCGCCCCGGCGTTGCAGGCGCTGCAGAACAGCGGTTATGACGGCTGGCTGGGCGCCGAGTACAAACCGGATGGCGCCGGTACGCGGGCGAGCCTGGGGTGGCTGGAGGAATGGCGGGCGAGCATGCGGGGCGAATAGTCCGGGCCGGTATTCCGAGGGTTAGACCGACGTCTCCGCATCCTGCTGGGTGAAGCTCTCCACCCGGTTGCGGCCGTTCTCCTTGGCGCGGTAGAGCATGCGGTCGGCATGTTGCACCAGCTCACGCAGGGTTTCGCCGGTGTACCACTGCGCCACCCCGACGCTGACGGTGACGTTGATCTCGCCCTCGATGGGTTTGGCCGCCATCAGCACCCGCACTTTTTCGGCGAACTTGGTGGCCTCTTCAAGGTTGGTATGCGGCATGAGGATGATGAATTCCTCGCCGCCCCAGCGGCACAGACTGTCTGACTCGCGCAGGTGGCGGTGCAGGCGCTGCGCCATGTTGTGCAACACCGCGTCGCCGGTTTCGTGGCCGTGCTGGTCGTTGATCCACTTGAAGCGGTCGATGTCGAGAAACGCCAGGGACAGCGCCAGCCCGTAGCGCTCGGCGCGCTTGATCTCGTGGCCAGCCACTTCTTCCAGTTTCGAGCGATTCCACAGCCCGGTGAGGCGGTCGGTACTCGCCAGTTTCTGCAATTGCGCATTGGTGTTGAGCAGTTCCTGCTCGGCCAGGCTGCGACGGTCTACCTCCAGGCGCAGGCGCTGGCTGAGGTTGGCAAAGCGCAGGGCAACGGCGCCGAGCAGTATCAGCCCCAGAATGGCCGCGATGACGATGCCGTACAGCAGGCGGTTGTCGGCGGTCGGCGTGCTTTGGTAGATGAACCCGTCGAGCTCGATCGGCCCTTTGGCCATGCCCAGCTCGACGTAGTGGCGGGCAATGGTCTGCCAGCGACCGGGGTTCATGTGCCCGAGCTGCACCAGCTCCGGCATGATCAGCTTTTTCAGCTCCTGGGCTTCGAAGCGCAAGTGATCAAGGGCCTTGCCCGGCGCGTAGCGCTGGTGGATGAGCTGCACGGTCTCTTCGGTGTTTTCCAGGGCGTACTGCCAACCCTTGAGGCTCGCCTGCACGAACGCCTCGACCTGTTTCGGCCGCTGGCGCAGCAGGTTTTCCCGGGTGGTCAGCACGTCGTTGTAGAAGTTGACCCCGTATTCGCGCGGGTTGATCAGGCGGTAGGGCACCTGTTTCTGCTGCAGCCAGTACGGCTCGTTGGAGATGTAGCCGTCGAAGGCGTCGGTCTTGCCGTCGATCAGGTCCTGGGGGTTGTAGCTGGTCTGGCGGATATCCATCGCACTGGGGTCGATACCTTCGCGCGCCAGGGTGATGCGCAGCTCGGCGCTCTCCGGTGCCGGCATCAGCATCACCCGTTTGCCGGCCAGGTCCAGCGGCGTGTAGATGGCGGAGTCGGCCCGCACGATCCAGACGATGGGCGAGCTCTGCATGATCGCCGCCAGGGCCACCACGGGTTTGCCTTGTATGCGGGCGATGACCACGCCGCTGTTGCTGATGGCGAAATCCGCCTCGCCGGACAGCATGCGGTCGATGGGTTTGCTGGCGCCTGGTCCGCCTTCGCGGATGTCCACCTCCAGCCCGGTGTCGCGGTAGAAGCCCTTTTCGTGGGCCATGTAATAGCCGGCGAACTGGAACTGGTGCAGCCAGCGCAATTGCAGGCTGACCTGTTCCAGTGCGCTGATCTGACCCGTGCAGAGCAGCGCGGCGAGGAAAACGCCGAAGTGGATGCCGTATGAACCGATCGAAAACCTGGGGCGCAGGGTCGCGGAAGCATGACGCGGGTGCGGAGCAGACATATCAGCCTATGGCTTTTTGCCAGTGTTTGTCTGCTAAGAACATGGACAGGGAATGCGGCGCCGTCAAACCGCTCAGCCAGAGAGCAGACGAGCGGGTTTGATCGGCTGGCGGTGTTGCTGCAGGAACAGGTGCAGTTGCTCCAGCGGCACGGGTTTGCTCAGCAGGTAACCCTGGATGAAGTCGCAGCCGTGTTTGCGCAGGAACGCCAGTTGCTGCTCGTTCTCCACCCCTTCGGCCACCACCCGCAGGCGCAGGGTGTGGGCCATGCCGATGATCGCCTGAATGATGTCCATGCCCTGGGTGGAGGTGGGGATGTCCTGGATGAACGAGCGATCGATCTTCAGCGTGTCCAGCGGCAGGCGGCGCAGGTAGGCCAGGGAGGAATAGCCGGTGCCGAAGTCGTCGATGGACAGGCTCACCCCCAGCTCGCGGATCTGCTGCAGCAGGTCCACCGCCAGGTTGACGTTGCCCATCAGCGCATTCTCGGTGACCTCCAGCTCCAGGCGCTGGGGCGGCACGTCGTGCAGGTTCAGGGCCTCGCCGATTTCCCGGGCCAGGGACTCGCGGCTGAGGTTCAGGGCCGAGCAGTTCACAGCGATCTTCAGTTCGGGGTAGTCCTTGCCCGAGAGCTGGTGCAGGTCCTGGCAGGCGCGGTGCAGCACCCAGTTGTCCAGCTCGGCAATGAATCCGTTCGCCTCGGCAATACCGATGAAACGGTCCGGCGTCAGCAGGCCGTGCTCGGGGTGGTGCCAGCGCACCAGGGCTTCGAGCTTGCTCAGCATGCCGGTGTTGAGGTCGAGGATCGGCTGGTAGTACAGCACCAGGCCCATCTCCTGTTTCAGGGCGATGCGCAGCTCTTCTTCCAGTTGCAGCTCAATGCTGGCCTTGGCTTTCAGTTGGGCGTTGAAGAAGTGCGCGTTGTTGCGTCCGCTGCCCTTGGATTGATAGAGCGCCATGTCGGCGTGCTTGAGCAGTTCTTCGCAGGTGGTGCCGTCATCGGGGAACAGGCTGATGCCGATGCTGGCGGTCATCACCATGCAGCGGCCGGCCAGGGAAATCGGGTCTTTGAGGTGCTGCATCATGCGTTGTGCCAGCTGCCGCGCTTCCTCCTTGCTGTGCAGGCTGGCCAGCAGGCAGAACTCGTCACCGCCGAAGCGGGCGATCACGTCGTTTTCCCGCAAGGAGGTGCGCAGGCGCTCGGCGATGACCTTGAGCAGCTCATCACCGGCATCGTGCCCGAGGCTGTCGTTGATGCGCTTGAAATGGTCGATGTCGATGAACATCACGGCCAGCGGCTTGCCGCGCTGGGCATGGTCGCGCAGGCGCTCGGCAAATGCCTGGTTGAGGCCGCGGCGGTTGAGCAGGTTGGTCAGCGCATCGAAGTCGGCGATCTGCTGCAGCGAGGCCTTGGCGTGGCCCAGTTGGCTGAGCAGGGCGTTGACCCGCATCAGGTCGCGCTCCTTGTACTGCAGTTTGCGGTCGGCCCAGGCCGCGCCCAGGCTGGTGGCGACGGTGACCAGGGTGATGCTGGCCACCACCAGGGCCAGTTGCAGGCTGTTGTTGGCGCTCTGCAGTTGCAGCGGCGTGCCGTCGGGGACTAGCAGCACCATCGACCACATGCCGGTGAAATGCATGGACGCCACGGCCAGGCCCATCACCAGGCTGGCGCCGTACTTCAGCCATTGGTGGATGTGCTCGTTGCCCTGGCGGAAGTACAGCCCGAGCATCAGCGCGGCGAGGCTGGTGAGAATGGCGATGACGATGGACAGGGCGAACAGGCCGGGGTGGTAGTACAGGGTGGCGCTGGAACGCATGGCGGCCATGCCGCTGTAGTGCATGGCGGCGATGCCCAGACCGATGAACACCGCCGCCAGCAGGCACTGGCCGGCATTCAGATGGCGCTGGCTGAGCATGCGCATGGTCAGCACCGCAGCGACCAGCACGATGACGAGCGAGAAGAGCGTCATCTGCAGGTCGTATTCGATGGCCACCGGCGCCTTGAACGCCAGCATGGCGATGAAGTGCAGGGACCAGATGCCGCCCGCCAGGCACAGTGCGCCGACCCCACGCCAGCGCCGACGCCCGGCCTCGCTCTCGGCCTGGGTGGCGCGTTCCGCCATGTTCAGGGTAGCGAAACTCGCACCACACATGACCACATAGGCCAGGATCACCAACCAGGGGTTATGCGTGCAGTCCAGGAGTATCTGTCCGGCCTCCGGCAACTCGGAGGTGAAACGCAGCTTCAGCCAGTCCATAGCGTGCGTACTCGTAGATTCATGCAAGCCAGGGCCTGCCGACGTCATGGGCCATAGGCACCAGTATAGTGACCGTGCCCGAGGCGCAAGGTGGTGCCGGCATGGCCGGGTAAACAATTGGCTATGGCAGTTATAGCGGTTGGAACTAGATAGCGGCTGGCAACCGGCAGCGGCGAGCCGCTACCGGTCGCATTTCCCACTACTGGCTGTAGTCGTTGAGCGAGATGACCCGGGTCTTGCCGATCCGGTGACGGTAGATCTCGCGCAGGTACTTGATGGCTTTTTTCACGCTGTCGCGGGACAGGCGGATGTCGTTGATCGAGACGAACTTGTCCTGGTCGTGGATCAGCTCGCGGTACTTCTTCTCGTACATCGGTTTGATCGCGTACCAGTTGGTGTCGAGGATCTTCGCCGGGTTCTCGTACTCGTTGAGCATGGCGTCGACCCGCGCTTCGTCGAAGTGCTCGGAGACGATGAAGTCGAGCACCGCCTGGTCCAGGCTGTCGTCGAAGCGGTGCTGGTCGCGGGCGAAGCAGCGCTTGATGAAGGCCACGATCAGGGTCAGGAAGTCGTCCGACAGGCACGGGCTCTTGACGATCAGGGTGGTCAGCGAGAGGTTGGCCGAGGCACCGATGACCAGGGCGTAGCGCTTGAGCGTGGTGTTGGGGAACAGGTTGTTGAGGTGGGTCTTGAGCCGGTTCAGGTCGATGTAGGACAGCTTGTAGTCCTTGGGCAGCGAGACGATCGACACCACCGAAGAGCAATTCTTGAAGAAGTGCAGGTCGCTCAGCTCGCTGGCGTCGTAGCCGGACTTCTTGTACTGCTCCAGGGCCGCGCGGTAGCGCTTGGACTCCACCGGCAACAGGCTGATGCCCTCGATGGCCTGGGTCACCTTGTTGAAGTGCGGCAGGTCGATGGAGCGGAAGAACAGGTCGTCGATGTTCAGCCGTGGCGGCTCCTTGTCCAGTACGCGGAATTTCTCGGCGTTGGCCTGCGAATGCTCCGGCACCACCGACTCGGCGTAGGCCACGGCCACCGGCCCGGCCAGGCTCATGAACAGGTCGTTGGCGTCCAGGCGAATGGTTTCGCCGATGTCGATGCCGGCACGGCGGAAGTAGTTCTGGTCGTAGTCGGTGGTCACCGCCTGGGCGGTGAGGATGTTGAAGATCTGCTGCGAGATGTACTGGTTGGCGTGGCGCTCCATGGCGTTCACGTCGATGTTCTGGATGTTGCCGTCGTCGCTCTCTTCGGCGTAGCGCATGATGTCGTTGGAGATCAGCATCATGGCGTTCCAAGGGCGGATGCGGCGCATCACACTTTCTTCGCTGTTCTCCTCGTTGTCGAAGTTGTAGGAGAAGTCCCACTCCTCCGCGAGGTACTTGCACAGCAGGCGGCCGGCGTTGATGTGCAGGGCCTCGGACATCTCGCTGCGCTGGTCGGAGATGTTCGGCAGGATGCAGATGCCGCTGGTGAAGATCGGTTCAAAGACGAAGCTGTGGTCGCGGTTTTCGTCGCTGTCCTTGATGTGCGTGCTGTCGAAGGTCTTGCTCATGTAGGCGAACTGCTGGGCCAGGCCGAACTCGGACGCCATGCCCGAGCCGGTGCCGCCGCCGGCGCTGAAGATGTAGAAGTACAGGCGCGACTGGTTGGCCTTGATGCCGCAGGAATCGATCAGGTAGCTGTGGATGAATTTCCAGTCGGCATTGGAGAAGCGCTGGGTGTCCTTGTTGAGGATGATCTTGGCCAGATACTGGCCGAGGATCGGCGCGTTGCCGGCACCACCGGCATGGACCTCGGACAGGTCCATGATCTTCATCTTGTTGTAGTCGCTGAGAAAGCCGCTGGTCTCGCCTTTGCGCGAGAAGCGGATGCGCCCCTCGATGTCCTTGTCCAGGTCGCCGAGCATTACCAGCGGCTCGATCAGGAACACCGGCTTGGCACCCTTGCTCGGTGCGCGCAGCAGGTTGCTGCGAATCCAGCGGGTGGGGCGGAAGTCCTGCTCGGTGGCGGCTTTCTCTTCCGAATGGAATTCGTTGAGGTAGAACTGGCGGGCGTTGTAGACCAGCGAGGCGACGTCCAGGGCGATGTTCGAGCCGCAGCGGCCCAGGCCGATCAGGCACACCGACGGGAAGTGCTGGACGCGGCGCAGTTCGGCCTCGTCATCCAGGTTCGCTGGCGGGAACACCAGGCTGCGCAGACCGTCGAGGTTATCGAGGATGCGGTCGATGTCGCGCTCGGTGAAATACATGTATTGCTCGCCGCTTTCATCGAGTTTTCTCGGTGCGGCCGGCGGTGGTAACAGGGTGTCGGCCAACCCCGCCAGGGTGGCTTCGGGAACAGCAGCGGAAACAGCGTCTTTTTTATTTTTCATCGTCGACAGTCCGGGTGTAGATGGGGCGGCAATTGGCCATACCGAGTTGGGCTGCGTTGTTTTTAGCATAGAAATGTAGCGAACGTGCTGTCTCTCGGCGGGCATGTCGCACCGTCGATCGAGCGCAGCGAAAAACGACGTGAGGCGGGGAGGGCGGAGCGAGGGGAGCGCCCGGGACAGACGCTCCCCGAGGTGGCTGTCAGCCGGCGATGGAGGGATGCGGCGCGGCGGGCGCCAGGGTTTTCAAGTCCTGGGCGGGAACGGCTGCCGTGGGCGTTGCCGCCGCGTTGGGGCGCAGGCCCCAGAGTGGGTATTGTCCGGCTCGTTCCCAGAGCTGACGGTGCAGGCGGGTGAGCATCACCGGGTCACTCAGCAGCGTAAGTTTGCTGCTGGCATCCAGCTTGCCCGGCCCCGTGTTCAGCGCGTGCTCCACCATGCGCTGGCGCGCCTTTTCCAACAGCGGTGCGTGGCCGTGGCGGGCGGTGGCCATGGCGCAGGCCAGGGCGTTGGGGTAGGGGTTCAGCACCGCCTGGACGAAGCCGTCTTCCAGCGCGTTTTCGCGGTTCTGCTGCGCGTAGGCGTAGGTCGATACCAGCTCCTGCGGCTGCTGGTATTCCTCGGGGATGAGGAACAGTCTGCTGTCGCGGCTGCGCATGCCCAGGCTCAGCCGGCTGGAAATCACCGACACCGGAATCACCAGCATCAGCGAGCCGACGATGGGCGCCAGCCACCACAGGAAATTCGGGTCGAGCCAGGCCACGCCAGCGGCCCAGCCGAGGCCGAGCAGGCTCTGCCAGCCATGGCGGCGAGTCGCATCGCCCCAGGTAGTGAGCCCGTTGTCACGCTGCGGCGAGTTCCATTTCACCGACCAGCCGAGAAAGGCAGCGGTCACGAACTGGGTGTGGAACAGCATGCGCACCGGCGCCAACAGCACCGAGAACAGCATCTCCAGCAGCATGCTCAGGGTGACCTTGAACGCACCGCCGAACTCGCGGGCGCCTTTCAGCCAGATCAGCACGATGCTCAGCAGCTTGGGCAAAAACAGCAGCGTCAGGGTGGTGGAAAACAGCGCGATGGCCTTCTCCGGGTTCCACTGCGGCCACACCGGGAACAGCTGGCCCGGCACCAGGAAGTACTGCGGCTCCATCAGCGTGTGCACCGCCAGTAGCGCGGTGGACAGCACCAGGAACAGGAACCACAGCGGCGCCGACAGGTAGGACATCACCCCGGTGAGGAACACCGCACGGTGCACCGGGTGCATGCCCTTGACCAGGAACAGGCGGAAGTTCATCAGGTTGCCGTGGCACCAGCGGCGGTCGCGCTGCAATTCGTCGATCAGGTTCGGCGGCAGTTCTTCGTAGCTGCCCGGCAGGTCGTAGGCGATCCACACGCCCCAGCCGGCCCGACGCATCAGCGAGGCTTCGACGAAGTCGTGGGACAGGATCGCCCCGGCGAACGCGCCCTTGCCCGGCAACGGCGCCAGGGCGCAGTGGTCGATGAAGGGCTGCATGCGGATGATCGCGTTGTGCCCCCAGTAGTGCGATTCGCCGAGCTGCCAGAAGTGCAGGCCGGCGGTGAACAGCGGGCCGTAGGCGCGGGTGGCGAATTGCTGCAGGCGGGCGTAGAGGGTGTTCATGCCGACCGCCACCGGGGCGGTCTGGATAATCCCGGCCTGGGGGTTCTGCTCCATCAGCCTTACGAGGCTGGCCAGGCTGTGGCCACTCATCACGCTGTCGGCATCCAGCACCACCATGTAGCGGTAGTCGCTGCCCCAGCGGCGGCAGAAGTCGTCGATGTTGCCGCTCTTGCGCTTCACCCGACGCCGACGGCGACGGTAGAAGATGCGGCCAAAGCCCTTGGTTTCGCTGCACAGTTCAAGCCAGGCGCGTTGCTCGGCCACGGCGATGTCGGCGTCGCCGGTGTCGCTCAGTACGAAAAAGTCGAAGTGCTCCAGCTCGCCCTTGGCCGCCAGCGACTCGTAGGTGGCGCGCAGGCCGGCGAATACCCGGGGTACGTCTTCGTTGCAGATCGGCATGATGATCGCGGTGCGCGCTTCGGCGGGAATCGGCGCATCGCCCGCGCTGCGCCCGGAAATGCCGTAGCGGTCGTAGCCACGGCGCAGCTCCCAGAAGCCCATCAGGGCAGTCCAGAAACCGGCCGAGACCCAGCAGAACAGGATCGAGAACAGCACCAGGATGCTGCCCTGCACCAGGTAGGGCAGGACCTGGGTCAGGCTCTGCTCCCAGCTTTGCTGCGTGACTTCCTGCAGCTTGATCAGCGACCAGCCCTGATAGGGCAGGATGCTGTTCATGTACCAGGTGGCGACGCCGGTCTGGCCCAGCATCAGCACCAGCAGAATCATGCGGCGCAGGGAGCCGACCTGGCGCCAGCGCGCCGGTGCCAGTTGACGGCGCGGCGGGGCAGGGGGGCTTTTGCGGCCGGTCAGCCGGCGCCAGGCCCGCACCAGCACGTTGGTGCGCCACGGCTCGGGAATCACCCGGGTGCGGCGCACCGGCGGGGCGGCAGCGAGCACCGTGCGGCCCTCGCTGTCGGTGCCCAGCAGGCCGCTGTCTTCTACCGCCTGCCCGCCGCCCAGCACCAGGCGCCGGGCGATGGAGGCGTCCACCGCGTCGTCCGCCGTGCCCGCCTGGTTGCCGGACAATCGCCGGTGCAGTTCGGTGAAGTCCGACTCCTGCGCCAGGATCTCGGCTTCGTCGGAAGGGAGGTTCAGGTCCGCGAGGTAATCGCGGGCCTGGCCGGAGCGTGTCGGCGCGGTGTGGCTGTTCATGGCGGGGTGACCGTATTGGCGGGGAGCTGGTAGCTCCAGGTTTCACTGATCGCGGTGTCGTCCTTGGCCAGTGCCGCGCGCATTTCCACCGGTTGCTTGACGTCCTTGACCTTGAACCGCAGGGTCAGGCGCCAGCCTTTGGTGGCCGGGTTGTAGCGCAGGCTGTTCTCCATCAGCTCGGCGTTGTCGCTGGTGCTGACCTGGGATTGCAGCGCGGTGTCGCCCGGCAGCTTGGCCAGGGCCGGGCCTTCGAAGTCCACCAGTAGGGTGATGCTGTCGTCCACCTGGCGGATCAGGTTGGCCTGCTTGTCTTCACCGGCCGAGCGCAGGGTCTGGGCGACCCAGGCGTTTTCCGGTTCGTGCAGAGCGGGTTCGTCCATGGTCCAGTGCATGCGGTAGGCGATCTCCATCGGCTCGCCCTGCTTGGGCAACTCCTCGGGGGACCAGAACGCGACGATGTTGTCGTTGGTTTCATCCGGGGTGGGGATTTCCACCAGCTCTACCTTGCCCTTGCCCCAATCGCCCTTGGGTTCTATCCAGGCACTGGGGCGCAGGTCGTAGCGGTCGTCGAGGTCTTCGTAGCGGGAGAACTCGCGGCCACGCTGCAGCAGACCGAAGCCGCGCGGGTTGTCCACCTGCCAGGTGCTCACGGCGAGGTGGCGCGGGTTGTTCAGGGGGCGCCAGATCCACTCGCCGTCGGCGGTGTGGATCGCCAGGCCGTTGGAATCATGCAGGGCCGGGCGGAAGCTGTTTTCCTGCGGCGGGTGGCGCGGGTCGAACAGGAACATGCTGGTCAGCGGCGCGACCCCGACCTTGCTCACGTTGTCGCGGAAGAACACCTTGGACTGCACGTCCACCACCGCATCGGCGCCAGGGCGCAGCACGAAGCGGTAGGCGCCGGTGGCGCGGGGCGAGTCGAGCAGGGCGAAGATCACCAGGTGACGGTCTTCCGGCTTGGGCCGCTCGATCCAGAACTCTCGGAAGTAGGGAAACTCCTCACCGCTGGGCAGCGCCGTGTCGAGCGCCAGGCCACGGGCGGAGAGGCCGTAGATCTGATCCTTGCCGATCACCCGGAAGTAGCTGGCGCCGAGAACACTCATGATCTCGTCCTGCTTGTCCTTGTGGTTGATCGGGTACATCACGCGAAAGCCGGCGTAACCCAGGTTGCGCGTGGCCTGCTCGTCGAATTTCATGTCACCGAAATCGAAGCGCGACGGGTCGTACTTGATTTCCTCGACGGTGGTGGCGGTGACCTCGTTGATCTTCACCGGCGTGTTGAAATGCATGCCCTGGTGATAGAAGCCCAGCTTGAAAGGGGTCTTGCGGTCGCTCCAGTGGAATTTCTCGGGGCGAGGCTGGATTTTCTGGTAGTCGGCGAACTGCAATTCGCTGAATTCCGGCGGCAGGTTGCTGGTCGGGGCGCTGTAGGCTTTGTCGCCGAGCGCCTTGGCCTTGGCTGCGACATCGTCCAGCGAAAAGGCCTGGGCCTGCACGGCGGCCAGTAGCGAGGCGCTGCCGAGCAGGCCCAGCAGAACCCCACGGACACGGGCGGACTGCACCGCTTTGACAGTACGTAGAAACACGAATCCTCCTGGACGAAATCCTCAAAAAAGAAGTGCCCGGTTTGCCCGGGCACTGTTTTCCGACCCTCACTGGGGCAAATGATTCCTCTGTTCGGACGTATCCACGGCGCGCTTGGTGCGCTGGGTCACAGGCAGGTAGCGGAGCATCCACTGGCGCATGGGCACCACGGCGTTCTCCTGCGCCCACACGCACAGGGCGATGGTCAGCAGCAGGAACAGCGGGTACAGCCAGATAGACAGGGGTTGTTCGCCGGCCTGCAGGGCGCAGGCCTGCCAGTTCTCGAAGCAGCTGGGTGAGGCCACGCTCAGCAGCTTTTCCGAGCGGGAGAACAGGGTGAAGGCCGGCACGTGCAGCACGAACAGTGGCAACGAGGCGGCGCCGAGCCGTTTCGACCAGTGCCGCACGCGCTCGCTGCCGGGCGTGGCGATCAGCGCGCAGACGTAAATCAGCGCCAGTTGTGCGGGCAGCAGTAAGCCGTTGTGCAGCAGGAAGTACCAGAACTGCTCACCCTTGACCAACCAGGCGGCGCCCAGGAAGCAGGCCGCGGCGAAACCGCCCAGCAGCGCCTTGGTCAGCGCGCCGGGCTCAAGGCCGGCGTCGCGGTGCTGGCGAAACAGCGCGTAGAGCACGATGCCCGACAGAAACTCCGGCAGTCGCACCAGCGGCATGCGGTGCAGCATGCCGGTGATGGGCATGCCGTATTCCTCGCTGTAGATCATCCACACCGGTGGGATCAGGTAGATCACCATCAGCGCCGCCAGCCAGGCCCACTTGTGCTTCACCGCCATCAGGCGTGGGGCGAGCAGGGGAAAGGTCAGGTAGAAGAAAAACAGCGTGGAGATCGACCACAGCGGTGGGTTGAACGTCAGGTAATAGGGGTTCCAGGCGTGCAGCATGAGCAGTTGCAGCACGCTGTTGAGCAGCAGCTCGCCGTCGCTCATCCAGTGTTCGAGGATCTCGCGGGAAGCGCCGCCCAGGTCTTCGTTGGTGTCGTAGATTACGAAGCGCAGGCTGGCCTTGGTGTCGTCCGGCGGGATGCCCAGGTTGCTGATGAGGAAGATCACGCTGACAGTCAGCAGCAGGGAAAACAGGTGCAGCGGGTAGAGGTTGGCGAAGCGCCGGCTGAGGAAGCTGCGTCCCGGTTCGCGCAGCTGCCCGTGCTTGCAGTAGACGTGGGCGAGCAGAAAGCCCGACAGCACGAAGAAGCTGCTGGTGGCGAAAAAGCCGACACCGGCCAGGTCCTGCATCCAGGGCAGTTTCTGTTCATCGGGGTAGGTGTGCAGCGTGTGGAAAATCACCACGTACACCCCGAGCAGAAAGCGCAGCCACTCCAGGCCGATGAAGTGCTCCTTATGGGCTCGGCTCACGGTTGTCCTCCGGTCAGTCGATTCTTCCCTTGAAATAAGCCGAGCCCGGCGATGCCGGGCATCAAGGCCGAGTCAGGTGGTGCCGCGGACGGTGTCGCCTCACCCCGGGCAGGGGGTTGGACCACGGTGATCGGCTTTTGATCGGCGTCTGGCTTTCTCGGGGCTGCGTGAGCCAGGTTCGCATCGGGCTGTATAACCCCAGCGAATAGTCGAAGACAGCTCACGCGGAACGCTCTAGATTGCAGCTTGCATAACCTTTACTCGGGTGCTGCCACGGTTGGCGGCGCGCAATAACAACAATCACGAGACGGATGCCATGCAGCAAACCCAGCAAGCAGCGAATGCCTGGCGCATTCTGTTCCTGCTCTTTCTCGCCAATCTGTTCAACTTCTTCGACCGCACCATTCCAGCGATCATCAACGAGCCCATCCGCCTGGAATGGAACCTCAGCGATTTCCAGCTGGGCCTGGTCGGTACGGCCTTCACCCTGGTCTATGCGATCGCCGGTGTGCCCCTCGGGCGCATGGCGGACACCGGGTCGCGCCGCAAGATCATGGGCTGGGGCCTGGCGGCCTGGAGCGGGTTGACCGCTGTGAATGGCATGGCCTGGAATTTCTGGAGCTTCATGCTGATCCGCATGGGCGTCGGCGTGGGTGAGGCCAGCTACGCGCCGGCCGCCAACTCGCTGATCGGCGACCTGTTCCCGGCGCACAAGCGCGCCCGGGCCATGGGCATCTTCATGCTGGGGCTGCCGCTGGGCCTGCTGCTGGCGTTCTTCACCATCGGTGCCATGGTCAAGGCGTTCGACAGCTGGCGTGCGCCGTTCTTCATTGCGGCGGTGCCGGGGCTGATCCTGGCGGTGTTCATCTTCTTCATCAAAGAGCCGGCACGCGGTGCGGCCGAAGCCACGCCGATCGCCACCGGTGCGGTGGAAAAGCCGCTGCGCAAGGTCCTGGCGATCCGCACGTTCTGGTGGCTGGTGATGGCGGGGCTGGCGTTCAACTTTGCCACCTATGCCTGCAACTCGTTCATGGTGCCGATGCTGCAGCGCTACTACCTGCTGCCGCTCGAGCAGGCGGCCATGGCCACCGGTCTGATCGTCGGGGTGACCGGCCTGGTAGGCCTGACTCTCGGCGGCTGGCTGGCGGACCGTATTCACCAGCGCTGGGCGGCCGGGCGGCTGCTGTTCGCCGCGTTCAGCATGCTGGTGGCGACCCTGTGCACCGCCTACGCGCTGTTCTCGGGGCGCATCGAGATCGCGGTGTTCGTGGCGGTCTTCAGTATTGGCTGGTTGTTCTCCTACAACTTCTACACCTGCGTGTACACGGCGATCCAGGACGTGATCGAGCCGCGCCTGCGGGCAACGGCCATGGCGCTGTTCTTTGCCGGTCTGTACCTGCTGGGCGGCGGCCTGGGGCCAATCGGTGTGGGCCTGCTGTCCGACCACTTCGCCCAGTCGGCGATGCTGGCCTCGGGGGCTACCGAGATGACCGAAGCGTTCAAGGCGGTGGGCTTGCACGACGCCATGTACCTGATCCCGGTGGCGCTGTTCATGACCATGCTGGCACTGGTCATGGCCTCGCGCTGCTTCGTAGCCGACGCCACCCGCATGCTCGCCGGCATGGAACAGGCGGCCGCCGCACCAGAAGGGCTGCAGCCGGCTCGGGGTTGAGCGCTGGTCGTCGGGGGGAAGAGCTCGCGGGCAAGCCCGCTCCTACAGGGGGCAAGCTGCAATCCTGATCGTTCCCACGCTCCGCGTGGGCACGCCTTCCGGGACGCTCCGCGTCCCCAGCGGTATAGGCGGTGGTGGACAAGCTTCGCGTTGTCCACCCTACGGTAGGCCTTGCGGTTGCTGACCGTTCCCGCGCAGAGCAAGGGCGGTCAACCAACCCTTGTGGGAGGGGCTTCAGCCGCGACGGCCCCAAAGGCTCGCGGGCAAGCCCGCTCCTACGGGAGCAAACTGCAATCCTGATCGTTTCCACGCTCCGCGTGGGCATGCATCCCGGGACACTCCGCGTCCCCAGCGGGGTAGGCGGCGGTGGACAAGCTTCGCGCCGTCCACCCTACGGCTGCGGTCGCCTCTTGTAGGAGCGGGCTTGCCCGCGAGCTCGGCGGTGGATGGTTCGGCACATGACGACCGGTGAGCCACCCATCGCGCGGAACCACAGAAACCACAAGGCCCGCAATCGCGGGCCTTGTGGTGTTCGGGGCAGGGTGCCTTAACCGGCGACCAGCACCCGAATGGCTTCCAGGCGCAGGGCTGCTTTGTCGAGCATGGACAGGCCTTGCTCGCGCTGCTGGCGCAGGGCGTCCAGTTCGCTGTCGCGCACGCTGGGGTTGACTGCCTGCAGGGCGGTCAGGCGGGCCAGTTCTTCGTCGAGGTCCGCGGCCAGCTGGCGCTTGGCTTCGGCGACGCGTTCGTTGTGGCGCGGCGCAATCTTGGCTTCGCCGGCATTGATCTGCGGGTTGAGCGCATCACGCTGGGCCTGGACGAACTTGTTGGCGCTGGCACGGGGCACGCTTTCCAACTGGTCGTTGAGGGTCTCGAAGGCCACCTTGGACGCCAGGTCGTTGCCGTTGCCGTCGAGCAGGCAGCGCAGGGCGGCCGGTGGCAGGTAGCGACCCAGTTGCAGGGCACGCGGCGCCACAACCTCGCTGACATACAGCAGCTCCAGCAGCACGGTGCCGGGTTTCAGCGCCTTGTTCTTGATCAGCGCCACGGCGGTGTTGCCCATGGAACCGGAACGCACCAGGTCCATGCCGCCTTGCACCATGGGGTGTTCCCAGGTGAGGAACTGCATGTCTTCGCGTGCCAGGGCCAGGTCGCGGTCGTAGGTGATGGTCACGCCTTCGTCGTCGCCCAGGGGGAAGCTGGCGTCCAGCATTTTCTCGCTGGGGCGCAGGATCAGGGCGTTGTCCGAATGGTCTTCGCTGTCGATGCCGAAGGCGTCGAACAACTGCTCCATGTAGATCGGTAGGGCGAACTGGTCGTCCTGTTCGAGAATCGCCTCGACCAGGGCTTCACCTTCGCCGGCACCACCGGAATTGAGTTCCAGCAGACGATCGCGGCCAGCGTGCAGTTCGCTTTCCAGGCGCTGGCGTTCGGCGCGGGCGTCGTCGACCAGGGCCTGCCATTCACCGTCATCGCCGCCTTCGAGCAGTGGCAGCAGGCGGCTGCCGAACTGGTGCTGCAGGGCGTTACCGGTCGGGCAGGTGGCGAGGAAGGCGTTCAGGGCCTGGTTGTACCACTGGAACAGGCGCTCCTGCGGGCTGTTCTCCAGGAACGGCACGTGCAACTGAATGCGGTGTTTCTGGCCGATCCGGTCGAGGCGGCCGATGCGCTGTTCCAGCAGGTCCGGGTGGGCCGGCAGGTCGAACAGCACCAGGTGATGGGCGAACTGGAAGTTGCGGCCTTCACTGCCGATCTCGGAGCAGATCAGCACCTGGGCGCCGAATTCCTCGTCGGCGAAGTAGGCCGCAGCCCGGTCGCGCTCGAGGATGTTCATGCCTTCGTGGAACACCGTGGTCGGAATGCCGGAGCGCACGCGCAGGGCGTCTTCCAGGTCCATGGCGGTCTCGGCGTGGGCGCAGATCACCAGTACCTTGAATTTCTTGAGCATCTTCAGGGTGTCGATCAGCCACTCGACACGGGGGTCGAAGCGCCACCAGCGCTGGTCTTCATCGACTTCGCCCTGGGCCTGGTAGCTGACTTCCGGGTACAGGTCCGGATGCTCGCCGATCGGCAGCTCCATGTACTCGTCGGGGCTCGGCAGCGGGTAGGGGTGCAGCTCGCGCTCGGGGAAACCCTGCACTGCGGCACGGGTGTTGCGGAACAGCAGGCGGCCGGTGCCATGGCGGTCGAGCAGCTCGCGGATCAGGCGCGCTGAGGCTTCGCTGTCGCCGTCGGCCACGGCGCCGAGCAGGGCTTCGCCTTCGGCACCGAGGAAACTGTGGATGGTCTGGTGCGCTTCGGGCGACAGGCGACCTTCTTCGAGCAGTTCCTGCACCGCTTCGGCCACCGGCTTGTAGTGGGCGCTTTCGGCACGGAAGGCTTCCAGGTCATGGAAACGGTGCGGATCGAGCAGGCGCAGGCGAGCGAAGTGGCTGTCCTGGCCCAGCTGTTCCGGGGTGGCGGTGAGCAGCAGCACGCCGGGGATGACTTCGGCCAGTTGTTCGACCAGCGAGTACTCGCGGCTGGCCTTTTCCGGGTGCCAGACCAGGTGGTGAGCTTCGTCGACCACCATCAGGTCCCAGCCGGCGGCGAACAGCGCGTCCTGGGCCTTCTCGTCGTCGCACAGCCATTCCAGGGCGACCAGCGCCAGTTGGCAGTCTTCGAACGGGTTGCTGGCGTCGCTTTCCATGAAGCGCTCGGCGTCGAACAGAGCGACGTCAAGGTTGAAACGGCGGCGCATCTCCACCAGCCACTGGTGCTGGAGGTTTTCCGGAACCAGGATCAGCACGCGGCTGGCGCGGCCCGACAGCAGCTGGCGGTGCAGCACCAGGCCGGCCTCGATGGTCTTGCCCAGGCCCACTTCGTCGGCCAGCAGGACGCGGGGGGCGACACGGTCGGCGACTTCCCGGGCGATGTGCAACTGGTGGGCGATGGGCTGTGCGCGCACGCCACCCAGGCCCCACAGGGAGGATTGCAGCTGCTTACTGGTGAATTCCAGGGTGCGGTAGCGCAGGGCGAACCACGGCAGCGGGTCGATCTGCCCGGCGAACAGGCGGTCGCTGGCCAGGCGGAACTGGATGAAGTTCGACAGCTGGGTTTCTGGCAGGGTGACGCTCTGGTGCTGCGCGTTGAGGCCGTGATAGACCAGCAGGCCATCGACATCATCGACTTCCTGAACGGTCAGTTTCCAGCCTTCGAAATGGGTGATCTCGTCACCCGGGGAGAAACGCACCCGGGTCAGCGGCGCGTTGCGCAGAGCATATTGACGGGTTTCGCCGGTCGCCGGATACAGCACGGTGAGCATGCGGCCATCCTGCATGAGGACGGTACCCAAGCCCAGTTCAGCCTCGCTGTCACTGATCCAGCGTTGCCCCGGTTCGTATTGCGCCATGCCTGCCTCCCGCGTGAAAAAGCCGACTATCTTAACGGAACGCCGGGCTCAGGCCAAAGACGCATTCACTGCAAATCGGCACTTAGTGGCGTACCCTGGGGTCAAAGTGTAGCGAGACTGGTCTCAAGTCGACGTCGGCGCGGCCGACAGTCTGACCAAAGGAGGGCCGAAGACGTGCTACCCCCGATCCCCCACAGCCTGGTCCCGGTGACCGTCCAGCAGGACGTGATCAAGCCCAAGCCCGAGATTCCTCCGGTGACGCCTTCTGCCGAAAGCGCCAAGGAAAGTGGTGTGGGTCTGGAGAGGCGTCACCCGCAGGAAGCCGAGGAGCTGATGCGCGAAGAGCAGCGGCGCCGGCAGCGGCATGGCTACAGTGCCGAGGCGCTGGCCGAGGGTGATGTGGACGAGGCCGACGAAGCGGTGCTCGACGACTTGCCGCGCCAGGGGCTGTGGGTGGATGTGGAAGTCTGATGTCCTGCTGTAGAACGTCCTTCTGAGTTGGCCCGAGCCTGCCGTGAGCCTGTTCCCCGACACCGAACTGAACCTCCCGAACGCGGACCTGCGCCTGTTGCCTGGCTGGATAGACGCGGCCACGGCAGAGCGCTGGCTGGTGCAGCTGGTGGAGGAAACGGCCTGGGAGCAGCCCGAGGTGCACATTTTTGGACGGGCGGTGGCCGTGCCCCGGCTGCTGGCCTGGTACGGCGATGCCGAGGCGAGCTACCGCTACTCCGGGCAAACCCATCAACCGCAACCCTGGACGCCGCTGCTGGCCGAGATCCGCACGCGGGTGCAGGACGAGGTAGGCCAGCCGCTCAACGGTGTGCTGCTCAACTATTACCGCGACGGCAACGACTCCATGGGCTGGCACAGCGATGACGAAGCCGAGCTGGGGCGCAATCCGCTGGTCGCTTCGCTCAACCTCGGCGGGACCCGGCGCTTCGACCTGCGGCGCAAGGGCGGCAGCCGGATCGAGCACTCCCTGTCGCTTGAACACGGTTCGCTACTGGTCATGGGCGGCCCGACACAGCATTATTGGCAGCATCAAGTGGCGAAGACGCGGCAACCCTGCGCGCCTCGCCTGAACCTGACATTCCGCCTGATTCGGTCGCCCTCATGAGCAACGACGACAACCTGATCGACTTCTCCGCCGAGCGCGGCAAGCGTATCCACGACGTGCACGACAAGAAGCTCAACGACATGCGCCAGGTCTTCGAGCAGGCCCTGCCGCTCGGCAAGGCCAAGAAAAAATCAAAAACCAAGCCGAAAAAACGCTGATCCCCTCTGCATGCGCTGATCCATTGACCTGGATCAGCCGCTCGTCGCACCTGCCCAACCCTCCCTGGCTGGATTGATCCAGATCAATTTCCCCCTGCGTCTTCGCGGTTACCTTGTGGCCATCCAAGCAAGAACTCCCCGCAGGAGGCAAATCATGTTTATCGATGTCGTAGTACTCGCCGGTGTCGGCACTGTCGGTCTGATGGTCGCCTTCTTTGGTGGCGTCGGTTACTTCATCTGGAAGGATTCGAACAAGCGCAAAACCCGCTGAAAATCCTTCTGTAACGAGCACGCAAGGCAATTAGGGCGACTTCGGTCGCCCGTTTTTTTGCCCGCAGAAAAAGGGGCGCTCCCGTGGGTTGAGGAGCGACAGGCTGGACAGTTTTAGATAGCAAGCTAATAATTAGCTTGATGCTGATGGCCGCCAATCTAAGCCGCAGCAGCTACCTTCACTGTTGAGTCCTTCGCGAACCTCTGCCATGCGTGATGCCCTGCTGGCCTTCATTGCGCCCAGCTCCCAAGCGTTGCAATTCGCCATCAAGACCCTGCTGGGCGGGGGCTTGGCGTTGTGGTGCGCGATGCGCCTGGGGCTGGAACAACCGCAGTGGTCGCTGATGACGGCCTTTATCGTGGCCCAGCCGCTGTCCGGCATGGTGGTTCAGAAGGGCCTGGCACGCTTGCTCGGCACCCTGATCGGCACCTGCATGGCGGTGGTGTTCATGGGGCTGTTCGCCCAGGCGCCTTGGTTGTTCCTGCTGGCCCTGGCGCTCTGGCTGGGCCTGTGTACCGCCGCCTCGACCATGTTGCGCAGCGCCTGGGCCTACGCCTTCGTGCTCGCCGGCTACACCGTGGCGATCATCGGCCTGCCGGCGATCAGCCACCCGCTGACGGTGTTTGACCAGGCGGTGGCGCGCTGCACCGAAATCAGCTTGGGGATTCTCTGCGCCACCCTGGTCAGCGCCATTCTCTGGCCGCAGCGGGTCGAGCGCCTGCTGGCGGCACAATCCCGCACGGCCTGGGACGCCGGGATCAACGCCGCGCGTCTGACCCTGCGCGGTGAGTCGCAGGCGCGCCAGGGCTTGCTGGAAGTGCTCGGGCGCATCGTCGCGGTGGATGCCCAGCGCGAACACGCCTGGTTCGAAGGCAACCGCGGGCGGCAGCGGGCCCTGGCCCTGCGCGTGCTCAGCCGCGATCTGCTCGGCGTGCTGCGTCTGGCCCGGGGAGTGGGGCGGCAGTGGCGGCAACTGAGCCAGGCCGAAGCCCACGCCCTGGCGCCCTGGCTGGACGAGGTGTGCGAGCGTATCCAGGACGCCTCGGCCGTCGAGCGCGCCGAGCTGGCCGAGCGCCTGCGGCAGGCCGCTGCCGAGACGAATTGGTCGACCACCCAGCAGTTCTGCCTGGAGCGTCTGTCGGTGCTGGTACTGCGCGTGCAGTCCGCCAGCGACGCGCTGCAGGCGGTGGAGCGCGGTGAGGCGCCCAGCGTCTCGGCGACGCCGCTGTCCTGGCACAGCGACTGGCAGACCGCGGCCCTCTACGGCATGCGCAGCGCCTTGACCTTCCTGGTGCTGGCGGCGTTCTGGCTGGCCGCCGCCTGGACCGCCGCAGCCGGCGCCTTGCTGCTGGCCAGCGTGGTGTGCAGCCTGTTCGCCAGCCGGGAAAACGCCGCGCAGATCGGCCT
Source organism: Pseudomonas sp. (assembly GCA_050282285.1). Taxonomy (GTDB): domain Bacteria; phylum Pseudomonadota; class Gammaproteobacteria; order Pseudomonadales; family Pseudomonadaceae; genus Aquipseudomonas. The sequence goes on from JBLZZJ010000045.1 coordinate 40,011, forward strand.
GATGTTTCTCAAGGGCATTTTCGTCGCCTTGCCGGTGGCGTTTTTTGTCGGGCAGATCCTGCTGCCGCAGCTCAGCGGCTTCCCCATGCTCTGCCTGGCCCTGGGCGTGCCGCTGTTCTTCGGCGCGCTGGGCATGGCCAAGCCGGCCCTGGGCGCCACGGCGACGTCGTTCGCACTGCACTTCATCGTGCTCTGCACGCCGCAGACCGGCACCCCCTATGACGTGGCGTTCTTCCTCAACGAGGCGGTAGCGATGCTGATCGGCGTGGGCTGCGCGGTCATGGCCTTCAATCTGCTGGCCCTGCGCGACCCGGCCTGGCACGGCCGGCGTCTGCTCAAGGCCACCCTGGTCGATCTGGCGCGCCTGACGCGCAGGGCCCAGGCCGGTGCGGAAAGCTGGTTCGGCGGGCGCATCGCCGACCGCCTGCTGCACCTGGCGCGGCATTACCCCGCGCTGCCGACCCAGTCGCGCAGCCGCTGGGACGACGGCCTGGTCAGCCTGGACATCGGCGATGAGCTGCTGCACCTGCGCGCCTGTCTGGCCGCCGCCGACAAACCGTTGGGCGAGGCCGAGGCGCGCTTTCTGAAACGCCTGGAGGCGGTGCTGCTGCAAGGCCCGGCGCCTGAGCGCGGCGAGCTGCTCGATCCGCTGGTTGACGACCTGTTGCAGGCCTTGCGCGCGGCCACCCCGACCATCGACAGGCGCCTGGCCCAGGCCGCCCTGTTGCAGTTGCAGGGCAGCTGGCGGCAATGGTGTGCCTTGCGAGGAGAAGCCTATGGGGTTGCGTGAATGGGCGCTGGGCGGTGTGCTGCTCAGCCCGTTGTTGATCTACGCCGTGCTGGCCATGCTGCTCACCGGGCTGTTGCGCCTGGGCGTGCAGCGCGCCGGCCTGGCGCGCTGGATATGGCACGAGGCGCTGTTCGACTGTGCCTTGTATGTATGCGTCCTGGCGGCCGTCGTGGCCGTGCTGGGGCAATGAGTGGGAGGTTCTATGCAGGCATCGATTCGTGTCGCCGTCACCCTGGTTGTGGTGGCCGTGGCGCTGCTGGCGGGCTACTGGCTGTGGCAGCACTACATGTATTCGCCCTGGACCCGGGATGCCCGGGTACGCGCCGACGTGGTGACCATCGCCCCGGACGTGTCCGGCACCGTGGTGGCGCTGGCCGTGCGTGACAACCAGCGGGTGAAGGCCGGTGACCTGCTGATGAGCATCGACCGCGAACGCTACCAGGCCGAGCTGGAACAGGCCCAGGCGGTGGCGGCGACCCGCGAGCAGCAGCTGCGTCTGCGCGAGCACGAGGCCTCGCGTCGCACCCGCCTGGGGCCCCAGGCGATCAGCGCCGAGCTGATGGACAACGCGCAAATCAGCGCGCAGATCGCCCGGGGCGAATTCCGCGAGGCCCAGGCCAAGGTGAAACTGGCCGCCCTCAACCTGGAACGCAGCGAGTTGCGCGCCCCGCGGGACGGGCAGGTCACCAACCTGCGCCTGGCCCAGGGCAACTATGTGCGCATTGGCGAGCCGGTGATGGCGCTGGTGGACGATGCCTCGTTCTACGTGCAGGCCTATTTCGAAGAAACCAAGCTGCCGCAGATTCGCGTTGGTGCGCCGGTCGAGGTGTGGCTGATGAGCGCCGACGGCGCGTTGCAAGGGGAGGTCGAAAGCGTCAGCCGCGGCATCACCGACCGCAACGCCAGCCCCGACGGCCAGTTGCTGGCCAACGTCGAACCGACCTTCAACTGGGTGCGCCTGGCCCAGCGCATCCCCGTGCGCATCCGCCTGAACACCCTCCCCGAAGACCTCCCCCTCAGCGCCGGCATGACCGCCAGCGTGCGGGTGGTGGAGTAGCGCACCGGTTGGGCACGCGCCGCATTATCGGCCTATGTAGGGTGGATGACGCTCTTTTCATCCACCGCTTTTCTGCATCGACCGCTGTGGTGGATGGGTGAAGCGTCATCCACCCTACGTCTGAATCGCGTTCAACCGGGGAGCGCCCCGTAGGATGGGTTGAGCAACGCGATACCCATCAGAGGCCTATCAGGCCCGCTCCACCTTGGCCGGGGTGCGTTGCATCAGCACCTTGCCGTCGCGTACCGATACCAGGGCATGGCCCTGGGTGCGGATCATTTCGTAATCGTTCGGCGCAGAGAGAATCAGCAGGTTGGCGGGGCGGCCCACTTCCAGGCCATAGCGCTCGCCCAGGTGCAGGGTGCGGGCGCTGTTGTCGGTGATCAGGTCGAGGCCGCGTTGCAGGTCGTCGTAGCCGAGCATGTGGCAGATGTGCAGGCCGGCTTCGAGGATGCGCAGGATGTTGCCGTTACCCAACGGGTACCACGGATCGACGATGGAATCCTGGCCGAAGCAGATGTTCATACCGGCGCGGTCGATCTCGGCCACGCGGGTCAGGCCGCGGCGTTTCGGGTAGGTGTCGAAGCGGCCCTGCAGGTGGATGCTCTCGGTGGGGCAGGAGACGAAGTTGATCTGCGACATCTTCAGCAGGCGGAACAGCTTGGAGCAGTACGCGTTGTCGTAGGAGCCCATGGCTGTGGTGTGGCTGGCGGTGACGCGCTCGCCCATGCCGCGCACGCGGGCTTCTTCGGCCAGCACTTCGAGAAAGCGCGACTGCGGGTCGTCGGTCTCGTCGCAGTGCACGTCCACCAGGCAGCCGGTGCGCTCGGCCAGATCCATGAGGAACTTGATCGACGACACGCCCTGGTCGCGGGTGTTCTCGAAATGCGGAATGCCGCCGACCACGTCGGCGCCCAGTTCGATGGCCTGTTCCATCAGCGCGCGACCATTGGCGAAGGACTCGATGCCCTCCTGCGGGAAGGCGACGATCTGCATGTCGATCAGGTGGCGGGTTTCCTCGCGCACTTCGAGCATGGCCTTGAGCGCGGCCAGAGTCGGGTCGGTGACGTCGACGTGGGTGCGCACATGCTGGATGCCGTGGTCGACCAGCATGTCGATGGTCTTCTTGGCGCGGTTCTTGGTGTCTTCGTGGGTGACCAGTGCCTTGCGCTCGGCCCAGCGTTCGATGCCTTCGAACAGGGTGCCGCTCATGTTCCAGCTGGGCTCGCCAGCGGTGAGGGTGGCGTCGAGGTGGATGTGCGGCTCGATGAAGGGCGGCACCACCAGATTGCCGGCGGCGTCGAGGTCACCGGCGCTCAGGCTGGCGTCTGTGGTTTGCAGGTCGATGGCGGCGATGCGCGAGCCGTCGAGGTCGATGCGGTACAGGCCGTCGCGGCTACGCAGGCGGGCGTTGTGAATCTTCATGCAGGGCTCCTGGGAGAGGAAAGGCGCCAGATCAACAGGGCAACGCTGATGTTAAGGCGATCGTGCGGGTCATTGAAGGAGCAACCGGTCAGCGCTTCGATGCGTTGTATACGGTAGCTCAGGGTGTTGCGGTGAACGCTCAGGCGTTGCGCGGCCAGGGCCAGGTTGCCGTTCTCGTGGAACCAGGCCTCCAGTGTCGGCATCAGCACCGGTTCGTGGCGGGAATCATCGCCGATCAGCGGGCCGAGCACGCGGCTGACGAAACGGTCGAGCAGGCTGCGGTCGCGGATTGCCCCCAGCAACTCGATCACCCCCAGCTCGCTGAAGCAGCACAGGCCTAAGCGTTCGGGAAAGGACTGCGCCGCCACCAGGGCCTGGCGCGCCTCGCCCAGGCCCTGGGCGAACTGGGCCGGACTGTGACCGGGGGCGCTGAGGCCGAGGTACAGGCGCTGTGGGGCGAGGCTCGGGTTCAGCTCGTCGAGCACGGCCATCAGCACCTGGCGGTTGCGCTGTGCCTGCTGGGCCGTGGCCGCCGGCAGCAGCGCCACCCAATGCTCGCCCTGGCAAACCAGGGCCAGGGTGTCGCCGAGCTCGTTGAGCAGCTGTTCCAGGCGGCGTTCCAGGCGCTGGCGGTTGGCGTGCAGCAGGGCTTCGGCAGATTCCGTCCGTTCATGGGCGAACAGCCGTTCGCTGCCTTCCAGCTTGAACAGCGCCACCTGGCGCGGCACGGCCAGCGGCAGGTGCAGGCTGTCGGCTCGCTGCAGTAGCACGTCGAGGGACTGGTAGTCGCCTTCCAGCAACTGCTCCACCACGTGTTGGCGCGAGCGACCGAGCAGCTGCGCCTGGACCAGCGCGGTGCCGATGGCCTGGGTGACCACCACCATTTTCAGTTCATAGGGCTGTTCCAGCAGCGGTACGCCCAGGCGCTCGGCCTCGGCGACCACGCTGTCTGGGATGGTCTGGATGTAGGCCGGGCCGGTGAGAATCACCACCCCGGCAGTAACCCGCTCGTGGGCCTCGCGCAGTACCTGCAGCAGGTTGGCTTCGTCACGCGGGTGGTTGATGCCGGTGATGAACACCAGCTCGCCGCCCATCACCCATTCGGCGATGGTGGCGTTCTCGGCGACGTAGGGCCAGCGCACCGGGTTGTCCACCGCGGCCTGGCCGGCACGCAGGCGCATGCTGTCCAGGCCGGGCAGGGCCAGTACATCGGCGATGGTCAGGCTCATGCACCCACGACCAGGTTGCGGCTGGCCAGGGCCTTGCGCAGTTCGAACAGCACCACGTAGGCCGCCGCGCCGACCGCGATGCCCACCAGTGGCGCGACCCACGGCGAGAAGTAGGCGCACAGCGCGCCGGCGAAGTAGGCCCCCAGGCCGACCCAGTTGAAGGCCGGCAGACGCGCCTCGGCCAGTACCGGGTAGCGCGAGCGGTGGCCGTAGAAATAGTCGGCCATGATCACCCCGCCGATCGGCGGAATGATCGAGCCGAGCAGGATCAGGAAGGGGATCAGCAGTTCGTACATGCCACCGATGGCCAGCACGGTGCCGATGGCGGCGCCAGCGACGGTCATGGTCTTGCGCCGGCCGGTGCGCAGCAGGTTGCAGCCAGCGGCGGCGAAGTTGTAGATGGTGTTGTCCTGGGTGGTCCACAGGTTGAGAAACAGCATGACCACGGCGGCCATGGACAGGCCCTGCAGCACCAGCACTTCGACCATGTCCGGTTGCTGGTAGACGATGGCGCCATAGGCCCCGGCGACGATCATCAGGCCGTTGCCGAGGAAGAACCCGACCATGCTGGCGATCACCGCGATGCGCCCGGTGCGGGCAAAACGGGTCCAGTTGGTGGCCTGCGTCGCGCCGCTGACAAAGGTGCCGAAGACCATGGTGATGGCCACGCTCAGGGTCATGCTCTGGCTCGGCTCGATGGCCAGCAGGGCATCCAGCCCGCCGATGTCCTGGGTGGCGATCCATAGCGAGCAGACCAGCAGCACCAGCATCGCCGGCACGGAAATCCGCGACAGGATGTCCAGCCCCTTGTAGCCGATGAACGCGGTGATGCAGAAGGCGAAGCCGAACAGCACCATCAGTGGGATGGTCAGGCCCTCGGGCAGGCCAAGGATCTTCACCAGCACGATGGCGATGGTCGCCGTGCCCCAGGCGTACCAGCCGATCTGGGTGAAGCCCAGGAGCATGTCGGACAGCTTGCTGCCGGCCTCACCGAAACAGAAACGTCCCATCAGTACCGAGTTCAGGCCGCTGCGGCAGGCAATCAGCCCCAGCACGGCGGCGTACGCGCCGAGCAGCAGGTTACCGATGATCGCCGCCCAGATCAGGGTGGTGAAATCGAAGGCCAGGCCGATCTTGCCGCCAGCGAACATGGTGGCGGTGAAGAACGTGAAGGAGAACAGCATGATCGAGGTGGAGAACAGACCCTTGCGGGCGCTGCTGGGCACCTCGCTCAGGGGGTAGTCGCTGTCGGTGTTGGGGTGAGTCATGGGCCGGGCTCCGCAGGATGGGGAATACCCCATGCCATAGCAGGCGACGTGCCAACCCCGGTCAGCCGGTCGCTGCGGGAAGGAAACACAATGCGGGTTGTGCGATATGCACAATGAATGGCTGCTGTTTACGCTTTTTTGAGTCGTTTGATTGTGTCTGGCGCCCATATTGGTGCGCGCCGATCACCCCCGTGCACCACAGGCAGGCGCCAGCCCGTAGGGTGGATCGGGGCGCGTAGCTGACGCTGTTTTCATCCCCCGTTTTTTTGCGCCGACCGTTGTGGTGGATGGGTGAAGCGACATCCACCCTACGTCGGAATCGCGTTCAACCGGGGCACGTCCCGTGGGATGGGTTGAACAACGCGATACCCATCAGGCCTGTCCTGATCGTTCCCATGCTCCGCGTGGGAATGCCTCTCGGGACGCTCCGCGTCCCCAGCGATGGTGGACAAGCTTCGCGTTGTCCACCCTACGCAGGCAGGATTGTCGGCGGTGTTTTCGTAGGAGCGTACTTGTCCGCGAGCTTTTCATCCGGCTCGACAGATCGATGCCGGACTTACAACCGTCGAGCTCGCGGCTGAAGCCGCTCCTACGGAGGGACCTTAGCGAGTGCCGAGGAAGTCGCGTTTGCCGAGGTCGACGCCGTTGTGGCGCAGGATGGCGTAGGCGGTGGTGACGTGGAAGAACAGGTTCGGCAGCACGTGATCGAACAGGAAGGCCTGGCCCTGGAAGTGGGTTTCCTTGTCGCGGCGCTTGAGGGTCACGGTGCGGTCTTCGCTGCCGTCGATCTGCGCGGCGTCGACGCTTTTCAGGAAGTCCAGGGTCTTGCTGATGCGCGCCTGCAGCTCTTCGAAGGTGGTTTCGTCATCGGCGTGGCTCGGCGCTTCGACGCCAGCCAGCAGAGCGGCACCGGCCTTGGCGCTGTCGCAGGCGATCTGCACCTGGCGGCTCAGCGGGAACATGTCCGGAGCCAGACGGGAGCCGAGCAGCACGCTCTGCTCGATCTTGCGCGCCTGGGCGTTGGTGGCGGCGAGCCCGAGGATGGTCGACAGGTTGGTCAGTTGGCGGGTGAAAACGGGGATCGAAGCCTGGTACATGGACAGGGACATGGTGGTTCTCCGGGAAGGCAGGGAAACGGGCAGGGTAGGCCTGCCCGTGAAAGGAATCAGCCGATGGTGATCGGCGGCAGTTCGGTCAGTTCGACGGTCTGCTGTTTGCGCGGGGCGATGATCTCCGCCTCGCCGTCGACCACCAGCTCATCGCGCTGGTTGAACACGCGGGTGGCGACACGCACGCGAAACTTCGGCAGCTTTTCGAGGATTTCCAGGCGCACGGTGAGGGTGTCGCCGAGTTTGACCGGGGCGGTGAAACTCATCTGCTGGCCCACATAGATGGTGCCCGGGCCAGGCAGTTCGCAGGCCACTGCAGCACTGATCAGCGCGCCGCTGAACATGCCGTGGGCGATGCGCTCGCGGAACATGGTGGTGGCGGCGTACTCGGCGTCCAGGTGCACCGGGTTGCGGTCGCCGGAAACCTCGGCGAACAGCTGGATATCGCGCTCGCCCACGGTGCGGGTGTAGCTGGCGGTCTGGCCGACTTCGAGGGCTTCGTAAGGGGTGTTGCTGCTCTGGCTCATACGGGAATCTCCTGGAGCGTTGGGAGGCTCTGGCGGGGATGGCGCAAGGCGCGTTCCAGCCAGTCGATCAGGTCGGCAGTCACCGCGTCACGGTTGGTCTCGTTGAGCAACTCGTGGCGGGCCTGCGGGTAAATGGTCAGGTCGACACCGACATTGCCGGCACGGCGCAGGGCGTCGGCGAGGTCGTTCAGGCGCTTGCCCTGGCTGACCGGGTCTTCGCTGCCGCCGATGACCAGCAGCGGCAGGCGGCTGTCGATCTGCGCCAGGTTGTGGCGCGGGGTGATCTGTTGCAGCCCGCCGAGCAGGTCGATCCACAGCTGGTTGGTGCAGCGGAAACCGCACAGCGGGTCTTCGACGTAGCGGTCGACTTCCGCCGGGTCGCGGCTGAGCCAGTCGAATGCCGTGCGGTTGGGCTTGAAGGCTTTGTTGAACGAGCCGAACGAGAGGAAATCGATCAGCGCGCTGAGTCCGGTCGGTCCCTGGCGCCAGCGCTCGAAGCGGGCGATGGCCGCCGCGGCGCGGTAGAGCAGGGCGGGCTGATGGTTGGAGCCCGAGAGCACCGCGCCTTGCAGGCTGCTGCTGTGCTGCATCAGGTAGGCCTGGCCGATATAGCTGCCCATGCTGTGGCCGAGCAGGAAGATCGGTGCACGGGGATGCGCCTGGCGGATGTGGTGGTTGAGGCAGGCGAGGTCGCCGACCACCCGTTGCCAGCCATCGCTGTCGGCGTAATGACCCAGGGTGCCATGCTCGGCGGTCTTGCCGTGGCCGCGCTGGTCATGCGCATACAGTTCGAAACCCGACGCCACCAGCGCTTCGCCAAGGCGTGCATAGCGACCGCTGTGTTCGGCCATGCCGTGGGCCACCATCACCACCGCTTTGGGTGGTTGTTCGGCGTACCAGCGGTTTACGTACAACGGAACGGCGTCACTGCTGTTCAACCAGAACGTGTCGTGGTGCATGGCGAATCCTTGGGCCTGCGGGGGTGGGGCATTGTAGAACCAGCTCCGGTGCTTTTCCCAGCCGAATGACGTGATCGAAGATTCACGCGGTCAATGACGCCCCCCCAAGTATTTGCGCCCTGCCGCAGAGCTGCTAAGTTCGGCTCAGGCTTTTGCGCGTGCCAGCGGCTCTAGCGCCGCTTGGTGGTGATGAAGGCAGTCACTTTCAGGGGAAGAGGATAAAAATAATGCAGCCTGAGTTCTGGAGCGATAAGCGACCTGCCGGCGTACCCAACGAGATCAATCTGGGTACCTACAAATCGGTGGTCGAAGTATTCGAGCGTTCGTGCAAGCGGTTCGCCGACAGGCCGGCGTTCAGCAACCTGGGGGTGACCCTCACGTACGCCGAGCTGGATCGACTGTCCGCCGCCTTTGCCGGTTACCTGCAGAAACACACCGACCTGCAGCCCGGCGACCGCATCGCGGTGCAAATGCCCAACGTCCTGCAATACCCGGTGGCGGTCTTCGGTGCCATGCGTGCCGGCCTGGTGGTGGTCAACACCAACCCGCTGTACACCGCCCGGGAAATGCGCCACCAGTTCAAGGACGCCGGCGTGCGTGCGCTGGTCTACCTCAACATGTTCGGCAAGCTGGTGCAGGACGTGCTGCCGGATACCGAGATCGATTACCTGATCGAAGCCAAGATGGGCGACATGCTGCCGAGCCTGAAGGGCTGGCTGGTCAACAGCGTCGTCAAGCACGTGAAGAAAATGATCCCGGACTACAACCTGCCACAGGCGGTGTCGTTCAAGGATGCGCTGAAGCAGGGCCATGGCCATGGCATCAAACCGACTGCGGTCGGCCACGATGACGTCGCCGTGCTGCAATACACCGGCGGCACCACCGGCGTGGCCAAGGGCGCGATGCTGACCCACGGCAACCTGGTGGCCAACATGCTGCAGGTCGATGCCTGCCTGTCGCAGCTGGGCGAGGACGGCACCCCGCTGATGAAGCAGGGGCAGGAAATCATGATCGCGCCGCTGCCGCTCTACCATATCTATGCATTCACCGCGAACTGCATGTGCATGATGGTCAACGGCAACCACAACGTGCTGATCACCAACCCACGCGATATTCCCGGCTTCATCAAGGAACTGGGCAAGTGGAAGTTTTCCGCGCTGCTGGGGCTCAACACCCTGTTCGTCGCGCTGATGGACCACCCCGAGTTCAAGAACCTGGACTTCTCCAACCTCAAGGTCACCAACTCCGGCGGCACCGCCCTGGTCAAGGCGACCGCCGAGCGCTGGGAGGCCATGACCGGTTGCACCGTGGTCGAAGGCTACGGGCTGACCGAGACCTCGCCGGTAGCCAGTACCAACCCCTACGGTGCCAAGGCGCGCCTGGGTACGGTCGGCATCCCGGTGCCGGGTACCGCGTTCAAGGTCATCGATGACGATGGCAACAACCTGGAACTGGGCGAGCGGGGCGAGCTGTGCATCAAGGGCCCGCAGGTCATGAAGGGCTACTGGAACCGCGCCGAAGCCACCGCCGAGGTGCTGGACGCGGAAGGCTGGTTCAAGACCGGCGACATCGCGGTGATCGACCCGGACGGCTTCGTGCGCATCGTCGACCGCAAGAAGGACATGATCATCGTCTCCGGCTTCAACGTGTACCCCAACGAGATCGAAGACGTGGTCATGGCTCACCCGAAAGTCGCCAGCTGCGCGGCCATCGGCGTGCCGGACGAGAAATCCGGTGAGGTGGTCAAGCTGTTCGTGGTCGCCCGCGACGGCGACCTCAGTGCCGAAGAGCTCAAGGCCTACTGCAAGGAAAACTTCACCGGTTACAAAGTGCCCAAGCACATTGTCTTCCGCGACTCCCTGCCGATGACGCCCGTGGGCAAGATCCTCCGTCGCGAATTGCGCGACATCGCCTGACCCCTCCCAATCAGGGCTTCACCACGTGAAGCCCTGATGTCTTCACAACCCGTCTACACTGCCTTTCTTGAGCGGATTCGACCTGTCCATAAAACGGTCGGAGCAGCCCTGGATGCACCGTTTATCGGCTTGCTTGCGAATGCGATCAAGAAGTGACTGAAAGTATATCTATTGGTCACTTTATTGACTGGTGAGGCCATGTTTGGTGCTAGGCGGCCTTTGGCAAAGCTGCTACTCTCGGCCCGCTTTTTGGCCCTCAGGCGGTCAACTACGCAGGCAAACACACAACAAACAACCGCCCTGGCGCGGTGAAGACTAGCTGTTGCTTAGGAGTGGGCTTCCATGACCGAAAATTTCTGGAAGGACAAGTATCCCGTTGGGATTGCTGCCGAAATCGATCCCGACCAGTACCCGAACATTCAGGCGGTACTGAAACAGTCCTGCCAACGCTTCGCCGACAAGCCTGCTTTCAGCAATCTGGGCAAGACCCTCACCTACGGCGAGCTGTACACGCTTTCCGGTGAGTTCGCGGCCTACCTGCAGCAACACACTGACCTGCAGCCCGGCGACCGTATTGCCGTGCAGCTGCCCAACGTCCTGCAATACCCGATCGTGGTGTTTGGCGCCTTGCGCGCCGGCCTGGTGGTGGTCAACACCAACCCGCTGTACACCGCCCGCGAGATGGAACACCAGTTCAACGACTCCGGCGCCAAGGCCCTGGTGTGCCTGGCCAACATGGCGCACCTGGCTGAACAGGTCGTGCCGAAGACCGGGATCAAGACCGTCGTCGTCACCGAAGTCGGCGACATGCTATCGCCGCTCAAGCGCCTGCTGGTCAACAGCGTGGTCAAGTACGTGAAGAAGATGGTGCCGGCCTACAACCTGCCGCAAGCCGTCAAACTCAACGACGCACTGAGCAAGGGCCGTGGCAAACCGGTCAACGAAGCCAGCCCGGCCAGCAGCGAAATCGCTGTTCTGCAATACACCGGTGGCACCACCGGCGTGGCCAAGGGCGCGATGCTGACTCACCGCAACCTGATCGCCAACATGCTGCAGTGCAAGGCACTGATGGGCTCCAACCTCAATGAAGGTTGCGAGATCCTCATCGCGCCGCTGCCGCTGTACCACATCTACGCCTTCACCTTTCACTGCATGGCGATGATGCTGATCGGCAACCACAACGTGCTGATCACCAACCCGCGCGACCTGCCGGGCATGATCAAGGACCTGTCGCAGTACAAGTTCAGCGGCTTCGTCGGCCTCAACACGCTGTTCGTGGCCCTGTGCAACAACGAAGACTTCCAGAAGCTCGACTTCTCGGCGCTGAAAGTCACCCTGTCCGGCGGCATGGCCCTGCAACTGGCAACTGCCGAGCGCTGGAAGCAAGTCACCGGCTGTGCCATCTGTGAAGGCTACGGTCTCACCGAAACCAGCCCCGTGGCATCGGTCAACCCGATCCAGTTCATCCAGGCCGGCACCATCGGTATTCCGGTGCCGTCGACCCTGTTCAAGGTGGTCGACGACCAGGGCGCCGATCTGGCCCTGGGAGAAACCGGCGAGCTGTGCATCAAAGGCCCGCAGGTGATGAAAGGCTACTGGCAGCGCCAGGAAGCCACCGATGAAGTGATCGACGCCAACGGCTGGTTCAAGACCGGCGACATCGGCATCATCCAGGAAGACGGCTACATTCGTATCGTCGACCGCAAGAAGGACATGATTCTGGTGTCCGGCTTCAACGTCTACCCGAACGAACTGGAAGACGTGCTCGTCACCCTGCCAGGCGTGCTGCAATGCGCGGCCATCGGTGTGCCGGACGAGCGTGCCGGTGAAGCGATCAAGGTGTTCGTGGTGGTCAAGCCAGGTATGACCCTGACCAAAGAACAGGTCATGGCGCACATGAACGACAACCTCACGGGTTACAAACGACCCAAGCAGGTCGAGTTCCGCGAAAGCCTGCCGACCACCAACGTCGGCAAGATCCTGCGCCGCGAACTGCGCGACGAAGAACTGAAGAAACTGGGCAAGAAATAAGTCCAGCCGCTTCCTGAAAAGCCCCGCCTTGGCGGGGCTTTTTCGTTTCTGTCGCAGGTGCCGGCACCCCGTAGGGTGGATCGGGGCGCGTAGCTGACGCTCTTTTCATCCACCGTTGTGCTTGCCGAAACCGTCGTGGTGGATGGGTGAAGCGTCATCCACCCTACATCGGAGCAAAGGCGCTCCCCTGTAGGAGCGGGCTTGCCCGCGAGCTCGGCGGCCTTTGTCTGGCAACGACCCGAAGGGATTGAATCAAAGCCAGCGCGGCTAGCGCACGAGGTCCCCTGAATCGCCCATTCTGTCGAAGCGGTCAAGGCTGGGCCGCTGCCAGTCTGGGATACTGCGGCCGCCGTTTCGCCAGGCAGGCGTGCGGCGAGATCATCCCGCGGGATGATGGATGTCCCTCTCCAGGAGGTGAGGGAGCAAGGAGCCATTACCAGGAGTTTTTCAGATGTCGTTGACTGCCTTGATCATCGGAGTGATCTGCCAGATCAGTCTGGCTGTGTACCTGGCCATGATGGCCATTTTCGGTGGTGCCGCCATCGCCAACCGGGACAACCTGGGGCGGGTGCATGAATACCTGTTTCCCTTTTTCCTGGGCCTGCTGCCCCTGATCGCGTTGGCGACTGCCGCGCTGCTGATCTACTTCCACGTCACCGACTCGCCAATGCGTTCCTACCTCTGGCACCTGCTGCCGTTCCCGTTCGTTGGCCTGTACATGCTGTACCTGTTTCTGGTGCTCGGCTGAGCAACACGTCGCAGCGGGTAGGGTGGATCGGAGCGCGTAGCTGACGCTTTTCTCATTCACCGTTGTGCCGCAGGTGGTGGATGGGTGAAGCGTCATCCACCCTACGATTAGATCGGCGCGCCCCTGTAGGAGCGGGCTTGCCCGCGAGCTCGACAGTTTGCGTCTCACCGCTGAGTTGTCTGAAGGAACGAAAAGCTCGCGGGCAAGCCCGCTCCTACGGGGATGGTTGGACCCACCGTCATGGGGATACCCAGCGGAATCAAGGGCGCCGCTACGGCCTACTCCTTTTCACCCTGCGCACTGCGCCATGCCACCAGCAGCACGCCGGCGACGATGCACAGCGCCGCCAGCAGCATCGATAGGCTGCCCTGTTCGCCGAACAGGCCGATGGCCATGGCTGCGCCGGCGATGGCCGCCACCGAGCCGATCTGGCTGAGGAACACCGTGCCGGCCAGGTTCTGCAGCACGAAGTACAGCGCATACACCATGGCGAACAAAAGCATCTGCACGATCAGCAGGCCGGCTGCCGGTGCGCTGTCCAGTTGCGGCGACAGGTCGCTGCCGAGCAGCCCCATCGGCACGAGCAACACCGCGCCGCCGAGCAGCATGCCCGGTGCCAGCGACAGCGGGCTGGCACCGCTCGGCCAGTAGCGTGCGCGGTAGATGTTGCCCAGCGCCAGAAATACCGGCACGCAGAGTGCGGCCAGCACCCACAGGTACGGACTGTCGCCGCTGTGCAACTTGCCCAGGGCCAGCAGCAGGCTGCCGCCCAGGCCGATGCAGATGCCCAGCAGGCGGATACGGCTGAGGCCTTCCATGCGCAAGGCCAGGGCCAGCAGGTACGTGATCAGGGGAGGGAACGCCAGGCACATCGAGGCAAAACCGGCACCGACATGGGGGATCGAGCTGAACATCAGCCCGTTGGGCAGCGCGATGCTGAGCAGGCCGGAGGCCAGGTAGTAGCGCATCGAGCCGGCGCTCAGGCCGGGCTTTTCACCACGCAGCCAGGTAAACACCAGCAACAGCAGGCCGCCGCCCAGCAGGCTCCACAGCAGATACGCCAGCGGTGACCACCCCTCGTTGCCCGCCAGTTTCACCAGGTTGGTGGTCAGCCCCATCAATGTGCCAATGGCGAACAGAAGTGACAGGGCCAGAACCGGCCTGGAGTTGGAGCCTGACATGCTGCTGTCTCCCGTGTATGAATGCGCTACGATGCAATCATTCTTTTTGATAAGTATCTTGGTGGCAAGATAAATCGAGGGTGTCATGCAAGACCGTGCACAAATGGCTGCTGATCAGTGGCTGCATCAACGGCCCGATCTGGACAGTTTTTCCATGGCCGTGCTGGGGCGTCTGGGCGAGCTCAGCCAGGTGATCAGCCGCGATCACCTGCTGCCGTTCTTCGCCGAGCACGGGCTGCAGGCCGGCGAGTTCGACCTGCTCGCCACGCTGCGCCGCGCGGGCGAGCCCTATGCGCTGATGCCCACGGCGCTGTACGAGAGCGCGATGATTTCCTCCGGTGGCATGACCAGCCGCATTGACCGCCTGGAGAAAGCCGGGCTGATCGAGCGGCGCAAACACCCCACCGACCGCCGTGGCGTGCTGGTGGCGCTGACGCCCGCCGGGTTCGAGCTGATCGACGGCATGCTGGAGCGCCACGTCGCCAACCTGCAGCGCGTCCTGGCAGGATTGACGGCCGCCGAGCAGCAAACGTTCCATCAACTGGCCGGTAAGCTGCTGGCGGGGCTTGCCTTACGGGCAGATGGTTAAATCTGCGACAATCCCGGCTTTGTCCTGATCGCCGCGTACCTGATGACCGACATCGCCTCCCTGCAGAAAAAACTCGACCACGTTATGATCGCCGAGCGCCATCGCCTGCGCCGGCAACTGCACGAACTGCAGAAGACCGAAGGCACGCCGGCCTGGGATGACGCCAAGCTGGCGCAGTGGGTCGAGCGTTTCCAGGCCGCCAGCGACAAGGTCGATGCGCGCCGCCGCAGCATCCCCCGCGTTCATTACGACGACGCGCTGCCGATTGCCGCCAAGCGCGACGAGATCAAGGCCGCCCTGGAAAAAAGCCAGGTGGTGGTGATCGCCGGCGAAACCGGTTCGGGCAAGACCACCCAGCTGCCGAAGATCTGCCTGGAGCTCGGCCGTGGCGTGCACGGTCTGATTGGCCACACCCAGCCGCGCCGTTTGGCCGCGCGCAGCGTGGCGACGCGGGTCGCCGAAGAAATCGGCACGCCGCTGGGCGAGCTGGTCGGCTACCAGGTGCGCTTCGAGGACCAGAGCAAGGACGGCACGCTGATCAAGCTGATGACCGACGGCATCCTGCTCGCCGAGACCCAGCACGACCGCTTCCTGGAAAAGTACGACACGATCATCGTCGACGAGGCCCACGAACGCAGCCTCAACATCGACTTCCTGCTCGGCTACCTGAAGACCCTGCTGCCGCGCCGCCCTGACCTCAAGCTGATCATCACGTCGGCGACCATCGACCTGGAGCGTTTCAGCAAACACTTCAACGGTGCGCCAATCATCGAAGTCTCTGGCCGCACCTACCCGGTGGACACCTGGTACCGCCCGCTGGCCGCCGAGGTGGACGAAGAGGGCGAGCGCCTGCTCGACGACCTGACCATCGACCAGGGCATCCTCGCCGCGCTGGACGAGATCGCCGAGCACGAACGCTCCGTGGGCCAGCGTCCGGGCGACGTGCTGGTGTTTCTCCCCGGCGAGCGCGAGATCCGCGAGGCCGCCGAGGTGCTGCGCAAGGCCAACCTGCGCCACACCGAAGTGCTGCCGCTGTATGCGCGCCTGACGCCGGCCGAGCAGCAGAAGATCTTCGCCCCCATGCCCGGTCGCAAGATCGTGCTGGCTACCAACGTTGCCGAAACCTCGCTCACCGTGCCGGGCATCCGCTACGTGATCGACAGCGGCACCGCGCGCATCAGCCGCTACAGCTACCGCGCCAAGGTGCAGCGCCTGCCCATCGAGCCGGTGTCCCAGGCCAGCGCCAACCAGCGCAAGGGCCGCTGCGGTCGGGTCGAGCCGGGCATCTGTATTCGCCTGTACAGCGAGGAGGATTTCCTCTCGCGTCCGGGGTTCACCGATCCGGAAATCCTGCGTACCAACCTGGCGGCCGTGATCCTGCAGATGCTCCATCTGCGCCTGGGCGACATCGAAGATTTCCCCTTTATCGAGCCGCCAGACGGCAAGGCCATCAGCGACGGCTTCAACCTGTTGCAGGAGCTGTCGGCGGTCAACCGCGAAAGCCAGCTCACGCCTATCGGTCGCCAACTGGCGCGCCTGCCCATCGACCCGCGCCTGGGGCGCATGGTGCTGGAGGCGGCCAAGCAGGGCAGCCTGGAAGAAATCCTCATCGTCGCCTCGGCGCTGTCGGTGCAGGACCCCCGCGAACGCCCGATGGACCGCCAGCAGGCCGCCGACCAGGCTCACGCACAGTGGAAAGACGTGGACTCGGACTTCGCCGCGCTGATCAACCTCTGGCGCGGCTTCGAGGAAAAACGCCAGGAGCTGGGTTCCAATCCGCTGCGCAGCTGGTGCAAGAAGAACTTCCTCAACTACATGCGCCTGCGCGAATGGCGCGATGCACACCGCCAGTTGGTGCTGATCGCCCGTGACCTGCAACTGGGCGATAACGCTTCCCGTAGGAGCCCGCTTGCGGGCGATCCTGACTCCCGGACTGTTGATCGCCCTCAAGCGGGCTCCTACAAGAGCGAGCTGCAGCCAACCACCGACACCAAGGTCAACGCCATCGCCCGCCAGCAGGCTGACGCCAGCGAAGCCGCGCAGCGGGCCAAGGGCTACGCCGCCGTGCACAAGGCGATCCTCAGCGGCCTGCTCAGCCAGATCGGGCAAAAGACCGAAGAAGGCGACTACCTCGGGGCCCGCCAGCGGCGTTTCTGGGTGCACCCCTCCAGCGTGATCGGGCGCAAGAAGCCCACCTGGATCATGGCCGCCGAATTGGTCGAGACCACCAAGCTGTTCGCGCGCATGGTGGCCAAGATCGAGCCGGACTGGATCGAGCCCCTGGCCGGTCACCTGATCAAGAAAAACCACCTGGAACCGCACTGGGAGAAGAAGCGCGGCCAGGTCGTGGCCTACGAGCAGATCACCCTCTACGGGATGATCGTGGTCGGCCGCCGCCCGGTGCATTACGGGCCCATCGACCCGGCTGTGTCCCGCGAGATGTTCATCCGCGAGGGCCTGGTGCGTGGCGAGATCAACAGCCGCGCCCGCTGCCTGAGCGCCAATCGCCAACTGCTCGAACGCCTCGACGAACTGGAAGCCAAGGCCCGTCGCCGCGACATCCTCGCCGACGAAGAAACCCTGTTCGACTACTACGCGGCGCGTCTGCCGGCGGACATTTACCAGGCCGCCAGCTTCGAGTCCTGGTACAAGCGCGAAAGCGCCGGCAACAACCAGTTGCTGATCATGCGCGAAGAGGACGTGCTGGCCCGCGAGGCCAGTGAAGTGACCGCCGCGCTGTACCCCGACACCCTGCGCCTGGGCGAACTGACCCTGCCGCTGAGCTACCACTTCGAGCCCAACCACCCGCGCGACGGCGTCACCCTGCGCGTACCGGCGCCGCTCTTGCCGCAGCTGCAGGCCGAACGCCTGCAATGGCTGGTGCCCGGCCTGCTGGAAGCCAAGAGCGTGGCCCTGGTGCGCAACCTGCCTAAGGCCATCCGCAAGAACTTCGTGCCGGTGCCGGACTTCGTCAGCGCCGCCCTGGCCAAGATCACCTTCGCCGACGGCAACCTGCCGCTGGCCCTGGGCCGCGAGTTGCAACGCATGACTGGCAGCCGCGTGCCGGAAGAAGCCTGGGTCGAGGCCGACGCCCAGCTCGAAGGGCACCTGCGCATGAACATCGAAGTGGTCGACACCCACGGCAAGTTCCTGGGCGAAGGCCGCGACCTGGCCGAGCTGACCGCGCGCTTCAACGAAGCCAGCCAGGCCGCCCTGGCGCTGCCACAGACGGAAAAGACCCAGAAGCCGGTGGAGGCCAAGGCCTTCGCCCAGGTCGCGGAAAAGACCCAGCAGAAGATCGCCGGCCTGTCGATGACCGTCTACCCGGCTCTGGTCGAGGAGGGCGGCACCGTCAAGGAAGGGCGCTTCCCGACCCAGGCCGAGGCCGAGTTCCAGCACCGCCGCGCCTTGCAGCGTCTGCTGTTGCAGCAACTCGCCGAGCCGGCCAAGTACCTGCGCGGCAAACTGCCGGGCCTCACCGAACTGGCGCTGTTGCACCGCGAACTGGGCCGGGTCGAGGCGCTGGTCGAGGACATCCTGCTGGCCAGCCTGGACAGCTGCATCCTCGAAGGCAGCGAGCCGCTGCCCCGCGACGGCGCGGCATTGGCCGCCCTGGCCGAGCAGAAACGCGGCGACTGGACCGCCCACGCCGAGCGCCTGGCGCGCCTGGTGCTGGACATCCTCAAGCTCTGGCACGGCCTGCAGAAGCGCTTCAAGGGCAAGATCGACCTGGCCCAGGCCATGGCCCTCAACGACATCAAGCAGCAGCTGGCGAACCTGGTGTACCCGGGCTTCGTGCGCGAAACCCCGGCCGAGTGGTTGAAGGAAGTGCCGCGTTACCTCAAGGCCGTGGAACAGCGCCTGGACAAGGTCGGCGCCCAGGTGCAGCGCGACCGCGTGTGGACCGGTGAGCTGACCGGCTACTGGGAGCAGTACCAGGCGCGCCTGGCCAAACACAGCCAGGAAGGCAAACGCGACCCGCAGCTGCAGCTCTACCGCTGGATGCTCGAGGAATACCGCGTCTCGCTGTTCGCTCAACAACTGGGCACCAAAACCGCCGTCTCCGATAAACGCTTGAGCAAACAGTGGAGCCAGGTGGAGGCGTGATCCACACGACAGAGGTGAACCTGATGTCAGCATGCTCCAGCGCGCTGGTCGTGAATGGCCAGCTTGCGGCCACCGATGCGCTCGAAAAGCAGGTGCCCTGGTGGAGCTTCACCAAAACCGTGCTGGCTGCCACGGCGCTGACGCTGGTGCGCGACCGATTGGTTGGGCTGGACGATCCGCTGTGCGACGGCGCCTTCTCGTTGCGGCAACTGTTGCGCCATGAGGCAGGCCTGGCTGATTACTCGGAACTTGCCGACTACCACCAGGCTGTCGCTCGGGGCGATCAGCCCTGGCCCGCGCAAGAGATGCTTGAGCGTCTCGACGCCGGGCGCCTGCGCTACCAGCCGGGTGTTGGCTGGGGCTACTCCAATGTCGGTTATCTCTACATCGTTCGATTGATAGAAGAGCGCTGCGGCGCGACCCTCGCCGAAGCCATACGGCAACGTGTGCAGCACCCGCTCGGCCTGCCCGGGTTTCGACTGGCGAGGACGCCGGCCGACCTGCAGGATGTCGACATGGGCAGCGCAGCCAGCTATCACCCGGGCTGGGTCTACCACGGGCTGCTGGTCGGCAAATTGTCCGATGCCGCGTTGTGGCTGGATCGGCTGCTGGACGGAAACCTGCTGCCTGCCGAGCTGCTGGCAGAGATGCAGACGCGCCGTGTGCTGGGGGGGGCGATCCCTGGGCGCCCGTGGACGGTTCCCGGTTACGCCCTGGGGTTAATGCAGGGCGATGTCGAGGGCGGTCTGCTGCTCAACGGTCACAGCGGGTCCGGGCCGGGCAGCGTGATTGCGGTGTATCGCGCGATCACGGAAAACGGCACGGCGACCTGTGCTGCATTCCAGAAAGATGCACGCGATGGTGACGTAGAAGGCGAAGTGGTCGCCCAGTTGCGCGGTGCCTTGCTGATTTGACGGGGCGCACGCCGAACTGCTGAACGCTGCGGCGAGTGCGCCCGCACACACTCTGAATCCTGTGGGCCTGCTGTCAGCGCTGCGCTTCTGGTTCAATAGCCACGGTCGGGCTTGGCGGCAGGTGATACCTGGCCGCCTAGCCGAGGGAGCCACTGAATCGATCAAGGAGACGCCTGATGAGTCTGTCACGCCTGCGCAACGTTCTGACCTGGGTACTGGTCATGGTGCTGCTGGTTGCCGTGGTGCTGCTGGGCGTGCGCATCGCCGGGTTGTCCTCGTTGCCGGAGCTGGAGCCCTGGCACCGGGTGATTCTCGACGAGCCCAGCGCTGCCGAGATCGATGGCATGGATTGGGCTGCATACCAGGCCGCTGAGAAGCGGTTGTTCGAGGCGCTGCACAGCGAGGTCATCGAGCCGGGCACCAGCGATGATGCCAATGCCTACAACCGCTACAACAGTGCCAGCCCGGTGTACCCGGGCAACCTGCCGCACGACTGGAACCGCTCCTTCACCCTGCAACCCATCGGCGCCGCGCGCGGTGTGGTGGTGCTTCTGCATGGCCTGACCGACGCGCCCTACAGCGTGCGTCATATCGCCCGGCACCTGAGCGAGCAGGGCTTCGTCAGCCTGGTGCCGCGTATGCCGGGCCACGGCACCACGCCCGCCGGGCTGACCGACGTACGCTGGGAACAGTGGCTGGCAACGACCCGGCTGGCAGTACGCGAGGCGCGCGATCAGGTGCCGGACGGGCCGCTGTACCTCGTCGGTTATTCCAACGGTGGTGCCCTGGCCCTGCGCTACAGCCTGGCTGCGCTGGAGGACCAGAGCCTGGCGATGCCGCAACGGCTGGTGCTGATATCGCCCATGGTCGGTGTTACCAGTTATGCCCGCTATGCCGGGCTGGCGGCGTTGCCTGCCGTATTGCCGGCCTTCGCCAAGTCGGCCTGGATGAACGTGCTGCCGGAGTTCAATCCGTTCAAGTACAACTCCTTCCCCGTCAATGCTGCGCGGCAGACCTACGAACTGACGCACGAGGTGCAGAACGCCTTCGATAGCGCCGCCAAGGCCGGGCGGTTGGCGCAGATGCCGCCGGTGCTGGCCTTCCAGTCGCTGGCCGACAGCACGGTGAGCACGCCGGCCGTGGTCAACGACCTGTTCGAGCGATTGCCGGCCAACGGCAGTGAACTGGTGATCTTCGACATCAACCGCTCGCAGGCCATCGGCTCGCTGCTGCGCCCGGACATGAGCAACCTGCTGGCACAGCTGCTGCCACCGGCACAGCGCGACTACGACCTGACCGTGGTGGGTGTGGCAGCGAACGCCGGGCGTCAGGTGGAGGCGCGGCGAATCGCCGCTGGGGAGCGCGAGGCCGTGACCACGCCGCTGAACGTCGACTACCCGGGCCAGCTGTTCTCGCTGTCACACGTTGCGTTGCCGTTTCCGACGGACGATCCGCTGTACGGCAGCGAACCCACTACCGAGGAATTCTACGGCGTGGCCCTGGGCACGCTGGCGCCGCGCGGGGAGCAGGGTGTGCTGGTGGTGGGGCTGGCCGGTTTGCAGCGAGTGACGTCCAACCCGTTCTACGCCTACCTGCGCGAGCGCATCGATGAGGATCTGCGGTAGGCCATCCACCGAACAGGCTGCCTGGGAAAACGCTCGGTAACGGTTCGAGATTCGTGCAATGCGAGGCGCTGGCGTACCATCGCGCCTCGCCACGCGTTCGAGAGCCATCGCCCATGTTCGAAATCAAACCCTGCAACCCCGAAACCTACCGCCAGCAAACCCGCCGCAGCACCCTGGCGATCGCCGCGATGTTCGTGGTGCTGGCGCTGCTGCTGTCCACCCTGGCCGTGCAGGTGTTCGGCGAGCCGGGCGGCGACAACTTCCGCTGGAACCTGGCCGGCGTGCTGGTCGGCCTGGGCCTGACCATCGCCGTGGTGCGCTACACCTTCTGGACGCAACCGTGGATGGCCATGGCAGTCTACGGCTGGCGCCTCAAGCGCAGCCTGATGCGCGTCACCAACGTCATGCACCACGTCAAAAAGGGCGTCGAAACCGGCGACCCCACCGCCATGAAACTGCTGCGCTTCTACCACCTGGGCGTGACCCAGATGCACCAACTGGACGGCAACACCAGCGACCAGGGGCAAATGTCCTGGGAAATCGACGGCCACCGCGCCGCCATGGAAGCCCAGGGCCTGGACCCCGAACAGAACCGCCTCGACCTGGCGTGGATCGATACCGTGAAAGGGTTTGCGGTCTAACAGACCGGCAAGGGCGCCCGCCAGGCGAGCGCCCCGACCGGTTACAGCCTAAGGGCCGTTTGCCGTGCCTGGTGATTGCCACCCAGCGGCGAACACAACCGCTGGTGCACCCGGCTCAAAAAGCCCACCTCGAACGCCCGCCGTTCCACACCCGTGGGCAGCGCATCGCGCTCGACGATCAGGTTGGCCCACAGCCAGCCGGAACCGTCGCTGTCCAGCCAGGCATTGGCACACGCCACGCCCTCACTGAACGCCTGCTGGCAATCCTGAGGCCAACCGATCACCGCGCCCTGGTGCCCATCGTGGCTGACCAGGTGACTGTTGAAGGGCCTATGCATGGCTCGCCCTCCTCCTGACCTCGGCCAACGCCGTGCGGTACAGCTCCGACACCTCGCGCAGTAGCTCGCGGGCGTAGCGGCACTGCTCCTCGACATCACCCGCCAACTCCGGCTGAGCCTGCGCACGCGCCAGGCCCTTGACCAGCTTGTGCAACATCGCCAGGCGCAACTCGGCCTGTGCCTGGAATGGGCAGCTTTTCAGCGGTTTATCGCGGGAAGGTTTGGGGTTGAGCGGGAAGGGAATGATCGTGTCATCGCGCATGACGCACCTCCAGGCTGGAGGTTGAAGACACAGCGGATACCCAAGGTGGAGCCCTTGGGTAAAAGGGGGATAGCGCATTTTCCTTAATGCTCCTTGATGTATTTAGGAGCCGCCACCGACCTTCCTACGGGTATGGGTGGCGGACCGTGCAAGGGTAGGAATACCGGCCATCAAGGAAACCGGCCAGGCCGAAGCCTGCCTCACACGGCCCGCCATAGATGCACGAGAGAACATCAGGCACAAAAAAAGCGCCTGCTCTCGGCTATGGCGCTACCGCGCCCTGATGAAAATCCAGGTTCCTACACCCGGCCGCGGGATTGACCGCGACGGGCGGACTTTAGCGTGAGGGTGGTTGAGAGGGCAAGGGTGCAATGGTGAGTCAAAGGATTGGGCGGGTTTATAAATGGTGAGATCGGCAGTCTCGGACGCGTTGCCTGCTTCCGACAAAAGTAGTCGGTCGAGTGCCTACGAATTAGAAGAGCACTCCCCTGAACTGAATTAGAGGGAGATTTAATTGTGGATCCGCCGTTTGGCGGATACTTGTGGTAATGCTGTCGGTTTCTGATGTAACCGTTTCGATCTAATTAGTCGGGCTGGGGTTCAAGGTTTGGAAAGATAGGCCAGACAGGCCGTGTACTCATTATTGATTCTAATGAAGTCGGTGTAGGGGATTGGTTTGGTTTCACTCCGTGCTAGCTTTTCCAGTATTCCAATTGCGTATTTTTCTGTATCAGCCGTATTTCTGTTGATTTTTATTTTTTGAGTGTCTGCAGCAGATTTTATTTGATCGAGCAAATCTTTTGTCGGTAGTGAGGTCGCCGCTATTTTTTTTGTGGCCGCGTCTATATCAAAGGCTTGTGCGTTAAGAGTCGCAATGATGTAGTTGTGAATAGTCCTGAGGTTTGCATTTGTCAATCGATGGGCGCTGCGCACAAATCGTAGCGCTTGCTTCTTGTTCTCAGTATCTATTTTTGCATTTTTGGTAAGAATAGAAATGTCCGCAACTAAGTTTAACTTTCCAGATTCAATGATCATTTTTTGTGCGCCTTGATTGTAGCTAAGCGCTTCTAAACCGGCAGCAAATTCTTCCGCTTGTTGCTCCAGTAACGTAATGTCTGATAATTCGCGCTCATGAGTTTTAACTATTATAAAAAGATCACTTAATGAATCCCCCATGCATTGGGAAGCTATTGCCGCTTTACCGTAGGTAGACATTTGAATCTTGGGGTTGACGTAAATTTTACTGCCAAGAGACAGGCCGGCCAACGCCCCAAATGCTTTTATGAAGTCAGAGTTTGAGTTTGTTAGGGCTCCAATACCGGCACCAGTTACTAAACCCAGAGTGGCTTGATCTGAAATCGCGCCGAAGTCTTTAGCTGAGTCGATATAGCCCGCATAGTCACAGCCTCGTGTGTATGCCTTTCGGGCTGCGCTATCAATAAGGCCCGTTTGGCTAACTTCGTCAGCAATCGTTGGCCCTGTCACCTCGCAGGGCTCTCCTTTGGCTGTTTTATATGGCGCAGGTGGGATGTAATCGCGTTGGGTATTAGGAAGGGTCATCGAAGGTGTTGTGCATCCCGACATTGCAAGCATGAGAATTGAAATTGCTGCTTTGTACATTGCGCCATCCCTGCGTGTGTTTGGTGGCAACATGCCATCTCACTGGAGCTTAGCTGATACTCTTTTTCTTTCAAGCCAGCTACCTGTTCAGCTTTGGTGGGCGCCGGCAAGCTGTACAGCAGGCTGCGTTCTACTGAGATTTCTATCCCACGACTCGGTAGGCTGATTTTTTGGTATTGGAAAAAGGGGACAGATTTATTTATTGGGATTACTGCCCGCTTCTGGCTGGAAGCTGTCGCAGAAGAATTTTATTTTCCTTTCATCCGCTGAAAGAACGTCCCCTAGCGTAATGCTCGCCCTCCAAGTTGCGCAGGCTGGTTAAACCCGAGCTCCTGATGCACCACGCGCATTCTTCTTCTGCAGAATCACCGACGCTTCGTTGTAAGCAGCCTGGAAGGCGTCGCTGCCGATCCGGTTCACGGCTGCTTCTTCGTCTTCCTCGTGGTAAAGCCCGGGGTAGACGATCAGCAGGCCAATTATGAAGTCGGTGGCGGCATCTTCCGCTTCTTCGGCGATCACCAGTTCCAGCACTGGGTATTGCAGGACACCAGGCAAATCGCGAGCAGGGTGATGCCTTCGCCGGCTTTCATGGCCTGGAAAAGGTCGTCGAAGTGCGCCGGGTCGAAGCCGTTTTCTTCGATGTCCTTGAGGTCGAAGGTGCTCAGGTTGATTTCCACGTCATCGAACGGTTCGTTGATAAATGGGTTGGCCAGCACCGGGTGCACGACATTGGCCTTGGGCTTGCCATGCGGTTCTGCTTGGCCTTTACGGATTGGAAATTTTTAAAAAATCGGGGCTATTCAGAATAAATTAGGCTCTCAGGAAGGTGTTTATAGAGGAATTTCTCTTTCTGGGACTTTTTTACCCGTAATAGTGACTTTTGGGAGCGCATAGCTTTTATTTGAAAGTTAGACTGTTCTAGAAATGATATTTCTCGAACCTGCGTTTGAATGCTTCCTCCGACCCCTCCATGATGTCTAGGATGGCCGTCGCTGTTGCCTTCTGATCTGTACCGCCTTGGGCTAGTAGCCTACCCACTCCCTGTTCTGACTTAAGTGCATATACAAATTCACTGTCCGCATTAACCGGAAGATTGGCGTTGTGGGTTGCTAAGATTAGTTGTCGTTGGTTTTTTGCTTGCTTTAGAAGTGGAACAAGGTCTCTATAGATGAAGCTGGTGTCAACCTCATCTTCCGGTTGGTCAATAATGATTGGGCCAAAACCTCTGACCAACAGCAAATTCAAAATGGCGGTGTTGCGCTGACCCTCCGATAGCTGCCGGCCTTCCACACTACCGATTAAATGCTGCCCACGATCTTGACGATAGAGTTCGATATCTACCAAGTCAGGCACCCTGATGAGCCTAAGTTGACGCCACTTCTCGTGTATAGACTCCAGATATGGAGGTAGCTCTGTTTTGAATTGCTGAATTATGCTTGGGAGCCTGGTTAGATCCTGCATTACCCATTCGATGTACTCCCATGGACTGGAGTGCAATCCAGGTTCAGCTTTTAGAAAGTCTCGGAAAAGGTAAATCCCAATGGAATCCCACTCTTTTCCCAGCCGAGACCGCCGATCTGGCTCCAGGCTGTTCCAGTCAATCATGAAGCTGCTTTCATAGGCCATTGGTCTAATCAGTACACGAATACTGCCACCCGTTTTTTCACTTATTTCCCGAGCAATCTTTTCTCGCAACACATATTGCTGATTCCACAGCACGAATAGCCGAGCTAGCGACTGCTCCAGCTCGCTTGCAGCACCTTCTAGATCTTTCCATTGACGTTCTTTGTCTTGGAGGCTGCTGAGCTTTGACTGCTTGGTGCGATCTAGTTCCTGAAGGCGGCTGACATCTTGGGGTTGGATCCCTTTAGCTTCGCAAGCGGAAACGAAGACATCACGAGCCCCGTCGAGCTCAATTTCTATCTCTTTCCAGCGCTGATTTTGAGTAAAGAGTGCGCTGAAATCTGACTGCATATCAGCTAGAACTTCTGCAATTTTCTTCCTGTGAGATGCTCGCCGATCAGAGACAAATTTTGCTTGTTGGCTCAGCCACTGAGAATGCGGCCACTTTTCGGTAACAGAGGTAGGTTCTTCAGTGAGGGCATGCAGCAGCTTTAAGGCTTGTTCAACGGCTGACAGGTCTTTATCGAAGGCCTCACTCATTGTCTTGAAGTAGCGTTTTGCTAGTGATGAGTTTTGGAAGTCCTCAGCCTCTTTTTGCACATCCTTGCGAGCCTGCCATTGCCTCTCGAGCTCCAGTAGCTCTTGCTTGAGATTGGTTATTTCATTTTGGACGGCCTGTGCCTGATCCTTGGCAGCAAAAAGTCGTTTAATGTCTGCTGCTACTGTGCGCTCTTCACCCTGCAGCTTTTCCAGTTCGGCTGTGCATAATTCATCAACCAGTCTCAACAACTGAGGCTGGCTTCCTGATGCAGTGAGATCTGTAAGCTGCTGTTGGCTGTAGAATTGAACTGGCAGGTGCCGGAGGTATGTGGAAAGGTCGTGCACCTCTCCTTGCACCAGAGAAAGCCCTTCATTTGGCGTGTATCGCAGCCGATCAATCTGACCAGGGATGCTCTCCCACTCGACGAGAATCTCAGTATCCAGTGTGAAGGTACCTTTAGCTCGCTCGGCTTTCTGCCTCGCTTTATCAGATAGAGACTCCGTTTCGTGCCGCGCAAACATGATCCTCAGGAGCTCAAGAATTGTTGACTTTCCGGTGCCTCGTGCCCCGATCAAGGTATTTAGATTCCGCGAAAATTCAATGGTCTGATTTTCGAGATATTTGCTTCCCTTAATAGTCAGGGAGACGATTCTAGGGAAGGTTTGATGCAGATCAGGGCTTTCTTTCTCAATACTGATCCGGGATTCTGAGTCAAGGAAGGCCTGCTTTAGAGCCGCGATTGATGGCTGAGAACACTTCACCCAAGTGTATCTGTAGCCGAGCGAATTCGATTTCGGGTTGCCCTGATCGTCAGTGGCCAGGGACTTTGCATCCGAGGACTGGACGTAAGCTGGCTGCTTGCCCGGCCGAGACCACTCAGGGTTTTTGCCACCAAGAATTGACGCAACTTTCTGGCTCAGGGGGTACTGCGTTACTTCAATGGCTAGCAAGTCGGGAAGCTGGTAATCCAGCCGGTTACTCGGGCGTTCCAGCAGGCCATCGTTCTGATCCGCATGAGCTGCGATTACTATCCCGCCATTCTCCTCCTGAACAACTTTTAGAAGCTTAGCCATGCTTACCGTGGAGTCCTCACGGCGTAATGGCGTGGGTTCTCCCTTGGTGAAACGTTGAGCCTCGGTTAGGCCCAACTGGATGAGCACTTTGTTCACTCGCTCAAGATCCTTGGCTTTGCCAGTTGGCTCGAAAAGACATAGAACGTGATATCCAATGTCGACCTCGAACCCGGGTAGGATGTAGATCGGCTCCCTTTCGAGCTCCCTTGCTACTGATTTGTTTTGCTCAAGCAGGTGAGTCAGAAACCAATCTCTTGGATCTGTTTGCCCAGAGAAATTGTGGTCTGTGATACCGACGATTTGAAGCTCAAGCTCGTGGCAACGCTTCAAAAAAGAGCGTGCTTTAGAGCTGATTTCTGTCTCGTCAGGCCCTTCAAGAGCTCTGGCTCTGCGCGGGTTGCCAAGGCGAAGCTCCACGTCAATCCAGTTCTTGCTATCTTCTGGCGTTTGAACCTGAAAGTCGGCCTTGAACCACCGCATTCCTTGGTAGTTGCTCATCGAAAATCCTGACGGGTAATGGTTTGTGCTGAGCTGAAGACTAAATTTCTATCGCGCCTGATCGCAATAATTCAAATAAAATCTTCAGGCCTCATGCGCGAAGCCAATGAATCGCCCCTAGTTTCGTAGACGTCTTCGATCTTCAAAGCTGAGCTTAGGTAAATGTCCGTTTCTGTCAGACACCCGTCTAAAGACGTATCTGTCTCAGGTTACCCACTCCCCCCTAACCACCCTCAACCACCCCCAAAACGGATCATCCGACTCTTCCGCATCCATGCTCTCGGTACTGACGACAACCTCCGACGCCCGGGCCGGGATGGTCAGACCCAGCGTTCCCTCAACATACGCCTGAAAGAGCAGGGGCGGCGGTGGGTAGTCGCCGTCATCATAGTCGGCTTCACGCACTTCATCGGGCGTTCGCTCGAAGTGTTCGGGCCAGCAGAGTTCGTCGTAACCGATGGCCAGCAGGCTCAGCAGGTCTTCGGTGTTTTGCGTCAGCACACAGAGCATTACCGAGCCGGAGCCAGAGCCCAGGTGGACGATGCGTTGCTGGCCGTTGTCGTCGAGCCACACCCCGGCCCACGAGCCGTCGCCGCCTGTTCTGAGAAAGATCGATAGCCGTTCGTTCACGGCGGGGTCGTCGCTGGCGGTCCATGCGGCGGTATCGGTTGCCACGGGGATATGGAAGGCGGTGGTGGCGAGGTCGCTGTGCTCGGGTTTCGGGTGCACGGTCATGTAGCGGCTACCATCGCGGCGGGTGCGCACGCAGCCTTGTTCTTCCAGCCATTGAATGGCTTGGCGCAGCAACGCCGGCATCGGGTTGCGCGCGGGGAAGGCTGCGGCCATTTCGTCGGTGAAGGTCATGTCGTCCCTGATGCGTTCTGTGGAAGGGGAGGTCGAGGATGACCCGATTTGCTGTGTGAACACGATGCACGCCTGATGCGGCGATGGGAAGCCTGAATCGCCGGAGGCTCTAGCGTGCCGAATTGGCTCGTCCGCCAGGCATATTTACTATGCCCAGCAATCATTTGACCCTGTGTTCAAGAATCCCTACGGTGGCCGGCCGAATTCAAGCCAGAGGCAGCCATGTCCAACCGTTCCCCATTGCCACCTCTTGTCTATCTGTTGGGCGTGACCATTTTTTCGTTGGTGACCGCCGAGTTCATGGTCGCGGGGATGATGCCGGCGTTGGCCGATGCGTTCTCGGTGAGCCTGGCCCAGGTCGGTAACCTGATCGCCTTTTATGCCCTGGGCATGGCCCTGGGCGGGCCGCCCGTGACCATGCTGCTGTTGGCCAAGGGCATCAGCAGCAAGCATGCCCTGGTCGGTCTGCTGGCCGTTTACGTGGCGGCCGGTGCGCTGGCCGCGGCGGCGCAGAGCTACGAGGTGATCGTGGTGGCGCGGGTGATCATGGGCGTATCCAGTGCGGCCTGCATCGGCTTGTGCATGACGCTCTGTGCCGGGCTCGTCGGGCCTGCCGAGCGTGGCCGGGCGGCGTCGGTGGTGTTGGCCGGGTTGATGCTGTCGCCGGTCATTGGCGTGCCGATGACCACCCTGGTGGAGCAGCATTTCGGCTGGCGGGCCAGCTCGTGGGCGGTGGTGGCGCTGGCGCTGCTGTGTACGGTGCTGGCCGTGTTGCGTCTGCCGAAGGACGAGGCCGGTAGCCAGCCTGCACTGGGCCGGCAGCTCGCGGACCTGCGCAACCGCAGCCTGTGGGGCGCTTACCTCACCAGCGGCCTGATCATCGGCTCCACCTTCGCGGCCTTCAGTTACTGCGTGCCGATCTTCATCGAGGAGGTCGGGGTTTCACCGAGCCATATCGCACTGTTGCTCGCCACGTATGGCGTGGCCAACGTGCTGGGTAATATGTTCATCGGCCGTATCGCCGACCGCCACACCTTTCCCGTGCTCGGCTGCGGGCTGGCGGTGATGGTGCTGGCGCTCAGCGGCTTCGCCCTGGCGGGGGATCTGCACTGGCTGAGCCTGGTGTGTTTCATTCTGCTCGGGCTGACCGGCGTGGCGCTGAACCCGGCGATGGTGGCCCGGGTGATGAGGGCCGCCGAGCCGGGTGCCCTGGTCAACACGCTGCACACCTCGGTGATCACCGCCGGGTTGGCATTCGGCAGCTGGGCTGGCGGCGCTGCCATCGAGGCCGGCTACGGTTTGCGCGCCCCGTTGTGGGTGGGTGCCGCCATGGCGTTCCTGGGCTTGCTGAGCGTTATCCGCCCGCTGCTGGCCGCCCCGCCAGCAATGAAGCCCTGCACCTGATCCAGCTCCCCAGCCCGCTCCGGCGGGCCTGACTCCCGGATTACACACCGAGCAGGCAGGTCGCGGCGGGTGGCTGTGGAACACATAGCCGGTAAGGAACGGGTTCCGCTACCGGCGCTGGCTTGAGTGGTTGGAGAATGCCAGCGGTGTATGCCAGGGCGAGCAGGGCGATCAGGGTGTTGATTAGGGGGAGTTTGTTCATGGTCGTTTTTCCTTCTTGACCATGTATTTAGTGTTCTCATCCTTCGAAACTGACCCGAAATCGAATTTTCCGTGAAATATTTTTCAGGCCGCCGTTAGCGCCACGATCCTCGGGATGCAGCCTGCTGTTCCGACTCGTCTGGCCAAAAGGCCCCACCCTTTCAACCCCTTCCTGAAACGCTTCCGTCCGGTGCCTCTGGCTTCAGGGTGCAAACCAGAGCGCCAAGCCGGCCGCGCATTCTCGTTGGTATCCCGAATGCCGCCGTCGGTCGTGCGACGCATGGGTCGCGTGCTGAACCCCTCTAGGCGATCGAGTCATCGTACGACTATGATGGCCCCGCGCAATCAGGGCACTGCCTCGGCCGTTCGGCCTCCTGTCCTGGTTGCCTGTGACGCCGATGTGAAAGGCCTTGGTGCACCAGGCTGTGTCGTATGGGGTGCGGGGTCTGCTGTGCGGTAGTCGTACAACAATATCTCTCTGAGGTTTCCATGCTTCTTCGTCAATGGAATATCGCTCCACGGGCTGCATTCGGGTTTGCCTTGATCGCCATGATGGTGGCGCTGCTGGGTATTTTTTCGCTGGACAAGATGTCCAGCATCCGTGAACGCGCGGAGGTCATCGAGCAGGACTGGGTGCCGAGCATCCGCGCGGTGGATACCATCCGCGAGAACATGCTGCGCATCCGCACCATTTCCCTGCGCCTGGCCCTGGACCCGGAGCCGGCCAACATCGACACCTACCGCAGCCAGTACGAGGCCCGTAACCAGGTGCTGATGGCAAACATCAGCGACTACGAGCGGCTGGTCGACACCCCGGAAGAAGAACGCCTTTATGAGCAGTTCCGCCGGGACTTCGCCATTTACCAACGCGGCATGGCTGACTCCTTCACCCTGGCGCGCACCGGCGACACGGCGGCGCTGAACAAGCTGCTGCTGGTGGACATGAAGCCGGTGGTAGACGGCACCGGCGCGCAGCTCAACGAGCTGGGCGAGATCTACGCCAAGGGCATCGAGCAGGAAGGACGTGAGGCCGCGACGCAGTACGCCAACTCGCGCTACGTGGTGATCCTGGTGATTCTGATCGCCGCGCTGGCGACCGTCGCCCTGGCCTGGATGCTCACCCGCAGCATCGTCGGTCCGCTGCGCGGTGCGGTGCAGGCGGCCCAGCACGTGGCGGCCGGCGACTTGACCAAGCCGATCCAGGTCGATGGCCAGGACGAAGTGAGCCAGTTGCAGGCCTCCCTGCAGCAAATGCAGAACAACCTGCGCGAAACCATGGCGCAGATTTCCGGCTCGTCCACTCAACTGGCGGCGGCTGCCGAAGAACTGAACGCGGTGACCGAGGAAGCCGGCCGTGGCTTGCAGCGGCAGAACGACGAGATCGAGCAGGCCGCCACGGCGGTCAACGAGATGAGCGCGGCGGTGGATGAGGTGGCGCGCAATGCAGTGTCCACGTCTGAGGCGTCCAAGGCCTCCAACCAGTCGGCGCAGCTGGGCCACGAGCGCGTGGCGGACACCATCGAGGCCATCACCACGCTGTCCGCCGAGGTGGACACCACGGCCGGGCTGGTACGCGATTTGGCCAACCAGTCCCAGGACATCGGCAAGGTGCTGGACGTGATCCGCGCCATTGCCGAGCAGACCAACCTGCTGGCGCTCAACGCGGCCATCGAGGCGGCGCGGGCGGGCGAATCCGGTCGTGGTTTCGCGGTGGTGGCCGACGAGGTACGGGCCCTGGCGCACCGCACCCAGCAGTCCACTCAGGAAATCGAGCAGATGGTGTCCGGCATGCGTACCGGCGCCAGCCAGGCGTTGAATTCGATGCAGACCAGCAGCGGCAAGGCCCGCTCGACCCGCGAGCTGGCGGAGAGCGCCGGGCTGGCGCTGAGCGAGATCACCGGCTCCATCGGCGAGATGTACGAGCGCAACCTGGTGATCGCCAGCGCGGCGGAAGAGCAGGCCCAGGTAGCCCGCGAGGTGGACCGCAACCTGGTGAACATCCGCGACCTGTCGGTGCAGACCGCCACCGGCGCTCACCAGACCAGCGCCTCCAGCTACGAGCTGTCGCGCCTGGCCGCGGACCTCAACCGCCTGGTGGGGCGTTTCAGCCTGTAAGCGTCAGCGGCCGGCACCTGCCGCAACGGGTGCCGGCCTCACTCAATCGTGGGCGCCGGCGCGCTTGAGCAGCTGCTTGCAGCGCTCGGAGAGGTGCACCACGCGCAGGTGCTTGCCGGCTTTCTCGTAGCGTTCGCGCAGCGTCTTCAGCGCGGCGATGGCTGAGTAATCGACGAAGCTCAGGTGGCGGCAGTCCAGCGTCACCTGCTGTGGGTCGTTGGCCACGTCGAACAGGTTGAGGAACGGCGTGGTCGAGGCGAAGAACAGTGTGCCGTGGGCCCGGTACAGGGTGCTGCCGTCGGTTTGCGGATCGCTGTCCACGTACAGTTCCCGGGCGTGTTGCCAGGCGAAGTTGAGCGCGGCGATGACGATGCCGCACAGCACGGCGGTGGCCAGGTCGGTGAACACGGTGATGACCGTCACCGCGACAATCACCAGCACGTCGTTGGCCGGCACCTTGCCCAGCACCCGCAGCGAGGCCCAGGCGAAGGTCTGCTGCGACACCACGAACATCACCCCCACCAGCGCCGCCAGCGGGATCAGCTCGATCAGCGGGGCGAGAAACAGCACGAACAGCAGGATCATCACCCCACTGACCACCCCGGACAACCGCCCCCGGCCGCCCGAGCTGAGGTTGATCACGGTCTGGCCGATCATCGCGCAACCGCCCATGCCGCCGAATGCGCCGGACACCATGTTGGCCGCGCCGAGGGCCACGCACTCGCGGTTGGTGTGGCCGCGGGTCTGGGTGATTTCATCGGTGAGGTTCAGGGTCAGCAGGGTTTCCAGCAGGCCGACCATGGCCATCAGCACCGCGTAGGGCGCGATGATGCGCAGGGTCTCCAGGTTCCAGGGGATGTCCGGCAGGGCGAAGGTCGGCAGGCCGCCGGCGATGTGCGCCATGTCGCCCAGGGTGTTGGTGGGCAGGCCGAACAGGTAGACCAGCAGGCCGACGCCGAGGATCGCCACCAGGGCCGGCGGCACCGCGCGGGTCAGGCGTGGCAGCAGGTAGACGATGGCCATGGTCAGCGCCACCAGCCCCAGCATCCACAGCAGCGGTGCACCGCTGAGCCAGGCGTCGTCGTGCTTGAAATGCTCCAGCTGGGCCAGGGCGATGATGATCGCCAGGCCGTTGACGAAGCCGATCATCACCGGGTGCGGCACCATGCGCACCAGCTTGCCCAGGCGCAGCAAACCGAACGCCAGCATGATCAGGCCGCCCAGCAGCACCGTGGCCAGCAGGTATTGCACGCCGTGCTGCACCACCAGCGCCACGATCACCACCGCCATGGAGCCGGCCGCGCCGGAGATCATCCCCGGGCGACCGCCAAACAGCGCGGTGAGGGTGCAGATGATGAACGCCCCGTACAGCCCCATCAGTGGGTTGAGCTGGGCCACCAGGGCAAAGGCGATGCACTCCGGCACCAGGGCGAAGGAGGAGGTGAGTCCGGCCAGGACGTCGGCGCGCAGACGGGCGAGTTTCATGGGCTACCTGAAGCGAGAACGGTGATCGCGGCATGGGGCGCAAGGTGCGCCCGGCATGGCTGAAGGGCTGCGGATAGTACGGAATCGCGCGCGGCGTCACCAGTTCAATCTGATCGGCGTGCATCCCGCTTCAGTCGGCTAATTCAGAGCGCTCCTATATCCATTCCTCACAAGGGAAACCTTAATGCCGCCTCCGTCCTGAGTAGGCTTCGGCCAGCGAGTGAGTGTGAGATGAGCAAGCCCGGTACCCGGTTTCAGATACGCCGTCATCCATTGAAGTCGGGCATCGGCGTGAAGTCACTGCTGTCGGCGGTGCTGCTCACTCCATCGGCCCTGGCCCAGGCGCAGGGTGACACCCTGCCGGCCACGGGCGGCCAGCCGGGGCCTTATGTCACGCCCCACACCCTGGAAACTCCCGCCCTGTGGAGCGCGGATGCCGAGTACCGGGCGAACTGGGGCCTGGACCTCACCGGGTTCCATGCGGCCTATGCGGCTGGCGCCTACGGTCAGCACATCAAGGTGGGCGTGATCGATGACGGCACCTGGTCGGGCCATCGCGAGTTCAGTACCCGCAACAACCTGCTGCGCTTCGGTGAACCCTTCGGCGCAACGGATGTTCCCGCCATCAGCAGTTCCGGCGTGCTGCTCAATCACGGCCTGCATGTCGCAGGCATCATCGGCGCCAACCGGGATGGCGAAGGCATGCATGGTGGCGCCTTTCTCTCCACGGTCTACGCCGGTGTCGGTACAGGCACGGGAACGCGGCTGACGCAGCCGGGGGCGGCCCGTGCGGTCATCGACAGCGGCATCGATTTTCTCAACAACAGCTGGGGCAGCCCCTATCAGCGGGAGATTCGCTACCCCACCCTGGCCTCGCCGGTCATGGGTATTTCTCGGTACGCGATTCCCCTGGCCATCGAGGCAGAGGGTGCTACCCGGGAGTCGCAACATGGCCCCGACATCCATACGTTGAACAGGGCCACGACGCACCTTCTGCGTGGCAATCGAGCGATGCTGGAGGCGATGCGCGATATCGCCCGCTCAGGCGTGGTGAATGTCTTTGCCGCCGGTAACGACTCCTACAGGACCACCTTGTTCAGGGGCATTTCACCGGCCCCGTTGACCGTGACATTACCGAATGTACTGGCTGCCGGCCCCACGTTGCTCGCGAACCACGCCTCCAGCGCGGGCACGACCTACCAGACGCTCAACAACCGATTCGAGCGGGCGAACCGGTTCTCCTTGAACCGCAATGCCCGGCTGGCCAGCTACCGGGGCCTGATCACCGAGGTGGAAGGGCTAGGCCCCGAGGTCCGGAACGACCCGCGCATCGTGCGCCTGGCCGATCACCTGCGGTTGTTGCTCGAGCCGGTCGATGACGCCGCCACCGGCGACGAACGACTCGAACGGCTGCGCGCGAACGCCGCCTGGGCCAGTACCGAGCCAGACGTGCTGCAGCCGCTAAAGGCGTCGCGCAGCGACTTCCTGAAGATCACTTCTCTTACCGATGATGACGTCGACAGGTACCTGGCCAACGCGCGTACTCAGCTGGGCAACCTGGATCAGGTTTCGAGGCTGCACCCGGCGGTGGTCACCTTCCAGACGGAGCTGGCCGCGCTCGAGGCCGATCGCGACCTGTACCAGCGTGGTCAGTTCGAGCCCTCGGCGGCGGAGCGCGCGCTGCTCGAGAGCGTGCGCACCCAGGACGATTTCCGGCAGCTCGAAAAGCACTGGCTGACGGTCGCGAACCTCAGTGGCGATGAACGCGTTACGGCCAATTCCAACCTCTGTGGCCCGTCGAAGTATTACTGCCTCGCAGCCCCTGGCGGGTCCTATTCCCAGTCGCCGGACGCCGAACAGGTGGACGCGCCCGCCACGCCGTCGGGTATCCCTGTCTTCGATCAGCACGGCACGGTGTTGCAGGGCAAGGTGCCTGCGACCTCTTACCAGATCTTCAGCCTGGGCATTACCAGCGATGCTGCGGCAGGTAGCAGCAATGCCCGGAAACAGGAGACGGCGACCTCGGCCTACCAGATGCTGGGCGGCACCTCGATGGCCGCGCCCCATGCCACGGCCGGGCTGGCGGTGTTGAAATCCCGCTTTCCCTACCTGGAGAACGCCCAGGTTCGCGACACGCTGCTGTCGACCGCCAAGGACATTGGCGCCCCTGGTATCGACCGGGTCTATGGCTGGGGTCTGATGGACCTGGAAAAGGCCGTGGGCGGGCCGGCGAAGTTCTGGCAGCTGAAGAAGGACTACGACCTGACGTTCGCCGAGCAGCGGGCTGCGGAAAAGTACAATTCGATCGTGGCCAAGGCCGACTATTACGAGCGGACCACACCGTTCGCCATCCTCATGGCCACCCTGCAGAATCAGCCCCTTGCCACGAGTCACTCCCGTCTGGTGGCGGAAATAAATCGGCTTGCACAGGAGGGTAACGCGGCCGACGCCCAGGCTCGGTCCGCACATGAAGCGCGCGATATGCCCACGGCCATCAGGCAGTCCGAGCTGGCAAATGCCAAGTTCGCCGAGGCGCGAAAGAAGAATGAAGAAGCCGAGCGCATCCTCACTGAAATCCGCAAGAACGAAGCGTTGGCCAACGAGGCGATAAGCCGTGCGCGCACCAGCGAACTGACCCGTGATCACCCCAACGAGCCGGAAGACACGCTGGCCGCCGCGTTCGAGTATTTCGACTTTCGCGTCGATCTGCCCGGTGAGCGGACTGCTGCGTGTGATTCCCAAGCCTGCGTCGCGGACTACTGGACCAACGATATCGATGGCCCGGGCGGGCTGACCAAGCTGGGGGACGGGGCGCTGGCCCTGGTTGGCGACAACACCTACGAGGGCGGTACGCGCATCGACGGTGGTGTGCTGCAACTGGGCATGGGCGGCACGACCGGCAGCGTGACCGGCAACATTGCCAACAATGCCGTGCTGGCGTTTCACCGTGCGGATGAATGGGCGTACCCGGGTGTCATCAGCGGCACCGGCTCGCTGGAAACCTACGGCGGCACCTTGCGCCTGCTGGGCGCCAACACCTACAGCGGCGATACCCAGATCAACGGCGGGTTTCTCGCGGTGGATGGCAGCGTCGCCTCCCGGGTGAACGTCAACACCGGTGGCCGGCTGGGCGGTACCGGCCGGGTTGGCGCGCTGCTGGTGCGTGACGGCGGGACGCTGGCGCTGGGCGACGCGGTGGGCACCCTGACGGTGGCTGACGATGCCCGGTTCGAACCCGGCAGCCACTACGACGTGAAAATCGCCACCGACCAGAGCCGGTCCGACCGCTTGCAGGTGCTCGGCGCGGTCACGCTGCTCGGTGGCAACGTATCAGTACGCATGGAGGGCGAAGCGAACCCGCTGAGCCAGCTCTCGACGGAGGCGCTGTTCTCGCGCAAGTACGACATCATCACGGCGGGCCAGGGTGTGACCAACCGCTTCGACGGTGTGACGCCCCAGTACAACTACATCACGGCTCAGCTCGACTACGCGGACGCGAGCAAGGTGGTGCTTCACTTCGACCTGAGCCAGGAGGCCAAGTCCGAAGAAGCGAGACGAAAACAGGCAGAGCTGGAGGAACGGGAGCGCGAGTTGGCCGAGCTGGCTGCAAG
Source organism: Pseudomonas sp. (assembly GCA_050282285.1). Taxonomy (GTDB): domain Bacteria; phylum Pseudomonadota; class Gammaproteobacteria; order Pseudomonadales; family Pseudomonadaceae; genus Aquipseudomonas. Next base: position 77,762 of record JBLZZJ010000045.1, read on the forward strand.
GCTGGAGCAGGAGCGCCAGCCTGAGCCTGAGCCGGTGCATGTTGCCGAGCCGGCTACCCCTCCCGCCGAGGCCACGGCCGGTGCGCCGCCCGAAGATACCGTGCCCGTTGTAGCTGATGCAGGGTTGGGGGCGCAGCAACCGGTTGTAACCCTCGATCCTCTTACTGCGCCTGCCGAAGTCATCGCGGCTCTGGAGCCGGAGGTTGCTCCGCCTGTCTCAGCGCTCGATCCTGAGGCAGGGCCTCTTGAGCCAGCGGTGGGTACCGAGCCTGTTGTTGCACCTGCCGAAGTGGTCGCTAGCCTGGAGCCAGAGGTTGTGCCGCCTGTTGCAACGCCTGACCCCAAGGTCGAGCCGCAGGAGCCGGTTGTGGCTATCGAGCCTGTCACGCCGCCCGCCGAAGCCATCGCTGATCTGACACCGGAGATGCCCACGGTTGCCGTGCTGGACCCCGAGGCCGAGTCCCACCAGCCGCCACACGAAACGGCGACTGCCCCTGACGCCGAGGCGATGGCAGTCTTGCAGGCAGATGTACAACGCAGAAGAGCGGAACTGCTGGACCTGCGGTTTCGCGAGCTGGATCTGTTGGGCGCAACCACGCCGAACCAGAAGCGCGTTGGCGAAAGCTTGAAATCGTTCGGGTTGGGGAGCGGTCACCCACTGGTCAATGGCTTGCTGGGCTCCGAGTTGGGAGCCATTCCGGACTTCGACAGCTTGAGCGGTGACGTGCACGCGACGCTGCGGAGCGTCCTGTCAGAAGACAGCCGTTTCGTTTCGCGAGTCGCGCTTGATCGCTTGCGGATGCGATTTGCCGAAACGCCGGCCGCCCGGTACGCCCTCGTCGAGGGGCCCTTGCTGGCAGACCGCTCGCCGGGCAGCGGTGCGTTTGCCTTTGCGCCGGTGCCGAAGGACTCGATCTTCTGGGCCCAGGCCTATGGCGGCCGTACCCATGCCGACAGCGATGGCAACGCCGCCGGTTATCGCAGCAGTAGTGGCGGCGTAGTCATGGGTGTGGACGGCATGGCCAGCGACGATTGGCGCCTCGGGTTGCTGATGAGCCTTGGCAGCACGTCGCTGCAAACGGACACGGGCCGCGCGTCGATCGACAATTACCGGGTCGGTATCTACGGCGGTACCCAGGTCCTGGGGGTTGGCCTGCGGCTGGGCACCAATTTCGCCTGGCACGAGATCGACAGCAAACGCCAACCGCACTGGTTCGGCGTGACCGAGCACAATGAAGCCTCTTACAGCGCCCAGAGTGCCGAGCTGTACGGAGAGCTCGCCTACCCGATGACCACGCCCGTTGCGGACATCGAACCCTTCATCGGGGTGTCCCATGTCCATGTGAGGACCGAGAACTTTGAGGAGGGTGGCCGCGTAACGGGCCTTGCCGGCAGCGGGGGCAGTACCAATACGAGCCTGGTGACCACGGGCCTGCATGCCGCCCATGTTTTCAGCCCGAACGATACGACGACCCTGTCGGTACGCGGCATGGTCGGCTGGTCGCAGGCGTTCGGCGACACCACCCCGCAGGCTTCCCTCGGGTTCGCGGGAGGCGACAGGTTCGACATCCAGGGTTTGCAGATGGCGCGGGAGCGCACGACCGTTGAACTCGGTCTCGATACCGGGCTCGGCCACAACACCCAGCTGGGCATCAGCTACACCCGTCAATTCGCCGGGGCCATGACGGACAGCGCCGTCAAAGCCAGTTTCCAGATCAGGTTCTGAACCGAGCGCCCCAGCCTACCTGGGGCGCTCGCCGGTCTTGTCGCGCGGAACGATGCCCGGCGGGCGGCGCTTGATGGGTTGGGATTTGACGATGGCAGTGCTGGTCTGTGCCTTGTCGGCAATGCGGTCGAGGATGTGGTCGAGCTGGTCGATGGAGCGCACGTGCAGGCGCACGATGTAGCAGTCGTCGCCGGTGACCTTGTCGCACTCGCAGAACTCCGGCGTGTCTTCGATCAGCTTCTGTACGGTGTGCAGCATGCCCGGCAGCGGCTTGATGCGCACGATGGCCTGCAGCTGATAGCCCAGGGCACGGGGATCGACGTCGATGGTGAAGCCACGGATCACCCCGCGTTCTTCCAGGCGGCGCAGGCGCTCCGAGGCACTGGGTGCCGACAGGCCGATGCGCCGCGCCAGTTCCTTGAGGGAAATACGCGAGTCCTGCAGCAGCGTTTCGAGAATCTTCTGGTCAATCTCGTCGATCATTTTCTCTCTCCAGGCAAATTTCTATGATCGCCTTCGATAATTAGGTTTTTGTTGTGCTTCGCCTTTTTTAGACCATGTTGCGGTGCGCGGCAACGGATTAGCGTATGCCTCAGTCGATGACGGAGGTGTTCCATGGGCAGCAGCACGTTACGCGGCACGGTCGAGATGACCGCCGCCATGATGATTTCGGGGACCATTGGCTGGTTCGTGGTGGTGTCCGGCCAGCCGGTGATGGATGTGGTGTTCTGGCGCTGCCTGATCGGTGCGCCGGTGCTGCTGGCGGTGTGCGCCGCCTTCGGCCTGCTGCGCGGGCACCTGACACCGCGCGTGCTGGGGCTGGCGGCGCTCGGCGGGGTGGCCATCGTGCTCAACTGGTTGCTGCTGTTCGCCGCCTATCCCCGGGCGTCGATCTCCATCGCCACGGCGGTCTACAACACCCAACCGTTCATGCTGGTGGCCCTGGGCGCGCTGTTCTTCGGCGAGCGCCTGACCTTGAACAAGCTGCTGTGGCTGGTCCTGGCCTTCGTCGGCATGCTGCTGATCGTGCAGGCCAAGCCGGGTGGCGGTTACAGCGGCAGCGACACCCTGGTCGGTATCCTGCTGGCGCTGGGCGCGGCCTTCTTCTACGCGCTCGCCGCCATCGTGGCCAAACAGCTCAAGGGCACGCCGCCGCACCTGATCGCGCTGATCCAGGTGTGTGTCGGTACGCTGATGCTGGCGCCGTTCGCCAACCTGGGCGAGCTGCCCGGCGACGTGGCCACCTGGGCCACGCTGCTGACCCTGGGTGTGGTGCACACGGGGCTGATGTACATCCTGCTCTACGGCGCGATCCAGAAACTGCCCACCGCGCTGACCGGGGCACTGTCGTTCATCTACCCGGTGGCGGCGATCCTGGTCGACTTCGTGGCGTTCGATCACCGTTTGCAACCGGTGCAGTTGCTGGGGATTGGCGCGATTCTCATCGCGGCGGCGGGGATGACGCTGGGCTGGCGCATGTGGCGCCCGGCGGCAGCTGAGGGCGCACGCCCGGCGAGCGAGTAGAAGAGGGTCAGCGTGCCGGGGCGATGCCGCCGAAAGCCGGCTGGTCGCTGGCGATCACCCGGTTGCGGCCGGTGCGTTTGGCCACGTAGGTGCGCCGGTCGGCGACCTTCATCAGTTCGTCCAGGGTGGAGCCGTCCTGGCCCAGGCTGGCCACGCCGGCACTGAGGGTCATGTTCAGCGGCGCGTCGGCCAGGGGCAGGGGCGCGGCGGCCAGGCGCAGGCGCAGGTCTTCGGCAATCTCGGTGGCCTGGGCCATGCTGGCGCGGGGCAGCAGTACGGCGAATTCCTCACCGCCCAGGCGGCAGAACAGGTCGGTGGCGCGCAGGCGCTCACTCAGCACATCGACCAAGTGGCACAGCGCCTGGTCGCCGACGCTGTGGCCGTGGCGGTCGTTGATCTGCTTGAAATGGTCGATATCGAGGAACAGCAGGGCCAACGGCGCACCGGTACGCTGGGCGTGGGCACGTTCGCGCTGGAACACTTCGGCCAGCCGCGTGCGGTTGGCCAGGCCGGTGAGGCTGTCGGTGCTGGCCAGCGCCAGCAGGCGCTGCTCGTTGTGCAGGCGGCTGCGTTCGTAGATGTGCGAGAACAGCATGATCGCCAGGCTCGCCAGCCCGATGTTGGCGGTGACTTCCAGGTCCATCAGGGTGTCGTCGGTCTTGTGCCCGTAGTTGAAGGCCAGCAGGCCGATGCTGATGAACAGCAGCGCCGTCCAGAAGCCGCTGCGCAGCCCCAGCAGCAGGTAGCAGATGATCGGGATGGTCTGGATCCAGGCGAAGACCGCGAAGGTGGTGTTGGGCAGCACCAGCGCTACCATCATGATCAGGAAGAAGGGCCCGAGGTAGACCTGGGTCCAGAGGCGCAGGTGCGGGGTTCGGTCGACGATGCGCAGCAGGAACGCCGAGAACGCGGCATAGCCCAGCTCCAGGAATGCCAGCAGCCAGGTGTCGCGCAAGATGTTGACGATGGCAAAGAAAATGCCGCAGCCCAGGGTGGTCCACAACAATGCTTTAAGGACTCGGCGCCGATAACGGTCGCTGCGATCCAGTGGTTCAGACATGCCCGGCCCTTCGCCTTGATACTTCAGTCAAGGCTCCACGCTATTGTGCTTGCCAGGCGATGTCCAGCGAGTCTTGCCTGCCGCACCTGACGCAGGGCCATCTGAGCGGCAGTCGGCACCCCCGATGGCGCGGCGACGGGCTAGACTCTGCTCAGGGATTTCGATGGATGCGAGCGCTGGACATGGGGTTGATGGCTAGGGACATGACGGCGCGTCGGTTTTCATATGGCTTGCTGGCCTGGCTGGTGGCAGCGCTGCTGCCTGGGCTGGCCTTGGGGTGCGAGAAAACCCTGCGTTGGGACGACGACCCACCGTTCAGCCTGCAACGGGCCGATGGTGAAATCGTGGGCATCGATGTCGAGAGCAATCGCCTGGTGCTCGAGCGCCTTGGCTGCACGGTGCGGCTGGTGAAGCTGCCCTGGGCCCGGGCACTCAAGGAGCTGGAACTGGGGCGTCTGGACGTGCTCCCAGGGGCCTTCCGCCGGCCGGACCGCGAAGCCTATGCGCATTTCACCGGCGCGTTCGGGGCGCCTTCACGCAATATTCTGTTCATGCATCAGGAGGCCCTGGCGCGCTACCCGATCGGGCGCCTGGAAGAGTTGCGCGGCGGTGACTTCCGCCTCGGCTCGCAGACCAACGTGTCCTATGGCGATGCGTACCAGGCGCTGATGGAGGACGCGGCATTCGCTGCACGGGTCCACTTCAACGCCAGCCGCACCAGCCTCTGGCAGATGGTGGGGCACCGACGTATCGATGGGGTGATCGCCGACGAGCTCACCGGTCGCTACGAAATCAACCAACTGGGGCTGGGGGCCGTGATCCAGCCGACTGCCGTGGTGGTGGCCGACCAGGCGGCCGAGGTGGCCTTGAGCAAACGCAGCAACAGCCTGGCGTTCGCCGCCCGTTACCGCGAGGCGCTTGCGGCGCTGGAGGAGGACGGCAGCCTGGCGCGGATCGTCCACCAGCACCTCGAACAGCCGCCGCGCTGAACCTACTCAGTCGAGCTTGAAGCGCGCCAGCTCCTGGGGCGAGAGCACGCGCATGCGGTGCGGTTCGATGCGCTGCATTTCGGCGGCCAGTTGGCTGGCTACGTTCATTTCGCGGAAATAGGCCGCCGGGTCGTAACGCTGGTTGCGCTGCTGGGTGTGGGCCAGGGCGGAGTCACCGCTGGGGAAGTAGGGACGGTGCAGGCCGACATGGCCCTTCACGGTGCGCTTCTGGCCGGCGGCCAGCAGGTACACGCAGCTGCCCTGGCATACGCCGGTGGACGGCACCAGGGCATCGAAGCCGGTTTCGCGCAGCAGGCGGCCCATGCGGATGGCTTCGGGGGCGCTGCCGCCGATGCTGTCGAGCAGCAGGATCTTGCGGGTAAAGGTGCCCGGGTGGGCGCGGATGCCCTTGAGCAGGGCTTCATAGTCGCCCGGCGCGATGTCTTCGGAAATCTTCACCGCCAGCACCGAACCCATGGTCTTGTGCTGCGCGGCCTCGACTTCGACCTTGGCCAGGGCCGTCAGCGGCAGGCAGGCCGAGAGGCAGAGGAGGGCGGCTCGAAGCAGGGACGTGCGCATGGAACACTCGTGGAGTCGGGGTGGAGGGCAGAGAAGATAACCCGGGCCGGGTTTCTGCGCACCACCCCGAATCACGGGCTCAGCCGCGCTTGGGAATGGCCAGGCCGCGTTCTACGGCAGGGCGCGCGACGAACTGTTCCAGCACGCGCTTGACCTGGGTGAAGCGTTCGAACTGCACCAGCTCACCGGCGGCGTAGAAGCCGACCAGGTTGCGCACCCACGGGAAGATCGCGATGTCGGCGATGCTGTAGTCGTCGCCCATGACCCACTGGCGGTTTTCCAGGTGCTTGTCGAGTACGCCGAGCAGGCGCGCGGACTCATTCACGTAGCGGTCGCGGGGGCGCTTGTCTTCGTAGTCCTTGCCGGCGAAGGCATGGAAGAAACCCAGCTGGCCGAACATCGGGCCGATGCCGCCCATCTGGAACATCACCCACTGGATGGTCTCGTAGCGGCGCGCCGGATCGCTGGGGATCAGTTGGCCGCTCTTGTCGGCGAGGTACAGCAGGATCGCCCCGGACTCGAACAGCGCCAGGGGTTTACCGCCCGGTCCGTTGGGGTCGAGGATGGCCGGGATCTTGTTGTTCGGATTAAGCGAGAGGAACGCCGGGGACAGCTGGTCGTTGGTCTCGAAACTCACCAGGTGCGGTTCGTAGGGCAGGCCGATTTCTTCCAGCATGATCGAGACCTTGACGCCGTTGGGCGTGGGCAGCGAGTAGAGCTGCAGGCGGTCGGGCTGGGTGGCGGGCCATTTCTCGGTGATGGGGAAGGCGGACAGGTCAGGCATGGGGACTCCGGACGGGCTGACGAAAAGACCAGAATAGCGGGCGTTGCCCGCGCGGTCATGTGCCCGGTATGGTGCGCCATCGATAGCCGGTCAATGGAGAACCCCGATGAGTTTGTATGGCGAGTACGACACACAGAACATCTTTGCCAAGATCATTCGCGGCGAGGCGCCGTGTTTCAAGCTCTACGAGGACGACGACGTGCTCGCCTTCCTCGATGTGTTTCCCCAGTCCTTCGGTCACACCCTGGTGATACCCAAGCGCTCGCCGGCGCGCAATATCCTGGAAATCGACGACGATGCCCTGAGCAAGGTGATGCGCGTGGTGCGTCAGCTGACCCAGGTGCTGGTGGACGAATTGCAGCCGGACGGCGTGCAGGTGGCGCAGTTCAATGGCGCACCGGCCGGGCAGACGGTGTTCCATATCCATATGCACATCGTGCCGCGCTTCGCCGGTGAAGGCCTGGGCATCCACGCCGCCAACCCCGCCGACAAGGCAGAGCTGGAGAAGCTGCAGGCGCGCCTGCTCAAGCGCATCGCCGGCTGACGTCACGGCCTGCTCAGGCGCCAGTCTCCTCGGCGATCAGCGCTTCCAGCCATTGCATGAACGCCCGCACGCGCTGGGGCTGGTGGCGATGGGCGTACAGCAGGCTGACCGGCATCGGCGCCGGTACATAGGCTGGCAGGATGCTGCACAGCTGGCCGTCAGCTAAGAGGGCACGCATCCCCACCAGCGGGGCCTGGATGATGCCCAGCCCGCCCAGGCAGGTGCCCTCATAGGCATCGATGTTGTTCACCGTGATGTTGCCGGGCATCTGCCGGTACGCGGTGACACCATCGACCTGGTACTCGAAGCCCTCTGAGCGCGTGCCCAACACCCCCACGTAATGGATCAGCCGATGCTGCGCCAGGTCGTCGAGACTCTGCGGGGTGCCGTACTGCGCCAGGTAGGCGGGACTGGCGCAATTGACCATGGCGAAGTGGCCGAGCGGGCGGGCGACCAGGCTGCTGTCATGGACCGCGCCCACGCGCACCACGCAGTCGAACCCCTCGCGCACCAGATCGACCCGGCGGTCGCTGCTGCTGATCTCCAGTTCGATCAGCGGGTAGCGTTGCAGGAACTCGCCCAGGCGCGGCGTGACCAGGCGCCTGGCCATGCCGGTGGGCATGTCGATCCGCAGGCGGCCACCCAGTTGCGTGGGGTCCTGGCGGAACAGGTTTTCCAGCTCATCCATGTTGGCCAGCATGTCCCGGCTGCGCTCATACAGCACCAGGCCATCCTGGGTGGGCTGTACCTTGCGCGTGGTGCGCTGCAGCAGGCGTGCGCCGAGCAGGGTTTCCAGGGTCTGCACTTGTTGCGACACGCTGGAGCGCGGCAGCCCCAGGCTGTCAGCGGCCTGGGTGAAACTGGCCAGCTCGCTGACGCGGACGAAGGTGCGTAGCAGTTCCAGTTTGTTCATGGCGGCATCCCGTTGATTGTTCGGCTGTAGCGATCAGTATTTCTGAATTTGCTGTGTTTATCGGGTTTTATCAAGCCAATAACCTGTGCTCATTCTTCCTCAAGGAGCACCGCCATGACCCGTAAAATCGCACTGATCACCGGCGCCAGCCGTGGCCTGGGCCGCAACACCGCCTTGCATCTGGCTGCCCGGGGTGTGGACATCATCGGCACTTACCGCAGCAACGCTGCCGAGGCGCAAAGCCTGGTCAGCGAGGTCGAGAAACTCGGCGCCCGTGCGCTGGTGCTGCCGCTGGATGTCGGCCAGAGCGCTCAGTTCGCCTCCTTCGTCGCCGAGGTGACGGCGGGCCTGCAGCACACCTTCGGCCGCAGCCAGTTCGACTTCCTGATCAACAACGCCGGCATGGGCGTCCACGCCAGTTTTGCCGAGACCTCCGAAGCGCAGTTCGATGAATTGGTCAGCGTTCATCTGAAGGGGCCGTTCTTCCTCACCCAGCACCTGTTGCCGCTGATTGCCGACCAGGGGCGCATCCTGAACATTTCCAGCGGGCTGGCGCGTTTCAGCCTGCCAGGGTATGCGGCCTACGCCACCATGAAGGGCGGTATCGAAGTGCTGACCCGCTACCTGGCGAAGGAGCTGGGGCCACGCGGCATCAGCGTCAACGTACTGGCCCCCGGCGCCATCGAAACCGACTTCGGCGGTGGGGTGGTGCGCGACAACAGTGAGGTCAACGCCTTTGTCGCCAGCAACACCGCCCAGGGCCGGGTTGGCTTGCCGGACGATATCGGCGGCGCGATTGCCGTGTTACTGGGCGACGGCGGCCACTGGATCACCGGGCAGCGCATCGAAGCTTCCGGCGGCATGTTCCTCTGAGCGCCATGCGCCACCGGTGCTGGCAGGCTGTGCGGGTCCGCACATTGGCAGCATCGGCATGCGCCCGATCTGGCGCTGATGCAGGCGTAGAAGAGTAGAATCGGCTCGTTCGCATGAGGGAGACGGGCTGTGAAGGGATTACCGATTGCCATAGTCGGGGCAGGCACCGCCGGGTTGGCCAGTGCGCTGCTCCTGGCCCGCCAGGGTTTCGAGGTGCACCTGCTGGAGCGAGTACCGGCCTTGCAGGCGGTGGGCGCCGGGGTGCTGCTGCAACCTTCGGGCCTGGCGGTGCTGCGCGAACTGGGCCTGTTGGCCGAGTGCACCAGCCTCGGTGCGCCGGTCAGTCGCCTGTTCGGCACCACGGCCGGCGGTCGGGTGATTCTCGACACCCGCTATGCGCACTGGCAACCCGACAGCTACGGCATGGGCATTCACCGCAGCGTGCTGCTGCACGCCCTGCACAACGCCGCGCAGCAGGCCGGGGTGCGCATCCTCACCGGCATGAACATCACCCGCTTCAGCCAGCAGGCCAGCCACGTACAGCTGTACTGCCAGGACGAACAGGGCGCCGAGCACCCCTGTGGCGAATACGGCGCACTGATCCTGGCCGATGGCGTGCGCTCGACCCTGCGCGCACAGATGCAGGTTCGCCAGAAGGTTCAGCCTTACCCGTGGGGTGCCCTGTGGAGCATCGTACCGACCCCGGCCGGTGCCGACTCCAGCGACCTGCGTCAGTGGTACCGACAGTGCTCGCAGATGTTCGGTGTGATGCCGACCGGGCGCACCCATCACAACCGCGAGCAACGCCTCAGCAGCCTGTTCTGGAGTCTGCCGGTGGCGCAGTTCAGCGCCAGCCGCGAGGCCGGCCTGGACGCCTGGAAGCAGCAGGTGCTGCATCTGGCTGGCGAGGTGGCCGAACCCTTCCTGGCCCAGGTCGAGCGCCCGGAACAATTGAGTCAGGCGGTCTATGCCGATGTGCGCATGCAGCACTGGCACGACGGCCGGGTGATCGCCATCGGCGACTGTGCCCACGCCATGAGTCCGCAACTGGGGCAGGGGGTAAACATGGCCCTGGTGGATGCTGCGGCCCTGGCCCAGGTGCTGCGTGCGGCACCCGCCGGGCAGGCGCTGGACTGGCCCGCGGTGTTCGCCGGTTATGCCCAGATGCGCCGCGATCACCTGCGTTATTACCGCCAGGCCAGCCGTCTGCTTACGCCGCTGTTCCAGTCTCACAGCCGCAGCCTCGCTATCTTGCGCGACACGGCGCTGTACCTGGCGCGGCACAGCCCATTCGGCCGTCAGCACGCGGTCAGCACCCTGATTGGCGCGCGCACCGGCTGGCTGCTCAGCACCTACACCCAGGACTCGCTGGCGATCTGGCGCGAAGATCCGGTGGTCGAAGCGGTACTGGCCGAATGAACCAAACGCCCGCTGCGGCGTTCTGCGTATATGCTGAGGTGAGCGGCACGCGCCGCTCCACTGTTCCTACCCGGTCCGCCGGATTCCGTATTACCGCCCATGGAGGGTGCCCATGCGCTTGATCTGTGCCGTTCTGCCACTGCTGTTGCTTGCCGGTTGTTCCTCGTTCAAGGCCGATCCGGACAAGGTGACCGAGGTCCCGACGGATCGCCTGCTGGCCTACCAGGAGCCCGGTACCAATACCGGCGAACTTACCGTCAACCGTGACCTGGGTTTGATGGGCGGCGGCTGCTACGTGGCGGTGCTGGTCGATCGCCAGGTGGCGGCGCGCATCGGCATGGGTGAGAAAGCCAGCTTCCAGGTGCCGCCTGGTAACCGCATCATCGGCATCGGCATCGATACTGCGGACGACACCCTGTGCGGCATGGGCCGCCTGCGCCGCGAGAAACTGGTGCGTGTCGAGGCTGGTCAGCGCTACGACTTCCGCATCGTCAGCCAGAACAAGGGCGGCTTCAACATCCTCCCCGAGACGCCGGAAACGCCCTGACTAGGTTCTCTACGAGAAGTCGCCGAGCGAAGGTCAGGCGAGGCAAAAATGGGTGAGGAAGCGGAGTTTACGAGCTGTAAATGAGCATGACTCGCTTCGCTCGCCCTCCGGGCCGCGCTGAAGCGCGTTAGCCGCAAGCGGCTTGCCGAACCCGTTTTTAACGAAGCATCACCGAGCGTAGGCACTTTTCGTACAGAACCTACAGCAGGGGCGTTGACGCCGGCCGCGGATACAGCAGCGGCAGGCGATGGCGCCCCACCTCCCACCAGGTTGGCAGTAGCCGGCGGATGGCCGGTTGGTTGAAGCGGTCGTCGATCAGGTACACCACCCCTTCGTCCTGCTGGGTGCGGATCACCCGACCCGCCGCCTGCACCACCTTCTGCATGCCCGGAAACAGGTAGGTGTAGTCGTAGCCGACTTCGCTGCCGAACATGGCCTGCATGCGCGTTTTGATTTCTTCGTTGATCGGGTTGATCTGCGGCAGGCCGAGGGTGGCGATGAACGCACCGATCAGGCGGTCGCCGGGCAGGTCGATGCCCTCGCCGAACGCCCCGCCCAATACCGCGAAGCCGATGCCCTGGCCGCCGCTGCTGAAACGGTCGAGAAAGCCCTGGCGCTGGGCTTCGTCCATCTGCCGCGACTGCTCCCATACCGGAACGCCCGGGTACGCCTCGCAAAACGCATCCAGCACCTGGCGCAAGTAGGTGTAGCTGCTGAAGAACGCCAGGTAGTTGCCCGGCCGCTCGGCGAACTGGCGTGCCATCAGCGCGGCGATGGGGATCAGCGAGTGGTCGCGGTGCACGAAGCGCGTGGACAGGTTGCTCACCGCATTGACCTTCAACTGCGAGGCGGCGAAGGGCGACTCCACGTCGATCCATGGCGTTTCGTCCGGCAGGCCGAGCAGGTCGGCGTAGTAGTTGGCCGGGCTCAGGGTGGCGGAAAACAGCGTGCAGGTGTGGGCAGCGTCGAAGCGCGGCTGCAGGAACGGCGCGGGCACGATGTTGCGGATGCACAGGGTCGAGGTGGTGTCGCCGGTCAGGGTCGGTGTGCGGCTGATGTCGAACAGCGAGTGGCTGTCGAAGGCCTCGCCCAGGCGGCAGAAGAGCATGGCGTCGAGGTAGAAGCGCAGCAGCTCGGCGTCGTTGCCCGAAGGCTGTTCGGTAAGGTGGTCGGTCAGGGTGCTGACGGCCTTCTGCAGCGCCATGATGAACAGCTCCGGGGCCAGCGGGTACACCTGGTACTCGTCCAGATGGTCCTTGTGCAGCAGCTCCCAATGGCGCTCGACCCGCTCCAGCGGGCCCTTGAGCATCGACGGGGCGATGCGCCGCAGCGCCTTGAAACGCGTCTGGTCGAGCTCGGCGGTGTACATGCTGCGTGCCCGTTCGATCAGGTTGTGCGACTCGTCCACCAGCAGCGCCACGCGCCATTCGTTGATCAGCGTCAGGCCGTAGAGCAGGCCGCCCATGTCGAAGTAATAGTTGTAGTCGCACACCACCACGTCGGCCCAGCGGCACAGTTCCTGGCTCAGGTAGTACGGGCAGATCCCATGTTCCAGCGCCACCTGGCGCACGCCGTGCTGGTCCAGCCACTGGTGTTCCAGGGCGGCCTTGCGCGCGTCCGGCAGGCGGTCGTAGAAGCCCTTGGCCAACGGGCAGGCGTCGCCGTGGCAGGCCTTGTCCGGGTGCTCGCAGGCCTTGTCCCGCGCCACATGCTCCAGCACGCGCAGCGGCATGGCGGTCTCCTGACTGCGCAGGGTCGCCAGGGCGTCCAGCGCCAGGCGCCGGCCCGGGGTCTTGGCGGTGAGGAAGAACAGGCGGTCGAGCTTCTGCTGCGGGAAGGCCTTGAGCTGCGGGAACAGGGTGCCGAGGGTCTTGCCGATGCCGGTGGTGGCCTGGGCCATCAGGCAGTGGCCGTCGCGGGCGGCGCGGTACACCGACTCGGCCAGTTGCCGCTGCCCGCTGCGGAAGGTGGCATGGGGAAAACGCAGGCGCTCCAGGGCGTCGTCCCGCTCCTCGCGGTGGGCCCGCTCGTGTTCTGCCCAGGCAATGAAACGGCTGCATTGCAGCTCGAAGAACAGGCGCAGCTCGTCGGCGGCGAAGGTCTCGTGGAAGGCGGTTTCGTGCTGGCTGAGCACGTTGAAGTAGACCACCGCCAGGTTGATCTCCCCCAGGCCGCGCTCCTGGCACAGCAGCCAGCCGTAGACCTTGGCCTGGGCCCAGTGCAACTGACGGTGGTTCTCCGGAATGCGCGCGATGTCGCCACGGTGGGTCTTGATCTCCTCCAGGCGATTGGCCTCGGGGTCGTAGCCATCGGCCCGGCCGCGCACCAGCAGACCCTGGTAGTCACCGGCCAGCGGCACTTCGGCGTGGTACTCCGGGCCGCGCCGACCGACCACGATGGCGTGGCCGGCCATGCCTTCCTGGGCGGTGGGCGAGGGCGTGAAGCGTAGGTCCAGGTCACCGACCTTGGCAGTGAACTCGCACAGCGCGCGGACCGCGACCTGGTAATTCATGCCTCGGCCCACTGCACGTAGCACACGTCCACCGGCATGCCGTGTTCGGCACAGAAGGCCAGCCAGCGCCGCTGGTTGTCCTGCAGGCGGTCGCCCGGCCCCTTCACTTCGATCATCCGGTAGCGGCGCTCGGCGGGCCAGAACTGGATCAGGTCGGGCATGCCGGCGCGGTTGGCCTTGATGTCGCGCAGCAGGCGGGTGAACCAGGCGTGCAGGTGGGCGGCGGGCAAGCAGTCGAGGGCCTGTTGCAGCAGCGTTTCGTCCAGCGCGCCCCAGAACACGAAGGGCGACTGGATGCCGTACTTGTCGGCGTAGGTCTGGCGCATCACGTCCTGGTAAGCACCGGTGTGCAGGTGCGCCAGGCAGGCCTCGAAACGCTCGGCGCGGCGGGCCAGGAAGTCGTGCTCCAGCAAGTCCACCGGGCCGCTGTGGAACGGGTGGAAGAAGGCCCCCGGCAGCGGCGCGAAGATCGCTTCCCAGCACAGCAGGCCGAACAGGCTGCAGATCAGGCTGTTTTCCACGTAATGCACCGGGCTGTGATCCTGGTGCAGGTGGGCCAGCACGGCGAACTCCACGCGCTCGTCGTTCGCCCGTGGCAGGTTGAGGTCCAGGCGGCTGGGCGGTATGGCCCGTGCTTTGGCCGCCTTGGCATGGCCCAGCTGGCGACCGAGCCTCACCAGGGCGCGCTCGACCAACTGCGCTTCGGCGTCGTTCTGCGGGGCGTGGGTGGCCGTCTGCGCCAGTTCGAATGCCTCGGCAAAGCGCGCGCAGCGCTCCAGCACCCGAATGCGCCGCTGACGCGCGCCGGGGTAGGGGTTGTCGGCGTAGCAGAGCAGGGCTGTGTCGAATTCGCCGACACGCTCCAGGTACTGGCCAATACGAAAACGCAGCTTGGCGTGGCGTCGGACAATGAGGGGGCTGTCCAGCGGCGTCTGGTCAATCAGTTCGAGCACCTCTTCGACCTCGCCGCCGGCCTCGAAATACTCCTGGCAGCGGCGCAGGTAGAGGTAGGCGTCGACATCGTCGCGGTTGCGGAAGCCCCGGGAGCCGGCATCCAACGGCACGCTCTCGTAACGGAAGATGCCCAGGTCGGCGAGCACGAACTCGCTCCAGTCCTGGTGCAGGTTGCCAAAGAACATCAGGCGCAGCCGCTCGCACAGATCGCTGATGGTCAGGCTGAACACCTGCTCGTCCAGGGTCGGGCACCAGTGGGCGAACGGCTGCTGCACCTCGGCGTGGCGTTCGGCCAAGAGTTCGAAGAGCTGGTCTTTTTTCAGCGCCTTGCAGCTGGGGTCGGCCAGCTGGGCCAGCAGCTCGTCCTTGCGCAGCAGACCGAACACGGCGTCGAGCGCCAGCTCGGCATCCTGGCGAATCCAGCCGGTCTGCAACAGCGGCAGCGCCGCCTGGCGCGGGCAGCCGATCTCCACGTAGTCGAGCTTGCTCGCCCGAAAGTGCGGGCCCTTGCGCATGATCATCCGTACCAGCAGCGCCTGGGCTTCCAGTGGTAGCTCGACGAAACGATCAACGAAAGCGAGCTCGGCCTCGATCAGCACGTCGTCATAGCGCGCACGCAGCCAGGCCAGGACTTTGTGGAAGTTGGCCAGGTAATAGAAACGGGGATCGAGCTGGAACTGCATGAGGGTGCCGCTACTGGTTTTATATACAGATATCAGTGCAACGCCGGCTTTGCAACGACAGGCAGATGGGAGGTGCAGTGGCGGCGCAATCGGGACACGCGCACAACACCGACCGAATGCGCTTGCGCTGTTACAAAAAGTAAAGTCAAATTAAGAAGTATTATCATTGTCTATCGGAATTTATTCCTATCTTCGCTGTCGCCCGCCATCCGCTGGATGTCACCCCTTCGAACACTCCCCACGTCAGGAAACATCATGGCTGCCGCTCTGTCTCGCGCTCCGTTCCGCTTTACCTTGCTCGCGCTGTGCTGCGCGGCGAGTTTCTCCACATTGGCCGCCACCGAGGATCAGGTTGGCGAAACCGTTAATGGGCAGGAAGCCGGATCGATCGTACTGGACAACGTCACCGTGGACGCCACCGCGGTCGACCGCAATGCCCTGCCACCGGCCTACGCCGGCGGCCAGGTGGCACGCGGCGGCCAGCTGGGTGTGCTGGGCAACCAGGACATCATGGACGTGCCGTTCAACGTCACCAGCTACACCGAACAACTGATCCGCGACCAGCAGGCCGAAAGCGTCGGCGACGTACTGCTCAATGATTCGTCGGTGCGCCAAGGCGTCGGTTTTGCCAACCAGGCCCAGGTTTTCATGATTCGTGGCTTTACCCTGACCGGAGACGATATCTCCTACAACGGGTTGTACGGCGTTCTGCCGCGGCAGATTCTGTCCGTCGAAGCCCTGGATCGTGTCGAGGTGTTCAAAGGCCCCAACGCCTTCATCAATGGTATTACGCCGACCGGATCGGGTATCGGTGGTGGCGTGAACCTGCAGCCCAAGCGTGCCCAGGACACTCCTACCCGCAGCCTCACCGTCGATATCAGCGACGACGGCCGTATTGGCCAGCACCTTGATGTTGGTCAGCGCTTTGGCGAGGACAACCGGTTCGGCGCTCGCCTGAACCTGTCGCAGCGCGAAGGCGACACTGCCATTGATGATGAACAACACCGCAGCAAGCTGTTTGTCGCCGGGCTCGACTACCGAGGAGACGCTTTCCGTCTTTCCACCGATTTCGGCTACCAGAAGCAGCGCGTGAACGGCGGACGCAACTCCGTGTTCCTCGGCACTGCCACGCACGTACCCGATGCCCCATCGTCCGATACCAATTACGCGCCTAACTGGGCGTTTACCGAGATCGAAGACACGTTCGGTATGGTGCGCGGCGAATTTGATCTGAACGACAACTGGATGGCCTACGCCGCCGCGGGTGCCAAGCACACCCGTGAGGTCGGGCAGTACTCTAATGTGAGGCTGGTGGGCGATGACGGTGCCGCCAACCTGACGGGTTCGTTCATTCCCCATGACGAAGACAACAAAAGCGCGATGGCCGGCCTCAACGGCAACCTGCAAACCGGTGCGGTCAGCCACAAGATCAACCTGGGTCTGACCGGCATCTGGACCGAGCAGCGCAACGCCTACGAGTTCTACTCGGACACGACGCCTACCAATATCTACAACCCCGTTGATGGCACCAAGCCGACTACAGTCAGAAGTGCTGCTGGTGATTTGCATGACCCAGGCATCACGGGCAAGACAATGGCGCGCAGCGTTGCCATCTCCGACACGCTTGGCTTTTTTGATGACCGTTTGCTGATCACGGCCGGTCTGCGTCGTCAGTCGCTCACCGTTCAGGGGTACGCCTACGGCAGTGGTCCCCGTACCAGCAACTACGATGAAGCCATTACCACGCCGGTCTACGGCATCGTATTCAAGCCTTCGGAATACGTTTCTGTATACGCCAACCGCATCGAAGGTTTGGTTCAGGGGCCGATCGCTCCGGTGGTTTCTGGCGGCCTGACTGTCGTCAACGGTACGGAAGCATTCGCACCTACTCGTTCGAAGCAGATAGAGGCCGGTATCAAAGTCGATATGGGCAGCTATGGCGGTAGCCTGGGTGTGTACCGGATCGAGAAGGCCGAAAACGGTTACCTCGTACCAGAAGGCGCTGCGCTTCGTTTCGTTCGCGAAGGCGAGCAGGTTAACCGCGGTGTTGAATTGAACGTCTTCGGTGAGCCGCTGGACGGTCTGCGTCTGATCAGCGGCGTAACCTTCATGGATTCCGAGCTCAAAGGCACCCTGAACGGCACCAACGACGGCAATGAAGCTGTTGGCGTGCCGACATTCCAGTTCAACGCCAGCGTGGATTGGGATGTGCCGGGGTTGGAAGGCGTCGCGCTTAACGCTCGCATGCTGCGCACCGGCGGTCAGCAGGCCAACGTCACGAACACCATGTCCTTGCCGACCTGGAATCGTTTCGATATCGGTGCACGTTATGGCTTCAAGATGGATGACAAGTACGTCACCCTGCGGGCTAACGTAGAGAACCTTACTGACGAGGATTACTGGGCGTCTGCTTCGAGTCAGGGTTACCTGACCCAGGGCGAACCGCGCCTGGTCAAACTGTCTGGCACTGTCGACTTCTAAGTCGTTTCACGCTGCACCAGAAGCCGCTGCGAACCCAGTTCGCAGCGGCTTTTTGCATTCTGGCGTATCCCACCCCAGCACACCGCACCCGCTCCGGCCCGGCAGAACCCTGTAGGAGCGGGCTTGCCCGCGATCTTTTCGGTTCGACCGCCAACCCATCTACCGGGCGCATGCCGCCGAGCTCGCGGTCAAGGCCGCTCCTACAGTTGCGACCGTGGCCTACTCCGGTGCATGCAGTGTATGCCCCTTGTAGGAACGGGCTTGCCCGCGAGCTTTTAGTTCGATCGCCAACCCATCTCCTGGGCAAACGCCGCCGAGCTCGCGGCCAAGCAGGGTGCCGCCCAGCCGCTTCTACGCTCAACCGCGACAAGGGCCACGCTCTGATGTCAGGTGCGGTTAGTGTCCGGGCATACGCGGTGTGCTTGGGTGGTCGCTGGGCGGCAGGTCGCCTTGTACCTTCCAGGCCCAGAAGAACACCAGTAAGCCGGCCAACGCGGTGGCTGCGCCGATGTAGCCGGTGGAGGTCCAGCCGAAACCGGCGGTAATGGCCAGGCCGCCGAGCCATGGGCCGAGGGCGTTGGCGACGTTGAACGCGGCATGGTTGGAGGCGGCGGCCAGGGTCTGGGCGTCGTGGGCCACGTCCATCAGGTGTGTCTGCAGGGCCGGCGACAGCGAGACCATGGTGCCCACGGCGAACACCGCCGGCAGCACCGTCCAGATCGAATGGGCGGCGAACGGGAAAACCAGCAGCACAAGCGCGCTCCACATCAGCAGCCAGGCCACGGCCTTGAAGCGCAGCCGGTCGAACAGCCAGCCGCCGAACATATTGCCGAGAATGCCGCCGAGGCCGAACACGCCGAGGGCAAGGGGAATCCAGCTTTCCTCGACCTGGGTCACCTCCAGCAGGGTTGGCGCCATGTAGCTGAACACGCAGAACATGCCGGCGAAACCGACCGAGCTGATCGCCAGGGCCAGCCATATCGGCGCCCGGTTGAAGGCGCGCAGTTCGCGCATCGGGTTGCTGCGTGGCTGCTGGCGATCCAGCGGCAGGAACAGCCCGACCATGGCCACGGTCAGCAGGGCGATCACCCCGACCAGGCCGAACGCGTAGCGCCAGCTCAGCGATTGACCCAGCCAGGTGGCGACCGGGTTGCCGATCAGAATGGCGACCGTCAGGCCCATCAACACTCGGCTCACCGCCTTGGCCCGCTTATGCGGCGGTGCCATGGAGGCGGCCACCAGCATCGCCACGCCAAAGTAGGCGCCGTGGGGCAGGCCGGCGAAGAAGCGGAAGGCCATCAGCGTGTGATAGTCCGGGGCGAAGGCGCTGGCGAAGTTGCCCAGGGCGAACACCGCCATCAGCAACAGCAGCAGGTGCCGGCGCAGCATGCGCGAGCCGAGGATCGCCAGCACCGGTGCGCCCACCACCACGCCCAGGGCGTAGGTGCTGATCACGTTGCCCACCTGCGGTTCGCTGATGCCCAGGTCGCGGGCGACATTGGGCATCAGGCCCATGATGGCGAATTCACCTGTACCGATGGCGAAGCCACCCAGGGCAAGGGCCAGCTCGATCAGGACAATGGCGCGGGGCGACAGGCGTGGCGGGGAAGCGTGGTCAGTCATGCGGATCTCGGAATCGGTAACGGAAACGCGCTGGATGATTCACCAGGCGTGTGACAAGGGGGCTGTGCAGTGGCTCAACGGCGGGGCTTTCAGCGATAGCGTGCAAGGATAGCGTCGAATTCGCCGGCCTGCTTCATCTGTACCAGGGCGCGCAGCAGCGGCATGGTTGGGACGCCGGGTTCGTCACGGACGATACACGCCACCACGTCGGCCGCCAGTTCCTGGACCGCCAGCAGTCGGTGCGGCGCCGTCTGGTGGCGGTTGAACCAGTGCAGCGACAGTTCGTTGCTGATCGCATAGTCGTAGCGCCTGGCTTCCAGTTTGGCCAGGGCCAACTCCTGGGTGCGGGCATCGTCGCGCTGCAGGTCGCCACTGTCGAAGCGTGCGGTCAGGGTTGGGTAGGTAAAACCAAGGACGGTGCCGATCAGCGTGTCGTGCAACTGGTCGGTGGTTACCGATTGCGCAGTGCGTGCTACGAGCATGTCGCGCTGGACCATGAAGGGCACGCTCCAGATGTACTGGTGGTGGGATTCGGTCAGCCAGCTCGGGTTGACGTAGCAGCGCACGTCGAGCTCGCCGCGTACCAGCATCTGCTGGATGCGCAGGCGCGGCAGCACCAGTTGTTCGGCCTGTCGCCCGACCTTCTCGGCCAGGCGGGTGTGCAGGTCGAACAGAATGCCGCCCACCGCCTGGCCGTGCTCGATCTGGATCATCGGCATGGCCCAGCTTTCGCTGACGGAGAAGCGCAAGGCGCGCTCGGCGGCAAAGGTATCGGTTATGCACAACAACACGGCGACAGGCAGCCAGCGCATGTTGGCAGTCAATCGGATCATGCGGCTCGCCCAGGAAATTCGTGCTTCACCTACTTAAGCAGAAATTCAGGGGTGCGGTCGACCTCGGGTATGACGGTTTCGCGTGGTAGTGGTGGATGGGTGAGGCGTCATCCACCCTACGAATGGCGGTAACGGACCAGAGTGGTTGGGGCGGGAATGGCCGGAGGATTTCCCGGGTGTCGCTGCGCTCGACCCAGGCTACCCTGTAGGGTGGATGACGCTCTTTTCATCCACCGCGTGATACCGATGTGATGGATGGGTGAAGCGTCATCCACCCTACGAATGGCGGCAGCGGACCAGAGTGGTTGGGGCGGGAATGGCCGGAGGGTTTCCCGGGTGTCGCTGCGCTCGACCCAGGCTACCGTGTAGGGTGGATGACGCTCTTTTCATCCACCATTTCGTTGGGTCAGCCGCGTTTGCCCAGGCAGTTGCCGATGGCGTTGCCGAGCAGGGCCAGGCCAAGGTCGATTTCTTCGTCGCGCACGGTGAGCGGCGGGGCGATGCGGAATACGCCGCCCATGCCGGGCAACGACACGATGTTCATGCTCAGGCCCAGGCGCATGCATTCGCGGGTGATCGCCGCGCCCAGTTCGGAGGCCGGCTCCTTGGTGGCACGGTCCTTGACGATTTCCATGCCCAGCAGCAGGCCGCGGCCGCGCACGTCGCCGATGCAGTCGAAGCGTTCCTGCAGGGCCAGCAGGCCATTGCGCAGGCGTGCGCCGGCGACGTTGGCGCGCTCGACCAGGTTGTCGCGTTCCACCACTTCCAGCACCTTGAGGCCGACCGCAGCGGGCAGCGGGTCCGAGACGTGGGTGGTGTAGAACAGGAAGCCTCGGGCGTGGGCCTCTTCTTCGATTTCCTTGGACGTCACCACAGCGGCCAGGGGCAGGCCGGCGCCGAGGGTTTTCGACAGGGTGAGGATGTCCGGTGTCACGCCGTCGCGCTGGCAGGCGAACATCATGCCGGTGCGGCCGATGCCGGTCTGCGCTTCGTCGAGGATCAGCAGCATGCCGCGCTCCTCGCACTTGGTCTTGAGGGCGCGCATGTAGCCGGCCGGCAACTCGATGATGCCACCCGAGCTGAGGATCGGCTCGGCGATGAAGGCCGCCAGGTTGCCGCTGGACTGCCGGTCGATCAGGTCGAAGGCGTAATCCAGCTCGGCTTTCCAGTCGAATTCGCCGCCGCGCTCGAAGCGTGGGCGGTAGGGGAACGGTGCGGGAATGGCGAACGAGCCGACTGCCGCCGGGCCGTAGCCCTTGCGCCCGGCGCTGTAGGTGGCCGATGCGGCATAGCCGGTCATGCCATGCCAGGACTGGGCGAAACCGACGATCTCGAACTTGCCGGTGACCAGCTTGGCCATGCGGATCGCCGCTTCGTTGGATTCGGCGCCGGTGCTCAGCAGCAGGCTGCGGTCCAGGCCAGCGGGTGTGACCTCGGCCAGTTTGCGCGCCAGGTCCACTACGGGCCGCGAGAGCATGCCGCTGAATAGATGGTCGAGCTTACGCACGTGCTCGCTGACCACTTCGACGATATCCGGATGGCCGTGGCCCAGCAGGGCGCTCATCTGGCCCGAGGTAAAATCGAGGATCGGCCGGCTCTCGGCGTCGTAGACGAAGCTACCCTGGGCGCGCTCGATGATCATCGGCTCGAAGGTGCCGCCATAGCGAATCAGGTGTTCACGGGCGTTACGCCAGAAAGTGGGGTCATCGTTCCTGGACATGGCGGCGATCCTGCGTAAGAGAAGAGTTGAGCTTGCAGTCTAGGCAGGGCTCTGGCTTTATTGAATCGAATAGTTCTTATGGAAGGTATCAGGGAGGCTTATAGCTTGAGCGGGTCACTGGATATCGATCTGTTGCGCTCCTTCACCGTGATTGCCGAAAGCGGCAGCCTCAGTCGTGCTGCTGGCCGCGTGGGGCGGACCCAGTCGGCGCTGAGCATGCAGATGAAGCGTCTGGAAGACACGATCAACCAGCCGCTGCTGCTGCGTACTGGCCGGGGCGTGCAACTCACCGCCCAGGGCGAGCGCCTGCTGCCCCATGCCCAGCGCATCCTGCGCAGCCATGACGAGGCGATGGCCGAGCTGTCGGGCAAGGGGTTGTCGGGGACCATCCGCTTCGGCTGCCCGGACGACTATGCCGCGGTGTTCCTGCCGTCGCTGCTGCGCGACTTCGCCAGCCAGCACCCGCAGGTACTGGTGGAGGTGATCTGCTCGGTGAGCCCGCGCCTGCTCGAACAGCTGGATGCGCATGCCGTGGACCTGGCGATGATCTCGCTGCCCGATGGCACCGCCGGCGAGGGTGTGATCCGCCGCGAGCCGCTGGTCTGGGTAGCCAGCCAGGGCACGGACGTTGCGGATTTCGAGCTGCTGCCCCTGGCGTTGGCGCCCCCCGACACCCTGGACCATCAGGCTGCTCGGAGCACACTGGAAGAGCAGGGGCGCGCCTACCGGGTTGCCTACGCCAGCAGCAGCCTGGCCGGCCTGACCGCCCTGGTGCGCTCCGGCCAGGCCATTGCCGTACTGACCCAGACTGCTGTGCCCGATGACCTGCAGATCCTGCCGCCGTCTGCCGGCTTGCCCGAACTGCCCGGCGTCGGCATCACCCTGCGCTTCGACAAGGAATCCCCCTCGGCTCTGGTCATGGCGTTTGCCGAACATATCCGTACGGTGCTGCCGGCCCTGTAGTGCTCGAGCCATTTACGCAAACCCGTAGGAGGGGCTTCAGCCCCGAACTCTTTGAATGGTTCAACCCCTTTCGCGGCTAAAGCCCCTCCCACAAAGCGATCATCGGTACGCCCCAAAACCCAGGCCACCACAACTCCCGTAGGAGGGGCTTCAGCCCCGAACTCTTGAACAGGTTCAGCCCTGTCGCGGCTAAAGCCCCTCCCACAAAGGCGATCATCGGTCCGCCCGAAACCCAGGCCGCCACAACTCCTGTAGGAGGGGCTTCAGCCTCGAACTCTTGAGTGGCTCAACCCTTTTCGCGGCTAAAGCCCCTCCCACAAAAGCGGTCATCGGTCCGCCCTGAAATCCAGGCGACCACAGTTCCCGTAGGAGGGGCTTCAGCCCCGAGCTCTTGAATGGCTCAACCCCTGGCGCGGCTGAAACGTCTCAAATCAAACATTCGCCGCTTCGAAGCTGTCCGCCCGGGCCATGTGCCACATGCGCTCGTAGAACTCGCCGTCGATCTTGCCGCTGAGCAGTTCGCCTGGCTTGAGGAATACATGCTGTTGGGAGAACAGTTTGATCTCGGTGGCGGACAGGCGCTGTACCAGGTGGCGCGCGTCGATCTGCGAGGGGTGGTCGAGGCCGGCGGCGGCGAGCATTTCGGCCAGGGCCTTGAGGGTGTTGCGGTGGAAGTTGTAGACCCGCTGGGCCTTGTCCTCGACCACCAGCGCGCGCTGGCGCAGCGGGTCCTGGGTGGCGACGCCGGTGGGGCATTTGTTGGTGTGGCAGCTTTGGCTCTGGATACAGCCGATGGCGAACATGAAGCCGCGCGCCGAGTTGGCCCAGTCGGCGCCGATGGCCAGCACCCGGGCGATGTCGAAGGCGCTGACGATCTTGCCGCTGGCTCCGAGCTTGATCTTGTCACGCAGGTTCAGGCCGACCAGGGTGTTGTGCACGAACAGCAGGCCCTCGCGCATCGGTGCGCCGAGGTGGTCGGTGAATTCCACCGGCGCGGCGCCTGTACCGCCTTCCTTGCCGTCGATGACGATGAAGTCGGGAAGGATGCCGGTCTCCAGCATGGCCTTGGCGATGCCCATGAATTCCCACGGGTGGCCCAGGCAGAACTTGAAGCCCACCGGTTTGCCGCCGGAGAGCTGGCGCAGCTGGGCCACGAACTGCAGCAGCTCGATGGGCGTGGAGAAGGCGCTGTGGCGCGACGGCGATACACAGTCTTCGCCCATGGGTACGCCCCGGGTACTGGCGATTTCCTCGGTGATCTTGTGCTTGGGCAGGATGCCGCCGTGGCCGGGTTTGGCGCCCTGGCTGAGCTTGATCTCGATCATGCGCACCTGGGCGGTCTGCGCCTGGGCGGCGAAGCGTTCGGGGTCGAACTGGCCGTCGCTGGTGCGGCAGCCGAAGTAGCCGCTGCCCAGCTCCCAGATCAGGTCGCCGTCGTGCTCGCGGTGATAGGGGCTGATGCTGCCTTCGCCGGTGTCATGGGCGAAGTTGCCGAGCTTGGCGCCGTGGTTCAGGGCGCGAATGGCGTTGGCGCTGAGCGAGCCGAAGCTCATGGCCGAGATGTTGAACAGGGATGCCGAGTAGGGCTGGGCGCACTGCGGACCGCCGATCTCGACGCGAAAGGCGCACGGGTCGCTGAGCGGCGCCGGGCGCATGGAGTGGCTGATGAATTCGAAGCCGGTCTGGTACACATCGGTGAGGGTGCCGAACGGCTTGTCGGCGCCTTCGTTCTTGGCCCGCGCATAGACCAGCGAGCGCTGTGCACGGGAGAACGGCAGTTGCTCGCCGTCGGCCTCCAGCAGGTACTGGCGGATCTCCGGGCGGATGCCTTCGACCAGGTAGCGGATGTTGCCCAGGATCGGGTAGTTGCGCCGCACCGCCTGGCGTTTCTGCAACAGGTCGTTGGTGCCGATCAGGCTTAGCACCGCGCCGATGAACGTCAGCGGCCAGACCCATTCATGGTGCAGAAAGGCCAGGCTGATGAGGGTGAGCAGGACGCAGGTGGCGTAGAAGGCATAACGGCTGAGCAACGACACGGTCATTCGGTCTCCGGGTGACGAAAGGGCGCAAGGTCTCAATGTAGACGGCCCGAACCGGTTAAGTCGATGACCCATTAGTGTGGGGCGGCGGCCTGCTGGCGACTGGCTACACTGTGGCAGGGCGCCATCAGGCTGTGATCGGCCGCAAAACCCCGGTATTTTCACCGGCCGTCAGTCAGGCTCGCGTGCGAGCTGAGGACGAAAAGCACCGGTCTGTGGCACACTCTGCCCCATGACATGGGGCATGCGTCTGCCTGGCGTTCCTGCCCCGTCGGCTCCCAGAATTCATGCCCATGGCGCCCGCCAGCGGCAGCCTGGCTAACCTGGCCGCGACCCGCGGCGAAGAACAAGAGGAATGACCGTGCATAACGTCGTCATCAGCGGTACCGGCCTGTACACCCCGGCCAACAGCATTTCCAACGACGAGCTGGTGGAGTCATTCAACGCGTACGTGCAGCAGTTCAATGCCGACAACGCCGAGGCGATCGCCCGCGGTGAGGTCGAAGCGCTGACCGAGTCCAACAGTGCCTTCATCGAAAAGGCATCGGGCATCAAGAGCCGTTTCGTGATGGACAAGGCCGGCATCCTCGACCCGCAGCGCATGGTGCCGAACATCCCGGACCGCGACAACGACGAGTGGGGCATCCTCTGCGAGATGGCGGTTGGTGCCGCCAAGCAAGCGCTGGAGCGTGCCGGCAAGACCGCCGCCGACATCGACGGGGTGATCGTCGCCTGCTCCAACCTGCAACGTGCCTACCCGGCCGTGGCCATCGAAGTGCAAGCGGCCCTGGGTATCCAGGGTTTCGGCTACGACATGAACGTGGCTTGCTCCTCCGCCACCTTCGGCATCCAGGCTGCGGCCAACAGCGTGCAACTGGGCCAGGCCCGTGCGGTGCTGATGGTCAACCCGGAAATCTGCACCGGTCACCTGAACTTCCGTGACCGCGACAGCCACTTCATCTTCGGCGATGCCGCCACTGCGGTGATCATCGAGCGCGCCGACCTGGCCACGTCGCCGTACCAGTTCGACGTCATCAGCACCAAGCTGCTGACCCAGTTCAGCAACAACATCCGCAACAACTTCGGCTTCCTCAATCGCGCAGCACCGGAAGGCATCGGCGCTCGCGACAAACTGTTCGTGCAGGAAGGCCGCAAGGTGTTCAAGGACGTATGCCCGATGGTCGCCGAGCTGATCGGCGTGCATCTGCAGGAAAACGGCCTCGACGTGGCCGACGTGAAGCGCTTCTGGCTGCACCAGGCCAACCTCAACATGAACCTGCTGATCGCCCGCAAGCTGCTGGGCCGTGACGCCGAACCCCACGAAGCGCCGGTGATCCTCGACACCTACGCCAACACCAGCTCCGCCGGTTCGGTGATCGCCCTGCACAAGTACCAGGACGACCTGCCGAGCGGCACCCTGGGCGTGCTCAGCTCGTTCGGCGCCGGCTACTCCATCGGCAGCGTGATCCTGCGCAAGCGCTGATCCGCCGAAGCTGCCCGGCGCCCACGAGGGTTGCCGGGGATGGTGGATAGGTGAAGCGTCATCCACCCTACGGGGTGGGTTGTCCGAGCCGGTTGTCGATGGTTTTCCCGGGTGTCGCTGCGCTCGACCCAGGCTACGGATGTAGGGTGGATGACGCTCTTTTCATCCACCGTGAGTTGCCGGGGATGGTGGATGGGTGAAGCGTCATCCACCCTACGGGGTTGGGTTGTCCGAACCGGTGTCGATGGTTTCCCCGGGTGTCGCTTCGCTCGACCCAGGCTACGGCGTAGGGTGGATGACGCTCTTTTCATCCACCATGGGTTGCCGGGAAGTGATGGATGGGGCGTCATCCGGGCAGCGCGCTCCGCACACAAAACGCCGCGCCCCTCAGCTGAGGGGCGCGGCGTTTTTGTGTGTACGGTTCCGGCGCGGCTGGTCGTGGACAGCCGCGCCGGAAACGGTTCGTCAGGCGTCCAGCGCGCTGGCGGGGCCGAAGAACTCGTAGTGCGACTGCGATTCCGGGACGCCGATAGCGAGCAGGTGTTTCTTCACCTGGGCCATGAACGGCTTCGGACCAAGGAAGTAAGCATCCAGGTCGGTGTCCTTCGGCAGCCACTCGGCCAGCAGGTCACGGGTCAGGAAGCCCTGGGCATGGGCGCGATCGCCTGCGTTTACTTCGTTGTAGCAGAAGTAGTGGGTGACCTGCGGGTGGGCGGCGGTCTGCTCTTCGATCCATTCGCGGAAGGCGTGAACCTCGGCGTTGCGCGCGCAGTGAATGAAGTGGATCGGCCGGCCGGTGGGCAGGGCGCTTTGCAGCATGGTCAGTGCCGGCGTGATGCCGACGCCCGCGGTGATCAGCGCCAGGGGCTTCTTCGACGGACGCAGGATGAAGTCACCGGCTGGCGGGAACAGCTCCAGGGTGTCGCCGATCTGCACGTTGTCGTGCAGGTGGTTGGATACCCGGCCACCGTTTTCGCGCTTCACGCTGATGCGGTATTCGCGGCCGTTGGCTGGGGCCGACAGCGAGTAGTTGCGGCGCTCTTCACCGGTTTCCAGTACCAGGCGCAGGCCGATGTATTGGCCGGGTTCGAAGTCGATGGCGCTGCCACCGTCTGCCGGTGCCAGGTAGAAGGAGGTGATTTCCGCGCTTTCCGCCACCTTGTCGGTGACCCGGAACTGACGGCCACCGCGCCAGCCGCCTTCGGCATCGGCATTGCGGGAGTAGGTTTCTTCCTCGGCGTTGATGAAGATCTGCGACAGCTGGCCATAGGCGGCGGCCCAGGCGTCGATAACTTCATCGGTGGCGATTTCCTCGCCGAGCACTTCGCGGATCGCCTGCAGCAGGCAGGTGCCGACGATGGGGTAGTGCTCCGGCAGAATCTGCAGGGCAACGTGCTTGTTGACCACTTTTGCCACCAGCGGGCCGAGGGCTTCCAGCTGATCGATGTGGCGGGCGTACATCAGCACGCCGTTGGCCAGGGCACGTTGCTGGTCGCCGCTGGCCTGGTGGGCCTGGTTGAACAGCGGACGCACCTGCGGGTACTCGCTGAGCATCTTGGCGTAGAAATGACGGGTGAGGGTTTCGCCACCGGTTTCGAGCAGCGGGACAGTGGCTTTTACGAGGGCACGTTGTTGGTTCGTCAGCATGATGGGTTCCTGCAAGGCAATGTCGATGTAGTTAGAAAAAATTCGTGGTACCAGCAGCGGCGTGCTAGCGTTAGCACTGCTTGTTATTCCAGTTTTCGTGCCATCTTTTTTGTTGTTTAAAATCAATAACTTAATAAAAAATGTGTTTTTATGACTACCTGATAAATCGGGTCATAAAGACTTTTAGGTAGTCGCAATGACCGCAAATCCTCTATTGAATGCGTTGATCCCGCTGGTTGCCGATCTGTCCCGGGACATGAGCGATGCCGAGCGTTATCGCCGGCTGCTGGCGGCGTCCCGCGAGCTGTTCCCGTGCGACGCCGTGGCCCTGCTCAAACTCAGCGATGACGTGCTGGTGCCAGTGGCGGTCGAAGGGCTGAGTGCCGACAGTCTGGGGCGCCGCTTCAAGGCCTCGGAGCATCCCCGGCTGCAAGCCTTGCTGGACAACCGCGGGCCGACGCGTTTCGCCGCCGACTGCGGCCTGCCGGACCCTTACGACGGTCTGGTGGAGGGCCATAGCGGCCACCTGGAAGTGCACGATTGCCTGGGCTGCCCGCTGTACCTGGACGATCAGCTATGGGGGCTGTTGACCCTGGATGCACTGGACCCCGCGCGCTTTGGCCGGGTCGATCTGAGCACCCTGGAAGCCTTCGCCAGCCTGGCTGCGGCCACGGTCAAGGCCAGCGAGCGGATCAACGGCCTGGCGCGTCGCGTCGAAGACGAGCGCCAGTTGACGGCGGTGTACAAGGAAGCGGCGACCCGCCATCGCCCGCGCGAAATGATCGGCCAGAGCGCCGTGCATAAACGCCTGCAGGACGAAATCAATCTGGTGGGCGACAGCGACCTGACCGTGTTGATCACCGGCGAGACCGGTGTCGGCAAGGAGCTGGTGGCGGAGGCCATTCATGGCGCTTCGACCCGGGCGCGCAAACCGCTGATCAGCCTCAACTGCGCCGCACTGCCCGACACCCTGGTGGAAAGCGAGCTGTTCGGCCACGTGCGCGGCGCGTTCTCCGGTGCGGTCAGCGAGCGCAGCGGCAAATTCGAATTGGCTGACGGCGGCACCCTGTTCCTCGACGAGGTGGGCGAGCTGCCGCTGGCGGTGCAGGCCAAGCTGCTGCGTGTATTGCAGAGCGGTCAGTTGCAGCGAGTCGGCTCGGACCGCGAACACCGGGTCGATGTGCGAGTGATCGCGGCGACCAACCGGGACCTGTCCGACGAGGTCAAGGCGGGGCGATTCCGCGCCGACCTGTATCACCGTCTCAGCGTCTACCCGTTGCAGGTTCCGCCGCTGCGCGAGCGCGGGCGTGACGTGGTGTTGCTGGCGGGCTATTTCCTTGAAGAAAACCGTGCGCGCATGGGCTTGCGCAGCCTGCGCCTGAACCCCGATGCGCAAAAGGTGCTGCAGGGCTATGACTGGCCCGGCAACGTGCGTGAGCTGGAACACCTGATCGGCCGGGCCGCGCTCAAGGCGCTGGCCCAGCAGCCCGAGCGCCCGCGCATCCTGAGCATCGACGTGGCGGCCCTGGGCCTGCCGGGCACCAGCACGCTTGCGCCTGCCCAGCCCACTGCGGCGCTGCCGGAAATGCCCGTCGGGCAGGACCTGCGCACCGCCATGGACAGCTTTCAGCGCAGCCTGATCGAGCAGACGCTGGCGCGCCACCAGGGCAAATGGGCGGAAGTCGCCCGCGAGCTGGGTGTCGACCGCGCCAACCTCAATCGCCTGGCCAAGCGCCTGGGTATTCGCTGACCGACGGGCGCCCGGTCCGGGGCGCCTGTTTCCTTTACTTCCGAGACGAGCCCGTTCATGTCCATCACCTGGCAACTCCTGCACCACAGCGACCTGAGCAAGAACGACCTGTACGCCGCGCTGCGCCTGCGTACCCAGGTGTTCGTGGTCGAACAGCAATGCCCCTACCAGGAGGTCGATGGCCTCGACCTGCAGGCGGACACCTGCCACCTGTTGGCCTGGAACGGCGACACCCTGGTGGCTTACCTGCGCCTGCTGGACCCGTCCACCCAGGAGGGAGAGGTGACCATCGGCCGGGTGGTGATCGCCGAACAGGCACGCGGCACCGGCCTCGGTCACATACTGATGGAGCAGGCGCTGGCGGCCTGCGCGCAGCGCTGGCCGGAAATTCCGGTGTACCTGTCTGCGCAGGCCCACCTGCAACGTTTTTACGAGCGCTCCGGGTTCGTGACGGTGACCGAGCAATATTTGGAAGACAACATTCCGCATATCGGCATGCGCCGCGCCGCTCAGTAACGCTGTTTGAGTCGAGCGAGGCCGCGAACTAGAGAGGTCGGACTATTTCGCGGCAGCATGCGCCCATGGGCTGGGCGTACAAGGCCATTTCCTGTAAGTTCCGCGCCCCGTAGTTTCTTGAAAAAACTCCAGAGGTTTTCGCAAGAAGCTGTCATCGCTCTGCCACTAAATTCCGCGCTCCACATTTTTCGATGCACAGTTCACGGTTGTCGATTGGTCAGACCAGCCGATGTGAGCTAGACCGTAAGTGTGGAGTGCATGATCCGTGTTTTCACAAGAGGATGGACGTGATGCCCTGCATCAGTCTCGTCGTACAGCGCATCAAGGGTGATTCGGCTACCGGTAACGGTGGTTGCGTCCTGCCTGCGGCGACTCTCGTGATGACTGGCGGTGGCGCAGGCCAGCCAGGATTGAGGGTTTGACGGGCGAGTGTCGAAAGGCAGTCGCCCGTTGTCGTATTGGGAAGGCGGATTCCTCCCGGACGACAAGGTCACCTGAGCGGTGGATGGGCTGGGCGGGGGCATGCCAGCATCATCGGATTCGCCACTCGGGTACCGTCGAGAATGCGCGTTCGCCACAAGCGCACGCACTAAGCCATGCAGGGCGCGGGTCTATCCCCGTTGCCTGAATAACAACAAACGAGAGGGGAGTTCCCCAATGACAGCTAGTACTCCAATGCTGGTCACCTTCGTGGTCTATATCCTGGCCATGGTGTTGATCGGATTCGTCGCCTACCGCGCTACCAAGAACTTCTCCGACTACATCCTGGGCGGTCGCAGCCTGGGCAGTTTCGTCACCGCGCTGTCGGCCGGTGCCTCGGACATGAGCGGCTGGTTGCTGATGGGCCTGCCAGGCGCGATCTTCGTCGCCGGTATCTCCGAAAGCTGGATCGCCATCGGCCTGATCATCGGTGCGTACCTGAACTGGCTGTTCGTCGCCGGTCGCCTGCGCGTGCAGACCGAGCACAACGGCAACGCCCTGACCCTGCCGGACTACTTCACCAACCGTTTCGAGGACAACAGCCGCATCCTGCGCATCTTCTCGGCACTGGTGATCCTGGTGTTCTTCACCATCTACTGCGCCTCGGGCGTGGTCGCCGGTGCACGCCTGTTCGAATCGACCTTCGGCCTGTCCTATGACACCGCCCTGTGGGTCGGCGCAGCCGCCACCATCCTCTACGTGTTCGTCGGTGGTTTCCTGGCCGTGAGCTGGACCGACACCGTGCAGGCCACCATGATGATCTTCGCCCTGCTGATCACTCCGGTATTCGTGATCCTCGCCCTGGGCGACTACGATGCGGCCATGGCCACCATCGAACAGGCCAACCCGGCCAACTTCGACATGTTCCGCGGCCTGTCCTTCATCGCCATCGTTTCCCTGCTGGGCTGGGGCCTGGGCTACTTCGGCCAGCCACACATCCTGGTGCGCTTCATGGCCGCCGATTCGGTCAAGTCGATTCCGGCTGCGCGCCGCATCGGCATGGCGTGGATGGTCCTGTGCCTGGGCGGCGCCGTGGCAGTGGGTTTCTTCGGTATCGCCTACTTCGCGAACAACCCCGCTGCGGCAGGGCCGGTTACCGAAAACAGCGAGCGCGTGTTCATCGAGCTGACCAAGATCCTGTTCAACCCCTGGGTTGCCGGTATTGTCCTGTCCGCCATCCTGGCGGCAGTCATGAGTACCCTGAGCTGCCAGCTGCTGGTGTGCTCCAGTGCCCTGACCGAAGACTTCTACAAGGCTTTCCTGCGTAAGGCCGCTAGCCAGACCGAGCTGGTCTGGGTTGGCCGTGGCATGGTGCTGCTGATTGCCGTGGTCGCGATCCTCATCGCCTCCAATCCCGACAGCAAGGTCCTGGGTCTGGTGTCCTACGCCTGGGCTGGCTTCGGTGCCGCCTTCGGTCCGGTGGTCATCCTGTCCCTGATCTGGAAAGGCATGACCCGCAACGGTGCCCTGGCCGGTATGGTCGTCGGTGCCTTCACCGTGGTGCTGTGGAAAGAATTCGTCGGCCTGGGCCTGTACGAAATCATCCCGGGCTTCATCCTGGCGACGCTGGCCATCGTGGTGTTCAGCAAGATCGGCAACGGTCCGAGCGCTGCCATGCAGAAGCGCTTCGACGAAGCCGAGAAGGAATACCAGGACGCGCACATCTGAGTGCGTGCTGACCCGGGCGCAGGCCCGGGTTCCTGAGCTTCACCGATGCAGACCGGCCGATCCCCAGGGATCGGCCGGTTTTTTTTGCCCGCATGGTTTGATGGCGGTGGGTTGTGCTTTCGCTCCCGCCTTGCCTTGGCTATGTTGACGGCCTTTCCCTTCGTACCTCTGCAGGCCCCGCATGACTCAAACGCCAAAGAACCCGCTGCACGGCATCACCCTGGAAGCCATTCTCACGGACCTGGTGGCGAAGCTGGGCTGGGACGGGCTGGCCAAGCGCATCGACATCCGTTGCTTCAAGAGTGACCCGAGCATCAAGTCCAGCCTGACCTTCCTGCGCAAGACGCCATGGGCGCGGGAGAAGGTCGAGGCGCTGTACATCCAGCAACAGCGCAAGGCCTGAGTTACTTCCAGCTGGCTTGCACCGGCGCCAGGGCGGCGCTGCACTGGGTCCTGCTGCCAGGGTCCAGGTAGGGTGTGAGGATCGGCGCCATGCCCTTGAGCACCTGCACCGGCAGCGCCGAGGTGAATGTGAAACGCTCCGCCGCGCGACCCGGCACGAAGGCGGTCAGGGTGCCGTAGTGGCGAGGGCCGAGGTAGAACACGAAGGTCGCGGTGCGGTTCATCGCCCGTGAGCTGAGCACCCGCCCACCGGCGCCGACGGTTTCGATGCGGTTGTCGCCGGTCCCGGTCTTGCCGCCCAGGGTCAGCACCTGACCATCCGCCAGACTGAAACTGCCTTGCAGGCGCCGTGCGGTGCCACCTTCCACCACCTGGGACAGCGCCTCTCGCAGCGCTGCCGCGACTTCCGAGACCATCACCCGTTCGCCTTGCTGCGGCTTGTGGCCGACCTCGGTCTCATAGGGCGTGCCGGCGGCGAAATGCAGGTTGTCGATACGCTGGGTCGGTTGGCGGATGCCATCGTTCTGGATGATGCCCATCAGCTCGGCCAGCGCCGCCGGGCGATCGCCGGAGCTGCCGATGGCGGTGGCCAGCGACGGCACCAGGTGTTCGAAGGGGTAGCCGAGGTTCTTCCAGCGGCGGTGAATATCGAGAAAGGCCTCGACCTCCAGCATGATGCGGATACGGCTGTCGCGAGCGCTCTTGTGCCGGCTGCGGAACAGCCAGCCGTAGACCTCTTGGCGCTCGTCGTGGCTGGCCGTCACGGTATCGCGGAAGGTGGCCTGCGGGTTCTGGTTCAGGTAGCCCAGCAACCACAGCTCCAGCGGGTGGACCCGGGCGATGTAGCCCTGGTCCGGCAAGGTGTAGGCACCGGGACCATAGTTGGCGTACAGCTCGGCGATGCGCTTGTCGCTGAGTTTTTCCTGGGGCACATGGCTGCGCAGGAAGGTGGCGAAGGCCTGCTGGTCGACCTCCGGCATCAGGTAGCGGTGCACGGCCGCCAGCCGTACCGAGGTGTGGCGCAGGCCGCTGAGAAAGGTCTCCAGGCGTTCCTGGGCGCCCTGGCCCTGGTACTTGCGCCAGAAGCGCAGGAGGAAGGTGGTGCCCTCGCGGTCGGCGAAGCGGCTGAGGTATTCCAGGCGCCGTGGGTCCTTGTCGTCCTTGAGCAACTGGGCGCTGTTGCCGGGTGCCTGGTAGGTGCTATAGCGCACCACGTCGCGCATCAGGCGGATGAAGGGCAGGTTGATCGACTCACGCAGCGACTCGCGCAGGGTCGGGTTTCGCCCGTTGTCCTCCCGGCGGAAGTTGCCGAAGGTGTGCAGCCCGCCGCCGGTGAAGAAGCGTTCGCCGGGGCTGGCGGAATAGCGGCGCTCCATGGCGGCGCCGAGCATGGTCGGCAGGCTGGCGCCGGGGTTGATGCGCAGGTAGTCGAGGGCCCAGCGGGTCAGCAGGTCCATCTCCGCCACCTCCACCTGGCGCAGCTGCTCCGGGCTTTGCCCGGCGTGGCGTTCGTGCAGCTCGGCGATGATTTCCAGGTAGGTGGCCAGCACCCGCAGTTTGGCGGTGGAGCCCAGCTCCAGCTTGCTGCCTTCGTTGATGTCGAATGGCTGGTCGGTGCTGTCGGTCTGCACCCGCACCAGGCTGCCATTGGGCGTGCGTTCGAACAGGGTGAAGCTGTAGCGCACGTCGGCGGTCTTCTCGGCGGACAACAGGCGTTCGCCGAACAGGCCGATCTGCTCGGCAAAGGCCGGGTCGGCAAGTTGCTGCAGGTAGCGGCTGACCGCCTGCTGCAGCTCGTCGTTGAGCGAGGTGCTGGCGTCCAGGTCCAGGCGGTCGAGGTCATACAGCGGCATGTTCAGCAGGTTGGACAGGCGCGAGCGGACCACGCTGATGCCCTTGTTGCCGTCCACCGCCTGCAGGGTCGGCTCCAGCTGCCAGTCGCGGTACTGCAGCGGTTGCCCCAGTGCCGCATCGCGCAGGGCGTTGTCGATCAGGCCGCCGCCTGCCAGCAGGCGGATATGGCTGTCGGTCAGCTGGGCCAGGGCGGAGCGGCCCTGGGCCAGGTAATAGGAGGGGCGGCGCTGGGCGATCATCAGCGCCAGCACCTGGCGCAGGGCCAGGCCGCGCTCGGCCACGCTGGCGTCGGGCGAACGCTGCGGGTCGAGCAGGCGGTTGACCTCGGCGAAATCGGCGCCGTACCAGATGCGCAAGCCGTCGGCCAGGCCGTGCACCTCGCCGTGCCCGGGCGCGGCGGAGAGCGGCACGCTGTTGAGGTAGTCGCGCACGATGTTCTCGCGCACCGCCCGGGTCTGCGGACCGCCCTGGTAGGCGCGCACGCTGGCGGAGACCATCTGCCGCAGCTTTTCAGTGGCCGACAGGGTCAGGCCGTCCTGGGAGTGGCGGTATTTTTCCAGTTGGGTGGCCAGGGTGCTGCCGCCGGCAGACTGATCCTGCATGTCCAGCACCTTGCCCACCTGCGACAGCGCCGCCATGGCGAAGCGCGGCCAGTCCACTGCCGGGTTGGCCAGGGGCTGGCGTTCGTCGAGCAGGTGACGGTTCTCGATGAACAGCAGGCTGCCCGCCACCAGCGGCGGGATGGCACTGAAGCTGGGGTAGCGCTGCTGGGGGTAGCGGAAGCTGTAGAAGGGCGTGCCCCGGCAATCGCTGATGGTCAGGCCGGTCTGGATCTTCTCGGCATAGGGTGGGAAGAAACCGCGCTCGGTGTAGGCCGCCAATGCCGGGGAAAACTGCGCCTGTTGTTCGATGACGAAGCCGCGCTGCTCAAGGCGTTCGAGCATCATCGGCAGGTAGGTGTAGCCCTGGCGCCTGTCGAACGGGCCGTCCTGGGGAAAGACGATGCGCGGGCTGGGGCCGGGCTCCACGCGGTAGGTCAGCTCCGTGGCGAAGCGACTGAGGTAGTAGGACTGGAAATGCGCGGTGCGCAGCTCATAGGCGACCAGCAGGATGCCCATCACCACCAGCAGGGCCACCACCAGCCAGAAGTACCCGACCCAACGGCGCCGGCGCCGCGCGGGAGCAAGCCGTACGACAGGCTGACTGCTCGACGGAAGGGCCGTGTGCTCTGTATCGGATTGCCACAATACGCCCATGATCGGTTGGCCTTGTTGACTCACCCTCTCACTCACAAGCGTAGTCGCTGATCGCCGACTTAGACGGGATTGCGATTAACGCTACGCAAAAAATGGCGGGAGCCCCTAGAATCGATGGCACTGTCGAGCGAGCGGTCCGCCCATGCAACGTGATCATCGAGAGCAACTCAGCCTGAGCTGGCAGGCCAATGCCGATGCCTGGACGGCCGCCGTGCGCGAGCAACGCATCGAGAGCCGGCGCCTGGTCACCGATGCGGCGATCCTGCAGGCTGTGCTGGCCCTGGCGCCTACGCGGGTGCTGGATGTCGGCTGCGGCGAAGGCTGGTTGTGCCGCGGCCTGGCCGAGCGCGGCATCGAATCGGTGGGGGTGGATGCGTCCGCGCCGCTGATCGACCGGGCCCGCGCCACCGATGGCGCGCGCGGCAACTACCGGGTCTGCGGGTACGCCGAGCTTGAAGAACTGGCCGAGCAACTGGGTCGCTTCGACGTGCTGGTGTGCAACTTCGCCCTGCTTGAAGAGCCGCTGGCGCCGACCCTGGAAGCCCTGCACGGCGTGCTGGCGCCTGGTGGCCGCCTGCTGATCCAGACCCTCCATCCGTGGCGCGCTTGCAACGATGCCTCCTACCGTGACGGTTGGCGGGTCGAGACCTTCGCCGGCTTTGGCGAGGGCTTCCAGGAGCCGATGCCCTGGTTCTTCCGCACCCTCGAATCCTGGCTGAGCCTGCTCAGTGAAACCGGCTGGCGTCTGCAGTGGCTGCAGGAGCCGCTGCACCCGGAGAGCGTGCAGCCCGTTTCGCTGTTGCTGCTGCTCAGCGCAGAGCCACGCTGAGTCGCGGACGCCTGCGATGAAACTGCTGATCAACCTTGACGTGCCGGACCTGCCGGCGGCGGAGGCGTTCTACACTCAGGCCTTCGACTTGCATGTGGGGCGGCGCCTGTTCGCCGGCGAGGTGGTCGAGTTGCTGGGCGGCCCGGCACCGGTCTATCTGTTGCAGCGGCCCGTCGGTAGCCCGGCTTGTGGCGCAAGCACAGCGGTACGCGATTACCAGCGCCACTGGACGCCCCTGCACCTGGATGTGGTAGTCGATGACCTGGAGGCCGCATTGGCCCGCGCCCTGGCGGCCGGCGCCACGCAAGAGGGCGCGATCAGCGAGGCCGCCTGGGGGCGCCTGGTCGGTCTGAGCGATCCATTCGGCCACGGTATCTGCCTGCTGCAGTGGCAAGGTCGCGGTTACGACGAGGTGACCGAGGCCTGAACGACGGAGGAAGCAGTATGTCGATAAGCACAACCGGCGCCAGCCTGGTGCCCTGCCTGCGCTACCGCGATGCGCCAGCGGCCATCGACTGGCTGTGCGAGCACTTCGGCTTCGAGCGCCACCTGGTGGTGCCGGACGAACAGGGCGGCATCGCCCACGCCCAGCTCAGCCACGGCACCAGTATGCTGATGCTCGGCTCGGTGGCGGACTCCGACTACGGTCGCCAGATGCGTCAGCCAGACGACGCGGGTGGCTGCACCCAGAGCCTGTATCTGGTGGTGGATGACGCCGACGCGTTGTACGCCCGTGCGCTGGCGGGCGGCGCCAGGGTGGTGATCGACATCCGCGATGAAGACTACGGTGGGCGTGGCTTCACCTGCTGCGACCCGGAAGGGCACCTGTGGAGCTTCGGCACCTACGATCCATGGCAATCACTCACTTGAACAGGAGGCGCGATGCGAACGCTTGAACTGGCCGGCGAACAGGTGCCGATGATTGGCCAGGGCACCTGGCGCATGGGCGAGGACGCCAGCCAGCACCAGGCCGAAGTGGCGGCGCTGCGCCAGGGCGTGGAACTGGGCCTGCGCCTGATCGACACGGCGGAAATGTACGGCGAGGGTGGCGCCGAGGTGGTGGTGGGCCAAGCCATCGCCGGCCTGCGCGACCAGGTGTTCCTGGTCAGCAAGGTCTACCCGCACAACGCCAGCCGCAGCGGCGTGGCGGCGGCCTGCGAGCGCAGCCTCAAGCGCCTGCAGGTCGACTGTATCGACCTCTACTTGCTGCACTGGCGCGGCCAGTACCCGCTGGAAGAAACCGTCGAGGCTTTCGAGCGCCTGCGCGAGCAGGGCAAGATCAAGCGCTGGGGCGTCTCCAATTTCGACCTGTCGGACATGCAAGAGCTGAACGCCTCGGCCTGCGCCACCAACCAGGTGCTGTACAACCCGGAGGCGCGTGGCATCGAGTTCGACCTGCTGCCCTGGCAACAGCATCAGGGCGTGCCGCTGATGGCCTACTGCCCGCTGGGCCAGGCCGGCAGTCTGCTGCGCAACCCGATCCTCGCTGAGGTCGCCGAGCGTCACGGCGTGACCCCGGCCCAGGTCGCGCTGGCCTGGGTCCTGCGCAAGCCGGGTGTCATTGCCATCCCTAAGGCGGTCGACGCGAAACACCTGCGCCTCAATGCCGCCGCAGCGACCCTGGAACTCAGCGCGGAATGCCTGGACCTGATTGACACCGCGTATCCGGCGCCGACGCGAAAACGCTACCTGCAGATGGTGTAGGGGCGCCTTTGTGGGAGGCGCTCAGCCGGAGCGTGGTCAGTCGACGATAAACAGCCGGGCACCGGTGCTGGTGGACGAGCGATGCGCCTCGGCCTGGTCGGCCACCTGGTAGCTCATGCCCGGCGTCATCACAAAGCGTCGCCCATCCTCCAGCTCGGTGTGCAGCTCACCCTCCAGGCACAGCAGGATATGCCCCTTCTTGCACCAGTGATCGGCCAGGTACCCGGGCGTGTACTCGACCATGCGCACTCGCAGGTTGCTGAAATGCTGCGTCCGCCAGTAAGCCGTGCCCGTCTCGCCACTGTGCTCGGTGCGTTCGATGCTGTTCCAGTCGGTGATGCCAAAAGGGATGTCGCGGATATCCATGCGGGCGGGCCTTGTAGAGGGGGCGATAGAGACAGGCGCATTCAATCACACCGGCTGATTGCGCGGTTGCCTTGAATGCGCCTGATGCCCTTGCGTCAGTTGCTTGTCACAGCTGACTGAGGCCGCCGTCGACGCACAGGTCTATACCGGTGATAAAGCTGCTGTCCTGGGACGCCAGGAAGAGTGCGGCATTGGCCAGCTCTTCCGAGCGACCGAGCCGGCCCAGAGGAATCTTCGCCGACAGCATCGCTTCGAATTCGCCGAACTGCGCGGCGCTGACCCCAAGTTTCTCGATGATCGGCGTGTTCACGGGGCCTGGGCTCAAGCAGTTGACGCGGATCTGGCGCTGCTTGAGCTCGGCGGCCCAGCTGCGTGCAAAGGAGCGCACGGCGGCTTTGGTCGCCGCATAGACGATGTGGGCATCCATCGCCATCCGGTGAGCGATCGACGACACCAGCACCACCGAGCCACCATTGGCGAGCAGTGGCAGTGCCTTCTGCACGGTGTAGAAGGTGCCTTTGGCGTTGATCGCGAACTGGCTGTCGTATTGCTGCTCGTCCACCGCCTCCGAGGGCGCGGGAAGGACGATCCCGGCATTCGCCACGATGATGTCGAGACGGCCGTGGCGTTCGGCGATGTCGGCGTACAGGCGGTCGAGGTCGCCCAGGTTGCTGACATCGACGCTGAGTCCGCGTGCCTTGCCGCCAATCGACGCAACGGCGTCTTCGACGACCTGCTGGCGCCTGCCGGTGATGATGACCTCTGCACCGTGCTGGGCGAACAGCCGGGCGGTGGCCAAGCCGATACCGCTGTTGCCGCCGGTCACGAGGGCGATTTTGCCTGCCAACTTTTCCATGAGTGCTCCACTGACTGTGTGATTTACGAAGTCATGGAGGCTGTCTTCAGGGCGTTGGGGAGTGGCGTGTAGCGTTCGATCTTTGCGGCCAACTTGGCACGGCGCTCGGCCAACTGGAGTTGCAGCTCATCCAGCACCTTCAACTTTTCCACGTGCTGTTGCAGGCAGACCAGGAAACCGTCGCTGTCTTCCTCATCCTCCAGGTACTGCAACAACCCCTGGATCTGCCGGGTACTGAAACCGCAACCGATCAACTCCCGTATCCACACCACCCGCTGCACCATCGCGACGGGATAGTCGCGATAGCCATTCACCAGCCGAACGGAATGAATAAGCTCGCGTGCCTCGTAATGACGCAGCGAACGCGTACTGACACCGGCCCTGAGGGCCAACTCCCCAATGTGCATGACAGCCTCCATACGTGGACTCTAAAGGGTTGACGCTAGTGTCAAGGTCAAGCCCGGTGGGGTTAAAAAATGGATAGATCACACTCGAACGGCATGGGCAGGTAGCGACTTTTCAGGCCAAAAAAAACCGGCTGGGTAAGCCGGTTTTTTCAGGTCAGCCACTGCGCTGGGATCATGCTGATGTCTCGATCATGTGGTCGGGTTTGTCTCAGGCAGTGCGGTTTTCGATCAGGCGATCCGAACCACCTTCAGCGACGCGGTTTTCGATCAGGCGATCCGAACCACCTTCGGCGACGCGGTTTTCGATCAGGCGATCAGCACCGCCTTCGGCAACACGGTTCTCGATCAGGCGGTCAGCACCACCTTCAGCAACACGGTTTTCGATCAGACGGTCGGAGCCACCTTCGGCAACGCGGTTTTCGATCAGACGGTCAGAGCCACCTTCAGCGACGACAGGTTGAGCGGAAGTAGCGGCGAATACGTTGGCTGCCAGTACGGAGAAAGCAAAGCTGAGGATGAGTTGGCGTTTCATGATGGTGTGCTCCGGGGTGTTGTTGGTTGGTATGGAGCAGATGTTACGGGAGGGGATTTTTAAGAGAACTTCATTGGGCTGATGGTAAACATCGACGTCGGCAATGGTTTGCTTGGAGGCTCTAGGACGGTGGTTTTGCCTGTGATGATGGTTGTCGTACACGCGTAGGAACCAGCTTGCGTAGGGTGGATTGGGCGCGTAGCTGACGCTCTTTCATCCACCATGGTCGGTAAGTGTTCGGGCTACTTGCGGCATGACCCATGGGAAGTATGAGGCCGGACAACCGCCGAGCTCGCGGGCAATCGGAATGCCGCCCAGCCGCTCCTACAAAAGCGAGCTACGTTCCCTGTAGGAGCGGGCTTGCCCGCGAGCTTTTCCGGTTCGATAGCCCCGCAATGCGCCATAGCCCCATCTCGCAACGCTTTTGCGTCGCCCCACCCAAGTATGGTCGATCAAGCCGGTCGAACGGTTGCCGCATTCAAGCAAATGCGAACCGGCAATTGCTTGCCTCTCGTGGCAACACCATGCCGCGCAGGTTCGCTGGAGGTCCCGTAAATTCTGGGCTGTGGGAGCTGGCCCATATCCTGCTAAAGAGGGTCATGACTTTGCCAGGAGGCACCTAATGACCAGCATCAACAACAGCATGCCCGCCATGGTCAGCTATTACTCCAACCAGGCGAATGCCCAGTCGGCGAACGCCAACGCCGGTGGCAGTGGCGGCAGCGAGGCCAGCCGCGATCCCATCGCGGAGCTGCGTCGCTACGCCAGCCAGGTGGTTGCGCGCAGCGAAGGTGGTCTGTTGCGAGCCCTGCACGGCGGCAGCGCGCCGGCGTCGTCTGGCGTTGTGCCAAAACCGAAGCCGGAAACGGAAAACACGACCCTGACCATCCCCCTGCCGGACGTGGCCAGCCTGGACCGTGACGAAGCCAACAAGCTGTTGGGTCAGGTGCAGGAGTTGATCGATCTGGGGTTGGACAAGAAGGTCAACTTCACCGGTACCAACCAAGGCAAGGAAACCGACTCGCTGGAAACCTACCGTCAGTGGCTGCAGGAGAAGGGCGGGGTGAGCATCTACGTCTGATGAGCTTATGACGGGCGAGGGCTGCGATGGGTATCGCGTCGCTCAACCCATCCTACGGGTGAGACATAAAAAAACCGGCTGATTGGGCCGGTTTTTTTATGTCAGCAACTGCGCTGGGATCATGCTGATGTCTCGATCAGGTGGTTGGTGCGGTCTCAGGCAACACGGCTTTCGATCAGACGGTCGGAGCCACCTTCGGCGACGCGGTTTTCGATCAGGCGATCAGCACCGCCTTCAGCAACGCGATTTTCGATCAGACGATCAGCACCGCCTTCGGCAACACGGTTTTCGATCAGACGATCAGCACCGCCTTCGGCAACACGGTTTTCGATCAGACGATCCGAACCACCTTCAGCGACGCGGCTTTCGATCAGACGATCAGCACCGCCTTCAGCGACACGGTTTTCGATCAGGCGATCAGCACCACCTTCGGCGACGCGGTTTTCAATCAGTCGATCAGCACCGCCTTCGGCGACGACAGGTTGAGCGGAAGTAGCGGCGAATACGTTGGCTGCCAGTACGGTGAAAGCAAAGCTGAGGATGAGTTGGCGTTTCATGATGGTGTGCTCCGGGGTGTTGTTGGTTGGTATGGAGCAGATGTTACGGGAGGGGATTTTTAAGAGAACTTCATTGGGGTGATGGTAAACATCGATGTCGGCAATGGTTTGTTAGGAGGCTCTAGGACGGTGGTTTAGCTTTGATGACACCAACTTGGGTAGGGCGGATTGGGCGCGTAGCTGGCGCTCTTTCATCCACCATGGCCGGTGAATGTTCGGGCTATTTGCAGCATGACCCATGGGAAGTATGAGGCCGAACAACCGCCGAGCTCGCGGGCAAGCGGAATGCCGCCCAGCCGCTCCTACAGGTAACGCGCTCGCCGGTGTAGGAGCGGGCTTGCCCGCGAGCTTTTTGGCTTGATGGCTCCCACGCCCTGCTTGGGAGTCAATGGCGGTCAGCGCGCAGACAGCTCAATACCGCCGATCTTCTTCCTTGTGGGTGAAGATGGAGGCGACGCCGCGGGCGAAGGTCAGGGCGAGGATGAGCAGGCCGATGAAGCAGCCGACGAGCAGGTAGAAATTGACGTCCTGGTTTTCGATCTGGTCGCTGGGGTAGCTCTGGATCGCGCTCCAGCCCGAATAGGTGATTTCGAGCGGCTGGCCCACTTCGAAAAGGTGCTCTTCCAGGCGTTTGGGGTAGCGGTAGCTGCCTTCAAGCGTGTCGCCGTCGGCGGTGGTGTAGGTGTAGAAGACGTGCTTCTGGGTATCCATGCCTTCCGGCAGTTCCACTTCTGTCACCACCCCGGTAACGGGCATGGGGCTGGCGGTGACCAGGCCATAGCGAATGCCGTGGTCCTTCGACAGGAAGATGATGATCAGCAGCGGGATCATCAGCAGGATGGAACAGACCGAGCGGGTATAGAGGTGGTCCCTTTCTGCTTCGCGTGCGTAGTACATA
This sequence comes from Pseudomonas sp., assembly GCA_050282285.1. Lineage (GTDB taxonomy): Bacteria > Pseudomonadota > Gammaproteobacteria > Pseudomonadales > Pseudomonadaceae > Aquipseudomonas. Next base: position 120,814 of record JBLZZJ010000045.1, read on the forward strand.
GCGCTCCATGCTGATGTTGGGGAGTGAGGGGGCG
>JBLZZJ010000046.1:0-41725 GCA_050282285.1 Pseudomonas sp.
CCGCCCAGGGCCTGCACGCGCTTGCCGCGCTTGGTGCCTTCGGCGTAGATGTATTCGGCGATCGGCGTGGAGCCGACGAAGCTCAGGGCCTTGACCGCCGGCGCGTCGATCAGTGCGTCTACCGCCTCCTTGTCGCCGTGCACGACGTTGAGCACGCCCTTGGGCAGGCCGGCTTCGTGCAGCAGTTCGGCGATGAACAGGGTGGAGCTCGGGTCGCGCTCGGACGGTTTGAGGATGAAGCAGTTGCCGCAGACGATGGCCAGCGGGTACATCCACAGCGGCACCATGGCCGGGAAGTTGAACGGGGTGATGCCGGCAACCACGCCGACCGGCTGCAGATCGGTCCAGGCGTCGATGTTGGGGCCGACGTTGCGGGTGTATTCGCCCTTGAGGATTTCCGGGGCGCCACAGGCGAATTCGACGTTTTCGATACCGCGCTTGAGCTCGCCGATGGCGTCTTCGATGGTTTTGCCATGCTCTTCGCTGATCAGCTGGGCGATCTTCTCTTCGTTCTGCTCCAGCAGGTTCTTGAAGCGGAACATGATCTGCGCGCGCTTGGCCGGCGGGGTGTTGCGCCAGGCCGGGAAGGCGGCCTTGGCCGAGGCGACGGCCTGGTCGATGGTGGCGCGGTCGGCCAGGGCGAGTTTCTTGGTGGCTTCGCCGGTGGACGGGTTGAAGACGTCGGCGGTACGGCCGGTGCCGGCGACGCGCTCGCCGTTGATCAGGTGGGAAATGTGGCTCATGGGGAGCTCCTAGACGTAATTATTGTGGGTAGGAGCCGGCTTGCCGGCGATCCGTTTTACAACATCGCCCGCAAGCGGGCTCCTACAGCTCTGTAGGGTGGATGACGCTCTTTTCATCCACCATTCCGCGTTGTCTGGTGGTGGATGGGTGAAGCGTCATCCACCCTACAGGTCAATCCAGTTTGTTCAGGGTGTCGCCCACGGCGCCCAGTACGCGCTCGAGGTCTTCCATGTTGGCGTTGAAGGTTGGCCCGAACTGCAGGGTGTCGCCACCGAAGCGCACGTAGAAACCGGCCTTCCACAGGGCCATGCCAGCCTCGAACGGGCGGATCACCGGGTCGCCGTCACGCGGGGCCAGCTGGATGGCGCCGGCCAGGCCGCAGTTGCGGATGTCGATGACGTGCTTGCTGCCCTTGAGGCCATGCAGCGCCTTGCCGAATTGCGGCGCCAGTTCGGCGGCCTGCTGGATCAGGTTTTCGCGCTTGAGCAGCTCCAGCGACGCCAGGCCGGCGGCGCAGGCCACCGGGTGGGCCGAGTAGGTGTAGCCGTGGGTGAACTCGACCATGTGCTCGGGCGACGGCTGCTGCATGAAGGTCTGGTAGATCTCGCTGGAGGCAACGACCGCGCCCAGGGGAATCGCGCCGTTGGTGATCTGCTTGGCGGCGTTGATGATGTCCGGGGTCACGCCGAAGTACTCGGCGCCGCTCCAGGTGCCCAGGCGGCCGAAGGCGGTGATCACCTCGTCGAAGATCAGCAGGATGTTGTGCTGGGTGCAGATTTCGCGCAGGCGCTGCAGGTAGCCCACCGGCGGCACCAGCACGCCGGCCGAGCCGGACATGGGCTCGACGATCACCGCTGCGATGTTGGAGGCGTCGTGCAGCTCGATGAGTTTCAGCAGCTCGTTGGCCAGCTCCACGCCACCGGTTTCGGCCATGCCGTTGGTGTACGCCAGGTGCGGCTGCAGGGTGTGCGGCAGGTGGTCGACGTCCATGAACTGGCCGTACATCTTGCGGTTGCCGCCGATGCCGCCGAGGCTGGTGCCGGCGATGTTCACGCCGTGGTAGCCACGGGCGCGGCCGATGAACTTGGTCTTGGCCGGCTGGCCTTTCAGGCGCCAGTAGGCCTTGGCCATTTTCACCGAGGTGTCGGCGCACTCGGAGCCGGAGCCGGTGAAGAACACGTGATTGAGGTCGCCCGGCATCAGGTCGGCGATCTGCTCGGCCAGCTTGAACGACAGCGCGTGGCCGAATTGGAAGCCCGGTGAATAATCGAGGGTGCCGAGCTGCTTGGAGACAGCGTCCTGGATTTCCTTGCGCGAGTGGCCGGCACCGCAGGTCCACAGGCCGGACAGGCTGTCGTAGATCTTGCGCCCCTTGTCGTCCAGCAGCCAGCTGCCTTCGGCGGCAACGATCAGGCGCGGGTCGCGCTGGAAGTTGCGGTTGGCGGAGAACGGCATCCAGTGGGCGTCCAGCTTGAGCTGGCTAGCCAGGGACGGGGTTTCGGTCTGCGGCATGTTCATGGGGAGCCTCGCGCTCGAAGTGTCGTGGGAGGGGCTTCAGCCGCGACGGCCGCCAAAGCGCTTCCCTAGGAGTAAATCAGTTGTCAGCCAAAGTGCCACGGGCATAGAGTCAGTAAAACGCGACTCTTCTTAACTTCAGTTAGGCGATCACTAAACTAATGAGCACCCGCCGCCCCGACCCGCTGGCCCAAGTCAGTGACTTCGATATCCGCCTGCTCAAACTGTTTCGCAGCGTGGTGGAGTGCGGCGGTTTTTCCGCCGCCGAGAGCGTGCTGGGCATCGGCCGCTCGGCGATCAGCCAGCAAATGAGTGACCTCGAACAGCGCCTGGGCCTGCGCCTGTGCCAGCGCGGCCGCGCCGGCTTCGCCCTGACCGAGGAAGGCCGCGAGGTGTACCACTCCACCCAGCAACTGCTGGCGGCGCTGGAGAGCTTTCGCACCGAGGTCAACGGCCTGCACCAGCACCTGCGCGGCGAGCTGAACATCGGCCTCACCGACAACCTGGTGACGGTGCCGCACATGCGCATCACCAATGCCCTGGCGCGCCTCAAGGAGCGCGGGCCGGATGTACGGGTGCACATCCGCATGACGCCGCCGAGCGAAGTGGAGCAAGGCGTGCTCGACGGCCGCCTGCACGTTGGCGTGGTGCCCCAGGCGGGGGCGCTGTCGGGGCTGGAGTACCTGCCGCTGTACGATGAACGCTCGCTGCTCTACTGCGCCGTGGGCCACCCGCTGTTCTACGTGGACGACGCGCAACTGGCCGACGAGCGCCTGAACGCCCAGGACGCCATCGCCCCGACCTTCCGCCTGCCGCCCGAGGTGCAGAGCCACTACCAGGCGCTGAACTGCACGGCCAGCGCCTCGGACCGCGAAGGCATGGCCTTCCTGATCCTCACCGGGCGCTACATCGGCTACCTGCCCGACCACTACGCCAGCGCCTGGGTGCAACAAGGGCGGCTGCGCGCACTCAAACCCGCTACGCGCTTCTACGATGTCAGCCTGGCCTCGGTGACGCGCAAGGGCCGTCGCCCGCACCTGGTGCTGGAAAGCTTTCTCGATACCCTCGCCGCCAGCAGTTGAGCCACCGCCGCATAGCGAGCGGAGCGCCAGCTGGATACATCAGGAAACAACTGGTGGAGCAATAGGCATGGGTGCTGCGGTACCCGGGTCTATCATCGACCTTTTCCCGCCTTTCACTACAGTGCATCACGGAGGACTCCATGCCTAGCCGTCGTCACTTCATCCAGGGCAGCGCCAGCCTGCTGACCCTGGCCGCCGCAGCCCCCTTGCTGCCGTCCCTGGCCTTCGCCGCCCCCGCCCAACTGATCCAGCGCGCCATCCCCAGCAGTGGCCAGCAGATCCCGGTGATCGGCCTGGGCACCTCGCAAACCTTCAACGTCAGCCTCGATGCCGACAGCCTCAAGCCGCTGGATGGCGTGATGCGCGCCTTCATCAACGGCGGCGGCACGCTGATCGACACAGCCCCCAGCTACGGCGCGGCGGAAGAAGTGACCGGCGAGCTGCTCAAGCGCACCGGCACCCAGGGCAAGGCGTTCCTCGCCACCAAGATTTCCGCCACCGGCCGCGAGCGCGGCATGGCGCAGTTCGAGGCCAGCCTCAAGGCGCTGCAGACTGACAAGCTCGACCTGGTGCAGGTGCACAATCTGCAGGACACCCGCACCCAGTTGGCGCTGCTGCGGGAACTGCGCGAGCAGGGCAAGGTGCGCTACATCGGTATCACCCATTACATCGAGTCGGCCCACGACGACCTGCTGGAGGTGCTGGCCGAAGAGAAGGTGGATTTCGTACAGCTCAACTATTCGGTGGGCGAGCGCAACGCCGAGAAGCGCCTGCTGCCCTACTGCGCCGACAACGGCATCGCCACCCTGATCAACCGCCCGTTCCAGCGCGCGCAGCTGCTGAGCCGGGTGAAGGGCAAACCGCTGCCGGAATGGGCCATGGAAGCCGACGCCACCTCCTGGGCGCAGTTGCTGCTCAAGTTCATCCTGACCAACGAGGCGGTGACGGCGGTGATTCCGGCCACCTCCAACCCGCGCTACATGGCCGACAACATCAAGGGCGGTATCGGCCGTCTGCCCGATGCGGCGCTGCGCGAGCGGATCGTCCAGGCGTTCAGTTGACTTCGAGGGGCTTCGCCCCTGACTCACCAGACAGGCGCGGCCGTGTTTCAGGCCGCGTCGAGCCAAGGCACGCGCGATGACACCGACCCAACGCCTGGCCCAGGCCATCAACGCCCGGCCCATCGAACTGCTGGCCGCGCTCTGCGGCTTCGCCCTGTTCTTCTGCCTGTTCAGCGGCTACTTCATGCTGCGCCCGATCCGCGAGGCCATGGGCATCCGGGGCGGCGTGGAGAACCTGCACTGGCTATTCACCGCCACGTTCGTGGTGATGCTGATCGCCGTGCCGTTGTTCGCCTGGCTCAACTCCAAGGTCGCGCGGGCGCGCTATATCGACTGGGTGTACGGCTTCTTCATCAGCAACCTGCTGGCGTTCGCCGTGCTGTTCCAGCAGGCCGGCGACGACATCTGGGTGGCGCGGGTGTTCTACGTGTGGATCTCGGTCTACAACCTGTTCGTGGTGTCAGTGGCCTGGAGCCTGATGGCCGATGTGTTCGACAGCACCCAGGCCAAGCGCCTGTTCGCCTTCATCGCCGCCGGGGCCAGTTGCGGCGGGTTGGTCGGGCCAGCGGTCGGCGCGTTGCTGGTGGATGCGCTGGGTGAAAGCGGGTTGATCCTCCTGGCGGCCGTGCTGCTGGGCGTAGCGATCCTGGCCAAGCATTACCTGATGGCCTGGCGCGCCGAAGGCGGCGCCGGGCGCCCCGATGCACCGCCGAGCGAGAGCCCGCAAAAACCGGTGATCGGCAACCCGTTCAGCGGCCTGACCCGGGTGCTCGGCTCACGCTACCTACTGGGCATTAGCGCCTTCGTCATCCTGCTGGCCACGGCCAGTACCTTTCTGTACTTCGAGCAGGCGCGGCTGGTGGCGGAAACCTTCACCGACCGCAACGAGCAGATCCGCGTGTTCGGCCTTATCGACTTCTGCGTGCAATCGCTGTCACTGCTGGCCCAGGTGTTCATCACCGGGCGCATCGCCCAGCGTTTTGGCCTGCGTGCGCTGCTGGCCGGGGTGCCGTTCCTGGTGTGCCTGGGCTTCATCGGTCTGGCCCTGGCGCCGACTTTCGCCATGCTCGCGGCGCTGATGATCGTGCGCCGGGTCGGCGAGTACGCCTTCGTCCGCCCGGGTCGGGAAATGCTCTTCGCGCCGCTGGACGCCGAGAGCAAGTACAAGGCGAAGAACTTCATCGACACCGTGGTCTACCGCGCCGGCGACGCCGTCAGCGCCTGGGCCAAGGCCCTGCTCGACATGCTCGCCAACGGCGTGCTGGCGGCGGCGGTGGCCGGTGCCGCCTGTGCAGCGCTGTGGGGTGCGCTGGGTTGGTACCTCGGCGGCCAGGCCTCGCGCCGGGCATCCCAGCCGGTTGCCGAAAGCAGCGCCGAGCAGCACCCACGCAAGTCCCCGGACGACTGACCGTCAGCACGGCCGCGAGCGGCCACAAAAACGCGCAGGGCGAGCCGACGGGCGCACAACGGCAGTGCACCGTAGAACCAATAGGTCACTTTGCGCGCTTTTTCACTGTCTCGCGCTTGTCACCCAAGCGTCATTACGCTATCAGTGCACTCGCTCCGCCACCCGACCGTTCGGAATGACCATGACCTTTGAAGTCCCTGCGCACAGCGCCAACCCTGCCGGCAAACCTGCCGGGCGTATTCGTCAGAAAAACGAAGAAGCCATCCTCGCCGCCGCCGAGGAAGAGTTTGCGCGCCATGGTTTCAAAGGCACCAGCATGAACACCATCGCGCAGAACGTCGGTCTGCCCAAAGCCAACCTGCACTACTACTTCAGCAACAAGCTGGGGCTGTACCTGGCGGTGCTGAGCAACATCCTCGAACTGTGGGACAGCACCTTCAATACCCTGACCGTGGATGACGACCCGGCCGAGGCCCTGGCGCGCTACATCCGCGCCAAGATGGAATTCTCGCGGCGCTACCCGAAGGCCTCGCGCATCTTCGCCATGGAAGTGATCAGCGGCGGAGAGTGCCTGTCCGAATACTTCAACCAGGATTACCTGAGCTGGTTCAAGGGCCGCGCGGCGGTGTTCGAAGGCTGGATCGCCGCCGGCAAGATGGACCCGGTGGCCCCCACCCACCTGATTTTCCTGCTGTGGAGCAGCACCCAGCACTACGCCGACTTCGCCACCCAGATCTGCCGCGTGTCGGGGCGCTCGCGCCTGACCAAGCAGGATATGGAAGACGCCAGCGACAACCTGATCCACATCATCCTCAAGGGCTGCGGGCTTACGCCGCCGACGAACTGAGCCATGCCGTTCACCCTGCTCAGCCCTTGCGACTACCGCGAGGAGATTCGCAAAAGCCGCTTTCTCGCCCTCGCCGCGCCGGTCACCAGCGCGGCCGAGGCCCAGGCGTTCATCGCCTCGGCCAGCGACCTCAGCGCCTCGCACAACTGCTGGGCCTGGAAGGTCGGCAACCAGTACCGCTTCAGCGACGACGGTGAACCCGGCGGCACGGCAGGCCGGCCGATCCTGGCAGCCATCGAAGGCCAGGACTGCGACCAGGTGGCGGTACTGGTGATCCGCTGGTACGGCGGCATCCAGCTCGGCACCGGCGGCCTGGCCCGCGCCTACGGCGGCAGCGCCGCCAAATGCCTGCAAGGCGGTGAGCGAGTCGAACTGGTGGCCCGCACCACCGTGACCTGCCACTGCCTGTTCGGCGAACTGCCGCTGCTCAAGGCGCGGCTGACCGAGGTCGAAGCGGTCCTGGCCAGCGAAACCTATGACGCCACCGGAGCCGACCTGCACCTCGCCCTGCCCGAAGCCCGCATCACCGACCTGCAACGCCTGCTGGCCGATATCAGCCGGGGGCGTATCGTCTTGCGGCGGCTGCCGCCGGCCTCCTGATCGCTGCATTCGTGGGAGCGGCTTCGCCCCGAGCTCGGCGCCTTCGGCCATCCGAAAACCGAGCTGTCCGCCAGAAAAGCTCGCGGGCAAGCCCGCTCCTACAAAAACTCGCCGCTGAAGCGCCTCCCACGGTGGCCTCACCACCGACTGATCGTTCCCACGCTCCGCGTGGGCATGCATCCCGTGACGCTCCGCGTCACCGACCGGCACCGGCCCCTGCAACCGTGGGAGGGGCTTTAGCCGCGACAGCCCCAAAAGTTCGCCGCTGAAGCGCCTCCTACACTCGCCACCCAACCGCTTATCGAATTTGAAAGCACGATTCGGATTGGCACGCCTGGGCAAGGGGCCGACAATCGATGCGTACTCAACAGGAATGCCGCCATGCTCAACCCTGACCTCTGCTGGCAAGCCGTCTGCGACCGCGACGCGGCGCGCGATGGGCAGTTCGTGTTCGCCGTGCGCTCGACCGGGGTGTATTGCCGACCCAGTTGCCCGGCCCGGCGACCGCTGCGGCAGAACGTCAGCTTCCACGCGGATTCAGCGACCGCCGAGCAAGCCGGCTTTCGCCCGTGCAAGCGTTGCTCGCCCCAGGGTGAAAGCCCGGCGCAGCAACTGGATGCTTTGGTCACGGTGGCTTGCCGTCTGCTGATGGAACAGGAAAAGCCGCCCACCCTCGACCAGCTCGCGGCGCGCATCGGCCTCTCCGCCTCGCACCTGACGCGCGCCTTCAAGGCCCGCACCGGGCTGACGCCGAAAGCCTGGGTTCAGGCCCAGCGCCGTGCCCAGTTGGAAGCCCACCTGCCCCAGGCGCCCAGCGTGCTGGATGCGGCCCTGGCAGCGGGCTACTCCGGAACCCGGGCACTCTATGAACAGCGCAACGCCCTGAGCCCGGCGCAACGTCGCCAGGGCGCCCCCGGGGAAACCCTGCGCTACGCGATCCGCGCCTGCCCGCTCGGCCACCTGTTGCTGGCGAGCAGCCGCAACGGTGTATGCGCCCTGCTGTTCGGCGACACCGAGGCGGCGGTAACGGATGAATTCCGCCAGCGCTTCGCCGCCGCCGAACTGCAGCGTGACGACGCAGGCCTGGGCGACTGGCTGCTTCAGGTCATCGAACAGCTCGAAGAACCACGCCGCGCCGCCCATCTGCCCCTGGACCTGCGCGGTACCGCCTACCAGCAGCAGGTCTGGCGCGCCCTGCAGGCTATCCCTATGGGGCAGACCCGGCAGTACGGCGAACTGGCCAGCAGCCTGGGCAGCCACCCCCGTGCAATCGCCCGCGCCTGCGCCAGCAACCCGCTGGGCCTGCTGATCCCCTGCCACCGGGTAGTCGGCGCCAAAGGCGCGCTGAGCGGATACCGCTGGGGCGTTGCACGCAAGGCTGTGCTGCTCGCCGCCGAGGCGGAAGCAGCGGCAGATTCCTAGAAGCTCGCCGCTGAAGCGCCTCTCACAAGGCGGCATCTCCGGCCGCGCCCTGCCGTATACAGCCTGTGGGAGGGGCTTTAGCCGCGATGGTTTCCTGTAGGAGCGGCCTTGGCCGCGAGCACGGCGACTGATGTCTCGGCACCGATCTCACGCGGGAAGCGAAGAGCTCGCGGGCAAGCCCGCTCCTACAGTTGAAGGCACTGCCATGCGCACACGCAGAACGTGGGTGCGATCAACGCGCGAAGCCGGCCGAGCGACAGACGAAAAAAAAGCGGCACCGCATGCGCGGGCCGCTTCAAATCACGGAGTTGCTTACATCACGAAGCCACGATGACTGGTGGCTACGGGGTATTGGATTACCGTTCGAGGATCGCGGTCACACCTTGGCCGCCGGCGGCGCAGATGGAGATCAGGCCGCGGCCCTCGCCCGCTACCGACAGCAGCTTGGCCAGGTTGGCGACGATACGCCCGCCCGTGGCAGCGAACGGGTGGCCGGCCGCCAGGGAGCTGCCTTTCACGTTCATCTTGCTGCGGTCGATCGAGCCCAGTGGCTGCGCCAGGCCCAGGCGGGTCTGGCAGTACTCGGCGTCTTCCCAGGCCTTGAGGGTGCAGAGCACCTGGGCAGCGAAGGCTTCGTGGATTTCGTAGTAGTCAAAGTCCTGCAGGGTCAGGTTGTTGCGTGCGAGCAAACGCGGCACCGCGTAGACCGGCGCCATCAACAGCCCCTCCTTGCCGGTGACGAAATCCACCGCCGCCGCTTCGCCGTCGCGGATGTAGGCCAGCACCGGCAGGCCGCGGGCCTTGGCCCATTCCTCGCTGGCCAGCAGCACCACCGAGGCGCCGTCGGTCAGCGGTGTGGAGTTGGCGGCGGTCATGGTGCCGCGCGGGCTGCGTTCGAAGACGGGCTTGAGGGTCGCCAGTTTTTCCAGGCTGATGTCCGGGCGCAGGTTCTGGTCGCGTGTCAGGCCCAGGAACGGCGTCAGCAGGTCGTCGTGCCAGCCCTCAGCATAGGACGCCGCCAATTTCTGGTGGCTGGCCACCGCCAATTGGTCCTGCTCGTCACGGGGAATGGCCCAGGTTTGCGCCATCAGTTCGCAGTGCTCGCCCATGGACAGCCCGGTACGCGGCTCGCCATTGCGCGGCAGCGACGGCGCCAGGTGGCGCGGACGGATCTGCAGCAGCGCCTTGATCTTGTCGCCGGTGGTCTTGCTGCGATTGGCCTGCAGGAGAATCTGCCGCAGTCCCTCGTTGACGCCGATGGGCGCGTCCGAGGTGGTGTCCACTCCGCCGGCAATGCCGCATTCGATCTGCCCCAGGGCGATTTTGTTGGCCACCAGCAGCGCCGCTTCCAGGCCGGTGCCACAGGCCTGCTGCACGTCGTAGGCCGGGGTTTCCGGGGCCAGGCGCGAGCCGAGTACGCATTCGCGGGTCAGGTTGAAATCCCGGGAGTGCTTGAGCACAGCCCCGGCGACCACCTCGCCCAGGCGCTCGCCGTGCAGGTTGTAGCGCTCGATCAGGCCTTCGAGGGCGCTGGTGAGCATGTCCTGGTTGCTGGCAGTGGCATACACGGTGTTGGAGCGGGCGAACGGAATGCGGTTACCACCGACAATGGCGACGCGGCGTGGCAGGGTCATGGGGACCTCCTTGGCAAAGGTGAATGACGCTCAGGCAAGGGACTGTAGCCTCTCATCGCGGCGTCGCGCGGCTGATGTGGCAACAAACCTAGCAGGTGCCGACAGTGTGGCATTGGCCGCCTTGCCGGCACAGCATGCGACACGGTCAATTGCGCATTTCTCCTGCCTGCGTACAGTGGAAGCACTTTTTTGATTCGTGCAGGAGCCTTTCCCATGTCCGATCGTTACCTCGATTTTGCCAACTCAGCCTCGGGTCGCCGCCTGGTAGGCGCCCTCGGTCTGCCAGCGCCACTCCGCCTGGAACGCTGGCAAGCCGGGCGCAATCGCCCAGTGGAAGGCGCTTTGCTGATCGGTGGTGAAGGCAGCCTGGCAACGGCCATCCTGCCCTTCGCCAACAAGCTGACCAGTGAGCTGTTCGCCCCTCGCGAAGGCCAGTTCGAGCTGCCGCGCTGGACCGCCGAGCACGGTCCCAAGCTCAAAGCCCTGGTGTTCGACGCCAGTCACCTGACCCGTTTCGAGCAATTGATCGAGCTGCGCGATTTCTTCCAGCCGGCCCTGAAGAACCTGGCGAGCTGCCCGCGGGTGGTGGTACTCGGCCGTGCGCCGGAGTCGCTGAAGGACACCGTCGCCTCCAGCGTGCAGCGTTCGCTGGAGGGCTTCACCCGCTCCCTGGGCAAGGAGATCCGCCGGGGCGGCAACGTGCAGTTGCTGTATGTCGGCAAGGGCGCGGAAAGCCAGCTCGAAGGCGCGCTGCGCTTCTTCCTGTCGCCCAAGAGCGCCTACGTGTCCGGCCAGGTGCTGCGCCTGAATGGCAGCAGTGAAGAGGTCAAGGACTGGACGCGCCCGCTGGCCGGCAAGAAGGCGCTGGTCACCGGCGCCTCCCGCGGCATCGGCGCCTCGATTGCCGAAGTGCTCGCCCGTGACGGTGCCGAGGTGGTACTGCTCGACGTGCCCCAGGCCAAGGAAGGGCTGGACGCCCTGGCTGCCCGGCTCGGTGGCCGCAGCGTGACCCTGGACATCTGTGCCGAAGACGCCCCGGCGCAACTGGTCGAAGCGCTGGCCGACGGTATCGATATCGTCGTGCACAACGCCGGCATCACCCGGGACAAGACCCTGGCGAAGATGAGCGACGCCTTCTGGAACTCTGTGATCGACGTTAACGTGAAGGCCCCGCAGGTGCTGACACAGGCACTGCTGGATGCCGACAAGCTCAACGAAAACGGCCGGGTGGTGCTGATCGCATCGATCAGCGGTATCGCCGGCAACATGGGCCAGACCAACTACGCGGTGAGCAAGGCCGGTGTGATCGGCCTGGCCCAGGCCTGGGCGCCGGCCCTGGGCAAACGCGGCGTGACCATCAATGCGGTGGCGCCGGGCTTTATCGAAACCCAGATGACCGCCGCCATTCCCCTGACCATCCGCGAAGCCGGCCGCCGCATGAACTCCATGAGCCAGGGTGGCCTGCCCCAGGACGTCGCCGAAGCCGTGGCCTGGTTCGCCCAGCCCAGCTCCGGCGTGCTCACCGCCCAAGTGATGCGTGTGTGCGGGCAGAGTTTGCTCGGCGCCTGAGGAGGATGCTGTGGGAAGGGCTTTTAAAAGCTCGCCGCTGAAGCGCCTCCCACGGCATCGTGGGCTCGCCATCGACCTGATCGTTCCCACGCTCCGCGTGGGCATGCAGCCGTGACGCTCCGCGTCACCCACAGTAGTCAGCCTGCCCCAGCACGTTGAGCCTGCACCGTTGCGGACGCGGAGCGTCCGAGAGTGCGCGCCCACGCAGAGCGTGGGTGCGATCAGTGTGATCACGTGGGAGGGGCTTTAGCCGCGAAAGCCCCAAAAGCTCGCCGCTGAAGCGCCTCCCACACCACCGAGCGGGAAGGTGTCAGTGCCGGCCGCGCTTGCGGTATTCCACCGGGGTTTCGCCAACCCAGCGTTTGAAGGCGCGGTAGAAGGTGCTGGGTTCGGAGAAGCCGGTGCGTTCGACGATCACTTCGATGCGCTCGTCGGTCTTGAGCAGCAGGTCCTTGGCCAGGCGGCAGCGGTAGTCGGTGACCAGGTCGTTGAAGCGCACGCCGGCCATGGCCAAACGCTCGCGCAGGCGCCGGGCGGGCATGTCCAGGCGGCCTGCGACCTGTTCCAGGGTGGCGCCGCTGTCGACCAACAGCTCACCGATCAACTCGCGCACGTTGCGCACCAGATCCAGGCGCTCGACTTCGGCCAGTTGCCGGCGCGCCAGCGACTCGTGCATGCGCAGCAGTTCCGGGGCGGCGTGGCGCGATGCCTTGCCCAGCACAGCCGCATCGAACACCAGCGCATAGCGCTCGCTGCCCAGCTGCGCCGGGCACCCATAGACCTGTTGATAACGCTCGGCGCAGGCGCCGCAGTCGTGCATGAACTGCACCTGGCGCGGGATGAAATCCCCTTCGGTGAGGGCATCGAACAGACGGATTACCGCGCCAGCCAGCATCTCGGGAAAATGCCGCGGCGTGTCCGGCAGCAGGCCGAGGGTCAGCACCGCCTGTTCGCCCTGCACGTCGAGCCGGGCGTCCAGGGTGTCGGAGAGCAGGCGCACGTAGCGCAGGGCGTGGCGCAGACCGTCACCGAAGGTTTCGCTGGAAAGGAACAGGTATTCCAGCAGCAGACCGTGGAAGGCCGGCAGGTGCTGGGCAAGGAACAGGCCGACATCTTCTTCGCCGCATTCGTCGCTGGCGGCCTTCCAGAACAGGCCCTGAGCGGCATGGGGAAAGCGTCCGGCGGGCAAGCCGCCAGGGGGCAGGCCAACACGGACCAGGACCCGATCGGGGTCGGTTCCGCTGGCACGCAAGGCATCGATAACCGGGCGCATGAGCGCTACATCGTCGGTCAGATCACGCATATTTTCTGGAATTCTTATTATCCGCGAGGCTCCATTAGATTAGGCACCTTTAGCGTCCGCACTCAAGGCACCTCTACGCCTGGCAGACGGATTGACTGCCTTGCCGCTCTGCCCTGCAGCAGGGCCAATGCGGTACCGTACAGGGCGTCTAAGCTGCTGGCATCCGCTTCGAGGAGTTTTTGCTTATGGCCACCGATTGGCTCGATCTACCTGCACCACCCGCTCTGCCCGGTCTTTTCCTGCGTGCCGCGCTGCGCCGCAAGGTGACCGGCAAGACGCTGCCCGGCGAGGGTTTGCGCTGCCCGGTCACGGTCGACCCCAAGCACCTGGCACGCTACCGCAAGGTCTGCGGCTTTCGCGATGACGGCCGCCTGCCCGCCACCTACCCGCACGTCCTGGCCTTTGCCCTGCAGATGAAACTGCTGACCGACAAACAGTTCCCATTCCCGCTGCTCGGCCTGGTGCACCTGGAAAACCGCATTCGCGTGGTGCGCCAGCTGGGCGGCCTGGGGCCGTTCACCCTGAGCGTGCACACGGAGAATCTGCGCCCCCACGACAAGGGCGCGGTGTTCAGCGTGATCACCCGCCTGGAAGACCAGCTCGGCCTGCTCTGGGAAGGCGACAGCCGCATCCTCTGCCGTGGCCTGAAGCTCGACGGCCCGGTGATCGAGCGCAGCGAAGAGCCGGCGCTGCCACTGCTCGATGTCGACAGCTGGCAGGCACCGGCGAATATCGGCCGGGTCTATGCCCGGGTGGCCGGCGACTACAACCCGATTCACCTCACGGCGCTCACCGCCCGGTTGTTCGGCTTCCCACGCGCCATCGCCCATGGCCTGTGGAACAAGGGCCGCGCCCTGGCCGCCCTCAGCGACCATCTGCCGGCTGCGGGCTACAGCATCGAGGTGCGCTTCCAGAAACCGGTGCTGCTGCCGACCCATGTCAACCTGCAGGCCAGCGAACCGGCTGCCATCGGCCAACTGAGCCTGACCGGCAAGGATGACGTGCCGCACATGACCGGGCGCTGGCAGGTGATCTGACAATGCGGCTTCTGTAGGAGCGGGCTTGCCCGCTCCTACAGGTAAATGCGCAGCGGCTGGGGCTAAGCACGGTTCGATTCGTGGGAGGGGCTTTAGCCGCGACAGCCCTTAAAGCTCGCCGCTGAAGCGCCTCCCACGGGGCCGCGCATCGCCATCAGCCTGATCGTTCCAACACTCGCGTGGGCATGCATCCCGTGACGCTCCGCGTCACCCACGGGAAGGGCGCCTGTCCACACCTCTGCATTGCACCGCTGGCCCTAGCGGACGCAGAGCGTCCGGAGCTGCGCGCCCACGCAGAACGTGGGTGCGGTCTGTAGAGGGATCGTGGCCTCACCACCAGCCTGAGCGAAAAGCTCGCGGGCGAGCCCGCTCCTACGGATAATGCGCCATCCGCCTGCCTGGACCACGCCATGGACCTCACCGAACTGACCACCCGCCTGCACGCCATCCGTGATCGCAACGACTGGCGGCAATTCCACAGCCCGAAGAACCTGGCCATGGCCGCCAGTGTGGAAATGGCCGAGCTGGTGGAAATCTTCCAGTGGCTGACCGAAGCACAATCCCGCGAACTCGCCCCCGAGCAACTGGCCCATGCCGGCCAGGAAGTCGGCGATATCGTGCTGTACCTGCTGCTGATGTGCAGCGAGCTGGGCATCGATATGGAGCAGGCGGTGCGCGCCAAGCTGGCCGACAGCGAAAGGCGCTTCGCCAATGACTGACCGGCATTTCGACGAACTGGCCACGCGCTTCGCGGAGAAAATCTATGGCGGCGCCAAGGGCGCGATCCGCCTGGCCGTGCTGCAGGCCGACCTGGCCGAGGTGCTGCCGGATCGGCCCCTGCGGGTGCTGGATATCGGCGCCGGCCTCGGCCACATGTCGCTGTGGCTGGCCGAGCGCGGCCATGAGGTAACCGTCAGCGAACCCGCCGAACCAATGCTCGTCGGCGCCCGCGAGCGCTTCGCCGCGGCCGGCCAGACGGCAACCTTCATCCAGGCGCCCTGGCAGGACCTGCTCGGCCAGCTCGATCAGCCCTATGACCTGGTGATCTGCCACGCAGTGCTGGAGTGGCTGGCCGAGCCCCACAGCATCCTGCCGGTGCTGCACCGGCTCACGGCACCAGGCGGCTGGCTGTCGCTGGCGTTCTACAACAAGGACGCGCTGATCTACCGCAACCTGCTCAAGGGGCACTTCCGCAAACTGCGCAAGGCGGAGTTCGCCGGCGAAAAGCAGAGCCTCACGCCGCAGCGCCCGCTTGACCCGCGTGAACTGGCGGCGCAACTTGCTGAGAGCTGGCAGGTCGAACATCGCAGCGGGGTACGGGTTTTCCATGACTACATGCCCCGGGAGTTCCAGGCCAAGGCCGAGCTGATCGACCTGCTGGAATGGGAGCTGGCACACCGTCGCCACCCCGCCTTCGAAGGCCTGGGACGCTACCTGCACTGGCTATGCCGGCCACGCTGATCACAGCCCCGGCAGCCAGAACCGAGGCGCATACGCAGCAACAATCGACCGCTTCGCAGCGTGCGCCAACAGGCATAGGATCGAGAGATTGAACGGAGGCCTGGAGATCATCATGAGAGCCTTGCTGTTTACCCTGTTGCTGCCGCTGCTGGCGGCTTGCCAGAGCAATAACCCCTACACGGCGCAATCCAACCCGATGCCGCCGGCACCGGCGCAAGCCGCCGACCACATCGACCTGAGCGCCTACCCGGCCGCCAGCCGAGATTTCGGCCAGTACCGCAACTGGACCTGGCTGGAAGGTCGCGTCCCCGGCGGCAGCTCCTGGGCCACCTCGGCGCAGGTGCAGGAGGCGCTGATCAACGGCCTCGACCAGCGCGGCCTGCGCCCGGCCCAGCCCGGCGCCAATGCCGACCTCCGTGTCACCGCCAGCCTGTACCTGGAAAAGCGCCTGCGCCAGGTCGCCGACCGCTACGGCACTTATTACGGGCACAACCGCTACCACGATGATTTCGGCATGTGGGGCAGCGCGCCACTGGTGCGCAGCTACGAGGAAGAAGTAGTGGTGGTACGCATCGACCTGTATGACGGGCGCGACGGCCAGCCGGTGTGGAGCGGCAGCGCCGAGACGCTCAGCAAGGGTAGCCAGGCCGAACGCGTGGACGCCCTGCGTGGCGCGGTGCAGAAAGCCCTGGAAAACTACCCGCCGGCCTGACGTTCAGGCCACCCCATTCCCCTAGGAGACCGATCATGCGCCTGCACCTGTTGTGGCTTCCCGCGTTGCTCCTGCTGAGCGCGTGCCAGAGCACTCAACTCGACCGCGACTTCGACCCCAATCGCGACTTTGCCGCGTACCGCAGCTGGACCTGGCAGGAGCCGGCCCTGCGCTATCGCCCCGACGATCCGCGTATCCAGAGCGACCTGACCGAACAGCGCATCCGCACCGCAGTGGGCGAGCAGCTCGACCAGCGTGGCCTGCGCCCGGCCGCCCAGGGCGCCAATGGCGACCTCAAGGTGCAGGCCTGGCTGATCGTCGATGACCGCCAGGAGCAGGTCAGCACCGGTTATGCCGGCGGCTGGGGCGGTGGCTGGGGCAACTATTGGGGCGGACCGAACTACGTGGAAACCCGCACCGTGGATTACCAGGTCGGCACCCTGCAGATCGACCTGTACGACGGCAAGGACGGCAAGCTGGTCTGGCGCGGCAGCGCCCAGCAGATCATCCGCAGCAACCAGCATGGGCCGAACGAACGCAGTGCGGCGATTCGCGAGACGGTGGCCAAGGTACTGAGCCAATACCCGCCGCGCTGAGCCATCCCTTCAGCGGCGTGACCGGTGAGTCATGCCGCTTCATGACGCACTTAACAAAGCGGCGCCGCAGCGGCACCCAACGGTAGAGGAAGCCCGACTCGCGGTGATCCGGGCTCAAGAGATTTTCAGTAGGCTTTGCCCGGTGGGACGCAACCGTCCCACGGCAGACTCACCGCGCACTCCCGGAGCCCTGCTGGGCTCCGCCCCTGCAAAGGCCGCCACTGGCGGCGCATGATCTACCGCCCTCTCCGTCTTTCGCTCAGCGATCACGCAATCGCTCCAGGACCGTCGATGACCCACCCCAGCCACCTGTCCCACCGCCCAGCCACCGCCACCGACCTGTCAGCCATCGTGACCTTCCCCCAGGATGCCAGTGAGTTGTTCTTCGCCTACCCCAAGGCCAACTGGCCCCTGAGCGTCGGCCAACTGGCAGCGGCCATGGCGGAGCGGCGTGACAGCACGGTGGTGGTACTGGAGGGACGGGTAGCCGGTTTCGCCAATTTCTATCAATGGCAGCACGGCGATTTCTGCGCCCTGGGCAACCTGATGGTCGCACCCTGGGCCCGCAGCCAGGGCGTGGCGCATTACCTGGTGGCGGTGATGGAGCAATTGGCCCGCGAGCATTACAAGGCCACCCGCATGAAGGTGTCCTGCTTCAACGCCAACAGCGCCGGCCTGCTGCTTTACCCCAAGCTCGGCTACCAGCTCGACGGCATCGTCGAGCGTCGCGATCCGCAGGGCACCCGGGTCGCCCTGGTGCAGTTCGACAAGGCGCTCTAGGGCGCGCGTCAACCGAGCGGTTCTGCACCCTCTGGCGATACCGCCGGGCAGGGCTTCTGCACCGGCAGATCAATGAAAAAACAGGCGCCCTGCTCCGTGTTGCGGGCATGCAGGCGCCCGCCCATCTGCTGCACGATGCCGAAACTCACCGAGAGCCCGAGACCGGTGCCCTTGCCCACCGGCTTGGTGGTGAAGAACGGCTCGAAGATGCGCTCCAGCAGGCGCGGGTCGATGCCGCCGGCATTGTCTTCCACACGCAGGTGCACCCAGCCGTCCGCAGTCTCGCAGTGCACGGCGATCCAGGGTTTCAGCTCGGGTTGTTTCTCCTTGAACGACAACAGCGCGTCCCGCGCATTGACCATCAGGTTGATCAGCACCTGTTCCAGTTGGTCGGCGTGGCCATGCACCAGCGCCTGGGGCGTTTCGGTGCTCAGGCGCACGTCGACGCCCTTGCCTTGCAACCCCTCGCGCAGCAATGACAACGCGCCCTCGATGGCGTGCAGCGGGTCGAACAGCTGCCGCTCCACCTCCGACCGCCGGCCGAACACGCGCATGTGCTCGACGATCTTCGCCGCGCGCTGCACCTGGGATTCGATACGCAGCAGTTTGTCCTGCAGGTACTCCACCGGAGCATCGCCGCCGGCCAGGCGCTTGAGTACGTTGGCCACGGCCATGCGCATGACATTGAGGGGCTGGTTCATCTCGTGGGCCATGCCCGTGGCCATCTCGCCGAGGGTGGCCATCTTCGCGCCCTGGAACAGCTGCTGCTGGGCCTTGCGCACTTCGGTGTTGTCGCGCCCCACCGCCTGGATTTCCAGCAGGCGGCCGTGCTCGTCGAAGATCCCGCGGTCGGCCCAGACCCACCAGGCGTGATCACGCCCCGGCAGCTGCAGGCAGATTTCCGCGGTGCTCACCGGCTGCTCCGGGGTCAGGCCGGTGAGGCGCTGGCGGAAGCCTTCGCGCTGCTCATCCGACAGCCAGCTGCCCAGGTTATCCCCCTGCAATTGCTCCGGCGTGCGCTCCAGGTAATCGGCCAGGGGGCGATTGGCGAACACCAGGCTGAGGTCCGGGCGGTAGCGGCAGATCATCGCTGGGGAATCCTCCACCAGCACCCGGTAACGCTCCTCGCTTTCGCGAATGCGTTCGGCAGCCTGCATCGCCTCGCTGACGTCCAGCCACACCCCGACCACCTCCACCGGCTGGCCGAGTTCGTCACGCAGCAACTTGGCCTCGTCGAGCAGCCAGTGGTAGTGGCCCAGGCGGTTGCGCAGGCGGTAGCGGCAACTGACCGAACCGTCGCGCAACAGGGACCGCGCACGCTCGAAGAACAGCGTGTGGTCATCCGGGTGTACCAACTCGGCAAGCAGCCCCGACTGCAATTCGCCCAGGCTCCAGCCCAGCAGCGGACGCAGGCTTTCGCTGCAGAACTCCAGGTGCAGCGCGCCTTCGACGTAACGCTGCACGTAGACCACCGCCGGGGCGCTATCCAACAGGTTGCGCAGCCGCGCGTGGGCCGCCGAGGCCGCATTCTCCTGGGCCTTGATGTCGCTGATGTCGAGCAGGAAACCGCACAGCCGGCGCCGGCTGCCACGTCCCTGCACCTGGCCCTGTACCCGGTGCCAGACGTAGGCCTCGGCCACCTTCACCCGCACGCATTGAATGAAGCCCTGCCCCGCCGTGGCCAGGCTGCCCAGGCGCACCCGGAACTCGTCGCGGTCGGCGGGGTGAATGCCCTGCAGCCAATCGTCCAGCGCGACCCGCTCCGGTAGCCCCAGCCCCTTGGACAAGGCCGGGGCCAGGCACAGCTCGCGGGTCGGTTCGCGGTATTCCCACCAGCCGGCGCCCAGCAGCCCCTGCAGGGCTTCCACACGCTCGCGCTCGTCTTCTTCGCTCTGCTCGCGCAGGCGCGTCAGCAGGGTCCCGGCCAGTTGCCCGAACAGTTGCTGCCACTCCGCCTGCCCCAGTTCGGGGGCCTGGCGTGACGGGTCATAGTCCAGGCACAGCAGCCAGGCAGACACACCGTCGCGCGCCTGGTACGGCAGGCGGAACTGGGCTCCGTCCAGCCAGGCCGGGTCGCCGCGCAGTACGGTGCCGACAGGCCAGGGTGAGTCCACGTGGTAGGCGCTGTGGTCGGCATAGATGCGCCAGGTGCCATTGGCCTCGGGCAACGCCAGGGCCAGCGCGGAAATCTTCCAGCCCTGGGCCAGCTCGGCCAGGGCCTCGGCGGTGCAGTGCTGCAAGTCGCCGGCACTGGCATAGCGCAGCCGCTCGGCCAGACGCGCCGCCTGGCTCAGGGCGTGGCGCCGGACCTCCTGAGTACGCGCCTGCGCCAGCAGGTCGTCGACCGCCTGCAACACCAGCAGCCAGCCATCGCCCTGGGCCTGCAGCCAGCCGCGGGTCGCCAGCAGGTTGCGCTGATCACCGAAAAAGTCGAGGTCGAGGCTATGCCCGAGCCAGTCGCCCAGGTGCCTGGGAATCAGCGCCGCGCTGGAAGGGCCCAGGTAGTCGCGCAGGGGGCTCGCCTCGGCATGGCGCAGCAGACGCGGCGCCAGCGTGCCGTCGAGGTGCAGCACCTTGCCGTGGTCGTCCAGCAGCAGCAACAGGCCACCGGGTGGTGGTTCGGGCAATGCAAGCGGCTGCGGGTTATGCGGGGTGAGCGTGTCGTCGAGGGGCTTTTCAGCGGAACGGAACCAGGCCATGGCTCAGTCACCCAACCGGATGCTGGCGGTGGCTTCCAGCACGCTCGGCAAGCGCGGCACCTCACCGAAACCGGGCAGCACCAGAAAGGGCACCAGGGGAAACTGGCGGTAGGGATAACTGATGCGCACGGTGAAGATGCCATTGGCCGCCGGCGCCGGGGCGGTGACCGTCACCCGGTTGCGCACGGCGGTCGGCATCCAGGTGAGCTGCTGGGCCACCACTGTCTGGGCTTCCAGGCTGTAGTTGGCCGCGCCCGGCTGCAGGGCAATGGCGCGCCGCACCGCTTCGGATGCTGCATGGTTGAAGGTCTGCACCATCATCAGGGGCAGGCTGTAGCTGACCGCGCCATAGAACACGCTGAAGAACAGCACGAAGACCATAGCGAACTCGATGGCCGCCGCCCCCTTCTGCCTGCTGCCGGCATAACCGTAGGCTCCCTTGTTCATGACCGGGTCCCTGTGTAGTCCGCGCATTCGCCGCCGGGGGCGTGCGCGGTGAAAATACAGCCATACTCCAGCATAGAACCCTCCGAACGGACTCGCATGTACAGCCTTGTTCTTCTCGCCTGGCTCGGCCTCTGTGCCCTGCAGGACGCCCGCAACGCACGCCTCTCCAACCGACTGACACTGGGCGGCCTGGCCGCCGTTACCCTTTACCTGTTGCTCACCGGCCATACCCTGCTCGGTGCCACGCCCACCGACGCCGCCGTTGCCGCGGCCCTGGCCCTGCTGTTCGGACTGCCAGGCTATGCCCTGGCGCGCTTCGGTGCCGGCGATGTCAAACTGCTGCTGTTCGTCGCCGTGGCCAGTTCGCCTGCGCTTCTACTGTTGGGCCTGATCGGCGCCGGCATCGGCCTGGCGCTGTGGGCAATCCTGATACCGTACGTCTGGCCGAAGCTCGGGCAACCGGTGCAGACGGCCGTGCCACGACTGGCCCCGAACCCGCGTAGAACCTACCCCTTCGCCCCGTTCTTACTCATCGCTTTAACGCTGCCCCTACTTATGACTAGTGCGTCCTAGACCTCACGAAAGTGCTATACCTTTCGTGAGACGTCAGTGCTACTTTGAATTCAACGCTGCTACGAACCGGTTCAGGATGAGCGGTATGGACACCCGGTTGGCAGTCTGAGCCCCGATAACGATTTTCTTCGGAAGGCAGGACATGGATACCTATCAGCATCAGGTCAAACTTCTTATCGTCGACGACGACCCGTTCATCGTCGAAGAACTTACCGAATTCCTTTCTGCCAACGGCTACCCCTGCGTCGCCAGTCAATCGACCGCCCACGCCCGCGAGCTGTTCGAAAGCGACCCGCAGATCGGTATCGTGCTGTGCGACCTGCATATGCCCGAGATGGATGGCATCAGCCTGGTGCGTGAGCTGGAGCGCACCGCCGGCGATGGCCGCCCCTTCGAAGCCATCATCTTCACCGGCCAGGCCGAGAGCAGCGACGTGATCGCCGCCATGCGCGCCGGGGTGGCCGACTTCTACCAGAAGCCCATCGATACCGATCAGGTACTCACCGCCCTGCGGCGTCTCGAACTGAACCTGTCCAAGCGCCTGATGGACTACCAGCAGCTCGGCCAGCTCAACCAGAAGCTGCAGTTCCTCGCCGACTCGCTCAACGAGCTGCACCATGACGTGCACCGGCTGCGCGGCAATTTCGACAAACCCGCCGGCAAAGCAGGGCCGCAGCAGGAAGACGCCGTCGCGCCGCCGTTCGACCAGCTCTCGCCGCGTCAACTGGATGTGGCCCGCCTGATCGGCAAGGGCATGACTAACTACCAGATTTCCTGCGAGCTGGGCATTACCGAAAACACCGTCAAGCTCTATGTGTCCCAGGTGCTGCGCCTGACCCATATGCACAACCGCACCCAGCTGGCCCTGGCGCTGTCGCCCACCGCCGGCCCCACCACGATGCGCCTCACCGCTCACTGAGCCGCTCATAGCAACAGCCGTGGCGTGTCCGCCTGCACATCGAGCAGGCGGACATCCACGAACCCCAGTTGCAGGCCGAGCAGTTGCAGCAGCGGGTCGAGAATCAGGTTACCCAGCGTCCCTACCAGCCCACCGATGATGCCAAGCAGCGCACCGAGGGTGGAGCAAATCGGCAGCAGCCCGCAGAGCCCGCCCCCCAGCAGACGAATATCCAGCTTGATGCTCTGGCCCAGGCTGGTCAGGGCATTGCCCAATCCGAGCCCGGCACTGCTGCCCTGTCGCACCGCCACCGTGGGCATGTCCGCATCGGATATATCGAGAAACGACAAACGCTGCTGCTGGGCATTGATCACCTGGCTCTGTGCGGAGACGGCCACAGTCAAAAGCGCACCGCCAAGCACGTCTACGCTAATGGGGCTGATGATCGGGTTGCTGGCGCCCATGTTGCCGCTGAAGGTGCCCAGGGACAACGAAGCGATACCCGGCTGTGTCACGATGTGCACGTCGCGCTCGGCAGACAACAGCGAGCCGCAGTCGATGCTCTCCAGCGCGGCCCAGCCCTGGGCTACATCCAGCGCCAGCCCGAAGTTCACCCTAGCAACTAGCGGCACAGTTAAAACAGAGGATATCTGCACCCGCAGTTGCGCCGTACGCACCTGGGTGCGCCAGTTGCCCTGGGGGTCGCGGCCGGGCAGGCCGATGGCGATCTGTGGCGCCTCGACGATGTACAGCCGCACACTGAGGCTGCCGAGCCCGAGCAGGCTGAGCAGGCCGGTGCCATCGAGGGAGACGTTCACGGCCTGCGAGCGGTTGGAGAGAAAGGCCAGGGAAGTGATCAGGTCCATCACGCTGAGGTCGGTGCGCAACGCCTCGCGGTTCATGGCCGCCGGGCTCTGCACCTTGAGGATGTCGCCCAGCTTCACCGTGGCCGGCCCGACGCCGGTCGCCAGCAAGGGATTCAAGCCGTTGCGCACGGTGGCGCTCAGGGTGCCGCGCCCGTCCAGCGCGGCCACGGTGGCGGCGATCACCTTGCCGGCGGTCACGTTGGTCTGCAGCAGTTCATCCACCGTACCGGCCGCCAGGTTGACCCCGGCCAGGCGCAGGCGGTCACTCACTTCCAGCAGGTTGACCATGGCCCCGGCCAAGGCCTTGTAGCTGGCCGCGTCCAGGTTGAGGGTGGTGCCGAGCATGCGCCCGAGTATGGCGTTGAGCACCACCGACTGGTTGCTGTCCAGCGCCAGCAGGCCGCTGCCCAGGGAGAAGCTCGCCAGGGGCGTGCGCTGGGCCACGGCCTGGGCGCGCAGGGTCACCTGCTCACCGAACAGGCCACCCAGAACCAGGCTGGCCGGCACCGTCCGGGCCACCTGCACCCGCACCGCCTGCGGCTGCGCCGGGTCGGCGTTGAATATCCGTCGCGTGCCATCGGCCGAGCGCTGCACCACACCCAACTGAACCTGGCTGCCGCCGGCGTCCAGGGGGCCGGCGAAACCGTTGCGCTGGGCGCCGGCACGGGCGTGTTGCAGGGCCTGGGTATAGGTGCCGTTGCCGCACATGGCGCCATAGCTGGATGCTTCCAGCGCCGAGAGATCCGCCACCCGCTGCAGGCGCCGCTGCTCCATGAACAGGCGCCCGGCGTCGGCCACCAGCACCAGGAACATCACCAGCAGGCCGAGCACCATGACACTCATCACGCCGATGGCCCCGCGTTGCTGCCGGGCCAGGCAATAGCCGTCCATTCGCGAACTCCTTGCCGCCATCCTCAGCGGCTGCCCATGTCACCGCCCTCACTGCCGTAGAAATCAGGAATCGGGTGTTTGAAGCTATCCAGCCAGCGCTGGTACGCCATTTCACGCTCGGCCGGAGTGGCCACCTGTGGCGCGGGAGTGGGCTGTTGCCCCTCGCGCTGGATCTGCAGCCACTGTTCGGTAACGGTCTGCCGCTCTTTCGGTTTCGGCGCCTCGTTGGCAGCCTGGGCCAGCAGCGGCAGCAACAGGACCAGCACACAGCACACACGGTTCATGGCTCAGCTCCCCTGTTCCTGGGTGGACGCCGCGACGTCGGCAGCCGGCAGTTTGGCCGCTGCCACATCGCGCAGGCTGCGTGCCCGCGCCTCGGCCCCACGGACCTGGTCGGGGCTGAAGCCCTGGCGTGACACCAGCTCGGCCGCCTGGTCCCACTGGTCGTTGTAGAACAGCAGCGTCAGCAGGTTGAGGGCCGACAGGCTGCTGCTCTGATCCAGCTCCAGGGCGGTGAGAAATTCGAAACGCGCGTCCTCGGGACGCCCCTGGCGCAGGTACACAACGCCCAGGTCATTGCGCATCCGGGCATCGGTCGGTTCCATGCGCGCGGCGCGCTCCAGACGTTCCAGGGCTTCTGCCTCGGCGCCACGGGCCAATGCCAGCTGGCCAAGCCCATGCTCGCCTTCGGCGGCCAGGCAGGTGCCGATCAGGCTCTGGTACTCGGCCTGGGCTTCGTCACGCCCCAGGCTGCGCAGCACCCGGGCCTTGCGCAGACGCACCTGGGGCGAATCGGAAGACAGTTTCTGCAGGTGCGCCAGGGCCGCGTGCAGACGCCCGTCACTGGCCATTTCCTGGGCCAGGCTCAGCGCCAGGTCCTGTTCCTGGCTCGCCTCGGCCTGGCAACTCATCGCCGACTGGCTGCGGCTGAACCAGTCCGGCGCTGCGGACTGCCCGGCGCAACCGACCAGCCACAGGCTGGCCACCACGATCCCCAGTGCTTTCATCCCATCCCTCCAAGGGCCCGACCGATGGCGCCAAGCCCCGGTCCGGCCAATACGATCAACAGCGCAGGAAAGAGGAACACCATCATGACCACCGCCATCTTTCCCGACAGCTTCGAGATGTATTCCTGCAACTGGGTGAGGCGCCGGTCGTCGAGCAGCTTCTTCAGCGCCAGCAGCGAGCCCATGGCACCGCCACCCTGGCGAATGAGTTGCTGCAGGATGGCCAGGCAGTCGGTGAGTTCGTCCACGTCCAGCAGGTTGCTCAGTTGCCGCAGTTCCTCGCCTAGCTCCAGGCCGGAGTCGACGTGACGCAACACGGTATCGAGCTCGTTGCTCAGCACCGGCATCAGCTCCCGTCCCTCGGCACTCAGCACGCGCAGAGCCTGCTCCACGGTCAGGCCCGCGTCGAAGAGGATGCGCAGCAACGGAATGAAGGTGGATACCTCGGCTTTCAGGTTGCGCTGGCGCTGCGTTGCCACCCAGGCCAGGACCCGCTTGGGCAGCAGGTAGCCGGTGCCAAAGGCCAGCAACGGCATGACCCAGGCTTGTCGGGGCGGCTCGCTGAGCATCGATTGCACGGTGATCGCCACGGCCACCAGCACGAACGGCAGCAACACCTGACTGGCCAGAAACCACGCCCGCTCGGCAGGACGACGCCAGCCCATGCGGTTGAGCAGCGACAGGGTCTCACTGTCGAAATGCAGCAGGCGCCGGCTCCAGCCGCTGTCGGCGAAGCGCTGCCAGTGCACCTCACTCCAGTGTTCTTCAGCGGCCTGCTGGCCGAACAGACGCCGGGTGACCAGCACCCGCCGCCGCTGCCCGCGCAGCAGTTCGAGCACCAGCAACGCCAGCGCGCCCAGCACCAGGGCACAGGCAATCAGCAACCAGCTCATGCCTACACGCTCCTCAACATGCGCCACAGCGCGAGGCAACCCATGACCTGCATGGCGAACGCGCCAATCAGCATTTTCTGCCCGCCGCTGTCCTCCCACATGCTCATCAGGTAATCCGGGTTGGTGCCCAGGATGTACCCCGCCATCAACACCGGCAGCACCGCCAGCACCACCGCCGTCAGCCGCGTTTCGCCGGTCATGGCCCGCAGCTGCCGGGCGATCTGTTCACGTTCGTGAATCACCTTGATCAGGTTGCCGAGCAGGTCGCTGGCGCTCCCGCCGTAGCGGTAGTTGACCCGCACCCCGATGGCCAGGATGCGCAGTTCCTCCTGCTCGTAGAGGTCGGCGGTGTCCTGCAGCGCATCCGGCAGGCTGACACCCAGTTGCACGCTGCGCTGCACCCGCCCAAGGGCACTGCACAAGGGTTCAGGGGAGGCGCCGATGGCATTGACCACGGCGTCGCCCAGGGTGCGACCGGTCTGCAGGCTGCGCACCACTTGGTCGAGCATCTGCGGCAACTGCTGGACCATGCGCCCAACCCGCTTGCGGTAACGCCAGGCGAGGAACAGCCGCAGGGCCAGCGGCGGGAATACCAGCATCAGCAGCAGACCCGGCCAGCCCCCGGCCACCAGGCCCAGGAACATGCCCAGCCCCCAGCCAATGAGCAGCAGGCCCATGCGCTCGCGCAACGCACCGAGGCCAGCGCGCAGGAACATCCGCTCGACCGCCGCCATGCGTTTGGAGCTGACTTCATCGAGCTGCGGTTTGCCCAGACGGTCGAGCACCTGTTCGGCCCGGGCCTGATGCCAACTGCGACGCAGGATGAACATGGCCATGCCGAGCATGCCGAAGCACATCAGGCCCAGCAGCAGCGGCGCGCTCATCGCCGAGCGTCCGGTTGATGGCGCAGCTTGTCGCCGGCCGGATTGATCGCCTCGCGTACGAAATCGCCGCTGACCCGGTCCAGGCGGAACAGGGTGTTGGTGACGTAAGTGTCATCCCGCACGCCTACCAGCTCCACCACTTCGCTGACACAGCGGCGACCGCTGGGCAGGCGTGTCAATTGGATCACCACATCCAGCGAGGCGCAGATCATCTGCCGCAGGGTGCGTTCTGCCACCGTCCGCCCGGACAGACCGACCAGGGTTTCCAGACGCAGCAGTGCATCCTGGGCGCTGTTGGCGTGCACCGTGCTCATCGAGCCGTCGTGGCCGGTGTTCATCGCCTGCAGCACGTCGAGCACTTCGACGCCACGGATCTCGCCGAGGATGATGCGGTCGGGGCGCATGCGCAGGGCGTTGCGGATCAGGTCGCTGGCGGCCACCTCGCCATGCCCTTCGGCATTCGGCGGACGGGTCTCCAGGCGCACCACATGGGGGTGGCCCAGTTGCAGCTCGGCAGTATCTTCGATGGTGACGATGCGTTCCTGGCGGTCGATCTGCAGGCTCAGCACATTGAGAAAGGTGGTCTTGCCGGTCCCGGTGCCGCCGCTGATGAGGATGTTGCAGCCGCGCGTCACCGCCAGCTGGATGAACTGCAGCATCGCTTCGTTGAGCGTCTGGTAGGCCAGCAGGTCGGCGCTCTGCAGCAGGTCCTTGCGGAACTTGCGCACCGAGATGCACGGCCCGTCCAGGGCAATGGGCGGGATGATGGCGTTGATCCGGCTGCCATCTGGCATGCGCGCATCGACCATCGGCGACGACTCGTCCAGGCGCCGGCCGAGGGGCGCCAGAATGCGCTGGATCACGCGCTGCACATGCTGGTTGTCGATGAACCGCAGGTCGCTCTGGTGCAGAACGCCCTCGCGCTCGATAAACACGCGATCCGGGCCGTTGACCAGAATCTCGGTCACCGACGAATCGCGCAAAAGGATTTCCAGCGGGCCGAAGCCGGTCAGCTCATCGACCAGCTCTTCCGACAGGCGCTCCATTTCATAACGGGACACCGCCAGCCGGTGACGATTGACGTACTCCACCACACGGTCGGTGACGAACTGCGCCACCGCCGCCCGGCTGCCCTCGAGAATGTTGACGCCCTCATCGTCGATGGCATCGATGATGAAGCGGTGCAGTTGCAGTTTGAGCGCCTGGCCATCGCCGGCACCCGAGGCCTGGTAGCGGGCCGCCCCGCCGAACAGCGATTCACTTTTCATCGGCAGACCACCACAGTCGTTGCCAGCGCCGTGGCGCCGAGCGCTCCTTGTCCAGCAGCCGCGAGCCCAGGCTTTTGAGTTGCACACTGAGGCGTTCGCGCGGAGCGATCTCGAACAGGCTGCGCCCCAGGTTGCGCGCGGTCATGCGCTGCTCCGGGGCATACGGCAGCACTTCCAGGATCGGCAGGTCGAAGGAGCGGCCCAGGGAATCGCTGTCCGGTGCGACCTTGCGCATGTAGCGGTCCACCAGCAGGCTGGCGTGCTGCAGCTTGACCCCGCTGCTGCGCCAGCGCCCCAGCAGCTCCAGGTTGCGCTGGCAGCTCGGTACGCTCTGGTCGGTGTACCAGATCAGTTGCTCGACGTTGCTCACCAGCAAGCGCAGGGCGTCGCTGTCCGGCTGCCCGGCGAGGTTGACCACGATGTGTTTGAAGTGATGGCGCATGGCGCCCAGCAACAGGTACAGCTCGGCGGCACTGGCCTGCTCCAGCGGCGCGTCCTTGCTGGACAGCGACAGCACCCGCAAACCGTTCGGCGCGCGGCTGAAGGCGCTGTCGATCAGGCTGGCATCCAGGCGCCGCAAGTTGCGCAGGGCATCGCCGAAATTGAACTGGGCATCCAGGCCGAGGCAAGCCAGGCCGTCACCCTGGGGCAGACCGAGGTCGAGCAGCAGGGTGCGCTGGCCGACGTGCTCGCTGATCAAGGCCAGGTGGCTGGCCAGCAGCCCCACTTCACCGTCCTGCTGGCGACAGAACAGTGCCGTCAGCTTGCTTACCTGCAGCGACGGCGCGATGTGCGGCATGCGCTTGCTCAGGTGGCGCACCAGGCCGGTCACCTCGCTGGTGCGCGCGCCGTAGGCGATGAAGTCCCTGGCGCCGGCACGCATGGCGCTGAGCACCAACTGATTGTCCAGACCGTCACCCAGGGCCACCACGGCCATCATCGGCTTGGCTTCCAGCACGCCCTCGATCAGCGAGCTCTGGTTCATCAGGTTGTCGCGATCAAGGCCGATGAACAGCAGGCCGGCGCCGGTCACATCGGCCAGGGCGAGCAGCTCGTCCAGGCCGCCACGGCCTGCGTTCAGCACCTGCCCGAGGGAACTCAGCGAGGTCTGCAGCCACTCCAGGTCGCCGCTGTTGCGGGTCAGTGCCAGAAAGGTCTGGCTGGTTACCGGCACGGTCATTGGGATAACCCCTGCAGCTGCTTGAACGAGCCGGACTCCATGAAGTACATGCGCGAGAAGCTGGGGTCGTAGCGCCGCAGCGACTCGCCGGGCAGCTCCGGCAGGCGGGCGTTGGCGGCCATGGGCTGGACCAGACGCGGGGTGACGATCATCAGCAGCTCGCGGTCTTCGCGCTCGATCCGCGAGGAGCGGAAGAAGGCGCCCAGCACCGGGATGTCACCCAGCCCGGGAAACTTGTCCACCGCTGCCACGTTGCTGCTGCTGATCAGGCCACTGATCACGAAGCTCTCGCCATCGGCCAGGGAAATGCTGGTGTCGGTGCGCCGCACGTTGAGCGCCGGCACCCGGGTGCCGGCGACCTGGATCCCGGCGCTGAAATCCAGCTCGCTCACCTCGGGGGCCACTTTCAGGCTGATGCGGTCGCGGCCGACGATGGTCGGGGTGAGCGTCAGGCGAACGCCGAACTCCTTGTACTCGATGCTGACGTTGTCGCTGCCGGAGCTGGGCACCGGCACCGGGAACTCGCCGCCGGCCAGGAAGGTGGCGCTCTGCCCGCTCAGCGCGACCAGGCTGGGCCGGGCCAGGGTGTAGGCGAAGCCGTTGTTCTCCAGCACATTGAGAAAGCCCAGCACCTTGCTGCTGCCACCGCCCCAGATGATGTTGAAGCCGGTGCCCGCCGTGCCGAACTCACCCTCCACGCCGCCATCGGCCCCCACGCTGATGCCGCCCAGGCTGCCCGGTGCGCCGAACACGAACAGGTTCGAGCCCTGGCGCACCAGGGAGGTACTGGCCTGTTTCAACTTGCCCCGGCTGACCTCGACGAAACGGATATCGGTCTGCACCTGGCTTGGCAGCAGCGCCTCCGGTGGCTCCAGGCCCACCAGCGCGGCAGTCGCCGGCCCCTGCACATAGACCATGCTGCGCCGTGGTTCCGGGCTGCAGGCCGTCCACACCATCAGGCTGGTAGCGCCCGCCGTGTTGCCGAGCAGGAGAAATGCCTCCTTGCCGTTGAGCCGCACATCGGCAACGGCCGGGTCGCCCACCGCCAGGCGCTGGATCGCCACGGGATAGCGCAGCTCCTGCTGCTGGCCCTGGCCGATTTCAAGCACGCTCTGCGGCGCGGGAAGTGTGGCACAGCCGGCCGGAGCCGCCTGCGCCGTCGCAACCAGACAACCTGCCAATAGCACAACGGTGGTGGTAATGACCTTCATCCGTGCGTTCCTTGCCTGCTCAAGGGGTTTCCAGCGTACTGGTGTTGCCGCGAACGACTTCGACCTGGGGCGCTCGCCGTGGGCCGGTAGCCGCCACTGGCTTGGGTGCGACGATGGCGCGGCCGGCCAACTGGTCGAGACGCAGCAGGCTGCGGGTGTGCTCATCGAGGCTGATCTGCTCCTGCTCCTCGGCATGGCGCTGGGGGTATTCTTCGCTGCTGCGCACCGCCAGCCTCAGTGAACCGGCCTGGCTGGCCAGCATCAGCCGGGTAACCCAGTCTTCGGGCACCGCCAGCACCACACTGCGCACCGAACCGCGCCGCTCGCCTTCGGGCTCGGCATCGGTGGCGACCGACTTGCCGTCGCGATCCGGCCCCAACTGTTCACCGAAGCTCAGCAGGCGCAGGGCTGGCACCACCACCTGGGCGCTCTGGGCCTGGCCGATGCCTTCTTCACGCATGTGCAGCAGCACATCCACGTAGTCGCCAGGGCGCAGGTGGCCTCCACTGCCGATGATCTCGTCCACGGCAATTGCCAGCGCCCGCTCGGACGGTTTGATCATCTGCGCCAAAGGGCCACCGGTGGCGAAGCTGCCCTCGCTCAGCCAGGCGCCGCCGGCCACGGCGTTCCAGGGCGTGCGCCCAACCACGTCTTCGATCTTGGCGAAGCTGCCAGCAGGGGTGACGCGCAGGTGTTCGACGGCCACGTCCTCGGCGGTAACCGGCACGTAGGGCTTGAGTGCATTCACGGCCACCACCACCGGAACCCGTGGGTTGCCCGCTTTATCGGCACTGGATGTCATGGCATCGGCAGGCAGGGACTCGGGGGGCGCCTGGCGACTCAACACGATGCCCCAGTACCCGGCGAAGAGCGCACCCAGTACCAGCAGTCCTGCCAACGCCATGGTGATCCGGCTGTCCATCGCCTACTCCTTGTTGAAACTGACCAGGACGGTTCGGTGTATCCCCACCGCTATCGATTCATTGTGCGCTGCACGGATCGGGAAACTTGATAGCGAGGCGCGGCCAAACTTTGGTGGCCGTCCCCGATAGTTAAAACCTAGAGCACAGGTCAGGAAACTTCAAAAAACTTTATTAATTAAACCAGTTACCCCCACAACTAATACGTGCACTCCAGATGACTATAACTTTGTGATTAATCCCTTCTTACAGTTGCGCGGAGGGTAGGGGTAAACAAGGATCAAATGGTGCATACATTCATTACGCAAGGAGCGACTTATGTCCCTGAAGTCCTTATACGAACGCAGCAAACAATTCATTCAGGACGAAGCGGGTGCCTCTGGTATCGAATACGCCATCGTCGCCGCCATGGTGGCGGTCGTACTTGCCGCATTCATGACCCCATTGGGTGATGCCGTGGTCGGTGTGTTCTCCGACATCTGCGTAGCCTTGGGCGGTACCGGTTGCCCGACCCCCTGACCGATCTGACACGAACCGCAGGATCAGCCGTTCCCATTCGGGTTCATGCTATGGATGACAGGAGTAGCGTCCATGAGCTCAGTTGCCCAGCGTCGTCCGACGCTGTTGCTGGTCGATGACGAGGAGGACATCCTTCTCGAACTGGCAGAAATGCTGGAAAGCGAAGGATTTCCCTGTCACACCGCCACCTCGGTCAGCCTGGCGCTGGCCTGTCTGCAGCAGCACCCGGATGTCGCCCTGGTGATGACCGACCTGCGCATGCCGGAAGAAAGCGGCCTGCGCCTGGTGCAGCGCCTGCGCGAGCTGCCGCAGCACCGCGACATGCCGATCATCGTCACCTCCGGCCATGCCGACATGGAGGACGTGATCGATGTACTGCGCCTGCATGTCACCGACTTCTTCCGTAAACCGATCTACCACGAGCGCCTGCTGGAGACCCTGGACAAGCTGTTTCCCCGCCCCACCGTGACACTCGCGCGCTAACCCCTCCGTTCACTTGCGTGCCCAGGCCAAGGCCTGGGCACAGGCATTGGTGCGCCATGACAATTGAGGGAGAAAGCCGCTGAACGACGAGCGCCCCGGCGTGCAAAGCCGGGGCTCGTGGGCGTAGTGACTCAGAGCTGGTAGCTGAAGCTGAGGGTCAGGCGTGGAGAGCGGTTGCGGCTGTCCAGTGCCTCGTCGGACATCGGCTTGGCGGCCTCGACCGCGATGTTGTAGTAGCGCGCATCACCGAAGCGCAGGCCCAGGGCCACGGACGACAGCTCGGCGCTGCTGACCGGCTGCTCGTTGAACCAGGTGCGGGCGGCATCCACCACCGCGTAGGGCTGCACCAGACGAATCCAGTTGCCTTCCACGGCAATGCTGTAGTTCAGCTCATAGGCCGCGCCCCAGCCCTTGTCGCCGGTGGCCTGGTCGTTGGGGTAGCCGCGGGCGAAGTTCTGCCCGCCGA
Organism: Pseudomonas sp.; assembly: GCA_050282285.1. Classification (GTDB taxonomy): domain Bacteria; phylum Pseudomonadota; class Gammaproteobacteria; order Pseudomonadales; family Pseudomonadaceae; genus Aquipseudomonas. Next base: position 32,977 of record JBLZZJ010000046.1, read on the forward strand.
ACACCGTCTGCTCGGCATCCGGCAGGTTGTCCTCGCTCCAGTACAGGGCCGCCGACATCACGCCCTGCCAGCGCTGGCTGTATTGATCACTCTGCAGGCCCGAGATACGCACCCGGAAGAAATCCAGGTCGTACAGCTCGCTGTCGGTGCGCGCGCCCATACCGTCGATGCCCTGATACAGCCCGGCACTGAGGATGCGCAGCCGCTCGCTGCTGCTCTGGCGCCAGTCGGTTTCCAGGCCGAGTACGCGGATGTCGGTCTCGTCCTCGAAGGACAGCGGGAAGCCCACCACGTCGTAGCGGGTCTGGTCGTTCACCGCATACAGGCGCGCCCCGGTACTGAACCAATGGTCAGGGGCGGCGATCCACGGGTGACTGATGCCCACGGAAAGCCGGTCGTTGTCACGCTTGCGCCGCAGCTCGATGCCGTCGCTCAGGCGCAACGGTGCGCTCGGTTCACTGCGATAGTGGGAGCCGAACAGGCTGAGCTGCGTCCCCTCACTGCCGATGTACTGGCTGTAGTCCAGGCGGTAATAGCGCTCTTTTTCTTCGCCGGGCGGCACCAGCACGCTGAAGCCGATCTGCTCAGCCATGGCCGTGTGGGCGTTGCTGTTGAAGCTGAGCAGGGCCTGGATATCGTCCCGATTGCTTTCGGTCAGGCCCAGGTTGCTGGTCCAGGCCTTGCGCTGCGCCTGGGCCACCAGGCGGCTGGCGCCGTCGGTGGCTTCTGGTGGCGGCACCTGGGCACTCAGGGTGACCCCGGGAATCCGGCTGAGCAGCGTGGTGTAGCGCTCGAAGGTCCTGCGCGTGAGCGGCCGCTCGCCCTGGATCTTGTCCAGCAGCTGGCGCACGTAGGCGGACACGCCGCCCAGCTCGCCACGCAGCTCGTAATCCTTCACATAGCCCTCGACCAGCACCACCCGCACCAGGCCGTTCTCGAAGCGCTGGGCCGGCAGAAAGGCGTAGGACAGCAGGTAGCCATCGGCCTGGTAACGCTGGGTGATGCCGCGGGTCGCTTCGATCAGCTCGGCCAGGCTGGTGGGCCGCCCGACCATGCCCTCATAGACCTTGGCCAGTTCCTCGAAGGGGTACACGGTGCCGCCCTCGATCTGCACATTGCGCACCGTCACCTTGGAGCTCATCAGCAGCATCTGCTGTTGCGATTGCTGCTGCGCGGCGGGCTGGTCGGGGAGCTGGGTGGCGGGTGCTGGCGCGCGGTAGGCGTCGACCGGCAGGTTCGGAGCAGGCAGGTTGCGTTCGGTTTCGTTGCTGTTGAGGTAGCTCGGCAGCTGTTGCGCCAGAGCGGCTTGCAGAACCATCAGGACCAATAGACACAGCGCACACAGTGTTCGCATGGGACTCTCCCTGGCCATACCGCAGCGCGGCATACGACTTTCCAAAAAAATCGGCGCCGGAACTCCTCCGGCGCCTTTGAGACTAGCTCTGGTTATTTCTTCAAGCCACCCAGCAGCCCCCCGAGACCGCCACCTTGGTTACCGCCACCGAGCAGGCCACCAAGACCGCCTTGTCCCGGAGCGGTCTGCCCGCCGTTGACCACGCCACCCAGTTGACCAACGGTCTGGCCAACGCTGGCCACGGTATTGCCCAACTGCGCCCCGATCGGGTTGTTGCCGGCGCTGACCTGTTGACCCAGGCTGCTGACCGCGCCGCCAACCTGCCCCAGCAGACCGCTGACCGGAGCCCCCAGGCCGGTGGCCGCGCCCAGTTGCTGGGTCACGCCCGACACCGCGCCGAGTACCGGGGTCACGGCCTGCCCGACCTTGCCGCCAACAGCCGCCAGCGGCGCGCCTTGGCTGGTGTTGGCGATGCCATTGCCGCCGACCAGGGTGCCCAGCGAAGCGACGGTATTACCCACCGCGCCGCCATTCACGCCCAGGGCGCTGACCACGCCGTTGTTGCTGCCTTGATCCAGGCCCTGGCCGACCGAGACGACCAGACCGCCTGCAGTTTCCAGCAAACCGTTCACCGGGTTGCCCAGGCCGCTCTTCTCGCCAACCGGTGCGGTGGCCCCGGTGACCGCATTGAGCACCTCATCCAGTCCGTTGCCATTGCCATTGCCGTTGCCGTTGTTGCCTTCGCCACCCCCGGTGCCGACTTCCACGCCCACCTGGGCATCGATGGACACGTACCCGCCAGTGCTGTCGAGAATGCCACCCACGCCGGAGAGGGTTTTGCCAACCACCTGGCCAAGCGGGTTCTCGCCGCCGCCGGTGACCTTCTCACCCAGCCCGCTGACTGCAGTACTGGCCTTGTCCAGCAGACCATTGACCGGATCGCCCAGGCCGGTTGCGTGGCCGATGGTGCGGGTGGTGCCCTCCACCAGGCTGACCACCGGCACCAGCACCTTGCCGCCAATCGCATCAGTCGCATTGCCCAGCGGCCCGCTGGTCGTGGCCAAGCTCAGGGTGTCACCCAGCATCGTTACCCGCTCACCCACGCCATCGACCACACCACCGACCCGGGTAACCACCCCGCCCACCAGCGGGATCTGCTTGATCTGGTCAGTTTCACCGAACGCTGCCACACCCTTGCCCAAGGCAGACACGCCGCCACCCAGGTCGCCGGTTGCCGTGCCGACAGAGGCCAGGGTGGTGCCCACCGCATTGCTGTCAGTACCCAGGGTGCCCAGGCCGTTGCTCACACCGGCACCCAGGCTGTTGGCAGCACGGCCAACCGAAGACACCAGGCCGCCGGCGCCGCCGGTCAGGGCGGTGCTGCCGCCCACTTCGACACCGCTGACGCCGTCGCCGATGGCGATCACCCCGTCACCGATACCGCTGAGGACGCCGCCGGCATCATCAGCCACTTCTGCCGTAGCCAGGCTGCTGACACCGGACGCGCCGCCATCAACACCACCGGCCGAACCGCCGCCGTCGACAAAGCTCTTGGAACCGCCACCACCACTGCTGCACCCGGCAAGTGAAACGGCAGTAGCCAATGCCAATGCGGTGCAGGTTTGTGTCCAGGTAAATGCTTTCATGAGTGAATCCGTCCATTCTCGTGAATCAACAACGACAAGGTTTCAGGTCTGCTGAAACGTCATCCGTGGCTTCATCAAAGAACAACGGGCCTCATCGAACAACCCTGAACTTGGTATTAACCGTTTATATATCCCCTACATAAATGGCCAATTGGCTACTACTAAAGTTATAACGGAGCCGCAGTTAAAATCAGGAATTAAAGTTGGATTTTCAGACCACTAAATAAGTATCGAGCAGCATATGTGCACCACAACTTCCTGTTTTTCGAACAGCGTATTGCCGCGTGAGCGGGCATACTGTCGCGCCCCGAAAACAGGAGAACCGCATGCCTACCCCGATCTGGTGGTTACTCGCCCTGCCCTTCGTCGCCGGCGCGTGCCTGCCTCTGCAGGCCGGCATCAACGGCCAGTTGGCCAAACAGGTGTCCAGCGTGCTCTCCGCCGCCCTGATCTCGTTCAGTGTGGGCACCCTGGCCCTGCTGATTCTGGTGCTGGCACAACGGGAAATGCCCGGTCTCTCGGCGCTCAAAGGCCTGACCTGGTGGCACTGGAGTGGCGGACTGCTGGGGGTGATGTTCATCGCCACGGCGGCGTTCGCCGGACCGCGGGTTGGCGCAGTGCTGTTCATGGTGCTGGTGATCGCCGGTCAGCTGAGCATGGCGGTGATGCTCGACCACTTCGGCTGGGCAGGTTTTCGCGAGGCGCCGATCAGCCTGGGCAAGATCGGTGGCCTGCTGCTGATCGTGGCGGGTATCTGGATGATTCGCCGCGGCTGAGCCAACGGCGTGGCGACCGGGCCAACAGGCAGGCGCCTGCTGGCCGCGGGCCTCAGTTGTGGCGCTCGAAGCGGTAGAACAGGTTGGGCTCGCTGACCAGGTACATGTTGCCCCGGTCATCGAAGGTCAGGCCTTCGCCCTGTGGCACGCTGTCCTTGAGGCCGGCAAAACCGCCGATCATTGAACGGAAGCTGATCAGCTCACCCTCGCCATCAAGCTCGATGATCAGCTTGGACTCATCACTCAGCAGCGCCAGGTGACCGGTGCGGTCGTCGTAATGCACCGACGACAGGTCGGTGGCGAACACGCTGTGGCGAATCCACTCTTCACGGTCGATCACTTCCAGGTTGAAGTTGCCCTGCATGCTCGATTTCAGGCCGCGGATTTCGTACAGCTTGCGCGGCGAGTGCTCTTTGACCACGAACAGGCGGTCACCCGCCCGGTCATAGCCCACCCCCTCGAATCCCTGGTTGCCACCCAGATCGATCCCCAGCGTCAGTGACTGGTAATCCTCGCGGAACAGCGCGCCCGGCTTATCCGGCAGGGGCACCACCACCAGGGCCTGATTGCGTTCTTCGGCCAGCAGAAGCAGGTCGTCACCCAGGTAGGTCACGCCTTCCACATCGCTGAAACCACTGAGCGGATAGCGCGAGAGCACGTCGCCATCGGTGCTCATGGACAGCAATTCCTCAGGGTTGTTGATGACGCCCCAGAGCTGGTCGCGGCGGTCGTCGTAGGTCAGGCCGGAGAGATTGTCGGCGACGCCCAGCACGGGTTTGGCATCGACCTTCACACGGTATTCCGGCAGCCACAGGCTGCGGCCTTCCCATTCGTTCTCGTGCATCGAGGTGGTGACCCAGAAATACAGGCGGTCATCCAGGTGCTGGGTGCGCACTTGATAGACCAGAACCAGAAGGATCAACAGCAGTGCCCATTTCCATGGGCTGATGACGGGTAGCTTTCCTAGCACCCCCTTGGCAGCGGACATCATCAACGTCTTCTCGCATGCGTGTGGGAAGGTGAGCAGTCTGACCGGCAAATATTGCAATCCGGCTGTGCCACGCTCACACGCAACAATCAGAAGCCCGCGCCGAACGGCGCGCGGGTTTGATTCGGTCACTGGGGTAAAGTTCCCCACGGCACGCGCGTACCAGGATGCTGCCGCCCATGATGGCAATCTGGCACTTCTGCGCCGCCTCAAGCACTATGTAGCCAATCGTGTTTGTGATCACAGCCTATGAATCCAATCGATCCCCCTCGCCAGCCCCATGCCTTCGCTCTCTGGCGCGAAGCCCAGGACACCCGTACCCGTACGCGCCTGGGAGGGATTTATTACCTATTGGCCTGGCTGCTGACCTGGCTGTTCAGCGCCGCCCCGAGCGAGCAACTGCTGCTTGGCCTGGCGGGCAGCGCCTTTTTCGCCCTGATGCTCGCCGGACGTCTGCTGCACCGCCTGCCCGAGGATGACTCGCCCCAGGCCATGCAGTGCTGGATCGACCGCCACTGGATTCTGATTTTCGCCACCGCCCTGGGCTGGGGCCTGGCCCACGCCTGGTTCCTGCACACCCCGCTGTTCGCCGAATCGAAGCTGATCGCCACCCTCAGCACCATCGCCTTCACCACCGCTCTGGCGTTCAACTTCGCGATGCGCAAGGGCCGTGCGGTGATCGCCCTGCTCCTGTTGTACCTGCCGGGCCTCAGCGTCATGGCCGCGGACTGGGACCAGCAGCGGGTGGCGCTGATCACCCTATCGTTCTACCTCTCCTACCTGGTCCTGGCGCTCACCCGCAGCCACCGCGAGTACCGCGACACCCTAAACCTGGAAATGAAGCTGCTGGAGCACCAGGAAAGGCTGGAAATCCTCACCCGCACCGACAGCCTGACTCAGTTGGGCAACCGCTATCAGTTCAACAGCCTGTTTCCGGTGATGGTCGCCAATGCCCAGCGCCAACATCATTCGCTGTCGCTGATCCTGCTGGACATCGACTTCTTCAAACGGGTCAACGACGAACACGGCCACGCCTGCGGGGATGCCTGCCTCAGCGCCTTCGCCGAACGCATGCGCCAGGTGTTCCGCCGTGACAGCGACGCCCTGCTGCGCCTGGGCGGCGAAGAGTTCGGCGTGCTGATGCCCAACACCTCGCTGGAGCAGGCTCACCAGTTGGCGGAGAGTTTCCGCCGGGAGCTGGCCGAGCAAGGCTTCGACGTGAACGGACTGAACCTGCCGCTGACTGCCAGTCTGGGCGTGGGCTGCTTCGACCTGCAACAGGATCACTGCGCGGAGAGCTTCTTCAAACGCGTCGACGACGCCCTCTACCTGGCCAAGAGCGCCGGCCGCAACCGCCTGGTCATGGCCTGACGCACATAGCCGGCCTGCTCCCTACGCATCGGTGCTAAAGGCTTCGCCCCGGGGCGGGGCTCCTACAATCAGCGGCGAACCCTATCACCTGTAGGAGCCGCGCCCCGCGGCGAATAGTGGCCGAGCAGTCCAGTTCCAGCCTTACAGCCGGAAGCTGCCCATCTGCCGGGTCAGGTCATCGGCCAGGCCGCGCAGGGTCTGGCAATCTTCGCGGCAGGCACGCACCTCGCCCGCGGTGGCGTGGGCCAGGTCGGCGATGCCCTGGACGTTGCGGTTGATTTCCTCGGTGACCGAGGTCTGTTCCTCGGTAGCCGCCGCCACCTGGGTGTTCATGTCGTTGATCCTCTCCACCTGCCCGGTGATGGCGCCCAGCGATTGCCCGGTGCGCTGGCTGGCCTCCACCCCGGTGCCGGTCGCGGCCTGGCCGGCGTGCATGGAGCTGACCGCCGTCTCGGCGCCCTGCTTGAGGCGCTGGATCATCTGCTGAATCTCGTCGGTGGAGCTCTGCGTGCGGCTGGCCAGGGTGCGTACCTCGTCGGCCACCACCGCGAAGCCCCGGCCCATCTCGCCGGCCCGAGCCGCCTCGATGGCCGCGTTGAGCGCCAGCAGATTGGTCTGTTCGGAAATGCCGCGGATCACCGCCAGCACCTGGTCGATGGACGCCACCTGCTGCGCCAGCTCGGTGACCGCCTCCGCCGCGCCGCCGATCTCCGACGACATCTTCTCGATATGGCCGATGGACTGCCCCACCACCTGGCGCGCCTGCTGCGCCTCTTCCCGGGCGCTGTGCGAAGCCTGGGCGGCGCTGCTGGCGTTGCGCGCGATCTCCTGCACCGTCAGGCCCATCTCGTGCACGGCCGTGGCCACCATGTCGGTCATTTCCTGCTGCTGGCCGGCACGCCCGGCAGTGTTTTCCACCACCTGCGCCACCTGGCCGACGGCGCCGCGCAGGCGCTCGCTGGTGGCCAATACATCACTGATCAAGCTGCGCTGGCCGCCGATGAACCGGTTGAAACCACGGGCCAGGTCGCCCAGCTCGTCCGCGCGGGATTCATCCAGGCGGCGGGTCAGGTCACCGCCGCCTCCACCGATTTCGACCAATGCAGCAGTGACCTGGCGAATCGGCCGGACCAGCCCCCGAGCCAGCAATACCACCAGGCCGAGGAACAGCAGCGCCACGCCGATGCCGACCAGGCTGGTCATCCACAACGCCTGCCGTGCCTCGGCGTAGATCTCGGCCTCCGGCACCTCGCTGACCAGCAGCCAGTCCAGGCTGTCGAGCTTTTGTGCCACGGCAAGAAACGTCTCGCCCTCACGCTCGAAACGCACTGCCTTGCCGCCGCTGGCCAACAGCTCGGCGGTGGGGCCGGCGCCGAACAGCTGGGTCAACTGGCCGCTGCCGTTGAGGTCGGCCTGCGGGTGAATCTTCACCCCGCCCTGGCCATCGACCAGGAACACCTGGCCGCGCTCGCCGAAGCGGAAATTGCGGATCATCTCGGACATCGCTGCCAGGCTGAACCCCAGGCCCGAGACGCCCAGCGTCTTGCCATCGCGTTTGATGCGCTGGTTGATGAACAGCGTCGGCAGGCGGGTGCCCTTGTCGATGTCGATTTCCAGCGTGCTGTCGCGGGTGCCATCGACCAGGGCGTAGAACCACTGGTTCTCCGTCTGGGTGCGGTTGATGGTGCGCGCCAGGCCCTGGCCGGTGGTGTAGTTGCCGCTTTCGAGGGCGGCAATCGAGGTGGTCAGCGCGCCCTGCTGCACCCGCACGCCCTCCAGGTAACGGGCGAATTCATCGCGGCGTGCCGGGTCTTCCCCAGCGGCCAGCCAGTCCTGCACCAGGCTGTTGCCAGCGATCCCCGCGTTGGCCGTGATCGGCGCCGTCAGCACCCTCTCCAGCTCATTGCGGATGGCCAATACCTTGGCCGGAAGCGCCTCCTCCAACAGATAGCGCTCCGTCAGGCGGTTGACCACCGCCGAATAGATGCCCACCACGAGCAGGATGCTGGCCAGCAAAGCCGCCCCCATGCTCAGAATCAACTGCCACTGAATACTGCGTTGCCAGAGGCGCATGAAGGAGTCTCCCCTTTGTCGGGACAGGTTGTTTTTATTGGATACAGCATTGTGCACAATTCACGAAAATGTGACAGCTACCACCGTTATCGACCGATCAGCGGAGCCCCTTGAATGGGTACGCAATTGGCCGGACGGATGGCTGTGCGCAGGACGCCGCGAAACCGTGGTGAGCCGCATTCCCTGTAGGAGCGGCCTCGGCCGCGAGCTCGACGGCCTATGCCCCCACGCCGTTCTCACGACGGAACGAAAAAGCTCGCGGGCAAGCCCGCTCCTACAGAAAGCCGTTCGACTGGTAATGCGGGGCATGCCGTTCGTAGGGTGGATGTCGCTCTTTACATCCACCGTTGGGTCGTCACGGTGGATCGGTGAGGCGTGATCCACCCTACGGACGCGCCTCTGTAGGAGCGGCCTTGGCCGCGAGCTCGGCGGCCTATGACTGACGCCGTTCTCACGAAAGAACGAAAAGCTCGCGGGCAAGCCCGCTCCTACAGAAAGCCGTTCGACTGGTAATGCGGGGCATGCCGTTCGTAGGGTGGAT
>JBLZZJ010000047.1:0-9150 GCA_050282285.1 Pseudomonas sp.
ATGGCGTCCCCTAGGGGACTCGAACCCCTGTTACCGCCGTGAAAGGGCGGTGTCCTAGGCCACTAGACGAAGGGGACGCAGCCCGGAACTTACAACACTTTTTCCGGCTTCGCTTCAATGCTGTTTAGCATTGCTGCTGAAGTGGCGCGCATTCTATGGAGCCTTTGAAGGGTCGTCAACCTCTGTGTAAATATTTTTTAAAATCAACGACTTCAGGCCAGAAACTGAGGCACCTCTATCAGCTTCACGGCTAACGCACTACACTCGGGCGAAAAATCGGTGCTCGAGAGGTTGTAACGATGTCCCCGCTCGTGATTACGCTGCTGATTGTCGGCGGTATCGCCATTCTGATCGCAATCGCCTACATCAACCATATGGTTGAAAACAGCAAGCTGGAGAAGGCGCGCCTCAAAGCCGAGCTGAACGATCGCCTGCGCCGCCTGGCCGATGTTTCCGAGGTTCTCCCGGGCCAGTTGATGACGCCGGAACTCAAGTTGTTGCTAAGCCGCTTGCAACTGCACTTCGCCGAACGCCTGCTACCGCTGGATAAAGGCAACGCCAAGACCCAGGGCTACGTCGACGAGCTGAACAAGCACATCGCCCAGGGCGAGTCGATTCCGGTACGCAACGCCCCACAACCCGTTCTCAACGAAACCAAGGCCAAGGAAGTACGCTTCCAGTTGGAAAACCTGCACGGCCTGATCACCCGCTGCGCCCAGGATGGAATACTGCCGGCCAACGATGCCAAGCACTGGGTAAAGGAAGTTCGCCACATGCTGGCGCAGTTGCACATCGAGTTCTTCGGCAACCTCGGCCGCCAAGCCCTGCAGCAGAACCAGCCAGGGCAAGCCCGCCTGGCGTTCGAACGTGGCGCCCAGTACCTGCGCAAGCAACCGGATCCGGCACGCTACCAGGCCGCCCTGAAGCAGATGGAAGCCCAACTGGCCCGCGCCAACAGCCTGGTACTCAACACCACCGTGCCCGATGCCGAGACCACCAGCGAACTGACTGAAGGGCTAAAGAACCTGGGTGATGATGAGGACTGGAAGAAGAAGAACATCTACGACTGAGTCGCCGCCCCGCTACCTCGAGAACGAAAAAAGCCCGGACATGTCCGGGCTTTTTCATGGGCGCCACATGGATCAGTAGGTTGGCAGTTCCACACCGTGGAACAGCTCTTCCAGCTCGGACTTGTTGTGGCACTGCACCGCCTTGGCGAGCATCTCCCGCGTCAGGTGCGGCGCGAACTTCTCGATGAAATCGCACATGAAACCACGCAGGAAAGTACCGCGACGGAAACCGATCTTGGTCACGCTGGACTCGAACAGCTCGCTGGCGTCCAGCACCACAAGATCCGGGTCCAGCTTGGCATCGACCGCCATCTTGGCCACGATGCCAACACCGAGACCCAGGCGTACATAGGTCTTGATCACGTCGGCGTCGGCCGCAGTGAACACCACTTTGGGCGTCAGGCCGCGGTGGCTGAACGCTTCATCCAGCTTGGAACGACCGGTGAAGCCGAACACGTAAGTGACGATCGAGTGCTCGGCCAGGGCTTCCAGGGTCAGCTTGGGCAGTTTGGTCAACGGGTGCCCCTGGGGCACGACCACGCAGCGGTTCCAGCGGTAGCACGGCATCATCACCAGGTCATTGAACAGCTCCAGACCCTCGGTGGCGATGGCGAAGTCCACGGTGCCATCGGCCGCCATTTCGGCGATCTGCATTGGCGTGCCCTGGTGCATATGCAGGGCGACGTCAGGATACTGCTTGATGAAACCACTGATTACCGGCGGCAGTGCATAGCGCGCCTGGGTGTGGGTGGTGGCAATCGACAGCGTCCCTTTCTTCTCGTTGGAAAACTCCTGGGCGATCTGTTTGATGCTCTCGACCTTGCGCAGAATCTCACCCGCCGTGGTGATGATTCGCTCACCGGCCGGGGTAACGCGAGTGAGGTGTTTGCCGCTGCGGGCGAACACTTCGACGCCCAGCTCATCCTCGAGCAAACGGATCTGCTTGCTGATGCCCGGCTGCGAGGTGTAGAGGCTTTGCGCCGTGGCCGAAACGTTGAGGTCGTGATGCGCAACTTCCCAGATGTAGCGCAATTGCTGGAGCTTCATAAAAATCCCTCAAAGCAGAATAAGCGGCCATCACATGGCTGACGGCGACATATAACCATATTAATGGTTCAAGGAATAAATCTAGACGATTTATTTAGATTCGTGGGTTATTTCGTCGGGTTATAGATCACCGCGATTTCGGTGCTGCAGCATCGGCACCAGATAGACAGGAACCTCCGAGAGCTGGACCAGCCGCGCCGCCGTACGACCCAGCGGGATGTCCAGCTCCGTGCCGTGGCTATGACTGCCTACGACCAGCAGATCCACCCCAAGTTTCTGAGCCTCCTCGAGGATCACCAGCGGCGGATCGCCTTGCACCACCCGCACGGCACGGATTACGTCCAGGTCGTACTGGGCTTCACCGAGCTCATCGCGAAATCCTTCCAGCACGCGCTGCTCGATACTGGACATGACCGTATTCAGCCCCTGGCTGCGCAGGTCCTTCAAGCGCTCCTCGTCCAGGTAGGTCTGCAACACGGATTCGGCGAACAGGCCCATGGGCTCAACGGCGTGCACCACGTACAGGCTGGCGTTGAATGCCCGGGTCAGGGACATCGCATGTTGCAGGACATAGGGGGCGTACAGGCCAAGATCGGTAGCGTAAAGAATCGAACGAATCATGCGGCCTCCTCGACTGCCAGCGTAGCGGGCCTCGCTTGAGCTTAGCAGCGCCATCCGCAAGTCAACAAAACCGGACGTATTCAGGACGAATGGTTATATGCGACGGACCATCTAGAGCGAAGGCTCGTTGCTGACACCGTGGGGAACGTGCCCGGTGGCCACCACTTCACGGGCTTTCTCGCAGTGCCCGGCCTGATCGTCAAAGAACACATCGGCGCCAAAGGTTTCGAGAATCGCCGCTTTTTCCAGACCACCCAGGAAGAAGGATTCATCCAGGCGGATGTTCCATTCGCGCAACGTACGGATCACACGCTCATGGGCTGGCGCAGAGCGTGCGGTAACCAGCGCGGTACGGATCGGGCACGACTCCTCGGGGAACTCTTGCTGCAAACGATGCAGGGCCGCGAGAAACGGCTTGAACGGCCCGCCACCAAGCAGCTCGCGAGCAGACTGGCGCTCATGACTCTGGAACGCCTCCAGCCCGCCTTGCTGATAGACCCGTTCGGATTCGTCGGAAAACAGCACCGCATCACCGTCGAAAGCGATACGCAGCTCGTTGCTGGTCGCCCGTCGCGCCCCACCGGAAAGAATCGTCGCGGCGCCGAAGCCTGAACGCAACGCACTGCGCACATCCTCGGCGTGGGTCGAGAGGAACAGGTGGCAACCAAACGCAGCCAGATAAGGGTCCGGGCTACGACCACCGACGAACGCCGCCCGGGAAATGCCCAGGCCGTAGTGCTGAATCGAGTTGAACGCGCGCAGGCCGGTGTCGGCGCTGTTGCGCGACACCAGAATGACTTCCACCCGCGGCTGGCCCAGGGTGGCATTCAAGCCCAGCAGCTTCTCGACCAGCAGGTAGGCATCGCCGGGCGCGAGGATTTCGTCCTCGTGCTCGATCTGATACTGACGATAGGCTTCGACCCCTTCGCTCTCGTAGATGCGATGACTTTCCCGCAGATCGAACAGCGCCCGCGAAGAAATCGCCAGGACCAGCTTGTCACCCAACCCTTTACTCATGCCGTTTCACCTTCAGCGATTGGCGTCATCCAGAAAACGCAACGACTGATACAACGCCTCGATCCTGGGCATCGGGCAGCCCGCCCTGGCAGCCGCCGCCAGCGGAGCAGCGTATACGGCCTGCAGCTCCAGCGGGCGTTTCAGGGCGAAGTCATGGTACATGCTCGGCAGATAATCCGGCATGCGGTCGGTAGCCGCCAGCAGCTTGCCAGCGAAACCGGCCGGCAGCGCATGGCCGCACGCCTCGGCACCCGCCACCACTTCCTGCATGATCGCCTCGATCAGGGCGCGACTGTCCGGGTTGCCCATCAAACGCGTGGTGCCGGCGTTCAGCAGCACCGACAAGCCGTTATACGGCACATTCCACACCAGTTTCTGCCAGCGCGCCTGATCCAGCTGTGCCATGGCCGTGGAGTCCAGACCGGCCGTCTTGAACAGCGCAGCACCCTCCTCGACGATCTGCTGGCGTGACGCCTCATCGCCGGCCGGCCCCGAGTGATAACCCAGGTTTACGCCGCCCAGCGCCTGGTGCTCGACCACGCCGGGCGCAGACCGATGTACACAGATGAAGCACAAGCCGCCAAGCAGGTGCAGGTTGTCCGGCAACAGGGGACGCAATTCGTCTTCGACCGCCAGGCCGTTCTGCAGCAGGACCACCTTGGCGCCGTCGGCCGCAGCGGCGGCAATCACCGGGGCCAGCTCAGCATTGCTGGTGGTTTTGGCACCGACCAGGAGCCAGTCGCAACGCGGCATGTCCGCTACCGAACGGTAGGCCTGGACCGGATGAAGAGTGATGGTGCCATGCAGTGCACTGTTCACGATCAGCCCACGCTCGGCCACTGCAGAAAACTCACTGCGCAGGAGGAAGTGCACGTCGAAGCCGGCCCGCGCCAGCATGACGCCGTAGAAACCACCAATGGCACCGGTGCCAATGATGCCAATACGCGGACGGGGGGATTCGGACATCAGGGTAACTCCTCAGAGGGACGGGACAGCGCACTGCCCAGGGCGTCGATCAGATCGGAAATGCGCAAGCGGCAGTGCACGGCGCCATGGAATGCGCCGTCGCGCACGACGAACATCGCGGGAAGATGGAATACCTCATAGCGTTGCACCAGACCAGCATTATCACCGGCGTCGATCCAGGCCAGTCGGTCGATCGGCAGATCCCAGCCCGGCAGCTCGTGCCGAGCCCAGCGGCAACTGGCACATCCCGCGCTGGTGAAGATCACCAGGGAAGTGCCTGGAAGCGCCAGCAACTGGCGATCCGCATCAAAATCCGTCAATTGCATTTCAACCACTATACTGACCTGAGCGATGTCATTTTAATGGCATTGGGGGAGTAGTTCGTCATGCGTCGTTTTCTGCGTCATCCCAGTGAAATGCCCGTGGAGCTGGTGCTCCGCAAACAAGCCTTCGTGCCCAAGCAACGGCTGAACAATATCAGTCTTGGCGGCGTTGCATGCAATTCCAGCCGCGGCTTTCGACGCGGCTCGGCGGTCGAGCTGCGCATACCGCTGTTTGGCGACCAGGCGCGCTACCCAGGCGTCGTCGCCTGGTGCAGAAAGCTGTCCGACGAGTACCTGGTCGGCGTTGCCTTCGTTGACGAAGACACGCTGTTCCGCGCCCGGATGGTCGAGCAGGTATGCCAAATCGAACAGTATCGACATCTATGTGAGCTGAAATCAGGCGAGCAGATGCCGATCGAAAGCGCTGCTCAGGAGTGGATCGCGCAACACGCCCCGGAGTTTTCCCATGCCAGTTTCGACTGAGCCGCGACAGCGCCGATAGCGGATTTACGCCCCGCGCCCCATTGTCTCGGCAACCCCGACGCGCTAAGGTTCGGCTTCCCCGCTGTGCTCCTATTGCTGTGCTCCGCCACACGGGGATCGCTGGCGGCCGGCACCCGTGACCTGATGACTCCGAACTGATGAAAAGCACGATGGCTGATTTACCGATCGATGACCTCAACGTTGCCTCCAACGAAACCCTGATCACCCCGGACCAGCTCAAGCGTGAAATTCCGCTGACTGATGCCGCGCTGAGCACGGTCGCCGCGGGCCGCCAGGTCATTCGCAACATTCTCGATGGCAAGGATCATCGCCTGTTCGTGGTAGTGGGCCCCTGCTCCATCCACGACATCAAGGCCGCCCATGATTATGCCGAGCGCCTGAAAGTCCTCGCTGCCGAAGTGTCGGACACCCTGTATCTGGTCATGCGCGTCTATTTCGAGAAACCGCGCACCACCGTCGGCTGGAAAGGCCTTATCAACGACCCGTACCTGGATGACTCGTTCAAGATCCAGGATGGCCTGCACATCGGCCGCAAACTGCTGCGCGACCTGGCGGAGATGGGCCTGCCCACCGCTACCGAAGCCCTTGACCCGATCTCCCCGCAGTACCTGCAGGACCTGATCAGCTGGTCCGCGATCGGCGCACGCACCACCGAATCGCAAACCCACCGCGAAATGGCGTCCGGCCTGTCGTCGGCCGTGGGCTTCAAGAACGGCACCGATGGCGGCCTGACTGTCGCCATCAACGCCCTGCAGTCGGTCTCCAGCCCGCACCGTTTCCTGGGCATCAACCAGGAAGGCGGCGTATCCATCGTCACCACCAAGGGCAACGCCTACGGTCACGTGGTGCTGCGCGGCGGCAATGGCAAGCCGAACTACGACTCGGTCAGCGTTGCCATCTGCGAGCAGGAACTGAGCAAGGCCGGCATTCGCCCCAACATCATGGTCGACTGCAGCCACGCCAACTCCAACAAGGACCCTGCCCTGCAGCCGCTGGTCATGGACAACGTGGCCAACCAGATTCTGGAAGGCAACCAGTCGATCGTCGGCCTGATGGTCGAAAGCCACCTGGGCTGGGGCGCTCAGTCGATCCCCAAAGACCTGAGCCAGCTGAAGTACGGCGTATCCATCACCGATGCCTGCATCGACTGGGACAGCACCGAGAAGACTCTGCGCGGCATGCACGCCAAGCTCAAGGACGTACTGCCCAAGCGTCAGCGCGGCTGATCACGGACAGCGGACACGAAAACGCCGGGCAATTGCCCGGCGTTTTTTTGTCCCTGATTCAGCCCTGGGCTGGTTGTCGCTGACGCCGTTCCATATAGCGCTCCACATAGGAGCACGACGGAATCACCGTATAGCCCATGCGCTCGGCATATTGCAGGGCATGTTCGGTAAGGGCCGCAGCAATGCCCCGGCCACGCAGCGAGTTCGGCACGAAGGTCCGGTAAATATCCAGCGTCTGCTTACCCAGATCCATATACGCCAGGTAGGCACGGTCACCATCCACTGTGGTCTCGAACTGATGACCGCCCTGGTCATGGTGAATGGACAACGCCTCGCTCATCACATCTCCCCTAGAACTGCACCCGCACAGTATTGATTTTATCCAGCCGCAATGACATCTCTGCTGTGCCATTACCGCCTTGGAGGCTAAGAAACGCCTTATCGTTCACTACTCTCGTCAGGATGCCCTGATAGTAAATGCCATCATAGGTCACAAAGCGCAAACGCTTGCCGACATGATCGGACAAGCTGGCCACACTGACAAATCCGTCGGTGGTACCGCTGGTCACCGGCAGCAGCTCCGCAGCCGGAGCCGTTTCACCCAGCGCTTCCTCGCTCGGCACTCGCGCCGTAGGGTCTACCCAGGCGAACCCGAGGGGCTGGACCACTTCACGGTTGACCAGTACGGTCGGGCGCATCATCGCCAGCACGTCCTTGGCATCGAAGAACTGCAAGCCGTCCCAGGCCATCCCCTCAGTCGGGTCCAGCTCGATGCGCAGCGACTGGGGGTCATTCAGGTAGCGGCCGTAGGCGTCCAGCACCGGCTGATCGAGCGCGATGCGCTGGCTGCGCAGCACCTTGTCGAACTGCCGCACGGCCGTCTTCAGATAAGTAGCCTGATCCTGCCCCAGCTTGCCGGCGCAGTACTCCTGGACCTTGCGCTGATACTGATTGTCGTTGAGTTCGATGCTTACCCACTGGATCTTGGGCGGGTTCACTCGCAGGTCGCCAGGTTTTTCAGACATGTTGGCCAGCGACAGGCCGATCCGCATCTCACCCATGTCCCGGGTATCGGACGTCAGGTTGAACGTCAGTTTCTGCGCGCCCGGCTGGAACAGATAGGAAAATTCGCCATCGGTCTCGAAGGTGCGATAGCCCATGTCCAGCAACTCGCCGGTGCCGATGGTACGCACCTTGCCGCAGGCCACTTCGCTCATCGCGGTAAAGACGCTGCGCTCGGCGGGCGTGTCGTACAGGCTCTGCATGAATGGGCCATGAACATCCAGCGCCAGACCTTTCAGGCTGACTGCCATCTGCTCGGGGAATTTACCCTCGGCCAGGCGCTCTTTGAAACGCAGCAATTCGCCCAGGCCGTTGAATTTCAGCTCGGCGTGCGCCACGTGGAGGCTGTCACGGAGCATGGGAACGTTGATCCTGACGTTCTCAAGACCAACACGGCCATCGAAGGACGACGTGATGCCGCCATAGCTGATGTCCATGAACGGCGACAGCTGCTCGCTCGCATCGGTCATGATCGAGCGCACGGACAACCACAACGACAACTTGATCAGCACCGCAATCGCCAGCACTGACAACAGGCCCCACTTGATCAGCTTCGACATGGCACATCCTTGATTAAGCCAAATTATTCTTGTTTCCGGATGTGCCGAGCTTATCAGCCTGACCGCCGCTCAGCCACGGCAAATCAAACACTTAGAGACCTATTGCTCATTCACGCTGACAGGCCCTGCCACAGGCGCAGGGAAATGGCGAAACCGGTTCCCAAAGGTGATGGCTAAGGAGCACTCCACTTTCGCCATTCACGTTGATCAAAAGAAGCCCCGCTCCCAAGTGCGCATTCACGCACTTTCCGCGAGTCGAGGAGAACTATTGCGCAGGTAGCACATCCAATCGCAGCGAAAACTGTCTAGTTTTTATACAAAACATCGCATTGGCATGCCCGCCGCTTGGACAAGTCAAAAAAAACAGGCTGCACTTGATTCGCCTCCGTTTACTTACTACAAGTTATAGGTAGTATGTACGCCGGCTAATTTCCTACCGTTTGGAAATTGCTTTTATGGAAAACTCCACCTTAAGGGGAACACGATGAACAACGTTCTGAAATTCTCTGCTTTGGCCCTGGCCGCAGTTCTGGCTACCGGTTGCAGCAGCATCTCCAAAGAAACTGAAGCTCGTCTGACTGCTACTGAAGACGCTGCTGCTCGCGCCCAAGCCCGTGCCGACGAAGCCTACCGTAAGGCTGATGAAGCTCTGGCTGCTGCTCAGAAGGCTCAGCAAACTGCTGACGAAGCCAACGAGCGCGCTCTGCGTATGCTGGAAAAAGCCAGCCGCAAGTAATAGCCCGCAACGGCCAGT
>JBLZZJ010000048.1:0-42191 GCA_050282285.1 Pseudomonas sp.
GAGCGCTTCACCCGATTCGCCGACTTCTACCCCTATTACCTGCAAGAGCACAGCAACCCGACCTGCCGCCGCCTGCACTATGCCGGCAGCCTGCTGGTCCTGGGCATCCTTGCCTACGTCCTGCTCACCCAACAATGGCTGTGGCTGCTGGCCATGCCGCTGGCCGGCTATGGCTTCGCCTGGGTCGGGCACTTCATCTTCGAGAAAAACCGCCCGGCCACCTTCCAGTACCCGCTGTACAGCCTGATGGGCGACTGGGTCATGCTCAAGGACGCGTTTACCGGCCGCATCAAGTTCTGATCGTTCCAATAACAACAAGAAAGAGAGCACACCATGAATGCCCGAGCCCAGTTCAACCACATGCAGGACGGCACTGCCGCCGACTGGGCGATCATCGCCCAGGACTTCATGGCCTACGCCGCCCAGCTGCCAGACAGAGTCCTCACCCACCTGAAACTGCTGGACGGCGATTTCGGCGGCTTCCCGGTGGATCGCCTGACCCACTCACTGCAGACCGCCACCCGCGCCCACCAGGATGGCCGCGACGAGGAGTACGTAGTCTGCGCGCTGCTGCATGATATCGGCGACACCCTCGGCAGCTTCAACCATCCGGACATCGCCGCTGCCATACTCAAACCCTTCGTCAGCCCGGAAAACCACTGGATCGTGGAAAAGCACGGGGTGTTCCAGGGCTATTACTTCTTCCACCACCTGGGCATGGACCGGCACCTGCGCGAGCAATTCAAGGATCACCCGCAGTACCAGGCCACCATCGAGTTCTGCGCCAAGTACGATGCGGCAGCCTTCGATCCGGATTTCGAGACCCTGCCCCTGAGCTTTTTCGAGCCCATGCTGCGGCGTGTTTTCGCCCGTCCGAAGAACACCCTGTACAAGGCGGTGACCACTCAGGAGGCATGACCGCCTGCCTGAACCTTATTGCCGTTCGGCAGCAGCGCTTGGCTGCCACTACGGCGCTTGGTTATGATCCCGCTTTGTTTGCATGCCAGGCCTGGGTCTTGCAGACAGCCCAGGCGTCCGGCAGAGGCGCCAGAAAACCAGCAGGGATCGTTTCAACCCATGAATGCAGCCACTCAAACTCGGCTCAACACCTTGCCGGCTCCGCCTCTGCGAGAGTACTACTCGCGTGTCCTGGCCTATATCGCCATTGCCGCGAGCATCGCGGCCGGGACCTATGCCCAGCACTTTGGCTACCACATCCTGTGGATGGTGCCCTACGCGCTGCTCTACCCGCACCTGGCCCATCACCTGAGCCTGCGGTTCAAGCGCGAACACCCGCAAAAGACCACCCTCTGCCTGCTGTTCATCGATTCTCTGCACTGCGGCGCCGCCCTGGCCCTGCTCGGGTTCTCCGTGGTGCCCTGCCTGATGGCGGTTCTGACGCTGTGTTTCAGCGCCCTGGTACTCGGCGGCCTGCGCCACATGGGGCTGGCGTTGCTGATCGCGGTCAGCGGCACCCTGCTCACGGCCTCCATCACCCGTTTCGAAGTGAATGTTTCCACACCAGCGCTCGTTGCCCTGGTGAGTATCGCGTTCACCACCCTGTACATCTGCATCACCGCCTACTTCGTGCACCAGCAGGGCCTGCGCCTGGCCCAGGTGCGTAGCGAGATCAAACGCGAACAGGAAAAAGCCGCGCGCCTGGCGCGCAACCTGGCCAAATACCTGTCGCCCCAGGTCTGGGAATCGATCTTCAGCGGCAAGAAGAGCGTGCGCCTGGAGACCCAGCGCAAGAAGCTCACGGTGTTCTTCTCCGACATCAAGGGCTTTACCGAGCTGTCCGAAGAACTGGAAGCCGAAGCCCTCACTGACCTGCTCAACACCTACCTCAACGAAATGTCGAAGATCTGCCTGAAATACGGCGGCACCATCGACAAGTTCATCGGCGACAGCGTCATGGTGTTCTTCGGCGACCCGGCCAGCCAGGGTGCCAAGAAAGACGCGGTTGCTGCCGTGTCCATGGCCATCGCCATGCGCAAGCACATGAAGGTCCTGCGTCAGCAGTGGCGTGCCCAGGGCATCACCAAGCCCCTGGAAATCCGCATGGGCCTTAATACCGGCTACTGCACGGTGGGCAACTTCGGCGCCGATACGCGCATGGACTACACCATCATCGGCCGCGACGTGAACCTCGCCAGCCGCCTGGAAAGCGCCGCCGAGTCCGGCGAGATCCTGATTTCCCACGAGACCTATTCGCTGGTCAAGGATGTGATCATGTGCCGCGACAAGGGCCAGATCACCGTCAAGGGCTTCACCCGCCCGGTGCAGATCTACCAGGTGGTGGACTTCCGCCGCGACCTGGGTGCCACCTCGAGCTACGTCGAGCACGAGCTGCCGGGCTTCTCCATGTATCTGGACACCAACGGCATTCAGAACTTCGACAAGGAACGGGTCATCCTGGCGCTGCAACAGGCCGCCGAGAAACTTCGCGACAAGGTCATCATGTAAAACAGATACCCGGACAAGCCCCCCTCTGTAGGAGCGGGCTTGCCCGCGAGCTTTAACGCTTGCTTCACTCCGCCCAGCACTCAGCAAACCCACCTTAAGGCACAACCACTTCCGTCGCCCCGTAGCCTGGGTCGAGCGCAGCGACACCCAGGGTTACCAGGCCCACCGACGATTTGCCGCGCCGACAGGAAATGTCAACGTACCCGAAGAGGCGCGCTCCTCAGCGAACCAGCACTTCCACGCCAGGGCAGGCCGCACCATCGAGCAACGGCTGGTGCGCTAGAAACTCCACGGCTGACGCCCGCCAGGACTGGCGCCCTGCCCGTTCTGCACACACCGAACGATCCAGCGCCAAGGCCGCCAGGCACGCCGCCCCTAGCTGTTCGTCCATCACACCGGTCACTCCGTCCTCCAGCACATCCAGCGGCCCCGGTACAGGGAACGCCGCCACCGGCGTGCCACAGGCCAGCGCCTCCAGCATCACCAGCCCATAGGTATCGGTGCGAGAAGGAAAGACCAGCACGCTGGCCTGGCGATAACGCTCAGCCAACGCCCGGCCGTGGTGATAACCGAGAAACTTCACAGCGGGATACGCCGCCTGCAACGCCTCCCGTTGCGGCCCATCGCCCACCACCTGCTTCTCGCCCGGCAGATCCAGATCGAGAAAGGCCGCCAGGTTTTTCTCCGGGGCGATGCGCCCGACGTACAGGAATACCGGAGCAGCAGCCTCTTCACGCGACGGCGTCGGGTGGAACAACTCGGTGGCCACGCCCTTGCGCCACAGCGCCAGGCGCTTCAGGCCCCAACCGGCAAACTCATCACGCAACCGCTCGGTGGTGACCAGTACGGACTGACTCGGTCGGTGGAAGGCTCGCAGGTAAGCGTACCCCCAGGCCAGCGGGATACGCGGCCAGCGCGTATGAATGTACTCGGGAAAGCGCGTATGAATCGCGCTGGAGAACGCCAGACCGCGCTTGTTCAACCAGCGACGTGCAGCCCAGCCCAGCGGCCCTTCAGTGGCGAGGTGTACACAGTCCGGATCAAAGTCGCGAATCGCCGGGCCGACACGCCATAGGTCCCAGACCAGGGGGATTTCCGGGTAGGTCGGGCACGGTCGCGAACGGAAATCCTGGGGCGACAGCAGCTTGACCTCGTGCCCCATGACCTGGAGCTCCCTCACCAGCGCCTGCAGGCTGGTCACCACTCCGTTGACCTGGGGCAGCCAGGCGTCGGAAACGATGAGCACCCTCATGCCACGGGCTCGGCAGTCGCCAGCGCCGGCTGCGTCTGGCGCAGTTGATCTTCGGCGAGTCGGTAGAGTTCGATGGTGCCGTCCAGGTGCTCGATCAGCGCTGTGCAGGACTCCACCCAATCCCCGCAGTTCATGTACTCGACATCACCCATCGGGCGAATCTCGGCGTGGTGAATGTGGCCGCAGATAACCCCATTGAAACCGCGCTTGGCGCACTCATGGGTGATCGCCTCTTCGAAGTCGCTGATGAAGTTAACCGCCGTCTTGACCTTGTGCTTGAGGTAGGCCGACAGCGACCAGTAGCCATAGCCGTACCGGCTGCGCCAGTGATTCAGCCAACGGTTGAGGGTCAGGGTGATTTCGTAGGCCGAGTCACCGAGGAACGCCAGCCAACGGTGGTAGCGGGTGATCACATCGAACTGGTCACCGTGGATCACCAGCAGGCGGCGGCCGTCGGCGGTGATGTGCTCGGCCTCGTCGACCAACTGGATATTGCCCAGCATCAGGCTGGAATAGCGGCGCAGGAATTCGTCGTGGTTGCCGGTGACATAGATCACCTCGGTACCGCGCTTGCTCATGGTCAGCAGGCGGCGAAGCACGTTGGTGTGCGCCTGGGGCCAGTAGATGCCGCCGCGCAGCTTCCAGCCATCGATGATGTCGCCGACCAGGTAGATCCGATCGGTCTGGTAGCGTTTGAGAAAGGCCGACAGGTGCTCCGCCTGGCAATCACGGGTGCCAAGGTGTACATCGGAGATCCACAGGGTTCGGACACGTTGTTTGCGGCTGGGCTTGGCGAGCTGAGCGCTGGTCATGGGCGACCTCCGGCTGGGTTTTTACGAGCTTGCGCGCCGGCGGTGAAGTGATTGTGACGCACCCATGGCAGTTCGATGACAGCACCATCCGCACACGGCGCTGGTAAACTGCCGCCTCGGACGAGGAACCTGCCATGCCTTCGCTGCTTACGCTGCGTCACTACAGCCACGAACTGATCAGCCACAGCCACGCCCATGCGCAGCTGGTGTTCGGCCTCAGCGGCGAACTGCAGTTCGAAGTGGCCGGCCTCGGCAGCCGGGTGCAGCGCCAGGTGCTCGCAGTCGTTCCGCCCGAGGCGCCCCATGCCTGTGGCAGTCGGCACGGCAGCCAGTGCCTGGTGCTTGATGTGCCCTCGGAACACTGGCTCACGCAGCACCTGGGGAGTCATGCCGACGCCAGCCGACGCCTGCTGGAGAAACCCGGCGCGATCAGCCTGACGCCGTCCCAGAGCCAGTTGGTCGGTTGGCTGGCGGCCAGCCCGATCAACGACCCGGTGATCGCTCACCAGGGCGCTGCCCTGCTCCTGGCGAGTCTGGCCAATGGGCAATCCATCCAGGTCGGCAATGGCCGGCTGCCCCTGGCGGCAATCGATGCGCATATCGACCAGCATGCGGCCCACCCCCTGCAGGTCGCCGACCTGGCGCGCCTCAGCGGCTTGTCCGCCGCACGCTTCCACGCGCGCTTTCTCGAAGAGACCGGCCAGACACCCATGGAGTATGTGCGCAGCCGGCGCCTGCACCTGGCCCGTCACCTGCTGCAAAGCAGCCACCTGGCGGTCGGCGAGATTGCCGCGCGGGTTGGCTACAGCTCGCAAAGCGCCTTTACCGCGGCCCTGTCCCGGCATTTCGGCACGACTCCGCGGGCCCTGCGCCAGGCCCGCGAGTAGCGCGACAAAGGTCGCCATTCCCGCGACAGACATCGTCCCCCTCGCCTCCTAGACTGCAACGCTGCACGCTTAGGGAGGCACCATGCAAACCATCGAATGGGACGATTTTCACCGGGTAGAACTGCGTGTCGGCACGGTGCTGTCAGCCGAACCGAACAGCAAGGCGCTGAAACCCGCCTATGTGCTCCAGGTCGACCTGGGTGAGCTCGGGATAAAAACCTCCAGCGCCCAACTGACTGCCCACTACAGCGTGGATGACCTGCTGGGTCGCCAGGTGCTGTGCGCGTGCAACTTCGCGCCCAAGCGTGTGGCTGGCATCCGCTCCGAGGTGCTGGTGACCGGGGTGTACGACGCCGACGACAAGGTGGTCCTCGCCAGTTTCGACAAGCCCCTGCCCAACGGAGCGCGTCTGGCATGACCGAGCGCAAGGCCCTGCTGGCCATTCACCTGGGCGCGCTGTTGTTCGGGCTCTCGGGGATATTCGGCAAGCTGGCGCAGACCACACCGCTGGCCATTGTTGCGGGTCGGGCGGTGTTCGCCGTGGCAGCCCTGGCGCTGTTCGCCCAGTTCGTTTCGTCCGCCAGCGGCGTCCGCCCCACTGTACGGCAATTGGGCCTGCTGGCCCTGGGCGGGCTGCTGCTCGGTAGCCACTGGATGACCTTCTTCGAGGCGGTGAAAGTTTCCGGCGTGGCCATCGCCACCCTCGGCTTCGCCAGCTTCCCGGCCTTCACCGTGCTGCTGGAAGGCCTGCTGTTCCGCGAGCGCACCCGCCCCGGCGAGTACCTGATGGTGGCCGTGGTCTGCCTGGGCCTGGTGCTGGTCACGCCGTCCTTCGACCTGGGCAGCGAGGCAACGGTCGGCCTGCTCTGGGCGGTGCTGTCCGGGCTACTGTTTTCCCTGCTCTCGCTGCTCAACCGAGCCAGCACCCGTGGGTTGGACCCAGTGCAGGCCGCGCTGTGCCAGAACGTCACGGTGCTGCTGTGTTTCATGCCCTTCGCCTGGCCGCTGCTACCCAGCGTCACTCTGCTCGACTGGCTGTGGCTGGCGATGCTCGGGGTGTTCTGTACCGGCCTGGCGCACAGCCTGTTCGTCGCCAGCCTGCGCGTACTGAAGGCGCGAACGGCGGCGGTGATCTTCGCTCTGGAACCGGTCTACGGCATCGCCTTCGCCTGGTGGTTGTTCCACGAAGTCCCCACCCTGCGCATGCTGGCCGGCGGCATGCTGATCATCCTGGCAATCTTCTTCTCGGCCCGCATGGCGCGCTGAAGACACCAAGGCGCCCACCCGTTCCTACAGCCGCTGTCTCGCCAGTGATAGGGAGGGACATCGATTACGAGCGAACCGCGCCCTCCGTAGGAGCGGGCTTGCCCGCGAGCTCGACGGTCTGATGGGCAATGCCGAGTCGGCGGTGAGGCAAAAAGCTCGCGGGCAATCGGAATGCCGCCCAGCCGCTCCTACAGGTGCAACTCAGGTACTAACGCGGTCGTTATGGCCGAGGTCACGAGCCGGGTCGATGTGGTCGCGCAAACGCTGTTTGAGCACCTTGGCTTCGGGGAAGCCGCCATCGGCCTTGCGCTCCCACAGTTGCACGCCATCGCAGGTAATGCGGAACACGCCACCGGTTCCCGGTTCGAGGCTGACCCTGGCCAGGTCATCGGAAAACGTCGACAGCAGCTCCTGGGCCAGCCAGGCAGCACGCAGCATCCACTGGCACTGGGTGCAATAGGTGATGGCCACTTCGGCTTTTTTATCGGGAGACATGACGCGACTCGTGTTGGGCGGGAGCCGCCATGATACGCCTGCGTCGGGTGTTTGCCTCACTCCGGTGCCGCCCGCAGGCGACACCGGGGCGGGTATCAGGCGATCTTGGCCAGCAACTCGCGCGCCTGTTCCTTCTGCGCGTCGTCGCCTTCGATGATCACCTCGTTGAGGATGTTGCAGGCACTCTCCAGGCTGCCCTGCTCGATGTAGGCCAGGGCCAGATTGAGCTTGGACAGTGTGTCACGGTGCCCTTCCAGGTCACCCAGGTCGCTCAACAGCAGGCTGTCGGCCGCCTCTGGCTGTTTCAGGAAATTGTCGTCCAGCTCTTCCTGCAGCCAGTCTTCCGAGGAGGTTTCCTCCACCAGCATCGACGCAGCGAACGGGCTGCGAACATCGTGCTTGCCCATCCCATGGTGCTCGGGCTCCTCCGGCACGACGGGAGCGGCCTTGGCACGGGAAGTTGGAGAGAACGGGCTGACCAGGTCCCAGTCGGCATCCAGCGACAGGTCGTCCAGGTTGAGCTGGAAGTCATCCGACAGCGTCGACGGCGCAGCCTCTGTGGGCAGCGGGGTGTCATCGAGCAGCAGGTCGTCGTTCAGCGCTGGCGCCGCGGTGCCGCCGAGCAGGTTCGGGTGACGGCCCTTGAGCTGGTCGATACGCGCCGGGGTAAAGCCCTCCTCGCGCAGTATCGCCTCTTCACGGGCAAAGGCCTGCGTGTCGCCCAGCTGGGCGTAGACCTCCAGCAGACGGAAGCGGATATCGCTGCGCAGCGGCTGGGCATCCAGCGCCTTGCGCAGCGCGACGGCGGCGTCGCTGAAACGGCCGTAGGCAATGTAGATATTCGCGCCTTCCAGGGCGTCCACCGGCACCGCAGAGCGCAACGGCGCGACCGGAGCAGGCGCCACCGGAACCGCAGCGGCCACCACTGGCGTTGCTGCCAGCACCGGGCTGACCGGCACCGCCGCGGGGGCCGCCACTGCGACCGCCTCCGGTTTGACGGGCGCCGGCGCGACAGGCGCAGGGCGTCGACGGGCGCGCCAGTACAACGCGATCAAGCCGGCCAGCAGCACCAGCAACAACGCGAGGGTGGCACTGAACCAGGAGCGCGACTCGCTCGCGGGCGCCTCGACCGGAGCCGCCGGTGTTTCAGCTGGTGCTGCTGCGGGCGCCTCAGTGACCACCGGTGCCGGCGGTGCATCCACGCGCGCGCGCAGATCGGTCAGTTGCTGATCCTTGTTGGCCAGTTGCGACTGCAGCTCTTGCACCTGCGCCTGCAAGTCCGCCAGCCCTTGCTGCAGCTGCTGATTTTCCAGAGCCTGATCGGCGAGCGCCTGGTCGATACGCCGTTGTGCCAAGGCCAACGCTTCGGCTTGAGGCTCCAGCGGCGGCTCGGGCGACAGCGGGGCATCCTGCGGCGCCGTCACGGCGGTTTCGGTCGCCGCGACGGCTTGCGGATTGGCGGCATCCGGCAGCAGCAGATCGGCCCCTGCGCGCAGCCGGTTGATGTCGCCATTGCTGAAGGCCTGCGGGTTCAGGGCATGGATATCGCGCATCAAGCGATCCTGCGACAGCTCGCTGCCAGCAGCGCGCAAGCCGGCGGCGATGCTCCACAGGCTGTCACCACGGCTGACCTGATAACGCTGGCCACGCTCTGCAGTCGGCATCACGCTGGGCGCGACGTAGCTCTGCGTCGGCTCGGGGGCCGATTGCACGGGTGCCGCCTCGGGCCGCGCCTGGGGCACGGTGGCCATGGTGCGGTAGGCGGAAGAGCCCGGCGGGTCCAGCAGCACGGTGTACTCGCGCAGCAGCTGCCCGTTGGGGCGCGCCACTTCGACGATGAAATTCAGGTAAGGCTCGTTGACCGGGCGGTTCGACACCACACGAATCACGCTGTTGGCGCCACGCAGCACCGGGGTGAAGCGCAGGTCATTGAGGAAGAACAGGCGATCGACACCGGAACGGCTGAACACCTCCGCCGGCGCCAGGCGAACCAGCACATCGCTGGAGCTCAGGTCACCCACCTCGAGCAGCTCGATCTCGGCATCGAGTGGCTGGTTCAACGCAGAATGCAGGGTGATTTCACCCAGACCGAGCGCGGGGACAACCCCCGAATAGAGTGCCGAGCTAGAAGCCAGGCCAAGCAACAATTGGCGAACTGGGGTCATGAAAACTCCCGGTAGATCCCTAGCAACCCGTCCGTCGATGACACCCAGGCGTACCTGCCCTGAAGGTGATGACGCGGACGTTGCAAGTATTTCAGGCGGCGGGTGACGGTCCCTGTCGAACCCGGCTACGTGTGAGTATGGCCATGATTTGCAGTCTTGCTCGGCTGACTGCACTCATAAAACTAGGCATATCGCTATCATACGCAAAGCAGGATGGGGCATCCAAAAATTTGACGGACCACACACTTTCAGCCGACCAGCTGTCATGCGGCGCGTGAACGCACATGCCAGGCAGCCAACATGGTCAAGAAAAACACCCCAGCCATCAGCCAGAAACTCTGCTGAAAGGCGCGGGCTTCAGCCAGCAGATCGGTTCCTTCCGCGGCATGCCGCCACTCCAGGAAGAACGTCAGCAAGTTGACTCCAAATGCGCCCCCAAGTTGCCGAACGAACGTAATCGCCCCGGCGCCCTGAGCCAGCTCTTCAGAGCTGAGGATGTCCAGCGAGCCGGTGCTCAAGGCCGGTAACAGGATGCCCAGGCCGATACGGCCGATGCAGGCCCAGAAGCACAGCACGAGAAACGAAGCACCCTGCCCTTGCCAGCCCAGGCCCGCGCAGGATATGGCGAACACCAGCAAGCCACCGGTCAGCAGCACGGCGGCGCTCAGTCGATCACTCAGCCAGCCGCCGAAAAACGATGCCATGCCCATCATGATCCCGGTGGGCAGCAGGAGCAGGCCGGCGCGGCCGGCGCCGTACCCTTCCACGGTTTGCAGATAGAGCGGAATCAGGTAAGTCGAACCGTACAGGCCCAGCCCGAGAGCCAGTGCCACCCAGCTCGCACTGCGAAAACCAGGATGGCGCCACAGCTTCAGTGGCAGCAGCGGCTTGCTGCTGCGCCAACTGCGCACGAAGAATCCGATGGCGCAGGCGGTTCCCAGCAACCCCGGGGCCCAGACCCGCGCATTCAGCCAGGAAAAACGCTGGGCCTCGGCCAACGCACCCAGCAACGCGAACAGCGCGACGCAGAGCAAGGTGAACGCCCACACATCCAGGAACGGCGTGCTGCGCTCGCGCTGGTTGGGCAACAGCCAGTGGCCACCCAGCACGCCCAGTACACACAGGGGCAGCGGCAGCCAGAACACCGCATGCCAGCCGAACTGATCGACCAGGTAGCCACCGATGGTCGGCCCCAGGGTGGGCGCCACCATCACGCCGAGCCCGTACAGCCCCAGCGCCATGCCACGACCGCCTTCAGCGAAGACCCGAAAGATCAGCACCATCGCCAGCGGCTGGACGATCCCTGCGCACAGGCCCTGGATAACGCGCAGGGCGATCAGTTGCCAGGCCGATTGCGCCACCAGCGACAACAATGAACTGAAGATGAACACCAGCAGACCGAGCTGCGCCGTGCGGCGGGCACCCAGACGGGCGTGGGCCCAGGCGGCCAGCAACAGACCGGCCGTCATTGCGGCGAGAAACCCGGTGGAAAGCCATTGCGCCAGGGGACGGCCAATGGCGAAGTCCTGCATGATCGCGGGCAGCGCCACGTTGATGCTGGTCGAGGCCAGCACCATGGCCATGCTGCCGACCATCAGAACGCCCATCAGCCATTGCGGATAGCGCGCTCCATAGCGCGCCTGCAACGCCGCCAGGTCTTGCTGCATCAGCGTTTTTCCAGGTTACCTAGGATGCGGGCGTGCACTTGCTGGCAGCGACGCAATTCTTCTTCGTCGATTCCGGCGAACAGTTCCTGACGCAGTTGCGTGGAGATCGCCTCGATCTTCTCGATCAACGGCTGGGCCTTGGGGCTCAGGGCGATTTTCTTGGCGCGGCGGTCTTCAGGAACCGGGTGACGGCTGACCAGGCCCTGGGCTTCCAGGCTGTCGAGCAGGCGCGCCAGGGTCGGCCCCTCCACGCCCACGCTCTGCGCCAGCTCACGCTGGGTCGGCAGCTCGTCGAAACGCGCCAGGTGCAACAGCACCAGCCAGCGTGCCTGCGACAGGCCCAGCCCGACCAAACGACGATCCAACTCGGCGCGCCAGGCGCGGGATAACTGGGCAAGCTGCATGGCGAAACGGTGCTGATCGGCTAGCGACATGGGGCAATGGCTCTTATAAGTATAAAAAACTAATTATTAGCCAGCTAACCATGACTGCAACACGAGAGCAATACTCCCGGGCGGCGATATGTTTCACCATTTCACATACTGATCTTCGACAAAGCCCCAGCAATTGAGGATCGGCACCTCAGGACGCCCAGCCGGTCGCAGCACGCCGCTGAACTGTCCGAATATCTGTTTGAAGTTGCTCGCCAGGATGCCCAGGTTCATGCGCTCCTGATGCAGCCCGCGTGCCTCGAAACGAAGAGCCACCTGGCCGTCGTACGAGTCGATGCGCCACGGCTCCAGCGGTCGACGCCGATCGAAGTCGAAACGCACCGTATCGACCTTGATCAACTCGCCATCCAGCCAGTAGCAGTTCTCTGTGAAACTGGTTTCGTTAACCCCGCACGACAGGTTCAGACCAACCCGCTGCCGCTCGGCGCGACCGGACAGGCAGGCCCAGTTCCAGTGGGTTTCAGGCCGCATATAGCCTGCCGACCAGTCGTGGTGAGCGAAGGCGTCGATCTGCTCCAGATCGAACTCCCCCAGGGCGCTGCGGATATGCCCGGAACAGCGGACACCCGCCACCTTCTGCGCATAGACCCAGCCATTCACCGCGGTGGGCGTGTTGATGCACATGGACTGGAACGCCGGCTCGGTCTCGCTGAACGCCGCATCGATGCGGGTGCCGTCATCCAGCTCCACCAGCAGGCGCTTCTCGCGCACACCGGGCAGGTTCTCCAGACGCAGCAGGTTGCGGCCGCTGCGCAGTTCGCACACCCCATCATCAGGGCGCTGGGAGAAACGCGTGCCCATGCCCAGCGGCAGCTTGAACTGGCGCTCGATCATGCGGCCGCTGGCCGGGTGAAACAGGTAGACGAAGCCGATCCCCGCCAGGCTCAGGTTGGCCAGGGCGCAACCACCGATCAGCGTGTCGCTGATCAACCCGAAATACTGGAACTGATGAAAGCGCCGCCATTTGGCCAGGGCGCCCAGGCGCCGCCCCATGGGTGAGCGGAAATCGAAATCGCGGTAGTTGATGAGGTCGGGGGCACTGGAAAACAGGCCGTAGTGCGGTTGGCCATTGGCCTGGATCAGTCGTTCCATCAGGTTGTGTCGCTCCCGGAAGCAGTGGCTGGGGATGCTAGCAGTGCCGCTCTACTCCGCCACTCACGGGCCGCGCCATCACGAGCGACAAAACGCGCCAGCTAGGCCACCACCCGGTTACGCCCGAAAGCCTTGGCCTCGTACAGCGCCCGATCGGCGTGCTCGTAGAGCACCGCAAAGGCGCCCTCTTCCCCCGGACAGATACACGCCACGCCAATCGACATGGTCAGCATGCTGGCCGTGGTCGAGCTCTCGTGCTGGATGTTCAGCGTCTCCAGCGCCGCGCGCATGGCATCAGCGCGATGCCGCGCTTCGGTCTCGCCGATGTCGTACAGCAACACGGCGAATTCCTCGCCGCCCAGGCGCACCGCCATGTCCAGCGGACGCCGCGCGGCGTCCTGCAACAGCGCGCCGACCCGCTGCAGCACGGCGTCGCCGGCCTGATGCCCGTAGCGGTCGTTATAGGCCTTGAAGTGGTCGATGTCGCACAGCAGCAACGCCAGCGACTTGCTCTCGCGCAGGGCCTGGCGCCATAGCCGCTCGAACTGCCGGTTGAAGCTGCGGCGGTTGTTCAGCCCGGTCAGGCTGTCGTGGTCCGCCAGCAAGCGCATCAGGTTGCGCAGCAGGAAATCCTCGCGCGACTTGTACTCCAGTAGGTAGCAGCCCACGCCACCGATCAGGTTGCTGCACAGCAGGAACAACAGGTTGCTGGTCAGCTCCACCAGCGGCAGCCCGGACAGCACCTCGACGCCCGCGTAGATCAGCATCAGCGCCAGCGCGCACAACGCCGCCTCGATCAGGCGAAGCCCGAGCAGGAAGTAGATTGCGATGCTCGCCAGCAGCAGCCCTTCATAGGGGTAGTTCGGATCGTACAGGCGCCCGATGGGCACGATGGCTGCGATGCCCAGGCCCAGGGCAAGCGCTCCCAGGATGCTCAACGGCTGGTAGCAGGAGAGGCGAATCCCCCAGAGCAGCAGCCCCCCCAACCCCAGCAGCACGCCTAGGACCACCAGACGAATCGCGAGAATCCACCCCAGGTAGGGCGGCGGGATGAGCAGCATGTCGATTGCGATGAACGCCAGCCAGATCAGGAGGGCGAAGACCAAGGCGACGCGCTTGAGCATCGAACTCTCGCCTTGCCGGTGACGGCGGTACTCGGACTCCAGGGGCCGGGAAAAGCGCAAGCGACCAAATCCCTTGGCCAACTGCTCGGCATAGGGGCTCGGCTGAACGTCCTCAAGCCAGGTTTGATCGGTCGACACCGCCACCTCGATTTCGTGTTCCAGCACTCACCTTAGATGGCGAAAGACACTACCTGCAAGCCGGTGGCCAGCGCCTCAGGTCTCGAACTCGGCCTGCAGCGCCGCTCGAACGCAGTGCAGTACGCCCTCGTCGACGCGCCCGGCGAACGCTTGCGCCACGTCGGCTACCGATGGCAGCTGCCCTTCGCCATCCAGGAACACGTCCTGGATTTCCCCGAGCAGCTCTTCCGGCAGGTCCAGCGCCTGCTCCAGCGACAACTGCTGACTGCCGATGGCCTCGGCCAGCAAGCTGTAAACATTCTTCTCCGTGCACTTGAGCTGGCTGGCTATCTGCAGCGGGGTCATCCCCGCGCGGGCCAGGCTGACCAGTTCATGGCGCAGATCGACCACCGCACGCGGCGCCTCCTCGGCACTGCCGAGTACGTCGAGGAAAGCTTCGCCGTAGCGCTCCAGTTTGCGCGCACCGACACCGCTGACCTGGGCCATCTCGGCCAGGGTGCTGGGCTTGCTGCGCAGCATTTCCAGCAACGTGGCGTCCGGGAAGATCACGTAAGGCGGCACGCCATGCTCTTCCGCCAGCTTGCGACGCAGGGCGCGCAGGGCTTCCCACTGCTCGCGCTCATCGCCACGCACCAGCTGGCTGGCGGCACTGCTGGAGGCCTTGGCGCTCTGCTGCGGCTTCAGATCGCGGCGCAGTTGCAGCGTCACTTCCCCGCGCAACAAGGGCCGGCAGGTCTCGGACAGGCGCAGGCCGCCGAAGCCCTCCAGATCGACATCCGCCAGACCACGCGCCACCAACTGGCGATACAGCGAACGCCACTCGCCTTCGCTCAGCGCCTTGCCCACGCCGAACACCGCGAGATGCTGATGCCCTTGGTTGCGGATCTTCTCGTTGTCACGGCCCAGCAGCAGGTCGACCAGGTGGCCCACGCCGTAACGCTGGCCGCTGCGGTAGATGGCCGACAGCGCCTGGCGCGCCGGCTCGGTGGCATCCCAGGTCTGCACCCCGTCAATGCAGTTGTCGCAGTGACCGCAGGGGTTTGGCAGCTCTTCGTCGAAGTACGCCAGCAGCGCCTGGCGCCGGCAGCGGGTTTCCTCGCACAGCGCCAGCATGGCATCGAGCTTGTGCTGCTCGACCCGTTTGTGGCGCTCATCGCCTTCGGAGTTGTTGAGCATCTGCTTGAGGAAGATCACATCCTGCAGGCCGTAGGCCATCCAGGCATCCGCCGGCAGGCCGTCACGACCGGCCCGGCCGGTTTCCTGGTAGTAGGCTTCCAGGGATTTCGGCAGGTCAAGGTGAGCGACGAAGCGCACGTTGGGCTTGTCGATGCCCATGCCGAAGGCGATGGTCGCCACCATGATCAGCCCTTCCTCATTCAGGAAACGCTTCTGGTGATAGGCCCGCAGGTCATTGGCCAGGCCTGCGTGGTACGGCAGCGCCGGAAAGCCCTGCTCGGACAGGAACGACGCCACTTCCTCGACCTTCTTGCGCGACAGGCAATAGACGATGCCGGCATCGCCCTTGCGCGCAGCCAGGAAGCTCAGCAGCTGCTTGCGCGGCTGCTCCTTGGGCACAATGCGGTAAAAGATATTCGGCCGGTCGAAGCTCGACAGGAAACGTTCGGCATTCTGCAGGTGCAGGCGGGTGACGATTTCCTCGCGGGTGCGCATGTCGGCCGTGGCCGTCAAGGCGATGCGCGGCACATGCGGGAACAGCTCTGCCAGTTGCCCCAGCTGCAGGTATTCCGGTCGGAAATCGTGGCCCCATTGCGACACGCAGTGGGCTTCGTCGATAGCGAACAGGGCGATATCCAGGCTCTGCAGGAAGGCCAGCATGCGCGGCTGCACCAGGCGTTCCGGCGCGAGATAGAGCATCTTGATCTCGCCACGGCGGATGCGGTCGGCGATGTTGCGCTGCTCGTCGGCGCCCAGCGTGGAGTTCAGCGCCACCGCCGCCACACCCAGTTCGTCCAGCGTGGCGACCTGGTCATCCATCAGCGCGATCAGGGGCGACACCACCACGGCCAGGCCGTCACGCATCAGCGCCGGCACCTGGAAGCACAGCGACTTGCCGCCGCCGGTGGGCATCAGCACCAGCGCGTCGCCGCCACCAGCCACGCGTTCGATGATCGCACCCTGGCGGCCACGGAAACTGTCGTAGCCAAAAACGTCTTTGAGGATGCGTTGTGCGTGGTCGAACATTGCGGGTCTCCGGAGCGAGCCGGGCATTATACGCATCTGCCACTCCAGGGGCTGACCATCTGTAACGCGGGGCTTTTCAAAAAAGTCCTATTTCACCTTGAACTATGGCTGCTACAGCGCCTCTGGACTAGAATCCAGCCTCGTTTACGTCTAAAGGTAGCCCCACGATGTCCTTCGCCGAGCAACTGTCCCGCCTGCAAGCCTTCCTCGATGCCGATGAGCTGCACGAGGAGGCCCTGGACTACGTGGCCGCCCACGGTTACCTGACCGCCCTGTCGATCTGCCCGGACCAGGTTCCGGCCCGCGAATGGATCGACGCCCTGTTCGCCGAGCCGCCGCACTACCGCAACGACGCCGAGCGCGAAGACATCGAAGCCACCCTGCTGCAACTGCAGGCGCATATCGCCCGCCAGCTGGCCAGCGACGATGATCCGGAAATCCCGTGCGACCTGGACCTGGGCGACGAGCCGGACGATTCCGACCTGCGCGGCTGGTGCATCGGCTTCATGGAAGGCGTATTCCTGCGCGAAGCCGTGTGGTTCGACGATGCCGAAGACGAAGTCAGCGAGCTGCTGCTGCCGATCATGGTCGGCTCGGGCCTGTTCGACGAGCAACCGGAGTTCGCTGAAATCGCCCGCGACCGCGACCTGGTCGACAGCATGGTCGATCAGATCCCCGAGCTGCTGACCGCGCTGTTCCTGCTGTGCAATGCACCGGAAGAAAAGCCGGCGCTGCTCAAACCCCGCCACCACTAAGTCGCGCCATGGCGCGTGACGTCCGCATAAACCGCAACCCGGCCATCCGCTACGCGCTGCTGGCCGTCGGCTGGCTGAGCGTGGCCCTGGGCGTGATCGGCATCTTCGTGCCGATCCTGCCGACCACGCCATTCCTGCTGCTGGCCGCCGCGTGTTTCATGCGCAGTTCCGAGCGTTTCTACCACTGGCTGGTCGACCACCCGCACCTCGGCCCGTGGATTCGCGACTACCTGGAAGGCAACGGCATTCCCCTCAAGGGCAAGGTCTACGCCCTCGGCCTGATGTGGCTGAGCATCGGCTTTTCCTGCTACCTGGTGCCGCTGTTCTGGGCCCGCCTGTTCATGCTCACCAGCGCGGTACTGGTCAGCCTGTACATCCTCAAGCAGAAGACCCTGCCAAACCCTTGACGCCAGCAACTGGCCTTTTGCTATTTCCGGCAAAATCCAGGCACAACGCCTAAACTCTGCCCATCACCGGCAGAGGCGTGCGTCATGCAGGCATGGCAGCCCATTCAAGGACGACGACAGCGCCAGTTGCTGCCCTGGTTGGGCGTGCCTGTGCTGCTCATTGGCCTGAGCGGCGCCCTCGCCAACTGGGACTTCGGCCTGATCCTGCAGAACGCGGAAACCCGCTACGGCAACCTGGGCACCGCCAAGGACCGTATCCAGGCCTGGGACGAGCTGATCAAGGCCAGCGACGGCCTGCCTGAAAGCGAACTGCTGAGCGAGGTCAACCGCTTCTTCAACCGGCAGATCCGCTTCTCCGACGACAGCCGCGTCTGGCAGCAGAACGACTACTGGGCCACCCCCATCGAATCCCTGGTCAAGGGTGCCGGCGATTGCGAGGACTACTCCATCGCCAAGTACTTCACCCTGCGCCGCCTCGGCGTGCCCAGCGAAAAGCTGCGCATCACCTACGTCAAGGCCCTGCGCCAGAACCAGGCGCACATGGTCCTGACCTACTACGCCAGCCCCGGCGCCGAGCCCCTGGTGCTGGACAACCTGATCGCCGAAATACGCCCTGCCTCGCAACGCAAGGACCTGCTGCCGGTGTACGCCTTCAATGCCGAAGGCCTGTACCTGGCCGGGTCGAACAACCGCAAGAGCGATACCAAGAAACTGTCCCGCTGGCAGGACCTGCTGAAAAAGATGCGTGCGGAAGGCTTCGCCATCGGCGAAGGCTAGGAGACCTCTATGTCGTTACTCAAACAGCTGTTCCTCGCCATCTGCCTGTTCCTGGTGGTGGCCTTCACCGGCAGTTTCATCGCCAGCGTGGAAAGCTCGCGCGAGCAGTTGCTCAGCCAGTTGCGCTCTCATGCCCAGGATGCGGCCACCGCCCTGGGGCTGTCGCTGACTCCGCATATCGATGACCCGGCGATGATCGAGCTGATGGTCAGCTCGATTTTCGACAGCGGTTACTTCGCCAGCATCCGCGTGGTGCGGATTCCCGACAACACAGTGATCGTCGAGCGCGAAACCGACATCACCTCGGACACCGTGCCCGACTGGTTCGCCGACCTGGTGGACATCCATCCCCAGGGCGGCGATGCGCTGATCATGCGTGGCTGGGACCAGGCCGCGCAGGTCGAGGTGCTCAGCCACCCGCAATTTGCCCTGGCCCGACTCTGGGACAGCGCTCTGGGCAGCCTGGCCTGGCTGCTGCTCTGCGGCCTGGTCAGCGCGGTGCTCGGGGGCTGGTTGCTGCGCAGCCAGCTGCGCCCCCTCGACACCATGGTCCAGCAGGCCCAGGCGATCACCCGCCGCGAATTCCTCACCCTGCCCAAAGTGCCGCGCACGCCCGAGCTGAAACGCGTGGTCATGGCCATGAACCAGATGGTGGAAAAGCTCAAGACGCTGTTCGCCGAAGAGGCAGCACGCAGCGAAAAACTCCGCGAAGAGGCCTACCAGGACAGCCTGACGGGCCTGGGCAACCGGCGCCTGTTCGACATCAAACTGGCCAACCACCTGCTGCTCACCGAGCAGAACACCACCGGCTACCTGCTGCTGTTGCGCGTCAACGACCTGGGCGGACTGAACCAGCGCCTCGGCGGGCAGCGCACCGATGCCCTGATCGCGGCGATAGGCGAACTGCTCACCCGCCTGCTGGCCCAGCCCGGCCGCTCGGACTGGCTGGCCGCCCGCAGCCGCGGCGGCGAATTCACCCTGCTCGCCCCAGGTCTCGCCCGCGAAGACGTCGACGCCCTTGCCGAGGCCCTGCAAGAAGGGCTGGAAAGCCTGCGCCAGACCGGCGCCAGCGACTGTACCCCCGTAGCCCATGTGGGCATTGCCGCCTTTCGTCCCGGCGAAGACAGCGCGCAGGTCATCGGCCGCGCCGACCAGGCCCTGGCCCAGGCGCAGAGCGATCCGAGCCGCCCCTGGGCGCGCCAGGACGACTTCAACGGCCAGGCCAGCAACGGCCTGCATGACTGGCGCAAATGGATCGACGATGCGCTGAACAGGCACCAGATCCAGCTGTATTTCCAGCCGGTGGTTACCTGCACCCGGCCGGCGACGCCGCTGCACCACAAGATGCTCGCCCGTCTGCTCGACCCCGAGGGCGAAACCATCGCCGCCGGGCGCTTCCTGCCATGGATCGAACGCCTGGGCTGGGCGCCGCGCTTCGACCTGGCCATGCTCGAACACTGCCTGGCGCACCTTGCCGAGTACCCGCAACCGCTGGCCCTCAGCCTGTCCGCCGCCACCCTGCGCGAACCGGCAAGCCTGGCGAAACTGCTCGACTGCCTGAGGCAGCACCCGCAACAGGCGCAATGGCTGACCCTGGAAGTGGACGAACGCCACCTGCCGCCACCGGCCGAGCTGGAAAGCCTCAGCCAGTCGATCCGCGCCGCCGGCTACAGCCTCGGCCTGCAACACTTCGGCGGGCGCTTCAGCCTGATTGGCAACCTCACCCACCTGGGCCTGAACTACCTGAAAATCGACGGCACCTACATCCGCGCCATCGACCAGGAAAGCGACAAGCGCCTGTTCATAGAAGCCATCTTCCGCGCCACCAACAGCATCGACCTGCCCCTGATCGCAGAAATGGTGGAGACCGAAGGCGAACTGGCGGCGCTCGAAGAACTGGGCATCCACGGCGCCATGGGCCGCCTGATCGGCGCACCAGCGCCGTGGCAGGAGTGATTACGGCACGGTTCGATGGATCCCGGACGTTCCGCGTCACCAACGGTACAGGCCTGTGGTGGACAAGCTTCGCGTTGTCCACCCTACGAACCGTGCAAGCA
This sequence comes from Pseudomonas sp., assembly GCA_050282285.1. GTDB lineage: Bacteria > Pseudomonadota > Gammaproteobacteria > Pseudomonadales > Pseudomonadaceae > Aquipseudomonas. Next base: position 20,015 of record JBLZZJ010000048.1, read on the forward strand.
CGGCCTCGGCCTCGCACACTGATCGTTCCCACGCTCCGCGTGGGAATGCCTCCCGGGACGCTCCGCGTCCCCAGCGATACAGGCCCGTGACGGACGAGTTCGCGCTGTACCCCTGCGAGCGTGCCCGCAAGCGCTTTCCGAGATGGATCAGACCAACCGGTGGTCGTCGTCCAGCAAACCACCCAACCCTTCCAGTTCGGCGCGAGTTTCGGCGCGCTGGTGGAGTTTGCGGCGGGCGGCTTCGGGGAGGTCGGTGTAGCGGATGACGCCGCGGTGCACCAGCACCGAGACCAGGTCTTCCAGCACCCGCACCAGCTCCAGGTCGGAGTGCTGCAGGGCCGCCAGGTGGTTGTGCAAGGCGTGGCTGGCCAGCCATGCCTGCACGTCGGGGTCTTCCGCCGGCAAGGTCTGGCTCATGGCGGCAAAGGGTTCGTACTCGACCCGCAAAATCCGGTTTTTCTCATCGCGCTGCACATAAAGCATGACTGCCTCCTGCATCTGCCCGAACCCCGTGCCATGCAGGGCACCGGGGCATAAAAAAGCCCGCCAGCCTTGCGGTTGGCGGGCTGCTATTGCCATAGAGCTTAGGCGTTCACCATCAAAGAGCCATCATTGAGCATGCCGGCAATCACATCCCCGGCGCTGCTCGAGTTGTACACCGCGCTGAGGTCCACACCATCGAGGACAATGGTCTGGATGTTGCCGCCGCCCGATGCACCGTTACTGTCGGCGACGATGGTGGTGGACGGGCCGAACGAGAAGGTCAGGTACGACTCCAGGTTCCCGGCGTTCTCGCCAGTCAGCAGCGCGGACAGATCCAGCGCATCGCCATTCGGGCCGGCCTGGAAGTCGGCGACCACGTCGATGCCGCTTTCTCCCGCGCCCCAGATGAAGATGTCTTCGCCTTCGCCGCCGATCAGCCAGTCATTGCCAGCCCCACCGTACAGCTTGTCGTTGCCCGCCCCGCCATTGAGCAGATCGTTGCCGGCGTCCCCATACAGGATGTCGTTACCCTCGCCGCCCATCAGGTGGTCGTTGCCACTGCTGCCACGCAGGATGTCGTTACCGGCCCCGCCGTAGACCACGTCATTGCCGCCGAGGCCGTCCAGGGTGTTGTCGCCTTCGTTGCCGCCCACCAGGTTATTGCCGCTGGTGCCAGTGCTGCTGTACTGGGTGTCCTTGATGCCGACCGTCAGCACCGCGCTGTCCGTGCTGCCATCGGCGTCGACGATGTCGTAGGTGAAGCTGTCCGACGACCCCGCCGGCAGATCACCCGCCAGCGGGATGTAGGTGTAGGCGCCATTGGCCGCGATATGCAGGGTGCCGAACTGCCCGACCAGGGTCAGACCGCCCGCCTCCATGTCCTGCCCGTTGACACCGGTCACCGACAGCCCGCCATCCGGCCCCGGGTTGTCGTTGCTCAGCACGTTGCCAGACGCCATCAGCGCCGCCACCCAGACCACGCCTGGCACCGTCACGCTGACGTTCTGCAGCGGGTTGGTGTATTGCAGCTTGGTGATGTCCAGGTCCGCCCGACCAGACGAGTTTCCGGCGTTCCCAGAATTGTCCCGCACCGTGAACTTGACGTAGTACTGGCCCGACTGGGTGATCGAGTCGAAGCTGGCGTTGCTCCGGTTGCCAGTCTGGTTCAGCAGTTGCGCGACCGGGTTGCTGTCACCCACCCGGAACAACTCGGCATCCCAGCGATCCGCCGAATTCCAGTTGCCGGTGGACGCGCTGAAGATCACCTGTGCCGGTGCGCCTGCATGGGCGTTCACGGTGAAGTTGCTGGACTGGGAGGACTTTTGGCCCATGTTCGGGGCGTTGTCGATGTCACCGATGCTGACGTTGGTGGCCGCACCGCCGCCCTGCACCGCGTACTGCGCGGTGTAGGTGCTATTGCCGCTCAGCGTCCAGTAACCCTCCTGGGCCTGTGCCGTGTCGTCCTTGGCCACGGGGCCACCGTCTTCGATGGTGATCGTCAGGTTCGCGCTCGACGTATCGCCATCGCGGTCAGCGATGGTGTATTTGAAGACGTCTTCGGCCCCTGCCGGTGCATTGCGCGGCGCCGAGTAGGTGTAGCTGCCATCGCTGGAGATCACCAGGGTACCGCCCAGCTGGGTGGTCAGCGGCCCGGTTGAGCCACCTTCCGGCACAGCCACGCTGACCAGGTCACCATCGCTGTTGGTGTAGCTGACGAAGACCACGCTGATCGGGCCGTCGTTGCCCGCTTCGTCCACGCCACCGGGACCGGCATCGGTGATGACGTTGCCTTCCAGCGAATCCGGCACGGTGTCGCCCAGGGTGGCCGACAGTTCGTTGGGGTCCTGCACCACGATCACTGTGTCGCCGGCATTGCCCACCTTGCCCAATTCGGTGGCGGCAGCGCCGCTGCTCGGAACCTGGATGCCCACGGCGATCACGTCGATACCGTTGCTGTCGACGAAGTTCTGCCAGCCAGCCGGCGCACCGTTGCCTGACGGATAGGGTGCGCCGTCGGAGAGGAAGTACAGGCGGTTTTCGTGGTTCGCCAGTGCCGGGTTGGACAGGTCCTGTTCCAGTTCGCTGCGAGCCAGGTTCAGGGCCGCGTCGTAGTTGGTGTTGCCGCCTTCGTCCATGGCGTTGATGGCCGCCTTCGCCGCCACCGGGTCCGCCCCTTCGTAGACCAGACGCGCACTGCTGTCGAAATCGATCACCTTGAAGTTCAGCGGCACGCCCAGGGCGATGTAGCTGTTGATCAGGTTGACCAGGGCGACCTTGGCCACATCCAGGCGGGTGGCGTTTTCCTTGTCGCCGTCGCCATCCAGATCAGCCCTGACGATGTCGTCCATGCTGCCCGACGAGTCGATGACCAGGGTCAGGTTGAACGGCGGCAGGCCGCTTTCCACGACACTGGCCTCGTTGTCCTTGGCCACCGGCACGCTGTCCTTGATGCAGATAGTCAGGTTGGCGCTGTCGGTGTCGCCGTCAGCATCCTTCACGGTGTAGGTGAAGACATCCTCGCTGTCACCGTTGACATTCGCCGGCGCCTTGTAGGTGTAGGTACCGTCGCTGGCGATGGTCAGGGTGCCGCCCAGCTGGGTCAGCAGTGGGCCGGTGGTGCCAGTGGCCGGCACATTCACGGTCTGCACCTCCCCGGCGGCATTGGTGAAGCTGATGGAGATCACGCTGAGCGGTCCATCGGCGCCCACCACGTCCACGCCACCGGTGCCCACGTCGCTGATCACGTTGCCCACCACGCTATCCGGCACGGTGTCACCCAAAGTGGCCGACAGTTGGTTCGGGTCCTGTACCACGATCACCGCGTCACCGTCATTGCCCACCTTGCCCAGCTCGGTCGCTGCGCTGCCGTTGTTCGGCACCTGAATGCCCACGGCAATCACGTCGATACCGTTGTTGTCGACGAAGTTCTGCCAGCTGGCCGGCGCGCCGTTGCTCGACGGGAACGGTGCGCCGTCGGACAGGAAGTACAGGCGGTTCTCGTGGTTCGCCAGTGCCGGGTTGGACAGGTCCTGCTCCAGTTCGCTGCGGGCCAGGTCAAGGGCCGCCTCGTAGTTGGTGTTGCCGCCCTCGTCCATGGCGTTGATGGCGGCTTTTGCCGCAGCCGGGTCCGAGCCTTCGTAGACCAGCCGCGCACCGGTGTCGAAATCGATCACCTTGAAGTTCAGCGGTACGCCTAGGGCGACGTAGCTGTTGATCAGGTTGACCAGCGCGGCCTTGGCCACATCCAGGCGCGTGACGTTTTCCTGGGCACCATCGCCATTCAGGTCGGCCCTGACGATGTCATCCATGCTGCCCGACGAGTCGACCACCAGAGTCAGGTTGTACGGCGGCAGGCCGACGCCCTCGATGCACACCTTGTTGTCCTTGGCGTCGGGTACGTCGTCGATGATGTTGACGTCGATGGTGCCATTCGCCGAGTCGCCGTCGCGGTCGGTGACCACCACGTCGAACTGTTCGCTAATGGTGTTCGGGCCCTGCACGGCCGCATGCCCGACGGCATTTTCCAGGGTGTAGGCGTACTGCACCGTGCCACCGCTGGCGTCCCCGGTGAAGCCGGTGATGTTCAGCACACCGCCTGCGCTTTGGATAACCAGCGGCGCATCGGTCGTTGCGCCCTGCAGCTGGGCGAAGGTGAACGCCGTGCCGTCGATCGAGAGGGTGTCGAGCCCATCCGGAGACTCGAAGCTGAACGTACCCGTCTGGGTCAGGGCACCATCATCCGGGGCAGAACCCGTCAACAGGTGCTGCTCGTCGACGGTCACCTCACCACCACCGACATTCAGCCCTTCGAGGGTGATGCCGTTATTGGTGCCGGTGATGCTGATGGTCAGGTACGCCGTGGAAATATCGCCGTCGGCATCCTCCATCGTGTACTGAACGCGCTCGCTGACAGTCTGCCCCTCGGCCAGGCCCAGGGTGTCCGGGTCATCGTTGTTCAGGGTGAAGGTGTATTCGCCAGTGGTCGGGTTCAGCACCAGGGCGCCGTATTTGCTCAGCTCGGCGATGGCCGTCGCGTTGGCCGCCGAGGGGTTCCAGCCGACAAATACCTTGCCGCCATCGGCACCGGCCGAATCGTTGGTCAGCACATTACCGGACACCGTGTTGACGGTATCGCCTTCGACCAGGGTCGTGGCGGTGTCGTCTTCGGCGGTAGGGCCGTCGTCCTTGAAGCTGATCAGTTTGCCAAGGTCGAGGGTGCTGCTGGCCGAATCACCGTCGTTATCGGTAATAGTCGCCTTCAGACCGATCAGCTTGGCATCCAGGCCGATCGGCTCGTCCGGATCCTGAGTCGGATGCATGACGGCACGGGCCTGATCCAGGGTCACCTTGCCCGCGGCATCGACGCTGACGGTGAACACCAGTTCGCCACTGGCGGTGCGCCCTTCGATGGTCGAGTCATCGACCAGGTGCAGGCTCACCGGCTCACCGCTTTCCGAGTCGACCAGCCCCGAATCCACCGGGCCTTCGTCGGCGCCTTTCAGGGTCAGCTCATACTCCAGGCTGCGCTGCCCGTCCGCCCCGGCATCGACATTGAATACGCCCCTGAAATCGCGGGTCGCATCCGTGTCGAAGTCGCTTTCATCGACCTGCAACCGGCCGCCCCAGGTCACCGAGACGCTGACATCGTTGTAATCGAAGTCGGAGGTGTCGGTCTTGTCTTCCCAGTTCTGGTTGCCCGGCGCACTGGTGTCCTGCAGGTGCGCACCGCCCGGGTTGAGGGTGGCATCGCTGAACAGCACGTTGGCGCCGTCCGCACCTTCCAGCCGAACACCATCGAGCACCGCGTGCCATTTGCCGCCTTCGAACTCGAAGGTCAGCTCGGCGCCATCGGCCAGGTCGTCGTTAAGCCCGGCGCCATCGGGAATGATGAAGAACCCCACTTCTTCCGGGTTCAGCCCATCCAGGCTGGCTTTATCGCCGATGTCCTGGTCCAGCACGTTGGCCCAGAGCACCTTGCCGCTAACCGGGGTGCCATCCGGGCCCTTGACGTAATAGCCGTAGCTGTTGGCGTAACCGGCGTCGCTGCCCTTGAAGGTCACATAGGACTTGTCGGACACGTCGCTCTGGCTGATGGTCGGGGTGTCGTCATCGATGTTGACCCGGATGGTGGCGCTGGCGCTGTCGCCATCGCCGTCGGTCACGGTGTAGCCGATATTGAGGTGGATATTGTTCTCGTGACCGCCCTCTTCATGGCGCAACGCCTGTAGCAGGCTGACCGTGTAATCGCCGGTTTCCGGATCGACCTGCACGGTCATCAAATCACCACGGCCCTCTGCCGAGGTAATGGTCAGGGTGTTGGTATCCGGGTCCCAGGTCGAGGTCACGGCCTCGTTGCCCAGGGAGTCGGGGCCGGTCAGCTCGAAGGACTGCTGGCCATCGGCACCGGCCGAGAAGTTCAGCGTGCCGCTGGCTGTAGTAGCAGCACCGTTGGTGTCACCAAGACCGCCGTTGATGCCGCCTTCCAGACCTTCGTCGTCCAGGATCGGCTTGACGTTCTCATCACAGGCCACCGGCACATCGTCCTCGATATCGATGACGAAACTGCCCGCCTCCAGCGGGTCGGCCAACGGGTCGCCGTCGCCGTCGGTGGCGATCAGCATGCCGGAGAAATCGATCCCCAGCGCACCCAGGGTTTCGCTGTCATCGTTGTTGTCGAGAGGATGATCGATCGGGCCTTTCAGGGTGAAGGTGTAGCTGCCGTCCGGGTTCACCACCAGGGTGAAGATGTCCGCACCGCCGGCCGTGGCGGTCAGGGTACTGACACCGGTGATGTCATCCACCACCACGTCGTACTCCAGGTCCACATCGCCCGATTGCAGCTGCTGGGCTTCCAGCACGGCGGTATCGGTGCTAAGTGCGAAGCCGCCCTTGCCGTCGGCACCGAAACTGACCAGCGCATCCAGGGCACCGGCCCCACCAGCGGCGACCAGGGTCTGGGTTGGCACGGCACCGCCCTCGCCATTGCCGGCGCCCAGGGCATCCTCGTGCACCAGGCCACGCACCACCGGACGATCGCCCTCTTCACCGGCCTGCACCGGCACGTCGTCTTCAATGTCGATGACAAAGCTGCCCGGCTCGAACGCATCGGCCAGTGGATCGCCGTCTCCGTCCTTGGCGATCAGCAGGCCGGAGAAGTCCAGGGCCAGGCTGTTGTCGCCCAGGGTTTCACTGTCGATGCCATCCTGCTCCTGGTGGTCGACCTTACCTTGCAGGGTAAAGGTGTAACTACCATCGGCCGTCACTTCCAGGGTGAAGATTTCCGGCCCACCAACGCCCGCCGTGGCGGTCAGGGTGCTGACACCAGTGATCTCATCCACCACCACGCTGTACACCAGCGGCACACCACCAGACTCCAGATTCAGGCCGTCCAGGCTGGAGGTGTCATCGCTCAGTTCGAAGCCACCGCGACCGTCCGCACCGAAGTTTACCAGCGCATTCAGCGCGCCGGCCTCACTGATCAGAGTCCGGGTCTGAGCCGGATCGGTGTCTTCGCCATTACCGGCATCCAGGGCATCTTCATGCACCAGGCCTTGCACCACCGGCCGATCGCCCGGCGTACCGCTCTGTACCGGCACATCGTCTTCGATATCGATCACGAAGCTGCCCGGATCGAACGCATCGGCCAGGGGGTCACCATCTCCGTCCCTGGCAATCAGCAGGCCAGAGAAGTCCAGGGCCAGGCTGCTGTCGCCCAGGGTTTCGCTGTCCACACCGTCCTGTTCGGGATGGTCGATCTTGCCTTCAAGGGTGAAGGTGTAACTGCCGTCCGCGTTCACCTGCAGGGTGAAGATTTGCGGACCACCATCTCCCGCCGTAGCGGTCAGTGTGCTGATGCCGGTCTCAGGGTCCACCACCACGCTGTACACCAGCGGCACGCCGCCGGATTCCAGGCCCAGGCCGTCCAGGCTGGAGGTGTCCTCGCTCAGCTCGAAGCCGCCACGACCGTCCGCACCGAAACTGACCAGTACGTCCAGAGCTCCGACCTCACCAACCACGCTACGGGTCTGAACCGGGTCGGTATCTTCGCCATTGCCGGCATCCAGGGCGTCCTCATGCACCAGGCCACCCACCACAGGGCGATCGCCCGGCGCACCAGCCTGCATCGGCACATCGTCTTCTATATCAATGAGGAAACTGCCAGGCTCGAACGCATCGGCCAGCGGGTCGCCATCACCATCGGTGGCGATCAGCATGCCGGAGAAGTCCAGGGCAAGACTGCTGTCACCCAGGGTTTCGCTGTCCACGCCATCCTGTTCTGGATGGTCGATCTTGCCTTGCAGGGTGAAGCTGTAACTGCCGTCGGTGTTCACCACCAGCGTGAAGATTTCTGCACCGCCATCGCCGGCTGTGGCCACCAGCGTACTGACGTCGCCATCCACCACCACGCTGTACACCAGCGGCACACCGCCGGACTCCAGCAGCAGGGCCTCCAGGGTGCTCGTGTCAGTGCTCAGTTCAAAGCCGCCGCGCCCGTCAGCACCAAAGTTGACCAGAGCATCCAGTGCGCCGACGTCACCCACCACGCTCAAGGTCTGTGCTGGGTCGGTGTCTTCACCATTACCATCGGTCAGCGCATCCTCGTGCACCAGGCCACCCACCACAGGGCGCTCGCCTGGCCCACCGCTCTGCACCGGCACATCGTCCTCGATGTCGATAACGAAGCTGCCCTCGCCGAAACCGCCTTCCAGAGCATCACCGTCATAGTCGGTGGCCACCAGCAGTGCCGAGAAGTCCAGGGCGATGCTGTTGTCGCCCAGGGTCTCGCTGTCCACCCCATCCTGCTCGGGGTGATCGATCTTGCCTTCCAGGCTGAAGGTGAAACCGCCTTCGGCGGTCACTTCCAGGGTGAACACCGTGGGGCCGTCGACACCGGCGGTGGCGGTCAGGGTGCTGATACCGGTACCCGGGTCCACCACCACGCTGTACACCAGATCGACATCGCCGGACGTCAGGCCCAGGTCGTACAGGCTCTGCAACGCGGCCTCGCTGCCGCTCAGGGAAATACCGCCAGGGCCGTCCGCGCCGAAGTTCACCAGGGCGCTCAGCGTCCCATCCGGGCGGGTCCATGTGGTGGTCTGGGCAGGGTCGGTGTCTTCACCGTTGCCATCGCCCAGCGCATCCTCGTGCACCAGGCCGCGCACCAGCGGGCGTTCGCCCTCATTCAGGGCCGGTGAATCGTCGTCGATGGTGATGGCCAGGGAACCGGTGGCCGGTGTGCCGTTGCCATCGGTGATGGTGTAGCTGAAGGAGTAGTCCAGGTCGTTTTCGTCGCTGCCGCCTTCGCTCGGCGCCGCATGATCGATGGGCGCCTCCAGGGTGAAGGTGTATTCGCCGGTGGCGATATTGGTGACTTCCAGAGTGAAGACCACGCTGTCGCCCGCGAATGCCGTCAGGGTCAGGCCGTCATCGCTGACGGTATACGTCAGCGGCATCCCGCCCGAGGTCACGCCCAGGGCTTCAAGGCCGGTGGCGCTCCAGGCGAAGCTGCCGATGCCATCCGGACCGAAGCTGTAACCCAGCGAACCGCTGACCTGCACATCTTCGCCGGCGGCATCGTTGACGCCCCCGGCCAGGCCGTCGGGCAGGCCATCTTCATCCACCGCATTGCTCGCGGTGCCCGCCGTGGGCACGCCATCGACGAAGGGCTGCGGGTCATCGGTGAAGATCGGATCGGCATCAGGAAATTCAACGGGGGTGCTGAGACCGGCCGTGGGGAAGCCGATGACCGGATCGATCGCACCGCCTACGGCATCGAGCATGACGAAACTGTGCCCGCCGCCGACACCGCCTGCCCCACCGCCGGCACCTGGGCCTGCTGCGGTGGCTTCGCCTGCCAGGGTCGGGTCGACGCCCGCCTCGATGGCCGCCTGCAACTGCTCGACATCGGTCAGGTCGTTGGCGCTCGGTGCGACCGGCGCGGCGTCCTGGGCACCGGCGTTGTTATCGGGGTTCTGCGCAAGCATTTGCACAGTGAGGTTGATGCTGCTGTCACGCCCCAGGGTCAGTTGCTGACCGTTCTCGAGGTTGACGGCCACCACACCGGCGGCCCCCGTGACCAGCTGCTCGCCGGCAAAAACGCGATCACCTTCGACCAGAGGCCGGCGCGTTCCATCGCCCGCTACCGCAAATACCTCGCCGACAACCTGACTGACGACACCGATTGAAGTAGCCATTTCCTTACCTCACCTGCCGACTACCGCCGACAAAATTCAAAAAGGGTCAAAAACACCTTCCCGAACATGGGGCGCAACTACGAAGCAACTGAGTGAAATGGAACGGCGCTTATCACCTAACAAAAACCGTACGACAAAAAAATGTCGCGCAAACCGCGCCGTACTACTCCATCAGAACCATCCCCGCCCTATGCACTACAAAATCGTTCCTGACCACCTGCTTTTGTCGCGCACAAGCCTGGAAGCGGCCAATTACGCGACTCCTGGGTGGAAACAATGTGCTGGATTTCAAAGTCTGCATAAGTTTTTTTCGGAATAAGCCTTGTGCGAAATTCTTCTGAGCTTTTCCAAAAGTTGTTCTTAGCTGTGATGTTACAAGCCTGAAACGGTTTCACAGGCAAAAAAGCCAAATATTTGGCGACAAGAACAATACAACTATCTATGGAGATTCACACATGCGAGCTTTCAATCCGCTGTGGAGCAGTATCGTGTTGGCCCTGGCCTGCTCTCAGGCCCAGGCCATTACCCTCACCGAAGCCATCCAGAGCACGCTGGACAACCATCCGGAGATTCGCTCGGGGATCAACAGCCGCCTTTCGTCGGATGAAGAAGTGAAAATCGCCCGGGGCGGCTACCTGCCAACCGTCGACCTGCTGGTCGGCTATGGCCGGGAGAACACCGACAGCCCGAGCACCCGTGCGCTGACCGGGGACCACAACACCGAAACCCTGAACTACCGCAACGCCGAGCTGCGTCTGCGGCAGATGCTGTTCGACGGCTTCAACACCCCCAACGAGGTCGGCCGTACCGAAGCGGTGGTCAACTCCCGCGCGTACCGCGTGCTCGGCACCTCGGAAAGCCTGGCGCTGCGCACCGTCGAGGTGTACCTGGAAGTGCTCAAGCGCCGCGAGATGGTGGACCTGGCCAAGAACAACCTGCAGGCTCACCTGCGCATCAACGACCAGATCGACCTGCGCAGCCGCCAGGGCGTTGGCAGCACCGCCGACCTCGATCAGTCCGGCGCCCGCCTGGCCCTGGCCGAGAACAACCTCTACACCGAGCAGGTCAACCTGGCCGATGCCGAGGCGAATTTCTACAGCGCCACCGGCCGCATGCCGGACGAGCTGAGTTCGCCAGTCACCATCAAGGGCTCGATGCCCGCCGATCTGATGACCGCCCGGCAAACGGTGATGGACAACAACCCGTTGCTGAAATCCGCACAGGCCGACGTGCACGCCGCCGAGAAGCAGTACGAAGTGGCCAAGGCACCGTTCTACCCGCGCTTCGACGTGGAGCTGGCCACCAGCGCCGATGACAACGTGCAGGGTGACGAAGGTCACTACAACACCTGGCGGGCCGCCGTGGTGATGAACTACAACCTGTTCAACGGCCTGCGCGACAAGGCTCGCCTGCAGTCCACCGCGCACCAGGTCAACGAGTCCATGGACATCCGCAACAACGCCCTGCGCCTGATCAACGAGAACCTCTCGCTGGCCTGGAACGCCATGGAAAACGCCCGCCTGCAGACCCCCAAGGCCCGCGACTACGCCGACTACACCTCACGGGTACGCGGCGCCTATCAGGACCAGTTCGGCCTGGGCCAGCGCACCCTGCTCGACCTGCTCGACAGCGAGAACGAACTGTTCACCGCCAACCGGCGTTACAGCGAAGTGCGTTTCACCGAAGAGTTCGCCATGTACCGCGTGATCGCGGCCATGGGTGAGCTGCTGCGTCAGCAGCAGGTCGTCGTACCGGCCGAAGCAGTCGCCCTGTCGGATGTGAAGAGCGAGGCGCGTCTACCGGAAATGAAGTAGTACCGGCAGAGGAGTAGTACAACGTGACGACCATGGAACGGACTGGCACCGCCAGTGACCCGCGTTTGAGCCACGACGATCCGCTTCTGGATGGTCTGTTGATTCTCTGCAAGCTCCACGGCTGCTCGGTCAGCCGTGGCAGCCTGAGTGCCGGCCTGCCGATGCCCGAGCAACGCCTCGACGCCGAGCTGCTGCCCCGTGCAGCAGCCCGCGCCGGTTTGCAGGGGCGGCTGCTGCGCCGCGAGCTGGAGGCGATTTCCGCGCTCAGCCTGCCCGTGCTGCTGCTGTTCAAGGACGGTCGCAGCGCCGTGCTGCGCAAGTGGGACAACAAGAACCAGGCGCTGATCCTGCCGTGCGAAGCGGAAGGCGGCGAGCAGTGGGTCAGTCGCGAACAGCTGGATGCCGTCTACAGCGGCAAGGCGTTCTTCGCCCGCCCAAGGCATGAACTGGAAGAAGTGCGCACGCCCCTGGTGCCACGCATCGAGGCCTGGTTCCGCGACACCCTGAAACTCTCCCGCTGGTTGTACACAGACGCGGTGCTGGCCAGCTTCCTGATCAACCTGCTGGGCCTGATGGTGCCGCTGTTCGTGATGCAGACCTACGACCGTGTGGTGCCCAACCAGGCTACCTCGACGCTGTGGGTCCTGGCCATCGGCCTGTTCGTCGGCACCGGCTTCGAACTGCTGCTGCGCGTGTTGCGGGCGCACCTGCTGGACACCGCCGGCAAGAAGACCGACGTGGTGCTGTCGGCGACCCTGTTCGAGCGCATCACCGGCATGTCCATGAAAGCCCGGCCTGCGACCATCGGCGGCTTCGCCCAGAGCATCCATGACTTCCAGGGACTGCGTGAATTCCTCACGGCGGTCACCCTGACCAGCCTGATCGACCTGCCCTTCGCCGTGTTGATGATCGTGGTGATCGGCCTGCTCGGCGGCTGGCTGGTGGTCATTCCGCTGCTGGCCTTCCCGCTGACCGCGCTGTTCGCCCTGATCATCCAGGCGCGCCTGCGCGACACCGTGGAGAAAAGCCTGGCCCTGGCCTCGGAACGCCAGGCGCTGCTGATCGAAACCCTCGGCGGCCTGGAAACCCTCAAGGCCTGCGGCGCCGAGAGCGAACGCCAGCACCGCTGGGAAAAGACCCACGGCGCCCTCACCCGCCTCGACAGCCACGCGCGCTTCCTCTCCTCGCTGGCGACCAACGGCACCATGTTCTTCCAGCAGTTCGCCGGCATGGCGACCATTGTCGCCGGGGTCTACAGCATCATCGCCGGCGACCTCAGCGTCGGCGCCTTGGTGGCCTGCTACATGTTGGGCAGCCGGGTCCTGGCGCCGCTCGGGCAAATTGCCGGGTTGATCACCCGCTACCAGCAGGCACGCCTGACCATGACCAGCACCGACGCCCTGATGGCCCTGCCCCAGGAGCGCCAGGCCAAGCAGCGGCCGCTGGAGCGCACCCAGCTCAGCGGCAGCCTGGACATCCGCCAGGCCACCTTCCGCTACCCCGGCCAAAGCGCCCCGGCGCTGAACGCCGTCACCCTGAAACTGCAACAGGGTGAGCGGGTCGGCATCATCGGCCGCAGCGGCTCCGGCAAGAGCACCCTGGCGCGCCTGGTGATGGCCTTCTACAGCCCGGACGAAGGGCAGATCCTGCTCGACAACCTGGACCTGCGCCAACTGGACGTCGCCGACCTGCGCCACCAGATCGGCTATGTCGCCCACGACCTGCCGCTGCTGGCCGGCAGCCTGCGTGACAACCTGACCCTGGGCGCCCGCTACATCAGCGATGCACGCATGCTCGAAGTGGCCGACCTGACCGGCGTCAGCGAGCTGGCCCGACAACACCCGCAAGGCTTCGACCGGCCGGTGGGCGAGCGCGGCCAACTGCTCTCCGGCGGCCAGCGCCAGGCGGTACTGATGGCCCGTGCGCTGCTGCTGGACCCACCGATCCTGCTGCTGGACGAACCGACCAGCGCCATGGACAACACCAGCGAAGACATCCTGCGCAACCGCCTGCACAGCTGGACGCAGAACAAGACCCTGCTGCTGATCACCCACCGCACCTCGATGCTCAGCCTGGTGGATCGCCTGGTGGTGCTGGACAACGGCAAGATCGTCGCCGACGGTCCCAAGGAATCGGTCATCGAAGCACTGCGCAAGGGCCGTGTCAGCCCCGCAGCCAGCTAGCCCGCAGAGAAGGACAGTCCCATGGAAGTACGCCAGAACATCGGTGATTACCTGTCCAGCCTGCGCGGCCGCCGGCAGGACACCGAATTCATGCCGGAAGTCGACGGCGCGATCATCGAAGACTCGCCGTGGTTCGCCCGCATCACCGTCTGGGCGGTCAGCGCCTGCCTGCTCAGCGCACTGATCTGGGCCAACTTCGCGGTACTGGAGGAAGTCACCACCGGCGAAGGCAAGGCCATTCCGTCGAGCAAGATCCAGGTGATCCAGAACCTCGAAGGCGGCATCGTCAGCGAAATTTTCGTGCGCGAAGGCCAGGTGGTGGAGAAGGACGATGTGCTGCTGCGCCTGGACGACACACGCTTTCTGTCCAACAAGGGCGAAACCGAAGCCGATCGCCTGGCGCTGATCGCCCGCGTCGAACGCCTGACCGCCGAGGCGGAGGGCCGGCCCATCGCCATGCCAGCCGAGATCGCCGACCAAGCACCGCAGCTGGCCGAGGACGAACTGGCGCTGTACCGCTCCCGGCAGCAGCGCCTGCAGAGCGAACAGCGCACCCTCAACGAACAGCTGCGGCAGAAGAGCCAGGAGCTCGCCGAGTTCCGCGCCAAGGCCCAGCAGTACCGCTCCAGCCTTGGGCTGCTGCAGCAGGAACTGAACATGTCGCAGCCGCTGGTGGCCACCGGGGCGATTTCCCAGGTGGAAATCCTCCGCCTGCGCCGTAGCGCCGTGGAAGCCCGCGGCTCGCTGGACGCCACCAATCTGGCGATCCCCCGCGCCGAAGCCGCGGTCAGCGAGATCAAGAGCAAGATCGACGAATCGGAACTGGTGTTTCGCTCCGACGCCTTCAAGGAACTCAACGAAGTGCGTACCGAGCTGAAGAAGATCACCGCCACCAGTTCCGCCATCCAGGACCGGGTCAGCCGCACCACCGTGACCTCGCCGGTGAAGGGCATCATCAAGCAGCTCAAGGTCAACACCATCGGCGGCGTGGTGCAGCCGGGCAGCGACATGCTGGAAATCGTCCCGCTGGAAGACAACCTGCTGATCGAAGCCCGGGTGCGCCCGCAGGACGTGGCCTTCCTGCACCCCGGGCAGAAAGCCATGGTCAAGTTCAGCGCCTACGACTACACCATCTACGGCGGCATGAAGGCCAACCTGGAGCTCATCAGCGCCGACACCATCACCGATGAAGAAGGCAACAGCTTCTACCTGATCCAGGTGCGCACCGAAAAAAGCCACCTCGGCAGTGATGAACACCCGCTGCTGATCATCCCCGGCATGATCGCCACGGTGGACATCATCACCGGCGAAAAAAGCGTGCTGGACTACCTGCTGAAACCGGTACTCAAGGCCCGCTCCGAAGCCATGCGCGAGCGCTAGTGGCGCTCAGTCGCGCTGGTGGTTGCGCTGGAAGGTGTCTTCGCCCATGGCGGCGATCTGGCCCTCGATCAGCGCCTCGAACGGCGCGAGCAAGGCATCGAAGGATACTGGCGCTTCCAGCACATTGAGCGCGGTCACCACCGCCTCCAGGGTCGACAACGCACCAGGCTCCGGCGCCTTGCGCAACCGGTAGCGCGACGGCTGGCCGGGCTCCAGGCCGACCCGTGGCAAGGCGGCCAGCGCGGGGTTGCAATGCAGCAGCTTGCGCGCCTTGCGCCAGGTGCCATCGGGCACCACCAGCAGCATGGCCGGTTCGGTAGATTCTGCGGCGGGCGACCTGATCAGCTGTGCACCCTCCCCTGGGAACAGCAGGTGAGCCTGGTAGCCCGGTTGCGCCAGCAGCGCCGGCAGTTCCTCGAAGACTTCCCCCACCAACAATTCGGCATTGGACAGCCCCAGCGCCGCCAGCCGCGCGGTGTTCAGGGCATGATCGACTTCGCTCGGGTGCTGCAGGATCAGCACCCGGGTCCGGCTCGGAAGATGGGGAATCAGGGCACACAGGCAGTGGGCCTGCGGACGGCAACAGCGGGGGCAACGGGGGCGCGGCATCGGGTTCTCCTCAGCGCGCCAGTGTGCCATAGGAAGCGACCGGCTTACGTCGGCGCTTGCGCCCTGGGCAGTTCGGCGAACAGCGCCTGCTGGATACCCAGCATGCGTGCGGGCTTGCTCTGGAGCACGTCATCGGTCGGCGCATCCTCTGGCAGGTGCGCCAGCTGCGCCGCCACGTTCATGATCAGCGCCTCGCGGGAGAACACCCCGCTGCCCATTTGCCAGGCCGCACCAATCAACTCGCGCATTTCCAGTGGCAGGCGCCAGCGGGTCCGCAGCGCGCCGCCATAGGACGCCGAATGCTCGCGCAGGGCGCCAGCGATCTGCAATTCACTCAGTTCGCCACCCGCCTCATGCCAATCGCTCAGGGTACGCAATACCGCCAGGTCACCCAGGCAGTGCAGCAGTCCGGCGGTGTAGCAGCGGTCGGCATTGGCGCGCAACCGCGTTGCCAGCCAGCGAGCGTGGTCCGCCGTGCGCTGGGACAAAGCCCAGTAATGCGCGGCGCTGGTGGCCAACACATCGTGCTGGAGGTTGGCGCTGCGCTGCATCGCCACTCCCAGTGCCAGGTTCAGGGCGTGCACCAGCCCCAGCTTCGGCAGCGCCTGGGCCAGGCTCTGGCAGGCAGCACCGCGCTGGCGGTCGGCAGAATTGGCGGCAGCGATCAGTTGGGCGGTGAGCTGCGGGTCGACACCGAACAGGCGCTCCAGTTGCCCCAGATCGCAGGTGTTGCTGCTCAGGCGCTGCACCGCTTCCTGCACCGCCTCCAGCATCGGCGCGCCCTGGGCGCTGTCGCGGCAGCGCGTCAGGTAACCGGCCAGGCTTTCGCCCTGGTCCAGTGCAGGAATCGGGCATACCACTTCTTCGCCCGGCAGGATCAGCACCTGGCGCAGGCGCTGCAGCAGCTTTTCCGCATCGAAGGGTTTGGTCAGGTAGGCGGTCGGCGCCAGTTGCAGGGCGGCCTTGACGCTGCTGGCGTCGGCCTTGCTGGACAATAGGAAGAACGGTACCGGCGTCTGGCGGTTGCGCCGCAGTTGGCGCAACAGCTCCAGACCATCGACGCCAGGCAGCGCCCAGTCGGCGATGACCAGCGCCGGTCGCTCGCGCTGACACTGGTCGAGGGCACTGGGCCCGTCGCTCACACCGCGTACCCGCGCATCGCAACGGGCGGTGCGCACCAGTTGCTGCAACAGGTCGCGGGTCCAGGGGTCCTCATCGGCAATCAGCACGACGGGAGACTGGCTGCTGGTACTCATGGAACACTCGTCGATCAGGTGAACGAAAACGGCATGGGCCGCGTAAACACCTCAGCGGCCCATGCCCGGCGGGCCGATCAGCGGTTGAAGCGCTCCGCCAGACTATGCAGGTAATCGGCCATCTGTTCCAGCTCCTTGCCCGTGGCCGCGCCCTGGTGCGCCTGCCCAGCACTGTGGTCGGACAGTTGGGCGATGCGCGTGATCTGCCGGCTGATGTCTTCCGCCACATGGCTTTGCTGCTCGGACGCCGCCGCGATCTGCTGGCTCATGCCGGTGATCTTGCTGACCGATTCGCTGATGCCGTCCAGCGCCGTGCGCACCGATTCGACGCTCTGCACGCTCTCCCGGGAAATTTCCTCGCCGCGCCCCGCCGTGACCACCGCCCGCTCCGCGCCAGCCCTCAACGAAGCGATGATCTGGTGGATCTGCTCGGTGGACTCGCGGGTTCGCGAGGCCAGGGAGCGCACTTCATCCGCCACCACGGCAAAGCCCCTGCCCTGCTCGCCGGCCCGGGCCGCTTCGATGGCGGCGTTGAGCGCCAGCAGGTTGGTCTGCTCGGCAATCGAGGTGATCACGTCGGCAACGCTGCCGATCGACTGGGTGGAATTGGCCAGGTCGTTGACCGCCTGGCCGATATCCACCACGGCCTTGGCCATGTGCTGCATGGAAGTCAGGCTGCCACTGGCCAGTTGCTTGCCCTGCTGCGCCAGGTGCTCCGCTTCCTCGGCGGCGTGGGAGGTGCTCTGCACGTTGTGCGTGACTTCCTGAATGGTCGCGGCCATCTGGTTGATGGCGGTGGCCGACTGGTCGGTTTCCACCCGCTGCTGGTCCAGCAACTCGGCGCCGGAGCGCGCCAGGCCGGCGGCCTGGGCCGCGTGTTTCTTGACGTTGACCCCGGCGTCTTCCAGGCGTGTGAGGGCAGTCTGCAGGCGCGCCTCCTCGCTGATCATCGCCATGTCGAGCAAGGCCTGGGCGCCGCGGTTGTCGCTGTAGGTCAGGGCCACCAGGGCGCTGGTAAAGGCCTTGGGGTGATCGGCGAGGGTTTTGCGGATCAGCTGGCGCTTGCTGTACAGCTGGTAGGAACCCAGGGCGAACATCGTGGCCAGGATAAAGGCCATCAGCCACACGCCGCTCAGCAGGTAATGCGACCCGAGGATCACCAGCCCCGCCAGGATCAGCGGCCAGGAGCGCAGCAGGTCGTAGGTCAGGTATTCCAGCTTCGGCACCGGTGCCTTGCCGTTGCGCAGGCGCGCGTAGAGGGCTTCGGCGCGGCGTTTCTGGGCCTCGGTGGGCAGCGAGCGCACTGACTCGTAGCCGGCCATGCGGCCATTCTCGTAAATCGGCGTGACGTAGGCGCTGACCCAGTAGAAGTCGCCGTTCTTGGAGCGATTCTTGACGATGCCCATCCAGGGTTTGCCCTGCTTGATGGTGTCCCACATGTGCCCGAACACTGCCGGCGGCATGTCCGGGTGACGCACAAGGTTGTGGGGTTGGCCAATCAGCTCTTCGCGGGTGAAGCCGCTGATCTCGACGAATGCGTCATTGCAGTAGGTAATTTTGCTGTTCAGATCAGTGGTGGAAATCAGTCGATCATTTCCCGCGAAGGTACGCTCGCGTTGGGTCACTGGGAGGTTCTGGCGCATCGCTGCAATCCCTGTCGTTGAAGGTGATGTGTACATCCCGGCCCACAATCATTAGGTCTAGCACAGACTTGGCACAGTGCCAGCAATACCGCCCCTAACCGATTGATACTGCTTGCAGAATACTACCCCGCGCCAGGCATTTTCCTCGGCCAAAGGTGTAAAGAGTGTAATGACAGCGAGCGCTATCAGAGAGGCGGGAATGGCGAGATAGACAGCAACGGTAGCGGCGGACAGACCAGCGCCAGTTTCGACGTGGAACGCATCGGGTGGGGAACCCTGTGAGAGGTGCGCCTGCACCACGACGACACACCTGCCAGGGGAGCAGGTGCGTCTGCCTTGGGTAGAACGCCCAGGCCGGAAGTCAGCGGCGGCGGCGCGGGGCCTGTGGCTCACGCGGCGGGTTGTTACGCACTGGAACGGGCTGTGGTTGCGGCCGCTCCAGCAAGCCGAGGGCAACCAACAGGTCTTCCAGGGTGTTCTGCATCTTGGCGATCATGAAATTTCCTCCTGCCAAGGACATCGACGAGGCACTCAGGGTACCTGATCCAAGCCTAGATGAAAGCGTGGCAAAACGCCCGCCTTTCATGCCGAGCGGTCGTATGGGAAAGCATCGAGCCGCTTTAAAAGCTCGCGGCTGAAGCCCCTCCCACAATGCGCCTGCGATGTACCGGCACTTGTGGGAGGGGCTTCAGCCGCGACAGCGCTCAATGCCCTCAGCGCCCTACCGGATCGCCTTGGCGCACCCGGAAAGCTCGCCGCTGAAGCGCCTCCCACAGATATCCCAGGGAATCCACTTGTGGGAGGGGCTTCAGCCGCGACAGCCCTCAGAACGTCGCGCGCAACCCCACGTATAGCGTACGGCCCGGGCCTGGCTCGAAGTAGCGACCGTTGGCGTCGTTGATCCGCACGTTGTCGAAGTAGCGACGGTCCAGCAGGTTGTCGACACCCAGGTACGGCTCCCAGCTCTGCTCGCCCGCATCGAAACGCTTGCCCAGGCGCAGGTTGGCCAGGGCATACCCCGGCACCCGCACGCTGTTGCGGTCATCGGCAAACATGTGGTCGAAAGCACTGACATTCAAGCGCGCGTAAGCGCCCTCATGCTCATAGCCAAGTTCGGCGAACAGCGTCTGCCGGGGCAACCCGGCAATGTGATTACCTTCCAGGTCGGCCCCCGCCACCTGATACTGGTCGAAGCGATAGCGGCTGTAGGCGTAGGCCGTGGTCAGGCGCCAGCGCTCGTGCCACTGCCATTCCAGGCTGGCTTCGAGGCCGTCGCGGCTCGATTTGCCCGCATTGCGATAGAAGTTGCGCCCAGGCTGGCCCGCCAGGCTGAACGCCACCAGTTCGTCCTCCAGGTCCATGCTGAACAGCGCCACCTCGTAGCGCAGGGTCGACCACTCGCCTTTCAGGCCGATCTCGCGGTTCAGTGCCCGGGCCGGGCTCAAGCCGGGATTGAAACCACCGCCGGCAGGGTTCGCCAGTTCGTTGATGGTCGGCGTCTCGAAGGAGGTGGAAATACGCCCGTACAGCGACTGGTGCGCGCTGAGCTGATAGCTCAGGCCCAGGCTGTAGTTCCAGTCCTCCAGGTTGCGCGAGCCGGAGTCGTCGCGGCCGTCAGCCAGAAAACGGTCATCTACCGCCAGCCGCACCTTGTCGTAACGCAGGCCAAGAGTGGCCTGCCAGTTGTCGCTGAGGGCGATTTCGTCCTCGATGAACAGGCCGCTGCTGTCGGCCGACTCGTCCTGGCGCTGGGTCAGGTTGCCCCGGGTGCCCAGCAGGTTGTCATAGCGACGGCGGTCGTCTTCCTGGGTTTCCACGTCGAAGCCGACCGTCAGCTTGTGCGGCAACCCGAACACCTGGCGGTGATGGCTGTACTGCCCGCCCACCCCGCCGGACAGTCGATCGAAGGTGGTTTGCCCGCCGTTGGTGAACGCCAGGCGATTGCCGAACTCGCGACGCGCCACGTAGCTGCGCAGCTGGTACTCGTCGGCGCCGCTGGCGTAGCCGTCCCAGACCAGCGCCATGCGTTGCTGGCGAATGTACTCGTCGGCATCGAAGCGCAGGTTGTTCGGCGCCGCCTGGCTGCGGTCGGCCCGCACCTCGGCGGCGGTCAGGCCGCCCGGGTCTTCGGCACGGTTGTCGATGGCATTGAAACTCAGGCCGAGCCGCCCGGCGTCGCTGTACCAGCGCAGCTTGCCGGTCAGGCTGTTGGTTTCCGCCCGGGAATGCTCGCGGTAGGCATCCAGTTGCGTGCTGTTGAACGCCAGCAGGCCGCCCAGGTTGTCCTGCGTGCCCGACGCCTCGGCGCGCAGACGCCTGTAACCCAGTTCACCGCCACTGAGATCGACGATGGCCTGGGGTTCGAGGCTCGGTTCCCGCGTCTGGATCGCCAGCACGCCACCGGCGGCGTTGCCGTACAGCACCGACGCCGGGCCGCGAATCACCTCCATGCGTTCCACCAGGCCGAGGTCCAGGCCGTCCAGTTCGGTCTGGCCATCAGGCATGGTCAGCGGCACGCCATCGACCAGCACCCGCACCCCACGCACCCCGAAGTTGCCCCGTGCACCAAACCCGCGAATCGACGGGCGCAGGCCCTGGGCCAGGTTGTAGCGGTTCTGGCTGAACACCCCGGGCACCGGCGCCAGCAGGCGATCCAGGGCCAGGCTCTGCTCACCCCGCGCGTCCTGGGCGTCCACCGCGCTGACCGCCGCTGGCGTGGTCAGCCAGCGAGCACTGGTACGTGGGGAGGTGATGACAAGGGGAGCGGTCTCTGCGACCGATGCCTCGGCAGGCGAGGCATCGTCAGTGACATCGGCCAGCGACACACCGGCTCCGCTGGAGAGAAAGGCGCCGGCGACGGCGTTGAACCAGGTTTTCGAATGAACAGTCATTGGGGGTTTTGATCGACTCGTCGGCGATAGGGAAATACGTCGATGACCTTGCCGGAGCGGATGACCGTTTGCAGGCCCTTCCAGTAGTCGGCGTCGTACAGGTCACCATGCAATTGGCTGAACAGGCGGCGCTGGCGGATATCGGCGAACAGGAACGGCGGAAACTCTTCCGGGAACACGTCCAGCGGGGCGACCGAGTACCAGGGCTCGGAAGCCATTTCGTCCTCGGGGTAACGGGGTGGCGGGATACGCCGGAAATTGACCTCGGTGAGGTAGCAGATCTCGTCGTAGTCGTAGAAGACCACCCGGCCGTGGCGGGTGACGCCGAAGTTCTTCAGCAGCATGTCGCCGGGAAAGATGTTGGCCGCCGCCAGTTGCTTGATCGCCAGGCCATAGTCGTCCAGCGCTTCGCGCACCTGGGCCTCGCTGGCGCTCTCGACATACAGGTTGAGCGGGGTCATGCGCCGCTCCGTCCAGCAATGGCGCACCAACACGCTGTGCCCCTCGACCACCACGGTGGACGGCGCCACCTCCAGCAACTCGGCCAGACATTCGGGCTCGAACTTGCTCAGGGGAAAGCGGAAATCGGCGAACTCCTGGGTATCGGCCATGCGCCCTACCCGGTCGACGCTTTTCACCAGCCGGTACTTCTCGATCACCGTGTTGCGGTCGACGGTCTTGGCGTGGGAGAAGCGGTCCTTGATGATCTTGAACACCGTATTGA
>JBLZZJ010000049.1:0-2875 GCA_050282285.1 Pseudomonas sp.
CCATCAACCTGCGCGACGGTCAGCCCTGGCTGGATGAGCAGCGCATTGCCGAAGCCTTCGCCGCCATTACCCGCGTGGGTACCGGCAAGCTGATGGAAGCCAACCAGACCGTCACTGAGCTGCTGCTCAAGGGCATCACCGTCGAGGGCCTCCCTGGCTGGGAGGGTGGGCGCGGCCAGACCATCCAGTACATCGACTGGGACACCCCGGCCAATAACCACTTCAGCGTGATCAACCAGTACCGCGTCGATTGCCCGCCGGGCTACAACAGCTGCAAGAAATTTATCGTCCCGGATCTGGTGCTACTGGTAAACGGCATCCCGCTGGTGGTGGTGGAGTGCAAAAGCCCATCCATTCCCGAACCGTTGGCCGAGGCCGTCGATCAACTGCGCCGTTACAGCAACCAGCGCAAGGCGGCCTTCGAAGTCGAAGAGAACGAGGGCAATGAGCCCCTGTTCGCCAGCGTGCAGTTGTTGATCGCCAGTAGCTACGACGAAGCCCGGGTGGGCTGCATTGGTGCCGGCTTCGCCCACTTCTCCCAGTGGAAGACGGTGGTAGGCCCAGATGGCAGCGGCAGCGAGCAAGCCGTGGCCGAGCAGCTGGGAAAAGCCAAACTGTCCGAGCAGGAGCGCTTGGTGGCGGGCATGCTGACACCGGCCCATCTGCTCGATCTGATCCGGCATTTCATGCTGTTTATGCAGGTTGGCGGGCAGACCATCAAGACGGTCTGCCGCTACCAGCAGTACCGCGCCGTGAACCGCACGGTGACCCGCATGAAGCACGGGCAGACACGCCTTGAGCATGGAGAGAGCGACCAGCGCGGCGGCATCGTCTGGCATACCCAGGGCTCGGGTAAGAGCCTGACCATGGTGTTTCTGGTGCGCAAGATGCGCACCGATACGCAGCTGCGCCGTTTCAAGATCATCGTGGTCACCGACCGCAAAGACCTGCAGAGCCAGCTCGCCGCCACCGCCACACTGAGCGGTGAACTGCCGGAGGTGGCCTCCAATATCGAGGGCGTTAAAGCCCTGGCGCGCCGCCAAGGCCCAGGACTGGTATTCGCCACCATCCAGAAGTACCGCAACCCTGAGCAGGACGAAGATGGGGCGGCCGCTCGCCCTGCGCAAGACGCAGCACTGGTGAAAGCCGCGGAAAAACGCGCTCCCTACCAGGGAAGCAAACCGTTCGAGGTGCTCAACCACGACGAGAGCATCCTGGTGCTGATCGATGAGGCGCATCGCACCCAGGCCGGCGATCTGCACGCGAATCTGCTGGCTGGTTTGCCCAACTGCGTGCGCATCGGTTTTACCGGTACGCCGATCATCATGGGTGACAAGAAACGCACCCACGAGATTTTCGGTGCGTTTATCGACAAATACACCATCAAGGAGGCCGAAGCGGATGGCGCGACGGTACCCGTGCTCTACGAAGGACGCACGGCACAGGGTGCGGTGAAAGACGGGGCGAGCCTGGATGAGCTGTTCGAGGATTTATTCCGCGAGCACAGCCAGGACGAACTGGAGCTGATCAAGAAAAAATACGCCACCAAAGGCCATATCTTCGATGCCCCTGCCCTGATTACCGACAAGGCCCGCGACATCCTCCGCCACTACGTCACCAATATCCGCCCAATGGCTACAAGGCGCAGGTGGTGGCCTACAGCCGGATTGCGGCAATCCGCTATTTCCATGCGCTGCAGGCCGCCCGTGATGAGCTGCTGGCGGAGGCTGACGCACTGCCCGCTGGCGATAAAGACCTCGACGATGAAGCCCTGTGCCAGCGCCCGCCCAAGCTGCAGGCGCGGGTGCAGGCGTGGCGTTATCGCGACACGCTGCGCAGCCTGGAATTCGCACCGATTATTTCCGGTTCAAATAACGATCCGTCCGAGTGGAAGACCTGGACGGATGGCAGCAAGCACGAGCAACTGATCAAACGCTTCAAAAAGCCCCTGAACCATGAGCAGCCGAACAAGGCCGATCCGCTGGCATTCCTGATCGTCAAATCAATGCTGCTCACCGGCTTTGACGCGCCAATCGAAGGGGTGATGTACCTCGACCGGCCCATCAAAGAAGCGGAGCTGTTGCAGGCCATTGCCCGGGTCAACCGCACCGGCTTCGGCAAGCGCTGCGGCATCGTGGTCGACTACTACGGGGTCGCCAACCACCTGCGCGAAGCCCTCGCCGCCTATGCCGACGAGGATATTGAGGGCGCGCTGAGCAGCATCAAGGACGAGGTGCCGGTGCTGCGTGATCGCCACCTGCGTGTGGTGGATGTATTGCGCCGCCAGGGCATCGAGTCGCTGGAGGATATCGAGGCGTGCATTAGCGCTCTGGATTCAGAGAAGGTGCGCGCCGAATTTGCGGTCAAGCTCAAGGCCTTCCTCGACTCTCTGGACACCGTACTACCACGCCCAGAGGGCCTGCCTTTCGTCAAAGATGCCAAGCGCCTGGCCTATATCCACGCCCGGGCGCGGGGGCTTTACAAGGACCTGCCGCAACTGGGCAAGGATGTCGGCGCCAAGGTGCGCAAGCTGATCGACGATCACGTCATCTCGCTAGGCATCGACCCGAAGATCCCGCCAATCCAGCTCACCGATGCCGACTTCGAGAAGCAGCTGTCGCGCAGCGTCAACGACCGCGCCAAGGCCTCGGAGATGGAGCACGCCATTCGCTCGCATGTGCGCAAGCACGCCGATGAAGATCCAGTGCTGTACCGCAAGCTGTCCGAACGCCTGAACGAGCTGCTCAAGTCGCTGGGCGAGCAGTGGGATCAGCTGGTTGAGCAGATGCAGAAGATCATCGACGAGCTGCGCAGCGGCCAGATGAGCGATGACAACAGTCCTCTGGATTTGCCCGAGCACTATGCGCCCTTCCTG
>JBLZZJ010000050.1:0-148519 GCA_050282285.1 Pseudomonas sp.
CGTCCCCTAGGGGACTCGAACCCCTGTTACCGCCGTGAAAGGGCGGTGTCCTAGGCCACTAGACGAAGGGGACGCAAAAACCCTTCAAACGCAGTTGGCATCAAGCCAACTGTGGCAAGCCTTTCGGCTTTGAGATTGGTGGAGCTAGACGGGATCGAACCGTCGACCTCTTGCATGCCATGCAAGCGCTCTCCCAGCTGAGCTATAGCCCCATCTCAAGGACGGGGCGCATGTTAAGTGCGCCCCTAGGCACTGTCAACAAAATTTTAACCGCCAGGCAGTTTTTTTTAGCTGACAGAACAATCACTTACCTGACTACCACGGAGCACGCACGAGGCGCGCCCCGACAGAAGGTGAATCAGGCGATCGCCGCCAGCAGCTTTTCCCACTCCTTGTTTTCCTTCTTCGACACACCACCGAGCAATTCGATGGCCTGGCGCAGGCGGAAACGGGTGAGATCCGGGCCGAGGATTTCCATGGCGTCGAGCACCGAGACGGAGCTCGCCTGGCCGGTGATGGCGGCAAACATCAGCGGCATGGCATCACGCAGCTTCAGTTCCAGGTGTTCGACCACCGACTGGATGCTGGCGGTGATCCGGTCCTTTTCCCACTGACGCAGTGCTTCCAGCTTCCACAGAATCAGCTGCATGACCTGGCGCACCTGATCGGCCGACAGCTTCTTGTGCTCGAACAGACTGGCATCAGGCGTCACGCCACCGGCAAAGAAGAAGCTGGCCAGCGGTGCGATCTGGCTGAAGGTTTCCACCCGCCCCTGCACGTGCGGCGCGATGCGCATGAGGTAGTCGCTGTTGAAGGCCCACTTCTGCGCACCGGCGGCGAACTCCTCGACGCTCAGCTCGCGCATCCACTGGCCGTTGAGCCAGGAGAGTTTTTCCAGGTCGAAGATCGGCCCGCCCAGGGAGACGCGCTGAATGTCGAAGTGCTCGACCATCTCGTCGAGGGTGAACTTCTCGCGCTCGTCCGGCATCGACCAGCCCATGCGGCCGAGGTAGTTGAGCATGGCCTGCGGCAGGAAACCCATGCGCTCGTAGAAGGTGATCGAGGTCGGGTTCTTGCGCTTGGACAGCTTGCTCTTGTCGGGGTTACGCAGCAGCGGCATGTAGCACAGCTGCGGCTTTTCCCAGCCGAAGTATTCGTACAGCAGGATCAGCTTCGGTGCCGACGGCAGCCACTCCTCGCCCCGCAGGACGTGGGTGATGCCCATCAGGTGGTCGTCGACCACATTGGCCAGGAAGTAGGTCGGCAGGCCATCGGTCTTCATCAGCACCTGCATGTCCATGCGATCCCACGGAATCTCCACCTCACCACGGAGCATGTCCGGCACCACGCAAACGCCTTCGGTCGGCACTTTCATGCGCACGACGTTCGGCTCGCCAGCGGTCAGGCGCTTTTGTACGTCATCGGCAGCCAGGTGCATGCAGTGCCCGTCGTAACGCGGCGTCTGCTTGGCTTCGGTCTGTTCGGCGCGCAGTTTGTCGAGGCGCTCGGTGCTGCAGAAGCAGTGGAAGGCATGGCCTTTGTCCACCAATTCGGCGGTGTACTGCTTGTAGATGTGGCCACGCTCGCTCTGCCGATACGGACCATGAGGGCCACCGACATCAGGCCCCTCGCTCCATTCGATGCCCAGCCAGCGCAGGGCGTCGAAAATCTGCTGTTCCGATTCGCGCGTCGAACGCACCTGGTCGGTGTCTTCGATACGCAGGATGAATTCACCACCGTGCTGACGGGCAAAGCACAGGTTGAACAGAGCGATGTAGGCGGTGCCGACATGCGGGTCGCCAGTGGGCGATGGTGCGATACGGGTACGGACGGTGGTCATGAACACTCTCGGCGAAGTGAAGCGAAAAACGGTGTCGGCCCTGCGGCAAGCGGCCCCTAGAGGGGGGGCACCTCTAAAAACGTAGGCGAGGCAGTCAGCGCGAGGCTGTCTTTAACGCTGCAATGACAACGTAGGTAGTTTTTAGAGGTGCTCCATGGGCGGTGATGTTACCAGCCCGACCATATCCGGCTCCAGCAGGCGACCATCCTGGAACGGCAGACTCTGCATGAGGAAATCCAGAAAGGTTTTGACCTTCATGGCCTGGAAACGCCGGGACGGATAGACGGCATACAGCTCACCGGCGGGCAGGCGAACCTCGGGCAGCAGCTCCACCAGACGTCCCTCCTGCACGGCCCGCTCGCAAAGCATGATCGGCAGCCCGGCAATCCCGGCGCCAGCGAGCACTGCCTCGCGGGCAAAGGTGATGTTGTTGCACGCCATCACCCGCTGGCAGTTGATGTTCTCGTCGATCAGCGGCCAGTAGCGCAAGCCGTCCTGGGGCAACAGCACAGCCCGGTGCCCGGCCAGATCCGCCACCCTCTGCGGCCGGCCGTGCCGGCTCAGGTAGTCGGGGCTGGCGTAGAATCGGCGGCCGCTGCCAAACAGCTTACGCGCGATCAACGTGGAATCCTGGGGCTGCCCCACCAGAATGACGAGGTCCATGCCCTCCTCCACCGGGTCGACATGGCGTGAGGTCAGCTCCACTTCGGCGGTGATCTGCGGGTACAGGCGCATGAAGTCACCCAGCACGCGCCCCAGAAACAGCTGCCCGAACTCGATGGGCGCGGAAATGCGCAACAACCCGGAAGGCTCCTGCTGCAGCTGCATGACGGCCTGCTCGGCCTCGGCGAAGTCCAGCATGATCTGCCGGCAGCGCTCGTAATAGGCCTGCCCCACCTCGGTCAGGCGCAACTTGCGCGTGGTGCGATTGAGCAGGCGCACGCCAAGGCGCTCTTCCAGCAAGGCAATTCGGCGACTCACCGTGGACTTCTGCATCCCCAGCCCTTGGGCCGCCAGGGTGAAGCTGTGGCACTCGACCACACGGGTGAAGATCAACGCATCATCGAGCCCCATTATTGTTCCTCATAAGCAACAAAGTTTCTGAATACTACTGGCTACCCTGCATAAAGGAACACTGATAAATTTTCTTACACTTTTATCAGCACCGTGCCGAGCGACCATGCCCGCCCAACTGCAACGCCGCCTGTTTGTCTTCCTGGCGATTCTCGCCCTAATAGCCGCTGCGCTGATCGGCCACTGGCTGCTGATCGGGCGTTACCACGAGAGCACCGACAACGCCTATGTCCAGGGTGAGATCACGCGCCTGTCCAGCCAACTGGGCGCCCGGGTCGACAAGGTTCTGGTGAAGGACAACCAGCACGTGGAACAAGGCGAGCTGCTGCTGACCCTGGAAAGCACCGACTTCGAGCTGGCCCGGCAACGCGCCCTGGCGACTCTGGACACCCGTGAAGCCGAGCTGGTGCAGGCCCGCAGCGCACTGGAGCAGCAAGCCAGCCTGATCGCCGCCAGCCAGGCAGACGTTTCTGCCAGCGAAGCCACCCTGGGCCGCACCCAGATCGATCTGTCTCGCGCCCAGACCCTGCGCAAACCCGGCTTCGTCTCGGAAGAACGCGTCACCACCCTCGCGGCCGACAGCCGCATCGCCCGCTCGCAAGTGGCCAAGGCCCAGGCCGACCTGCAGGCCCAGCGCCAGCAGATCAGCACCCTGCAGGCCGAGATCAAACGCCTGGAAGCCCAGATCGCCAGCGCGCGCAGCGACATTGCCCAAGCCGAGCTGAACCTGGAGCGTACCCAGATCCACGCACCCATCAGCGGCTTCGTCGGCCAGCGCGCGGCGCGCAACGGCCAGGTCGTCCAGGCCGGCGCCTACCTGCTGTCCCTGGTCCCGGACCAGGACATCTGGATCCAGGCCAACTTCAAGGAAACCCAGATCGGCCACATGCGCCCGGGGCAGAAGGCCGAGCTGGTCTTCGACAGCTTTCCCGACAGCCCCATCGAAGGGCAGATCGAGAGCCTGTTCGCCGCTTCCGGCGCGCAGTTCAGCCTGCTGCCTCCAGACAACGCCACCGGCAACTTCACCAAGGTGGTACAGCGTATTCCGGTAAAACTCACCTTCGCCGCGGACAACCCGCTCAAGGGGCTGATCCATCCCGGCATGTCGGTAGAGGTCACGGTCGACATCCAGACCGACCCGCACCATGGCGGGTGATGCCCTGCTCCGCCCCACCGCCGAGCCGAGTCGTCGCGACTGGATCGCGGTGATGAGCGCTATGCTCGGCGCCTTCATGGCGGTGCTGGATATCCAGATCACCAACTCTTCGCTCAAGGACATCCAGGGCGCGCTATCGGCCACCCTGGAAGAAGGCTCGTGGATTTCCACGTCCTACCTGGTCGCCGAAATCATCATGATTCCGCTGACGGCCTGGCTGGTGCAGCTGCTGTCGGCCCGGCGGCTGGCGGTGTGGGTCTCGGTCGGTTTTCTGTTCGCCTCCCTGCTCTGCTCCATGGCGTGGAGCCTGGAGAGCATGATCGTGTTCCGCGCCCTGCAGGGTTTCACCGGCGGCGCACTCATCCCGCTGGCCTTCACCCTCACCCTGATCAAACTGCCGGAACACCACCGCGCCAAGGGCATGGCCCTGTTCGCCCTGACCGCCACCTTCGCACCGTCGATCGGCCCGACCCTCGGCGGCTGGCTGACGGAAAACTTCGGCTGGGAATACATTTTCTACATCAACGTGCCGCCCGGCCTGCTGATGATCGCCGGCCTGCTCTATGGCCTGGAAAAGAAAGCCCCGCACTGGGAGCTGCTCAAGCGCACCGACTACGCCGGCATCGTCACCCTGGGCCTTGGCCTGGGCTGCCTGCAGGTGTTCCTCGAAGAAGGCCACCGCAAGGACTGGCTGGAATCCAGCCTGATCGCCGGGCTCGGCAGCATCGCTGCGATCAGCCTGGTGCTGTTCGTGATCCTGCAGCTGTCACGGCCCAATCCGCTGATCAACCTGGGCGTGCTGCGTGAGCGTAACTTCGGGCTGTCGAGCATTTCCAGCGTCGGCCTGGGCATGGGCCTGTACGGTTCGATCTACGTGCTGCCGCTGTACCTGGCGCAGATCCAGGGCTACAACGCCCTGCAGATCGGCGAAGTGATCATGTGGATGGGCGTGCCGCAGCTGTTCCTCATCCCGCTGGTGCCGCTGATGATGAAGAAGGTCTCGCCCAAATGGCTGTGCGCCCTGGGCTTTGGCCTGTTCGGCCTGGCCAGCTTCCTTTCGGGGGTGCTCAACCCCGACTTCGCCGGTGAACAGTTCAACCATATCCAGATCATCCGCGCCCTCGGCCAGCCCCTGGTGATGGTCACCATCTCGCTGATCGCCACGGCCTATGTGATGCCCCAGGACGCTGGCTCGGCCTCGAGTCTGTTCAACATCCTGCGCAATCTTGGCGGTGCCATCGGCATCGCCCTGCTGGCGACCCTCCTCGACGCCCGCGCCAAGGTCTATTTCGACTACCTGCGCGAAGCTCTGGTACCGAGCAACCCGGCAGTCGCCGAGCGCCTGGCCCTGCTGACCGAGAAGCTCGGCAGCGAGCAGGCGGCCCTGGCCAAACTCAGCGAGATCACCCACCAGCAGGCGGCGATCATGGCCTACAATGACGCCTTCCATTGCATCGGCATCGCCCTTGGCATCAGCATGCTCGCCGTGCTGCTGACCCGGAAACTGCCCACCGGCGCCACTGGCGGCGCCGCACACTAATTTCTCCCACGCGCCGCCCTGCGGCGCGTTCTCGTTTCAGGTCATCCATGCCCGCTCCCACCTCCCGTACCCTGCTGCTGATCGGTGCGTTCGCCATCCTTTACGTCGGCTGGGGCACCACCTACCTGGCCAACCACTTCCTGCTGCTGGAACTGCCGCCGTTCGTCATTGGCAGCCTGCGCTTTTCCTTCGCCGGCTTACTGGCCCTGACCTGGGTGATCCTCAGCGGCCAGCTGCGCATGCAACGCAGCGACTGGACCGGCGTGCTGATCGGCAGCCTGGCGTTGATCGCCGTCGGCCAGGGCGCGCTGATCTACGCCAACCAGTACCTGCCCACCGGCATGCTGGCGATGCTCTATACCACCCTGCCGCTGTGGAGCGTCGCACTGGAATGGCTGCTCGGCGAACGGCCGCCGCTGTGGGTGATGTGCGGGTTGGCGCTGGCCTGCGGCGGCATTGTCCTGCTGATGAACAACGGCCTGGGCAGCGCCGCATCCTTCGAACAATGGCTGGCGGGTCTGCTGGTGGTACTGGCGACACTGCTGTGGGCGGTGGGTGCCTGGTTGCTGCGTCAGCGACCGCCGTTTCGCTCGAGCTGGCTGGGGCTGAGCCTGCAGATGCTGATCGGCGCCCTGCTGCTGGCCCTGCTCGGCCTGTGGCACGGCGACTGGCAGGCGCTGGATCTGGGTCGCATGAGCCAGCAAGGCTGGTTATGGCTGGCGTACCTGGTGCTGCCGGTGAGCCTGGGGGTTTATCCCGCCTATTTCTGGCTGCTGCGCGAAGTGCGTCCGAGCCTGGTAGCGACCTTTGCGTTCGTCAACCCGATAGTGGCACTGCTGCTGGGCTACCTGCTGCTGGGCGAACGCCTCAGCCTGCTGGCGATGCTGGCCTGCGGCGTGACACTGGGCGGGGTGATGCTGATCATCTTCGGCAGGCGTTGAGCCAAGTGCACACCCGCGTTAGAAAACCAAAAGCTCGCGGCTGAAGCCGCTCCTACAGGTGTTGGCTGTGGGAGGGGCTTCAGCCGCGACGGACCGTACAAGCCCTCTGATCACACCTGCAGCAACCGATCCCGCAGTTTCTGGATCTCGTCGCGCAATTGCGCGGCCGCTTCGAACTCCAGGTCGCGGGCCAACTGGTACATCTTCTCTTCGAGCTGGCGGATGCGCTTGGTGATCTCGCTCGGCGACCGCAGTTCGTTTTCGTAGCGCGCACTCTCTTCTGCGGCCTTGGCCATTCCCTTGCGCTTGTTGCTGCGCGAGCCCGGCACGGTGGCGCCTTCGAGGATGTCCTGAACGTCCTTGAACACCCCTTTGGGCACAATGCCGTTGGCTTCGTTGAAGGCGATCTGCTTGTTGCGCCGGCGCTCGGTTTCGCCGATGGCGCGCTCCATCGAACCGGTCATGCGGTCGGCATAGAGGATGGCCCGGCCATTGAGGTTACGGGCCGCGCGGCCGATCGTCTGGATCAGCGAACGCTCGGAACGCAGGAAGCCCTCCTTGTCCGCATCGAGGATCGCCACCAGCGACACTTCCGGCATGTCCAGACCCTCGCGCAGCAGGTTGATCCCCACCAGCACATCGAAGGCGCCGATGCGCAGGTCGCGGATGATCTCGACCCGCTCCACGGTGTCGATGTCCGAGTGCAGGTAGCGCACCTTGACCCCGTGGTCGCCCAGGTAGTCCGTCAGGTCCTCGGCCATGCGCTTGGTCAGGGTAGTGACCAATACCCGCTCTTCAATCGCAACACGCTTGCTGATCTCCGACAGCAGGTCATCGACCTGCGTCCGTGCCGGTCGCACTTCGATCTGTGGATCGACCAGGCCGGTCGGCCTGACCACCTGCTCGACGACGCGCCCGGCATGATCCGCTTCATAGGGACCGGGCGTTGCCGACACGAAGATGGTCTGCGGGCTGGCAGCTTCCCATTCCTCGAAACGCATCGGTCGGTTGTCCAATGCGGATGGCAGCCGGAAGCCGTACTCCACCAGGGTTTCCTTGCGGGATCGGTCACCCTTGTACATGGCGCCGACCTGCGGCACCGACACGTGGGACTCGTCGATAACCAGCAGGGCCTGGTCCGGCAGGTAGTCGTACAGGGTCGGTGGCGGCTCGCCCGGGCCGCGCCCGGACAGGTAGCGGGAGTAGTTCTCGATGCCATTGCAGTACCCCAGTTCGAGGATCATCTCCAGGTCGAAACGGGTGCGTTGCTCCAGGCGCTGGGCTTCCACCAGCTTGTTGGTGCTGCGCAGGTATTCCAGACGCTCGGCCAGCTCGACCTTGATCTTGTCCACGGCCTCCAGCAGCGTTTCACGCGGCGTGACGTAGTGGCTCTTGGGATAGAAGGTGAAACGCGGCAGCTTGCGGATTACCTCACCGGTCAGCGGATCGAATGCCGACAGGCTTTCCACCTCATCGTCGAACAGCTCGATGCGAATGGCCTCAAGATCGGATTCCGCCGGGAAGATATCGATCACGTCGCCCCGCACACGGAAAGTCGCGCGGGCAAAATCCATGTCGTTGCGCGTGTACTGCAGGTCAGCCAGGCGCCGCAGCAAGGCGCGCTGGTCCATCTTGTCGCCACGGTCGACGTGCAACACCATCTTCAGGTACGACTCCGGGCTGCCCAGACCGTAGATGCACGACACCGTGGTGACGATGATCGCGTCGGGCCGTTCCAGCAGCGCCTTGGTCGCCGACAGGCGCATCTGCTCGATGTGGTCGTTGATCGACGCATCCTTCTCGATGAAGGTGTCGGACGACGGCACGTAGGCTTCCGGCTGGTAGTAGTCGTAGTAGGAGACGAAGTACTCCACGGCGTTGTTCGGGAAGAAGCTCTTGAACTCGCCATATAGCTGCGCTGCCAGGGTCTTGTTCGGCGCCAGTACCAGGGTCGGCCGCTGCACCTGAGCGATCACGTTGGCGATGCTGAAGGTCTTGCCCGAGCCCGTTACACCCAGCAGGGTCTGGTGCGCCAGGCCGGCTTCCAGGCCTTCGACCATTTGCCGAATCGCCTCGGGCTGATCGCCTGCTGGCTGGAATCGGGTGACCAATTGAAAGGTGGACATGACTGACCTCGACAAACGGTTGTGACGCACCCGCAAAGACTACGTCAAACCAGGCGAAAAGCGTGTCTGCGCTGTCGCAGCACTCGGTATGGCTCGTTATACTACCGGGCCACTTACGCAACCCCTAGCCCCAGTCGTAGCGGGTTGCCTGATACTCACCTCTCCTCTTCGAGCTGCCGCATCCATGAGTCTGTTCTCTGCCGTCGAAATGGCTCCGCGCGACCCTATCCTGGGCCTCAATGAAGCATTCAACGCTGACCCCCGTAGCACCAAGGTCAACCTGGGTGTGGGTGTCTACACCAACGAAGAGGGGCGTATCCCGCTGCTTCGTGCCGTGGCCGAGGCGGAAAATGCGCTGACCGCTGCGCATGCACCGCGTGGCTACCTGCCGATCGAAGGCATTGCGGCCTACGACAAGGCTGTACAGACCCTGCTGTTCGGCACCGACTCGCCGTTGATCGGCGAAGGCCGAGTAATCACCACCCAGGCCCTGGGCGGTACGGGCGCCCTGAAGATCGGCGCCGACTTCCTCAAGCGCCTGCTGCCGGATGCCACCGTCGCCATCAGCGACCCGAGCTGGGAAAACCACCGCGCCCTGTTCGAGTCCGCCGGTTTCCCGGTGCGCAACTACCGCTACTACGACGCCTTCAGCAACGGCGTGAACCGTGGTGGCCTGATCGAAGACCTGAAGAACCTGCCGGCCCGCTCGATCGTGGTGCTGCACGCCTGCTGCCACAACCCGACTGGCGTCGACCTGACCCTGGAAGACTGGAAAGCCGTCCTGGAAATCGTGCGCGAACGCGAGCACGTGCCCTTCCTCGACATCGCCTACCAGGGCTTTGGTGACGGCATCGAACAGGACGCAGAAGCCGTGCGCCTGTTTGCCCAGTCCGACCTGACCTTCTTCGTGTCCAGCTCGTTCTCCAAATCCTTCTCGCTGTATGGCGAGCGCGTCGGTGCACTGTCCATCGTCACCGGCTCGAGCGACGAGACCGCTCGCGTGCTGTCGCAGGTCAAGCGCGTCATCCGCACCAACTATTCCAACCCGCCGACCCACGGCGCCAGCGTGGTTGCAGCCGTGCTCAATAGCCCGGAACTGCGTGCCATGTGGGAAGCCGAACTGGGCGAGATGCGCGACCGCATTCGCGGTATGCGCATGGCCATGGTCGAGCAACTGGCTGCCCTCGGCGCCAAGCGCGATTTCAGCTTCGTCGCTGAACAGCGCGGCATGTTCTCCTACTCCGGCCTCACTACCGAACAGGTCGAGCGCCTGAAAAGCGAGTTCGGCATCTACGCAGTAGGTACCGGTCGCATCTGCGTGGCGGCACTCAACCAGCGCAACCTGCCGGTCGTGACCCGCGCCATCGCCGAGGTTCTCTGAGACATCGGGGAAGCCTGGCGAAGGCTTGACTTCCCCTTTTTAATCAGTAGGATACGCGTCGTTGTTCCGCGATAGCTCAGTCGGTAGAGCAAATGACTGTTAATCATTGGGTCCCTGGTTCGAGTCCAGGTCGCGGAGCCAAGTTCAAGAAACCCGGTCCTTAGGCCGGGTTTTTTATTGCCTGCGGACTCTCACCAGGGACTGCGTCCCAGGTTATTCGCTTCGCTCCCTACCTTCGTACTGTCGGACCTCAATGACAGGGCGCCTTTTCACGTTTCCCGAATAGAAACACCAATTAGAGCGGCCCTCGCTCACCCGCTCGTTCAAAGCAGCTTCAACGCCCTTCCCTACCTTCCCCCTACAGCTACCCACGAACTCATCGGAAAATGGCCCGCTCAATCATGACACCTCATAAGTTCTCTGATAGCGTAAATATGTAACCTTAAAGGTTTCATGAATCTATTCGAGGAAGTCATCATGCAACGTGAAGAAGTCGAGGCCCTGTTCGATCAACATGCGGCGTCCTATGACCAGCAGTGGACCAAACTGGCGCCCATGCGAGAGGCCCTGCACCTGCTCATCAGTTCGGTTCTGGGAGACTTGCCCAGCACTGCACGGGTGCTATGCGTCGGCGCCGGTACTGGCAGCGAAGTCCTCTACCTGGCCCGGCAATTTCCAGATTGGCAGTTCACGGTGCTCGAACCCTCTGCCGAAATGATGGCGGTGTGCAAACGCAGAACCGAAGAACAGGGCATCGCTTCCCGCTGCGAGTACCACACCGGTTACCTGGAGACGCTGCCGCCTGAACGCCGCTTCGACGCGGCCACGTCGTTGCTCGTGTCGCAGTTCATGCTGGATCAGGAGGAACGATCCGGATTCTTCCGCGAGATTGCCGACAGGCTGCGTCCCGGGGGATACCTGTTCAATGCCGATCTATCGGCCGTACAGGGTTCAACCGAGTACCAACGCCAGTTGGCGGTATGGCTGCGCATGCTGACGCAAGCGGATGTGCCGCAGGAACGAGTGGATCAGCTTGCCCAGATGTATGCGCGAGATGTTGGGATACTGCCGCCTGCCACCGTTGGCACGATCATCACTGCCGGCGGGTTCGAGCCGCCAGTACCGATTTTCCAGGGAGGGCTCATCCATGCATGGTTCACCACCCTCGCCTCGTCCCGCTGACCCGGGGCGCCTGATACTGGTGGTTCTTGTTCTGAGGGGAAAACAGAAGGCCGGTCAGTGACCGGCCTCTTTATTGTCAGTTGACGCTCAGCTTGCTGCGATTTCTTTCCAGAATCGATTCGCCAATTCCCTTCACTTCCAGCAGTTCCTCCACCGAAGCGAAGTCACCGTTGGCCTCGCGGTAATCCACGATAGCCTTGGCCTTTGCTGGGCCGACGCCGCTCAGCTCACGCTCCAGGGTCGAAATGTCAGCCGTGTTGATGTTGATCTTGGCAGTGACGGCCTGAGTGCTTTCACTGGCGGGCGCAGGAACTGGAGCGGGCGCCGTTTGCGCCGAAACGGTCAGCGCGGTGCCGAACAGGCAAACAAACAGCAGCGTACGGAGGGTGTGCTTTCGCATGATGAACATTCCTTTGTATGAGAGATGAAGCGACGTGAATGCGGTACATCCATGCGCCGCCTCTATCAACCTATACAGGTTGAAATCCGTGTCAAACCAACCCGCGTACTTTCAGAAATTTCCTTCAATCCGCGCACGCTATCAATTCGATGCAAAAGATGCATTTTATCAATCAACAGCCCCTCACTAATCTCAACCTCAATACATAACCATTCTCATTGAGGTGCATCATGCTCAAGACCATCACCTTCACCGCCATGCACTTCTGTATCGCCTTCGGTGTGACCTACGCGTTGACCGGTAGCGTGGCAGCCAGCGGCCTGGTCGCGGCGATCGAACCGCTGTGCAACTCGGTCGGGTTCTACTTCCACGAGAAAATCTGGCAGCGCATCGAGCGCGCGCCGAACCGCAGCGCCGAGCGCCCAGCCCACGCCTGGTTGCACCACCAGGCGTGATCCACGAATAGGGCATCATCGCGGGGCCTCTCTTTAATCGAGAGGGCTATCCCGCCGCTTCGAGCAATCCGCTAAGATGCTCGGCTTTGCCACCATGCGCGCCGATCATGCCAGCTAATGTCCGCTTTCCTGTCGCCAGCTACGTCATTGCCTGCTCATTCGCCCTGCTTGCCATAGCACTGCTGTGGTATGGCATCGGCCGCCCCGTGGAGCTCGCCGACGCGGCGACGCCCACGCACAAGCTGCAGTGCGCGTCCTACACCCCATTCGACAAGGATCAATCGCCGTTCGACCAGCCCCTGGCGATTCGCCCGGAGCGCATGGACGCCGACCTAGCCTTGCTGTCCCAGCGCTTCGAATGCCTGCGCACCTACTCCGTTACCGGCCTGGAACCACTGCCGGAGCTGGCGCGCAAACACGGCCTGAAGCTGATCGTCGGCGCCTGGGTCAGCCGTAACCCGCAAGATACGGCCATCGAGATAGAAGGCCTGATAAAAATCGCCAACCAGTACCCCGAGATCGTCAAGGCAGTGATCGTCGGCAACGAGGCGTTGCTGCGCAAAGAGGTCACACCGGGCCAACTGATCACCCTGATCGAACAGGTCAAGGCGAATATCGAGCAGCCCGTTACCTACGCAGACGTCTGGGAGTTCTGGATCAAGCACCCGGAAGTCGGTCCCGCCGTGGACTTCGTCACCATCCACCTGCTGCCGTACTGGGAAGACAACCCCGCTGGCATCGACACGGCGCTGCATGAAGTAGCCGAGGTGCGTCAGGTGTTCGGCAAGAGCTTCGCGCCCAAGGACATCCTGATCGGCGAGACGGGCTGGCCGAGTGAAGGACGCCAGCGTGAAACCGCCGTACCGAGCCTGGTCAACCAGGCGAAATTCGTGCGTGGCTTCGTCGCCATGGCCGAAGAGAACGGCTGGAACTACAACCTCATTGAAGCCTTCGACCAACCCTGGAAGCGCGCCAGCGAGGGTGCTGTCGGCGGCTATTGGGGGCTGTTCGACGCTGACCGCCAGGACAAGTCGATCCTCGCCGGCCCGGTCTCCAATCTGCCTCACTGGCCAATCTGGCTGGGCCTGAGTCTGCTTCCATTCGCCATGACCCTGCTGCTCGCCGGGCGCCCACGCTCGACCCCAGCAGCCTGGCTCCTGCCTGCGCTGGCCGCTGTCGGGGCCGCCTCTATCGGCCTGTGGGCCGAGCTGGCCTGGGTGACCAGCCGCTACATTGGCGAGTGGCTGTGGGCCGTCGCCCTGCTGGGGTTGAACCTTATCGTGCTCGCCCACGCAGCGCTGATGCTGTCTTCACGAAGTGGCTGGCGTGCACGCCTGTTCGACTGGCTGGACAGCCGCGGTGCCTGGTGGCTGGTGGCTGCCGGCTTTGCCGGTGCGGTGATGATGCTGGCGCTGGTAATGGATGCGCGCTACCGCAGCTTCCCCAGCGCGGCGCTGCTGTTGCCGGCGCTGGTCTACGTCTGCCGTCCGCCACAGGGGCTGCGCCGCGAAGTGGCGCTGCTGGCGCTGCTGATCGGGGCCGGTATCGCACCCCAGTTGTTCGAGGAAACCCTGGATAACCTGCAAGCCATCGGCTGGGCGCTGGTCAGTGCCCTGCTGGTCGCTGCCCTGTGGCGCAGCCTGCGCCGTCGGGCAGCCTGAGTATCGGGTTCAGATAGCCGCAGGACGCGGCGCGCGGACCAGTCGCAGCAGTGCCAGCACGATGGCGAAGACCGCCAGGCTGGCGCTGTACAGGATCAGCGCCGGCAGGCCGAGCAGCAGGCCCGGAACAGCCAGGCGCACGCCCCATGGGCTCGGCAGCACGAATGCCACCAGCGCGCAGAGCAGCGCGCCCCAGGCGATCACTCGGTGGTGAATCAGCCACCCCATCTGCCCACGGATCTGACACGCCACAACGTCCGGCGTATCGGCACACACGCCGACCCATTCAGCCCCTTCCATCAGGCCATAACGCAACGCATAACTGGCGACCACACACAGTACGGCGGCAACCGCCAATAGAATCCAGGGCAACGGGCGAGACATGCGACACTCCGGCATGAAGAACGGCGCTCAGAATAATCCTCATCCTGCCGGATGCAAGCCCCGCAACCGCCAATCGCCTCAACTCATGCGCAGTCGCCGCAACAGTGGCCGGATGCGGGGTCACCAACCTTTGACACGGTGAATCCGTGGCCAGAGGCGGCGTCTTTAGCGCAGGCACATGTGATAAGAATATTCTGATAAAAATATGCGCCGAGTGGCACTTGGTTATCATCACGCGGTCATAGATGATCTGTTCATTAAGCACGTTCTCTTCTAAGGGACTCGACCCATGCCGTTTTTCCCTCGCCTTGCTGTGCTCATTGGCGGCCTCATTCTCGGTGCGCCGCTTTGGGCGGCAGATATAGATGCCAAGACCTACGGCTATCCGCTGACCAATCCCTTCGAAGCCACCATCGCTACCACGCCGCCCGAACTTCGCCCGCAGTTGCCCGTCGACGCGGACATCCGGCAGAAGGACTATCAGGTCAAACTGCGCCCAGAGCGTGAATTCCAGTTGCCGGACAACTTCTGGCCGGTGACCCAGCTGCGCTACCGCCTGGCACAACAGGACGGTCCGGCGCCGCTGATCTTCATCATCGCCGGCACCGGCGCGCACTACGGCAGCAGCACTGCCGAATACCTGAAGAAGCTGTTCTACGGCGCTGGCTACCACGTGGTGCAGCTGTCCTCGCCGACCAGCTACGACTTCATGGCCTCGGCATCGCGCTACGCCACGCCGGGCATCAGCAGCGACGACGCCGATGACCTGTACCGGGTCATGCAGGCCGTGCGCGCGCAGCACCCGCGCCTGGCCGTCACCGAGTTTCATCTGACCGGCTATAGCCTGGGCGCCCTGCACGCCGCGTTCGTCAGCCAACTGGACGAGACCCGCCGCAGCTTCAACTTCAAGCGCGTGCTGCTGCTCAACCCGCCCGTCAACCTGTACACCTCAATCACCAACCTCGATCGCCTGGTGCAGACGCGGGTAAAGGGCATCGACAACAGCACCACCTTCTATGAGTTGGTACTGGCCAAGCTGACCCGCTACTTCCAGGACAAGGGCTACGTCGACATCAACGACGCCATGCTCTACGACTTCCAACAGTCCAAGGAACACCTCACCGACGAGCAACTGGCCATGCTGATCGGCACGGCGTTCCGCTTCTCCTCGGCCGACATCGCTTTTACCTCCGACCTGATCAACCGCCGTGGCCTGATCACCCCGGTGGAGCACCCGATCACCGAGGGCACCAGCCTCACCCCGTTCTTCCGCCGTGCCCTGCAGTGCGATTTCGACTGCTACATCACCGAGCAGCTGATTCCCATGTGGCGAGCCCGCTACGACGGCGGCAGCGTCAGCCAGTTGATCAACCAGGTCAGCCTCTATGCCCTGGAGGATTACCTGAAAACCAGCGACAAGATTTCCGTCATGCACAACGCCGACGACGTCATCCTCGGCCCCGGCGACCTCGGTTTCCTGCGCCACACCCTGGGTGACCGCCTGACCGTCTACCCGCTTGGCGGGCACTGCGGCAACCTCAATTACCGCGTCAACAGCGACGCCATGCTGGAGTTCTTCCGTGGCTAAGACCTTCAACCGCATCGCGCTGCTGAGCCTGCTGTTCTCCGCGAGCCTGGCCCAGGCGCAACCCGTCGACGACGATGGTTTCAAGCAACCCCTGCAGAACCTGCAGTTCAACCCGGGATTGGACCAGCGCGAGTTCGAGCGTTCGACCGTGAGCGCGCTGGAAGTGCATGACCCGCTGGAGTCCTGGAACCGCCGCGTCTACCACTTCAACTATCGCTTCGATGAATGGGTATTCCTGCCGGTGGTCGACGGTTACCGCTACGTCACGCCCACGCTGGTGCAGAACGGCGTCAGCAACTTCTTCAGCAACCTGGGCGACATCCCCAATCTGCTCAACAGCATGCTGCAGCTCAAGGGCAAGCGTTCGCTGGAAACCACCGGGCGCCTGCTGCTCAACACCACCATCGGCGTGGTCGGCCTGTGGGACCCGGCAACCCGCATGGGCCTGCCACGCCAGCGCGAAGACTTCGGTCAGACCCTGGGCTTCTATGGCGTGCCCAACGGTCCGTACCTGATGCTGCCGCTGCTGGGCCCCTCCAACCTGCGCGATACCGGCGGCCTGGTGGTGGACTTCAGTGCCGAGAGCGCGGTCAACTTCCTCAACGTGGCAGAAGTCAGCAGCAACCACCCGGAAGTCACACTGCTGCGGGTAGTGGACCAGCGTTCGACCACCAACTTCCGTTACGGCCAACTGAATTCGCCGTTCGAGTACGAGAAAATACGTTACTTCTATACCGAGTCGCGCAAGCTGCAGATCGCCGAATAAGGCCAGGGGCGCACGCCCCTGATCTATCGATTTGATCGATACGAACAAAGCGAATTTCGCAACCATCAATCTGTTTCGTCGGCGTAGCATGGGCACCACATGATCAATGAGGTGTCCCATGCACACACTGCGTCGCATACTCGCCATTCAACCCGGCCAGCCGGCCTCCGACGGTGCAGGCGTTCGCCTGAACCGAGTGATCGGCGGCGCGGGGATCGAGCGCTTCGATCCTTTCCTGATGCTCGATGAGTTCGCCTCGGAAAATCCGGACGACTACATCGCCGGCTTCCCGCCCCACCCGCACCGCGGCTTCGAAACCATCACCTACATGCTCGAAGGGCGCATGCGCCATGAGGATCACCTGGGCAACGTCGGCCTGCTCGGCACCGGCGGCGTGCAATGGATGACCGCTGCACGCGGCATCATCCACAGCGAGATGCCCGAACAGGAAAGCGGCGCCATGCGCGGCTTCCAGATCTGGCTCAACCTGCCGGCCAAGGACAAACTGGGCGAACCGGGTTACCGCGACATTCCCGCCAGTGAAATCCCACGCCTGACCACCGACCGGGGTGTCGAGGTCGTGGTGATTGCCGGCCAGTTCGATGACGGCCAGGTGCAGCAGGAAGGCGTGGTACAGCGCCCCCATACCGAGCCGCAACTGTTCGACCTGCGTCTGCCCGCCGGCACGCACATCAGCCCTCGCCTGCGTGATGGGCAGCGGATCATGCTGTATGTCTACGAAGGCGAACTGGAACTGGCGGGCAGCAGCCCGCAGAGCGTCGGTGCAGGCCGTCTGGTGCGCCTGTCCGACGAGGGGCAACTGGAGTTGAGCAGCGCCTCGGGCGCCAAGGTGCTGTTGCTGGGTGGCACGCCTCTGGGTGAGCCGATCGTGCAGTACGGTCCGTTCGTGATGAACTCGCGGGAAGAGATCGAACAGGCGCTGCGGGATTTCCGCGACGGCGCGCTGGCGTGAGTCGCGAGGGAGGGCCTGACGCCCTCCCCGTTACTGCGCGTACTGGCGGTACAGGCCGGGCGGAATACCGCTGCTGTCGGTCGGCTGCCAGGGCCCGTTCGGGTTGGTGGCCCAGCTCCAGCCTTTGTTCCAGCGATAGTAGGTGCGCTCGCGGTAGAACGTATCGCGCTCACCGCTGATCACGTACACCCCCAGGCTGG
Organism: Pseudomonas sp.; assembly: GCA_050282285.1. Taxonomy (GTDB): domain Bacteria; phylum Pseudomonadota; class Gammaproteobacteria; order Pseudomonadales; family Pseudomonadaceae; genus Aquipseudomonas. Next base: position 17,668 of record JBLZZJ010000050.1, read on the forward strand.
CGTCCCAATGGCTTTGCGCACCCGGTGGTGGCGCGAAGCGCGGGTGGGACTTGGTAACCGGCACATCCGGCGTGTCCGGCGTGGTGACGGGGTGCAAGGTACAGCCCCCCAGCACCATCAGGGCCGTAGCCAGTAGCAGCGGTTTCAAGGCAGTCATTGCTTCGGCGCCTCGGCGGTGTCGATGATCAGTTGTTGCGTGTCACGGGTGCTGCTCGCCAGCGGCGCGCTGCTGCCCGTCCATTCTCCGGCCGTCGCATCGCCCTTGCGGGAGATGCGCGCCACCAGTTGGACCTGCTCGAAACCGGACAGTTTCAGTTGCGGCATCATCGCGTCGCTGTCGGACAGGCTGACTTCGGCAGGCAGGTCAGCAACGGTCAGGCGCTTGACCGCCAGCGGCATGGGCGGGCCCGAGGTCGCACGGGCGAACACGAACACGCTGTCGCCAGGCTGGACCTTGTCCCTCAGTGCCGGCGCCAGGTACACCTGAACGGTCAGTTGCCCTTCCGTGGCGGCGGCTTCGGCGGCTGGCGCCTGCGGGGTCGCGGCGGCGTCAGGATTCACCTGGGTACGCGCGCGCTCGATGCCGCCCTGGATCGCCTGGCGAGACGGATCCTGCTCAGGCAGCACGGCAACCAGGCGTTCCCAGAAGCCGATGGCATCGGAGAAACGGCCGTCTTCGTATGCTGCGATGCCCAGCAACCCAAGGCTGGTGGCGTCTTCCGGGTCAGCCTTCAGCGCTTCGTCAGTCAGACCTTGCAGCTGCTCGGTCCATTGTTTGTCCCCACCGAAGTACAGGGCCTGGGCCCACTGACCCAGCAGTTCGGGCTGACGCCCGGCCAGGGCCACGGCGCGCTCGAAGGCACTGGCGGCCTCAGCGGCGCGTTCCTGGGCCATGTAGGTACGGCCCAGGAAATACCAGCCTTCGGCCGACTCCGGGTTTTCCTTGAGCGAGGCCTCAAGGCGCGCGGTCATCTCTTCGATGCTCTTGGGCTGCTGCACGAAGGAACGAACCTGGTCGACCTCGTCGATGGCGCCCCAATGCAGGTACAGGCCACAGCCCAGCAACGGCACCAGAATGGCCGAAAACAGCGGGATCTTGCTGCCCAGCACGCTTACGCGCACAGGGCGCTGCGAGCCTTCAGTGTCGGCCAGCAACTCGCGAGCGGCTTCATCGCGGCCTGCCTGGGCCTGCTCCTCGGAGAGGGTACCGGCCTGACGCTGTGCATCCAGTTCGCGCAGACGCTCCTGGTACAGGGTGACGTTGAGTGCGGTACGGTCTTCTTCGGCCTGGGCCTTGCGCCCCCGCAGCACAGGGATCAGCAGAAAAGCCAGGGCGGCCAGCAACAGCAGGCCAGCGGACAACCAGAAATCAATCATCAGTCTTTCTTATCCTGAGGCGTTTGATTGAGCAGAGCAGTCAGGCGTTGCTGCTCCTCGACCGACAACCCTGTCGCAACGGAGGCCTTCTTGCCTCGACGGCGCAGCACGATGAACCCGAGCATCACGAATCCGCCGGCCAGCAATACGGCCGGGCCGTACCAGAGCAGCATCGTGCGGGCGGTGACTGGCGGCTTGTAGAGCACGAAATCGCCGTAGCGGGCCACCAGGTAATCGATGATCTGCTGGTTGTCCTTGCCCTCTTCCAGCATGCGGTAGATTTCCGCCCGCAGGTCCATGGCAATCGGCGCATCCGAATCGGCGATGTTCTGGTTCTGGCACTTGGGGCAACGCAACTCTTCGATCAGGTTGCGATACCGCTCGCGCTCGGCCTGGGTGGCGAATTCATAGGTGTCGATGGCGGCCTGGGCGCTGCCCAGCACGGCAAGGCCCAATACGGCAGCGGCGAGCCAGCGTTTCATTGCGCCTCCTCGACCATTTCCTGATAGAGCGGTGCCAGCTTCTCGCGCCAGATCCGCTCGTCGATGACCCCGACGAACTTGTGGCGAATGATGCCCTTGGCGTCGACGAAGAAGGTCTCGGGCGCGCCGTAGACACCCAGGTCGAGCCCCAGGGAGCCACGCGCATCGCTGATGTTCAGTTGATAGGGATCATGGAACTCGACCAGCCACTTCTGGGCAGCCTCGTTCTCGTCCTTGTAGTTGACCCCATGGATATTCACTCCGAGCTCGGCCAGCTTGTTCAGCACCGGGTGCTCGACCCGGCAGGCCACGCACCAGGTGGCCCAGACGTTGACCAGGGCCGGTTTGCCCTTGAGGTCATCCTGGGTGATGGTCTTGCCACCCTCCACCGCGGGCAAGGAGAACGCCGGGAACGGCTTGCCGATCAGCGCCGAAGGCAGCTCGGACGGGTTGAGGAACAGGCCGCGGTAGAGGAACACCGCCACCCCGAGAAAGAGCACTAGGGGCAACAACAGAATCAATCGTTTCATGCCTGTGCTCCTGCCATGCCCAGTGCGTCACGTACACGGGTCCGTACCTTCATCCGGTAGCGCTTGTCGGCTGCCGCGAGGAAGCCGCCGAGGCCCATCAGCAAGGCACCCAGCCAGATCCAGCGAACGAACGGTTTGATGTGCACCCGAACCGCCCAGGCGCCATCTTCCAGCGGCTCACCCAGGGCGACGAACAGATCGCGGGTAATGCCTGCGTCGATGCCGGCCTCGGTCATCACGGCCTGCTGCACGGTGTACAAACGCTTCTCGGGGTGCAATACGGCAATCTGCCGCTCGTCCTCGAAGATCCGGACGGTGCCTTTGTCCGAGGTGAAGTTCGGGCCTTCGTGATGGACCGCGCCTTCGAAAACGAAACGGTAGCCGCCCATCTCCACCGATTCGCCCGGCGCCATGCGCATGTCGCGCTCGAAGGTGCCAACGCTGGTCAGCACCACGCCCAATGCGCAGACCGCCATACCGAGGTGCGCCACCTGCATGCCCCAGTAGCTGCGGGTCAGCGAACGCAGGCCCTTGAGCAACCCGGTGTTGCGGGTCTTGTCGAGAATGTCGCGGATACCAGCCAGGACCACCCAGGCCGACAGCAGCCACACCGCCAGAACCGCCCAGCTGAAATCACCCACCAGGAAGGTGGCCACGACCGCCAGCACGACGCTGCCGATCAGTACCGGTGCCAGCATGCTCAACAGCCATTTCACCGGGGTATTCTTCCAGCGCACCAGCACGCCCACGGCGATCACCGCCATCAGCAGCGCCATCAGCGGGATGAACAGCGCGTTGAAGTACGGCGGGCCGACCGACAGCTTGACGCCGGTCAGGGCATCCAGCACCAGCGGATAGAGCGTGCCGAGCAGGATCATCGAGGCCGCCACCACCAGCACCAGGTTATTCACCAGCAGCAGCGTTTCCCGCGACCACAGGGCAAACCCGACCTGGCTCTTGACCACCGGTGCCCGCAGCGCGAACAGCGCCAGCGAGCCGCCGACCACCAGCAACAGGAAGGCCAGGATGAACACACCACGCTCAGGGTCGCTGGCAAAGGCGTGTACCGAGGTGAGTACGCCAGAGCGCACCAGGAACGTACCCAGCAGGCTCAGGGAGAAGGCAGCGATGGCCAGCAGCACGGTCCAGCTCTTGAAAACCCCACGCTTTTCAGTCACGGCCAGCGAGTGAATCAGTGCGGTGCCGACCAGCCAGGGCATGAACGAGGCGTTTTCCACCGGGTCCCAGAACCACCAGCCGCCCCAGCCGAGTTCGTAGTAGGCCCACCACGATCCCAAAGCGATGCCGATACCGAGGAAGGCCCAGGCGACGATGGTCCACGGACGCGACCAGCGCGCCCAGGCAGCGTCTAGGCGCCCGCCGAGCAAGGCGGCGATGGCGAAGGCAAAAGCCACGGAGAAGCCGACGTAGCCCATGTAGAGCATCGGCGGGTGAATGATCAGGCCGAAGTCCTGCAGCAGCGGATTCAGGTCGCGACCGTCGGCCGGGGTGTTCATCAGCAGACGCTCGAACGGGTTCGAGGTGACGATCAGGAACAGCAGGAAACCGATGCTGATCCAGCCCATCACGCCCAGCACGCGGGCCAGCATCTCTTCCGGCAGCTGACGCGAGAACACCGAAACGGCGAAGGTCCAGCCAGCCAGGATCAGGGCCCACAGCAGCAGCGAGCCTTCGTGGGCGCCCCACACGGCACTGAACTTGTAGTACCAGGGCAAGGCGGTGTTGGAGTTGTTGGCCACGTAGGCGACGGTGAAGTCGTCCACCATGAAGGCGTAGGTCAGGCAGATGAAGGCGAACAGCAGGAAGGCGAACTGCCCCCAGGCGGCCGGTTGCGCCAGGCTCATCCACTGGCGATCACCGCGCCAGGCGCCGATCAGCGGCAGGGTGGCCTGTACCACGGTGAGGCACAGCGCCAGGATCATGGCCAGGTGGCCCAGTTCAGGAATCATTTCGCAGCTCCCTGAGTGGCGGCATCGTGTTGTTGCTTCATCCCGCTCTTCTCCAGCGCCTGCATGACTTCCGGCGGCATGTAGTTCTCGTCGTGCTTGGCCAGCACTTCATCGGCGATCAGCACGCCATCGGCGTTCAGGCGACCGAGGGCAACGATGCCCTGCCCCTCGCGAAACAGGTCGGGCAGGATGCCGGCGAAACGGATGGTCACGGACTTGGCACCGTCAGTGACCACGAAATCGGTTTCCAGCGAGCTGTTCGAGCGGGTGACCGAGCCCTCTTCCACCAGGCCGCCGGCGCGGATGCGGGTGTCCTGGGGGGCTTCGCCATTGGCAATCTGGGTCGGTGTGTAGAACAGGTTGATGTTCTGCTGCAATGCACTCAGGGCCAGGGCGACGGCAATGCCGACGCCGGCGAGAATCGCCAGGATGATGTACAGGCGCTTCTTGCGGACAGGGTTCACTTCGACTCCTCCCGGCGCAAACGACGCGCCTCGTCTTGCAGGTAACGGCGACGCGCCAGAACGGGCAACGCAACGTTAAGGATCAATATCGCCAGGCTGATCCCGTAGGACGACCAGACGTAGGCACCGTGGGTGCCCATGGCAAAAAACTCGGACAGCGAGGCAAAACTCATGCGGACCTCCCGACCTGGGCCTTGATCTCGGCCTTGGCCCAGCTGCTGCGGGCTTCGCGCTTGAGCACTTCCAGGCGCATGCGCAGCAACAGCACGGCACCGAAGAAACAGTAGAAGCCCAGGACCATGATCAGCAGCGGCATCCACATTTCCATGGGCATTGCCGGCTTTTCGATGACGCTGAAGGTGGCGGGCTGGTGCAGGGTGTTCCACCACTCCACCGAGTATTTGATGATCGGGATGTTGATCACGCCGACGATCGCCAGCACGGCACAGGCCTTGGCGGCGCTGTCGCGGTTGGTGATGGCCTGGGCCAGGGCGATCACCCCGAAGTACAGGAACAGCAGGATCAGCATCGAGGTCAGGCGCGCGTCCCAGACCCAGTAGGTGCCCCAGGTCGGCTTGCCCCAGATGGCGCCGGTCACCAGCGCGATGACGGTCATCCAGGCGCCGATGGGCGCGGCCTGTTGCAGGGCGACATCGGCCAGCTTCATCTTCCAGACCAGGCCGACCACGCCGGCCACCGCCAGCATCACGTAGATCGACTGGGCGAGGAACGCGGCCGGCACGTGGATGTAAATGATGCGGAAGCTGTTGCCCTGCTGGTAGTCCGGCGGTGCGAATGCCAGGCCCCAGACCAGGCCGACGGCGATCAGCAGCGCAGCGGCGATGCACAGCCAGGGCAGCCAGCGACCGCTGATCTCATAGAACCACTTGGGCGAGCCCAGTTTGTGAAACCACGTCCAGTTCATCAGTCTACTCACCAATCTCCGGGGTAAGGGTCACACACGTGGCGTGGCCGTCCCCGATAGCACGGTTATGGATTACTCAGCGACGCTGATCGTCAGACCGGCGGCGATGGCAAAGGGTGTCAAGGTCACCGCCAGGGCGGTGAGGCTGGCCAGCCACAACAAGTGGCCGACCGCCGGCAATCCCTGCAGGCTGGCCTGTAGCGCCCCGCTGCCAAGAATCAGCACCGGGATGTACAGCGGCAGAATCAGTAGCGCCAGCAGCAAGCCGCCGCGCTTGAGGCCCACGGTCAGGGCCGCACCCACAGCGCCCAGCAGGCTCAACACCGGGGTTCCGAGCAGCAGCGACAACAGCAGCACTGGCAGGCAGCGCCCGGGCAATCCCAGCATCAGGGCCAGCAACGGTGCCAACAGCACCAGGGCCAGCCCGGAAAACAGCCAGTGTGCCAGCACCTTGGCCAGAACCAGAAGAGGCAGGGGGTGCGGCGAAAGGACCCACTGCTCCAGCGAGCCGTCCTCGAAATCACTGCGGAAAAGCCCGTCCAGCGAGAGCAGCACGGCCAATAGCGCCGCTACCCAGACCAGTCCGGGAGAAAGGGTTTGTAACAACTGGGTCTGCGGCCCGACCGCCAACGGGAACAGCGCGATCACGATGGCGAAGAACACCAGGGGGTTGGCAAGCTCGGCCGGGCGACGGAACAACAGGCGCGCCTCACGGGCGACCAGCAGGCTGAAGACATTACTCATGGGTGGCGCTGCCCCAGGTCAAGCTCGCGGTAACCGGTGGGTTTGACCGTCAACGTATGGTGCGTGGTCATCACCACCAGCCCGCCCTGCTCGCAGTGAGCAGCCAGGTGATTCTCCAGTTGGGCGACTGCCTGTTTGTCGAGGGCAGTGAAGGGTTCGTCGAGGATCCACAGCGAAGGGCCTTTCAGGTACAGACGCGCCAGGCCGACGCGACGCTGCTGCCCGGCGGACAGGGTGTGGCACGGCACATCTTCGAAACCGCGCAGGCCGACAGCCTCCAGGGCCGCCCAGATTTCCTCGCGGCTGGCGGGGTGATGCAGGGCGCACAGCCAGGCCAGGTTCTCTTCCGCCGTGAGCAGGCCCTTGATGCCCGCCGCATGGCCGATCCACAGCAGATTGCGAGTCAACTCACTGCGCTGCCTGGCCAGCGGCTGGCCATTGAGGAGAATTTCACCCGAGGTGGGTTGCATCAGGCCGGCCAGCAGGCGTAGAAGACTGGTCTTGCCGCTGCCGTTGGGACCCGCGACCTGTAGCATTTCGCCATCCAGCAGGCGCACGTCCAGGCGCTCGAACAGCACACGCCAGTCCCGCTCGCAGGTGAGCGCGACGGCTTCGAGAAAAGGGCTGGTCAAGGCATGAGCACCTAAAACGGTTCAAGTCGGCAGTGTCCCGGCCGCTATACTGATGCACGTTGAATGCGTAGCCGGCCCGGACGGGGCGGCATTATACATGCCACGCCCTGCCCGTCGCAGCGGGCTTTTTCGACAGGTTGTAACCCGTCAATGAGCGAAATCAGCAGCCCCCGCCCTCTCCCTCCCGTCACGCCGAGCAGCCGCCCCAACGCGATGGCCGCCGACATGGCGGTGAAATTGCTGCAGCCCATGCAGGGCCTGCTGGCCAGCGGCGAAACCGCCAGCGCCGAAGTGGTCAGCGCCAAGGAAGTGGCCCAGACATTCCAGGTGCTGCTCAAACTGACCCTGGAAAGCGGCCGCCAGGCGACCCTGCAGGCCAGCAGCACACGCCCGCTGGAGCAAGGCACCACACTGGCAGTCACGGCACTTTCCGATACGCGGCTGGCCATCGCCTTGCAGCCCGGTGGCGACAAGGCCCTGACCAGCCTCGACCTGGACCAGTTTCCCGTCGGCACGCTGCTGCAAGGCAAAGTGATCGCCCGCGAACAGATGGCCCAAGGCAAAGCCCAGGAAGCGGTCTACAAGGTATTGGTCAGCTTGCTGAACACGCCGCTGGCCGGCAGCAAGCTGTCGCTGGAAACCCCTCTGGCCCTGCCGCTGGGCAGCCTGCTCAGTGCCCAGGTGCAAGGCAGCCAGTCCCTGAACTTCCTGCCACTCAGCGGCCGCCTGGATCAACTGGAACTGACTCAGCAACTCACCGCACAACAGGGCCGCCAGGGCTCGATGGAAGGCCTGTTCAAGGCACTGCAGAGCATGCGCGGCCAGGAAGGCCTGCCGGAAGGGCTGAAAGGCAGCATTGATCGCCTGTTCGCCGCCATGCCGAGTGCCGACCAGTTGAGTTCTGGCAAAGGTCTTGGCCAGGCGCTGGAAAACAGCGGCCTGTTCCTCGAAAGCAAATTACTGGGGGGTCAGGCCAGCGCCCTGCCCGCCGACCTCAAGGCCAACCTGCTGCGCCTGATCAGCCAGATCCTGCCCAACCTGCCGGGTGGCGCGTCGATGGTAGCGGCCGCCACCAGCGGCTCGCTGGCCCAGGCCCTGCCCGCCTTCGCCCGCAATATGCTGGGCAACATCGGTCAGGCCGGCGCGCGCCAGCAGGCCCTGAGCTTTCCCCTGCCCTCGCGCCTGCTGCAGAACATGGAAGAGGAAGCGGATCTCGAAGCCCTGCTCAAGCTGGCCGCCGCCGCGATTTCACGCCTGCAGACCCACCAGCTCTCCAGCCTGGCCCAGAGTCAGGTCGGCCCCGACGGCAACCTGCTGACCACCTGGCAGCTGGAGGTGCCGATGCGCAACCAGCAGGAACTGGTGCCGCTGCAGGTGAAGATTCAGCACGACGAACCGCCGAAAACCGACAAGAACGATCAGAAAGAAGCCGTGTGGCGGGTCGAAATGGCCTTCGACCTGGAGCCACTCGGGCCGTTGCAGGTGCAGGCGCAGCTGATGCGCGGCAGCCTGTCCAGCCAGCTCTGGGCGGAACGTCGCGAGACCGCCAACCTGATCGACGGAGAACTGAGCAACCTGCGTGAACGCCTGACGGCAGCCGGCCTGCAGGTCGGCGAACTGGCCTGCAGCCTGGGCACGCCACCGCAAGGCCCGCGCACCACGCTCGAACAACGCTGGGTGGATGAAACGGCATGACCAAGAAATCCGCGCCGCGTCAGGCCATCGCCCTCAGTTACGACGGCAAGAGCGCCCCCAACCTCACCGCCAAAGGTGACGATGAACTGGCCGAGGCCATTCTCGCTATTGCCCGGGAGTACGAGGTCCCGATCTATGAGAACGCAGACCTGGTGCGCCTGCTGGCGCGCCTGGAGCTCGGCGAGGCCATTCCGGAGCAGCTGTATCGCTGCATCGCCGAGATCATCGCCTTCGCCTGGTACCTCAAGGGCAAGTGCCCAGCCGGTTTCGAGCAGGGAGACCGCGACGTGACGCCGCCCCGCGCGCTGCTTACCGGCCCCCGGAAGTAAACGCCAGCACCTCGCTCGCCTGGCCCTTGTCCAGGGGGTAATCGAGCAACTGCCAGGCGAAGTAGCCGCTGCGGAAATAGAACACCTGCTGATACCCCCAGCTCACCGCCAGGTGAACCGCAAGCGCGCTGCGCGGGCAGACCTCGCTGTCGCAGTAGATCACCAGGGGCTGCTCGCGGGGCCAGTGAGGCAACGCCAGCGCGCTGAAGCGGTCGGCAAGGTCCAGGTGAACCGCACCGTCCACATGACCCCAGCCCCATTCCCGCGACGAGCGCACGTCGACGAACATCGCGCCGTGGTCATAGAGGATCTTGGCCTGCCGCGCATTGACGGTCATCGCGCCCTCAACTACGTGGGGCGCTTCCTGAGCCTGCACCGTGGCGCCCAGCACTATCCACAACAGGAAAACCCATCGAGCGCCCATGGCCAGACCCTCCGCGACATACCAAGCCTTCAGCTTAGGGTGTGCGAGGCGCGCGATAGGAACGATTGGTGAATGCACGTCCGCCCGTAAGAACCGGCAGCACTATGCGAAACAGAGCGAGGGGAGTTAGCGCTTGGCCTGGTGCAGCTTGCTGATCAGCTCGGCTTCGGCCTTGGTCAGGCCACAGGACTGGGTCAGGTCATCGACACTGGCCCCCAGGCCGACCAGCCGGGCCGCCTGGGTGAACGACAGGCTGCTGGGATCGCGCTGCTCCATCTGCGTCAGCTTGTCCGGCAGCGGCGCAAGGGTGCGCCGCAACTCCTGGAGCTCCTCGCCCATGCGCACGCTGCCCGTGAGATAGGTGTCCAGACGGCGGCCCAGATCACGGATGCGCTGATCACGCGCAGCGTCGCGCTCGGCCTGCAGCTGCGCCGTGTGGCGGAGTTGCGAAGCCAGCCAGACGCAGGCGCCGACCAGCCCGAGGCAGATCAGCGCGAGTACGATCAGCACAACCTCGAGCACTCAGATGCTCTCCAGCTCGGACCACTCTTCTTCGCTCATCATCTTGTCCAGTTCGACCAGAATCAGCAGCTCGCCGTTCTTGTTGCACACGCCCTGGATGAACTTGGCGGACTCGTCGTTGCCGACGTTCGGTGCGGTTTCTACTTCCGACTGACGCAGGTAAACCACTTCAGCCACGCTGTCGACCAGGATACCGACGACTTGCTTGTCCGCTTCGATGATCACGATACGGGTATTGTCGGTCACGTCACTGGAGTCGAGGCCAAAACGCTGACGGGTGTCGATAACCGTCACGACGTTGCCGCGCAGGTTGATGATGCCCAGCACATAGCTTGGCGCGCCCGGCACAGGAGCAATCTCGGTGTAGCGCAGCACTTCCTGGACCTGCATCACGTTTATGCCGTAGGTCTCGTCGTCCAGACGGAAGGTCACCCACTGCAGAATCGGGTCTTCAGCACCTTGTGCAGAACTTTTCTTCATGTCCCTAGCCTCGTCATTAGCCGCGCGGGCGGCGTGCGCGGATCAACCCGCTTGTCATCATCGACCGAGCCAACCCGGTCGTCATTCAATCAGTGCAGCTGGCCGTTGACCATCCGCTTAGCCGCACCACTGGCAATCAACTCCGCCAGCGACGCGACATCCAGCAAGGCACACATGTGTTCGATCACCGTACCGGCCAGCCATGGACGCTGGGTACGCTGGGTACGCCACTTGATCTCACTGGGGTCCAGACGGATGGAGCGGCTGACCTGGTGCACCGCCAGCCCCCATTCGTAGCCTTCCACGGAAATCACGTATTGCAGGCCCTGGCGGAAATCTTCCCGGTAGCGGTCTGGCATGACCCAGCGCGCCGTATCCAGCACCTTCAGATTCCCGGCCTGGCTTGGCAGTATGCCGAGAAACCAGTCTGGCTGGCCAAACAGCGGTGTCAGGTCCTGCCCGGCAAGCGGGTAGATAGAGCCCAGGCATACCAGCGGTACCGCCAGGGTCAGGCCGGCCACGTCGAACAGCAGGCACTCGAACGGCTCTTCGGCCCATTCCGGGCGGCCATCCAGGTGCAGCCGCGGCAGGACAGGCTCCTGCGCTGCCGGACGATGCACTTCCGCCAGCGGTTCGATCAAGGCAATCGGCGCGACCAGCTCGGGTTCGACCTCAACGATCACCGGCGCAACCACGGGTTCTACCCGCGCGTCGATGCGTACCGGCGCTACGACCGGGACCTCCAGGCGCGCATCACGCACCTGCTCTTCCAGCACGGCAGCTTCGAACTCATCCAGGCTGGTGGATTCCGCCAGCTCGACCGCAGCCTCCTGCAACAGGCCGTCAAGATAGGACTGCAGGGCCAGTTGGGGGCGGGTGGCGGTAGCGACAGAACGGCTCATGGATGGAATCCGCAAAATGGGTCTGTACAGCCTATCGGCCGCACAGGCGACAGACTTGAGCAACACAGTTCAGCATAGTCGTTCACGTCAGGCGACCTGGGCCGAGGGTTGCTGGGCCAGCAAGTGCTTGAGCAACGCCCGGTAGGCGATGGTCCCGCGACTGTTGTTATCGAACTGCGAAGGCGTGAGTCCGGCACGGCTGGCGTCACGCAGACGCGTATCGACCGGGATATAGGCCTGCCAGAGGTGTTCAGGGTAGTTGTTGCGCAGCACTTTCAAGGTACTCATCGAGGCCTGGGTGCGGCGATCGAACAGCGTGGGCACGATGGTATAGGGCAAGGCCTGCTTGCGCGACCGGTTGATCATCGCCAGGGTGCTGACCATCCGCTCCAGGCCCTTGACCGCCAGGAACTCGGTCTGCACGGGAATAACCAGTTGCTGGCTGGCGGCCAGGGCGTTGACCATCAGCACCCCCAGCAGGGGCGGACTGTCGATGATCGCGTGATCGAACTCCTGCCACAGCTGCGCCAGGCTCTTGGCAATCACCAGGCCCAGGCCGTTCTGCCCAGGCGACTGGCGCTCCAGGGTGGCCAGCGCCGTACTCGATGGCAACAGCGAAATCCGCTCATTGCTGGTCGGCAGCAGCAGTTGCTGCGGCAGGCCCTGGGGCACGTTGCCCTGGTTCAGGAACAGGTCGAAACAGCTGTGTTCCAGCGAATCCGGGTCGTGCCCGAAATAGCTGGTCATCGAGCCATGGGGATCGAGGTCGACCACGACCACACGCTTGCCGGCGTCCGCCAGCAAGCCCGCCAGTGCGATGGTTGAGGTGGTCTTACCGACTCCACCTTTTTGATTGGATACTGCCCAGACTCTCATCTTCTTCGTCCTCCCGGCACGGGCTCAGCCCGACCGAGACTTGGCGCCGCCCTCATGGGGCAGGCGACGTAGGATTGGCGGCACCCGATGACGGGGCCGGCGTTGCTGGCGTCGGTGCAGGTTGCGTGCCAGCCCTCTGCATCGCGCCGTCGGGGCTGGCGTTGGCACTGCCCACGCCGCTGACACTGCGGCGAACATCCAGATTGCGGGACACCACCAGCACCACCCGGCGATTGCGCGCCCTGCCCTCTGCCGTGGCGTTGTCCGCCACCGGCTGGGATTCTCCGTAGCCCACCGCGGCCAGCCGCCCGGGGTCGACCCCATCCATGGCCAACATACGCACGATGCTCGCCGCCCGCGCGGCTGACAACTCCCAGTTGGTCGGGTACTGCGCGGTGCGAATGGGCAGGTTGTCGGTAAAGCCTTCGACATGCACCGGGTTTTCATAAGGCGCCAGAATCTTGGCGACCTTCTCGATAATCTCGAATGCCTGGTCATCCGGCAGCGCGTCGCCGCTGGGGAACAGCAGGCTGGAACTCAGCTCGATCTCGATCCACAGCTCGTTGCCGCGCACTTTCAACTGATCGCTCTGAATCAGGTCGCCAAACGCCTGGCTGACGCTATCCGCGATGCTCTGCAGGTTGTCTGCGGCCATCTGCGTCAGGTCTTCATCGACCATGGAACGGTCGGGTTCGGTCGTCCTGGGCCGCTCGTCCCCCACGGGGATCGGCTTGATCGAACGGTCCGGCTGATTGAACACGCCAGTCAGGGATTCCGAGAGAATCTTGTACTTGCCTTCGTTGATCGAGGAAATCGAATACATCACCACGAAAAAGGCGAACAGCAGGGTGATGAAATCCGCGTAGGACACCAGCCAGCGCTCGTGATTCTCATGTTCCTCGTGGCGACGCCTGCGGCCCATGGCTTGCCTCCATCAGTCCATGAAGCCTTGCAGCTTCAACTCGATGGAGCGCGGGTTCTCGCCTTCGGCAATCGACAGGATGCCCTCGAGCAACATTTCCCGGTAACGGGACTGGCGCATGGCAATGGCCTTGAGCTTGTTGCCAATAGGCAACAGCAGCAGGTTGGCCAGCCCGACGCCGTAGATCGTCGCGACGAACGCCACGGCGATACCGCTGCCGAGCATGCTCGGGTCGGCCAGGTTGCCCATCACGTGGATCAGGCCCATGACCGCGCCGATAATGCCAATGGTCGGCGCATAGCCGCCCATGCTTTCGTAGACTTTGGCAGCCTGAATGTCCCGACCTTCCTGGGTGAACAGATCCACCTCGAGGATGCTGCGGATGGCTTCGGGCTCGACGCCATCGACCAGCAACTGCAAACCCTTGCGGGCATAGGGGTCGGCCTCGGCATCGGCCACGGACTCAAGGCCCAGCAAACCTTCCTTGCGCGCGGTCATGCTCCAGCCGACCACGCGATTGATTCCGCCCACCAGGTCGATGTGGGGCGGAAAGAAGATCCAGCGCAGGATGGTCAGTGCCCGTTTGAACACGCTGACCGGCGCCTGCAGAAACGCGGCGCCCAGGGTGCCACCGATAACGATCAGCGCCGCCGGACCATTGAGCAGCGCCCCCGCATGCCCGCCTTCGAGGTAATTGCCACCCAGAATGGCGACGAACGCCAGGATGACCCCGATTAGGCTCAGTACATCCATGCAGACACACTCTCGACGGGGCTCATCAGATGCAGGCCTCGGTCAGGTGCCGACCGATGTCGTCCAGGCCATACACGGCGTCCGCCAGGTTGGCTTTGACCACCGCCATGGGCATGCCGTAGATCACACAGCTGGCTTCGTCCTGGGCCCAGACCTGGCTGCCGCTCTGCTTGAGCAGGCGAGCGCCTTCGCGGCCGTCCGCGCCCATGCCGGTCAAGACCACGGCCAGTACCTTGTCGTGGTACGACTTGGCCGCCGAACCGAAGGTGATATCGACACACGGCTTGTAGTTCAGGCGCTCGTCACCCGGCAGGATTTTGATCACGCCACGGCCGTCGATCATCATCTGCTTGCCGCCCGGCGCCAGCACGGCCATGCCCGGACGCAGGATGTCGCCATCCTCGGCTTCCTTGACGGAAATCCGGCACAGCTTGTCCAGGCGCTCGGCAAAGGCTTTGGTGAAGGCCGCCGGCATGTGCTGGATCAGCACGATCGGTGCCGGGAAGTTGGCTGGCAGCTGGGTCAGCACACGCTGCAACGCAACCGGTCCGCCAGTCGAGGTGCCAATGGCAACCAGCTTGTAGGATTTGCGCTTGGGCGCCGCTGAGGTGCTGGCATGGGAGGTGCTGCTGGTAGACGAAGGCGCGCTGACGCTCGGACGGCTAACGCTAGTCGGCGCTGTCGGCTTTCCCAGGGTGCTGGCACTCGGCGCTGGAGCAGGTGCGGGCGCCGGAATGCTGATGCTGCGGCGGTTGCTGCGCGCGATGCTGTGGACCTTCTCGCACAGGAGCTGCTTGACCTTCTCCGGGTTGCGCGAGATGTCTTCGAAGTTCTTCGGCAGGAAGTCGACCGCACCGGCGTCGAGAGCGTCCAGGGTAACGCGCGCGCCCTCGTGGGTCAGCGACGAGAACATCAGAACCGGTGTCGGGCAGCGCTGCATGATGTTTCGCACAGCGGTGATGCCGTCCATCATCGGCATTTCGTAATCCATGGTGATCACGTCGGGCTTGAGCGCCAACGCCTGATCAATGGCTTCACGCCCATTGGTAGCGGTACCGACCACCTGGATATTCGGGTCGGCCGAAAGAATCTCCGAAACCCGCCGGCGGAAGAACCCGGAGTCATCCACCACCAAAACCTTGACAGCCATAAACACTCCTAAACGGCGCTGGCCGGAGCCAGCACCGCGAACAATCAGATGCGTCGTGCGTAACGCTTGAGCATGCTAGGCACGTCGAGAATCAGAGCAATGCGCCCGTCACCCGTAATGGTAGCGCCAGACATGCCCGGGGTGCCCTGCAGCATTTTGCCCAGGGGCTTGATCACGACCTCTTCCTGGCCGACCAGTTGATCGACCACGAAGCCGATACGCTGGCTGCCTACGGTGAGGATCACCACATGGCCCTCCCCTTGCTCTTCGTGGGCAGCACTGCGTACCAGCCAGCGCTTGAGGTAGAACAGGGGCAGCGCCTTGTCGCGCACGATCACCACTTCCTGGCCGTCGACGACGTTGGTGCGCGACAGGTCGAGGTGGAAAATCTCGTTGACGTTGACCAGCGGGAAAGCGAAGGCCTGGTTGGCCAGCATCACCATCAGGGTCGGCATGATCGCCAGGGTCAGCGGTACCTTGATGACGATCTTCGAGCCCTGGCCTTTCTGCGAGAAGACGTTGACCGTGCCGTTGAGCTGGGAAATCTTGGTTTTCACCACGTCCATGCCGACACCACGGCCGGACACGTCGGAAATCTCGGTCTTGGTCGAGAAACCCGGAGCGAAGATCAGGTTGTAGCACTCGAGGTCGGTCAGGCGATCCGCCGCATCCTTGTCCAGCAGGCCTTTTTCCACGGCCTTGCCACGCAGCACGTCGGCGTCCATCCCCTTGCCGTCGTCGGTAATCATCAACAGGATGTGATCGCCTTCCTGCTCGGCGGACAGCACCACGCGCCCGGTGCGCGCCTTGCCGGCGGCTTCGCGCTCTTCCGGGGTTTCCACCCCGTGGTCGACGGCGTTGCGCACCAAGTGCACCAGCGGGTCGGCCAGGGCCTCCACCAGGTTCTTGTCCAGGTCGGTCTCTTCACCAACCAGCTCCAGGTTGATTTCCTTCTTGAGCTGGCGGGCCAGGTCGCGAACCAGGCGCGGGAAGCGCCCGAAGACCTTCTTGATTGGCTGCATGCGGGTCTTCATCACCGCGGTCTGCAGGTCTGCAGTCACCACGTCGAGGTTGGACACCGCTTTGGACATGGCCTCGTCGCCACTGTTGAGACCCAGGCGTACCAGGCGGTTACGCACCAGCACCAGTTCGCCGACCATGTTCATGATCTCGTCCAGGCGTGCCGTGTCGACACGAACCGTGGTCTCGGCTTCGCTGGCCGGCGCCTTCTCGGCAACCGGGGCCGGTGTAGGGGCTGCACGCGCTGGCGCAGGCTCGGCCTTGGCCACCGGCTTGGCAGGAGCGGCAGGCTTGGCCGCCGCAACAGGTGCGGGGGCGATGGCTGCCGGCTCGACGAACTTGCCCTTGCCATGCAACTGGTCGAGCAGCGCTTCGAACTCATCGTCGGTGATGTCGTCACCCGCCGGAGCGGCTGCGCTCACCGCTGCAGCAGACGCAGCGGCTTGCGGCGCAGCGAACTGCCCCTTGCCATGCAACTGGTCGAGCAGCGATTCGAACTCGTCATCGGTGATTTCATCACCGCCGCCGGCTGCCGGGGCCGACGCAGCAGGCTCTGGCGCAGCTGTCACCGCAGGGGGAACGAACTGCCCCTTGCCGTGCAACTGGTCGAGCAACGACTCGAACTCGTCATCGGTAATTTCGTCGGTGGCGCTGGTCGGCGCGCTTTCGCCGGGCGTCTCGCCGAGCGCGTCGAGCAATTGCTCGAACTCACTGTCGGTGATATCCCCCGAAGCCACAGCGGGCGCAGGCGCCGATTGTGGCGCAGGCGCAGCGGCCTGTACGGGTGCAGGTGCAGGTGCAGGTGCAAGTGCGGGCGCCGCAGCGGCAGGTTCTGCCAGGCGCGAAAGGGCCGCCAGCAGCTCCGGCGTAGCCGGTGTCGGTTCAACGCGTTCACGTACCTCGCTGAACATGCCATTGACGGCATCCAGCGCTTCGAGCACGACGTCCATCAGCTCCGCGTCCACGCGTCGCTCACCCTTGCGCAGGATGTCGAAGACGTTTTCGGCGATGTGACAGCACTCCACCAGCTCATTGAGCTGGAGGAAGCCGGCTCCACCCTTGACGGTATGGAACCCCCGGAAAATCGCATTGAGCAGGTTCATGTCGTCCGGGCGGCTTTCAAGCTCCACCAACTGCTCGGACAGCTGCTCGAGAATCTCGCCGGCCTCTACCAGGAAATCCTGGAGGATCTCTTCATCGGCGCCGAAGCTCATATACGCGTGCTCCCTAAAATCCTAGGCTGGACAGCAAATCATCGACATCATCCTGATTGGATGCGACGTCCTCACGCTTATCGGCATGAATCTGCGGACCTTCACCCCGCGAAGGTTCTTTTTGTTTTTCCTGCTCGGCACGCAGTACATCGTGGTTGTGCTCGATACCGGCAAAACGGTCGACCTGGCTGGCCATCAACACCAGTTTCAGCAGGTTGCTCTCGACGTCGGTCACCAGTTGGGTGACGCGCTTGATCACCTGGCCGGTCAGGTCCTGATAGTCCTGGGCGAGCAGAATGTCGTTGAGATGACCGGACAGCTTGGTGCTGTCGCGCTCGCTACGGGCCAGGAATAGCTCGATGCGCTTGGCCAGCTCACGGAAACCGTCAGCGCTCATTTCCCGACGCATGAAGCGTCCCCACTCGGCGCTGAGGTTTTGCGCCTCGTCGCTCAAATCGTTGACCAGGGGGGCACTCTGCTCGACCAGATCCATGGTGCGATTGGCCGCTTTCTCGGTCATCGTCACCACGTAGTTCAGGCGCTCGGTCGCATCGGTAATCTGCGACACTTCAGTGGCGTGCGGCACCCGCGGGTCGAGCTGGAAGTTGACGATCGCGTTGTGCAGCTCGCGCGTCAGCTTGCCGACTTCGTGGTAGAGACCACGGTCGCGTGCCTTGTTGAGTTCATTGATCAGCTGCACCGCTTCGCCAAAGTTGCCGTTTTCCAGGCTATCTACCAATTGGCGCGCGTTGGTTTTCAGGGTCGACTCAAGGTCACCCTGTGAAGAATCATCGTGTTCCATAACAACCTCGCGGCAGACATCAGCCGTTGACCCGCTCGAAGATCTTCTCAATCTTTTCCTTCAGCACCTGGGCGGTGAAAGGCTTGACCACATAGCCATTCACGCCGGCTTGAGCGGCTTCGATGATCTGATCGCGCTTGGCTTCCGCCGTTACCATCAGCACCGGCAGGTGCTTGAGGCGGTCATCGGCACGTACCGCGCGCAGCAGATCGATACCGGTCATGCCCGGCATGTTCCAGTCGGTCACCAGAAAATCGAAACTGCCGCTTTGCAGCATGGGCAACGCGGTGGTGCCATCATCGGCCTCCGCGGTATTGGTGAACCCCAGATCACGCAGGAGGTTCTTGATGATCCGTCGCATCGTCGAAAAATCATCAACGATGAGGATTTTCATGTTCTTGTCCAAGTCGACCTCCGTACAGTCCCAAACGCACCCAGCTCCTGGATACGCCCTTAATCGTGAAACCGGCCTGACGCGCCGCAGCAGAACCGCTGCACCTGTTACCAGGCGCGACGCTCGCCCACGACCCGTTTATTCAAATTGCTTCAGCGTGCCCGCCATTCACCCAGTCGCGCGCGCAGACGTGATGCACATTGACTGTGCAACTGGCTGACGCGTGACTCGCTGACCCCCAGCACTTCGCCAATTTCCTTGAGGTTCAGCTCTTCATCGTAATACAGCGACAGCACCAGGCGTTCGCGCTCGGGCAGGTTGGCAATGGCATCGGCCAGTGCCGCCTGAAAGCGCTCGTCTTCAAGATCACGTGAAGGCTCGAGATGATTGGTGCTGGCGTCTTCGCGCAATCCACCGTGTTCACCGTCCTGCAACAAATCATCGAAGCTGAACAGGCGACTGCCCAAAGTGTCGCCAAGAATGCCGTAGTAATCCTCGAGACTCAATTGGAGTTCGGCCGCAACTTCTTGATCTTTAGCGTCTCGACCCGTTCTGGCCTCAATTATCCGAATGGCGTCACTGACCATTCGGCTGTTGCGGTGCACCGAACGCGGTGCCCAATCGCCTTTGCGCACCTCGTCCAGCATGGAACCGCGGATACGGATGCCTGCGAACGTTTCGAAACTTGCACCCTTGCTGGAGTCGTATTTTTTCGAGGCTTCGAGCAGACCGATCATGCCCGCCTGGATCAAGTCATCGACCTGCACACTGGCCGGCAGACGTGCCAGCAGGTGGTAGGCGATACGCTTGACCAGCGGTGCATAGCGCTCGATCAACTGGTGTTGGGAGTCTTGTGCCTGCGCCTTGGTATACATACGAAGTCCAGAGGCTGCCGTCATATGGCCGTGTCCGCGGTCGGTTGCTGCACCAGACGCTCGACGAAAAATTCCAGATGACCGCGTGGGTTGGCCGGCAGCGGCCAGGCATCGACCTTCTGGGCAATTGCCTTGAACGCCAGCGAACATTTCGAGCGCGGAAACGCTTCATAGACCGCGCGCTGCTTCTGCACGGCCTTGCGCACGGATTCGTCGTACGGGACGGCACCCACGTACTGCAAGGCGACGTCAAGAAAACGATCAGTGACCTTGGTCAGCTTAGCAAAGAGGTTTCGACCTTCCTGCGGGCTGTGGGCCATGTTCGCCAGAACGCGGAATCGGCTCATGCCGTGGTCACGGTTGAGCAGTTTGATCAGCGCATAGGCGTCGGTGATCGAGGTCGGCTCGTCGCAGACCACCACCAGCACTTCCTGGGCGGCGCGCACGAAGCTCACCACCGAGTCGCCGATACCGGCGGCCGTGTCGATGATCAGCACATCGAGGTTGTCGCTGATGTCACTGAACGCCTGGATCAGGCCGGCATGCTGCATGGGCGTGAGTTGCACCATGCTCTGCGTGCCCGAAGCGGCCGGCACGATACGGATGCCGCCGGGGCCCTGCAGGACCACATCGCGCAGCTCGCACTCGCCACTGATCACATCGGCCAGGGTGCGTTTGGCGGTCAGGCCGAGCAAGACGTCGACATTGGCCAGGCCAAGGTCCGCGTCCATCAGCATGACGCGTCGGCCGAGGTCAGCCAGCGCCAGCGACAGATTCACCGACACATTGGTCTTGCCGACGCCACCCTTGCCGCCGGTCACCGCGATCACCTGTACGGGATGCATACCCATGTTATCTATACACCTTGTCTAACTTCGACTGGAGCCTGGTGGCCCATTGTGCCCCGTCAATCCACTGTCGGGCCAGTTGTCGCCACCCTGCTACTGAGCAACTGTTGAACAACGCTCGTCACGCCATCAACCGGCGCGACGCGCCGGATGCTGATAAAGCCCGGCAAACATGTCGGCCATCGTGTCCTCGCTCGGGTCTTCCGCTGCCTGCAGACCGACGGCGCGACTCACCAATTGATGGCTGCGCGGCACGTGCAGGTCGTCCGGAATCCGCGGACCGTCTGCCAGATAGGCTACCGGTAGACGCTGGCCAATAGCCAGACCTAAAACCTCGCCCAGACTGGTGGCTTCATCCACCTTGCTCAGGATGCAGCCCGACAAACCACAGTGCTTGTAACTATGGTAGGCGGCCTTGAGCACTTGGCTCTGGCTGGTTGCAGCCATGACCAGATAATTTTTCGATTTCACACCGCGACTGGCCAGGGTTTCCAGCTGCATGCGCAGCGCCGGATCGTTGGCGGGCAGGCCCGCGGTATCAATCAGCACCACACGCTTGCGCGCCAGTGGCGCCAGGGCCTGGGTCAGGGACTGGCCCGGATCGACCAGGGTCACCGGCACATTGAGAATACGCCCGAGCGTCTTCAATTGCTCCTGGGCACCAATGCGGTAGCTGTCCAGGCTGACCAGGGCGATGTGCTGCGAACCGTACTTGAGCACGTAGCGCGCGGCCAGCTTGGCCAGGGTGGTGGTCTTGCCCATGCCGGCGGGACCGACCAGGGCGATCACACCGCCCTCTTCCATCGGTTCCTGCTTCGGCGTCTGGATCGCATGCGCCAGGTGGGCCAGCACCATGCGCCAGGCCTGGCGCGGATCGGTGATGGAGCCGACACGCTCGAGCAGAGCACGCGCCAGATCGACGGACAAGCCCATGCGCTGCAGGCGGCGCCAGAGGTTGGCCTGCTGCGGACGACGATTCTGCATCTGCCCCCAGGCGATGGAGCCCAGTTGCACTTCAATGAGTTCACGCAGGCCATGCAGCTCGAAGCGCATGGCGTCCAGCGCACGCTGGTCGGTGGCAGCGGCGGCTGCAACCGGGGCCGGCTGCGGCTTGCGCACGGCGGCCGCGAGGTTGTCGGCAGGCAGGCTCGGCTCGGTTGCGAACAGTTGACGATCCTTGCCGGCATCGACCTGGGCGCGGGTGGTCAGCTCAGCCTGGGCCGAGGCGATGCGGGTCTGGGTCTTGCGCAGCTCGGCCTCCAGGGCCGGGTTGGGCTGGCGAACCGGGGCAGCGGGAATCTGGTAGTCCAGGGCAGCCGTCAGCTCGATGCCGCCCGCGACCCGGCGATTGCCGATGATCACGGCATCAGCACCCAGCTCATCGCGAACCAATTTCATGGCTTGACGCATATCGGCAGCGAAAAAGCGTTTGACCTGCATGGCCTGTAACCTCGGTTAGTTCTGCCCCACCGTCGCAACGATGGTGACCTGCTTGTTGTCCGGAATTTCCTGGTACGCCAGCACGTGCATGTTCGGCACCGCCAGTCGTGCAAAGCGCGAGAGCATCGCCCGAACCGGTCCGGCTACCAGCAGGATCACTGGTTTGCCGAGCATTTCCTGACGTTGCGCCGCATCCACCAGGGATCGTTGCAGCTTCTCGGCCATGCCAGGTTCCAGGAGGATTCCCTCCTCAGCGCCTTGACCGGCCTTCTGCAAGCTATTGAGCAATATCTGTTCCAACCTTGGGTCCAGGGTGATCACAGGCAGCTCCGGCTCTAGTCCCACAATGCTTTGCACGATTGCACGGGCCAACGAGACACGAACCGCCGCCACCATCGCGGCGGGATCTTGACTCTTCGGCGCCACGTTCGCGATGGCCTCGGCGATGGTGCGAATGTCGCGCACCGGCACCTGCTCCTGCAGCAGTACCTGCAACACCTTGAGCAGGGTCGACAGGGAAATCAGACCTGGTACCAGCTCTTCCGCCAGTTTGGGCGAGCTTTTCGCCAGCAATTGCATGAGTTGCTGGACTTCTTCATGCCCCAGCAGCTCGTGGGCGTGCTTGTGCAGAATCTGGTTGAGGTGGGTGGCAACCACGGTACTGGCGTCCACCACGGTGTAACCCAGCGATTGCGCCTGGTCGCGCTGGCCCGGATCGATCCATACAGCTTCCAGGCCGAACGCCGGATCTTTGGCGGCCACGCCGTTGAGCGGGCCGAACACCTGACCGGGGTTGATCGCCAGCTCACGGTCCGGATACACCTCGGCCTCGGCCACGCTGACGCCCATCAGGGTCAGGCGGTAGGCGTTGGGCTGCAGGTCCAGGTTGTCGCGAATGTGCACCGACGGCATGAGAAAGCCCATCTCCTGGGAGAGCTTCTTGCGCACACCCTTGATACGCGCCAGCAGTTGCCCACCCTGGTTACGGTCCACCAGCGGAATCAGGCGATAGCCCACTTCCAGGCCCACCATGTCGACCGGGGTCACGTCATCCCAGCCCAGCTCCTTGACCTCCTGGGCGCGCTGGGCAGGAATCAGCTCCTGCTGACGCTGAACCTCCTGGACTTCCTCTTCCTTGGCCTTGCGCTGCTTGTGCGCGATCCAATAGGCCGCGCCGGCGGCTACCAGGCCCAGGCTGATGAAGGAAAAATGCGGCATGCCAGGCACCAGGCCCATGGCGATCATGATCGCGGCCGCCACGGCCAGCGCCCGGGGCGAGGCGAACATCTGGCGGTTGACCTGGGCACCCATGTCTTCGGAGCTGGAGACGCGGGTCACCATCACGGCGGAGGCGGTGGACAGCAGCAGCGACGGAATCTGCGAGACCAGGCCGTCACCGATGGTCAGCAGGGAGTAGATGCGCCCCGCCTCGCTGAACGGCAGACCGTGCTGCAGCATGCCGATACCCATGCCGCCCAGCAGGGTAACGAACATGATCAGCAAGCCAGCGATGGCGTCGCCGCGTACGAATTTGCTGGCACCGTCCATCGAACCGTAAAAGTCGGCCTCCTGGGCCACTTCGACACGGCGCTTCTTGGCTTCAGTCTGGTCGATCAGGCCGGCGTTGAGGTCGGCGTCGATGGCCATCTGCTTGCCGGGCATGGCGTCCAGGGTGAAGCGCGCGCTCACCTCGGAGATACGGCCGGCACCCTTGGTGACCACGATGAAGTTGATGATGATGAGGATCGCGAACACCACGATACCCACCACGTAGTTACCGCCGATCACCACCTCACCGAAGGCCTGGATCACCTTGCCCGCGGCATCGTGGCCGTCCTGGCCATGCAGCAGGACCACACGGGTGGAGGCGATGTTGAGCGCCAGGCGCAACAAGGTGGCGGCCAGCAGGATGGTCGGGAACACGGCGAAGTCCAGCGGGCGCAGCGCGTAGATGGCGACCAGCAGGACCACGATGGACAGGGCAATGTTGAACGTGAACAACACGTCCAGCAGGAAGGCCGGGATCGGCAGCATGACCATGGCAAGCATGACCAGCAGCAACAGGGGAATACCCAGGTTGCCGTGGCGCAGACCCGACAGGTTGCTGCGTACGTCACCGATGATTTGCGCGCGATTTACTGCCACTTCCCTACCCCGACCCATTCAATCTTTTGACGCCCGCGGCGTCGCTATGCCGGTGTTTGCAAGAAGCTGTCCAGTTTTGCAGAAGCCTCGAAATCATTGGCCTGTAGCCCCTGTGTGAGACTGTTTTTGCGTGACCGCGTGAACTGGCAACCGGGGCAGAACCCGATAGCGTCATGAAAACAACGAACCTCAGCGGCAAACGCCAGTCCCAGCACAGTACGGCGCGTCACGCCCGCCGCGCCTCTCTCGACAGCTATTCAGGAGTCACTGATGAAACGATGGATGATCGCCGCACTGGCCGGCTGCTGCGCCGCCAGCCTGCAAGCCGCTGACCTCTCGGTCGAACTCAAGGCTGTGGATTCCAAGGGCCAGGGCGCCTCGGTCGGCACCGTGCAGATCAGCGAAAGCCCCCATGGCGTGGTGTTCACGCCGCAACTGCACGACCTCGAACCCGGGCTGCATGGCTTCCACGTCCACAGCAAGCCGAGCTGCGACCCCGCACCCAAGGATGGCCAGCCCTCGGCGGCGGAAGCCGCAGGCGGTCACTGGGATCCGCAGAACACCGGCAAACACGACCTGCCCTGGGGTGACGGCCACCTCGGCGACCTGCCTGCCCTGCTGGTCACCGCAGATGGCACGGCCAGCCAGCCGGTGCTGGCGCCTCGGATCAAGAACCTCGGGGAGCTGAAAGGCCTGTCGTTGATGGTGCATGCCGGCGGCGACAACCATGCCGACCACCCCAAACCTCTGGGCGGTGGCGGCGCACGGGTAGCCTGTGGCGTGATCCAGTAACACTGATCGACTAACCCTGCCGGAACAGCCGGGCATCCCGGCTGTTCCGATCACTCGTCCCGGCGCAGGTCCGTCGGGATGGGCAGGTCGTTGAGCGGCGCCGGCCGCTTGCCCTTGCCCGCCTGGTACTGGCGGATCTGGTACACGTAGGCCAGCACCTGGGCCACCGCCAGGTACAGGCCGGCAGGAATTTCCTGGTCCAGTTCGGTGGAATAGAACACCGCCCGCGCCAGGGCTGGCGACTCCAGCAGCATCACATTGTGCTCCTGGGCGATCTCGCGAATTTTCAGCGCCGTGAAGTCGCTGCCCTTGGCCAGCAGCACAGGCGCGCTGCCCTTGGTCGGGTCGTACTTCAGCGCCACCGCGAAGTGGGTCGGGTTGGTGATGATCACGTCCGCCTGGGGCACAGCCTGCATCATCCGGCGCTCGGCCATCTCGCGCTGCAACTGGCGAATACGCTGCTTGACCTCGGGCTTGCCCTCGCTGTCCTTGTATTCGTCGCGCACTTCCTGCTTGGTCATCATCAGCTTCTGCTTGTTGTCCCAGAGCTGAAACGGCACATCCACTGCCGCGATCAGGATCAACCCGCAGGACATCCACAACGCGCTCCAGCCCACCACCTGGGCGGCATGCATGATCGCTGCCTCCAACGGTTCGTGGGCCATCGCCAACAAGTCGTCACTGTCGGCAGACAGCACCAGCAACGCCACCGCCAGGATCACCACGAACTTGCCGAGTGCCTTGATCAATTCGACCAGGGCCTTGGCCGAGAACATGCGCTTGAGCCCCGCCAACGGGTTCATGCGACTGAACTTCGGCGCCATGGCCTCGGCCGAGAACAGGATGCCACCCAGGGCCATAGGGCCGACGATGGAGGCGATCAGCAGCGCAATGAGCAGCGGCAATATCGCCTCGATGGCGGCCTGCCCCGAGGCCAGCAACCAGATGCCCATGGCGCGTTCGTCCATGATGGCTTCCCGGGGCAGGGAAAAATTGCTGCGCATGATATCCAGCAGGTCGGCGCCCAGATTGCCGCCAGTGGCCAGCAGCCCGCCGGCACCGGCCAGCATCACAGCCAGGGTGTTGAGCTCACGGGAGCGGGCAATCTGGCCCTTTTGGCGGGATTCACGGAGACGTTTCTCCGTGGGTTCCTCACTCTTGTCGGCACCACTCTCGGATTCGGCCAACGCTCATGCCTCCTCAGGGTGCTCGCGCGAGTTCGCGCATCAGTTGCAGGGCTTCGCTGGCGAAGACCTGATATTGGGTCAGGATATCCGCCATGCTGACCCAGACGATGCCCAGACCAAGCACCAGGGTCAGCGGAAAACCGATCGCGAAAATGTTCAATTGCGGTGCCGCACGGGTCATCACGCCAAATGCCACGTTGATCACCAGCAGCGCAGTCACCGCCGGCAGCACCAGAATCAACGCCGCGCCCAGCACCCAGCCCAGCTTGTTGGCCACGTCCCAATAGTGCTCGATCATCAGACCGCTGCCGACTGGAAGGGTGACGAAGCTCTCGGCCAGCACCTCGAACACCACCAGGTGGGCATTCATCGCCAGGAACAGCAGCGTCACCAGCATCAGGAAAAACTGGCCGATGACCGCTACCGACACGCCGTTGGCCGGATCGACCATGGAGGCGAAGCCCAGGCCCATCTGCGTGGCAACGATCTGCCCGGCAATGACGAACGCATGGAAGAACAACTGCAGGCTGAAGCCGAGCATGGCCCCGACCAGGATTTCCTGACCGATCAGCAGGAAGGTCGACAGGCTGATCGCATCCACTTCCGGCATGGGCGGCAGGTTGGGCATCAGCACCATGCAAATGCCCAGCGACAGGTACAGCCGCACCCGTGTCGGCACCAGCTGGGTGCCGATCACCGGCATGGTCATCAGCAGCGCGGCAATGCGAAACAACGGCAGCAGAAAGCTGCCCACCCAGCCGCCGATCTGCGCTTCGGTCAACTCGAGCATGTCAGCCGATCAGCATCGGAATATTCATGATCAGCGTCCGCGTGTACTCCATCAGCTCACGCACCAGCCAGGGACCCGCGAAAATCAGGGTCATCAGGATCACCAGCAGGCGCGGCAGGAAGCTCAGCGTCTGTTCGTTGATCTGGGTCGCGGCCTGGAACATCGCCACCAGCAGGCCCACCAGCAGGCTGGGCACGACAGTCACCGCGACGATCGTCGCCGTCAGCCACAGGGATTCGCGAAACAGGTCGACCGCTACCTCGGGTGTCATGGTCAGGTTCCTCCGAAACTGGCGGCCAGCGTGCCCATGATCAGCGCCCAGCCGTCGATCAGGACGAACAGCATGATCTTGAACGGCAGGGAAATGATCAGCGGCGACAGCATCATCATCCCCATAGCCATGAGGATACTGGCCACCACCAGGTCGATGATCAGGAACGGAATGAAGATCATGAAGCCGATCTGGAATGCCGTCTTCAGCTCGGAGGTAACGAACGCCGGGACCAGGATGGTCAGCGGCGCGTCCTGCGGGCTGGCGATGTCGGTACGCTTGGACAGGCGAACGAACAGCTCCAGGTCGCTCTCGCGGGTCTGCGACAGCATGAAGTCCTTGATCGGTATCTCCGCCCTGGCGATGGCGTCCTGGGCGGTCAACTGCTCGTTCAGGTACGGCTGCAGGGCATCGTTGTTAACCCGGTCGAACACCGGCGCCATGATGAACAGCGTGAGAAACAGCGCCAGGCCGACCAGGATCTGGTTGGACGGCGTCTGCTGCAGGCCCAGGGCCTGACGCAGGATGGAAAACACGATGATGATCCGGGTGAAGCTGGTCATCAGCATGACGAACGCCGGGATGAAGCTCAGCGCCGTCATGATCAGCAGGATCTGCAGGCTGACCGAGTACTCCTGCTGCCCTTCGGCGTCGGTGCTCAGCGTGATCGCCGGAATCGACAAGGGATTGCTCCCCTGCTGGATCAGCGAACTGGCCGTGGGCGCATCCTGGGCGAACGCCAGGGACGCGCCCAGGCTCAGCACCAGCAGCAGAAACAGACGCACCATCAGGATTTATCCTTCTGATCCTTGCCCAGCAGCTCCATCAGGCGCTGGGCAAACTCCGTGGTCGCAGGCTCGCCATCGGGCAGATGCACGGGCTCGTTCATCACGTGCAGCGAGGTAATGCGCCCCGGTGACAGGCCCAGCAGCACCTGCTCGCTGCCCACCTGCACCAGCACCAGCCGATCCCGAGGGCCCAGCGCCTGGCTGGCCATGATGCGGATCACCTGGCCACCGCGCGGGCCGACCTGCTGCACACGGCGCATCAGCCAGGCGAGCAGGAAGATCAGGCCGATGACCAGCAGCAGGCCGAACAGCAGCTGCACCAGTTGGCCGGCGATATCACTGCCGGCCATGGGAGTCGCGGCCTGGGCCGCCGGTTCGGCAGCCAGGGCGGTCAGGGGCATGGCCAGGATGATGCTAAAACGTTTGAACATGGGTGTGCTCTGCAAGGGCCTTAGCGCAGCTTCTTGATGCGCTCGCTGGGGCTGATCACGTCGGTCAGGCGGATGCCGAACTTCTCATTGACCACCACCACTTCGCCGTGGGCGATCAGCGTGCCATTGACCAGCACGTCCAGCGGCTCACCCGCCAGGCGATCCAGCTCGATCACCGAGCCCTGGTTGAGCTGCAGCAGGTTGCGGATGGTGATATCGGTGTTGCCGACTTCCATGGAGATCGACACCGGGATATCCAGAATCACATCCAGGTTCGGGCCATCCAGGCTGACCAGTTGGCCACCCTTGGGCGCGCTGCCGAACTCTTCCATCGGCGCCCGGGGCGCGGCGGGCTCACTGGCACCACCACCAGCGGCGAGCATCGCGTCGATATCATCCTGGCCAGCGTCGCCGGCCTCCGACAGTGCGGCGGCCCACTCATCTGCCAGCGCCTGTTCCTCGGGGGTGGTGTTTTCGTCATCTGCCATCGTCTGTCCTCGGCTGGCTGAAAAGGGGTTGCCGCGCCTCAGCGCTGGCGATCGATCGGTTCAAGCACTTGCAGCGCCAGGTTGCCCTTGTGCGCGCCGAGCTTGACCTTGAAAGACGGCACGCCGTTGGCGCGCATGATCACGTGCTCGGGCAGTTCCACCGGGATCACATCGCCCGGCTGCATGTGCAGGATGTCCCGCAGCTTCAATTGGCGACGCGCAACCGTGGCGCTCAGCGGCACGCTGACATCGAGAATGTCTTCGCGCAGCGCCTTGATCCAGCGTTCATCCTGGTCATCCACATCGGACTGGAAGCCGGCATCGAGCATTTCGCGAATCGGTTCGACCATCGAATACGGCATGGTCACGTGCAGGTCGCCGCCACCGCCGTCCAGTTCAATGTGGAAGGTCGAGACGACGATCACTTCGCTGGGGCTGACGATGTTGGCCAGCGCCGGGTTGACCTCCGAGTTGACGTACTCGAAGTTGATGTCCATTACCGCGTGCCAGGCTTCCTTCAGGTCGATGAAGGCCTGGTCCAGCACCATACGCACCACGCGCAGCTCGGTCGGGGTGAACTCCCGCCCCTCGATCTTGGCGTGGCGGCCATCGCCGCCGAAGAAGTTGTCCACCAGCTTGAACACCAGCTTGGCGTCGAGAATGAACAGGCCGGTGCCACGCAGCGGCTTCATCTTCACCAGGTTGAGGCTGGTCGGTACGTACAGCGAATGCACGTACTCGCCGAATTTCATAACCTGCACCCCGCCCACCGCCACATCGGCGGAACGGCGCAGCAGGTTGAACATGCTGATACGGGTGTAACGGGCGAAGCGCTCGTTGATCATTTCCAGGGTCGGCATGCGCCCCCGGACGATCCGATCCTGGCTGGTCAGGTCATATTGTTTGACGCTGCCCGGTTCGGCTGCATCCTCGGTTTCGACCAGGCCGTCATCGACGCCGTGCAGCAGCGCATCGATTTCATCCTGGGAAAGCAGGTCTTGCACGGCCATGAGAGCTCCTGACTACTGCAACACGAGGTTAGTGAACAGCACTTGTTCGATGGCCAGCTTGCCGGTTTCCTTCTCCGCCAGCTCCTGGACACTGGCAGTGGCCTGCTGGCGCAGCATTTCCTTGCCGACCGGGGTGACCAGGGAATCGAAATCCTGGCTGGAGAACAGCATCACCAGGCGGTTGCGCAGCACGGGCATGTGCACCTTGAGCGCATCCAGGGCAGCCTGGTCGCGGGCCATCAGGGCCACGCTCACCTGCATGTAGCGCCGGTTGCTCGTCGAGAAATTGACCACGAATGCGGGCACCAGCTCTTCATAGATGGCTGGCTGCTTCACCGGCGCGGCGTTTTCCGCCGCCGGCTCGGCAGGCACGTCCGCACTCGACCCCTTGTTGAGGAAGAACCACGTACCGCCCACGGACAGGCCGACCGCGAGGAGGAAGGCCACCACGATCAGGATGATCAGTTTCATTTTGCCGGCCGGTTTAGCCTCGGCTCCTGCCGAGTCTTGCGGCGCGTTTTTCTTAGCCATGCCAATAATCCGTCACAGATCGGAGTTCTATCCGTTTTCAATGGGTTGGGAGCAAGTGTTATGCCAGCTTGTAGAGCACGGCGGTAGAGCGCGTAACGCGAACCAGGTCCCACGCGCGGCATGCAGGCCGCATGACCACGGATATAAACAGGCATTGCCCTGACTGTCACCCGAAAACGACATCGCCCGATGCGCTTGCACGCATCGGGCGATAGGCAGTTTAGATCAGTGGCAGACCGTACTACAGCGATACCGGCATCAGGCGTAGAAATCGACCATACCGCGGCCACCGCTCAAGGGTGAGCTTTTCATCTCCACGGCGCTGGGAATCGCTTCATCCTCGTGGCTGCCGAGCAACTCCTCGGAGCCACCACCGCGCCCCCTGTTGTCACCGTCCTGCCCCTGCCAACCGCGGTTCGACTGGTCGGAGACGTTGACGTCAGCCAGGTTCATGCCCTGCTGGGTGAACATCTCCCGCAGGCGGTGCACCTGGCTTTCCAGGGCTTCACGAACGCCGGCGTTGGCGCTGGCGAATGTCACCTGAGCCTGGTCCTGGCTCATGTTGATGCGCACCTCCAGACGCCCCAGCTCGGCCGGGTCCAGCTGAATCTCCGCGGACTTCAGATTCTGGCTGGACATCAGCATGACCCGATCCACCACGGCCTCGCTCCAGCCTGTCTGCTGCATTGGCACCGGCTGTCCAAGCGTACCGGTGCGCGGCGCACCGGCCTGCTGACCGATGGCCTGGCTCAGGGCATTGAGCTTGCTGACAAAGTTTTCCGGGCGGTTATCGGCGACGCTTTCCTTGACCACCTCAAGCGCCTCGGTCGTCACTTCCAGTGCCGACAGGTCGAGGGCTGGCTCGGTCTCGCTCTTCTGGACGCCCATGGCGGCCATCGCGCTGGCGAAGCTCTGTCCGGTGGACAGCATGGTCTGGTTGGTCGCCGTGCCCGCCGCCTGTTCGGCACTGGCGGCCTTGGCCTTGGCCCCCATCTCCAGCGCCATCTGCACAGCCGGCATCTGGTTCAACGCGTCGAGCTCGGGATCGAAGCTGGCCTCGGTCATGCTCGCCGGGCCGGAACTCACCAGACTGCTGGTCGGCACGTGCACGGTATCGCCTTCACCCTCACCCTCGCCTTCCAGCGTCAAGCCGAGTTCCTCGACAGGCGGCGGGGGCTGGCCGGTGATGCCGAACAGCAGCAATGGATCGACCACCGCCTCTTCGCCCGTCGTTTCGGCCGGCAAGGGCTTGCCGCTATCGGCAAGCGCCGGGTCTGAAGCGGCAGGGGTGGTGGTGGCCGGGGCGTTGGCCGCGGGTTCGGGTCTGGCCTCTCGGCTGGACTTGGCAGAGGCATCATTGCGCTCTGCGGCTTTTGCCTGACGCTCCTTGGCATACACCTGAGCGAAGCTGGAGGCCTCGTTCTTGCGAGGTTCAGCCGAACGATCCGGGGCTTTCGCCGCAGAGGTCTTGGGCTTCATCTCGGGTGCAGGCTTGAGAAGCAGATCGGGGGCAACGGACATGGGCACTCTCCGTTAAGGTTGGGTCGTGCCAGGGAGATTGCAAAGGCTGGGCCAACTCGCTCAGAGGCGGTAACGCTGGCGCTCGGACTTGAAGAGAATGCGGACAATGGCGAACTCGCGCTCGACGTGTTCGATCAGCTCGGGAACCTCATCCATCTGCTCGCGCCGGCCAAATTCTTCCAGCTGCTTGCACAGCCCGGCCAGCATCGGCGCGCCCATGTTGCTGCAACTGCCCTTGAAGCTGTGTGCCGCCAGGCGCAATGCCTGGGCGTCACCGGTGTCCGCGGCCACATGCAGCAGACGCAGGCGCTCTTCCGAGTCGGCCAGGAAGGTGTCCAGCAGCACCGGGTACTCAGCCTCCATGACATCCTGCAAAGATGCCAGCACCGTACTGTCGAGATGAATATCGGACACTGCGAACTCCTGATTCCTTGGGCGTGAATTATGCCCCATGCATCCAGGAAAACTCCACGTTCACGCCGCGACCGTCCGCAGCCCAGGTACAGCGCTCGCTGAGTTGGCGGACCAGCGTCAGACCACGTCCGCTGAGCTTGTTCAAGCGCTGACACGCCAGGACCGCCGCGCCGTCGAAACCGGGACCGCTGTCCTCGACCGTGACCTGCAGACGACCGCCGCTCCCCTCCGGCAGCAGCCGCAGGTTAAAGCGCACGTAACCATCGCTGAGCACACTCAAGCGCTGCCCACGCTGCCGGTAGTACTCGGCAAACCCTTCGGCATCGCATTTCAGTGTCGAATCCAACCCCAGAACGCCGTGCTCAAGGGCATTGGTGTACAGCTCGTTGAGCACGCTGAACAGCGCGCCGCCCTGTGGTCGCAGGCCTTTGACCTCGAGCAGGATGTGCAGCAGGAACGGAATGGGGTTGAAACGCTGCAGGGTTTCGCCCCGGAACTCGAAGGTCGCCGACCAGTCCTGGGGGCTGCTCTGGTCGCTGTCGGCAAAGGCCAGCGGCGGACGCTTCAAGGCGCCCTGCTCGACCATGCCGACCTCCACCAGGCTGACGTCGTCCTGCAGCTCACCCCGGAAATCCGTCAGCGCCTGGACGATGTCAGCGAACAGTTCGGCCGGCTGGCGGTTGCCGGCGAACACTTCGAGCAAACGGTCTTCACCGAACAGCTCGTCGTCAGCGTTGCGCGCCTCCAGCACACCATCGGACAACAGCACCACCCGATCCCCCAGCTCAAAGGGATAGACCTCGTAGGCGTCACTGAATTTGTTCGGTTCCAGTACCCCCAATGGCAAATGCCGCGAAACCAGCGGGATGCGTGCGCCATTGTCGGCCTGCAGCAGATAACCGTCCGGCAGGCCACCGTTCCAGACTTCGACGACACGGCGCTGGAAGCTGATATTGAGCAAGGTGGCGCAACAGAACATGCCCAGCGGCAGTATGCGCTTGAGCTTGGCGTTGACCTCGCGCAGGATTTCCCGCAGCGAATGGCCCTTGGAGGTCATGCCGTAGAAGGCTTCCGCCAGGGGCATCGCACCGATTGCCGCTGGCAGGCCATGGCCGGTGAAGTCACCGAGCAGCACGTGCATGTCGCCCGACGGCTGATAGGCCGCCAGCAGCAAATCGCCGCTGAACAGAGCGTAGGGGGATTGCAGGTAGCGAATGTTCGGTGCGTCCAGGCAACCCGAATGGGCCACCCGATCGAACACGGCCTTGGCCACGCGCTGCTCATTGAGCAGGTAGTCGTTGTGCTTGGCGATCAGGTCCCGCTGCTGCAGCACGGTGTCCTGCAAACGGCGCAGGCGATCCATGGCCTTGATCTTGGCTTCCAGGATGACCCGGTTGTAGGGCTTGGCGAGAAAGTCGTCGCCGCCCGCCTCCAGGCAGCGAACCAGGGCTTCGTTTTCCGTCAGCGAGGTGAGGAAGATGATCGGGACCAGCGCGTCACCGGCCATCTGCTTGATGCGCCGGGCCGCCTCGAAACCGTCCATCGTCGGCATCAGGGCGTCCATGAGCACTAGGTGCGGCTGTTCCTGCTGAAACAGGGCCACCGCCTCCAGCCCATTGCTGGCCGTCAGGACGCGGTGGCCCTGACGGCTGACAATGGTGGACAACAGCATGCGATCAGCCGCGTTGTCCTCGGCAATCAGAATGGACAAACGCTTGGGCATCGCCAGGTGCTCAGGCTATCTGGAACAGCTGTTCGAAGTTGGAGATGGCGAGAATCTTGCGCACATCCGAGTTGCAGTTGAGCAGCCGGATCTGGGCATTGTCACCACCGGCGTGGTCACGCAGCAGCAGCAACATGCCAAGCGCCGAGCTGTCGAGGTAGGTGGTCCCCTTCAGATCGACGACATACCGCTTGGGGGTAAGGTTTACACGCTCGTACGCGTCGCGAAACTCCTGGTGCGCCCCGAAATCGAAACGTCCCTGAATCACAATGGTCAACTCTTGCCCGTCGGTCGACGGTTGCGAGGTGATGGCCATGAATCACTCCTTTTACCAACCAGAACAGCGATCGTGCAGCGAAGCGGACACCGGGACGGTGAGACCTCACATACGCAATCCGTGTGAAGAAGATTTAGCATCCAGAACCGCAGGCGGCAACTGGCAATCAGTGGGAATCGCGTAGGGGCAGGCGCTGAGCCAGCTCGTCGAGGAGCTTCTGCTCGCGTTTGTCCTCGGCCATACGGGCTTCTTCCTGATAGCGCTGAACCAGCTTACGCAGGCCCTCCAGGCGTGCATAGCGCTGTTGCCAGACGTCGCGGATCTTGTCCAGGTTGGAGCGGTGCCAGTTCACGCTCTGGCGCTGCTGACCGATGGCACTTTCCAGTTGCGAGAGGAAACGCTGGTAATTCATCAGCCACTGGCCGGACACGCCGCGCTGCCCTTCGGTGATCCACTGCTGCTGGTAATCGGAGCGGTAGTGCTCGAGCTCGCCAAGCTTCATTTCCGCCTGGTTCACCAGCCCCTGGCAGTGCCCCAGCTGCACGGCCGCTTCGCGCTCGGCGCGCTCGGCCATCTCGACAACGGGCGCCAGGCGTGCGGCACGGCTTTTCGACATGGATTACTGGCCCTGGGCGACAGGGTTGAAGGCGGCGGCCAGCTGACCGCTGCTGCTCGCCAGGTTATCGCTTTCGTCCAGGCCCTGGTGCAGGTACTTGAGCATGCTCGGACGACGGGCGATGGCCAGGTCGGTATCCGGATCGCCGCCAGCCACGTAAGCCCCCACGCTGATCAGATCGCGGCTCTGCTGGTAGCGCGACCACAGCTGCTTGAAGCGTTGCGCGCCGCGCAGGTGCTCCTTGGAAACCACCTGAGGCATGACCCGGCTGATCGAGGCTTCGATGTCGATGGCCGGATAATGGCCTTCCTCGGCCAGGCGGCGCGAGAGCACGATGTGGCCGTCGAGCACACCCCGCGCGGCATCGGCGATGGGGTCCTGCTGGTCATCGCCCTCGCTGAGCACGGTGTAGAACGCGGTGATCGAGCCGCCGCCCTCCTCGGCGTTGCCGGCGCGCTCAACCAATTTGGGCAGTTTGGCGAAGACTGAAGGCGGATAGCCCTTGGTCGCCGGCGGCTCGCCAATCGCCAGGGCGATCTCGCGCTGGGCCTGAGCGAAACGGGTCAGCGAGTCCATCAGCAGCAGGACGTTCTTGCCCTTGTCGCGGAAGTATTCGGCAATCCGGGTGCAGTACATGGCCGCACGCAGTCGCATCAGCGGCGCATCATCGGCAGGCGAAGCGACGACCACGGAGCGCTTGATGCCCTCCTCGCCGAGGATCTCGTCGATGAATTCCTTGACCTCGCGGCCCCGTTCACCGATCAGCCCGACCACGATGATGTCGGCCTCGGTGAAGCGGGTCATCATGCCCAGCAGCACCGACTTGCCCACACCCGTACCGGCAAACAGGCCCAAGCGCTGACCGCGCCCGACCGTCAGCAGGCCGTTGATGCTGCGGATGCCCACATCCAGCGGTTCGCTGATCGGGTGACGGTTGAGCGGGTTGATCGAAGGGCCATCCATCGGCACCCAGTCTTCGGCTTTCATGCCGCCCTTGCCGTCCAATGCGCGGCCGGTGCCATCCAGCACCCGGCCCAGCATGCCCATGCCCATGGGCAGGCGGCCGGTGTCCGGCAAAGGCACTACGCGAGCACCCGGCGCGATACCGGCCAGGCTGCCCACGGGCATCAGGTAGATTTTGCCGCTGGAGAAGCCCATGACTTCGGCTTCGACCTGCACAGGGTGGTAGCTGTCGTCGTTGATCACCAGGCAGCGACTGCCGAGTGCGGCGCGCAGGCCTTCGGCCTCCAGGGTCAGGCCGACCATGCGCAGCAGGCGGCCTTCGACGATGGGCTTGCCCGGCAGCTCCACCGCTTCGGTGTAGCCCGCCAGGCGGGTGGCGAAGCGCGTGCGTTCAAGACGCATCCGGTGTCTCCGGCTTTTCCGGCGAAGCGTCGAGGTCGACGCTCAGGTCCGCAGCGACCGGATGGGTCGCCTGCTCACGCTGCTGTTCGAACAATTGCTTGATAGCCTGGTTCATGCGCGTTTCGACGCTGGCGTCGATGCGGCTGTGCTCGCTCTCGACCCGGCAACCGCCCGGCAGCAGAGAGTCGTCTTCGAGGATGCGCCAGGTTTCTTCGTGGCGATCACGCAGGGCCTTGATCATCTCGAAGTCCTGCGGATTGATGTGAATGCGTACGTTGTCAGCGCCCATGGGCAGCAGCTTGAGCGCTTCGCGCAGGACGTGACGGATCTGGCTGGAATCGGTGCTCAGCTCGCGCTGGATGACCTGGCGGGTCATATGGCTGACCAGGGATACCAGGGCCGCTTCCAGTTGCTGATCCTGCTCGGCGATGGGGTCGAACAGGTGGCTCATCACCTGCTCGAGCCCGCCCAGCTTGCCAGCCAGAGCGGCATCGGCTTCCTGCTTGGCTTTCAGCTGGCCGGCGCGGAAACCGTCTTTCTCGCCCGTGGCGAAGCCTTCGTTGTAGGCGTCCTGGCGAATGGCTTCCAGCTCGTCGAGTGTCAACGGCTTGACGTCTTCCAGCGCGACTTCTTCGCTCTCGGCGGGTGTCTCTTCGACAACGGCCGCCTCTTCCACCGGGGCTTCGGCCTCGGGCTCGCCTTCGGGTGGCTCGACGTGCTCGTCGAAGCTGGGCAGCGCCCAGCGGTCGATCGCCCCGATATCCTTGGCGCGAATCAGCTCACTGGACACATCCTTGGCGGTCATGGAATCAGGGCCTGAAGAAATTGATCATTGGGCATAGCGCCGTTCTGGCGCTTATACCATTTCCTCGCCGCCCTTGCCGCCGAGAACGATCTCGCCGGCTTCGGCCATACGGCGTGCGATGGTGAGGATTTCCTTCTGCGCCGTCTCCACGTCGCTGACCCGCACCGGCCCCTTGGCCTCCAGGTCGTCGCGCAGCAGCTCGGCCGCCCGCTTGGACATGTTCTTGAAAACCTTTTCCTTGATCGCCTCGTCGGCACCCTTGAGGGCCAGCACCAGCACGTCGGACGACACTTCGCGCAGCAGCGCCTGGATGCCCCGGTCGTCGACATCGGCCAGGTTATCGAAGACGAACATCAGGTCTTCGATCTGCGACGACAGGTCTTCGTCGACTTCGCGGATCGAATCCATCAACTGGCCTTCGATGGAGCTGTCGAGGTAGTTCATGATGTCGGCGGCACGCTTCACCCCGCCCATGGTGGCGCGGGTGGTGTTGGCACTGCCGGAGAACTGCTTCTCGAGGATCTGGTTGAGTTCCTTGAGCGCCGCCGGTTGTACGGTATTGAGCGACGAGACGCGCAGGACGATGTCCAGGCGCACCTTGTGGTCGAAATGGCCCAGCACTTCGCCCGCCTGGTCCGGATCGAGGTAGGCGACGACGATGGCCTGGATCTGCGGGTGCTCGTAGCGAATGACGTCGGCCACGGCGCGCGGCTCCATCCATTTCAGGCTGTCCAGACCACTGGTGCTGCCACCGAGCAGAATACGGTCGATCAGGTTGCCGGCTTTGTCTTCGCCGAGCGCCTGGGTCAGCATCTTCCGGATATAGCCGTCAGCGCCCACGCCCAGACTGGTCTGGTCGCCGACGATCTCGACGAACTCGCCCATCACCTGCTCGACCTGCTCGCGGTGCACGTTGCGCATGCCCGCCATGGCCACGCCGACCCGTTGCACTTCCTTCGGCCCGAGGTGGCGCAAAACCTGCGCGGCATCGGTCTCACCGAGGGACAGCAAGAGGATGGCGGCCTTGTCGACCTTGGTCAGCTTTGCGGCAGTACGGTTATCATTCATCGGCGTTGATCCAGTCTTTCACAACCTGCGCGACACGGCCCGGGTCTTCGGCTACCAGACTCTTGATCGCATTC
The DNA here is from genome assembly GCA_050282285.1 of Pseudomonas sp. Taxonomy (GTDB): domain Bacteria; phylum Pseudomonadota; class Gammaproteobacteria; order Pseudomonadales; family Pseudomonadaceae; genus Aquipseudomonas. Next base: position 55,734 of record JBLZZJ010000050.1, read on the forward strand.
AGTTGGGCATCATACCCCTCACTCGGGCTAGGCAGGAGGATGCTTTGCGGGCCGCCAATGCTGACCCGGTCGGCAGACAACTCGCCATCCAACCCGCCCATCTCACCCAGGTCGACGTCGCCATCACGGCCACCTGCGGCCAGCTCACGGCCTTTGCCACCACCGGTGATGTTGTTCAGCACCGGACGCAGCACGCCGAACACCAGCACCAGGATGAACAGCACGCCGAGCACTTGCTTGACGATGTCCCAGAACCACGGCTGGGTGTAGAACGGAATCTCGATGATCTCTTCGCCCAGGGCGGCAGAAAACGGTGTGTTGATCACGCTGACGCTGTCGCCGCGGCTGGCGTCGAAGCCTACCGAGTCCTGCACCAGGCGGGTGAAACGCGCCAGGTCGTCGCTGCTCCACGGTACCCGGCTGGTTTCGCCGGTCGCGGCATCGACCCGCACCTGATCGTCGACCACCACGGCCACCGACAGACGCTTCAGACGCCCCTGCTGCTGCTTGGTATAGCTGATCGAACGATCCAGCTCGAAGTTGCGCGTGGCTTGCTCGCGTTTGTCGGCCGGGTACGGCGCCAGCATCGGCAGGCCGGTGGCCGGGTCCATGATCTGCTCGCCATTGACATCCACCAGCGGCTGGCCAGGGGCAACCGGGCCAGCCGCTGGTGCGGCACCCGCTGCCTGTTCCGGTGCGGTGGCTGCGCCTGGTGGCTGATTGCTCAGTGCACCCGGCACACCTTGCGGCGGCAGGCTGCTGGAACGCTGTTCGTTGACCTGCTGCTCACTGCGCAGCGCCGGCTGGTCCGGGTTGAACATTTCAGAGGTGGATTCGACCGCACTGAAATCCACGTCAGCCGATACTTCGGCCTTGTAGCGACCGGAGCCCAGCACCGGTTGCAGGATGTTGTGCACGCGCTGGGTGAACAGGCTTTCCATGCGGCGGCTGTAGTCGAACTGCTTGCCGGCCATGGTCAGCTCGGACATTTCCTGGATGTCGGACAGCAGGTTGCCCTTCTGGTCCACCACGGTGACCTGGGCCTTGTCCATTTCCGGCACGCTGCTGGCGACCAGGTTGACGATGGCCATTACCTGGCTCGGCTCCAGGCCACGGCCGGAGTACAGCTCGACCAGTACCGAGGCGCTGGGCTTGCGCTCGTCACGAACGAACACCGAGCTTTTCGGAATGGCCAGGTGCACGCGGGCACCCTTGACGTTGTTCAGGCTGGAAATGGTCCGCGCCAGCTCACCTTCCAGGCCCCGACGATAGCGGGTGGCTTCCATGAACTGGCTGGTACCCAGGCCCTGTTCCTGGTCGAGAATTTCGAAACCGACGTTCTTGTCGCTCGGCGCAACGCCGGCAGAGGCCAGACGCATACGCGCCCGGGCCAGGTCATCGGCCTTGACCAGCAGTGCGCCGGAGTTCGGCTCGACGGTGTACTTGATGTCGGCGGCGTTCAGCGTCTCCATGACCTGGGACGCATCCATGCCGTCCAGGCTGCCATACAGCGGACGGTAATCGGGTTGCTGCGACCACAGGACCACGGCGAAGCCGATGGCGACGCTGGCAGCCAGCCCGACCAACAGGCCGATCTGCCGCAGCATCGACATGTCGGAGAGATTCTCCAGGAACGTCAGGCCGAAGAGCGGTTTCTTCGGTTCGTTGCCTGCAGCGACGGGAACGTTTGTGGCGAGTGCCTCGGCCATGATCTCAACCTACCCTTAAACCGGCATCTGCATGATGTCTTGATACGCCTGGACCAGCTTGTTACGCACCTGGGTCATCGCCTGGAACGACACGCTGGCCTTCTGCGAGGCGATCATCACATCGGTGAGGTCGACACCACCGGTGCCCATCTCGAACGCTGTAGCGAGCTGATTGGAGGCTTTCTGGGTTTCGCTGACCTTGTTCACGGCCTGCCCCAGCATGTCCGAGAAGCTCGGCGCTCCGGGCTCGGGTGCGCTGACGACCGGCTTCTGGCGCGCCATCGCTTCGGTCTGCATGGACCGCATTTCCAACATCAGGCGATTGAACTCGACACCCTGGCTCATCACGTATCCTCCACTGCCCGCAGATTTTTGACGCTGTGCGGCGCTATGCAAGGGTATCTGCAACAAGGGTGCCAGGTATGCGATCAGGGCATGAATACCCCGGGAGACAAGGGCTCGGCGGACGCTGCCAGAAAACGGACAGTGGCCCGCCTTCCCGAGAGAAGACGAGCCTGCAGGGAATGGCCGCCGGAAGCCGGCGGCGCGTCAATCAGCTGGCGTACAGGTACGCCTCGACATCCATGCCGGCATCACGCATCTGCGCCAGCTTGTAACGCAAGGTGCGCGGGCTGATGCCAAGACGCTCGGCCGCCTCTTTGCGGCGGCCACGCTCGGAGCGCAGGGTATCGATGATCATCTGGAATTCGCGGCGACGCAGGTCTTCGCCCAGTGCCCCGGCCTCGGCGCCCACATTGGCACTGGCGCTGTCCACAGCCATCGGCTGGGGAATGCTCGGCACCACGACCAGCTGCGGCTGATGAACCGGAGCCGGCGCTGCCGGTGCAAAGCCGATGGGCGATGTCAGGCACAGGTCCTGGGGCTGGATCAGCCCACCCTGCTGCAGGATCAGTGCGCGCTGTATGGCGTTGTCCAGCTCCCGTACGTTGCCCGGCCAGGCATGCTGGACCAGGCAGGCCTGGGCCTGTGGCGAAAGACGGATCGGCGCGTGATTCATTTTTTTGACGTGCTTGGCCAGCAGACGCTCAGCCAGCGGCACGATATCGGCCGGACGCTCGCGCAGCGGTTTCCAGGCCAGCGGGAAGACCGAAAGGCGGTAGTACAAATCCTCACGGAAACGCCCGGCCGCCACTTCGCTGGCCAGGTCCCGGTTGCTGGTGGCCAGCACGCGGATATTCAGGCTGATCGGCTTGCGCCCACCGACCCGCTCAACCTCGCGTTCCTGCAACACACGCAGCAGCTTGGCCTGCAGGCCCAGGGGCATTTCGGAAATTTCGTCCAGCAGGATGGTGCCGCCGTCTGCCAGCTCGAACTTGCCCGGCGCACTGGCGATGGCGCCGGTGAACGAGCCTTTCTCGTGGCCGAACAGGGTAGCTTCCAGCATGTTGTCCGGGATCGCCGCACAGTTGATCGCAATGAACGGCTTCGCGGTTCGCGGCGACTGCTGATGAATGTAGCGCGCCAATACTTCCTTGCCGGTGCCGGACTCGCCGGTGATCAGCACGGTGGAGTCGCTCTGCGCCACGCGCGAGGCCAGTTCCAGCAATTGCACGCTGGCCGGCTCCAGAGCGACCGGGCCGCCCTCCTCGCTTTTGCCCAGGCGACCCAGGGCATGACGCTCGACCAGGGCCAGCAGGGCCTTGGGCTCGAATGGTTTGACCAGGTAATCCGCGGCGCCCTGGCGCATGGCATCCACCGCACGCTCGACCGCGCCATAGGCGGTCATCAGCAGCACCGGCAGTTGCGGCTGGGACTGACGAATCTGCGCCAGCAACTGGTGCCCGTCCATGCCCGGCATGTTGACGTCGCTCACCACCAGGCCGAACGGCTCCTCGGCGATCGCCAGCAAGGCGGCTTCGGCGCAATCCACCGCGCGGTAATCATGACCACCGATCGACAGGGTGTCGGCCAGGGCTTCGCGCAGGGCGCGGTCATCTTCGACCAGCAGGACTTTGGCAGCCATGGGTGGTTACTCCTGAATCATGGGTTGTGCCGCGCGGATCAGCGGCAGAATCAACAGCGCACACGTGCCGCGGCCAGCGCGCGAGCGCAGCTGCAACTCGCCCTGGTGGGCACGTGCTACCGCCTTGACCACCGCCAGGCCAAGGCCCGTTCCGGTGGTCTTGGTGGTAAAGAAGGGCTCGCCGAGGCGCGCCAGCGTGACCGGATCGATGCCCGGGCCGTTGTCGCTGACACACAGGCGCAAGGTATTGCCACGGGTGTACAGGTGAATCTTCAGAGAAGCTTCGCGACCGCCCGCCTGAATGGCGTTTTCCACCAGGTTGAGCACAGTGCCGACCAGGGTGTCGCGGTTGCACAGCAACTCGCCGTCACGGCTGTCGCACTGCCAGCGCACGTCCATGCCCTGGACGTGAACCTCACCGGCCGCTCGCAGGCTGTCGAACAGCGCATTGGGGCTCAGGCGATCCGGCAATGGCAGCTCGCCACGGGCAAAGATCAGCATGTCGCGAACCTGGTGCTCCAGCTCGTGCAGGCGCTCTTTCAGGCGCCCGGCAAAACGCTGCTGCTGTTCGACTTCCAGCACCTGCTCGCTCAAATGACTGGCATACAGCAAGGCCGCGGACAATGGCGTACGAATCTGGTGGGCCAGGGACGCCACCATGCGCCCCAGAGCCGAAAGGCGCTCGTGACGAGACAGCTGATCCTGCAGGCGACGGGTTTCCGTCAGGTCGGTGAGCAGCACGAGTTGCCCCGGCTCGCCGTGCAACGAACGGGTGGCGATCGACAGGCGCCGACCATCCTTCATGGAGATTTCATGGCCGTCGTCTTCGCGCGGCGCGAAATTGCGCGCAATGACCTGGCGCCAGAGCATGCCCACCAGCGGTTGGCCGAGCAGGTTGCGCGCCACCGGATTGGCCTCGCGCACCACGCCCTGACCATCGATCACGATGACACCGCCCGGCAGCAGATCCAGCAGGCTCTGCAGGCGGTGGGCCAGGCGCTCTTTCTCCGCCAGTTCCTGCATGCGCTGGGCGCTGACCAGGGCCAGCTGCCCTTTCAGCTCGCTGACCCGCTCCTCCAGCATGGTGTAGGACTCGCTGAGCTGGGTCGACATCTGGTTGAACAGGGCGAACGCCTGCTCCAGGCCGGCTCGGCTGGCATGCTCCAGCGGTGCGGCCGGCACCTGCTCGGCTAGGGGGATCGGTTGGGTCTTGGCGTTCATACTCATCTCTCGCGCAGCGAGCCGTCATAAGACAGTCAGTTGCGTGAGAGATAGCAATACCCGTGCCTAAAAAAATATCGTTTAAAAACAGATAGTTGAAAAAACAAAGCCGGAGATTGTGTCAAATCTCCGGCTTTATCGGGTGGATCGGCGCCAAGGCCCTGACTGCAGCTCAGTCGTCGAACGGGCCTTCGTCGTCGCGACGGCTCATGCCGTACTTGCGCATTTTCTCCACCAGGGTCGTGCGACGAATGCGCAAGCGCTCTGCGGCGCGTGCCACGACGCCGCTGGCGTCATCCAGCGCTTGCTGGATCAAGCCCTGCTCCAGGTTGCCCAGGTAGTCCTTCAGGTCCAGGCCCTCTGGCGGCAGCATGGCCGGTGTATCGAGGCCTGGCAGACCGGCCACGATGGCGGCGCGCTCCTCCAGCTCGTCACGCAGGCTGGCCGCCAGTTGTTCGTCTTCATCGTCGACATGGCGGAATTTCTTCGGCAGCTCGCCGACGCCGATCACGCCGTAGGGATGCATGATCGCCATGCGCTCGACCAGGTTGGCCAGCTCCCGCACGTTGCCCGCCCAGTCGTGGCGGCACAGCGACATGATGGCGGCGGAGTTGAAACGGATAGACCCCCGCTTTTCATGCTCCATGCGCGAGATCAGCTCGTTGAGCAGCAGCGGGATGTCCTCGATGCGCTCGCGCAGCGGGGCCATCTCGATCGGGAACACGTTCAGGCGGTAATACAGGTCCTCGCGGAAGCTACCGTCCTCGATCATCTTCTCGAGGTTCTTGTGGGTCGCCGCGATGATGCGCACATCCGCCGTCTGGGTCTTGTTGCTGCCCACACGCTCGAAGGTCCGCTCCTGCAGCACGCGCAGCAGCTTGACCTGCATCGGCAGCGGCATATCACCGATTTCATCGAGGAACAGCGTACCGCCATTGGCCAGTTCGAAACGGCCCGCGCGGCTGGTGATCGCACCGGTGAAAGCGCCCTTCTCATGACCGAACAGTTCGCTTTCCAGAAGCTCAGCGGGAATCGCGCCGCAGTTGACCGGCACAAAGGGCGCATCACGGCGCTTGGAATGGTAATGCAGGTTACGGGCGACCACTTCTTTGCCCGTACCGGACTCCCCAAGGATCAGCACGCTGGCTTCGGTATCGGCCACCTGCTGCATCATCTGCCGGACCTGCTGGATGGCGCGGCTGGTGCCGACCAGGCTGCGGAACAGGTTGGGCTCGCGCTGGCGGCCACGATCACGGGCCTGGTCATACATCTCGCGGTAGACCTGGGCACGGTGCAGGGAGTCAAGCAGCTTGTTGTAGCTGGGCGGCATCTCAAGGGTCGCCAGGACCCGGCGACGCAGGTCTTCCGGCCACTCGGTAGGCGCGTGCTCTTCGAGCAGCAGCACCGGCAGGAACTCGTCCCAGGCGGCCAGCAGCTTGAGCTGCTCGAGCGCACCACCCTTGGACTTGATCTCACCGAGCAGGACACTCAGCACACCCCGACTGGACTCCAGCTGTGCAACCGTATCGCGCCAGTCGTCACTGCTGCAGGCGAGGTGCTCTTCCCCCAGGAAATTCAAGATAACCGCCAAGTCCCGGCGGCGCTCACTGTTGTCGTCAATCAGTAGGATTTTGGTTTCACGCCACATAGTGTTCAGTCTGATCCAGGGAGTGAAGGAAGCGCCGCGTCAAAAGGACGATATCGCCAGCATTTGGCCACTAGTAAAGTCAATTTTTTGGACGCAGTCAATTTTATGACGTGTTTTTTTTGAGTTGCCCGACGGGCAGTGCTGGCGAGCAGCGGAAGAAGGGGAAAACTGCCCCTGAAGGACAGGACGCCCGACGCAGAGCGATTCGGACGGCAGGCCCTACCGATCAGTAAAGCCTGGGAACTGGGTGTGCGCCAATCAGCCGAAGAGCTGATAGACCTTCGCACCCTGCTGAGCCTGGTTGAGCTGCATCAGCTCCTGGGCGATACGCATCTGCTCGGAACGGCAAACGCTGACCAGCTCGCGGTACAGGTCCAGTAGATCCTGCATGCGGGTGCGCAGCAGCTCCTCATCCAGTACGGCTTCAACCATCGCTTCATCGATAGCCTGCCGGCACTGGGCATCCAGTGTGCCGATGGCCGACCAATCCTGATTGGCCAATGCCACGCGCAATGCGGTGCCGGTCTCTTCAAGACGCTGGACTGGTGAATTCATCGACGAGCTCCTCAAATACCGGCGGCAATCAGGCGATTGCATCCCACCCGGCTTTTACATTACGCAGCAGACCGGCCACTTCGTCCAGCGGCTCGGCTTCATTTTTCATGCTGGCGTCCATCAGACGGCTAATCATGTACTCGTACAGACTATCCAGATTCTCTGCCAACTCGCCACCCTGTTCGAGGTTCAGCGCTGCTCGCAGGCCGGCGATGATGCCAATGGCCTTGCCGATCAGCTCACCCTTGAGGCCGGTCTGATCGCGCTCCATGGCGCCTCGCGCCTGGGCCAGACGAGTCAGGCCGCCTTCCATCAGCATCTGGATCAGACGATGGGGGCTGGCATCGACTGCCTGGGCCTGGGTGTTGACGGTTTGGTACTGCTTGAGGGCCGCCATGGCATTCATCGTCGTGCTCACTGTGTTGCTGACTGGATACCCTAGATATCGGCGCCAGCAACGAAAGCTTTAACGAAAAAATCAGTCGGCGGTTGCTGCGGCGGGTTCGACTTCAGGGCCGATCGCGTCCCAGGCATCCTTGATATTACCCAGCAGCGCCAGGACCTCATCCAGGGTGCGCGGGGTATCGTCCAGCGCGACGCCCACCAGCCGGCGGGTCATGTAGTCGTACAGCGAATCCAGGTTTTCGGCGATCTCGCCACCCAGGTTCTTGTCCAGGCTGGCCTGCAGTACACCAAGAATGGTGATGGTGCTGCCCACGGCCAGGCCACGGATTTCGGTGTCGCCTTCGTTCATGGCCTGCTTGGCCAGCAGCAGGCGCTCGAACGCGCCGTCCAGCAACAGCTGCACTGTGCGGTAAGGGGAAACGTCCTGGCTGGTCTTGACCTGCTTGTAAGTGTCGATCGGGTTCTTGCTCATGACTTAGCTGTCCTTTCTCACGAAACCTGGCAGGTTGGCCAGCGAAGTGCCCAGGGCCTCACTGGTACGGTTGAGACCAGCCACCAGAGTGTCCAGAGCGGTGTATTGCTTGACCAGGCGCTCCTGCATCTTCTCGATACGCAGGTCCAGGGCGACACGCTGCTTGTCGATGCTGGTGATGGTGGTCTGCAGGCTGGTCTGGCGTTGCTGGATCACGCCCCCCGTCTGAGAGTAGGCAGCTACCGACTTGCTCAGACGCCCCATCAGGCCATTCTCACCGGTCAGGTAACCGGCCATTTCGCTGAAGTTTTTGTCCAGCGCAGCCGTTAACGTGGCATCGTCGATCACCAAGGTGCCGTTGGTAGCGTTGGCGGAGCCTGAACTTCCGGCCGCCACGAAGGTTGAGCTGATGCCTAGACTTGCCAGGGCCTTGATGTTGCCCTCGCCGGTCATCGCCACCATCTCGTTGCGCAGACCGGCCAGCACGTTGCGAATGGTCGAATCCCCCACTAGAGGAGAAGTAACCGGATCCTTGCCCTCGCCCATGTCGACCACGGTGGTCAGATTCGCGGTGGTCTTGATTAGGGTGTTGTAGGCGTCAACGAACTTCTGAATGCTGCTTTTCACCCCGGACTTGTCCACGCCCACGGTGACCGTCAGGGTCTTGCCGTCGGCCAGGTCGGTGGTGGACTGCGCGCCTGCAAGGTTCAGGGTTACGCCTTCGATGGCGTCGGTGACGGTATTGGTGTCGCGGACCAGGTCGAGCCCATCGATGGTCATCTTGGCGGACTTGGCGGTGTTGATCACGCCGCCCGCACCGGAGGTCGAGCTGGGCGGCAAGAAGGCCCCTTCTTTATCCGGGTCTTCGACCGGTGCAAACGCCTGGGTAGTCAGAGCATTGGCACCGCTGGTCAGGCCGTCTTCGGTGACTGCGACATTGATGTCGTTGCCATCACCGGACTTCGTCGAACTGAGGATCAGGCGCGAACCCGATGCATCGGAAATGATGGTGGCGCTGATACCACTGTCCTTGCCGGCTTCGTTGATCGCATCGCGCATGCCGGCCAGGGTGTTGTTGGTCGAATCGATGTCGACATCAATGCTGGTCGAGCCTGCCGAGATGGTCATGCTGCCGCTATTGAACTTGGCATCGTTACCACCCTGGACCGATTGCAGCGCCACCTTGCTGCTCGACGCCAATTGCTTGACCTGGACATCGTATACACCGGCCGGTGCGGTGGTGCCTGCGGTGACCTTGATGATGCTGCTGTTGGAGCTCGATGCGGTACGAGACTGGAACAGCGAGGCCTTGTTGAGATCGTCAACGGCCGTCTTGAACGTGCTGAGGGCACTGTTGAGCTGCCCCAGCGCGGAAATCTTGGCGGTTGTCGCCTTTTCGAGGCGATTCAGCTGGTTGGTCTTGGGCGCTCGTTCAGAGTCCACGAGAGCCTTGATGATCGAATCGATCGGAAGGTTAGTCCCTACACCCAATATCCCAGCCATGGTTCACCTCGCCAAAATTATGACTTCTAAACGCGTCTAAGGCGTTAGAGAGTCAAAAGCCGTGCCAACCGGGTAGGTCAGGCTTCGGCCTTGAATAACAGACTACGGACTTCCGACAGGTTTTCTGCCAGTTGCAGCGCTTCTTCCGAAGGAATCTGCCGGATCACGTCACCCGACCCTGCGTCCGTTACCTTGACCACGACTCGACCGCTGCCCTCCTCCAGAGAGAAGTTGATGCTGCGACGAACCGACTGAACGAAATCCTGGATGGTGGCAACTGCCGCCTCCACCTGCTCGCGCGTTGCCGCCGAGCCACCTTCCGTCTCGCTTGCCTGGCCGGCGACTTGCTCGCTGACCGTTTCGCTACCCGGGACCTTGCCGCTGGCTGGAGCTCGCTCGAGCTTGGTACCGGTGGCTGCTGCAGGGTTGAGCGAATTCTGAATTGAGCTGACGTCCATTTTGGTTCACCTCACAATGAGGAAGCGGGGAGAAAGGCTGAGCCCGTCTCCCCGCAGTCTAGTGCCTCTAACCTTAGCCGAGGAGACTGAGAACAGCCTGCGGCAACTGGTTGGCCTGGGCCAGGATTGCAGTACCGGCTTGCTGCAGGATCTGATTCTTGGTCAGTTCCGAGGTTTCGGCAGCGAAGTCAGTATCACGGATCCGGCTACGGGCTGCCGAGGCGTTTTCCGAGATGTTCTGCAAGTTGGCGATGGTGTTCTCGAAGCGGTTCTGTACAGCACCGAGCTGAGCACGCTGAGCGTCGATGTTGGCGATCGCACCGTTGACGATACCCAGAGCATCCTGAGCGCCGAAGGAGGTGCTGATATCGATCGAGTTCACTGCGTTCAGGGTACTGACCGACGTACCGCTGACCACACCGATGCTGCCGGAAGAGATCAGCTGGTAAGCGTCAGCCGCTTCGAAGCGCACTTGACCGTCTACACGCAGACCAGCACCGCCGGTAGCCAGGGCCGAACCACCGCTCGCCAGAGCGTTTTCGCCAGTGAAGTCATAGGCAGTCAGGTTAGCAGCACCCGAGGTGGTCGACAGACCGCCGATGACGATAGCGTCACCGCGGGAGCTGACCAGTTCGATTTCGCCGCCTTTGGACACAGCGGAGATACCGGTTTTGCCCGTTTCCTTGTTGATCGCGTCCGCCAGTGCTTCCAGATTGCTCGGATCCTGCAGTACAGCCGAGATGGTTACGCCGTCAGGAAACTTGGTCTGGGTGTTGGCACCGTACAGTTTGAAGGAAACGGTGTTCTTGCCTTCGGTACCAGCGCCCGAAGCTACAGCTTCGAAGCCGCCCAGGCGAGCAACGGTACGAGCTTGAGCAGACACACCGGTTTCGTCGCTCTTCGAGTTGATCGAACGTGCCACATCGCTGGCCGAACCGCTGGCGCCCAGTTTCACATCGACCAGGCCGTTGGACAGCTTGGAGTCGATCTGCAGGGTACCGGAGCCGTACTGGCTGCCACTGGTGCCGGCAGTGAAACCACCGCTGGCGAAGTTGCCGCTGGTCAGCGCGCTCGGCGCGTAGCCGCTACCGCCGGCTTCGGAGGTAAAACGGTTGATACCGATACGGTCGGTCGCAGCCGAACCCACAGCAACGTTGATGGTTTCGAAGGCGTTGGCACCGACCTGGAAGCTTTGCGAACCGAACGAACCATCGAGGATCTTGCGGCCACCGAAGCTGGTGGTTTCGGAGATGCGGTTCAGCTCTTGTTGCAGCTGCGAGACTTCACCTTGCAGGGCAGAACGCTCGGCCGCACCGTTGGAGCCGTTGGCAGCTTGCAGGGCCAGGTCACGCATACGCTGCAGGATACCGGTCGACTGTTGCAGCGCGCCTTCAGCGGTCTGCGCCAGGGAGATACCGTCCTGGGCGTTACGGCCGGCAACGGTCAGGCCGTTGATCTGGCTGGTCAGGCGGTTGGTGATCTGCAGGCCAGCAGCGTCGTCTTTGGCGCTGTTGATGCGGTAGCCGGTGGACAGGCGCTGCAGCGAAGTGTCCAGGCCTTTGGATGAAGAGTTGAGGTTACGCTGAGTGTTCAGCGAGGCAACGTTTGTATTGACTGTAAGGGCCATGGTGATTTCCTCCAAAGGACCTAGCTAAGTTTGTCTGAGCTTGCGAGCTCCGGGCCTGCTTTGCTCAGACGCCCCATAAAGTTCGCATTCGATCTTTGTATCGGCGGCCTTTTGGGTAGCTTTAGGGACTTTCTTCGAAGATTTTTTCTTTAGTTAAAACAGAGCGTTAACTAAAGAAACCGCAAAATATTGGCTGTTTGCCGAGTTTCCGACAGGCCTTTTGCAATCACCGCCCTCTATATAGAGGAAGGAAGCCGGCGCCCTGGCCTGTCGCCAGGGCGCCGGTGGCGCCTCAGTCCGGCAGCCAGGCCTTGCACCAGGCTTCGGCATTGGCGCCTTCGAGCATCCAGTCGCGGTTCACCTGGGCGCGCAGCTCATCACCCATGCGTGCCGTCGCATCCAGGTCGCTGATGTGGGCGCGGATCGCGTCCACCCAATCCTTGAAGCGGTTCTTCACGCGGGTGACCGGCAGATCGCCCTGGTAACAGACCAGGTCACTGCACACCACCGGGAAGCCACAGGCACCGTACTCCAGCAGGCGCAGGTTGCTCTTGCACTCGTTGAACAGATTCTGCTCGACGGGTGCCAGCGCCAGATCCAGGTCCAGCTTGGCCAGCGCAGCCGGGTACAGGTCTATATCGACACCGGTGTGCACTTCATGAACGTACGGGCGGATTTTTTCCGGGCACATACCGAAGAACACCCACTCAACTTCATTGGCCAATTCCTTGACCACATCGGCAATCAGCTCCAGGTCACCGGTGTGGCTGACCCCACCCGCCCAGCCGACCCGCGGCTTGCGGCCACGGCGACGCTGACTGGTGAGCCCCTTCCACCACTCCACCGGCAGGCGGTTCTCCATCACTCGAATATCGTCGTGCAGGCCGCTGAAGGCTTCCGCCAGCGGCGCCGTGGACACGACGAAGCGGTCAACGAAACCCAGCCCCTTGCGTAGCGACCTCAATACGTCCTTGGGCATCTGGTCGCGGTGCACGCTCTTCATGGGCAGGTTCGGCAGGTAGTCGTCCAGCTCGTAGACCTTGAAGGCGTTGGAGAACTGCTTGATGCGGCGCATGGCTTCCAGGCGCCCGTCACTGATCTGGCGCTGCAGTACCACCACATCCGGGTTGTAGCGCTCCAGGTCGACCACATGCAGCAGACCGCTAGACAGCATGCCGTCGATCAGCCCGGCTTCCTTCTGTGCCTTGAACGGCCGAATCATCCGGTAGTTGCCACAGCCAAACGGATCGGCCGGGTGCGCCAGCACCACCGGCAACGGACGCCAGGTCAACGGCCGCCAGGTCAGGTTGAGGTCCGGCTCCAGATCGAAGCCTTTGTCGTTCAACGAGAAGTTGGCGTTGTGCGCCGGGTCGCGCGCCAGCAGCGGCAGCCAGCGGCTGTACATGGTGTCCTGGGCAGCCACCAGACGCTTCTGCTTGACCTCGGGTTCCACCGGGTCGAGCTTGTCGATGCTCGCGCCACCTTCATGCATGACCACCGCATGGGGCGTCCACACGGTCAGGTAGCCGAGCTGACGGATGTTCAGGCACAGGTCGACATCGTTGAAGGACAGCTTGAGCGTGTCCTCGTCCATGCCACCCGCTTCCAGGTACACCGACTTGCGTACCATCATGCAGGCCGCGCTGACCGCGCTGTAATTCTGATCCACCTGTAGGCGTTGCATGTAGCCGGCAGCGTCCATCGACTCGCCCACGAATGGCGACTCGGCCGGACCACGCAGGCCCAGCAGCAGGCCGGCGCTTTCGATGCGGCCATCCGGGTACAGCAGTTTGCCGCCGACAACGCCCACTTCAGGACGCTGGGCGTGGTTGAGCAACTCGTCCAGCCAGTCCTCACGAACGATGGCGGTGTCATTGTTCAGCAGCACCAGGTACTCGCCGCGGGCCTCTTTCGCCGCCATGTTGTTGATGGCTGAGAAGTTGAACGGGTGCGGGTAGCGCAGCACGCGGATCTTGTCCTCGCCCATCGCCGCGATGCCGGCCAGCCACTCGCGGGCTTCCGGCGTCACGCTGGCGTTGTCGACGATCAACACTTCGTAATTCGCGTAGGCGGTTTTCTCCAGCAGGCTTTCCACGCAGCGCTGCAGCAGCGGCAACTGGTCCTTGCTGGGGATGATGATCGATACCAACGGCTGCCCGGGGTGCCCATAGTTGACGTGGTAGCGACCCGGCAGACCGGGCACGATCTTGGCCTGATAACCACGGGTAGCCAGGTGGCGTTCGATCACTGTCCGCTCGGTCGGGTTGTCCCGCAGGGTCGGCGCATCGCCGATCAGCAGCGTTTCATCCACATGGCCAAGGCCCGCAAGCCCGCCCTGTTCGATCAGACGCAGCAGCAGGTCGAGTTCGAGCGCGTCGCGGTACTCGGCACGGAAACCGCCTACCTCGAGGAACACGTCACGACGCACCAGCCAGTGCCGTGCCATCCCGGTGGGGAAGCTCAGCAGCAGGTCCAGATTGAACGCCGGGCGCATGGTCGCACCCAGCGCGCCGTCCGGCATACGTTGCAGCTCGTCACCGTAGACCGCACGGCAGTCAGGGGCGGCAATCAGCTCCAGTGCCACCATCATCAGGCCACTGGCGGTGAATTCCACGCCCGCTTCGGCCAGCATCAGCCAGTCGAAATCAGCCGAAGCTGCGACCTGGTTGAGGCTGTCGATGTAATTGTCTTTGTCGATTTTGATGAAGTGCAGCTTGTCGGCCAACGTCGTGGCCGGCCCGCTGCTGACGCTCAGCACCACGATCTTCAGCGTGGCGTAGAGGTTCTTGTCCATACCCAGGCTTTTGATGGTGGTCATCAGCTTGGTGGAATCCCCCACCAGATCGAGCACCAGGATGCCGAGGGACGGGCCGCCATTGTTGCCGGCAACGTATTCGCCGATCAGGCGATTCTGAATCGGGGTCGGAACCCGTGTGTCCAGCCAGCGATTGATAAAGGGTTTGTTGCTGCCCGGCGCGGCGGCTGGCAGCAGCTTGCCTTCGGCGTCGGTGCGCGCGGCCGGCGCGTTGGCCAGGGCTTTCTGGCTTTCTGCGAGGGCGTGGCGCATGCGGGTCGGCTGTACGCGAACACGCAGTTGGCTGGCCTTGAAGCCATCGACACTGAAGCGGTTCAGGCTGACCTTGTTGAGGAACTCGACTTCTTGCATCAGGTAGCGGTCGACCTCCACCGCGGTGCCGCTCAGGCGCTCGACCACTTGGGCGGTCAGGTCTGTCAGGGCCAGGGTGGTGCTCTTGTGCGGCTGGGCGACGTTGTTGGTCCGCGCCAAACTCTGATAAAGGCCGCGGAACAGCACATAGTTGAGGTCGACTTCCGGCCAGGGGTTCCATTCCAGGTCGAAGAAGGTTCCGTCACCTGCGCCTTCAATCATGTTGAACGCGCTGGCATCCAGGAAACGACCCGGCACCACACGCCGGCCATTGCTCAGGCTGCTGTCTTTGAACAGCAGGCGATACAGCGGCTGCATCCAGTTGACGAGGTGCTCGACCGTCCAGCCTTCACGGTTGACGATGGGCAGCAGGCTGTTGAACAGGGTTTCGCCCGGCTGCAACGGCTCTTCGGTGGCGAACTGCATGCCAGCCGGTATCTGCTTGGCGAACAGCAGGCGGCGACGGACCACGGTGCCCTGCTCGCCCTCGCGGATGTGCACTTCCTTGCCGAAGTCGCGGCGGCGGCCTAGCGAGTAGGTGAACGCCAGGTCGCTGCGGTTGTTCTGCCAGTTGCCCTGGCCTTTCTTGGCGATGATCAGGAACGAGTTGGCCAGGTCACCCACCAGGCCGTTGTCGACCAGCGCGCGGTACGTCGCGCCTTCGGACAGCACGCGGGCGTAGTCCACCACCTGGTTGGGCGCGAAGGAGGCCGATAGCAGGTTGTTGGCGATCGCCGGATCGGCGTCTTCCACCAGCTCCGACAGTACCATGCCCGGCAGCTTGTAGTCCGGGTACGGGTAGTAGAACTCCAGGTCACCGAAATTGGCGCGCTGCAGAACACGTGCGATTTCCTTCTTGCCGAAGGTCACCGCCGTGGCTTCGCCGTACAGGCTTTCGATGCCGTAGAACGGCACGCCGACGTGGTCCTCCAAGGCACCGGCCCAGTACTTCAGGCCCAGCTTGTTCTCGATGGCGATGATCAGCACGCCGTCGGGCTTGAGGAACGACTGCGCCAGAGCCAGGGCCGCTGCGATAGGGTCTTCGCCCTTGATGAACTTGCGGCTGTATTCGAGCACGCCGATCAGGGTCACCACGTCGAACTGATGCTCGGCCTGGAAATCCTGGAAGTTGTCGTTGTAGACCTTGACGTTGCTCAGCCCACGGCAACGGGCGGCGGTAATCGCCGCGCGGCGGTGGCTGCCTTCCACGCAGGTCAGCTCGCAGCCGGTCTCACCCAGGAAGCGGCTGATGGCGCCACAACCGGAGCCCAGTTCCAGCACCTGCTTGCCGCGCAGGTTCTGCTCGATCGGACGCAGCAGGTTGGCCCGGGCCGGACTCAGGTGATACAGGGTGGCCCAGTCGGAAATGTACTGGATCAGCTCATCCGAACCCGTCGAGACATCGCCGGCGTTCTTGATGGTCTTGTACAGAAAGTTCTCGACCGCATCGCCATCGCTGTAGGCGAAGCGGTCCGCCTGGACCTGCTCATAGATATTCAGGTCGCGGTTGAATACATAACGTTTGCTCACGTCAGGACCATCCAGTGAGTTGACGGAAAAGGCCGGCCTTCAGGCTGGCCACTCGGCAGCGTGCCGGCGCGCATTTACAATTTGAGGACATTGGCAGAGAGCTCTACCAGGCCCATCGAATACGGGTGGACCGCACCAAAGTACTTGGCGGGTGCGTTGGGGATTTCCCAGTTCTTGCCACGGATACGCTGGTACTCCTGCTCGAACTGCTGCCACTTCGATACTTCGGAGTTGGACGATTCCCCTCCGTGATATTGGTGGAACGTCCCCTCGCCCATCAACACCACCAGGCCATCGGGTATCAGCTCCAGCGCACGACGGAAAATATCCAGGTTGGACAGGCCGCCGCCCGGCAGCTCGAAACGCGGATCGTAGCCGCCCAGCTGTGCCCAGGTCGACTTCAGCAGGAACAGCGCATTGCTTTCCGTGGTCGGGCCGAACCAGCCACGGGGCGACGAGCCGGCGTAGCAGCAGACCTTGAACAGGCGGTACGGGTCTTTCGCCCAGTCGATCGAGGCCAGCAGGAAATCCTCGAACACCTGGTCATAGCCCTTGCCGGCACTGACCGACTGGTGTTCCGGGCCAAGGTGGAAACCCACTGTCGAAATAACCGGCTGATCATGCAGACGGCGGGCCTGCAGGGCATGGGCCAGCAGACCGGGAGAAGCCATGCGTGCGCCGTCGATGAACACCCCGCACAATTCGCCGCGCGCGGCTTCCAGGCCGAGGTTGACGGCACCCACTGGCGATTTGTTGGGGTTCGGTACAGAGATGCAGCGAATGTCCGCACCCCACCCCTGCAGGGCTTCGACCGGGACCGGCTGGGCGGAACCGTTGTCGACCACGATGATTTCGTAGTCGTCCGCCGACAGGCCGCGCTGCAGCGCCGGGGACAGTGACTGGATGGTGCGCGGCAACTCGCGCGCCATGTTGTAGGCAATAACGATAACCGAGAGTTTTTTCACAGCCCTCTCCACCCCATGAGCTTACGGATCTTCTGCATTTCCTGGACCGGCGCCGGCGAGGTGCGCACCCTGGCGGCAAGCCCGCAGACCGAGTCGACCATCTCGTTGGTCGGCGCCATGACCCCGACGCGGCGCACGATCGATTCAGGCAACGGCACATCGGTCTCCACGTATTCCTGGAGAATCTTCTGGTAGTTGTCGCTCAGGGCCGTGTTGTTCGGGTCAAGGCCCATCACCAGCAGCAGGCCGCTTGGGAAGGTATCAAGGACAATCTGCGCCAGATCCGGACGGTAGCGCTTGAGGCAATCGCGCAACTTCCACACGTCACCGGTCCACACGGTGGTCTCGCGGTCACGGGCGGCTTGCAGAGGGTGGTTGGGGCAGATGTCATCGAACACCACCACCGTCCACGGCGTGGCGTAGCGCTCGATGTTGATGAAGTCGCGCAGAGCGTACTCGAACAGGTGCATGCCATCGATGAAGGCCAGCTCGACCTTTTCCTCGATGGAACTACGCTTGGCGGCTTCGAAGAAGTCGTCGCTGGTCATCTCGTAGAACAGCGTGGTTTCCGGCAGCACATCGGTGAACTGCTTGACCGGGTCGATCCCGACCGCATGCCCCCGTGCCAACTTGAGGCTGTTGGCGTTGCGCACGCCAACCTCCATATAGAGGTCCGGACGCAAGCGCTCATGCAGCAGCTGCAGGACCTCGAGATAATGCCGCTGACCATTGACCGCTTCTTGGCTCATACCTTTTCCCCATCATGACCCGGGTGCGCTTCGGTGTCTGGCGTTACCCGGAGCCGCTTGCAATCGAGCGACCGGTAACACCCCACGCGAAAGACAGTCAGCTTTCTGACTCCCAACAGTTATGGCGGGGTATAAAGCAAAATACCAGCCAATCTTCGCCCAATGGTGAAAACTCCCCGGGTGATGCCCGGAAACGACTCAGGCGGCCATCGGGCCGCCTGAGCAGGTGTTGCGTGAAGCGCGATCAGCGCAACTGGTTGAACAGGTTCAACCCGGCGATCTTCACGTAGCTCTGCTGCGCGGCCTCCAGGATGATGGTCTGGAACGACAGCTTGGACAGCGCTTCGGCGTAGTCGAGCTCGCGCAGGTCGGCCTGCACGGCCTTGTTGACCAGGGTAACGTCCTCGTTGTCGGTCTCGGTGGTGTCGATCAGGTTGAGGCGCGCACCGATTTCCGTGTGGACCTCGTGCACCTTGCCCATGCCGTTGTCGAGGTTCTTCAGCGCGATGGCCACTTCGTCGCGGACCGCGAAGTTACCGTTCTGCGTGCTCGGCGACCCTTCCAGGGCCTGGCGCAGCTGGGAAATGGTGTTGAGGATACTGCGCTGTTCCTGGAACTGCGGTTGCACCGCGAACTGATCTCCGGTGGCCGGCGTGCCCGTCACCTCCAGGCTCACCCCGAAGACATTGATGGTGTCCGGCGGCCCGGCCGTCACCGGCACCGTAGCCAGTACCGGGTTGCCGGCCTTGTACGGCTGCGAGTAGACCTCGTAGTCGGTGCCGTCGAAACGCAGCATCACCCCGGAGGTCGGGAAACGCGCATTGAAGTCCGCCTGGTCCGCCGGCGTGGCGATGGCCGGGCTGGCCGGGTTCATTACCGCGCCTGGGGAGTTGGTCGAGGGACGGGTCACGGCAAAGTCGGTGGTGGCCACCCCCAGGGTAAAGCTGTGGGTGCCCAGGCCAGGCGAACCCGGCAGCGCGGGCGGCTGGATGTCGGCCAACAGGTTGTCGAGGTCCTGGGAGTTGTCACCCTCTTTAAGCACCACGTCGAGCTGGAAGCGAATACCGCGGAAGTTGATGGTATTGCCACCGCTTGAATTCGGGTCGATGACACCGCCGCCGGCGATCTCCGACGTCACGTCGACACCATTGGCGTCGTACATACGAAATTCCTTGCCGCTGACGAAGGTCAGGGAATAGGGCTCGCCACTGCGGAAACCGTTGGCGGTGTTGTTGAAATCGCTTTCGTTTTCCACCAGGCCCGGGGAAATGAACACCCGTTGCTCGTCAGCTGGCACACCTGGGATGTTGGTCGCCGGCAGCGGTGGCGTCGGTAGGTTGGCGTTGTTGACGCCGCTGTTGCCGGACACCCGATCGGCGTTGGGCACGTCTTCGAACAGGCTCTTGCCGTTGTCGTTGATCGCCACATTGGTGGAACCCGCCACCTGCAGGCTGCGCTGGCCTTCGTCGCCGCGGTAGGAGTAAGTGCCGTCCGGGTTGCGCTGGAAAGGTTCGGTCTTGCCCAGGAAACCACTGAACAGGTATTCGCCCCGGGCGTTCTTGCTGTTCATCAGGTTGAGCAGCTCGTTCTCGCGCTGCTCCAGTTCCTGGGCGATGGAGCGACGGTCTTCCGCCGACAGCGCACCACCACCGGCCTTCACCGCCAGCTCGCGCACACGCTGCAGCACGCCGGTGACCGAGTTGAGGGTGGTTTCTTCCTGGGTCAGGCTGTTCTTGGCCGCCGTCAGGTTGCTCTTGTACTGACCGAGCACGGCCTGCTGCTGCTCGAGCTGCAGCAGGCGCACCGAGGCGACCGGGTCGTCGGCCGGCGTCAGGATGCGGTTGCCGCTACTGATCTGCTCCTGGGTGCGGATCAGGTTGGAGTAGTTGCGCCCCAGGCCACCAACTCCGTTGTTGAACGCCTGTACGGACGAAATGCGCATGACCATGAACGTAACCTCATTAGCGGGCGGCGTGTGCACCGCCGCCCTCTCTGCCCTGATAAGCAGGGAACTGAATTATCAGAACGTGTTGATCAACGTATCGAACAAGTTGCGCGCAACTTGAATGATCTGGGCTGACGCCTGGTAATACTGCTCGAACTGAATCAGCTTTGCCGCTTCTTCGTCGAGGTTCACCGCCGAGACCGAATCCCGGTTGTCCATCGCCTGCTTGAGGATAGACCCGGTGGCCTCGCCGTCGACCCTGGCCTGGCTGGTCAGGGTACCCACCCGCTCAACCAGATCGCCGTAGGCGTCGGTGAAGCTGGCACCGGTGGTCTCCGGGGAGGACGGGTTGATGCCGATCACCGTCTTGCCTTGCAGGTCCGCCAGCTTCTGGGCGTTGCGGTTGTCCGACACACCATTGGTATTGAAGGCCACCGAGAAGTTGTCGCCCGCCGTCGGACGGCCGTTGATCGTCACTTCGTACTCGAAGCTGCTGGGCACCGGGGGTGGCCCTGCGCTCGCCGGCACGGTGATCTTCACGGTGTTGTTCTGGCCGGGGGTAATGCTGCCGGTGTCGACCACGTTGCCGTTGATGTCCACCACTTCATAAGTCTGCGACGCTCCGCCGCCCGCGCCCATGACAATCCGCATCGGTGGCGCGTTGCGCAGGCTGGTCTCCAGATCGGCTTGCGCCACCGGGTCGTAGATGTCGATCTCGGTGACCAGGCTGGGCTGGCTGATGGTGCCGGTGCCGACGTTGGCCGGGCTTTTCTCGGCCTTGAGCGGGCCGGCGAAGGCCAGCTCTTCCGGGCGTTTCATGTCCGCGCGGATATCGCCGGCGGCGTTGCGGGTCGGCATCAGGCGGAACTTGTCACCGTCGGCGAAGGTGCCGGCCGCAATGTTCAGGGTGAAGCCATCGATTTCCGCTGGCGGCACACTGGTGATATCGAACGGGCCGAAGTTGGTGCCATCGGACATCCGGCGCACCGTGTACCCCGTGGCGCTGTTGAACTCCACCTCGTAGTCGCTGGTAGTCAGCTGCGTGGTGTCGGTGATCAGCACGTTGAGGTTGGCCGAGGTATCACTGTTGCCAACCCGCGCCAGGCTGCGCTGGCCGACCAGCAGCGGGTCGTTGATCGGACGGAACAGCCCCTCGCCGAAATTGCCCTTGAGGTCTAGCCCCTGGCCCATTTGACGGTTGAACTGGTCGGTTACCGACATCGCCAGGCGGCCGATGGAGTTCATGCTGGTGTCCAGCACATCCTCGCGGTAGCGCAGCAGGCCGCCCAGCTCGCCGCCGGTGATCTGCGAGGTCACACCCTGACGCGAGCTGCCGCTGACGAACTGCACTTCGGCACGCAGCGGATCGGCGGTACCCGGCACCACTTCCAGGCGCGAGGCCTGGGCCCCCACCACCAGCGGCTGGCCGGAGCCGATGAACAGGTTGTAGCTGTTCTGGTCCTGGGACACCACGGTGACGCCAACGAAGGTCGACAGCTTGCGCACCGCTTCTTCGCGGGCGTCCAGCAGGTCATTTGGCACCTGACCGTTGGCCGAGGCCACAGCGATCGCATCGTTGTAGCCGGCAATGGATGTAGCCAGTTGGTTGACCTGATCAGTGACCGCCGACAGCTGCTTGTTGAGGAAGGCGTTCTGCTCGTTCAAACGGTCGTACATGGTGTTGAAGCGCTTGGCCAGGCCTTCGGCCTCGGACAGCACCAGCTGACGCGCCGGAATATTGGCAGGGTCTTCCGCAGCGGTCTGCAGCGAGGCGAAGAGCTTCTGGATGCTCGGCGTGATCCCCGTGGTACTGCCAGCCAGCAACGAATCGAGCTGGTTGATCTGACCGAGGTAGGACTGCACGTCGCTATTCAGCGCCGTACTGCTGCGCACCTGGGTGTTGAGGAATTCGTTGTAGATGCGCCGGACGTCGACCAGGGTGGTACCCGAGCCGATATAGCCCGCCCCGGTGAACTGCGGGTTACGCGTGGCCTGGATCGTCTCCTGACGGGAGAAACCCGGTGTATTGACGTTCGTGATGTTGTGGCCGGTGACCGCCAACGACGTCTTGTGTGCCGACAGGCCCGACAGGCCGATGTTGAGTAAGCTCATGGTTCAGCCTCAACTCCTTGTGGTGGGGCTATCGGCAGCAGCCACGGCTTGATAGGTCTGCATTTGCCGGGCGATCTGCGCGACCTTGCGGGCGTACTGCGGATCGGTTGCGTAACCTGCCTGTTGCAGCTCGCGCACAAACTGCTCCGGGTTATCGGTGGAACCCAGGGCTTCCTGGTAGCGGCCATTGCCCTGCAGGAAGCGCACGTAGTCGTCAAAGCTGTGGGCGTAGGACTCGTAGGCGCGGAACGATGCCGCTTCCTTCACTGCCTTGCCGCCCTTGTATTCGGTGGTCAGCACCCGGGCCGATTCACCGTCCCAGTTGCTGTGGGTCTTGATGCCGAACAGGTTGTGGCTGCTGGATCCGTCCTGCTGGCGAATGATCGATTTGCCCCAACCGGTTTCCAGGGCGGCCTGGGCCACCAGGTAGCGGGCGTCGACGCCCAGCTTCTCGGCGGCCTGCTCGGCCATCGGCAGCATGGTGGCGACGAATTCCTGCGGCGAGCTGAACGCAGCCTTGCCCGGTGCCAGCGGCGGCTGGGCCAGGCGGCGACCGGTGATGGCATCGCTGCCATTCAGGCTCAGGCTCTTGTCGTTCGGGGCGGCGAAGGACTTGGCGGGAATCCAGTCGTTCTTCGCCAGCGGTTGGCCATCGACCCCGGTAGCGGCTTCGGCAGACGGCACGATGCCCGCCAGCAGACGGTCGGTCAGCTTGCCCGGCAGCGACAGGCGACGCTGGTTGAGGAAGGCCGAATCGTCACGCTGGCTGTCGACCCGAGCCAACGGCTTGCTCGGCGCATTCGGCACCGGCTTGTCGACCTGGGCGAACGGGTTCGGACGATCACTGACGTCCTTCATTTTCGACATCTGGCGCACCAGTACGTCCGCCAGACCGATGCCGTTCTTGTTGCCCGACATGCTCACGGACAACTGCTGGTCGTACATGTCCTGGTAGGTCTTGCTCTCGTTGCTGTTCATGAAGTTGCCCTCGCCAAACACTTCGTTGGCCGAGCGCATGGCTTTGAGCATTTCATTGAGGAACAGCGATTCGAACTCCTGGGCGACCTTGCGAATGTTCTTCTCGCTGTCACCGCCCACCTTGAACTGGTTGAGGCGGTTCAAGTCGGTGAACGCGCCGCTGTCGATGGCGTTGTGCGTGCCGCCGAGCAGGCCTGCTGAAAGTCGTGAGTCCATCGCTGTCCCCTCCCTTAGATCACAATCAGATCGGCTTGCAGCGCGCCGGCCTGTTTCAGGGCTTCGAGGATGGCCATCAGGTCGGAAGGCGCTGCGCCCACCTGATTGACCGCGCGGACGATTTCATCCAGCGAGGTGCCCGGGCCGAACTTGAACATCGGCTTGGCTTCCTGCTCGGCATCTACCCGCGAACGTGGCACCACGGCGGTCTGGCCGCCCGACAGGGCTTCCGGCTGGCTGACGATCGGGTCTTCGGTGATGGTCACGGTCAGGCTGCCGTGGGTCACGGCCGCAGGCTGCACGCGCACGTTCTGGCCGATGACGATGGTGCCGGTCCGGGAGTTGATGATGACCTTGGCCACAGCCTGGCCGACATCGACCTCGAGGTTTTCCAGGATCGACAGGTAATCGACACGCTGATTGGGATCCAGCGGCGCACTGACGCGGATCGAACCGCCGTCCAGTGCCTGGGCAACGCCCGGGCCGAGCAGCTCGTTGATGTGATCGACGATGTTCTTGGCGGTGGTGAAGTCCGGACGATTGAGGTTCAGGGTCAGGGTGTTGCCCTGGTCAAAACCGCTCGGCACCGGACGCTCCACCGTGGCACCGCCGGGAATGCGGCCGGCCGACGGAACGTTGACGGTGATACGCGAGCCGTCGCCACCTTCGGCATCGAAACCACCAACCACCAGGTTGCCCTGGGCGATGGCATAGACGTTGCCGTCGATCCCTTTCAGCGGCGCCATCAGCAGGCTGCCACCGCGCAGGCTCTTGGCGTTGCCGATGGAGGAAATAGTGATGTCGATGGTCTGACCGGGCTTGGCGAACGGCGGCAGGTCGGCATGGATCGACACCGCGGCAACGTTCTTCAGCTGCACGTTGCCGCCCTGCGGCACCTTGATACCGAACTGCGCCATCATGTTATTGAAGGTCTGCACAGTGAATGGCGTCTGGGTCGTCTGGTCACCGCTGCCGTTGAGGCCGACCACCAGGCCGTAACCGATCAGCTGGTTGCTGCGCACACCCTGGATGCTGGCCAGGTCCTTGAGTCGCTCAGCCTGAGTGGCGGCGCTCGTGAGCAGCAGCGCAAGGGCAATCATCCATTTGGACATGATCATGTTCTCCAGCCTCAAAACGGCCACATCGGGCTGACGAAAAAGCGGCTCAACCAACCCGGCTGACTCGCGTCAGCGAAGGCACCGGTGCCGGAATAGGTGATGCGCGCATCGGCGACGCGGGTCGAAGGCACGGTGTTGTCGGTGGCCACGTCGTCGGCCCGTACCAGGCCGGAAATACGCACCAGCTCGTCACCGGTGTTGAGCGTCATCCACTTCTCGCCGCGTACCGCGAGAATGCCGTTGGGCAGCATTTCGGCGACGGTCACCGTGATCGAGCCGGACAGGCTGTTGCTCTGCCCTGCCTGGCCAGAGCCGGTTGCATCGCGCTGGGAGTTCCAGCTGGCATCCAGGCTCAGGTTGTTGTTGGTCATGCCCAGGGCGCTGAGGCTGCGCAGCGGGTTATCCGGCGCCACGGTCATGCCGAACAGGTTGGGCACGCCCATGTTGCCGCTGCTGTCCTTCTGGATATTGCTGTTGGCGTTCTTGCTGGCCTGGGTCCGCTCGTTGAGCGTGATGGTGATGATGTCGCCCACGCGGTAGGCCTTGCGGTCATCGAACAGGTTGTTCTCGAACCCGGACTGATAGATAGAGCCGTTGTTCTGCGCGGCGGGCAGCGGCGTGCGCGGCAGTACCGGTGCGTAATAGGGGTCGTTCGGCTTCGCTGGCGGTGCCATGCAGCCGCTCAGGGCTGCCATGCCAAGCATCGAGAAAACACATACAAGCCGGTTCATAACCACTACCTCACGGCGTATCAGGCCAGGACGCTCACGCGCCCGGAGCCATTAAAGATTCTGTGTAACGAAGGACAGCATCTGGTCGGCGGTGGAGATGACTTTGGAGTTCATCTCGTAGGCACGTTGCGTGGTGATCATGTTCACCAGCTCCTCGACGACGCTGACGTTGGAGTTTTCCAAGGTGCTCTGCTGGATGGTGCCAAGGCCGTTGAGGCCCGGCGTGCCGACCTGCGGCGCGCCGCTGGAGCCGGTTTCCAGGAACAGGTTGTTACCCATGGCTTCCAGGCCAGCGGGGTTGATGAAATCGGCGGTCTGCAGGTTGCCGATGATCTGCGGCTGGGCATTGCCCACCGTGGTCACCGACACCGTTCCGTCTTCACCAACGGTGAAGGTTTTTACTTCGGCAGGCAGGGTGATGGCCGGCTCCAGGGAAAAACCCTGGGAGGTGACCAGTTGGCCGTCCGAGTTCAGGTGGAAGCTGCCGTCCCGGGTGTACGAGACGGTGCCGTCAGGCAGCAGCACCTGGAAGAAACCGCGACCGTTTACGGCCATGTCCAGCGGTTGCTCGGTGGTCTGCAGGCTGCCGGCGGTGAAGATCTTCTGTGTTCCGACTACGCGCACACCGGTACCCAGCTGCAGACCGGACGGCAGTTCGCTGTCCTGGCTGGACTGACCGCCGGGTTGACGGCGGATCTGGTACAGCAGGTCTTCGAATTCGGCGCGATCGCGCTTGAAGCCTGTGGTCGAAACGTTGGCCAGGTTGTTGGAAATGGTGGTCAGGTTCATGTCCTGGGCGGACAGACCGGTCTTGCTGACCCACAGTGCCGGAAGCATATCGATTCTCCTCGGGTGCCGTTTTCACGGCGCCGCGTGCTGATAATTAGCTAATCTGCAAAACTCGCGCCATCGCCGACGAGTTGTCTTCGGCGGTACGCATCATCTTCACTTGCAACTCGAACTGGCGGGACAGCGAGAGGATCGCGGTCATCTCTTCCACGGCGTTCACGTTGCTGGATTCGAGAAAGCCCGAGGTCACCTGGACAGTGGCGTCGGCCTGCAGCGGCTGGGGACCCTTGTAGCGGATCATGCCGTCGCTGCCTTTCTCCATTTGTTTGAGATCCGGGTTGACCAGCTTCAGGCGGTCGACTTCGGCCAGCACGCTGGGAGCCTCGCCGAGGGCACGGATGGTGATGGTGCCGTCCTGGCCGATCTCGATTTTCTGCTCTGGCGGAATGGCAATCGGCCCGGCATTGCCCATCACCGGCAAACCATTGCCGGTGCGCAGAACACCCAGGGCATCGACGTTGAGGCTGGCGGTACGCACATAGGCTTCGCTGCCGTCGGCGGACTGCACGGCCAGCCAGCCCTTGCCGCCGATGGCGACGTCCAGGTCACGACCGGTTTCCTGCAGCGAGCCCGGACGGAAATCGGTACCCGGGCGCTCGCTCATGGCGTACACCCGCGTCGGGTAGCTGTCACCGAACACCGGCATCGAACGCGCCTGCTCAAAATCCCGGCGGAAGCCGCTGGTGGAAATGTTCGCCAGGTTGTTGGCGTGGGCACGCTGGGCCAGGGTGTTGTTGTGGGCCCCAGTCATGGAAACGTACAGCATCTTGTCCATGGTCATTCTCCGAGATGGGCTTGCCGCCCGTGACTCTATGCAAGGTATTCAGCAAGCACCGTGCCAGTCTCGAAAAATAACGATAAAGAACTGATATATAAGGAATTTTAAAAATAGAAAAGGCTCCATTCGGAGCCTTTTGCCGGGAAGTCGGCGAGCCGTTGCCGCCTGCGGCAACGCCTTCGCCGCCCCGCTGCCGGCGACGTCTTGCCGGCATGGGGCGGCAAGACGTCGCCTGACCATCAGCGTAGGTTGATGATGGTCTGGGTGACCGCACTCTCGGTTTCGATGGTCTTGGCGTTGGCCTGGTAGTTGCGCTGGGCAACGATCAGGTTCACCAACTGGTCCGACAGTTCCACGTTGGAGTCTTCCAGCGCACCCGCCTGCAACGAACCCAGGGTGCCGCTGCGCGGCGTGCCCACCACCGGCTCGCCGGAGTCGAAGGACTGCACCCAGGCGGTCTTGCCGACCGGGGTCAGGCCCTGGACGTTGGCGAAGTTGGCCAGGATCACCTGCCCCTGCACCTTCGACTGCTTGTTGGTGTAGCGGGCGAAGATCACGCCGCTGTCGTCGATTTCCAGGCCGGCCAGCTGGCCGGTGGTGTAACCGTCCTGGTCTACGGCGTTGACCGCGAAGGCGCTGGAGAACTGGGTGGACTTGCGCATGTCGACCAGGATCCCGGTCGGGCTGGCGTTGGCGCCGTTCGGGCCCCACACCGGCGGCACGGAATCATCCGCCGCGGCCGGAATCCAGCCATTGAGGGTGAAGCGGCCGGTCGCCGCATCGACCGTGAAGTCCGGATCACCTGCGCCGTCGTAGTCGCCCGAAACCAGCGTCGCAGTATCCAGCTGGCCGCTGGCAGTGAAGCCCACGGCCATCGAGTACGGCGCGGTGGAGGTCGAATCAGCCGGGTTGCGGCCGTCGACCAGCACGTTCATCTGCCAGGTGTTGGCCCCGGTCTTGACGAAGTACTGGGTCATGACGTGGGCATTGCCCTGGGTGTCATAGATGTTGGTCGAGGTCGACGAATTGTAGGTGGTCGGGTCCGTCGGGTTGAACGTGGCATTACCCGCCGCGGTCGCACCCGCGGTGTCGCCCGGGTTGGCGATCAGGTAATTGTCATAGGCACCCTGCCAGGCGGTCGGCACCGTGTTATTGGAGTTCAGGTTGAACGTCTGGTCCACGGTAGTGGTGGCACGCGGCGCCTGGTTCGAGGTGTCGATGCGCAGGTCGCCGACCACGCCGTTCTGCAGGTTGCCGTTGCCATCTACCGGATAGCCCTGCAGGCGATAACC
This sequence comes from Pseudomonas sp., assembly GCA_050282285.1. Classification (GTDB taxonomy): domain Bacteria; phylum Pseudomonadota; class Gammaproteobacteria; order Pseudomonadales; family Pseudomonadaceae; genus Aquipseudomonas. The sequence continues at coordinate 83,745 of JBLZZJ010000050.1, forward strand.
GAAGTTATTGACGATGAAACCCGAGCGGTCGGTACCGAAGTAGCCGGCGCGGGTGTAGCTGATCTCACCGTTGTTGCTGGTCTGGAAGAAGCCGTTGCCGTTGATCGCCAGGTCCAGCGAGTTCTGCGTGTAGTTGATGTTGCCCTGGTTGAACAGCTGCGACACGTTGGCCAGCAACACACCACTGCCCTGGGCGTTCTTGCCGGTACCCAGCATCGAAGAGGCATACAGATCAGCGAACTCTGCCCGCGACTGCTTGAAGCCCGCGGTGCCGGCGTTGGCAATGTTGTTGCCGGTGACGTTGAGATCGCTAGTCGCCGAGCGCAGGCCACTCAAGCCAATATTGAAACCCATGAAAGTCTCCTTTACCGGGAAAACCGGCGGTTAAAACCTGTTGATTACTGACCGATGACCTGCACCTGGGAGAGCGGCACGCTGCCGAGCCCCGCCAGGTTGAGCATCAATTCGTTGCCACCGAGGGTCACGCTGTCGACGTTGGCCGGCAGCATGGTGTACAGCCCCTTGGTCTCACCGTTGTAAGCGGCCTGCGCCTCGAATTTGTAGGTGCCGGGCGGCATGACTTTGCCGTCCGCGTCCTTGCCGTCCCAGATGAAGCTGACGTTGCCGGCTTCCTGGGCGCCCAGGTTGATGCGGTTGACCACTGCGCCTGCGCTGTCATAGACGTTGACGTAGACGTTGCTGCTGCTGACCGGCAGCAACAGGCTGGCCTTGAAGCTTTCGCTGGTATCGACCACCGCCTTGTCGCTCGGGATGATGACCTTGCGGCCCACCAGCGACGAGGCCTGCAAGGCCTGGGAAGACTGGTAGCCGGAGAGCAGCGACTCCATGCTGGAGTTCAGCTTCTCGATCCCCTCGACCTGGCTGAACTGGGCCAGCTGGGCGATGAACTCGCCGTTGCCCTGCGGCTCCAGCGGGTTCTGGTTGTTCAACTGCGCCACCAGCAGGTTGAGAAACTCGTTCTTGCCGAGGTTCTTGTTCTGCGTGGTGTCCTGCTTGATCTGGTACTGATCCAGTACCGAACCCGCGCCATTGACGGTGGTCATTCGTTATCCCCTTGTGGCGGCTTACTGACCGAGGGTCAATACGCGCTGCAGCATCTGCTTGGCGGTGTTCATCATTTCGACGTTGGTCTGGAAGGCCCGGCTGGCGGAAATCATGTCAGCCATCTCTTCAACCACGTTGACGTTGGGGTAATACACATAACCGTTGTCGTCGGCGGACGGATGGTCCGGCTCGTAACGCGGCATCAGGCTGCTCTGGTCTTCGATGATGCCGAGCACCTGCACACCGCGGCCGGCTTCATCCTGTTCGGCGAACAGGGAAGCGCTGCCACCGTTCTGCGCCTGCTGGAATACCGTGGCGAAGACCGGGTGACGGGCGCGGTAGGTCTGGTCAATGCTCGAGGAGACCGTTTCGGCGTTGGCGATGTTGCTGGAAATGGTGTTCAGACGAGTGGTCTGGGCACTCATGCCGGTTCCGGCGATGTTGAAGACACTGGCGAGTGACATGGCATCAGGCTCCTTTATTCGCCGCGCAGGGCGCTGACGAGCCCTTTGAATTTGCTATTGAGGAAGGTGAAGCTGGCCTGGAAATTGACTGAGTTTTCCGCGTAGTTCGACTGCTCGACCTGGAGGTCGACCGTGTTCTGGTCGATCGAGGGATGGAACGGCGTGCGGTACTGCAGGCTGGCATCAGCCCCGGCAATGCCTTCGGCGCCGATGTGGCGCGCATTGGTCATGTTCAGGTTGACCGGGCCACGCTGGATCTTGGCGCTCTGCTCGGCCAATACCGAAGCGAAGTCCAGGTCACGCGCCTTGTAGTGCGGCGTGTCGGCGTTGGCGATGTTGTTGGCCAGCACTTCGGCACGCTGGGCGCGGAAGCCCAATGCCTTTTCGTGGATGCCGAGTGCGCTTTCGAAACTGATGCTCATGGTCAGGAACCTTTGCCGTTTGGCTTGCCTGTTTTCCGTGCAAGACATTAAGCAAGGCGTGTGCCAATTTATTTTTTACTTACATATCAATAGCTTGAGTAAAAATCAGAGCCTGAAACAGGCAAAAGCGGCAAGCCCTTACCGCCCCTGGCAAACAAAGCGGCAATCCCTTCCAGGCCCGTTGCCGCCCTGGTGGCAAGCGTTGGCCAGCCAGAATGCAAAACGGGAGGCCAATGGCCTCCCGTTTTTTTCATCGCAGCAACAGCCGCTATTTGGCTTTATAGATAATGCCCGGGCTGCACTGGACCATCTGGTACTTCTCGGGCAGACCGTTGAGCGCCTCGGACGCCCCCAGGAACAGGTAGCCGCCCGGCTTCAGGGTCGCGTGGATGCGGGTGAGGATGTCTTTCTTCACATCTGCGGAGAAATAGATCAACACGTTGCGGCAGAACACGATGTCGAACTTGCCAAGGGCGGCATAGCTGTCCAGCAGGTTCAGCGGACGGAACTCGACACGGCTCTTGATCGCCGGCTTGACCACCCAGCGGCCCGGGCCTTTCGGATCGAAGTAACGCTGCAGGCGGTCCTGGGACAAGCCGCGCCCCATGGCCAGGCTGTCGTATTCTCCGGACTTGCAATTGATCAGCATCGACGGCGACAGGTCGGTGGCAACGATCTGCAGCCCAGCCTTGAGCTGACCGATGTTGGTCTTCTCGAACTCATCGATGGTCATCGACAGCGAATACGGCTCCTGCCCGGACGAGCAGGCCGCCGACCAGACGCGCAGACGCTGGCCGGGGCTGGCCTTGATCATCTCCGGCAGCACCCGGTTCTTCATCACTTCGAACGGGTAGGTATCACGAAACCACAGGGTCTCGTTGGTGGTCATGGCATCCACCACCTGCTCGCGCAAGCCGCTGCGCGGCTGGGTCTGCATGCGCTGCACCAGCTCACCCAGGGTCTTGATGCTGTTCTGTTCCATCAGCTTGTTCAGCCGGCTGGACACCAGGTACTGCTTGTTGCTGCCCAGCAGGATGCCGCAGGCTTTTTCCAGGAATGTCCGGAACTGCTCGAAATCCAAATTACCTGAAGACACTCGCGAGGCCTCGCCGATCATGATCCTGTGCCGAGAAACAGTGCCTCGGCCCCCATCTTGGGCCGGGTGAGATCGCTCACACCGGCCATTCCTTCTTTATTACTGCTGGTCTGCCGCATTGATCCGCTCGACCACCCGCGACGCCAGGTCATCCGGGCGGAATTTGGCCAGGAAGTCATTGGCACCGACCTTCTTGACCATCGCCTGGTTGAATACACCTGACAACGAAGTATGCAGGAGGATATGCAATTTCTGCATGCGCGAGTCACCGCGAATTTCTGCGGTGAGGGTATATCCGTCCATTTCCGGCATTTCGATGTCGGAAATCACCATGAGCAACTCTTTCTCCGGTGCCTTGCCCTCGTCGGCCATCTTGCGCAGATAATCCAGCGCCTGTCGCCCATCATTGAGTGCCGTGACCTCGACACCCACGGTTTGCAGGCAGCGCATCACCTGCTTGCGCGCCACCGAGGAGTCATCGACGATCAGCACGTGCTTGGTAACGGCCTTGTCCTGGGTTGCGACATCGATAACGCCGGCAGAGATGACCTCTGAAGTCGGCGCCACCTCGGCAAGGATCTTCTCCACGTCGATGATCTCGACCAACTGCTGATCCAGACGAGTGACCGCGGTCAGGTAGTGGTCGCGACCGGTGCCCTTGGGTGGCGGATGAATGTCCTCCCAGTTCATGTTGACGATGCGCTCGACCGAGTGGACCAGGAAACCCTGCACCTTGGTGTTGTACTCGGTGATGATGACGAAGCTGCTTTCCAGATTGCTCAGCGGCGTTTTGCCGGTGGCCATCGACAGATCGAGAATCGGAATGGTGCCACCGCGAATGTTCGCCACCCCACGCACCACCGGGCTGGACTTCGGCATGATGGTGAGTTTCGGGCACTGCAGCACCTCTTTCACCTTGAACACGTTGATGCCGTATAGCTGCTTGCCGTCCAGGCGGAATAACAGCAATTCCAGACGATTCTGCCCCACCAGCTGCGTACGCTGGTTAACCGAATCCATTACACCGGCCATGCCCGATCCCCTTCAATTCGAGTAGTGCGCAACTAGTGCTTAGCGTAGCAGGCGGCACGAGCCTTGCTTTTCATTCTGTATGAACACTGAAACGACGCTTTTTCGACGCCTGGCTACCCGAGGTCGTCACCTGGCAACGGCATTGCCGGTTTTGTTGCTGCTCGGCCATAGTTTGCCGGCCGCGGCAACCGCCACGCTGCCTGAAGACCTTATCGGCGCGAGCGAGCGCTTTCTTGAGGAGCTGGTGACGGACTATTTGCAGCGCAGCGACATTCAGGGCCGGCACGAGATCCGCATCAATCGCCTGGACCCGCGCCTGCGCATGCCACTGTGCGACAGAGAATTGACGACCACCCTGGAAAGCCCTGCCGAGCCCATCGGGCGGGTGACCTTGCGGGTGCGCTGTGAAGGCAGCGCCCCCTGGACCATCTTCGTACCGGGTCAGGTGCGCCTGTTTCGTGACGTGGTCACCTCCATTCGCCCGATCAAGCGCGATGCCGTGGTGACGGAAATGGACGTTGCCATGGCCGAACGAGACGTTGGCCTGCTCAATCAGGGCTATATGACTGCGCTCAAGCAGGCGGTCGGCAAAAAAATGACGCGCCCTCTCCTACCCAACCAGGTGCTGACGCCCAACGTGGTCCAGCAGGCCGAAGTGATTCGCCGTGGGGATCAGGTGGTAATCACCGCCCGAGGCACGGGTTTCAACGTGCGAATGCCCGGCGAAGCCTTGTCCGACGGGGCTTTGGGGCGGCAGATAAATGTACGCAACCTACGTTCGCAACGCGTGGTCAAAGCTCGTGTGACCGGTCCAGGCCAGGTAGAAGTGGCCATGTAGGCACGATTCTTGTTTGGCATTTAGCTGACGAGTTTCACAGGGTGCTTTAGACTGAATCACGACAGCTATTTAAACGCCCAATTAACGCTAAAGTTTTCCCGGGCATGGCCGACAAGCTAGGCAAGCGTCCAAACACTGCTCGAGGTTTTGCATCATGGTCATCGACTTCAACCGGCTTAACAATGCCGCTACGCCAGCCAATTCGGGGCGTACCAGCAGCACCCAATCCGGTACGGGTAATGAAGCCATCGGCAACAAACCGAATACGGCTCCGGCCACACCCACTGCTCCGGCGGAAACCAGCAGCAAGAGCGGTGAATCCGTTCAGCTGAGCCGCGAAGCACAACAATTGCAGAAGATCAGCGAAAAACTGCGTGATCAGCCAAGCGTCAACAAAGAACGCGTGGCGCAGCTCAAGCAAGCGATTGCCGATGGCAGCTACCAGGTAGACAGCCAGCGCGTTGCCAGCAAGCTGCTGAATTTCGAATCCCAGCGCTAGTCCCAGGGCTGCGCTGGGGGTGTTGGACGCCTAACCCCCAAAAGGCCCGCAATGAACGACACGACCCTGCTGCAACTGTTCAATGACGATATCGGCACCGCCACCCAGCTCCTTGAGCTGATCGATATCGAATACCAGGCGCTGACCGATCGCGACCTGCCCCACCTGCAGAGCATCCTGGCGGACAAGCAACCCCTGCTCGCCCAGCTCGATCAAAACGGTAAAAGCCGCGCCCAGATACTCATCGGCCTTCAATTGAGCGCTGATCGTGCAGGCCTGCAGACGCTGGCCGAACGCTCGAGTGTCGGCGGCGACCTGCTGGCCCGTGGTGACGAGCTCAATGAGCTGCTGGAGCGCTGCCAGACCGCCAACCTGCGCAATGGCCGCCTGATTCGCTCCGGCCAGTCCTCGACCCGCAATATGCTCGGCATTCTGCGCGGCGGCGAAACACCAAGCCTCTATGACAGTCGCGGTAGTGCCGCTAAAATCGGCCAACAGCGCCCGCTCAGCCAGGCCTGACACCAACAACAAGGCACAGGGGACATACTGTCACAATGCCAGTATGCTAGTGCCGTAGTATTTGCCTGGAGAGTCTTGGACCGTGTCCAGCCCCTTTACCGAGGGCGATGGCCCGCAACCGCCCAAGGTGCTGAAAGCACCTGTGGAAATCGTTGCCAACCTACGCCAACTGCAACAGAACCACGATCCGCTGATCATTACCTTCCATGAGCGCAACCAGCGCTTCCAGAGCTACGTGATCGACGTCGACCGTGAGCGCAATCGCGTGATTCTCGACGAGATGATGCCCAGCGACGGCGAACGCTTCCTGCAAGCCGGCGAAACCTTCCGCGTCGAAGCCTTCCATGATGGCGTGCGCGTGGCCTGGGAATGCCTGAGTAACGTACAGATCACCGAGCACCAGGGAACGCGCTGCTACTTCAGCCCCATGCCTGAAGAAGTGCATTACCACCAGCGCCGCAACGCCTTCCGGGCCACGCTCAAGCAGGGTGAACAGATCAAGGTCGAACTGGCCGGGGAAAAACTGCGCACGGCGCTTCAGGGCGTACTGCTGGATATCTCAGCCACCGGCTGCAAGCTGCGCATCCCGGGCGATGTCAGCAGCAGCCTGCAGTCCGGGCAGGTCTACGAGCGCTTTACCGTCCGCATGCCGTTCGGGGCCATGACCACCTCGATCGAGCTTCGCCATGTGCAGTACGAAGAGAAGCTCGACATCACTTTTGCCGGCGCCCGCTTCTACCGCATGAGCGGCCTGGAGCAACGCCAGGTCGAGCGCTTCGTCTACCAGCTACAACGGGAAGCCCGCCGTTTCGATAACGACGGCCTGTTCTGACGCCTCACACCTCGACGAAAATCCCCACTTCCGCCAGACGCGGCAGGTCTTCCGGCCTGTCGACGTCCCACAGCATCGGCAACAGCTCGTAGCTCCAGTCCAGTTGCTGCAGACGAACCTGGGTCATCGCCAGTACCTGGTCGGTGCCCCAAGGCATGGCCTGAAACAGCGCGGGGTCGAGACGGCGCAAGCCCAACAGCACATAGCCGCCATCTTCCGCAGGCCCGAGCACCACGGGCTGATCGCTCAACGCCTCGCAGGCACCATCCAGGTAATTTGCATCCAGCGCCGGGCAGTCGTTGCCGATGAGCAGCACCGCGTCGCTCTCCGCCAGGCCCAGCGCCGCGATACGGCGCATGCGTTCCCCAAGGTCGCCTGCCGGTTGCTCGACCAGTGTCCAGTCCAACTCGGCGGCCAGGGCCTGCAGGTCATCATCGGAGCCGTCATCCAGCCACAGGAAGCGCTCGCTGAAACCGTCGGCAGGCAAATGCAGGGCACGCTCGAGCAGTTGGCGCTGCAGATCGCAGGCGCCCTCTTCGCCCAGCGCGGGGATCAAACGGGTCTTGACTCGCCCAGGGACAGGCGAGTGGGCCAACAGGTGCAAGGAAATCGACAGACTCATAGCCGTGGTCCTCGATGATGCTGGAGCACCTGACGGTGCACCCTGGCGCCACTCCCGCGGGCCAGCTGCAAGATCCCCATCGGCACCACGCTACGCCGAAAACCGCGACACGCCCAGCATCAATTAGTGCCGCTGGCCGTACCGAAAACACGGCGAATGTCAGCGACGCCCCGCCAGGCAACGCGCAGCCAAAAACGCCCACCCTTACCTGGCGAACCGCTCCGACCGACGGTCATCCAGACACGCGCACTCAGGTGCGAGGCGCGGGCTCTTCCGGCTCACCTGCAGTACTCGGCTCACCCTCGTCGCTCGGCGGCGGTGGGTTGCCATCCTGCATCTGGTCATGCACCACCTGCTCGTCCACACGCGGGTCGAGCGCTGCAACGAGGGGCGAGCTGGTCATGTTGTCCGGCGTAGGAATGTGGTGCAGCGGCGCATCATCGACCTGGTGCTGGTGGGTCACCTTCTCGACTCGCACGCGCCAGACCGGAATCAACGCGCACAGGCAGAAGAACGCGTACAGCATATTGGCGCCGAAGAAGCGCATCAGCACCCCAGCCAGCAGCGGCCCGATACACGCGCCAACACCGAACGCGACCAGCAGCATGGCCGTCAGCGATACCCGGCGTTCGCCCTCGACGTGGTCGTTGGCGAACGCCACGGCCAGAGGATAGAGGCTGAATATCAGCAGGCTGACCACGAAGCCGAGACCGATCAGCATCACCAGTGGCGCCTCCGGCATCAGCGCAAGCGGTAACGCTGCAACCGCCAGCAATGCCGCCGTGCCGCGAATCAGTCGGGCCCGGTCATAGCGGTCGGACAACCAGCCCAGCGGCCACTGGACCACCAGGCCGGCCAGGATGCAGCTTCCCATGAACATACCCACCTGCTCGGTGGGCAACCCCATCCGCGTGGCATACAACGGCGCCAGACCGTAGAACGAACCGATCATCAAGCCTGCCACGACGATGGTGGTCAGGGACATCGGCACGCGGGAGATAAAGAAGCGCAGCTCCAGCGGCGCCGGATGCAGAGGTGCCGGGTGCAGCCGACGGGTCAGGGCCACCGGCACCAGGCACAGGGCGAAGCACAGCGCCACCAGCATCAGCAGTTCCAGCCCCAGAGTCGGGTGTACCACCAACACCATCTGACCCAGAATCAGCCCCAGATAGGACGCCGCCATGTAGCCGGAAAAGACCTTGCCGCGCTGACTGGTTTCGGCCTGCTCGTTGAGCCAGCTCTCGATCACCATGTACTGGCACATCATCCCCAGGCCGACCAGCATCCGCAGCACCAGCCAGACCGGCAGCCAATCGATGATGCCATGCCCCAGTACGGCGGCCGTCACCACCCCGGCGCACGCCACGTAGGCACGGATGTGGCCGACTCGGCCGATCAGGCGATGACCCAGCTTGCCACCGAGCACCAGGCCCAGGTAATTGGCCGCCATCAGGGCACCGACCCACAGGCCATCGACCCGGTCAGCCAGGCGCAGGGCCAGGTAGGTGCTCAGCAAACCGGACCCCAACAGCATCAGCACGGTAGCGAAATACAGCGAACCGAAAGACTTCCAAATCATGCGCATAAGGCTGTGAACAACTCCGTGTAACTGGCTGCAGCGCCCAATGGGTGCTGGATTCGACGCAGAAGGCAGACGTCGGCAGGTGCAGGATCAACAGACCGCAAGCACGCGCCGCTCCCAGGGGGTGATTTCGTCAAGAAAACTGTTCAGCTCCATCGTCTTGCTGGCGATATAGCCGTCGATGAATTCACTGCCGAACAGTTCCACTGCCAACTGACTGCGTTTCAGACGTTCGATGGCGGCCTGCATGGTACATGGTAGTAACAATTCGTCCGGAACCTCGAACTCCCCTTGGACCGGTGCGCTCGGCAACAGTTGCCGCTCGATGCCATACAACCCCGCAGCCAGGCTGGCCGCCAGAGCCAGGTAGGGGTTGGCGTCCGCACCCGGCAAACGATTCTCCAGCCGCCGTGCTGTCGGCGAACTGGCGGGAACACGCAGGCCAACGCCGCGATTGTCCTCCGACCAGCAGGCATTGTTGGGCGAGGCAAACGGGTGACAGAGGCGCTGGTAGGAATTCACATGGGGGGCGAACAACAGGGTGAAATCCGCAATGGCCGCCTGCTGGCCGCCGATGAAATGCTGGAACACCGGCGTAGCCTCGCCACCCGACGCGGTGAAGATGTTAGCGCCACTGCCCTGCTCCACCACACTCTGATGGATGTGCATCGAACTGCCGGCCGTCTGGGCGAGAGGCTTGGCCATGAACACCACGCTCAACCCATGCTTGAGCCCGACTTCCTTGAGCAGGTGCTTGAACAGGAACGTCTGGTCCGCAAGCACCACCGGGTCACCGTGCCAGAGATTGATCTCGAACTGGCTGACGCCCATCTCGTGCATGACCGTATCGCGGGGAATACCGAGGGCGGCCATGCAGGCATAGACCTCGCTGAAGAACGGGCGCAAGCCGTTGTTGGAGCTGACGCTGAAGGCCGAGCCGCCATCCTCGCGACGCCCATCCAGCCCCAGCGGCGGACGAAACGCCTGCTGCGGGTCCGGATTGGGCGCGAAGATGAAGAACTCCAGCTCCGTCGCCACCACTGGCTGCCAGCCCCTGGCGGCGTAACGCGCCACGATGCGCTTGAGCAGGCCACGCGTGGACAGCCCTGAATGGCCGCCCGCCAGCTCGTCGGCATCACAGATCGCCAACGCCCGTGGAGAATCGCTCCAGGGCAGCCGGTGCACCTGGGTCGGTTCGGCATTCAGCACCAGATCACCGTCATCACTGCCATAGAAGCGTACTGGCGGGTAGCCGCCCATGATGCATTGCAACAACACACCACGTGCCAACTGCAGGCGTCGCCCTTCCAGGAAACCGTCACGCGTCATGACCTTGCCCCGCGGCACGCCATTCAGATCAGGCGTCACACACTCGACCTCATCGACCCCCTGCAACCGTTCTTCCAGCATCAGGCAACCCATATGACCCATCGACCTCTGTCCTTGTCCACGTACCCGGCCACCTGTAGCGGCCATTGAAAACACTATGTACCACGCCCCATGCGCACCGGCATTCGCCAGCCTTCCAGCAAAGGAATTAATGAGCCTGATACAGGTATTCAATCGAATAAATCGATTGCTTTAATCGAATCAAAAAACACTCATCAACTACCTGCAAGCGGTGCAAAAATACAAACAACTATTTGATTTTTAGAGCTAAAAATTACTATTGATCTCGTCGATTATTACCATGCCTCGTTTGAACTTCTTGATCGAATTATTCTGAGTAGCATGGGCTCCGTACTCACTTACCGCCCCCTACGAGGAGCCCGACATGAAAAAGCAGATCCTTACCAGCCTGATCCTGGCCAGCCTTTCCGCTAGTGTTTTTGCTCTGCCGCAAACCAGCAACACCGTTGCTGAAGGTGGGGCGGATCGTCTGATCGAGAAGCGCGTTGCCGAAGGTGGTTCTGACCGCCTGATCGAGAAACGTGTTGCCGAGGGTGGTTCCGACCGCCTGATCGAGAAACGCGTTGCCGAAGGTGGCTCTGACCGCCTGATCGAGAAACGTGTTGCCGAGGGTGGCTCTGATCGCCTGATCGAGAAACGCGTTGCCGAGGGTGGCTCTGACCGCCTGATCAACAGCCGCACCAGCTAACGATCAGCACCCACAAAAAAGGCGCCTTTCGGCGCCTTTTGTTTTCCCGCAACGCTTACCCTTCCAACCGCGCCAGGCGCTCTTCGAGCTCCGCGACTCGGGCTTCGAGCGCCTCCAGGCGACTGTCGTGCTGCGCGCCACCGCTCGACCGCTCCCCGTCCACCGCACGGTTTTCGAGCAGGGCCTGAAGATCGGCGGCTTCGCCCACTTGGTGCATGTAGCGGTCTTCCCGCTGGCCCGACTGGCGCGGCAGCAGCAGCGCCAGTCCGCGTGAGCTCAGGCGCTCGAGGTGGTGCTGCACCTGCTCGGTGTCATCGAAGGCATGCATGCGGCTGCTGCGCGTGAGCAATTCGTTGAGCGTCTGCGGGCCACGCAACAGCAGCAGGCCAAGCAACACGACCTGTGGTGCCACCAGTTCCAGGGTCTTGTCGGCACGCTGCTCCCAGCGGTCGGCCCGGCTGCCCATCACCAGGCGTGCCAGACCCCGCCCTTCCAGGGAACGCAAGGCTTGCCCCACCTCGCCAGGGTTGAGGTTCATCAGCGGTTCGCGGCTGGTTTTCTGGTTGCAGGCCAGCACCAGTGCATTGAGTGTCAGTGGATAGACTTCTGGGGTGGTCGCCTGCTTCTCGATCAGGCAACCCAGTGTACGCACCTCGACGGCGGTCAACGGTGCCTCGCTGAATGCTGTAGCGCTCGGGTTGGACATGCTCATGCTCTCGGACTCGAAGGTGCTGCTAGCCTAGCCGGACTCGGCCGCCATTGCAGCCATGACCATTGAGCCGGAGGCCTGCCGAGGTGCAACCCAGTGTGCTAGAGTCGCGCGCTGTTTTTTCCAGCTCGGGCGCCGTTGAACCAAGGCCCCGATCATTCGCAGCCCCTCCGTGTAGCCATCGGCCTGTTCGCTCAGGGCACTCCGCGCCCACTGACCAGCATCGCGATGGACACAGGGAAGGCCTGCGCACACCTGTCGAGACACTCGTTATGACCGCTGCCCAACGCCCCCTTCTGCACCTGCTCACCCGCACCAGCCTGGTGATGCAGATCCTGATCGGCCTGATCGCCGGTATCGCCCTGGCACTGCTCGCCCCGTCCGCAGCGCTCAGCGTGGCCTTCCTCGGCACAGCCTTCGTATCGGCACTCAAGGCCGTCGCGCCGGTGCTGGTCTTCGTACTGGTAGCCGCCTCCATCGCCAACCACCAGCATGGCCAGCAGACGCACCTGCGGCCGATCCTGTTCCTTTACCTGATCGGCACCTTCAGCGCTGCCGTGATCGCCGTCACCACCAGTTTTGTTTTCCCCTCGAGCCTGACCCTGGTCACTGCCGCGACAGAACTCAGCCCACCGGGCGGAATCAGCGAAGTGCTCAACAGCCTGCTGATGAACGCACTGGACAACCCGATCAATGCCCTGCTCAGCGGCAACTTCATCGGCATCCTGGCCTGGGCCATCGGCCTGGGTCTGGCCATGCGCCACGCCGCCCCGGGCAGCAAGCAGATGCTCGCCGACCTGTCCGACGCAGTGACCGCCATCGTCAAGATCGTCATCCGCCTGGCCCCGCTGGGTATCTTCGGCCTGGTCGCCGCCACCCTCGCTCAATCCGGCATGGACGCCCTGCTCGAGTACGTGCACCTGCTGGCGGTCCTGGTAGGCTGCATGCTCTTTGTGGCGCTGGTGGTGAACCCGGCCATCGTGTACTGGAAGATCCGCCGCAACCCCTATCCGCTGGTATTGCTGTGCCTGCGTGAAAGCGGCATGACGGCTTTCTTCACCCGCAGCTCGGCCGCCAATATCCCGGTCAACCTGCAGCTCTGCCAGCGCCTGGGCCTGCACGAAGAAACCTATTCGGTATCGATCCCGCTGGGCGCCACCATCAACATGGCCGGCGCCGCCATCACCATCAGCGTACTGACCCTGGCCGCCGTGCACACCCTGGGCATCAGCATCGACCTGCCGACCGCCATCCTGCTCAGCATCCTGGCCTCGATCTGCGCCTGCGGCGCCTCCGGCGTGGCCGGTGGTTCGCTGCTGCTGATCCCGCTGGCGTGCAGCCTGTTCGGCATCCCCAACGACGTGGCGATGCAGGTGGTGGCGATCGGTTTCATCATCGGCATCGTCCAGGACTCGGCGGAAACTGCGTTGAACTCCTCCACCGACGCACTCTTCACCGCAGCCGTGTGCATGGCCGAAGACCGCGCCAATGCCGCCGCAACGGAGCAGGCGAGCTGATCGCCCGCTGCTGAAATGAAAAGGCCTGCGCAGTGCGCAGGCCTTTTTTATTCGTCTCCTGAAAATACGCTGTAGGGCTCAGGCGTTCGGGTTGAACACCTTCACTTCGCGAATTTCCACTTTGTCCCAGACGCGACCGACAATGTAGGGCTCGGTCTGCAGCCACTCATCCAGTGCCTCACGGGTTTCGAACTCGAAGAAGGCGTTGGAGCCGATCATCTTGCCGCTGTCATCAAGCAACGCTGCGCCGGCAATGAATTTGCCCTCTTTGAACAGATTTCGCAGGCCCTCAGCGTGGGCTGCGCGGCAGCTCAGGCGACGATCAAGCGCCTCGCTGTCGGTAAAGTCGTAGGCAACGATGGAAAACTGCATAGTCGAGGCTCCATTGAGCGGGGATGGGCACTGGTCGCCGTGGCGGGCGGGCCCTGAGACGAAAAAGCCGGCTGTAATGGCCGGCCTTTCATGAATCGCGATGGCGTCCCCTGCTGGAATCGAACCAGCATCTAGCCCTTAGGAGGGGGATGCTCTCAAACGACAAGCAATGTCAAATACCGCAAAAACCCACGTAAATAGCCGTTTTATAAGACATAAATAATAAAATGAGCGACAAATAAACACCCTCACTGACCTTGAACGTCACTACAAGTAGCAGCTAAAGTAGTGACCAATAGTGACTGGTGAGGACGATTGAGATGGCGGGAAACACCCCAGACAAGCGAGTCAACGATAAAAAGTTGCAGAGCATGGAGATCGGCAAAACTCTTACAGAGAGCATGGCTGGGCGCGGAACGGGAAGCATCTTATTCAAGAGATCCGAAACGGCTATAACTGCATACTTCAAATCTGTTTATGGCCAGAAAAAAATTGGCCTGTACAAATCAACGCCAAACTCGCCAGGCTTGAAGCTGCATGAAATTAGGGTCGCAGCACTAGAACTCGCAGACATCTTGCTCAAGCATGGTGATCCCAAAGAGTATCTGAAGCAGCAGAAAGCCAGTTCCGAAGAGCTTCGAGCAGCGGAAGCAAAATCTGCCGCCGAAAAAGCCCAGATCGGATCATTCAAAGACCTGCTTGATCACTACTCGGCGGACCTGCTTGCCAGGGGGCGGGTCAAAGCCGGGCAAATCGCCAGGATGTTCGAGATGCACGTTGTTGAGCCTTTCCCAGAGCTTGTTTGCAAGCCGGCAAAGGACATAACGGACGAAGATATCAACAGCATTCTCGACAAAGTGAGAGCCTCTAAACCGCGCAACAGGGGTAAAGGAGGCACGACAAAAGCCCCCGCCACTTCTATGGCATCGACAGAAAACACTCTGCACACATATCTCCGCGCTGCGTTCGAAACGGGCATGACCAGCCGATTCTCTCGAAATCGAAAAAGCCAGCCAGTCGCACCTAAAAACTTCGGCCTCCTCATTAACCCAGCTGCTGTTGTTGGGAAAATGGACGACGTTTATGAAGGCACAACAGAAACGCTAGAGCAGCACGAAATTGGTGAACTGCTACGGCATCTCGACAGCCTCCCGGAACGCCACCGAGCCATCGCTTTGGCTCCAATTTACCTGGGGGGCCAGAGACTACAGATGCTGTTATCACTGCAATGGAAGCATGTCTTTGAAGACGGAATTCTACTTTTTGACAAAAAAGGGAAGCGCGGAAGCAAGCCGTACGCTCACTTTCTGCCGCTAACGCCAAGAATTTTAGAGATTCTTCAGCCACTACTCGCAGATCAAACAAGCGAGATCGGGCCTTTTGCTCTTAGCAAAAATCTGGTCCGCAGCGATTACGCCGGTAAGTTTTACATCGATGCTGGCGCGCAGCTGCATGCGAAGGGACTGACCAGAGCATTCACTTGGAAAAACGTGCGGGTTGCATGCGAGTCAGTCATTGCGGGGCTGGGCATCCCTGCCGAGATCCGGGCTCACATTTTGTCGCATGGCCGGAAAAGCGGTGTTCAGGAGAAGCACTACGACCGAAACCTCTACTACAAAGAGAAATTTGAGGCGTTGGAAATTTGGGGAAATTACTTGGATAACGCTAGAAACGGCAAGATTCGACCGGACATCCGGCTCATGAATCTAAACGAAATGCGGGGCCAGGGGTTTTAGCCGCCCCACCCTTGCAAAACAGCTCCGCCAAAGACACAGCCCGTCAAAACAGTTGACAAACAACAAATCACTTGACCAATCAAAAAAGCATCGTTAATATCTGCAATATTAACTGAGCCATAAGGGGGCAAGATGAATGCAGTAATTTCAGACCGTTTTTTGAGCATAAGTGACGTTGCAGAGATTCTTGGGGTCTCAAAGCGCACAGTAGAGCGCATGGAGAAGCGCGGGACAATTCCAGCTATGACTAGGCTGAGTCAAAAAACTGTGGGCATGCGGGCCAGCAGATTCCAAGAGTTCATGAGCACACTGTAAATCGCGAGGATCGTATGATCAGTCGATTATGAAAAGGCACCTAACCAGGTGCCTTTTTTATTGCTCATCCTTTTCATCAGCTCCAAATTCTCGACCGAACGGCTTCATCTGCTCCCACTCAGCCTCCTCCCCCTTCAGGCCAGGCGACACTTTTCCAAACCCGCACAGTTCCTGAATCTCGAAGTCATCATCAAAAAGGCGGCATTGACGGTGACTATCACGAAGACACAGCACAGCGTGCTGCAAGCAGCTTTGGCAGATCAGCAAGCTGTACCGCTCTCCATTAATCTCGCCCTGGACATGACCAGCCACAGCAGGGAAATCACACACTTGGCAGCGCTGACTCCCCTGCTCTTTTGTTGCCAAATCGGATTCGGCGGTGGAAGGCTCGGGATCGGGCTCACCAGCAAATGCGGCTTCGATTTCGGACTGGCCAAGGGTATCGAAGTCGTCTCCGAATTTCAGTTGGCCTTCGAGAAAGCCTGTGCGGTTAGGTTTCTGTTCCATCCTGAATTTCCTCTTTTTTTCCGACCGAGCCCCAGCCAAGGGCTTTTTTGGAATCCGCTTCTTTGATGTTCCAGCCGCTGGCGTTGCTGAGCATCTGGCGGATCGGCGTCCAGTCCTTCCACATCTCGTACGCCAGCTGGCGATTCTCTGGCTTCTCGCATCGCGGGTCTGATTCGATCATGTGAGCCAATGCTTCTGGCGTAGCTGACATGAAATCTATGATCTGCTTTCTGCTCAAATACTCTTTCTTAACTACTTCTCTGTTCTTGTGCCGCGTTTCAAACGTCGCAAAATACTTCAAGAGCTTGCTTGTTGCTTCTTGCGTAGTGAAAAGCTTGCGAATCTCATGCTGTCTTTTCATCACTTCATCATACTGAACTGTGATTACCCGCTCTTTCTTTTCACCGTAATTCACACGATAGAAGCTCACGCCAGTCGCTATCTCACGTATCCACAACCCACCTTTCCCCCTTTTTTCTATCTTCATTTTAGCTGCCTTTTATTCTTCTTATTGGCAATAACTATTTATTGCATAACTTTATTATATCACTAATTATAACTATATATCACACGAGGCAGCATGTGACACAAATATTTTTACAGCCTTCGGCTAACTTGACCAGTGGGGTTGCTGCGGGTTGCTGCAACATATCTCGTACACATGTCTATATGTGTAAAGACTTTGTTCCTAAAAGGAAGGTAATCATTGGGTTAAATAAGGTTAGACCACTTCATTTTCGGAGATGTGCCTCACGCCCTGAGGGCGTGATTTCAGGGCTTTCCCGAGTCACGGCACTCTTTGCAGAGTTTCCAGATCCAATCGCGCTCTACGTGCTCGATAGCATTTGTAGCGCCACAAAACTGACAAATACCGTCCGTAGCTCTTTCTACAGCGTCAGCAAGCACAACAAGATGCTCTGGCAGCCGTCCGCAGTCTATGCGCAAATAACCGTGTGATGGCTTTACTCCTACCGGCTTTACGCCTGAGTCATTGCATACAGTGAGAAATGCATCAGCGTATTGCTGCCAACCTTCGTAAAACTCTCCTAAACTTCCTGGCTTTCGAATATCCATTTCCCCCACCACCTCCCAAACATAACTACCCGCTGGCTAAATTCAGCGTAGCTGGTTATCAAAATATCACACGACAGTAGATGTGATATGTCACACGCTAAAATCAACAACCATGTGACATATCACATGAAGACCCAAGCAGGCATGTGATATATCACATAAAACAATCGATGCGCATGTGATATATCACACGATGCATCTTAGGGCACGTGATATATCACACGAAAAACAATTACCCATGTGACATATCACACGAATTACATATTCATCATGTGACATATCACACACATATCATGTGATAGAAAAAATTCTTCCAAAGAAATCGCCTATATTAAAATATGTTAATAATAGGTGATATACTAATATTATAGAACAGTTTCTCAGCCAGCAATGTATTAACTTATTACTACTAAGTCGTTATTCGTTCCTCATTGACTCAGTAGTAAACGTTAATACGCTGGCTGCTCACACCCCTCCGGGTGTTGCGCAATTTATAAGCAAAGCAACGAACCATAATAATAAAACAAAGGTGAATCATGAAAATAAATAAAAGAGGAAAACCATCATTACTAGAGTCAGAGAAAAGAACTAACAGGATCCTCGTCGCCATGAACGGCGAAGAGTACGAGCGACTGCTCGCACTAATGGACGAAGCCGGCTTCGACAGCCCAGCCATTTTCTTGCGCTCCTCTGGCCTGCGCTCCCAACTGCCTGCCAAGGTCGTGCTCGGGACACAGCGAGTCGAGCTATACAAGCTCCTATCTTCTTCTATTAAAGGACTTGACTTAGCAATACAGAAAGACTGTCACAAGCAGTCAATAAAAATTGTCAGAGATCACCTAGCGCAGATAGCGAACGCCCTTCTCTCTGTTGAGCCGTCAGGAGAGTCAGCATGATCTCCCGAAAATTCGCCAATGAAAAAGGATCTTCAGCGAAGCGAGTTGCTTACGTTTTCGGTAATGGCCACGAGCACAAATGCGAGCAGGTTGAGTTGGTGGGCGGAAACGTCTTTGGCTCAACACTTGAGGAGCTAACAGAAGAATTAGACACGCCATGCCACCTCCGTCAGGCCGCTACAGGCAAAGACACTGGTAAGTGCCACATGCACTATATGCTGAGCCTTCCCGATGGCGAGGCGCTTACCAGGGTCCAATGGAATCAGGTTCTTGAAAAGACCATGGGCGCTCTGGGCTACACAGAAGACCACAAATTCTTCGGTATGCTTCATCACGACACTGCTCATCAGCATATGCACATTCTCGCTAATCGAATAAGCATGCGTGACTATAAGCTGCTATCAGAAAGCAACGACTACGAAGTGCTGATGAGCGTATGCAGAGAAATTGAGCAAGAGCACGGCCTACACATTGTGCCAATGCCGCACGAAACATTTGGTGTAAATCTTACAAGAGAAGAAGTTGAAGCCTCTCAGAAGTCGGGCGACATGGCATGGAAACACAAGCTGATAGCTCGCGTTGCCACGGCCCTGGAACGCACTCAAGAGGCTGGGGGCAACATGCTCGACTTCACAAAAATGCTCAAACAGGCAGATATTGATGTTGAACTGACTACAGATAAGTCAGGCAAACCAACCGGAATCAGCTACAAACTCGAAGGAAAGTCGATTTCAGGTCGTCAACTAAAAAGGTCACGATTTACCTGGCAACAACTCACCAAAAGAGAGGGAATTCACTATGACGATTCAATGCTTCAAGAATTACAGAAAGCTGTTAAAACAAGAGATGCGGAACCAGAGGAAAATCCAGGACCAAATCCAACCACTCACAAAGGGCTCTTCGTCAGCAAAAAAAACTCAACAGTGAAGCCAAAGAGCAAATCCTTTGCGATAGTCGTTCATACTGATCGTTTGCGTAGAACCGCCATCGCCCGGCTTTTAGAGCCAAGCTATACCCGTGGCAATAAGCATTACTACCGCTTCGGGTCTAATGTGAAACTGACGAAAAAAGAATTAGAACTTAAAATTCACAATGAGCAAATCGAACGATCAATAAACTCTGCACTGCGACTAATCGAAGCAATTCTTTCCATATTCCGCTGTAAAATCGAAATTGAGTATGAGCCAGAAGAAATTGGTGGTTTACTCTACTCGCTTAAAGATCAGGTTATGAAACCGCAACTTGAACGAAAGCAAGGGCTGTGAAAGATGGCATCACAGAAGCAGAGTTGATCGAAATCGAATCATTCGTCGGCAAAACCACCGGAACCGCAATTCAGGTGCCGGCAAGTGGGGTCTTTGGCGTTCGAAGAAAATTGGTTGAAGACGACGTTATCGAAGCTGCCTGGCCATCAGAATGATGGTCAGCTCCAACGGTTTTCGAACTCATATCCAAGCTCTTCTAGCATGTTACCCAACTCTAGCGATACCCTCTCTTCGAAGAAGAGCTTTTGTTCGTTGTAAGTCAGAGCAAGATGCATCGGATCGACAACCACATCGCCGTACATGTCTTTAATGGTTGGCGGCTCTTTTACCCAAATCTCGATTAGCGCCATCCCAGAATGATCAACTCGCATCATTCTCGGCTCAAATGACACTTCCGCCATTCGATCAAGCCCACCGCTCGAGTTCCAGCGACTCAATGAAACGGCATACGTCTTGTAGTCGTTGTCAGCGAGCATTGTCAGCTTATCCATCGCCGAGTCCCCCGCCAGCGGCAGCCCCGGCAGCAAGGCTGCCAAGGCTTCAGCATCAACAAAGAACTCATCAAGCTTGGGATTCCCAGCAATCCTGCTGAAGTGATCGAAGCTCTTCATGCCGTTAGCGAGAACCTTCGGCTCAGCTGCCAGCGCTTTCCCCAATGTAAATGCCATTAACAATATACTCCTTTTATATCAATCACTTATATTGTATTTGGCAACACGTGTTACTATCGATTTCCCGCCAGTTTTCACCGCCTCAACCCTCACTTCAACCTCCCCTGACGAAACCAGGGTTCCGGCGAAATCGAGCTGGTTTCCCAAAACTCCGTACTGAGTCAGCGTCGTAACCCTACCCAGCTTCACGTGCTCGTTGTACGTGATTCCAGCCTGCTCAATATCGAGTTCATCGTTCTCAAGCACAATGCAGGCATAGTCGCTGCTAAGACGTGACCGGCGGTGGCGATACGAAGAGCTGCTGGACACGTCATTGCCCGCAAGCCACCCATTGAGCATCACACGGCCTGGCACAACCGGCAGCTTGTACCGCCCTACCACGCTCACATTGAGCGTATCGCTACGCGTTTGCTATGCCGAGGGCAGCGTTGATCGACCAATCCACCTTGACCTGGTCAGGCTGGCCTTCTGGTGTCTGCGTAATGTCGTCGCATTCCGAATGCGACTATGAAATCTTCTATAGTGATGAACATAGCAATTCCTTTTCCTTTTGATTATTATGGCATATATAAATTGTTAATTCACTACATGGGAGGCCAATATGGCAGAAAAAGAGATGGGTGAAGTAGTGCAAGAAGCGGCAATTAGACTATTTGGCGGAGATGAGGCGGAAGCTGTAAATTGGCTAAATAAGCAAGCACTGGCCCTCGGTGGAATTAAGCCTGTAGACGCCCCATTAAAAGATGTCTACAGGCTCATTCAACAAATTGAGTACGGTGTATATGTCTAAGCTTTATGCCCAAGCCTCTGCTTAATTAGCGGAATGAAATCGTCAATAGCATCAGCATGAACCACAAAGCCCAAGTTCATCATTAACCGCATAACAGGTATTTTCTCTACCCCCTCCTCTTCAAATGAAGTAGGAATAGCACGAGGCACTAATTTTCCTTCAGCAGTGAGAACTGGTCCCCCCCAAAGTGTTCCAATTAACTTTGCTCTTGTTCCCGGCGTGTACGCGTTACCACCACTTCTAAATAATCCATCTTCAAAAAGAAATACAGGAGACCCGCTTGAGCCCGGGAAGCATGCCGCATCAATGACGAACTGCCGTTCACCATTCCAGTGCTTAAGAGCATGAGATGCAGTCTGCCCCCTTCGAGCAATTGGCCTGTTGTTCATCTCATCCCAAAGTCCATTCGGGTATCCGATCATTGCAATTGGCTCAATTGGCCTCACCTGAGGTTTCATCTCTTCATCCAGGTGCCAGCTCCTATCGATGAACTGATTTTTAATACCATAACCTTGCTTTACCGAACTAAGCATTTGCCCTAACAAAATGATGCACAAGTCAACTTTTGGGTCGGGATGATGGACAATTCCAAATTCCATGTTTGTGAAATGGAACTCCTGCTGCTCCTCTTCATCAGCATGAGCATCTTCTTTGATAACAGCGCCTTGCTTAATTATCTGAAACACTGCCTTTATTAAATTAGCACCATCGACAACGTGTTTATTCGTAACAATTGCAGGAACCAGCGCCATCTGGCCATTCTGCTCATTAAGAAAATTAAAAAAGTAACAATAGCCCGTCCCGACACTTGATGACTTCTCGCCAACAGACTCTAGTCGTACAGTACAAAGAGATATCTTTGTTGCGGGGTTAAGCTCCATTTTTACTACGTCCTTAGCCGCCTTCGGCGAATCTGGCCAGCGGGTTGTTTGATTGGGTCTTGTGATTTCCACTTCCCTACTATTTATATATAAAATAGTAGGAAGTGTAAATTGAACACAGAACGCGAGAAACCCTACCCGCTACCTTATAGTGGAAATGAAGATTGATGGTGCCTTCCCTGGCCTAGTGGTCAGCGACACCTCCATCAAGAAAATTATGCAGAACTTCATGCAGGCACTAGCCAGACATCAAGCGAAAGGGGTCACGTCGCTCCGACCAACATGTTTTCAAGTGGTAAAGGCGCTGCCAAGCGTGAGCCTCCATTGATTATTCATTGCGCCCGAAACGGGATAGCAATCCACAATCGTTTGGGCGTTCAAACCCAGAACTGTCCTCTAGGTATGTCCTCACGAGCCGTCCAATAGACGAGACGACATCTTTATCGGCACTGATGAATCCGATGGGGAGGCTGACAGGGTAAGAGTCAGGCAATGAGACGTGATAGAGGACAACCACAAATTCGCCTTCGAAGAGCATCACCTCGACATTCCCGCCAAGAAAGCCCTCGATCACTCCATGAACCTTGTCCGTGTTAGGTTCGAACTCCCATTTCCACTGGCGGGCGGTCTTCTGGTCTTCTGCCCCAGAGACAGGCAAATAGATGATCGGCGAATAGAGCCTCTTCTCTTTCGTGCTTGCCATGCTGAGAATTTCACTGACTCTCACCTGAAGATTGCCGCTTTTTCCCCAATACGGGTCACTGGGCGCAAGCCAAAGGAAGGGAGTCTTCCCTACGTCCGCTTTGCTTTCTCTCCTCGCCTTGATGAGAGGAGCTAGATGTTTCTGGAGCAATCCCCAATTTGCAGACGAGTAGATTGGTCCGATAAAGGTGGTTCTCTTCCTCTGACTGTTAGATTCCAGCGTCGTCAAGTCGTCGAAGAATTGAAGGCTGACGGAGCTACCCTTCGAGTCGAAGAGTTTCATCGTCTCGCCGTCCCCAATCTCAATCATGGCTTTCACAATCTCGCCAAAATTACCGGGTCTAGCCAAGCGGTCAAGTTCCAGCGAGATCCGCTCATGCACGTAATCTGAGCTTTTCAGCCTTTCGAAATCTTCACGTTCGACGCTTCTGCCATCCTCGTCAACCTTGAACTGGACCGGTAATCTGACGGGCATCTGCTTAATCTTGTTTACCGAATTCACGGTGTAGACATTCGGCGAGTCTTTTTCATCCAGAGTGAGCGATCTGGAAAGAAAACCCTTCTGTAAGATTTCATGGAACTGACGCTGAAAATGCTTTTCCACCTGCGTTTCGCTACAAGATGTGTTCTCGTCGTCGACCTTGATTGAAAGACCCGCTTTCCATTTTTCTGCCGAGTTATCTTTACCAAGGCATGAAAACGTTGCGAGGTCGAAAGACAAGCAAACCGTGCTATCTCGAAGCAGCGACAAACGCGGGACCTCACCGAGTTCAGTGAAGTAACCGCTGGATTTCTCCGTAAGCGTAAGACGACCATTTCCGGACAATGTCAGTTCGCCGCGTTCAACGAGATCATCAACTGCCTCTTGAACTTCCCTGCGTGAAAAGCCGAAGAAGGTCGCAACCTGCGACATTGACATTGGAGCAAGGTGGATGAGGCGAAGAAGGAATTCCCGAACGAAAGGCAGCCCCTTTTGGGTGACGTAAGAGAAGTTGATGTTGAAGCGTTGCGCAGGCAACAGGAAGTCAATCTCGTGGTAAATCGTAGTATTTTCCAATGTCGTCACCTCAGCGGCTCTTCTGCGCGGACATGAACGTGTAGCCCGCGTCCTCGCCCTTATCGCTCATGTAGGAAACAACCTGCCCGAGAGGCTTATCCTTGTTGTGGGTCTTCCACATTTCTGCGTTGCCAATGATTAGCAACCGATCCATTGCCCTGGACATTGCGACGTTTATTCGGTTGGGGGTGCGCAGGAAGCCCGGACTATTCTGTTTGTCGGAACGCGTCAGACTCAAAATGATGATTCTGTTCTCCTTGCCTTGGTAGCTATCGACGGTGTCGATTTTCACCAAAGCCTTGAACCCGTCGTTCCAAATCCCCTGGTTGAATTTCTGCCGAATCAACCGCTTTTGTTCGGCATACATGCAGATGACGCCTATCAGCGCATCATCTTTGTCCTTAAGGTTGGAAAGGTCGGTCAGGAATTTTCCGCTCTCTGATATCTGCTTGAGAAGGTCGATAACCTGATCGGCCTCACAACGGTTGTAGATACTGACGCCACGGTCACTCTGATGATTGGCATGTTTGCCCAGCGATGAGGTGTCGAGCCAAGTCACGGTGGAACGAAGCTGATTTGGAGCCTCCTGATAGATGTCGGGAATCGCCCGGTGTCCATTGCTCAGCTGGCCGCTGTAAAAAGTCTGGGAAACCAGATCTCCGATGGGAGGAGCCATCCGATACTGAGTGAGCAGCGTGGCACTCGTTTGTTTTCCATATTCCGAATTGAAAGCCCGCGCAAAGTCGCTTCGCAACACTTCATCAAGCTCGGTATGTTTGTCATTGATTCCAAGTCGGCGAGCCAGAGCAGCTTTGTGTGCCTCTGAGTACAGGGGGGGTAATTGCAAATGGTCGCCGACCAGAAGTACGCGTTTCGCCGATTGCATGGCAATCGCCAGTTCGCTAGATATTGAACGAGCGGCCTCATCGATGATTACGAAATCATAGATGTTGTCGTGGATCCCGATATGCCCTTGCCCAATACCGACACATGTGCCTGTAACCAGTTGTCTCGACCGTGCATAGAACTCGTCGCAATTGACCCTCTCTGCTGACAAGGCGTCCTGAATATCTCGGGAGATCCTAGCCAGTGCCCGAACCCTTTTGGCTTCATTTGGCCGAACACCGTACTCGGAACAGAGAGAGGAAAGCAGGATCGACTTCGCCTCCGAAACCTTGCTTTCCCGTGAAAGAGCAATGCCATAGTCCGCGTGAAGTTTGGTGCGGATAGTCTCATCCAACTCGACCACGACCGGTTTCAGGGCTTTAATATCCTCATCGTCCCCAATGTTCTCGAAATTCTGAAAAAGAGATTCGAGGTGATCGATCTGCTTGAACAGTTTCAACTCCGCGTCGACGACCTTGGAGATGAACTCTGCGTCTAGACCCAGCGCATCCGAGAGAGCAGCAACACGGTAGCGATATTCGGCGTTGAACAATTCGCGCTTTTCTGCGGTGATCGCATGGGAGTACACGTCTTTCAAACCATGCGAAACAGCCCCTTCACGGTTACTGAACCTAACGACTTCAAGGGAAGTCCCCAACCGCCCGCAGTGCTTCCTTATACGCTCGGCTGCCGTGTTGACGGCTTCATGTGATTGGCTGACTAGCAGGATTCTTCGCACGTCCAATTTTTCGACTAGAAAGTGGACGAATGCAGCAATGAATTCCGTCTTCCCAGTTCCGGGAGGTCCTTGCAAAAGCGATAGAGGTCCGTAATTCAGCAGCTTGGTGAAAGCTTCACGCTGCTGCTCGTTGAGACTAATGTTATTTCCATGTTGGTCTTCGCGGTCGTATCTGGCAAAGTCCTCATCAGTGACCGAAATGTTATATGACGTTGCATCCTTGTCGCAGGCGGGGTCAAACAAATCGAGCAGGTCAGCCAAAACCCCTTCTCTATCAAGCAGCCTTTCAAGAGCAGCCTTCCGTTTACGGTATGAGGCCCTATCTTGTTTCGTCCTAAAGAAGACGAAGTCGCCATCTTTAAGCCCGTGGGCGGATAGACGGACTTTAGTCAGTCGAACCTCGTTCAACGCAGATTTCTTGAGCGCAACTTCGCCGATGACTTTCTCCGCCCCGTCCTCGTCAATGAGAAGCGCCTCGACCTCATCTGTGCTTGCGAAAGCGCCAAGCGGATCGATATCTGCCTCGTAGGGAAGAACCAGTTCAGAATCGGCGTCCGATGGCGTCATCGAGGCTCCATTCAATTCGATATTCGGGCTTGATTCGGTCTCTGTCGCGAGGATCGCCCTCCAAAGTGCCTGCGTCGAAATATCAAACGAAATATGTGGTCGGTCTTCCTCCATGGAGGCTGCCGTCCTCTCAAATACATCCTTGAGTTGTTGGCTCAATCCCGATTCATCAATTTCTGGCGTCACGGTCTGAAGCATGTCGAGTGCACGATGAAAGGCATCATCATCGCGAAGGTGTTCAGACAAACCAGAAAGTTGAGCCGATCGACCCGGCTTAATACGAACTGCCGTGCTGATTTCGAATTGACTTTCTTCAACTACCCGGAAATGGACGTCAAATCGGATTCGAGGGGGCAATGCTGCTACAAAGCACCGCCGCTCCCTGTTGTAGAAGGCGACGAATGATCCACCTATGCCGGTAAATGTCACCGAGTAATCGTGTTTTCCCTTTTTGGGTGCTTCTACCTTGACGTAAAGATGCCCGTTATCGGGCAATATCGACATCTGCTCATTAGTACTGCTGAGCGTAATCTCAACAAATTGCTGTTTCTGCATTTCAGCTGCGGCCGTCAGAGCCTTCTTGAACCGCCCCAAATCCCTGAGGCCGAACTCTATATCGCTCAGTTCTGACTGAATTGCATCCGTGATTCTCGGGTAGTCTCGGGACTCCTCGCCCCACTCCAAGCCGAGCAATTCACAGGACATTCGAAGCACAGCAAAGATATCTCTCTGCTCGGAGGAGCTTCCATCGATGTCTTCCGGGCTATACCGATGGTTCTTGGCTTCGGAAGTGTTGTGGGAAAAGTCCGGAATATCTATCAGATACACATCGCCGTTTTTCCTATCCAGCATGACGTTGCCGGGATGAAGGTCTCCGTGCGAAAGCCCTAACCCATGAAGATGTTCAACGGCATCAGTCAGCTTCTCAATAACTCCTAACTTTTCCGAGTCATCAATTGCAGCATCAGCCCACGTCGCCCCATCAACGGTGTCGGTAACCAGATACATGCTCCCGGACCTTGCCGCGAGTCCGTATTCATGAATACGTGGAAAATAGGCTGGGTTTACTGCGACCAGCTTGTCCAAACGCTTCAAAAAAGTAAGGACCCGAAAATTGCTTACCGGATCATCTCCTTTGCCCCCGACATTCAACCAAGCCTTAACCAGACGTCCCTCTGAAACGTAGACTTCTTTATCATCGTTCGATACTAGAAACTCACCCTTGTCTGGAAATTGCCGAGTGTGATTAATGGCATGACGATAGGCTTCCAGTTCGCAATCGTCGAAAGTCGGTATAGGCTCGCCCTGCGGTTCTGCACGTTTCAACGCATCGAAGAATACCGATGCGTCTTTGTGTTTTCCCATTACCGCTTCAAGAAGAACTCCGACATACCACTCACTGCTTGAAAGCATTTCGCTCTGAATATCTTCCAAGCTCTTGGGTGACATTCTTCTGGCAGTCAGCAAATGCCACGACACAAGCCCTAGCGCGTGAACGTCTTGCTGGAATGGGGTCAATGATGAGCCATCCAGCATTTCCTTCACTTCTACTGCCCCGACCGAAAGGCTGCTCCGATAATCGCCAACCGTTCCAATTGGCTGGTGATACGCGGAGATAAAGTTGGAGAGAGCAATTTCTTTCGACGGTGACAACCAAAGACTGTGGTCTGCAATGTCTCGGTGGGCAATTTTAATCTCATGCAGGTCACCAAACTTCGCAATAAGAAGCTTCGTAAGATTCAGACGATCAGTCTGATTAAAGGACTGACCGTATTTTCCAACGAACTCATTGAACCTCACGTGACCGGGAGGAAGCTCATAAACCTCGCTGTACTGAGATGTAACCTCGTCCTTTTGGAAGCTTGTTAGCGAGCGTAGGCAGTGGTTATACAGATCGCGATTCTGGTGGTTGATGAACTGCAACACCTCACGCTCGCGGGATACGATCTCAGCCCTCCCCTGAGGAGTAATAGCCTTGTTGCCCTGAACTTTATTAAAGTTCCAGACCCGCAAAAGCGCCTCGGTTCCCTTCGAGATTTCCGAACCAGCTAAATACTCTTTATATACAAGCTTCGGATGCTCGAAAATTTCCTCGACTGCTGTGTACCCTCCGATTCTCAGTGCCTTCGGCGCTGTATTTCCCTTCAAAAACAGCTCATCAAAGACGGGAGTGTCGTGATTCAACACCTGCGAATCGGGATGCGGACGAAAGTAATCGTTAAACTTAGCTTTGTCCGCAAAACGCAAAAAATCCTTCAGGGATATCGTGTGTTGCAAGTCAACTTCCGGTAGCTGACCAAAATCAGAGTTTCCAGTCATGACAACGAAAAAATAGACTCGCGGCAGATACTTTTTATTGGTAAACCGTGATGACAGGCGTTTGAGCTTGTTCTCTAGCAAGAACTTTTTGTTTCTCGTGATGCTGACAGGCGAACGCCCCATGTTCTTGTCGCCCTTGAACCAAATATCCCCATTAGCCGTAACGGGTTCACGGTTCCAGTCTTTCAACTCAACAATGATGACATTGCAATGAGTAACGATAACTAAATCGAACTCACCTTCTTTGCCTTTAGAATCAATGAATCTGAACCCTGCATACGCTTTCCAGGGATGACTTTGGGTACGACCGAGCTTATTTTGAAGCTGCTCTCTTAGGGAGTTACCTTCACCTTGGGGCTTGCTGACATGGTGTGTATCCGCGAATGCCGCCTTGATCTTGTTGATTGCCTCAATCTCTTGCTCTTGTAGTCCGCCGTCCCATATTTCGATGTCCAAGATGCTTCCTTTTATCCTATTACCGAATTAACCCATCTGCCGGACGGGTATTACATTCTAAGCGTTTACTTATGGTCGCGCCTCATACAGAAAACCGTATTACCACGGTCAACAATCAGCGACAATGCAAACCTATCTCTCTATTCTCACCAGAGGTGGCGTCGGCCGACAAGCACGAATTGACCATCCGACTGCTCGTCAAACCCGTGTTCTTG
Source organism: Pseudomonas sp. (assembly GCA_050282285.1). Taxonomy (GTDB): domain Bacteria; phylum Pseudomonadota; class Gammaproteobacteria; order Pseudomonadales; family Pseudomonadaceae; genus Aquipseudomonas. The sequence continues at coordinate 112,487 of JBLZZJ010000050.1, forward strand.
TACCCCTAAAGCCATCGCAAAAGGTGCAAGGATTTTCGAACGCTTACGCGCGGCCGTCCCGACAGGAATCAGTTCATGTAATTTCTGGGAAATGATGATGGCCAGGCGTTTGGCATCATCCCCTGGGGCTTGCTCGGCCAGCCAGGTTATGAAGCGCTCGTATTCCTTAAACACAGTGGGCATGCCCCCTCCGTCCCAGACGCCTTAACATTGAGCTGTCGCTTCAAGTACATTTTTCGATGCAAACATGAGCGGTTAAGTCTCTACTTTACTGTCTTTATTACACCGAAAGCATGGCGAACTGCCACTACAAAAGGCCTGCCTAGTCATTTTCCTGTGAGCAGATTCACTCCGCCGCGTGCTGATTTCGACATCGCTGCGAACGATGATCGTCTGCTGCAAGAAGTCCCGCTAGCTAGCTGAGTAACTAGTTGGACCATGGTCCAATCAGTAACTCCTGCATTCCGGCCACTCTCTGGTTGCGGGACCAACAGTTACTGTCTGGACCATGGTCCAAAAAGTAACTCCGGCAACTCGTCCTCTGCCGCCACCCCGACCCAACAGTTACGGTCTGGACCATGGTCCAAAAAATAACTCCGGAAACTCGTCCTCAGCCGCTATGCCGCCCCACCAGTTACTGTCTGGACCATGGTCCAAAAAGTAACTCCGGCAACTCGCCCTCAGCCGCCACGCCGACCCAACAGTTACTGTCTGGACCATGGTCCAAAAAATCACACCGGCAACTCGTCCTCAACCGCCATTCCGACCCACCAGTTACTGTCTGGACCATGGTCCAAAAAGTAACTCCGGAAACTCGTCCTCAGCCGCTATGCCGCCCCACCAGTTACTGTCTGGACCATGGTCCAAAAAGTAACTCCCACGAATTTGCCAGATCGCAGCATTCATTTGTCATCAACCAACCAGCGCTCTGAAGCGTTGCTCAATCCTGTGATCAATGATTTGTGGTCAAAGAGATTTGAAATGAGGAGTGTTGGTTGGAGTGGGGTTTTGTTGATGACAAATAAACCGGCGCTGCCGAAGCTGACCAGAGATTTGACTAGTGAATATTGTGGGCGCATATTGAACCAAAGATAACTTTGATGAGCAGATATATGAAACTTAAATACGTTGAGATGAGTTTCTCTGAAATGCTCGTTCTTAAGCAGCGATCACAAGAACAGAAAATTCTGTTTCTCAGAAATATGAGCGAAGAAGAGCGTAGTGCTATTAATGAGCGCTCTGTTGATTTGTGCCAAAAGATCGCATCTGAATTCAGAAAAAGCCGTCGCCTAGTTTTAAAGTAACTATTATTGATAAAAAGGAAAAGTGGACGTTTCTAATGGAAACTTGGTAGCTGAAGATTTGCAGATAGCGCATACAGCCAATATAATAATTACATTAACTGAGAGATTAATCTGAGTACATAAAAACTTAAAGGGAGAATAAAATGGGAAGTAATAGTTTTGCTGGCTATGATATGCGCGTACGAAGAGATGGCGAAGCAGTAGATACGATAATAACGATGCACATTAGATCCAATGGTTTCGAACGTGAGTACCAGGTCGGACGAATTTTGTACTGGGTCATTGACGGCGGACTTGATGAAATACAACGTATGTTTTGCTCACAAGTGTCTGACTATGAAGACAAGCTAGCAGATTTAGCTTATAAGGCTTGGCGTGAAGCAGAAAAAGACTACGAGCCGCATCTTGAAGAAGTAGATGAGGATGAGGATGAGGATGAGATAATTGATCAAGATTCCGAGTATGTTTACTACTATGACAAATATTCTCATTCAAAAGGCCCGAGAATTAGACAAAGAGTAGTCAACGAAGTTGTGGAGTGGAATGCAAGCTACGAATCATAAAATTAAAATATCCCTTTTATAATCGAGATTTATTATTTTATATTTGATATAATAAATCCTTCTAAGGAAGATTATCTGCTCATGGATGAGCCAACCGTCACGGAAGACACTTAATTATTAATCATGGGAATTAAAAATGTTTACATAGTAGTACCAATTAAACGAACTCTTTGCTTGCGGCGAAGGGGAAGAAGGTAGCAACAAGCCGAATTACGCAGCTCTACTGCAAGCTCCGGAGGCTCAGGAATTCATCAACAGTCTTTTGAGCACAAAAGTGCTGGAGGTTGTGGAGCGAGAGACTTCTTCACTGAAGAAGTCGAAGAGCGAGATTCTGGACGAGAAGAAGCTCGAATCGCAGTTGAAGGGACTGGCTACCACGACTGATGACCAGGCTGATTTGGATGCGAATTGCAGCTCCAGGATCTCCTGGATAAGCGCGTGGCGGCAGCAAACCAGGACTGGCAGCCCCCGCTTTCAGGGTGTCAAATCCAAGAAGTCTGAGCTGCAAAAGTCGCTTGAAGGCGAGCGCAGTAAGCTGAAGCAATTTCAGCTGAAAACACTTATTGGGCAGGAGGCTCTGAAGAACGAATTCTTCCAGCCAACAGCAATAGACGATCTGTTGATGGTAGCTGCAAATGATTGGTCTTTGACCGACGACGGCGATCTTGTGAGCAGAGACAAAAGTGGGAATATCCGTATTGGCAAAGACGGCAACCTTCTCGATCACTACGGTTCCACAGCGGCCACGCAGCATGTCGATTAGCTGTCGAGCATCCACAAACCCTCTTTTTCCCTTCTCGGTAAGCGGCATGTCATAGAGATCAAGCAAAGACCCGTCCCTCGTTTAATATTGCAATTGCCCCTTTTTTGCCAGGATCTATCCCCATCACCACTCTTTCCATATACAGTATATTATATCGGATAATATATACAGGCCATCGAAATCTGTTTATTGGTGACATAAAATGCCCCGCTGAAAAGAAGCTACCAGCGGGGCGGAGCACTACGGAGATGTATGAAAAGGTAGGTTTTCCTTTCATATAATTATTATAGCATGTATTTATTAGTCTTTGATTGAATCAGATAAAATATCATCGATATCCTTGTTATTTATTGCCAAATTAACCGCTGTATCTAAATCACATTCAACTACCTGCGCCACAAACTCGGCTCTATCTTCAAGGCTTGCAGTGAGTTCGTTGTACCTGTAATAGTCAATGTAAGACAAAACCTGCAAAAACCTGCTTCTTGACAATTTATATACCTGCACTCCATTTTTCATGATGCGTTCTTTGCTAAGACCCATCGATGACAGCATCGCTGTGATAATCGCATGCTGCTGACGCTCGGATTTGGGATCGATACGAACATTAACTAATTTTGTCATCTTGAAGTCCAGCTCTCTCAACTTAATGAAATCGCATGCGATCTTTAGCGACTCCGGAGTAATGATTCCCTCTCCGTCTTTTGTTATATCAAGTTTAGACATCACTTTGCTGAACAATTCACGAATAAGATTTGAGTGTTTATCATCAATACCATTAGCATCAAATCTTGCTGACATTGCCGAGAACTGAGGACGGTCTAGCAACCAGCAAGATGCGTTGAAAATCTTAACAATTCCAGCTCCTTCATTAAAGAAAGTGACATCATCTTTGGTTACTTCAGAAAATGCCTTTTTGGTAGATTCAGCAGTAGCAATAAAATTATTGTGAAAATACTGATTGTCATTTGTCGCTGCATCAAATTTATCGATTTTTCCGACAGCGAATGCTGACATGCCGGCAACAAGCGTTCCTTCGGTAACAGTTTGCTTCACAGCCTTTCTGCCCTTCTTGAAAATCTTAGATGCCTCCAAATCTGCTAGCTCTTCGTTTGCAAGACGGCTTATCGTAAATCCATCAATTTCGAAACTCATAGAGAGCCACTGCTGGAAGTTATTCTTTTCTCTAGCATTTAGGTGCAACTGCTCTATTGCAATACTATCGAACAAGGCATCGCTGCTACCATAGAAGCCTCTGATAACTTCCTTTTTTTCAATCATAAAATCTGTTGTAGCCGAAATACCAACCATTACTTTCTTGGCAGTTCTGTCACGACGTATGAACTGCTTGGCGTCATCAATACTGACAATACCGCTGAAGATGCAGAAGTGTGCTTCAAAATATTCATCAGTTATGCTGACAGAAGATTGCATAGAAGGACTGAAAGCCAGTACGTCATACTTCTTTATGGCCTCGTTCGGATTATTGAAAAACTCCAAAACTTCATCATGGTCTTTCGTCTTTTGCGTGACGAGAAGCACACGCTTACCCTGATCTTTCGCTATTCGTGCTGCTGTCTCAGCAAGCTTTCTAGAATCTGCACCAATACTGGTCTTAAGACCCTGGCCTAAAGCGCGCAAAACTTCACGCTGAGTGGCTTCAGTCGAGCCTAGGCAGACGTTTATTGATGAATAATCAGTGTTTCCCTGCATGAAATTTATCGGCCTGCCTGCAAGACGAATGAAGTTCATGAGCACATTGGTTATGAAAGCTTCGCAAACAAGCACCAATCGCGCTTCTTTGATCAGCTTCAGAATCTCATGAAAAACATCACAACGATCACCCATAAAGCCTTTTTGCATGAGATGACGGACTACTTGTGAGCCTTCATCAAGTATCAATATTTTGCTTTTCTGGGTATGTACACGATACCTCTCATTATCGCACTTATTAATTACAAGCGACAAAGCATCAAGCTGGTCTTCCCTGCCCTCAATTCCTTTGTCGTTGTATTGCTCAACAAGATCAACAATTGCGCTAGAACGTGCGATTGCAATTCTGTGCGTCAGAAATGTCGGTTTCTCACCAGAAGCGATACCTGATTTGATCACATTGCGTATTACGTGCTTTGTCTTGCCTTTACCCATACCGTCGCCAAGAACATGGATTCCGCCCTGAGCAAAGATACGGGCCGCATAAGCCTCTAGCTCTTCTGAGGCATCAGGCCCGGGTTTACGGTGAGTAAGAAAGCTTCCTGAAATTTGTGAGTCTAATGAAATTTTCCGGCTGTGCTGGTATCCAATTACGTCGCTATCCACTGTTTCGTTAAGAAAATTAATAGCATCAATTATTGACTGATCCATATCAATTGCTTCGCAATGCATAGCTACTAAGGCTACTCGTTCTAGTGCTTGCTCACGAGTCATTGAGAATGGCACCTGGCGTGCTACTGATGCGACAAAGCGCTTAAGATTCTTCAATACACCAGCCTGTGCCGCATACTCGTCAACTTCCATCGCTGAGTAGCCCTTCAGGCTTTCGATATGAATATTGTTGGGGAAATAAAGACCAATATTATGAGTACGGGCAAGCTCATAGCGCTCAGCGTAGTTGCTCTCTTCTACTAGCAGCACCGGTATCTTCTTACTATCAGATGCATTCTCTGCGAATAGCTTTATTACAGAGCCGATATCAGCTTTGGCTTGTACATATGAGAAACCAAGCCCCTCAATATTTTCCGTGCCAATCACCACTACTGAGGTGTTTATGTCATTTACAGTATACTCCTGCTTTTGACCCTTATAAAATTCCTTAACCATTTTATTAACCTGTTTTTATATTTTACGCATCTCCTGCGCAGTGCCACATTGCACATTTATATAATAATACTAAATTTCAACATGTAAACATAAATATATAAAAAAGATTAAAAATTATTGACAACCACATTTACCATGAAAGTCATTTCCCGCTTCGCGGAATTTTACCAGTGGGGAGTGTCTTTCAATGCCTCTATTTCAATTTACACTTCCTCTCTTTTATATAAATAATAGGGGAAGTGTAAATCAGGGCCACACCAACAATACGCTGGTTTATTTCGCCAAAGGCGGTAAAAATACTTGACCAGCCATAAAATATTACTAACTTATGTTATAATAAAAACTATGGACAAGCACGAAGGGAATAATAAAATGCGAATTATTAAAGAGCAGATCAACACACGCACAGCAGACTATATAACCGAGTCGCAAGCAGCCAATATTCTTCAGATAGCTTCAGGCACTCTGAGAAATCTACGCGCTTATAGAGCAGACAAAGACTTCATCCCCCATGTTCGCGGAGAACGAAGAAAGGTCTTTTATAAGAAGAGTGATGTCATTGCATATCGAGACAAGCCGAAAAAATCGCTTCGGCTAGAACATGAGTACCCGCGTATTCCTGCTCTTTTCAATGACACTCCTGCTCCGAATCTTGATCCACAAACAAAGCTCACGACCGCCGAAGCGGCCCTGGCTTTCGGAATTTCCAAAGCATCCCTGCAAATTTGGCGCTCCAAGCACCATTTCCTTGGTGTACTTCCATTCCATGGCAAGCACCTCGACATCCACTATCTAGCCAGCGACCTTGAGTCCTTCATCCTGAAGGGTCGAGCCTACTGGAAAGCCCGATCCATCGAGCTGGAAATCCAGTTCAAGCCACACCCCCGTTCTGGGCGTTCCTTGGCCGCATAACATCCGTGTTTCTCACATTGACATCCATGACAGAACGCACATATTATGCCGGTAAATATATGTTTTGTCAAGGTGATTCACATGGATGAGCAATCGTCAAGAAAAAGATCTCCAGGCCGTCCAGCGCTGACCCCTTTAGATAAGCAGCGCCGGCTTGTTGCCCGACTGCACGAAAATGCAGATGAGCTGCTCCAGGCACTCGAAGATAACGCTGGGCACCTCGAATTCGCTGAAGATGATCCGCAGCACCACCTACTGCTCAGCACCCTTCACCAGCGCCTCTCCTTCGCTCGTGAAGTGGCTAGTCACGAGCATGCGGGCGAAAAGAATGCTGCAAAAGCTATTCGCCAGAAGCTAAATCTATTCCGCCCCCTTGGGCTAACTGAAGAAGAATGGAATGCCCTTCCAGATAGCCAAAAGCAACTGGCTCCCGGAAAGCCAAAGATGCCGAAAGAACTAGAGCTAGCGCGAATCGAGATCGAACGTGACGAAGAGCTTGAGAAGCTTCGTGAGCTTGAAGCTGAGTACGGAGACGACGAGTCAGATATAGAAACGCTCCGAGCCACGCATGGAAAAACACAGGCTGGCCGACCAGGTAAAGACATTCTTGGCACTCTCGATAGGCAGATGCACACAGCATTTTACAAGCGCCGCGATCTCGACCCTGCCCCCACTCCTAAAGCTTTTGGACGCCCACAAAAGTCCTACGAAGAGCGCTACGCATACTTCACCAGCATCATTGATCACTGCCGTGCAGAGATCGAGAAAGTCGAAAGCAAGCTCAACCTCATCGCTCTACAGCTTCGCTACCTAAAGCGCCTTCGTGACAAGGCCACACGCACTCGTCTGCGTATCAACAGAGCCAGCGGACCAGAGCTTGTGACACTCAAGCTAGACTTAGCAGTCGTCGAAGACCAGATCCAGGTCGAGGCCGGCTTGCTCAATGAATTTCAAGACAACTACATTACAATGGCTGACAGCCAGATCCAGGCCCGCCTTAATTCCGTATCCAAAAAAATCCAAGCATTCGACTCGCTCGAATTCACCACCGACAAATAATGAATTAGGAACAAAAATGAGCAAACTCGCAGAATTCAAAGCGCTTGAAGCACAGCTCGCTGAGCAGCTAGCACAGCTTGATGCGATGAAAAACGATGATGGCCTGAAAATGGAAATCGAGTTCGAGACAAAGATTCGTGCGCTGCTTGCTGAGTACGGCTTCTCGCTGCGTGAAGTAAAGCTGATTCTCGATCCCCAGGCTCGTGCTGCGCGTGCCCCAGCTGCTGCTGGTCAGCGCAAAGAACGTCAACTCAAGGTCTATATCAACCCGCAGAATGGCGAGCGCGTTGAGACGAAGGGCGGCAACCACAAGATCTTAAAGGCTTGGAAAGAAGAGTTCGGCGGTGATGTGGTAGAAGGCTGGCTTAAGTGATTAAAAAAGCCCCATGGATGGGGCTTAGTTAATTCATTATTTACCCAAGACATTCAGGTATGGTCGAACTACGACATCTGGCTTTCTTGGTTCACCATACTCATACTGCGCCCCTGAATATTCGAAAATATTCAAAACTAGCCTATAAAACAGGTTAAGACACTTAGCCATTCTGTCATGGTCTTTCTGCATTCTAGCGTCAGATTGCTCAATGAAAGTTGGGTGAGCAGATGAATGCCTGATTTTCTCCCATGCTTTCTTTTCTTTATCTGAAATGAGCCCTTTCTCAACAAGAATTGAAAGAGCTTTCGGGGCGTGAATATTTCCCCACTTTGCAACAAATCCTGAAATTGACTCTTTGTGCTTAATATCAATCTCAAGTTCAGATATTTTTTCTATTATCTTTACTTTAGCGTCATCAAACCCAGGATCTAAGGAGTCCTCTTTCAGCCTAGGCGCAAATATATCATTTAAAAGCCCTTCAACTGACACTGACAGTGACAACATTGCTATGCTGTCTTGTGATTTATAGCCGTGCCAAACCCTTTTCCACTGCGCGTAGGCGCTATCAAAGTACAGTGGATTCTCAATATTCACTGAATATATTTTCTTTAAAATATCATAATGACTTTCGTAACTAATCTTACCGCCAATGCTTACGTTCTCCGGCATTGGACCTGGTATTGATATTAATCTGTAGGAATTATGAACGCCTCTAATAAACGTAGACTGGCTTTCACCTTTTCGTTTAACCATGCCGTAACACTGTGGCATACAGCCTGAAGTAAGCCCTATATAAAAAACAAGAGAATCATACATCTTGTCCATTTCAAATGAGCCTGAAGCTGCTACTTCGCAATAGCCCTCATGCACAATAATGGAGACACTCGCACCATCAAACTCCAAAAGAGTTTGGTTTCTACTATGGGACTCGTCACCCAAGCTTGAAATCACGCTATTGCTTTTATTCTTTGGAACCAGACTTTTTTCACAAAACTCAAAATATAGATAATTTTCAGCCGACCTGTAATCTTTAATTTCAGATATCTGCTCTATCTCATACAAATACACATGAATGAGCAGCGGCAGTCCATGCAAATTATTTCTAATATTTAGCGAAAATCCTGAAGCTATGAATGTATACCCGCCAATTTCTTCAACTTCCAAGTTAAGCTTTTTCGAGCTATCGAAAGGATCATCAGGATAGCTTTCACCGAACAAGCTATGCTCAGAAATTCCTTTAGCCTCGATGCATATAAATTCTAGATATATGGTCCCAACCGAATTTATTTTTATCGTTCCATGCCCACTCAACTTGAAGTTATCGCCGGAACCCTGGCTTATAACAACTTTAGTGCAATGTAGAACCAAATCACCGGATCTTGTGCTATCGAAAAGTTTTTTGTGCTGCATTGTATGTACCTAATTTACTTTGCGATGACATGTCCCAATGCCTGGGTTTACATTAATTCTCAACAATCCTGATCAAATCACCGGTGATCGTGAAGTCCGCAGTTGCTGAGTCCACCACCATTCCGCCAAATGCATTTTTACCTCTAAACTTTGTGAACACTCGAATGTAGTCCCCGTTATCCGCAAAACGGGTCTCTACGTGCTCGTAGCTATCTGGGTCATTCATCGTCTGTTTTATCAGTCGTTCAAATGTGCGGTGAGACCCGTCCCACCCACTGAATTGAGCTTCCACTTCTTTCTTTCGCGATTCCCGCGCTTGCTGGGCTGCGACTTCTTTTCTTGCCTTCTCTTCTGCATCCAGCTTAATTTTTTCATATCGAGCAAGAGTTTTGACATAAGTCTGGTTGCCGGGCTCTAGCTCTACTAGCTTACTGTAGATCTGAACTGCACTAGAATAATCGCTAACTTTAAGCGTTTTCGTTTGAGCCAAAAGTGCCGATATTTTGTTTTCTCGGTCAACCTGAGATTGCAGATCTTTGTATTTTGCTACAGAGCCCAAGAAAGCTATGTCAGATACGGTGGAGTACCTTTCAGCTAGCTTTTTGGCTTCATCCAAATTCCTGCCCGCTATCGCATTGTCCATTTGCGAAATAATCTGGTCACGATTAGCACTGAACTCATTCGCAATCTGAGCAATTCGTTGTTTGTTCTCTTCCGCCCTTCTTAGCGCGGCTTCAGCAACCTTACGCTGGGTCTCTTCTTCAGCATTTTGTTTAGCTTCTACTAATTGCTGATTGTGATGCGACTGAAATGTTACTGTTGAAATAACCAAAAACACCCAAACAATTCCGACCCTGATGTGGAACTTGTCATTTAATTTTACTTTTTCGGTTATCAGTCCAAAAACGAACGGGTTTACTATTGCCCCAGCCAACAACAATATTAGTGCTGCTTTCCAGCTGCCAGAAAATGATGCAAGTCCGAAAACAATAAGTGCTACAGAACCTGCTAGCCAAAGCTTAGACTCAAGACTCTTAATTATATTTTTCATTATGCGTTGCTTCCTTGCACAGACACTTGGCAGCGATAGTGAAAACCTCTGCCTGTCGGCCAGTTTTCTTTTTCAAGCTTGTACCCGTAGCCATTCTCAATGTACGAAAATGGCTTCCCTTTTAAAATTTCAGAAGAGAACTTTCCGGCTTGCTGCCCTATCAGTCCCACCGCCACTTTTCCGCACATACTTGAAAAATACTTTAGATCACGAGACCCATTTTTTGGAACATTTACATTCAGAGTAAGATGTACGCTGTTTACATTTGAGATCGACGTGCCCACTGCATATAGAGCTATATTGTTCGGCATGTTCTCATTGCCCAAATCTTTGTAAGGTGTTGCACAGCCGAATTCGTCACTGCCTTCATATTGATGGTAGCCAGAGTCGTGCGGCGTGAAACCTTCTTCATCAATAAGCGCATTGCACGCGTCGAATGGCGCAAAACCTTCAGCAGCTTCTGCTTTCTCGTAAAAAGAAGCATTAATAGCAACAAACACAAGCGCCAGCCGCCCCACATACTGCTTTGCTTTATGTAAGGCCGCAGTGCGACTTGGAATTAATTTGTTTTGTCCCGGAATCTCAATATCTTCGATCACTCCGATGTAATCATTTTCTGGGAGCTTGGAGTAACAAAGTAAATCTAGAATGTAATTCACGCAGAACGTGTAAAACTCAAGGTTAAGCCCTGGAACCGTCTTTATTGCAGAGACTTGGCCAGCAGTAAGCTTCTTTGCGACTACTAGATTAATGAAGTTAACAACCTCATCTTTCCACTCGGTGTCATCAACATTTCCGTAGCCTTTGTCTACTTTTAGTCGTGTCTCTTTTTCTTTCAGCTCTTCGAAATGCTCACCAACAGCTTTATATACGGCGTCCCCGTAGGCTTTATACCTAGCCGCACGCGAATGAGCCATATAGATGGCACGATAAAAAAGAAACGCAAATACGCTGAATGCGAGTGTTATTAGATATAAATAGGTAAGCATTTTCATCCTCGTCCCTGCTGGCTTTGAACCGATGATGCCACAACGCCAGCGCCTCACCCAGCCCTCGGCAGCTCCCGCCAGCTGCTCGTATAGCTCGGCGACAACATCTCTCTCTTCATCTGCCACGCCTTCCCACCAGGACACACCGCTCCCACCCGCACCGCTCCCCTGCCATACCTGGCATTCAACACATCAATCGTCTCCATCAGCCGTCCCACATTCTTTCTGGGAGGCTCAGCAAACATGTCAGGCGTGTACCCATTCGCTTGCACCAGATTTGTCAGCAAAATCCCAACCTTGGAGTATGCGTAGCCCTTGCGAAAGATCCTGGTGAGCGCCTGGTTGGCGGCTTGGGTCATCAAGAGCGTGTCGTTCGTGGGGTGTGGCAGGATGCATCGTGCGCTGTTGAAGTACCTTTCCCGGTCTTCGACGAATCCGGAGGTCTGCAAGCTGATGACCATTTCTTCTGCCAGGCTATTTTGCTCGCGGAGCTTCTCAGCGGCGCGAGCGACGTAACTGGCCAACGCCTCTCTGATGGGCTCGATCTCTTTCTGCTTCGTGCCGAATGACTTCGCGCTACAGATCTCTTTTTTAAGATCAGGGGACTGGTGCATGCGTATCCATTCTTCTCCTCGCAGCTCTCTCGTTGTGCGCTCCAGAACGCGGCCAAAGCTCTTCCGGATCATCGACAAGTCAGCATTGGCAAGATCCCACGCCGTTTTGATGCCCATAGCTTCCAGGCTTTGATTCAGCCTGCGACCTACACCCCAGACTTCTTCCACTGGTGCGATTTTGAGCAGCTTGTCGCGGCGCACAGGGTCTGTGAGGTCAACGACTCCGCCTGTCTTCTGCCATTTTTTTGCCGCGTAATTTGCGAGTTTTGCGAGGGTTTTCGTGTGACCTATGCCTACACCAACTGGCATCGCGCATTCGCTCCAGACGCGATCTTTGATGTCCTTACCGATGCTTGTCAGATCACCATGAAGGCCGGTGAGATCGGCCCAGGCTTCGTCGATTGAATAGACTTCAATGTCGGGCACCTGGGCATGAATGCAGCGCATCACTTTGTTAGAAACATCGGCGTACAGCGCGTAGTTGCTCGAAAACGCCTGCACGCCCTGCTGACGAAGTTGGCCACGTATTTCGAAAAAAGCAGCCCCCATTCCGATGCCTAAAGCTTTGGCTTCGCGGGTACGAGCGATGACGCAGCCGTCGTTGTTGGAGAGAACGACTATTGGTGTCGTCGCAAGATCTGGTCTGAAGATGCGTTCACACGAGCAGTAGAAGCTGTTGCAGTCGATCAGGGCGTACACGCGCTTGCTCATGAGCGCAGATCTCGAAAGAGGAAATCGACGATACCCCAGAGGACGACCTCCCCCTGGTCGGCCAGTCTCTCGTACTCGCCTCGACGGTCTATGGTGACGAGTGAGCGCTTTTTCTCTGTGTCCGTAAGGATGGAGCAAAGCTTGAACTCGTGATCGATGATGACGATGGCGGCGCGACCTGGGTTGGCTTGGCCGGTGCGGTTCACTACCAAAACGTCGTGTTGGTAGATGCCCAGGCCAGCGAGCGCATCGCTATCAGCGATCCAGAGCCAAATGTGAGGCGCACCCAAGCCCACGAATTCATCAATGCTCAAAGGGCCTTGCTCATGATCACCAGCGGGACTCTGAAAGCCTGTGATCTTGAGTTTTTCTGGTGAGAGACAGAGGCGCTCGATGCGGCGTCCAGGAGTCAAAAATGCGGTATTCATCGGCACGCTCAAAAATACTGTATAGATAAACAGTATAGTGAGATTTTCCCGAACTCCAAGGTGATGATGATGTGCGGTGGCGTAGAAATTTCGGGCAAGTACACGCGGACAGACGAGCAGTTGAAGATCTATTTTCCGAACCCCAAGGCTGCCCTGCCAGTGCTAGGCGCATCAGGAGACGTGGTGTGGGTGCCGTGGGGCAGGAGACGGGAGCAGACCGGCAGAGGGCCTGCTGGCGGATGGGCGCGACTCAGCTCAGTCGAGGAGGGTCGGTGGGAAAAGTACGGGCCGACTCCTGTCCGCATCCCAGCTGCAAAATTCATGGAGAAAGATGAAGCGAAGGTCAGCCACTGGTTCGACTTGGCCGAGGGCGAGATGATTGAGGGCCTGGTGATTGGCGATGGTGAGCAGCAGAGGCTCTATGTGATCACAACCGATGCGCCTGCCGAGCTGGCTTGGGTACACGACCGCTGGCCGCTGATCGGTTTTTAACCAGAATAGAAGTAGTGACTAAAGTAGTTACTAGAAGTGGCGTCCCCGGCAGGAATCGAACCTGCACCGACCCCTTAGGAGGGGGCCGTTCTATCCATTAAACTACGAGGACGGATAGCTTGAAACCCTTTATCTACAAGGCCTTCATAGAAAACCGAGTGTTCCATGTCATGCTTAGCCCCAGCATGATTCCAGCATTCCCAAAAGTAGTTATTACTAGCCCTTAGGAGGGGCTTGTTCTATCCATTAAACTAAGGGGACAAGCAGCATAAGGTCGGCATAGCAGCCGACCGGGCGGCATGTTAACCACCCCGCGCGCGTTTGTCATGCCGCTGCCATCACCTGCCGGCCATACTGGCCTGGAATTCGCCCAGGAGATCGCCATGTCCATGAATGCCGCGCAGTCCCTTCCCGATTCGCCCTTCAGTCACGTCGACGTCCGCAGCGCCTGTTCGACCGATGCTCCCGATCTGGCCGACCTGCTCCAGCAACTGGGCAAGGACGAGCCCCGCCCCGACACCGCCCTGCACCTGCGCGACCTGCCGCCACACCGCGTGGTGCTGGTCGCCGAACGCAACCGACGTCTGGTCGGCACCTGCACCCTCAACCTGATCGAACACCTGGCGCACAACTTCGCCCGCTCGGCCATCCTCGAAGACGTGGTCGTCGACCAGAACGCCCGGGGGCTGGGCATAGGCCAGGCCCTGATAAGTGCAGCCATGGAGCGGGCGCGCAGCTGGGGTTGCTACAAGGTGGCGCTGTCCAGCGCGCTTCACCGTGAAGACGCCCACCGTTTTTACCAGCGCCTGGGCTTCAAGCCCCATGGCATCAGCCTGGCCCTGTCACTGGAAAACTGAAGGCAACTGCCGGGAGCGATGTGCTCCCGGCAGCGCTGTCACTGCTCCTTACCCAGGGAAAAGCGCTGCCGGGCCAGGCGATCCGCCACGTCCGTGGTGCTGCGCCCTTCCTGATCGGAGCGCTGGAATATCTGCGCCAAGGTCTCGCCGATGCCTTCGATGTGCGCCTTCAACGCCGCCGCGCTACCGCCGCTGCGCTCGTAGTAGACGTCCATGATGCCGCCGGCATTTATCGCGTAATCCGGCGCGTACAGGCAGCCGTTGCGCTTGAGCGTGTCGGCCAGTTCCGCATCCGCCAGCTGGTTGTTGGCCGCCCCGGCGATGATTGGCGCGTGCAGCGCTTCCAGGGTCTGCCGGTTGATGATGCCGCCCATGGCGCAGGGCGCGAACACATCCACGTCCAGGCCATAGATGTCCTGTTGGCTCACCGCACGCGCGCCGAGTTGCTCGACGGCACGGCGCACGTTGGCCTCGACAATGTCGGTAACCCAGAGCTCGGCGCCCGCTTCCTTGAGGTGCCGTGCCAGGCTGAAGCCAACCTGGCCCACGCCCTGGATCGCGACCTTGAGGCCGTTCAGGCTGTCGCGACGCAGGCGATGCCGCACCGCCACCTGGATACCGACGAACACCCCATAGGCAGTGGACGGCGACGGATCGCCGTTGCGCACACCGCCGTCGAAGGCCTCGCGGGGCACGGCGCCGGCCACGTGGCGGGTGCGCTCGGCCATGATCTGCATTTCCGCGACGCCGGTGCCGGAGTCTGCCGCGGTGATGTAGCGCCCGCCCAGGCTGTCGACGAAATCGCCCATGGCCTGGAACAGCGCCTCGCTCTTGCCAGTGTGCGGATCGCCAATGATCACTGCCTTGCCGCCGCCCAGGGGCAGGTTGGCCAGAGCGGATTTGTAGGTCATGCCTCGGGACAGGCGCAACACGTCGCGCAGCGCCTGTTCATCGTTGGCGTAAGGCCACATGCGGCAGCCGCCGAGCGCCGGGCCGAGGTTGCTGTTGTGGATGGCGATGATCGCCTTCAGGCCGCTGGCCCGGTCATGGCCGAAGACCACCTGCTGGTGATGATCGAATTCGACATGGGAAAAAACAGACATGGGTGCCTCGTGGGTTCTTGTTTTATCGGGGATTGGCGCAGGCACCCACCGCCTGACGGCGCCTCGGCAGGTGATGCCGGCGCCGCCAGACAGCGGTGCTGCGCAGGGAAGGCTCAGGCCGCCGGTTCGAACAGCTGCACCGCCTGGATTTCACTGACCAGCAGGCGCGCGCGCAGCTGGGTCGCCTGCTCCCGGGCCGTTGCGACAGCGCGCTCCTTGACGTGACCGTAGCCGCGGATCTGCTCCGGCAACTCAGCCAGGGCCACCGCCGTGCGGTAGTTGTCGGGGCGCAGCTCGTCGAGCAGGTAGTCGATGTGCTGTTCGTACTCCGAAATCAGCTCCAGCTCCAGGCGGCGCTCGGCGCTGTAGCCGAACACATCCAGCGGCGTACCGCGCAGCCCCTTGAAGCGGGCCAGCACGGCAAAGGCCTTGAGCATCCACGGACCGAAGCTGCGCTTGCGCGGCTCGCCGGCAACCGCATCGGGCTTGCTCAGCCAGCTCGGCGCCAGGTGGAACTGCAACTGGTAGTCGCCCTCGAACTGCTCCTCCAGGCGCTTGCGGAAGGTCGCCTCGCTGTACAGACGCGCCACTTCGTACTCGTCCTTGTAGGCCAGCAGCTTGAAGTAATAGCGCGCCACCGCCTTGCTCAGCGCTTGTTCGGGATCGCGGTCGGCCTGGCGCACACGCTCGACCAGCGCGCGATAACGCTGGGCGTACGCAGCATTCTGGTAATCGGTCAGACGCTGTACGCGGTCTTCGACGATCTCTTCCAGCGTGCGGCAGTGCGGCGCCTCGACCACTTTCGGCGCGGCCAGTTTCTCCACCGCGACCATGTCGTGGGCGGCACGCCGGCCCCAGAGGAAGGCCTGCTGGTTCAGAGGCACCGACACACCGTTGAGCTGGATGGCCTTGTCGATGGCTTCCGCCGAGACCGGCACCAGACCTTTCTGGTAGGCATAGCCGAGCATGAACAGGTTGGTGGCGATGCTGTCGCCGAGCAGCCGGGTGGCCAGGCGCGTGGCATCGACGAAACGGGTCTTGCCCTCGCCCACCGCCTCGCTGATAGCCTCGCGCATGGCGCCGCCGGGCACCTGGGCGTCCGGGTTGCGGGTGAATTCGGCGGTGGCCGCCTCATGGCTGTTGATCACCGCGTGGGCGATCTTGTCATTGAGCTTGGCCAGTGCCTCTTCGCTGGCCGACACCACCAAGTCGCAGCCCAGCAGCAGGTCGGTTTCACCCGCCGCGATGCGCACCGCATAGATGTCACGCTGCCGCGCCGCGATACGGATGTGAGTGATCACCGGGCCGAATTTCTGGGCCAGGCCGGCCTGGTCGAGCACCGTGCAGCCCTTGCCTTCCAGGTGCGCGGCCATGCCCAGCAACGCGCCAACGGTGGTCACGCCGCTGCCACCGACGCCCGGCAGCAGGATGTTCCACGGCCGGTCCAGCGCCGGTTGCTTCGGCTCCGGCAAGGCGATGAACAAGGCGCAGAGCCCCACGGCCTCCGGCTTGCGCAGGCTGCCGCCGTGCACGGTGACGAAGCTCGGGCAAAAGCCTTCCAAGCAGCTGAAATCCTTGTTGCAGGCGCTCTGGTCGATCTCGCGCTTGCGCCCCACTTCGGTTTCCAGCGGCAGCACCGACAGGCAGTTGGACTTGACGCTGCAATCGCCACAGCCTTCGCACACCGACGGGTTGATAAAGGCCCGCTTGGCCGGATCGACCATCTTGCCGCGCTTGCGCCGACGGCGCTTCTCGGTGGCACAGGTCTGGTCGTAGAGGATCACCGAGCAGCCCTTGACCTCGCGCAGCTCGCGCTGCACGGCATCCAGCTCGCGGCGGTGGTGAAAGGTCACACCCGGCGCGAAGGTCGAACGGCTCGGGTATTTGTCCGGGTCATCGCTGACCAGAGCGATGCGCTTCACGCCCTCGGCATGCACCTGCTGGCTGAGCTGGTCGATACGCAACTCGCCATCGATGGGCTGGCCACCGGTCATGGCCACCGCATCGTTGTAGAGAATCTTGTAGGTGATGTTGACGCCGGCAGCCACGGCCGCACGCAGCGCCAGGTGGCCGGAGTGGAAGTAGGTGCCATCGCCCAGGTTCTGGAACACGTGCGGGGTGTCGGTGAACGGCGCCTGGCCGATCCAGGTGGCGCCCTCGCCGCCCATCTGGGTGAAGGTGTCGGTGCTGCGGTCCATCCACTGGGTCATGTAGTGGCAACCGATACCACCCAGGGCACGGCTACCTTCCGGCACCTTGGTCGAGCTGTTGTGCGGACAGCCGGAGCAGAAATGCGGGGTGCGCACGGTCTTGTGCTTGGGCGCGGCCAGGGCCTTTTCCTTGGCGTCGAGAAAGGCCAGGCGCTCTTCGATGGCCGGACTGCTGTAGATCGGCGCCAGGCGCTTGGCGATCACCCGAGCAATCATCGCCGGGGTCAGTTCACCCAGGTTGGGCAGCAGCGAGTTGCCCTGCTCGTCGAACTCGCCGACCACCCGTGGGCGCTTGCCCACCGGCCAGTTGTAGAGCTGCCCGGTGAGCTGGTCCTCGATGATGCTGCGCTTCTCTTCCACCACCAGGATTTCATCCAGCCCTTCGGCGAAACCGTGCACGGAGACCGGTTCCAGCGGCCAGCTCATGCCAACCTTGAGCACACGCAGGCCGACCTTGGCGCAGAGTGCTTCGTCCAGGCCGAGGTCATCCAGGGCCTGACGTACATCCAGGTAGGACTTGCCGGTGGTGATGATGCCCAGGTGCGGGTTGGGCGAATCGAGTTTTACCTGGTTGAGGTTGTTGGCCAGGGCGAAGGCCCGGGCGGCGTAGATCTTGTAGACGTTGAGGCGCTTTTCCTGCGCCAGGGGCGGGTCCGGCCAGCGAATGTGCACGCCGTCTTCCGGCAGCTGGAAGCCCTCGGGAATCTTCACCTGGATGCGCAGCGGATCAACGTCCACCACGGCCGAAGAATCGACGTTTTCGGCGATGGTCTTCAGCGCCACCCAGCAACCGCTGTAGCGCGACAGCTCCCAGCCGATGATGCCGTAGTCCAGCACTTCCTGGACGTTGGCCGGGTTCAGCACCGGCATCGAGGCCGCGATGAACGCGTGCTCGCTCTGGTGGGCGATGGTGGAGGATTTGCAGCCGTGGTCATCGCCAGCCAGCACCAGCACGCCGCCGTGTTTGGAGACGCCGGCCGAGTTGCCGTGCTTGAACACGTCACCGCTGCGGTCAACGCCCGGGCCCTTGCCGTACCACATGGCGAATACGCCGTCGTAGCGCGCACCGGGGAACAGGTTGGCCTGCTGGCTGCCCCACACGGCAGTGGCGCCCAGCTCTTCGTTGACCCCGGGCTGGAAGTGGATGTGGTTGTCCTTGAGGTACTCACGGGCATCCCACAGGCTCTTGTCCAGACCGCCCAGGGGCGAACCGCGGTAACCGGAGATAAAGCAGGCGGTGTTCAGGCCACGCGCGGCATCACGCTGCTTCTGCAGCATCGGCAGGCGGGTCAGGGCTTGTGTACCGGTGAGGTACAGGTGCCCGGTGGCAAGACGGTATTTGTCATCCAGGCGGATTTCGGCCAATGACATAAGCGCTCCTTTTATTGTTATGGCGAGCACAGGGAGCGCGACGGTAAGCGCGCTCCCTTCGTTAGCCGTCACAGGATTATTGCAACGGATTTGCCTAAATCATGACCGGACGGTTCGGCGTTTTTCTTTCTATTTTTCAGCCGCAGTGGCAATACTGCGCATGATCCTTCCAACAATCACAAAAATAAGGACACAGTCATGCAGGACAAGTTGAGTCCCATCGACCGGCGAATTCTTCGCCTGCTGCAACACAACGCCGACCTCTCCGCCGCCGAGATCGCGGAAAAGGTCGAGCTGTCGCAATCGCCCTGCTGGCGGCGCATCCACCGCATGCAGGAAGAGGGCTTGATCGAGCGCAAGGTCGCCCTGCTCAACCACAAGCGCCTGGGCTTTGGTATTACGGTGTTCGTCGACATCAAGCTGTCGGCCCACGGCCGGGGCAACCTGGACGAGTTCGAGCAGGCGGTGGTCGGCTACCCACAGGTGCTGGAGTGCTACAGCATGGCCGGCGGCTCGGACTACATGCTGAAGATCGTGGCCCGGGACATCGCCGACTACGAACGCTTCCTGCGAGACCATCTGCTGCAACGCCCGCACGTGCAGGAGGCGCACTCGCACATTGCGATGAGTGAAGTGAAGCGGACGACCGAGTTGCCGCTGGATTAGCTCCTGGCAGGCAGAGAGCATCGCCGCTGAGGCGCCTCCCACGGTTGCTACCAAGACCTCCGCCCCCCGTGGGAGGGGCTTTAGCCGCGAGCATCCACAGCCCGCCCACTTCTGACGCCTTGCGCGCAGAGGCTAAAGGTGGAAAACGCTTCGCGGTTTTCCACCCTACGATTGGAACGTCGCCGCTGAAGCGCCTCCCACGGTTGCTGCCAAGACCTCCACACACTCCGTGGGAGGGGCTTTAGCCGCGAGAATCCACAGCCAGCCCATTTCTGAC
Source organism: Pseudomonas sp. (assembly GCA_050282285.1). Classification (GTDB taxonomy): domain Bacteria; phylum Pseudomonadota; class Gammaproteobacteria; order Pseudomonadales; family Pseudomonadaceae; genus Aquipseudomonas. The sequence continues at coordinate 132,463 of JBLZZJ010000050.1, forward strand.
GCCTCACGCGCAAAGGCTACAGGTGGAAAACGCTTCGCGGTTTTCCACCCTACGATTGGAAGTCGCCGCTGAAGCGCCTCCCACGGTTGCTGCCAAGACCTCCGCACACTCCGTGGGAGGGGCTTTAAGCCGCGAGAATCCACAGCCCGCCCATTTCTGACGCCTCGCGCACAGAGGCTATAGGTGGAAAACGCTTCGCGGTTTTCCACCCTACGATTGGAAAGTCGCCGCTGAAGCGCCTCCCACGGTTGCTACCAAGACCTCCGCATAACCCGTGGGAGGCGCTTTAGCCGCGAGAATCCACGGCCGACCCACCTCTGTCGCCTAGCGCGCAGAGGCTACAGGTGGAAAACGCTTCGCGGTTTTCCACCCTACGACGGGAAAGTCGCCGCTGAAGCGCCTCCCACGGTTGCTATCAAGGCCTCCGCACACCCCGTGGGAGGGGCTTTAGCCGCGAGAATCCACAGCCCGCCCACTTCTGACGCCTAGCGCGTAGAGGCTACAGGTGGAAAACGCTTCGCGGTTTTCCACCCTACGACTGGAAAGTCGCCGCTGAAGCGCCTTCCACAGTTGCTGCCAAAGCCTCCGCATACGCCGTGGGAGGGGCTTTAGCCGCGACGCTTCATGGCAGATATCCAGCAATGTGAAGGGTTAAAGCACCCGCCCATCGAAGGCCAGACTGACACCGGCCGGCAAGGCATCCGGGTGATCCAGCAGCCAGGCGTCGAAGCTGTGGCCGATATGGGTCAGCACCGATTCGCCGGGCTTCAGGCGCTCGATCACCTCCAGCGCGCGGGTCAGGTCGTTGTGGTTGCTCGGCGCCTGGGGTTGCGGCGCGCTGGAGCAGTCCAGCACCAGCACGTCCAGCGGCTGGCGCAGCAGCACGGCACAACTGGCTTCCGGCACTCCGACGGTATCGGTCAGGTAGGCAATACGCCGCCCGCTGCCCTGCTCTTCGAACAGGTAACCGAAGGTCGGCTTGGAGTGATTCAGGGGCAGCGCCGTCACGCTCAGAGCTCCGAGTTCGCGGCGCTCGAACGGGCTGAACGGCTGGCTGAAATCGAGAATGCCAGGGTGTTTATAGAGGTCCGCCAGCCCTTCCGGATCGTCCGGCCCGTACACCGGGATCACCAGGCCGACGCCCCAGCGCAGGTGCAGTAACCCTTGGGCATGGTCGGCGTGGTAGTGGGTCTGCAGGATGCCGCTGAGGGCATGGGGGGCGAAGCGTTCGGCCAGGTCGGTCAGGCCACTGTCGATCAGCCAGCGCTGCCCGCCGGACTCGATCAGCGCGCAACAGGGACCACGCCGTCGCTGCGGGTAAACCCGGGCACTGTCGCAGGCCGCACAAGTGCAGTTGTACACCGGCACCTGACGGGCATCGCCGCTGCCAAGCAGGGTCAGGCGCATCGCTGTTCCCGCTCCAGCAGGCGTAGCAGCTTGGCAACGGTGTTTTCCAGTGGCCCGGAGTTGTCGAGGATTGCCAGGAACTCCCCTGTGGGAGGGGCTTTAGCCGCGACAGTCGCCGCTGAAGCGCCTCCCACAGGGGTAAAGCTGCGGCTACGCGCCAAGCGCTGTTCGATCTGCTCCGGCGTCTCGCGACCTCGGGCCATCAGGCGCTGGCGCAGAACTGCTTCATCCACCTGCAGCAGCACCGGCAGCAGGTGCGGGTAGCGCTGGCGTGCCACCTCCAGGTAACCCCGGGAGCCATTGACCAATACGTCCTGCCCAGCAGCCAGCCACTCGTCGATCTGCCGGGGAATGCCGTACGCCAGGCCATTGGCGCGCCAGCTCATGGCAAAGGCACCGGCTCGCTCCTGAATGTCGAATTCATCAAGGGAAACCGCCAGCGCATCCTCGCCGACGGCTTCGGCGGAGCGCGTGATCACCCGCCGGGCGATCTGGCAGCCTCGGGCCGCCAGGCGCTCGCGTGCCGCATTCAACAGGCTGTCCTTGCCCGAGCCCGAAGGGCCCATCAGATAGATCAACCGGCCTTGCATCAGAACACCCTTTTCGCTTGTCGCCAGACCTGCTGGATCATTGCCTGGCCGTCATGCACCCGTGCGTGCACGAGGTCGGCGCGCAGGCCGACACGGATTTCGCCGCGATCGTCCAGCCCCGCCGCCCGGGCAGGTACCCGGCTGACGGTGGCGATCGCCTGGGGCAGATCATACCCGTTGTCCTGGCCGGCCAGCAGCAGCGCGGCTTGCAGCAGGCTCGACGGGTAGTAGTCGCTGGAAAGGATATCCAGCACGCCGTGACGCGCCAGTTCAGCGGCGGCGATATTGCCCGAGTGGGAGCCGCCGCGCACGATGTTCGGCGCCCCCATCAGCACCTTGAGGCCCAGCTCGTGGCTGGCCCGTGCTGCTTCAAGGGTAGTCGGAAACTCGGCGATGGACATGCCGAAACCCGCCGACTCCTGCACATGGGCCAGGGTCGCGTCGTCATGGCTGGCCACCGACAGGCCACGCGCGCCGCAGTCCTCGACGATGGCGCGGCGGTGGCGGTCGCTGAACTCCCGGGAGTTGGCCATCTGCTCCTCGATGAAGCGGTCCATCTCTTCGGTGCTCAGGTGATATTTGCCCATGTAGTACTCGCGGTACTTCTCTTCCTTGGCGAACTGACGCTGGCCCGGCGAGTGGTCCATCACCGACACCAGCTGTACCAGCGGGTGCTCCACCAGATCGCGGAAGGCGGCGAGAGTGTCCGGGTGACCCAGCTCGCAGCGCAGGTGCAGGCGGTGCTCGGCGCGGGTGTGCCCGGCCTGCTCGGCAGCGGCGATCGCCTCGAGCATGGCCGGCAGTTGCTGCATGCGTTTGCCCCGGGGGTTGATGTCACCGATCGCCAATGCGTCGAACACCGTGGTGATGCCGGCGGCGACGATCTGCGCATCGTGGGTCAGCACCGCCGACATCGACGGCCAGTCCACCCCCGGTCGCGGGCTCATGTGCTTTTCCAGGTTGTCGGTGTGCAACTCGATCAACCCCGGCAGCAAATAGTCGCCGCCCAGGTCGAGTGCGCCCGGCACCTGGCAGGATCCCTCCTCCACCGCGGCGATCACTCCGTCGCGCAGCAGCACGCTGCCGAGGAACTCGCGATCGGCGGTGACGATGCGGGCATTGCCGAGAATCTGTTCAGCCGACATAGACGTACTCCTGCTTCGGCGCCGTGGCCGCGCTCATGTCCAGGTAACGGTCCGCCACCGCCTCGCGGGCGGCGCGGTCATGGAAGATGCCGATCAGCGCACTGCCCGCCGCCTTGGCCTCGGCGATCAGCGCCAGCACCACCTGGCGGTTGGTTTCATCCAGCGAGGCGGTGGGCTCGTCGAGCAGAAGCACCGGCCACGCGACCATGAAGCCGCGGGCGATATTGACGCGCTGCTGCTCACCGCCAGAGAAGGTGCCGGGCGCCAACTGCCACAGCGCCTCCGGGATGTTCAGCCGGGCAAGCAGCGCCTTGGCCCGGGCTTCGGCATCCGCTCGCGCCCAGCCCCGCGACAGCGCCGGCTCCATCACCACGTCCAGGGCGGAGACCCGGGGAATCACCCGCAGGAACTGGCTGACGTAGCCCAGGCTCTGCCGGCGCACCGCCAGCACCTGGCGCGGCTCGGCGCCCACCAGTTCGGTCCAGCCCTCTTGATGGCGAACACGGATGCTGCCGCCCGCCGCCAGGTAGTTGCCGTACAGGGTGCGCAGCAGGGTCGACTTGCCGGCCCCGGACTGGCCGTGCAGCACCAGGCATTCGCCGGCCCGCACACTGAAACTCAGGCCGTTCAGCACGTTGAGCACCACGCCATGCTGCTGGTGCAGGGTGAAGGTCTTGCTGAGGTCGGTGACCTCGATCAGGTTGTTCATGTGAAGGTCGCTCCTACAAACGGGTTTTGCCGCTAGCCGTAGGGTGGATGGCGCTTTCCATCCACCGTTTGCTGGTTCCCGGTCAGGGCTGCAGCACCGACGACACCAGCAGTTGCGAGTACGGATGCTGCGGGTCGTCGAGGATCTGGTCGGTGAGGCCGGCCTCCACCACGTGGGAACGACGCATCACCATCAGCCGGTCGGCCAGCAGGCGCGCCACCGCCAGGTCGTGGGTGACGATCACCACCGCCAGGTCCAACTCCCGCACCAGGCCACGCAGCAGGTCGAGCAGGCGCGCCTGCACCGATACGTCGAGGCCGCCGGTGGGCTCGTCCATGAACACCAGGCGCGGGCTGGACACCAGGTTGCGGGCGATCTGCAGGCGCTGCTGCATGCCGCCGGAAAAGGTGCGCGGCAGGTCGTCGATGCGTAGCGGGTCGATCTCCACCTGTTTGAGCCAGTCGATGCCGGCCGCCCGCAGCTCGCCGTAGTGGCGCACGCCCTGGGCCATCAGCCGCTCACCGATATTGGCGCCGGCAGACACCGCCATGCGCAGGCCGTCGCGCGGGTTCTGCTCGACGAAACCCCATTCGGTACGCAGCAGGGTGCGGCGCTCGGCTTCGCTGGCGCTATACAGGTCAACCGCCGCGCCATCGCGGTGGCGGTACGTGACCGCGCCGCGGTCCGGCGGGCAGCGCCCCGAAAGCAGGCTGAGCAGGGTCGACTTGCCCGAGCCGGACTCGCCGACGATGCCCAGCACTTCGCCGGGATACAGGTCGAAGCTGACGCCCTGGCAACCCTTCTCCGGCCCGTACAGCCGGGTCAGGTCGCGCACACTGAACAGCGGCTGCGCTGCTTGCTCATGCAGGTTCAATCGCTCGGCTGCGCTCATTGCAGGACCTCCTCGGCGTCGCCCTCGGTGTCGCGGCGCTGCATGCAGTAATCAGTGTCGGAACAGACGAAACGCTTGCTGCCGGCGTCGTCGACGATCAACTCGTCCAGGTAGGAATCGCGGCTGCCGCAGAAGGCGCAGCACTCATCCCACTGCTGGACGGCGAACGGGTGGTCGTCGAAGTCCAGGCTCACCACACGGGTAAAGGGCGGCACCGCGTACAGGCGCTTCTCTCGACCGGCGCCGAACAGCATCAGCGCCGGGCTCATGTGCAGCTTGGGGTTGTCGAATTTGGGAATCGGCGACGGGTCCATCACGTAGCGGTCGTCCACCGTCACCGGGTAGGCGTAGCTGGTGGCGATGTGGCCGAAGGTGGCGATGTCCTCGTACAGCTTCACGTGCATCACCCCATAATCGCCGAGGGCGTGCATGGTGCGCGTCTCGGTTTCCGACGGTTCGATGAAGCGCAGCGGGTCCGGAATCGGCACCTGGTAAACCATGATCTGATCACCGGTCAGCGGCGTTTCGGGAATGCGGTGACGGGTCTGGATCACCGTGGCTTCCGGCGTGCGCATGGTGGTGCGCACACCGGCAGTACGGGCGAAGAAGCGCCGGATCGACACCGCGTTGGTGGTGTCGTCAGCGCCTTGGTCGATGACCTTGAGCACATCGTCGGCACCGAGGATCGCGGCGGTCAGTTGCATGCCACCGGTGCCCCAGCCATAGGGCAGCGGCATTTCGCGCCCGCCGAACGGCACCTGGTAGCCCGGCACGGCCACGGCCTTGAGCAGGCCCCGGCGGATCATGCGTTTGGTCTGCTCGTCCAGGTAGGCGAAGTTGTAGCCGCACTCCGGCACCTGGGTGATCTGCATCTGGGCGGTCATTGAGCGTTCTCCTCGGCGGCAGGTTGCTTGCGCAGTTTGCGGATCAGCTCCAGCTCGGACTGGAAGTCGACGTAGTGCGGCAATTTCAGGTGCGAGACGAAGCCCGCCGCCTCGACGTTGTCGCAGTGCATCAGCACGAACTCTTCCTGCTGGGCCGGCCCCTGGATCTCTTCGCTGTACTCGGCGGTACGCAGCGCCCGGTCGACCAGGGCCATGCCCATGGCCTTGCGCTCGGCGTAACCGAAAGACAGGCCGTAGCCCCGGGTGAACTGCGGCTCGACACCCTGGCCGCCGACGAATTGGGTAACCATTTCGCACTCGGTCACCTCGATGTCGCCCAGCGGTACGGCGAAGCCCAGTTCCTCAGGCTCCATCCAGACCGCCAGGTCGCCGATGCGGATCTCCCCGGCGAACGGGTGGTTGCGCCCATAGCCGCGCTGGGTGGAATAACCCAAGGCCAAGAGAAAGCCCTCGTCGCCACGGGCCAGGGCCTGCAGGCGCTGGGCGCGGTTGGCGGGGAAGTCCAGGGGCTCGCGGGTGATGTCCGCCACCTCGCTGCCCTCATCCACTTCGCGCTGCATCAGGCCTTCATCGGCCAGGAAATCCAGCACCCGCGGGCAGTCGGCGGTTGCGGCCGAGGCACTGGGTTGCGGCCCGGGGTGCTCGCCCTCGGCCAGCAGGGCGAAATCCAGCAGGCGGTGGGTGTAGTCGAACGTCGGCCCCAGCAACTGGCCACCGGGCAAGTCCTTGAAGGTCGCGGAGATGCGCCGGCTCAGGTGCATCTGCGTAGTTTCCAGCGGCAGCGTGGCACCGAAGCGCGGCAAGGTGGTGCGGTAGGCGCGCAGCAGGAAGATCGCCTCCATCAGTTCACCGGCGGCCTGCTTGATGGCCAGGGCCGCCAGTTGCTCGTCGTACAGCGAGCCTTCGCTCATCACCCGCGCCACGGCCAGGGGCATCTGCTGGCGCACCTGTTCGACGTCGAGTTCGGGAATGGCGGTATCGCCGCGGCGCTTCTTGGCCAGCAGCAGGTGGGCGTTGTCGATGGCGCGTTCGCCACCTTTGACGGCGACATACATCAGGCGGCCTCCTCGGCAGGGGTCAGCACATGGGTGCTGCGCGGCAGGCCGATGATCTGGCAGCCCGCAGCGAAGAAGGCATCCAGCCCGCGGGGAAAGGCACTGCGCGCCTGGCGCTGCTGCCAGAACACCGCCGGTAACGGCAGGCTCACGCTGCGCACGTCCTTGATTCCCGGGCCGCGCCAGCGCAACGGCGCGCCGCTTTCCAGGGTGCCGAGCTGGATCAGCAGCGTGCAGGACTGGTCCGGGTAGCGTTCGCTGCCGTTGTCGAAGTCGCTCAGGTCGTGCAGTTGCGCTTCATCGAGCAGGGCGAACAGCGCCAGCTCGCGCTCTTCAACGATCGGGCAGCCGCAATGGAAGGCCAGGTTGGCGCGGATCAGCGGCGTGTCGAAGGCCGGGGCCAGCCACAGCGGCGTGTCGCCATCGAGAAACGCCAGGCACAACGCGTAGGTCGCCGGCGCCAGGCCATCCAGGGCCAAGGCACGGTCCAGCGGCTGGATCAGGCCCGGCTCGGCCAGCGCTTTGAGCGCCATGCGGAAACTGGTCTGGGCATCCAGCACCGGATCGTTGAAGGCCGGTTGCAGCCATTCGGAGCTGTAAAGCGCAGTCATCAATCCTCTCCTCTGACCAGGGTGAAGAATTCCACCTGGGTTGTTGCGGTGTCGGCATCGGCCCTGGCCCGCGCGGCCTGCTGCTCAGCGGCCAGGGGCTCGATCAGCTCGCTGAGCCAATGCTGGCGCTGCGCGCCCTGCAGGTGGGCGTCCGCCAGGGCAGCGAGTTCGGCGTGGCGCTTGTCGCGGCCGGCCACGTAGCTGTAGCCGGTGCGCCCGTCTCCCAGGCGCACCACGCAGCGGGTCACGGTCATTTCGCCAAGGTTGAAGGCGGCACCGGTGCCACCCATGCGGCCACGCACCAGGGTCATGCCGACCTCCGGGGCGCGAATGAGCTGGTAGTCGGCGTCCATCAGCGCGGCCTCGAAACGTGGCAATTGCTGGCCGGCGCGGGCGAGCACACCCATCCAGCGCTGGCGGATGGCAATCTGCGGGTCGTGGTGCATGGTCGGGTTCTCCATCAGGGGGCGACCTGGTACTGGAAGCGGTCAGCACGGCTGGTCGACAACGCCAGCTCCACCGGCCGCCCGGCAACGTCGCGGGACAGGGTGAGTACAGTGAGCAGCGGCGCGTGCTGCGGCATCAGGAGGCGCGAGGCCTCTTCGCGACTGGGCAGGCGGGCGCCGATCAGGCTGAAGGTGCGGGTCAGGTGCAGGTCGCGCTCTGCCAGGTGCTGGCGCAGTGAGCCCCCCTGATAGTCGGCGAGCAGGTCGGTATGGCTGGCGCAGAAACGATGGCGGATCAGGCTGACCGGCTGCCCATCGAGCAGGCGCAGGGTGCTCAGTTCGATCAGCGGCGCATCGTCCGGCAGTTGCAGGTGTTGGCACTCCTCCTGGCTGGCCACACGCTGGCGGCGCTCCAGCAACTGCGCCTCGACACGGTGGCCCAGAGCGGACAGCGATTCGCTGTAGGCACTGCCCGCCTCTACCGGGTAGATCAGCGGCTTGGCCAATACGCGCGTGCCTTTTCCCTGCTGGCGCAGCAGCCGACCTTCGAGCACCAGTTCGTCGACAGCGCGGCGCACCGTGTGGCGGTTGACGGAGAACCTCGATGCCAGCTGGATTTCCCCCGGCAGGTAATCACCGGGCGCCAAATGGCGCAGCTCTTCACGCAGCACGGCGGCCAGTTCGCGGTACAGCGGCTCTATTTGTCTAGACAAGTGCATACTTGAAAAAAGGCGCCGACAGCGCCCCCTCGATTAGATGAACTGTTTGCGCAGACGCTGCGACAGGATGTCGATCAGGCTCACGACCACGATGATCACAATCAGCAGGGCGCAGGTCTGGGCGAACTGGAACCCGCGAATCGCTTCCCAGAGCATCACGCCGATGCCGCCAGCGCCGACCATCCCGACCACGGTGGCCGAGCGCACGTTGGACTCAAAGCGGTACAGCGAATAGGAAATCCACAGCGGCAGCACCTGGGGAATGACCCCGAAGATCACTTCCTGCAAGGCGCTGGCGCCGGTGGCGCGCACCCCTTCCACTGGGCCGGGATCGATGGCCTCGACCGCCTCGGCGAACAGCTTGGCCAGTACCCCGGTGGTGCCGATGAACAGCGCCAGCACCCCGGCGAACGGCCCCAGGCCGACCGCGACCACAAACAACATGGCGAACACCATTTCGTTGATCGAACGGCAGGCATCCATCACCCGGCGCACGGGTTGGTAGACCCACCACGGCACGATGTTGGCGGAGCACAGAATGCCCAGCGGAATCGCGCAAACGATGGCCAGCACCGTGCCCCACAGGGCGATCTGCACGGTGACGATCATTTCCTTGAGGTACAGCTCCCAGTTGCTGAAATCCGGCGGGAAGAAGTCGGCGGCGAAGGTCGCCATGTTGCCGGAGTCGCGGATCAGGCCGAGCGGATTCATCTCGGCGCCCTTCCAGGACCAGGCCAGCAGGGCGAAGAACAGGCCCCAGCCGATCAGTTGAGGCCAGGAGCGCTTGGCGCTGGCATCAAGGGCGGAGGTGGAAGTCAGCGTGGTCATAACAAGGTCTCGACGAGAAAGGCAAAGTCAGCCGCCCTGCCCGGTCGGGCAAGGCGGCTGGCGAAATCAGCCAGCGTTGGCAGCGTTCTTCTGCTCACGCTCGGCCATGCGCTGTTCCAGCTTGGCCAGTTGTTCGTCCAGCTCCTTGAGCTTCGCCTGCTTGTCGGCATCCGAAAGCTTCGCGTTGTTGGCCACGTCGCTGCGCTGTTTGAACAGCTCGAGCTGGCGGATCGGCAGCAACTGGTCGTTATCGGAGGCGCGGAACTTGCCCCACTGCAGGCCTTCCAGCACGTTCAGCTCGGCCGGCTGGTCGCCGTAGGTCATGAAGAAATCACGCAGGGTGGCCTTGTCGTCGGCGCTGAGGTTCTTGCGCCAGACCATCGGGTCGGACGGGATCAGCGGCGAGGTCCAGATCACTTTCAGTTGCGCGGCTTTGTCCGGTGCAGTGATTTCCAGGCGCTCCATGCCTTCGCTGTTGAAGGTGCCGACGTCCACCTGCTTGTTGGCCACCGACAGCGCGTTGACCTCGTGGCTGCCGTTCAGCGCGCGCTTGAAGATGCGATTGGCGTCTACCTTGTTCTGGGCGAACACGTAGTAGCCAGGCACCAGGTAGCCAGAGGTGGAATTCGGATCGCCATTGGCGAAGGCCAGGTTCTTGGCGTTCTTCAGCATGTCGTCGACCGAATTGATCGGGCTGTCCTTGTGCGCCACCAGCAGGCTGTAATACCCCTGCGCGCCGTTGGCCGCGACGGTCTGGGCGAACACTTCGCCACCCGCCCGGTCCACCGCTTCCATGGCGGACTTGTTGCCGTACCAGGCCACATCGACCTTGTCGAAGCGCATGCCCTGGATGATTCCGGCGTAGTCCGGGGCGAAGAACGCGTTGATCTTCTTGCCGGTCTTCTCGCCCATGGCCGCCAGAAACGGATCCCAGGTGCTTTTCAGGTTCTGCGAAGACTCGGTGGAAATGATGCCGAAGTTGATGACCTGGTCATCGGCCTGGGCGGTGCCCAGGATGGAGCCGGCCAGCAGTGCCGAAGCGGCGAACACATGGCTGATGCGTTTGAACATGCAAAGCACTCCTGCGAAGGATGGGCGTTCGGGAAATAGACGGGAATGGGGTGCTGTCAGGCTTTGGCCAGCGTCAGCGACACGTCGCGCGGCCGTGGCCGGCGAGCGGTGCCGCTCAGCAGCAGGCTGGTGTCGAGGTCGGCGCCGTACAGGTCATTGAGGAAATTCGGATTGAGCTCGGCAGTCGGACCGTCGAAATGGATACACCCACCTTTCAGGGCGACCGCGCGCTGGCAGTAGCGCATGGCGTAGTCCACTTGATGCAGGGTCACCACCACGGTCTTGCCATCTTCGCGGTTGATGTCGGCAAGGATTTCCATGACCTTGCGAGCGGACTCGGGGTCCAGCGAGGCAATCGGCTCATCGGCCAGGATCACTTCGGCGCGTTGACACAGGGCGCGGGCAATCGCTACACGCTGCTGCTGGCCCCCAGACAAGGTCGAGGCGCGCTGTGGCGCCAGGTCGGCCAGGCCGACACGCTCCAGCGCATGCAGCGCGCGCTGCTTTTCCTCGACCGTGAACAGCCCGAAGGTGCCGCGCCAGCGCGGGGTACGTCCCAGGCAACCGAGCAGCACGTTCTGCAGAACGCTCAGGCGCCCGACCAGGTTGAACTGCTGGAAGATGTAGCCGATATCGGCACGCAGCCGACGTACGTCGCCGTTCAAGCGCCCATGGGCCTGCACCTCGCGCCCCAGGACCTCGATACGCCCGCCGCCAGTACGGTCGCAGCAGGCCAGGCCAGCGACATGCCGCAACAGGGTTGACTTGCCAGAGCCCGACGCACCGATCAGCGCTACCATTTCTCCGGGCTGGACCGACAAGGCCAGGTCGAACAGTGCTTGCTTGCGACCGAACGATTTGTTCAGACGCTCGACCTGAATCACTGCGCTCATGGGATGCCCTCTTCTTATTAACGGTTGCCGGGCGACGCGAGATCGCCTGCTGGTGTAGACCAAGCTAGGCAAATCCTGTGTCAACCCCGTTAACGGGCCATGACGCTTGAGTGACGATTCATTGAAGGTTTTTGGAAATAGGCGGAACGATTTGTCGGGTTTGTGTCCAATTACACGAATTTCGGATAACTGGTGCTGGCAAAAAGCCGGTACTGCCGTCAGAATACGCCACGTATTTGACGTCAAGGAATTGGTTGTGTGACCGAACGGTCGTAATGACGCAAATGGCGAATCTGGTTGAACGGCTAGTGCTAAAGATGGTCAAACCGGTGACAATCTCGAAGCTCACACCAGCATCGCTTCCCTGAACTAACCGGTTTAATGTATGCGCCCTATGAAACAGGCTATCTATTCCAGCCGCACGGCTGACAAGTTCGTCGTTCGTTTGCCCGATGGCATGCGTGAACGCATTGCTGATGTAGCGCGTAACCATCACCGCAGCATGAATTCGGAAATAATCGCCCGCCTGGAGCAGAGCATGCTTCAGGAAGGCACGCTGGGTGATGATCTCAACCTGCGTCTGGACAGCCCTGAACTGTCTCTGCATGAACGCGAGTTGCTGCAGCGCTTTCGCCAACTGTCTCGCCGTCAGCAGAATGCCCTCGTGGCATTGATTGCACACGACGTCGAAATGGCTGCCGAAGAAGCATAAAAGGCAGCGATAAAAAAACCGGCTCCTGAGCCGGTTTTTTTGTTGGTAGCGATTTTTGCCGCCTCAGGCCAGGCTACGCCCTGCGCCAACTGCTGGCGCCAGCGACAGCAAGGCCTTCATGTGCCGCACCTCGTGCCCTGGCGGCCGCCCGAACATCCGCTTGAACTCACGACTGAACTGCGAAGGGCTTTCGTAGCCGACTCGCTGCGCAGCACTCAGCGCACTCATGCCCTCACGAATCATCATGAGCCGCGCCTGGTGCAGACGAACGGCCTTGAGGTATTGCAGCGGTGACGATGACGTCACCGCCTTGAAGTGCACGTGGAAGGCCGGCACGCTCATATTCGCCGCATCGGCCAGCGTCGAGACATCGAGCCCCTGGTCGTAGTCCGAATGGATGCGCTGCAGCACCCGGGCAATACGACCGAAATGCCCACCCTGCGGCAGGGTCGCGCGCAAGCCACCGCCCTGCTCGCCGGTCAGCACGCGAAACACGATTTCGCGAATGATCGAAGCCCCCAGCAAACGCGCCTCCTCCGGCGAACTAAGGGCCTCGAGCAGGCGCAAGGTCGCATCGGCCAGCCGAGCGTCTATCGGTGTTGAATGCAAGGTTTCCGGTATCGGCGCAGCCGCGCCGCACACCTCCTCCAACCCCATTGCCAGCTCCGCGACCAACTGCGGATCGACGCGCAGCGCCAGGCCGAGCAAGGGCTCCTCTTCGCTCGCTTCGGTTTCGATGGTGAATGGCAGTGGCACCGACAGCACCAGGTAGTGCTGGGCGTCATAGACATAGAGTTTGCCGCTGTGCAGCCCGCGCTTGCGCCCCTGAATCACGATCACGATGCTCGGCTCGTACAGCGCCGGCGTGCTGGGCAGTGCCCGGTTGGAACGCATGAAGGTAACGCCGTCCTGCAGAGCTCGGGTGTAGCCCTCCTGGGGCGCCAGACGCAGCATCAGTTCGACCATACGCTGGCGCTGCTCTTCGGGTATCGCGCTCATGGCTCAGGCAACCGGATCGATCATGGGTGAGCCCGCATTCTACGGCTCACTCAATAGAAACAGGCAAGGTCGAAAGAGTAACCAGACTTAGCAAGCCGCCCGCCCCTGCCTAGCATGGCTATCACACGGGAAGCCGGCAGACGCCGACAGCACGCGTCAGGAATTTTCGCGCTGTTCAGTGCCCCACTGAATCCAACCCACAAGGAGAATCACCCATGAGCCCATTCAAATACGCCAGTGCCGTACTGCTAAGTGCCCTGATCGCCCTGCCGAGCTGGGCCAGCAGCGAGCCCGAGAACGCCGCTCTGGTGCAACAGGCCTTCGATAACTGGCGCAATGGCACCGGCAGCGTATTCGACCTGCTTGCAGACGACGCGGAATGGACCGTCGCCGGCAACAGCCCGGTGTCCGGGGTCTACCGCACCCGCGAGTCGTTCATGGAGGACGCGGTGAAGCCGATCACTGCGAAGCTGGCGACGCCAATTACGCCCACCGTGCGCCAGATCGTCGCCCAGGGGCCGCATGTCGTGGTGATGTGGGACGGCAGCGCGACCGCCAAGGACGGCAGTCGCTACGAGAACAGTTACGCCTGGCACATGCAGTTCGAGGAAGGCCGCATCACGCGGGTCGTGGCCTTCCTCGATACCTGGCGGCTGGTGGAGCTGATGGAATAGGCCCTACAACAGGAAAATCGAGGCCAGACCGAGGAAGATGAAGAAACCACCGCTGTCGGTGACCGCGGTGATCATCACGCTGGCCCCCATCGCCGGGTCGCGCCCCATGCGCGCCAGGGTCATGGGGATCAGCACGCCCATAAGGGCGGCCAGCAGCAGGTTGAGCGTCATTGCCGCTGTCATCACCACGCCCAGCGACCAACTGTCGTAGAGCACATAGGCCACCACACCGATCACGCCGCCCCACAGCAGGCCATTGATCAACGAAACGCCCAGTTCCTTGCGCACCAGGCGCTTGGTGTTGCCGGTGCCCACCTGATCCAGCGCCATGGCACGCACGATCATGGTAATGGTCTGGTTGCCGGAGTTGCCGCCAATGCCGGCAACGATCGGCATCAGCGCCGCCAGGGCCACCAGCTTCTCGATGGAGCCCTCGAACAGGCCGATCACCCGCGACGCCAGAAAGGCCGTCATCAGGTTGATCGCCAGCCAGGCCCAGCGGTTTCTGACCGATTTCCAGACCGAGGCGAAGATGTCTTCTTCTTCACGAAGACCGGCCATGTTGAGGACTTCGCTCTCGCTTTCCTCACGGATCAGGTCGACCATTTCGTCGATGGTCAGACGGCCGATCAGCTTGCCGTTCTTGTCCACCACCGGCGTGGAAATCAGGTCGTAGCGCTCGAACGCCTGGGCGGCGTCATAGGCGTCTTCGTCCGGGTGGAAACTCACGGGGTCAGTGGCCATGACTTCAGCCACATGCTTGTCGGGGTCGTTGACCAGCAGGCGCTTGACCGGCAGCACGCCCTTGAGCACGCCGTCGTAGTCGACCACGAACAATTTGTCAGTGTGGCCCGGCAGCTCTTTCAGGCGGCGCAGGTAGCGCAGAACCACTTCCAGGGTGACGTCTTCGCGGATGGTGACCATCTCGAAGTCCATCAGCGCGCCGACCTGGTCTTCCTCGTAAGACAGCGCCGAGCGAACCCGCTCGCGCTGCTGCGCATCGAGGGACTCCATCAGCTCATGGACGACATCGCGCGGCAGCTCATGGGCCAGGTCCGCCAGTTCGTCGGCGTCCATTTCCTTGGCAGCAGCGAGGATCTCGTGATCCTCCATGTCGGCGATCAGCGTCTCGCGGACCGCGTCCGATACTTCCAGGAGGATGTCGCCGTCACGCTCGACCTTGACCAACTGCCAGACAGTCAGACGCTCTTCCAGCGGCAAGGCTTCAAGAATGTAGGCAACGTCGGCGGAGTGCAGGTCGTCGAGCTTGCGCTGCAGCTCGGCGAGATTCTGGCGATGAACCAGGTTTTCCACCCGGTCATGGTGCTGGCCTTCCTGACGGTGCGTCAGGCCCTCGACCAGCTTGTGGCGATGCAGCAGCTCGACCACCTGAGCAAGGCGGTCCTGCAGGCTTTCTTGCGGTTTTTTTGCGTCTACTTCAGTCATGGCGCGCTCCACCCCCAGTGGCGGCGCACGCCAGAGAGGGTCAATCAGTCAATACGCGATTGCACAATCGAGATTCAGAGTAACTACTGGGTAAGTCCATGGTGGTGTTCCACAAGCCCCGGCGGGGCTGACGCGGCAGATGATAACACTGCCAAGCCGCTTTGCATGTGACAAAAGCGCGGCAAGAACAAGTGCTTGCAACACACTCTTGAGCCCGATTTAAAACTCTGCAACTGCGACGCCCGCCAAACGCGGCAAGACACCCTGACGAATGCAAGACACGCGGCTATGCTTGGCAGGCAATCGTCAAGGAGGACGAATCCATGCATGGACTAAACTGCGCAGCCGCTGTCTGCCTCATCTCGATCTATTCCACCACCCTCTCGGCCGCTACCGTTTTTCGTTGCGAAGACGCGACCGGTCACATCACCTTCACCTTCCACGGGTGCCCGACCGACCAGCAACAGCAGTTGCAGGACGCGCGCAATCACACACCCAGCAGCGGTGAAACCATCCCACTGGCCAACACCAGTACGCCTGAAGGCACACGAACGAAGGCGCGCGAGCACGTCACTACGTTAACTGTAGTTGGGGAACGCAAGGACGGATGCGGCGACGTACTTACCGGCAGCGCCCGCCGCGAAGCCATGGTGAAGCAGCAGGTACGCAGCGGAATGACGCAGTCAGACGTGGAGAGCATGTTCGGCAAACCCGACCGGGTCAGTAGCCGCAACGGCGACACCCGCTGGCACTACCTCGATCGCAAGGGCAACACACGCCAGGTAGCCTTCGACGAGGCCGGCTGCGTCAAGAACTAACCCGCTCGCAAAAAATCACGGGCAAAGAAAAAGGGCCTGCATTTCTGCAGGCCCTTTTTTGGTATGGCGGACTCAGGAGGATTCGAACCTCCGACCGCTCGGTTCGTAGCCGAGTACTCTATCCAGCTGAGCTATGA